>NZ_LT629711.1:2628042-3942064 GCF_900104525.1 Pedococcus dokdonensis | reverse complement strand
GCCTCGAGGCGTTCGTCACCAAGGCCAGCCGGTCGGTGGCGTCGAGGTCACCATCGTGACCGACGAGGCTGCGGACGAGAAGCCCGCCAAGCCACCAAGACCGCTGCCAAGGCTGACAAGGCCGACAAGCCCGCCAAGGCTGAGAAGGCTGAGAAGGCTGAGAAGCCCGCCAAGAAGGCCGCCGCGAAGAAGGCCACCGCCACGAAGGCCGCCAAGGCCGACGCGGACGACAAGGCCGAGGAGGAGACCAAGTGAGCAGCCTCGCTGCAGGCAAGGACCCGCGCGACATCCTGATCGCACCGGTCGTGTCGGAGAAGTCGTACTCGCTGCTCGACCAGGGCAAGTACACCTTCATCGTCGACCCCCGGCCAACAAGACGAGATCAAGATCGCCGTCGAGCGCGTCTTCGGAGTGAAGGTCGACTCCGTCCACACCCTCAACCGAGTCGGCAAGACCCGCCGCACCCGGTTCGGCATCGGCAAGCGCAAGGACACCAAGCGTGCGATCGTCACCCTCCGCGAGGGCTCGATCGACATCTTCGGTGCCGGCGCCTGACGGACACGCTGAGAAACGTAAGGGATCACTAACCATGGGTATCCGCAAGTACAAGCCGACGACGCCTGGCCGTCGTGGCTCCAGCGTCGCCGACTTCGTCGAGGTCACGCGCTCCACGCCGGAGAAGTCGCTGGTCCGCCCGCTGACGAAGTCCGGTGGACGCAACAGCAACGGCCGCATCAACACCCGCCACATCGGTGGTGGCCACAAGCGCGCCTACCGCGTCATCGACTTCCGTCGCCACGACAAGGACGGCGTGCCGGCCAAGGTCGCTCACATCGAGTACGACCCCAACCGCACCGCGCGCATCGCGCTGCTGCACTACGCCGACGGTGAGAAGCGCTACATCCTGGCCCCCGTGGCCTGGAGCAGGGCGCCAACATCGAGAACGGCCCTCGGCCGACATCAAGCCCGGCAACAGCCTGCCGCTGCGCAACATCCCGACCGGTACGGTCATCCACGCCGTCGAGCTCAAGCCCGGTGCGGCGCGAAGATCGCCCGCTCGGCCGGTGTGCGCGTGCAGCTCGTCGCCAAGGACGGCCCCTACGCGCAGCTGCGCATGCC
The DNA here is from genome assembly GCF_900104525.1 of Pedococcus dokdonensis. GTDB lineage: Bacteria > Actinomycetota > Actinomycetes > Actinomycetales > Dermatophilaceae > Pedococcus > Pedococcus dokdonensis. The sequence continues at coordinate 3,940,945 of NZ_LT629711.1, read as the reverse complement.
GTCCGGTGAGATCCGCAACGTTCGACCTGCGCTGCCGCGCCACGGTCGGCGAGGTGGGCAACGCCGAGCAGTCCAACATCAACTGGGGCAAGGCCGGCCGCATGCGGTGGAAGGGCAAGCGCCGACGTCCGTGTGTCGCATGAACCCGGTCGACCACCCGCACGGTGGTGGTGAGGGCAAGACCTCCGGTGGTCGCCACCCGGTCAGCCCCTGGGGTCAGGCCGAGGCCGCACCCGCCGCCCCGGCAAGCCGAGCGACAAGCTGATCGTTCGCCGCCGTCGTACTGGCAAGAAGCGCTGATAGGAGCCTGGAAGCATGCCTCGCAGTTTGAAGAAGGGCCCCTTCATCGACGACCACCTTCAGAAGAAGGTCGACGTCCAGAACGAAGCGGGTACCAAGAACGTCATCAAGACCTGGTCGCGTCGGTCGTCATCAGCCCCGACATGCTGGTCACACCCTCGCCGTGCACACGACGGCCGCAAGCACGTCCGGTGTTCGTCACCGAGTCGATGGTCGGTCACAAGCTCGGTGAGTTCGCGCCGACCCGCACGTTCAAGGGTCACGTGAAGGACGACAAGAAGGGGCGTCGTCGCTGATGACCGCCTCCACCGACAACAAGGACAACGTGATGGAAGCCAAGGCGAGTGCGCGGCACGTCCGCGTCACGCCCCAGAAGGCCCGCCGCATCGTGGACCTGATCCGCGGCAAGCAGGCGTCGAGGCGATTGCCGTGCTGCGGTTGCGCCGCAGTCCGCGTCCGACCCGATCCAGAAGGTGCTCGAGAGCGCCATCGCCAACGCCCGGTCAAGGCCGACAAGGCCTCCGAGGCGTTCGACGAGCGCGACCTGGTCATCAGCGCCGCCTTCGTCGACGAGGGTCCGACCATGAAGCGGTTCCGCCCGCGGGCCAGGGCCGCGCGGCACGCATCAACAAGCGGACCAGCCACATCACCGTGGTCGTCACGCCGAAGACACCAAAGGGAGGCACCCGCTAATGGGTCAGAAGGTCAACCCGCACGGCTTCCGCCTCGGTATCACCACCGAGCACAAGAGCCGCTGGTTCGCTGACTCCACCAAGGAGGGTCAGCGCTACCGCGACTACGTCAAGGAAGACGTCGCCATCCGCAAGCTCATGTCCGAGGGCATGGAGCGGGCCGGCATCTCCCGCTCGAGATCGAGCGCACCCGTGACCGCGTCCGTGTGGACATCCACACTGCGCGCCCGGGCATCGTCATCGGTCGCCGCGGCGCCGAGGCCGACCGCATCCGTGGCGAGCTCGAGAAGCTCACCGGCAAGCAGGTCCAGCTGAACATCCTCGAGGTCAAGAACCCCGAGGTCGACAGCCAGCTCGTCGCGCAGGGCATCGCCGAGCAGCTCTCTGCTCGCGTGTCGTTCCGTCGCGCGATGCGCAAGGGCATGCAGTCCGCCACCCGCGCCGGCGCCAAGGGCATCCGTGTCCAGGTCTCCGGTCGCCTCGGCGGCGCCGAGATGTCCCGCACGGAGTTCTACCGTGAGGGTCGCGTCCCGCTGCACACCCTGCGTGCGCAGATCGACTACGGCTTCTACGAGGCCCGCACCACCTTCGGCCGCATCGGCGTCAAGGTGTGGATCTACAAGGGTGACGTCACCGCCCGTGAGCTGGCCCAGCAGCAGGCTGCTGCGCCGCGCCCGAGCCGTGGCCCCCGTCGTGACGGTGCCGACCGTCCGGCCCGCGCCCGTCGCGAGCGTCCGGAGGCCGCCGCCACCGAGACCGCTGCTGAGGCCCCCGCCGCTGAGGCGACCGCAGCCAGCACTGAGGGAGAGCAGTCCTGACATGTTGATTCCTCGTCGAGTCAAGCACCGCAAGCAGCACCACCCGGGTCGCTCGGGCGCTGCCAAGGGTGGCACCAAGATCGCGTTCGGCGACTACGGCATCCAGGCCCTCGAGCCCGCCTACGTCACCAACCGCCAGATCGAGTCCGCTCGTATTGCGATGACGCGTTACATGAAGCGTGGTGGAAAGGTGTGGATCAACATCTACCCCGACCGCCCGCTGACCAAGAAGCCGGCCGAGACCCGCATGGGTTCCGGTAAGGGCTCCCCGAGTGGTGGATCGCCAACATCAAGCCTGGTCGCGTGATGTTCGAGGTGTCCGGTGTGTCCGAAGAGGTCGCCCGTGAGGCCATGCGTCTGGCGATGCACAAGCTCCCCATGAAGTGCCGCTTCGTTCGGCGTGAGGGTGGTGACATCTGATGGCAGTCGGATCCAAGGACCTGGTGTCGGCGAACCTGCGTGGTCTCGACGACGACCGCCTGGTCGACGAGCTGCGCAAGGCCAAGGAGGAGCTGTTCAACCTCCGGTTCCAGTCGGCCACCGGCCAGCTGGACAACCACGGCCGCCTGCGCGCCGTCCGCAAGGACATCGCCCGCATCTACACCGAGCTGCGTGAGCGCGAGCTCGGGATCGGGCAGAGCCCGAGTGCATCGGCCGAGGAGAGTCGGCATGACCAAGAACACCAAGGACGACACCGTGGATGAGGCCGTGAAGGCGCAGGACCGCAACTACCGCAAGACCCGTCAGGGTTACGTGGTCAGCGACAAGATGGACAAGACCGTGGTGGTCGAGGTCGAGGACCGCGTCAAGCACGCGCTCTACGGCAAGGTCCTGCGGCGCTCGAGCAAGGTCAAGGCCCATGACGAGGACAACGCCGCCGGCATCGGTGACCGCGTCGCGATCATGGAGACCCGTCCCCTCTCGGCCACCAAGCGCTGGCGCGTGGTGGAGATCCTCGAGAAGGCCAAGTAAGCCACCTGCCGCCTCGGCAAGCCCATCTGTCATCAGACAGTCCAGTTCGGCCAGGCTCGCCCGCGAGGGTGAGAACCAGCACGACGAGTAGGAGTAAGAAGTGATCCAGCAGGAGTCGCGACTGCGTGTCGCCGACAACACTGGTGCCAAGGAGATCCTTTGCATCCGTGTCCTCGGTGGCTCGGGTCGTCGTTACGCCGGCATCGGTGACGTCATCGTCGCCGCCGTCAAGGACGCCATCCCCGGCGGCAACGTCAAGAAGGGCGACGTCGTCAAGGCCGTCATCGTGCGCACCACCAAGGAGCGCCGTCGCGGTGACGGGTCGTACATCAAGTTCGACGAGAACGCCGCCGTCATCCTCAAGGCCGACGGGGACCCCCGTGGCACCCGCATCTTCGGCCCGGTCGGCCGTGAGCTGCGTGAGAAGAAGTTCATGAAGATCATCTCGCTGGCGCCGGAGGTGCTCTGACCCATGGCTGACAAGAAGAAGATGAAGATCAAGAAGGGTGACACCGTCAAGGTGCTCACCGGCAAGGACCGCAACAGCATCGGCAAGGTCATCGCCGTCTACCCCGAGACCGAGCGGGTGCTCGTCGAGGGTGTCAACCGGGTGACCCGCCACACCAAGGCCGGTCAGAGCGCCCGCGGCACCCGCACCGGTGGCCTGGTCGTCCAGGAGGCTGCGATCCACGTCAGCAACGTCGCGGTCGTCGACCCTGACGACAAGAAGGTCGGCACGCGGATCAAGACCCGCGTCGAGACCGTCGAGCGCGACGGCCGCACCAAGACCGTTCGCACCCGTGTCGCGGTGCGCTCGGGCAAGGACCTGTGAGAGAGACCATGACCCAGACTGAAGTTTCCGCAGCGGTGACGCCGCGCCTCAAGCAGCGCTACGCGGACGAGATCAAGGGCCAGCTGTTCACGCAGTTCGGCTACCAGAACGTCATGCAGGTGCCGGGCGTGGTCAAGGTCGTCGTCAACATGGGTGTCGGTGACGCCGCCAAGGACGCCAAGCTCATCGAGGGCGCGATCAAGGACCTCTCGGCCATCACCGGCCAGAAGCCCCTGGTCACCAAGGCCCGCAAGTCGATCGCCCAGTTCAAGCTGTGAGGGCATGCCGATCGGCGCGCACACCACGCTGCGCGGCGACCGCATGTGGGAGTTCCTCGACCGTCTCGTGTCGGTGGGCCTGCCCCGCATCCGTGACTTCCGTGGCCTGTCGCCCCAGCAGTTCGACGGCAGGGGCAACTACACCTTCGGTCTCACGGAGCAGTCGATGTTCCACGAGATCGACCAGGACCGGATCGACCGGTGCGTGGCATGGACATCACCGTGGTGACGACCGCCACCAACGACGACGAGGGCCGCGCACTGCTCAAGGCGCTCGGCTTCCCCTTCAAGGAGAACTGACATGGCGAAGACCGCCCTGGTCAACAAGGCCAACAAGAAGCCGAAGTTCAAGGCGCGCCTGACACGCGCTGCCAGCGCTGCGGCCGACCGGCACTCGGTCTTTCGCCATGTCAGTTCTCCTTGAAGGGGAAGCCGAGCGCCTTGAGCACGTGCGCGGCCCTCGTCGTCGTTTGGTGGCGGTTCGTCACCACGGTGATGTCCATGCCACGCACGCGGTCGATCCGGTCCTGGTCGATCTCGTGGAACATCGACTGCTCCGTGAGACCGAAGGTGTAGTTGCCCCTGCCGTCGAACTGCTGGGGCGACAGGCCACGGAGTCACGGATGCGGGGCAGGCCCACCGACACGAGACGGTCGAGGAACTCCCACATGCGGTCGCCGCGCAGCGTGGTGTGCGCGCCGATCGGCATGCCCTCACGCAGCTTGAACTGGGCGATCGACTTGCGGGCCTTGGTGACCAGGGGCTTCTGGCCGTGATGGCCGAGAGGTCCTTGATCGCGCCCTCGATGAGCTTGGCGTCCTTGGCGGCGTCACCGACACCCATGTTGACGACGAACCTTGACCACGCCCGGCACCTGCATGACGTTCTGGTAGCCGAACTGCGTGAACAAGCTGGCCCTGATCTCGTCCGCGTAGCGCTGCTTGAGGCGCGGCGTCACCGCTGCGGAAACTTCAGTCTGGGTCATGGTCTCTCTCACAGGTCCTTGCCCGAGCGCACCGCGACACGGGTGCGAACGGTCTTGGTGCGGCCGTCGCGCTCGACGGTCTCGACGCGGTCTTGATCCGCGTGCCGACCTTCTTGTCGTCAGGGTCGACGACCGCGACGTTGCTGACGTGGATCGCAGCCTCCTGGACGACCAGGCCACCGGTGCGGGTGCCGCGGGCGCTCTGACCGGCCTTGGTGTGGCGGGTCACCCGGTTGACACCCTCGACGAGCACCCGCTCGGTCTCGGGGTAGACGGCGATGACCTTGCCGATGCTGTTGCGGTCCTTGCCGGTGAGCACCTTGACGGTGTCACCCTTCTTGATCTTCATCTTCTTCTTGTCAGCCATGGGTCAGAGCACCTCCGGCGCCAGCGAGATGATCTTCATGAACTTCTTCTCACGCAGCTCACGGCCGACCGGGCCGAAGATGCGGGTGCCACGGGGGTCCCCGTCGGCCTTGAGGATGACGGCGGCGTTCTCGTCGAACTTGATGTACGACCCGTCACCGCGACGGCGCTCCTTGGTGGTGCGCACGATGACGGCCTTGACGACGTCGCCCTTCTTGACGTTGCCGCCGGGGATGGCGTCCTTGACGGCGGCGACGATGACGTCACCGATGCCGGCGTAACGACGACCCGAGCCACCGAGGACACGGATGCAAAGGACTCCTTGGCACCAGTGTTGTCGGCGACACGCAGTCGCGACTCCTGCTGGATCACTTCTTACTCCTACTCGTCGTGCTGGTTCTCACCCTCGCGGGCGAGCCTGGCCGAACTGGACTGTCTGATGACAGATGGGCTTGCCGAGGCGGCAGGTGGCTTACTTGGCCTTCTCGAGGATCTCCACCACGCGCCAGCGCTTGGTGGCCGAGAGGGGACGGGTCTCCATGATCGCGACGCGGTCACCGATGCCGGCGGCGTTGTCCTCGTCATGGGCCTTGACCTTGCTCGAGCGCCGCAGGACCTTGCCGTAGAGCGCGTGCTTGACGCGGTCCTCGACCTCGACCACCACGGTCTTGTCCATCTTGTCGCTGACCACGTAACCCTGACGGGTCTTGCGGTAGTTGCGGTCCTGCGCCTTCACGGCCTCATCCACGGTGTCGTCCTTGGTGTTCTTGGTCATGCCGACTCCTCCTCGGCCGATGCACTCGGGCTCTGCCCGATCCCGAGCTCGCGCTCACGCAGCTCGGTGTAGATGCGGGCGATGTCCTTTGCGGACGGCGCGCAGGCGGCCGTGGTTGTCCAGCTGGCCGGTGGCCGACTGGAACCGGAGGTTGAACAGCTCCTCCTTGGCCTTGCGCAGCTCGTCGACCAGGCGGTCGTCGTCGAGACCACGCAGGTTCGCCGACACCAGGTCCTTGGATCCGACTGCCATCAGATGTCACCACCCTCACGCCGAACGAAGCGGCACTTCATGGGGAGCTTGTGCATCGCCAGACGCATGGCCTCACGGGCGACCTCTTCGGACACACCGGACACCTCGAACATCACGCGACCAGGCTTGATGTTGGCGATCCACCACTCGGGGGAGCCCTTACCGGAACCCATGCGGGTCTCGGCCGGCTTCTTGGTCAGCGGGCGGTCGGGGTAGATGTTGATCCACACCTTTCCACCACGCTTCATGTAACGCGTCATCGCAATACGAGCGGACTCGATCTGGCGGTTGGTGACGTAGGCGGGCTCGAGGGCCTGGATGCCGTAGTCGCCGAACGCGATCTTGGTGCCACCCTTGGCAGCGCCCGAGCGACCCGGGTGGTGCTGCTTGCGGTGCTTGACTCGACGAGGAATCAACATGTCAGGACTGCTCTCCCTCAGTGCTGGCTGCGGTCGCCTCAGCGGCGGGGGCCTCAGCAGCGGTCTCGGTGGCGGCGGCCTCCGGACGCTCGCGACGGGCGCGGGCCGGACGGTCGGCACCGTCACGACGGGGGCCACGGCTCGGGCGCGGCGCAGCAGCCTGCTGCTGGGCCAGCTCACGGGCGGTGACGTCACCCTTGTAGATCCACACCTTGACGCCGATGCGGCCGAAGGTGGTGCGGGCCTCGTAGAAGCCGTAGTCGATCTGCGCACGCAGGGTGTGCAGCGGGACGCGACCCTCACGGTAGAACTCCGTGCGGGACATCTCGGCGCCGCCGAGGCGACCGGAGACCTGGACACGGATGCCCTTGGCGCCGGCGCGGGTGGCGGACTGCATGCCCTTGCGCATCGCGCGACGGAACGACACGCGAGCAGAGAGCTGCTCGGCGATGCCCTGCGCGACGAGCTGGCTGTCGACCTCGGGGTTCTTGACCTCGAGGATGTTCAGCTGGACCTGCTTGCCGGTGAGCTTCTCGAGCTCGCCACGGATGCGGTCGGCCTCGGCGCCGCGGCGACCGATGACGATGCCCGGGCGCGCAGTGTGGATGTCCACACGGACGCGGTCACGGGTGCGCTCGATCTCGACGCGGGAGATGCCGGCCCGCTCCATGCCCTCGGACATGAGCTTGCGGATGGCGACGTCTTCCTTGACGTAGTCGCGGTAGCGCTGACCCTCCTTGGTGGAGTCAGCGAACCAGCGGCTCTTGTGCTCGGTGGTGATACCGAGGCGGAAGCCGTGCGGGTTGACCTTCTGACCCATTAGCGGGTGCCTCCCTTGGTGGTCTTCGGCGTGACGACCACGGTGATGTGGCTGGTCCGCTTGTTGATGCGTGCCGCGCGGCCCTGGGCCCGCGGGCGGAACCGCTTCATGGTCGGACCCTCGTCGACGAAGGCGGCGCTGATGACCAGGTCGCGCTCGTCGAACGCCTCGGAGGCCTTGTCGGCCTTGACCCGGGCGTTGGCGATGGCGCTCTCGAGCACCTTCTGGATCGGGTCGGACGCGGACTGCGGCGCGAACCGCAGCACGGCAATCGCCTCGACGGCCTGCTTGCCGCGGATCAGGTCCACGATGCGGCGGGCCTTCTGGGGCGTGACGCGGACGTGCCGCGCACTCGCCTTGGCTTCCATCACGTTGTCCTTGTTGTCGGTGGAGGCGGTCATCAGCGACGACGCCCCTTCTTGTCGTCCTTCACGTGACCCTTGAACGTGCGGGTCGGCGCGAACTCACCGAGCTTGTGACCGACCATCGACTCGGTGACGAACACCGGGACGTGCTTGCGGCCGTCGTGCACGGCGAGGGTGTGACCCAGCATGTCGGGGCTGATGACCGACCGACGCGACCAGGTCTTGATGACGTTCTTGGTACCCGCTTCGTTCTGGACGTCGACCTTCTTCTGAAGGTGGTCGTCGATGAAGGGGCCCTTCTTCAAACTGCGAGGCATGCTTCCAGGCTCCTATCAGCGCTTCTTGCCAGTACGACGGCGGCGAACGATCAGCTTGTCGCTCGGCTTGCCGGGGCGGCGGGTGCGGCCCTCGGCCTGACCCCAGGGGCTGACCGGGTGGCGACCACCGGAGGTCTTGCCCTCACCACCACCGTGCGGGTGGTCGACCGGGTTCATGGCGACACCACGGACGGTCGGGCGCTTGCCCTTCCACCGCATGCGGCCGGCCTTGCCCCAGTTGATGTTGGACTGCTCGGCGTTGCCCACCTCGCCGACCGTGGCGCGGCAGCGCAGGTCGACGTTGCGGATCTCACCGGACGGCATGCGCAGCTGCGCGTAGGGGCCGTCCTTGGCGACGAGCTGCACGCGCACACCGGCCGAGCGGGCGATCTTCGCGCCGCCACCGGGCTTGAGCTCGACGGCGTGGATGACCGTACCGGTCGGGATGTTGCGCAGCGGCAGGCTGTTGCCGGGCTTGATGTCGGCCGAGGGGCCGTTCTCGATGTTGGCGCCCTGCTCCAGGCCACGGGGGGCCAGGATGTAGCGCTTCTCACCGTCGGCGTAGTGCAGCAGCGCGATGCGCGCGGTGCGGTTGGGGTCGTACTCGATGTGAGCGACCTTGGCCGGCACGCCGTCCTTGTCGTGGCGACGGAAGTCGATGACGCGGTAGGCGCGCTTGTGGCCACCACCGATGTGGCGGGTGGTGATGCGGCCGTTGCTGTTGCGTCCACCGGACTTCGTCAGCGGGCGGACCAGCGACTTCTCCGGCGTGGAGCGCGTGACCTCGACGAAGTCGGCGACGCTGGAGCCACGACGGCCAGGCGTCGTCGGCTTGTACTTGCGGATACCCATGGTTAGTGATCCCTTACGTTTCTCAGCGTGTCCGTCAGGCGCCGGCACCGAAGATGTCGATCGAGCCCTCGCGGAGGGTGACGATCGCACGCTTGGTGTCCTTGCGCTTGCCGATGCCGAACCGGGTGCGGCGGGTCTTGCCGACTCGGTTGAGGGTGTGGACGGAGTCGACCTTCACTCCGAAGACGCGCTCGACGGCGATCTTGATCTCGGTCTTGTTGGCCCGGGGGTCGACGATGAAGGTGTACTTGCCCTGGTCGAGCAGCGAGTACGACTTCTCCGACACGACCGGTGCGATCAGGATGTCGCGCGGGTCCTTGCCTGCAGCGAGGCTGCTCACTTGGTCTCCTCCTCGGCCTTGTCGTCCGCGTCGGCCTTGGCGGCCTTCGTGGCGGTGGCCTTCTTCGCGGCGGCCTTCTTGGCGGGCTTCTCAGCCTTCTCAGCCTTCTCAGCCTTGGCGGGCTTGTCGGCCTTGTCAGCCTTGGCAGCGGTCTTGGTGGCCTTGGCGGGCTTCTCGTCCGCAGCCTCGTCGGTCACGATGGTGACCTCGACGCCACCGACCGGCTGGGCCTTGGTGACGAACGCCTCGAGGCCGGCCTTGGTGAACACGACGTCGTCCGCGCACAGCACGTCATACGTGTTGAGCTGGTCGGCGGCGAGCACGTGCACGCCGTCGAGGTTGCGGACCGACTTCAGCGACACCAGGTCGCTGCGGTCGAGCACGACGAGCAGGTTGGTGCGCTCGGTCAGACCGGCGAGCAGCGCGGCGGCGTCCTTGGTGGACGGGGCGGACCCCGTCACCAGCGACTCGACGACGTGCACGCGGTCGTGGCGGGCCCGGTCGGAGAGGGCGCCACGCAGGGCGGCGGCCTTCATCTTCTTGGGGGTGCGCTGGGAGTAGTCACGCGGCTGCGGGCCGTGGACGACGCCACCACCGGCGAACTGCGGGGCGCGGGTCGAGCCCTGACGGGCGCGGCCGGTGCCCTTCTGGCGGTAAGGCTTGCGGCCACCACCGCGGACCTCGCCGCGGGTCTTGGTGGAGTGCGTGCCCTGACGCGCAGCGGCCAGCTGGGCCACGACGACCTGGTGGATCAGCGGGACGTTGACCTGGACGTCGAAGATCTCGGCGGGCAGGTCGGCGACGACAGTCTTGGTAGCCATGGTGATCAGGCTCCCTTCGCAGCCGTGCGGACGAGGACCGTGCCGTTGCGGGGGCCGGGGACGGCACCCTTGACGAGCAGCAGGCCCCGCTCCACGTCCACGGCGTGGATCGTGAGGTTCTGGGTGGTCTGGCGCACGCCGCCCATGCGGCCGGCCATGCGCATGCCCTTGAAGACGCGACCCGGGGTGGCGCAGCCACCGATCGAGCCCGGCTTGCGGTGGTTCTTGTGGGCACCGTGGGAGGAGCTGACGCCGTGGAAGCCGTGTCGCTTCATGACGCCGGCGAAGCCCTTGCCCTTGGTGGTGCCGGTGACGTCGATGTCCTGGCCGGCCTCGAAGGTCTCGACCGTGACTTCCTGGCCGAGCGAGTACTCGGCGGCGTCAGCGGTGCGGAGCTCCACGAGGTGGCGACGCGGGGTCACGCCGGCCTTCTCGAAGTGCCCGGTCAGGGGCTTGGTCACCTTGCGGGGGTCGATGGCGCCGAACGCGATCTGGACGGCGTCGTAGCCGTCGGTCGCGCTGGCGCGCACCTGCGTCACGACGCAGGGACCCGCCTGGATGACGGTGACGGGGACGAGCCGGTTCTCGGCGTCCCACACCTGGGTCATGCCGAGCTTCGTGCCCAGCACACCCTTCACGGTCTTGGTAGCAGTGGTGGTCATTGTCGCCAGCCTCAGAGCTTGATCTCGATGTTGACGTCAGCCGGCAGGTCGAGGCGCATCAGCGAGTCGACGGCCTTGGGCGTCGGGTCGATGATGTCGATCAAGCGCTTGTGGGTGCGCATCTCGAAGTGCTCGCGGCTGTCCTTGTACTTGTGGGGCGAACGGATCACCACGAAGACGTTCTTCTCCGTGGGCAGCGGCACAGGGCCGACCACCGTCGCACCGGCACGGGTCACCGTGTCGACAATCTTGCGCGCCGAGTTGTCGATGACCTCGTGGTCATACGACTTCAGTCGGATGCGGATCTTCTGTCCCGCCATCTCCGTTACGTCTCTCTCTCGCCGAACATCTAGCTTGTGGCCGCCTCTGCGTCCCTCCGACCCCCGCGGTCGGGTGTGTCGCACCCGCTCCGCGGCCCGACGACATGCGCTTCCACGCAGATCGTGCGGATTTCTCGGAAGTCCGGCAGAGCCGGGGCTTGCGCTTCCCTGGAGTGTCGCCCCGTGCGTGAGAGCACGGTTCGAGGTGTGGCACCGGGGGTGGCGGCGTCGACATGGGTCAACGGCGCGCGTCAAGCAACCGGTCCAGTGTGCCAGAGCGGGCGGTGACCTACCAAATCGAGCCGCAGGCACCCGGCATACCCGTGCCGGTGGCGCGTCGCAGGCCGCCCGAATGCCCCATCGCAGCACGAAACGGACCACGGCCACGCGCTCGCGGGGGAACGAGGCGTGGCCGTGGCCGGTGGTGCGGCGGGCCCGGGTCAGGGGCGGGGCCCACCCCCGAGCACACCTGCGTCGAAGGCCTTGAGCACCGATGCCTGGTCGGCGGCGGACAGCTTCCCGGCCTTGACCGCGGCGTCGAGCCGGGTCGACAGGTCCGTCCGACGGCCGGCCTCGCGCTGGGCCCGGACCCCGTCGAGAGCGGCCTGCACCTTGGCCTCGCCGACGCCGAGGGCCTTGGCCAGCGCGGCGACGTGGGCCTTCTCGCGGGCCTGGCGCTGGGCTTCCGTGGGCGGGGTGGGCCTGGTCCCCTCGGCCGGCGGTGTGGGCGGCTGGTCGGTCGCCCGCACCTTCTCCAGCGCCGCGGTGACCTTGGCCTCGGTCAGGCCGAGCTGCTTGGCGAGCGCGGCGGCGTCGAGGCCACCGGGTCCGCCGTGCCGGCCGCCGGGTCCGCCGCCCGGGCCGGCTCGTCCCGGCCCCTCCTGGGAGGGTGCCGTCGTGGTCGTCCCGCTCGGGCTCGGCGTGCTGTCGGCCATCGCCGCGCTCGCGCCGAGGCCCGCGACGACGGCGGCCACGCCTCCGGCTGCGGCGATCTTCAGGGTCTTGCTGACGGTGGGCATCGTGGGCGCACTTCCTTTCGGAGACACAGTCTCTCGGTCACGGGACGCTGCGGTGCGTCCCTGCTCCCTCGAGGCTGCGTCCCCCCGCTTGGAGGCACCCGTGGCGAACCTGTCACCAGGCTGTCATTCCAGCGGGACGTCCACAGCCGCGCGTGGCCGCCGGGCTGGCAGGATCGGGCCATGCAGGAGGAACCGCAGGCGCCCGGACCGGCTCACGCAGGTCCCGGCCGCACCCGTCAGTCGCTCGTGTACCGCGCCGGCGTGCTCGGGTCGCGACCCACCGTGCCCACCGACTTCGCCGAGCTGGAGCGCCGCGCGCAGGCCGAGATGTCGCCGCGGGCCTGGGCGTACGTCGCCGGCGCGGCCGGCGAGGGCACGACTGCCCGCGCCAACCGGGTCGCCTTCGAGCGGCACCGCATCGTGCCTCGTATGCTGCCCGGCCGGGTCAGCCGGGACCTGTCCGTCGAGCTGCTCGGCCGGCGGCTGCCGGCACCGGTGCTGCTCGCCCCGGTGGGCGCGGCCGGCCTCGTGCGACGCGACAGCGACACCGCGATCGGGGCAGCCGCCGCCGAGCTGGGCCTGCCCTACATCCTCAGCAACCAGGGCTGCTCCCCGATGGAGGACGTCGCCGCCGCGATGGCGTCGGGGCCGCGGTGGTTCCAGCTCTACTGGTCGACCGACGAGCCGCTCGTCGACAGCCTGCTCGCGCGGGCCGAGGCCAGCGGGGCCGAGGCCGTCGTGGTCACGCTCGACACGACGATGCTGGGCTGGCGACCGCAGGACCTCAACCTCGGATCGCTGCCGTTCTCGCAGGGCATCGGGATCGCGCAGTACACCTCCGATCCCCGCTTCCAGGAGATCGTCGCCGAGCGGGTGGCGGCGAAGGCGGCCGGGAACGGCGGGTCCGACGACGTGAAGGTGACCCTCGGCGCGCTGCGGTCACTCCTGTCGATCAGCCGGGAGCACCCCGGCGACCTGCGCACGAACCTGCGCTCCCCCGTGCCCCGGGCCGCCGTCGAGACGTTCCTCGACATCTACTCCAACCCCGGCCTCACCTGGGACCGGTTGGCCACCCTGCGCGACCGCACCTCGTTGCCGTTCCTCGTCAAGGGCGTGCTCCACCCCGACGACGCCGCCCGGGCGGTCGAGATCGGAGCGAGCGGCATCGTGGTCAGCAACCACGGAGGGCGTCAGGTCGATGGCGCGATCGCCTCGCTCGACGCCCTGCCGGCGGTCCGGTCTGCCGTGGGACCCGACCTCCCGGTCGTGCTCGACAGCGGGGTCCGGACCGGCAGCGACGTGGTCAAGGCGCTGGCGCTCGGGGCCGACGCCGTCGCGATCGGGCGCCCGTACGTCTACGGGCTGGCGCTGGCCGGCCGCGACGGCGTGCGCGACGTGCTCGCCAACATCGTCGCCGAGCTCGACCTCACGATGGGCCTGTCCGGCATCGGCTCGGTGGCCGAGCTCGGTCCGGAGCTGCTGGCGACGGCACCGTGATGGCCCGGCCGGGTCTGACCACCGACCGGCTGGCGCTGCGCCCGCTGTCGGCCGACGAGAGCGACCTGCTCGTCGAGCTCGACGGCGACCCCGCCGTGATGGCGCACCTCACCGGTCGCGCCACGCCTGCCGAGGAGGCGATCGAGGTGTGGCTGCCGCAACGCACCGACCCCGCGCACGACGCCCTGGGGCTGGGTTACTGGTCGGCCTACGAGGGCGACGAGTTCGTCGGCTGGCTGTGCCTGACGCCGACCGCCGACGGCGAGGCGGAGCTCGGCTACCGGCTGCGCCAGCGGGCCTGGGGTCGCGGCCTGGCCAGCGAGGGCGCCGCCCGCCTCGTGCAACACGGTTTCGAGACGGTGCGGCTGCAGCGGATCTGGGCCGAGACGATGGCTGTCAACGCGCGCTCCCGTGCGGTGCTAGAGCGGATCGGCCTGCGCCACGCGCGCACCGAGGTGCGCGAGTGGGCCGACCCCCTGCCCGGCGCCGAGCTCGGCGAGGTGGTCTACGAGCTGACCGCGGCGGAGTACGACCGCGGCCGCGCGAGCCAGGTCAGGGCCCCGGGACGGCCTTGAGGTCGTCGAAGTTGAACGCGATCGGGGCGTTGGTCGCCGCGCCGGACAGGTAGAGGTAGAAACCCACTCCGCCGGCTGCCTGGAACCCGGACGTGGAGTCCGTCGCGGTCTTCTGCCAGGTGGTCGGCTCGGTGGTGCCGGCCTTCCACACCCTCGCGCGCACCGTCGTGGGCGAGGTGCCGGTGACCTGCACGCGGGCGAGCAGCTTCTCACCGGCTGCCATCGTGATGCCCGGGACCTGCGTCTCGGCCGCCAGCACCGTCTCGGCGTTCGCGGCGGTGGCGCGCTGCAGGGAGAGCCACACCCCGCCGTTGGAGGTGTAGTGCACCTTGGCGCGGTAGTCGCCGACCCCGGGCACCCGCCGGCCGTTGAGGGAGACGTAGGCGCCGCTGCCGGTCGGCACCTTGTCCAGGAAGATCGTGGTCACCAGGTCGGTCGAGGACGAGGAGACCCCCGCCAGGGCGAGCCACGGCCCGGAGCCGGCGTTCAGCCGCACCTGTCCCGCCCCGCCGGTGACCGACAGCGCGCTCGACGAGGCGTTGGTGGTCCAGGCGCCACCGGTGTCGGCGCTGCCCCAGCCGGTGGCGAGCGTCCGCCCGTAGGCGTCGGCGGCCAGCACCGTCACCGGAGGCGGCGCCGTGACCGTCACGTCCTTGGTCGTGGTCCCCGTGGCCCCGGCGTTGTCGGTGACCGTGAGCCGCGCGGTGTAGGTGCCTGCCGCGGCATACGTGTGGTTGGCGGTGGCGCCCGTGCCGTCGGCGGTGCCGTCACCCCACTGCCAGGCGTAGGAGGCGATGGTGCCGTCGGGGTCGCTGGAGCCGGTGCCGTTGAAGGAGCAGGCCAGGTCGGTGCAGCTGGTGGTGAAGCTGGCCGTGGGCAGCTGGTTGGGCGTGGGCGCGACCGTGACCGACCGCGTGGTGGTGTCGGTGGCGCCGTCGTCGTCGGTGACGGTGAGCGTGATCGTGTAGGTGCCCGCCGCGGCGTACGTGCGGCTCGCGTTGACCCCGGTGCCGGTCGTGCCGTCACCGAACTGCCACGCGTAGGACGCGATGGTGCCGTCGGCGTCGCTGCTGGCCGAGGCGTCGACCGAGCAGGCCAGCTGCGTGCAGGTCGGCGTGAAGGCCGCCGTGGGCGGCTGGTTCGGCGGGGCCACGCCCTTGGTGATCGTGAAGGCGTCGGAGAAGGTGCCCCCTGACGCGCGGCGGAAGGTCGCGGTGAGCACGTCGGAGGTCAGCGAGAAGTCCAGGACACCGAAGGTGGAGTTGACGTTCAGACCCGCATAGGCGGCGAAGTAGCCCGCCTCGGGGTCCGTGGTGTTGACGTTGCGCTGGTTGATCCCGCCCGTGCCCACCGTGGCGAAGACGGTGCCCGCGCCGGCCGCGAGGTCGTTGTCGGAGTCGACGACGCACGTCGCGTTGAAGGTGCCGGGCACGAGCGTGGCGCACCCGGTGCGGGTGGTCAGCTGCTTGGTGCGCTGGTAGATGTGCTCGTGGCCGGTCAGGACCACGTCGACCTTCTTGGCCAGCAACAGGTTCGCGAGGTCGGAGCCCATCTCGCAGGCGTACTCACCGAGGCTCACGCAGGGCGTGTGGTTGCCGACGACGACCCACGGTATGCCGGCCGCTCGAGCCCCGTCGATGGCTGCCGACGTCCACGCGTACTCGGGCGTGCCCGACGCATAGGACTTGGTGCCGGTCGTGAACGGGATGCCCGAGCTCACCGCGACGTAGCGCACCAGCGGCGCGTTGGCGGGCACGTCGACGTAGTACTGCCGGCCGTAGGTGCCCTTGAGTCCCGGGAGCTGGTTGGGCAGGCAGGCCGAGAAGTCGTTGATGTTGCCGTTCTGGCCGTTGCTCTCGTGGTTGCCCGAGACCAGCTCGAACGGGTAGCCCTCGCCCACCCCGGCCTTGACCAGGTTGCACCAGGCGTCCTCCGCGCCGGTGGTCCCGTAGGACATGTCGCCGAGGGCGGCGTGGAAGTCGTTGTCGAGCGAGCCGATCAGGTTCAACACGCTGGTCGCGCTCGCACCCGCCGAGAAGTCACCGGCGGCGCTGAACCGCACGGTCGGGTCGCCGGGAGCCGACGCCACGGGACCGGCGAGCACGACGAGCAGCACGGCAGCGCCCAACGCCACCCGGCGCAGCCGACGGTTCCCGACCCCGAAGCCCATGGCCCTGAACGTAGTCCCGCCCGGACCGGCGCACCTCCCCCAGCAGCCGTACCCGGGAACCGGGCGAACCCGGCATACCGGGCCAGAACCTGCACCCAAGACGAAGGACCCCGCGGCCATGCCGCGGGGTCCTTCGGTGGTGCAGGTGCTACGTCAGGCAGATCGCCGTGCTTACTTGGTGATCTTGGTGACGCGGCCGGCGCCGACGGTCCGGCCACCCTCGCGGATGGCGAACTTCAGGCCCTCTTCCATGGCGATCGGCTGGATGAGCTCGACCGACATCTCGGTGTTGTCACCGGGCATGACCATCTCGGTGCCGTCCGGCAGCTTGACGACGCCGGTGACGTCCGTGGTGCGGAAGTAGAACTGCGGGCGGTAGTTGTCGTAGAACGGCGTGTGACGGCCGCCCTCGTCCTTGGAGAGGATGACGACGTTGGCCTCGAAGTTCGTGTGCGGGGTGATCGAGCCCGGCTTGACGATGACCTGGCCACGCTCCACCTCCTCGCGCTTGATACCGCGGATGAGCAGGCCGACGTTCTCGCCCGCACGACCCTCGTCGAGCAGCTTGCGGAACATCTCGATGCCGGTGACCGTGGTCTTGGTCGCGGGGCCCTCGTGGATGCCGACGATCTCGACGTCCTCGTTGACCTTCAGGACGCCACGCTCGATGCGGCCGGTGACGACGGTGCCACGACCGGTGATCGTGAAGACGTCCTCGACGGGCATGAGGAACGGCTTGTCCACGTCACGCTCGGGCTCCGGGATGGAGGCGTCGACCGCGTCCATGAGCTCCAGGACGGACTTGCCCCACTCGGCGTCGCCCTCGAGCGCCTTCAGCGCCGAGACCTTGACCACCGGGACGTCGTCGCCGGGGAACTCGTAGGTGGACAGCAGCTCGCGGACCTCCATCTCGACGAGCTCGAGGATCTCCTCGTCGTCGACCATGTCGGCCTTGTTCAGCGCCACGACGATGTAGGGGACGCCGACCTGGCGAGCCAGGATGATGTGCTCCTTGGTCTGCGGCATCGGGCCGTCGGTGGCCGCGACGACGAGGATCGCACCGTCCATCTGCGCCGCACCCGTGATCATGTTCTTCACGTAGTCAGCGTGTCCGGGGCAGTCGACGTGGGCGTAGTGACGGCTCTCCGTCTGGTACTCGATGTGCGCGATCGAGATCGTGATACCGCGCTGCTTCTCTTCGGGTGCCTTGTCGATGTCGTCGAACGCGAACTGCGGGTTCAGGTCCGGGTACTTGTCGTGCAGGACCTTGGAAATCGCAGCCGTCAGCGTCGTCTTACCGTGGTCGATGTGACCAATGGTGCCGATGTTGACGTGCGGCTTAGTCCGCTCGAACTTTGCCTTCGCCACTTGATGTCCTCCTCAGGACTCTTCTTTGGTGGAACGCCGTGTTCCCAGGCGGGACGTGGCGCGGATTGGGGGTGGTGGAACTCTGCAGTCCGTGGTGCGACCGGTAATGCTACCGGTCACTCACCACGGGTCTTCTTGATGATCTCCTCGGCAACAGCCTTGGGGACCTCGGCGTAGGAGTCAAACTCCATCGAGTAGTTCGCCCGGCCCTGCGTCTTGGACCGCAGGTCGCCGACGTAGCCGAACATCTCCGACAGGGGCACCAGGCCGCGGACGACCTTGGCACCACTGATGTCCTCCATGGCCTGGATCTGGCCACGGCGGGAGTTGATGTCGCCGATGACGTCGCCCATGTAGTCCTCGGGCGTGCGCACCTCGACGGCCATCATCGGCTCGAGCAGCACGGGGTCGGCCTTGCGGACGGCCTCCTTGAGCGCCATCGAGCCGGCGATCTTGAACGCCATCTCGGAGGAGTCGACGTCGTGGTAGGCGCCGTCGAGCAGGGTGGCCTTGATGCCCACCAGCGGGTAACCGGCCAGCACGCCGTACTGCATGGCGTCCTGGATGCCGGCGTCCACCGAGGGGATGTACTCGCGCGGGACGCGACCACCGGTGACCTTGTTCTCGAACTCGTACAGCTCGCCCGACTCGGTGGTGTCGAGGGGCGCGATGCTGATCTGGATCTTCGCGAACTGGCCGGAGCCACCCGTCTGCTTCTTGTGGGTGTAGTCGTACTTGTCGACCGTCCGGCGGATCGTCTCGCGGTAGGCCACCTGCGGCTTGCCGACGTTGGCCTCGACCTTGAACTCGCGCTTCATGCGGTCCACAAGGATGTCGAGGTGGAGCTCGCCCATGCCGGCGATGATGGTCTGGCCGGTCTCCTCGTCGTGGTGCACCTGGAAGGTCGGGTCCTCGGCGGAGAGCTTCTGGATGGCCGTGGAGAGCTTCTCCTGGTCACCCTTCGTCTTCGGCTCGATGGCCACCTGGATGACCGGGTCCGGGAACGTCATCGACTCGAGCACGATCTGCTCGTTCGGGTCGCTCAGGGTGTCACCGGTCGTGGTGTCCTTCAGGCCGATCGCCGCGTAGATGTGACCCGCGAGGGCCTCCTCCACCGGGTTCTCCTTGTTGGCGTGCATCTGGAACAGCTTGCCGATGCGCTCCTTGCGGCCCTTGGTCGTGTTGACGACCGCGGAGCCGGAGGAGATCTGGCCGGAGTAGACCCGGATGAAGGTCAGCGTGCCGAAGAACGGGTGCGAGGCGACCTTGAAGGCCAGCGCCGAGAACGGCTCGTCCTTGCTGGGCTTGCGCGTCATCTCGACGTCCTCGTTGCCCGGCTTGTGGCCGACCATCGGGGGGACGTCCAGCGGCGACGGCAGGTAGTCGACGACGGCGTCGAGCATCGGCTGCACACCGCGGTTCTTGAAGGCGGAGCCGCACAGGATGGGGTAGAGCTCGGAGTTGACGGTGAGCTTGCGGATCGCGCCCTTGATCTCCTCGGGGGTCAGCTCCTCGCCGTTGAGGTACTTCTCCATGAGGTCGTCGTCGGACTCGGCGACGCGCTCGACGAGAGCGTGGCGGTACTCCTCGACCTTCTCGAGCATGTCGGCCGGGATCTCCTGGATCTCGTACTTGGCACCCATGGTGACGTCACCCTTGGCGTCACCGGGCCACACCAGGGCGCGACGGTAGATCAGGTCGACGACACCGACGAAGTCGTTCTCGGCACCGATCGGGAGCTGGAGCACCAGCGGCTCGGCGCCGAGGCGGTCCTTGATGGTGTCGACGGTGAAGTAGAAGTCCGCGCCCAGCTTGTCCATCTTGTTGACGAACGCGATGCGGGGGACGTCGTACTTGTCGGCCTGACGCCACACGGTCTCGGACTGGGGCTCGACGCCCTCCTTGCCGTCGAACACGGCGACGGCGCCGTCGAGGACGCGCAGCGAGCGCTCGACCTCGACCGTGAAGTCCACGTGACCCGGGGTGTCGATGATGTTGATCTGGGTGCCCTCCCAGAAGGAGGTGACGGCAGCGGAGGTGATGGTGATGCCCCGCTCCTTCTCCTGCTCCATCCAGTCGGTGGTCGAAGCACCGTCGTGGGTCTCACCGATCTTGTGGTTGACCCCGGTGTAGAAGAGGATGCGCTCAGTCGTCGTCGTCTTGCCGGCGTCGATGTGCGCCATGATCCCGATGTTGCGGACCTTGGTCAGGTCCGTCAGGACGTCGAGTGCCAATGTGATCGTCTCGTCTCAGCTCGTTGCGAAAAGTTCGTGGTGGTGCGTGGGTGGCGGAGCATCGACCACGCGCCTCCGGTATGCCGCGGGCGCGAGGTGCGCCCGCGGCATACCGGTCGCTGTCACCAGCGGTAGTGCGCGAAGGCCTTGTTGGACTCGGCCATCTTGTGGGTGTCCTCGCGACGCTTCACCGCGGCGCCGAGGCCGTTGGACGCGTCGAGGATCTCGTTCATCAGGCGCTCGGTCATGGTCTTCTCACGACGCTGACGCGAGTAGCCGACCATCCAGCGCAGGGCGAGCGTGGTCGCGCGGTTGGGCTTGACCTCGATCGGCACCTGGTAGGTGGCGCCACCGACGCGGCGCGACTTGACCTCGAGCGTCGGGCGGATGTTGTCCAGCGCGCGCTTGAGGGTCACGACGGGGTCGGAGCCGGTCTTCTCCTTGACGCCCTCGAGGGCGCCGTAGACGATCGTCTCGGCGATGGACTTCTTGCCATCGAGGAGGATCTTGTTGACCAGCTGGGTCACCAGCGGGGAGTTGTGGACCGGGTCGACGACGAGGGGGCGCTTGGGCGCGGGTCCCTTGCGAGGCATTACTTCTTCTCCATCTTCGCGCCGTAACGGGAGCGGGCCTGCTTGCGGTTCTTGACACCCTGGGTGTCGAGCGAGCCGCGGACGATCTTGTAGCGGACACCCGGGAGGTCCTTCACACGACCGCCACGCACGAGCACGATCGAGTGCTCCTGCAGGTTGTGGCCGACGCCCGGGATGTAGGCCGTGACCTCGATGCCGCTGGTGAGGCGCACACGGGCGACCTTGCGCAGGGCAGAGTTCGGCTTCTTGGGGGTGGTGGTGTACACACGCGTGCACACCCCACGGCGCTGGGGCGAGCCCTTGAGGGCAGGGGTCTTGGTCTTGGTGACCTTGTCCTGACGCCCCTTGCGCACAAGCTGGTTGATCGTAGGCAACCTGTTCTCCGTACGTAGTTGATGTTCGGTGCCGCCGGGCCGCGGTTGCGGTCCTGCTGACACTCCTTGGTGTGGTGCCTTGCCCGACCCCCGCATTCGGGTGTGTCGTGCTCGGCGCTCTCCCCTGCACTCCCCGCACACGCCCGTGATCGGTCGGTTGCGGGTTGCCCGGCGAGAGGTGGTGCCGGTCGCGGTCCCGACGTGCTGCTCGGGTCGGTGCCGCTGTCCGGCGCTCGTGCCCGAGGCAGACCTCAGACACAGTGTTCAAAGATACCGCCTGCGTGGGACCCGACCAAATCGGTTCCCGCACGCCGACCGCCACCGCCCGGGCCACGCGCGAGGGGCGGGTGCGCCGCGTGGTGACCACGCGGCGCACCCGCCCCTTCGCGGGCGGAGCCGTTCGCTCAGTCGAGACCGAGCTCGGCGTCGTCGAGGCGGATCGCCTCGCCGGAGCCGGGGCCGAACACCGGGTAGTCGTACTCGTAGCTGGGCATCGAGTACATCGCGGCCTTGGCCTCCTCGGTGGCCTCGACCTTGACGTTCCGGTAGCGCGGGAGACCCGTGCCGGCCGGGATCAGCTTTCCGAGGATGACGTTCTCCTTCAGACCCAGCAGCGGGTCCGACTTGGCGTTCATCGCGGCCTCGGTGAGCACCCGGGTCGTCTCCTGGAAGGAGGCGGCCGAGAGCCACGAGTCGGTGGCCAGCGACGCCTTGGTGATACCCATCAGCTCGGGGCGACCCGAGGCCGGGCGACCACCCTCGGCGACGACGCGACGGTTCTCGGTCTCGAACCGACCACGCTCGGCCAGCTCACCCGGGAGCAGGTCGGCGTCGGCGGACTCGATGATCGTGATCCGTCGCAGCATCTGGCGGACGATGACCTCGATGTGCTTGTCGTGGATCGACACACCCTGCTGGCGGTAGACGTGCTGCACCTCGTCGACGAGGTGCATCTGGACCGCCCGCGGGCCGAGGATGCGAAGGACCTGCTTGGGGTCGATCGAACCCTGCGTGAGCCGGTGGCCGACCTCGACGTGGTCGCCGTCGGCGACCAGCAGACGCGCGCGCTTGCTCACCGGGTAGGCGTGCTCCTCGGAGCCGTCGTCCGGGGTGAGCATGATGCGGCGGGTCTTGTCGGTGTCCTCGATGCTCACCCGACCGGACGCCTCGGCGATCGGGGCGACACCCTTGGGGGTGCGCGCCTCGAACAGCTCGACGACACGCGGCAGACCCTGCGTGATGTCGTCACCGGCCACACCACCGGTGTGGAAGGTACGCATCGTCAGCTGGGTGCCGGGCTCACCGATCGACTGGGCCGCGATGATGCCGACGGCCTCGCCGATGTCGACCAGCTTGCCGGTCGCGAGCGACCGGCCGTAGCAGGCGGCACAGGTGCCGACGTGCGACTCGCAGGTGAGGACCGAGCGGACCTTGACCTCCTCGACGCCCGCGGCGACGAGGGCGTCGATGACCACGTCACCGAGGTCGATGCCGGCCTCGGCCAGGACGGTGCCGTCCTTCTCGACGTCGGCGGCGAGCGTCCGCGCGTAGACCGAGGTCTCCACGTCGTCGTGCTCGACCAGGGCGCCCGACGCGGTCTTCTGCGCGATCGGCATGGTCAGGCCACGCTCGGTGCCACAGTCGTCCTCACGGATGATGACGTCCTGCGACACGTCCACCAGGCGACGGGTCAGGTAGCCCGAGTCGGCGGTGCGCAGCGCGGTGTCGGCCAGACCCTTGCGGGAACCGTGCGTGGAGATGAAGAACTCGAGCACGGACAGGCCCTCGCGGAAGTTCGCGCGGATCGGTCGCGGGATGATGTCACCCTTCGGGTTGGACACCAGACCACGCATACCGGCGATCTGCCGCAGCTGCATCCAGTTGCCTCGCGCCCCGGAGGACACCATCTTGTAGATGGTGTTGGTCTTCGGGAGGTTGGCCTCCATCTCCTTGGCGACCTCGTTGGTCGCCTGGGTCCAGATCTCGATGAGCTCCTGGCGACGCTCGTCGTCGGTGATCAGACCGCGCTCGTACTGGACCTGGACCTTGGTGGCCTTGGTCTCGTAGCCCTCGAGGATCTCGAGCTTGCGCGGCGGGGTCACGACGTCGGAGATGGCCACCGTGGTGCCCGAGCGGGTCGCCCAGTGGAAGCCGTACTCCTTGAGCGCGTCGAGGGACGCGGCCACCTGGACCTTGCTGTAGCGCTCGGCCAGGTCGTTGACGATGGTCGAGAGACGCTTCTTGTCGACGACCGCGTCCACGAACGGGTAGTCGACCGGCAGGGTCTGGTTGAACAGCGCGCGACCGAGGCTGGTCTCGACGACGAGCGAGGCCACCTGGCCCTGCTCGTTCGCCTCGACGCCCTCGGGCAGCTCCGTGCCGGGGACCGGCACGACGTCGAGCAGGCGGATCTTGACCTTGCTGCCGAGCTCGAGCTCGCCGGCGTCGAACGCCATGCGCGCCTCGGAGACCGACGCGAACGCCCGACCCGAGCCCTTGCCGTTCTCCACCTCGGAGGTGAGGTGGTAGAGCCCGATGATCATGTCCTGGGTGGGCATGGTCACCGGACGACCGTCGGCCGGCTTGAGGATGTTGTTGCTCGAGAGCATGAGGATGCGGGCCTCGGCCTGCGCCTCGGTGCTCAGCGGCACGTGCACCGCCATCTGGTCACCGTCGAAGTCGGCGTTGAAGGCCGAGCAGACGAGCGGGTGGATCTGGATGGCCTTGCCCTCGACCAGCTGCGGCTCGAAAGCCTGGATGCCGAGGCGGTGCAGGGTGGGTGCGCGGTTGAGCAGCACGGGGTGCTCGGTGATGACCTCTTCGAGGACGTCCCACACGACCGGGCGGGCGCGCTCCACCATGCGCTTGGCCGACTTGATGTTCTGGGCGTGGTCGAGGTCGACCAGGCGCTTCATCACGAACGGCTTGAACAGCTCGAGCGCCATCTGCTTGGGCAGGCCGCACTGGTGCAGCTTGAGCTGCGGGCCGACGACGATGACCGAACGGCCGGAGTAGTCGACGCGCTTGCCGAGCAGGTTCTGGCGGAACCGGCCCTGCTTGCCCTTGAGCATGTCGGACAGCGACTTGAGCGGACGGTTGCCGGGGCCCGTCACCGGGCGACCGCGACGGCCGTTGTCGAAGAGGCTGTCGACGGCCTCCTGCAGCATCCGCTTCTCGTTGTTGACGATGATCTCGGGCGCGCCGAGGTCGAGCAGGCGCTTGAGGCGGTTGTTGCGGTTGATCACGCGACGGTAGAGGTCGTTGAGGTCCGAGGTCGCGAAGCGGCCACCGTCGAGCTGCACCATCGGGCGCAGGTCCGGCGGGATGACCGGGACCGCGTCGAGGACCATGCCGGCCGGCTTGTTGGTCGTCGCCTGGAAGGCGGTGACGACCTTGAGCCGCTTGAGGGCACGGGTCTTCTTCTGGCCCTTGCCGGTGGCGATGATCTCGCGCAGCAGCTCGGCCTCGGCCTCGAGGTCGAAGTCCTCGAGCCGCTTCTGGATCGCCGCCGCGCCCATGCCGCCCT
Organism: Pedococcus dokdonensis; assembly: GCF_900104525.1. Lineage (GTDB taxonomy): Bacteria > Actinomycetota > Actinomycetes > Actinomycetales > Dermatophilaceae > Pedococcus > Pedococcus dokdonensis. The sequence goes on along the minus strand of NZ_LT629711.1, from coordinate 3,916,403 downwards.
CGAAGTAGAGGCCGAACCGGTCACGCATCTCGCGGTAGAGGATCTCGTCGCCCTCGAGGTCCTGGACCTTGAGGTTCTTGAACCGGTCCCAGACCTGCTCGATGCGCTCGATCTGCATGTCGGCGCGCTTGCGGATCTGGTTCATCTCGCGCTCGGCGGACTCGCGGACCTTGCGGCGCGCGTCAGCCTTGGCGCCCTCGGCCTCGAGCTCGGCGAGGTCGGACTCGAGCCGCTTGGCGCGGGTGTCGACCTCGGCGTCGCGCTTGTTCTCGAACTCCTTCTTCTCCACCTCGATCTGCGCCTCGAGCGAGGGCAGGTCCTTGTGGCGCTGCTCGTCGTCGACCGACGTGATCATGTAGGCCGCGAAGTAGATGACCTTCTCGAGGTCCTTCGGGGCGAGGTCGAGCAGGTAGCCCAGGCGCGACGGGACGCCCTTGAAGTACCAGATGTGGGTGACGGGGGCGGCGAGCTCGATGTGGCCCATCCGCTCACGACGCACCTTGGCGCGGGTGACCTCCACGCCGCAGCGCTCGCAGATGATGCCCTTGAAGCGGACCCGCTTGTACTTGCCGCAGTTGCACTCCCAGTCCCGGGTGGGGCCGAAGATGCGCTCGCAGAACAGGCCCTCCTTCTCGGGCTTGAGCGTGCGGTAGTTGATCGTCTCGGGCTTCTTCACCTCGCCGTGGCTCCACTGGCGGATGTCCTCCGCCGTGGCCAGGCCGATGCGCAGTTCGTCAAAGAAGTTGACGTCGAGCACGTGGTTCCTTCTTCCGTGTCTCTTGCTTGAAACTGTGGGGTTGGTCGTGAGGGGAGGTGTGCCGCGTGGTCACCGGCGGTGACCACGCGGCATACCGTCAGACCTCTTCGACCGAACTGGGCTCGCGCCGGGACAGGTCGATGCCGAGCTCCTCCGCCGCGCGGAAGACGTCCTCATCGGACTCCTTCAGCTCGATCGAGGTGCCCTCGCTGTTCAGGACCTCGACGTTGAGGCACAGCGACTGCATCTCCTTGATGAGCACCTTGAAGGACTCGGGGATGCCGGGCTCGGGGATGTTGTCGCCCTTGACGATCGCCTCGTAGACCTTCACGCGGCCCTGGACGTCGTCCGACTTGATGGTGAGCAGCTCCTGCAGCGCGTAGGCCGCGCCGTACGCCTCGAGGGCCCACACCTCCATCTCACCGAAGCGCTGGCCACCGAACTGCGCCTTACCACCCAGCGGCTGCTGCGTGATCATGCTGTAGGGGCCGGTGCTGCGGGCGTGGATCTTGTCGTCCACGAGGTGGTGCAGCTTGAGGATGTACATGTAGCCCACGGACACCGGCTCGGGGAAGGGCTCGCCGGAGCGACCGTCGAAGAGCCGGGACTTGCCGGAGCCGTCGATGAGCCGCACGTCGTCGCGGGTCTTGGTCGTCGAGTCGAGCAGACCCACGATCTCGTCCTCGCGCACACCGTCGAACACCGGCGAGGCGACGCGGGTGCCGGCCGGGGCCTGACGCGCGTCCTCGGGGATGAGCTTGGCCCAGTCCGGGTTGCCGGCGATCTCCCAACCGCGCGAGGCGGCCCAGCCGAGGTGCAGCTCGAGGATCTGGCCGACGTTCATGCGACCGGGGACACCGAGCGGGTTGAGCACGACGTCGACGGGCGTGCCGTCCTCGAGGAACGGCATGTCCTCGACGGGCAGGATCTTGGAGATGACGCCCTTGTTGCCGTGCCGGCCGGCGAGCTTGTCACCGTCGGTGATCTTGCGCTTGTTGGCGACGTAGACGCGGACCAGCTGGTTGACGCCCGGGGGCAGGTCGTCGCCTTCGTCCTTGTCGAACACCTTGACGCCGATGACCGTGCCGGTCTCGCCGTGGGGCACCTTGAGCGACGTGTCGCGGACCTCGCGGGCCTTCTCACCGAAGATGGCGCGCAGCAGGCGCTCCTCCGGGGTCAGCTCGGTCTCACCCTTGGGCGTGACCTTGCCGACGAGCAGGTCGCCGTCGCGGACCTCGGCACCGATGCGGATGATGCCGCGCTCGTCGAGGTCGGCCAGGACCTCCTCGGAGACGTTCGGGATGTCCCGGGTGATCTCCTCGGGGCCGAGCTTGGTGTCGCGGGCGTCGACCTCGTGCTCCTCGATGTGGATCGAGGAGAGGACGTCGTCCTGCACCAGGCGCTGGCTGAGGATGATCGCGTCCTCGTAGTTGTGGCCCTCCCACGGCATGAACGCCACCAGCAGGTTGCGGCCCAGGGCCATCTCGCCGCCCTCGGTCGCGGGACCGTCGGCGATGACGCCGCCGGCCTCGACCCGGTCGCCCTCGTTGACGACGACGACCTGGTTGTAGGACGTGCCCTGGTTGGAGCGCGCGAACTTGGCGATCCGGTAGGTGCGGGTCGAGCCGTCGTCACCGGCGACGGTGACGAGGTCGGCGGACACCTCGGTGACCACACCGGCGGTCTCGGCGCGGACGACGTCGCCCGAGTCGAGCGCGGCGCGGTACTCCATGCCGGTGCCGACCAGCGGCGCCTCGGACTTCACCAGCGGCACCGCCTGGCGCTGCATGTTGGAGCCCATCAGTGCACGGTTGGCGTCGTCGTGCTCGAGGAACGGGATCAGCGCGGTCGCGGCCGACACCATCTGGCGCGGCGAGACGTCCATGTAGTCGACGTCGGCGCCGGGGATGTAGTCGACCTCGCCACCCTTGGTGCGGACCAGGACGCGGTCCTCGGTGAACAGGCCGTCGGCGTTGATGACGGCGTTGGCCTGTGCGATGACGTGGCGGTCCTCCTCGTCGGCGGACAGGTAGTGGATCTCGTCCGTGACCTTGCCCTTGACGACCTTGCGGTAGGGCGTCTCGATGAAGCCGAACGCGTTGATCCGGCCGTAGGAGGCGAGCGAGCCGATCAGGCCGATGTTCGGGCCCTCAGGGGTCTCGATCGGGCACATCCGGCCGTAGTGCGACGGGTGGACGTCACGGACCTCCATGCCGGCGCGGTCACGGGACAGACCACCCGGGCCGAGGGCCGACAGACGCCGCTTGTGCGTCAGGCCCGCGAGCGGGTTGTTCTGGTCCATGAACTGCGACAGCTGGGAGGTGCCGAAGAACTCCTTGATCGAGGCCACCACGGGGCGGATGTTGATCAGGGTCTGCGGCGTGATCGCCTCGACGTCCTGCGTGGTCATGCGCTCGCGGACGACGCGCTCCATGCGGGACAGCCCGGTGCGGACCTGGTTCTGGATGAGCTCGCCGACGTTGCGCAGGCGACGGTTGCCGAAGTGGTCGATGTCGTCGACCTCGACCGGCACCTCCTCGCCGTTCTTGCCGGTCAGCGTGGCCTCGCCGGCGTGCAGCGCGACGATGTACTTGATCGTGGCGACGATGTCGTCCACGGACAGCACGGACGCGTTGAGCTCGGCCGGGACACCCAGCTTGCGGTCGATCTTGTAACGGCCGACCTTGGCCAGGTCGTAGCGCTTGGGGTTGAAGTAGAGGTTGTCCAGCAGGGTCTGGGCGGCCTCACGGGTCGGCGGTTCGCCCGGGCGCAGCTTGCGGTAGATGTCGAGCAGCGCGTCGTCCTGGCCGGCCGTGTGGTCCTTCTCCAGGGTGAGGCGCATCGACTCGAAGTCGCCGAACTCCTCGAGGATCTCGGCCTCGGACATGCCCAGGGCCTTGAGGAGCACCGTGACCGACTGCTTGCGCTTGCGGTCGACGCGGACGCCGACCATGTCGCGCTTGTCGATCTCGAACTCCAGCCAGGCACCGCGGCTCGGGATGACCTTGGCGGTGTAGATGTCCTTGTCGGACGTCTTGTCGGGCGTGCGCTCGAAGTAGACGCCCGGGCTGCGGACCAGCTGCGAGACGACGACGCGCTCGGTGCCGTTGATCACGAAGGTGCCGCGCTCGGTCATGAGCGGGAAGTCGCCCATGAACACGGTCTGGCTCTTGATCTCGCCAGTCGTGGTGTTCATGAACTCCGCGGTGACGAACAGGGGCGCCGAGTAGGTCTGGTCGCGCTCCTTGCAGTCCTCGATGGAGTACTTGACCTCCTCGAAGCGGTGGTCACGGAACGACAGCGACATCGAGCCGCTGAAGTCCTCGATGGGAGAGATTTCCTCGAAGATCTCCTCGAGGCCGGAGCGATCCGGCACATCCCCCCGGCCGTCGGCCTTGGCGGCTGCGACCCGGGCCTGCCAGCGCTCGTTGCCGAGGAGCCAGTCGAAGCTTTCGGTTTGCAGCGCCAGGAGGTCGGGGACCTCGAGGGGTTCGCGGATCTTCGCGAACGACAGACGGCCGGAAGCCGTCCGTGCGGTGGACACAGTCTGAGTCGCGTTGCGCGAGGCAGCCAAGGAGGGGTCCTTCCACGGGCCTTGTTCAATACTGATGGTTCGAAACCGGTGCAGCGCCGACCGCCGGCTCCGACCACGCGGAGGACCAAGGCCACGAATCCGTGCCGCAGGGCACGAAGGGCTGGGGTCTGAGGCGAGGTCAGGAAAGAGGGCAGCGCAAAGGATGAGCATACACGAAAGAGGGCAGCCTCGTCCAACCGTGTCCAGCGGGCTCACGCCACACCGTCGACGGGGGTCGGGCCCGGGCAGAGCGCCACGGGCCGATCCGACGCAGTCGAGGATGACGTGCCAATCCCCCCACGTCAAGACAATCGCGGCGCGGGTCGCCGAACGGACGACCACGACCCACCCCGATCGGGGTGGGTCGTCGCAGGTCAGCGGGGGTGTCGCGGCCTCCTAGAAGGCCTCCAGCTTGCTGATCAACCACCGGTCGCCGACCTTCGTCAGGGTCGCGATGACGCGGTTCTGGTCGACCACCGGCTCCTTCTGGTCGGTGCCGACACGGGCCTGGTTGACGAAGGCGAGCACCTTGACCGTGCGGTCCGAGGAGCTCATCACCCCGAGGTCGGAGACCTTGGCCTGCACGACGGTCTGGTTCTGCACCGCGAGCGGCTTGATGTCCTTGGCCATCGCCGCGCTGAACTCACCCTTGAACGACCCTGTCAGCAGGCCCTCCACCTGGGCCGCCTGGGCGTCGATGGTCTTGTAGTTGTAGCTGAGCAGCTGCTCGATCGAGGTGCGGGCCTGGCTGGCCGCAGCCCGGTCGGTGCGGGCCTGGGCGCCCGGGTCGCGCAGGCTGACCCCCACGACGACCGCGAGCAGGGCCAGCGCCACCACGAGCGCGATCAGCGGCGCGGCCCATCGCCGACGACCGACGGTCGCCGTGACCGCCTGCGTCTCGCCAGCCTCGACCGCGTCCACGGCCGCGAAGGTCGCGGTGCCGGCCTCGGGTCGCCTCGGCCTCGTCAGCCGCAGCTTCCTCGGGGCCGTCGGCTCGGCCACCTCGAGCTCGGCGACGGCGCGCTGCAGGTGCGCCTCGGTGCTCGACTCGCGACGGTGTCCCTCGGGGGTGCGGACGCGCGACCGCTCCCCCGCCACCTTGGGACGGGACCTGGGCCTGGTCTCAACCGACGAACTCAAGGTTCTCCACCTTCCATGCGTCGCCCACCAGGCGCAGGTCGAGCCGCATCCGGTAGGTCTTGGTCTCGCCGTTCGGCACGGCGGTGTTCCTGGTCGGCGCGACCACCCCGACGAGGGCCACGGCCGAGTCGCGGTCACCGGAGACCAGCGAGGCCTCGGTGCGTTGGACCGTCGAGACGGTCTTGTTGGCCACCAGCACCTTGGTCAGGTCGGCCGTCGAGGCCGAGTAGCTCTTGAGGAACTCGCCCGTCGCACCCGCCTTCACGCGGGCCACGTCCGCGTCGACCTTTGCGTAGTCGACGGTGACGAAGTTGATGGCCAGCTGCCTGGCGGCGGCCACGGCCGACGCGTTGGCCGCCTCGGTCTGCCGCGCGGCATACCAGTCGCGGCCACGGGTGGCCGCCAGCGCGAGGCTCGCGACGAGGGCCACGGCCACCACGGCCCACACGAGGCGTGGGGTGACGGTCAGGGCCCTGGCGCGGACGGCGCCGGCAGGGGCGGTGATCGAGCTCATCGAGCAGCCTCCTTCATGATCCACAACCACGAGGCCTCGCTGCTCTCACCCCCGGCGGGAGGAACAGGAACCGAAACCTGTGGCGTCGACATGCCCAACGACGCAGCCATGCCCGGGGATACGGGTTGGTCGCCGAAAGCGAACGGAACGGTGGAGTTCGTGCTCGACGAGGGCCCGGGGGCGTTCTGCGCGCCGCGGACGCTGGTGCCCGAGCCGCGGGGGGCGGTGCACCTGGCCGAGGTGTTGGCCTTGGTGTTGCTGAGGTCGCGGGTGCTCTTCTTCTTCGTGCCGCCGTAGCCCTGCGTGCAGACCGGGGGGTCCTGGGCCAGCGCCAGCCCGAAGTGCGCCGACCCGTCGCCGGGCACCACGGTGTAGCCACCGGCGACCACGTCGGGGTAGGTGACGAGCAGCTGCTGGATGCCGTCCACGCGAGCGGTGGTGACCTGGCCGATGGTGATCAGGTTGGCCAACAGCGCGGCGAGGTTGCCCCGGTTGTCCTTGACGAGGGTGTCCAGCTCCTTGGAGGCGACGGCGCCCCGGTCGAGGATGAGCCGCAGGTCGCCGTCCGAGCCCTTGAGGGTCTCGGACAGGTCGGCGAAGTTCTTCGCGAACACCTTGATGTCGCCGGAGGAGTCGCGCTGCGTGTCGAGCACGATCCGGCCGTCGTCGATCAGCTTCTTCGTCTCCGGCAGCGCCTCGGTCGCCGACCGGGTGAGCCGGTCACCGCTGTCGATCAGCCGCTGGAGGTCCTCGCCGCCGTCGGCGAAGCCCTTGCCGAGCTCGTCGACCACGGTCGACAGGTCCTGCTTGTCGACCGAGTTGACGGTCTGGTCGAGGTCCAGGAGGAGCGTGTCGACCCGTAGGGGGTATGCCGTGTCCTTGCGTGGGATCGCGTCGCCGTCGGCGAGCACGGGGCCCCGGTCGCTGCGCGGCTGGAAGTCGAGGTACTGCTCGCCGACGGCGGAGCGGTTCTCGACGACGACCTTGGTGTCCTTGGGGATCCGCACGCCGCGCTTGATCTTCGCGTCGACGACCACGCCGTCCTTGGACAGCCGCAGGTCGTCGACCGTGCCGACGGTGACGCCGCGGTAGGAGACCTCGGAGCCGACGAAGATGCCGCCGGACTGCTCGAAGTCGGCCGTCACGTGGTACTGCCCGCCGGCCACCCGGTCGTAGAGGCCGACGTAGCGCGCCGACAGGATCGAGACGGTGAACAACGTGAGGAGCAGGAAGGCGAACAGCTGCACCTGCACGGACCGGCGGATCACGACCCACCTCCGGGGCAGAGGAGCGGGATGGTGCACGGCGGCTGGGTGCCGGTCGGGGTGGGAGCGCCCGGCAGCGGCGGGATGGTCACGCTGGGGATGGGCAGGGTCGGGAGGCTGGGCGGGGTGGTCGGGAGGCCACCGCCACCGGGCGGGGTGGTCGGGATGCCCAGGTTGCCCGCGAGGTTGCTGAGGTTGAGGTCGAGGTCGGCCGACATGTTGGTGAAGTCGCCCCGCATCGCCCCGGTCGTCGCGTCGGAGAACGGGTAGGTCAGCAGCAGCTGGAGCGACTTCGGCAGGTCGTCGCCGGCCTTGGTCAGCTGCGCCAGGATCGGCGCCAGCGCCTTGAGGTTGGCGGCCGTGTCGGCCTTGCTCTGCTGGATCACCTGGGTGCCGACGGCGCCGAGACGGCTCAGCGCCTGGAGCATCTGCACCAGCTGCTGGCGCTGGTCGGCGAGCACCTTCAGGCCCTTGGGCAGGGCTTCGAGCGCGGCGGCGATGTCGTCCTTCTGGGCGGCCAGCCTGGCCGAGAGCTTGTCGATGTTGTCGATCGCGCGGACGATCTCCGACTTCTGCTGGTCGAGCCCCCCGACGAACGTGTCGAGCTGCTTGATGACGTCCTTGATCTGCGCCTGGTTGCCGCGCATGGCGTTGTTGAGCTCGGTCTCGATCACCTTGAGCTGGGCCACCCCGCCGCCGTTGAGCAGCAGCGACATCGCGCTGAGGACCTCCTCGACCTCGGGGTTGCGGCCGGTGCGCGCCAACGGGATGTTGTCCCCCTCCCCCAGGTGCCCCTCGGGCGCGCCCGTCGTAGGCGGCGACAGCTGGACGTACTTCTCACCCAGCAGGGAGGTCTGCTTGAGCTCGGCGACGGCGTTGTCCGGCAGGTCCACGTCCTTCGGGAGGCGCAGGGTCACCCGGGCGGTCCAGCCGTTGAGCTCGATCTTCTCGACCGAGCCGACGGTGACCTGGTCGACCTTGACCGACGACTGCGGCACCAGGTCGAGCACGTCGGCGAACTCCGCGGTGACCCGGAAGATGTCGCCGCGGTTGGCGGCACCGCCCGGGAGCGGCAGGTCGAAGGCGCCCTGGCACCCGGACACACCGAGGACGGTGGCGGCCACGACCGCGCCGGAGAGCAGCCGCCGGCCACGCGCCATACCGGTGGTGGTCCCGCTGGTCCGGGTGGTGGTCGGCTGGTGGCTCATCGGGTTCCTCATCGGGTGCCTCCCAGGAGGCCACCCAGGGTCGGGTCGGCGCCACGCATCCGGACCGTGCTGCCGGTCGCCGACGGGCCGGACGTCGCGCCGCCGCTCTGGGACTGCGGCAGCGCCGACAGCAGGTCGAGGGGCAGCTTCACGCCCAGCCCGTCGAGCGTGTCGAGCAGGTCCTCGACCGGCTTGAGCACGCCGTTGACGGTCTTGCACAGCGAGGCCGACTGACCGCCCTCGGTGATCAGGCTGCACAGCAGGTTCTGGAGCTTGAGGTTCTCGTTGACGTTGGCGCGGGTGTCGAGGGTGCCGGTCTGGGGGTTGTAGGCGTTCTGCAGGTTGCTCACGGCCACGGGGGCGTTGGTCAGCGTCTCCGCCAGGGCGTCGCGCTGCTTCGCGATCGTGCCGGTCACGTCGGCCAGCTGCTTCAGGTTCGTCGTGAGGCCCGCGCGGTTGTCGTGCACGAAGGAGCTGACCTCGCTGAGCGCGACGGCCAGGTTCTTCAGCGCGGCCGCCAGGTCGTCGCGCTCGCCGTCCAGCTGCACCGACACGTTGGCGAGGTCGGTGTTCAGCCGCCGCACCTGGTCGTCGTTGGTGGCCAGCATGGTCGTGAAGGCCTGCAGGTTCTTCACCGTCCCGAACAGGTCGTTGCGACCGCCCGACAGCGTCTCCAGTGCCTTGGACAGGTCGCGGTTGGTGTCGTGCAGCTTCTGGCCCTGCCCGTCGAGGTTCTTGGCGCCGGTGTCGAGCACGTCCGCGAAGGCACCGTCCTTGTTGGCGCCGTTGGGGCCGAGGGCGACCAGCAGGTCGTCGAGGCTCGAGGAGATCCGGTCCAGCTCCACCGGGACCGCGGTGCGGTCCAGCCCGATCTGCGCGTCGTCCTTCATGACCGGACCCGAGGTGTAGGCCGGCAGCAGCTGCACGTAGCGGTCGCTCACCAGCGAGGGGGCCACCACGGCCGCCTTCGCGTCCGCGGGCACCTTGTACTTGCGGTCGAACTGGAACTTCACCTCGACCTTGTCGCCCTTGGGGGTGACCTCGGTGACCTTGCCGACGGCGACGCCGAGGATGCGGACGTCCGAACCCGGGAAGAGGCCGACCGCGCGGGTGAACTCCCCGGTCACGTGGAGGTCGTCCTGGCGCGGCCAGAAGGCGTACGCGCCGGCGGCCAGCGCGACCACGACGAGGGCGGCGACGAGCCTCGGGATGAGGCCGACGCGGGGCACGGTGGGCAGGCGCATCATCAGTTGCCTCCCGCGGAGACGGGGGTGGTGAGGTTCGCGATGTAGGTGTCGAACCAGCGGCCGTTGCCCAGCACGTTGGCGAACAGCCGGGTGAAGGGACCCATCGCCTGGATCGTGTCGCCGAGGTCCTTCTCGTGCTTCTGCAGCACGGCAAGCACCTTGGTCAGCTGGTCGAGCGCGGGCTTGAGCTCGGTGCGGTTGTCGCGCACCAGACCGGTGATCTGCTGGGCCATCGCCGAGGTGTTGGTGAAGAGCGTGTGGATGGCGTCGCGCCGGGCGTTCAGCTCCACCATCAGCAGGTCGGCGTTCTTGATGATCGACTCCACTGCCTTGTTGCGCTGGGCCACGGTGCCGCTGACGGAGTTCGCGGAAGCCAGCAGCCGACGGAGCTCGTCGTCGCGGGAGGCGATCGTGTTCGAGAGCCGGCTCAGCCCGTCGAGGGCAGCCTTCACGTCGGGCGGGCTGTCCTTGAACTCGGTGGCCAGGGTGGTCAGCGACTTCGCCAGCTGGTCGGTGTCGATCCGCTCCGAGGTGGTCGCGAGGTCGGTGAAGGCGTTCACGATGTCGTAGGACGAGACGGTCCGGTCCAGCGGGATCTCGCTGTCCTCCTTGAGCTGGCCACCGCCACCCGGCTCGAGGGCGAGGTACTTCGCCCCGAGCAGGGTCTTCATCCGCACGCTCGCACCGGTGCGGGTGCCGAACGCCACCGGCTCGGTGACCTTGAAGCCGACGACGACGTGGTCGCCCGCGAGGTCGACCTTCTCGACCTTGCCGACCTTCACCCCCGCGATGCGGACGTCGTCACCCTCGATCAGGCCACCGGCCTCGCTGAAGGCCGCGCTGTAGTGGTCACCGCCCCCGAGGAACGGGATGGTCTGGATGTTGAACGCGAGGAACAGCACCAGGCCGATGGCCAGCAGGCCGGCGGCCCCGATCGGGACGGGGTTGCGCTCGCGGAACGGGATGGTCATGAGCACCTCGCGGCGGACAGGCCGGCCGGCTTGCTCACCGGGATCTTGATGGCCGGAGCGCCCTTGACGGCGGCCGGGACGACGATCGTGCCCTTGAAGTCGCACATGTAGAAGTTGAACCAGGAGCCGTAGGTGGCGGTGCGGGTGATCGTGTTGATCTTGCCCGGCGAGGTCGAGAGGAACTTCTCGAAGGTCGCGGTGTTCGACGGCTTGTTGAGGTTGGTCGACAGGTCGTGCAGGTGGGCGATGTCGGCCTTGATCGACGGGCGGGTCACCTTGAGCAGGTCGGCCGTCTCCGCGGTGAGGCTGTTGATGTTGGTCAGCGAGGCGCCGATGGTCTTGCGGTCGGCGGCGAGCCCGGAGACGAACCGCTGCAGCTGGTCGATCAGCTCCTTGAGGGCGGCGTCGTGCTCGTCCACCGTGCCGAGCACGGTGTTGAGGTTGGCGATGGTGCGGCCGATGACCTCGTCCCGGTCGGCGAGGGTGGAGGTGAGCGACGCGGTCTTGGACAGCAGGGAGTTGATGTTGCCCCCCTCGCCCTGCAGGACGCTGATGATGTTGCTCGACAGCTCGTTGACGTCCTTGGGCGACAACGCGGCGAACAGCGGCTTGAACCCGTTGAAGAGCACCGTGAGGTCGAGCGCCGACTGCGTGTGGTCGAGACCCAGGGTCGCGCCGTCCTTGAGCGGCGCCGCTCCCCCGACCTCCTGGGTCAGGGCGACGTAGCGCTCGCCCACGAGGTTGCGGTACTTGATCGTCGCCTTGGTGCCCTGGGTCAGGACGCTGGTCTTCAGCACGTTGAACTCGACGGTGGCGTGCACGCGGTCGGCCGCCACCGCGATCGACTTCACCTCACCCACACGGACACCGGCGATGCGGACCTCCTGTCCGGCGGCGAGACCGGTGACGTCCTGGAACACGGCGTGGTAGGTGGCCTTGTCGCCGAACTGGGTGTTCGCGATCGTGGCCGCGAGGGTCCCGGTGGCGAGCAACGTGGCCACCACGAAGACGATGAACTTGGCCAGGCTGGAACGGGTGCTCATTGTTGGTTCACCACCGTTCCACGCAGCATCGGACCGGCCAGGAGCGTCGTGATCGCCGACCGCTGCCCGCTCGAGGACAGCAGCGCCGCGACGACGTCCTGCTCACCTTCGGTGCCCGCCAGGCCGGAGTCGGCCCCGACGATGGACTGGCCCGAGGGGCCCGAGAACATCGACGGCAGGGCGCTGCCCGCGCTCGAGCCGGAGTGGTTCGCGCCGTCGTCGAAGTGGTTGCCGGTCCAGGGGTTCTCCTGGGTGCCGTAACGCCCGGGCAGGCCCTGGCAGCTCGGACCGCGACGCTCGCCCCACCGCGGCTCCTCGCCCGGCTTGTAGCCGGACCGCTGCTTGGTGATCTCCACCGTGATGTGGAACTTCTTGTCGCGCCAGGCCTCGTCGATCCGCGGGATCCAGTTGACCATCGCGGTCGCGATGCACGGGTACTGCGGCGAGTACTTCGCCAGCACCTCGACGGTCGGGCGCTGCACGGCTCCGACGCGGATGATGCGGTCGCCGTTGGCGTCCAGGAAGTCGGCGGTGGTGTTGGCGAAGCCCGCGGTGCCGACGAGGAAGCCCGACAGGGCGTCCTTCTTCTCCACGATGGTGGTGGAGGTGGTGACCAGCGCCTTGGCGGCGCGGACGAGGTCTGGCGCCGCCACGGCATACGTGCTCGCGAGGTCGGCCAGACCGCTGATGTCGGCCTTGATCGTCGGAAGCTTGGGGTTGATCTCCTTGAAGTAGCTGTCGACGAGGACGAGGTTCTCGCCCAGCCGCGTGCCGCGCCCCTCAAGGGCGCTGGCGAGCGCGTTGAGGGTGGCGGACAGCTTCTCGGGCTGGACGGTGCGCAGCAGCGGGAGCAGGTCGTCGAAGACCTTCTCCAGCTCGATCGCGACCGTCGTGCGGTCCTGCCCGATCGTGTCGCCCGCCTCGATGTGCTTGGCGGGAGCACCCGCCGGGGTCACCAGGTCGACGAACCGCTCTCCGAACAGGGTCTTCGGCAGCAGTCGCGCGGAGACGTCGGCGGGGATCAGGTCGACCATCTCGGGCTTGAGCGCGAGCTGCAGCCGGGCGCCGTCACCGGTCGTCTCGATGCTGCGCACCTCACCGACGATCAGGCCGCGGAGCTTCACGTCGGACGAGGTCTGCAGCTGCGACCCGATCCGGTCGGTCAGCAGGTTGACCATGACCACGGAGGTGAACCGCTTCTGGAACGAGGCGATCGACAGCCCCACGAGAAGGGCCACGACGAGGATGAAGCCCACGCCGTAGGCCCGGTTGCCCAGGCGCGACATGGTTCCGGTGGAGGACTCAGCCATGGCTCAACCCGCGATCCGCACGGTCGTCGTCGCGCCCCACACCGCGAGCGAGAAGAAGAAGTCGACGATGTTGATCGCGACGATGGAGGTGCGGACCGCCTTCCCCACCGCGACACCGACACCCGCCGGGCCACCGCTGGCGTTGTAGCCGTAGTAGCAGTGGATCAGGATGATGACGACCGCGAAGACCATCACCTTGAGGAACGAGTAGAGGACGTCGATCGGCGGCAGGAACAGGTGGAAGTAGTGGTCGTAGGTGCCGGCCGACTGCCCGAAGTAGTGCACCACGATGAACCTGGTCGCGCCGTAGGACGAGAGCAGCCCGAGGACGTAGAGCGGCACGACCGCCACGAAGCCGGCGATCATGCGCGTCGTCACCAGGAACGGCAGCGACGGCACCCCCATCACCTCCAGCGCGTCGACCTCCTCGGAGATCCGCATCGCGCCGAGCTGGGCGGTGAAGCCACAGCCCACCGTCGCCGCGAGCGCCAGCCCGGCGACCAGCGGCGCGATCTCACGGGTGTTGAGGTAGGCCGAGACGAAGCCGGTGAAGGCGCCGGTGCCGAGCTGGTTGAGGGACGAGTAGCCCTGCAGACCCACCTGGCTGCCGGTGAAGAACGCGAGGAAGGCGATCACGCCGACGGTGCCACCGATGACAGAGAGGGCACCGGAACCGAGGGACACCTCGGCGAGGAGGCGCATCACCTCCTTCTTGTAGCGGCGCAGGGTGCGCGGGCTCCAGGCCAGCGAGCGGACGTAGAACCGCAGCTGCTCGCCGAGGCTGTCGAGGGCCTGGGCCGGTCGACCGGCGAGGTCGAGGACCTTGCTCATGGGGTGTGCACCTCCTTCAGATCTTCTGGGGGACGACTTGGAAGTAGACGGCGCTCGCCACGAAGTTCACGACGAACAGGAACATGAAGGTGATGACGACGCTCTGGTTGACCGCGTCGCCGACGCCCTTGGGGCCGCCACCAGCCGTCAGCCCCTTGTAGGACGCGACCACGGCGGCGATGAAGCCGAAGATGACCGCCTTGATCTCACTGGTCCACAGGTCGGCCAGCTGGGCCAGGGCGGTGAACGACGCGATGTAGGCCCCCGGGGTGCCGCCCTGGATGATCACGTTGAAGAAGTAGCCACCGGCGACACCGACGACCGAGACCAGGCCGTTGAGCAGCAGCGCCACGAGCATCGCCGCGAGCACGCGCGGCACCACGAGGCGCTGGATCGGGCTGATGCCGAGCACCTCCATCGCGTCGATCTCCTCGCGGATCTTGCGCGAGCCGAGGTCGGCACAGATGGCCGAGCCGCCGGCCCCGGCGATGAGCAGCGCGGTGACGATGGGGCTGGCCTCGCGGATCACGGCGAGCACCGACGCCGCACCGGTGAACGACTGCGCGCCGAGCTGGCGGGTCAGCGTGCCGAGCTGGAGCGCGATCACCGCACCGAACGGGATGGACACCAGCGCGGTCGGGACGATCGTGACCGAGGCGATGAACCAGCACTGCTGGATGAACTCCTTGGTCTGGAACGGTCGCTTCGGCAGCGCCCGGATGACGTCCAGGACGAGGGCGAAGAGCGAGCCGCTCTGGCGCAGGGCTCCGATGGCCGGGTTGCTCATGACGGCACCGCCGTCGGTTCGGCCGACTCGGTCGGGCGGACGCCCGGGACACCCGCGTTCTGCGACTGGAACGACCCCGGCGGCGGGGTGACGCCGTTGTCGCGGCACCACTGGCCGGCCGGGCGCTCGCCACGTCGGGGAGTGCCGTCGCTGGTGCCGAGCTGCAGCGGGATCGGCGGCAGGGGCGGCAGCTCCTGCCCGGACTTCGCCTCGGCCGCGAGCTCGTCGGCGTCCTTCTCCTCGGACATCCCGATCGGGCCGATCGTCTGGGCGTTGAGGAACTGGCGCACGACCGGCTCCTCCGAACTCAGCAGCATCTCGCGCGGCCCGAACATCGCGAGGTGCTTGTGGTAGAGCAACCCGATGTTGTCCGGCACCGTGCGCGTCGAGTTGATGTCGTGCGTGACGATGAGGAAGGTCGCGTCGATCTGCGCGTTGAGGTCGATGAAGAGCTGGTTGATGTAGGACGTGCGCACCGGGTCGAGGCCGGAGTCGGGCTCGTCGATGAGCAGGATCTCGGGGTCGAGCACGAGGGCCCGCGCCAGGCCGGCGCGCTTGCGCATGCCACCGGAGATCTCGCCGGGCAGCTTGGACTCGGCCCCGGTGAGGCCGACCAGGTCCATCTTCTCCATGACGATCGAGCGCACCTCGGACTCGCTCTTGCGGGTGTGCTCGCGCAGCGGGAAGGCGACGTTGTCGTAGAGGTTCATCGAGCCGAACAGCGCGCCGTCCTGGAACAGCACCCCGAACAGCTTGCGGATCTCGTAGAGGTCGTTCTCGCGCAGCCGGGTCAGGTCACTGCCCTCGATCCAGATCGAGCCGGCGTCCGGCTTCAGCAGCCCGACCAGCGTCTTGAGGAAGACCGACTTGCCGGTGCCGGAGGGCCCGAGCATGACCGAGATCTCGCCTGCGGGGAGGGTCAGGGTGACGTCGTTCCAGATCACCTGCGACCCGAACCGCTTCGTCAGTCCCTCGACCTTGATCTCAACGCCCACAGCTCACCTCGTCGTGATGTCCACGCCCACCACTGGTGGCAGGCCCCGGTTCGGAAGGCTCAACGAGGTGCGTGCGAGGAAGTTACGGCCGGGTACAGCGGAAGCGGGCCCGACCGTGTGGTCGGACCCGCTTCGCAGCAGTGTGCTGGTGCTCCCCGAGGGGAGCTCAGATCACTTGAGGGTGACGGTGGCCCCGGCGCCCTCGAGGGCCTCCTTGGCCTTGTCGGCCGCAGCCTTGTCGACCTTCTCGAGGACAGGCTTGGGGGCGCCGTCGACGAGGTCCTTGGCCTCCTTCAGGCCGAGGGAGGTCAGCGCGCGGACCTCCTTGATGACCTGGATCTTCTTGTCACCAGCAGCCTCGAGGATGACGTCGAACTCGTCCTGCTCCTCGGCAGCACCAGCGTCGCCGCCGCCAGCGGCGGGGGCGGCACCGGCCACGGCCACGGGGGCGGCAGCGGTGACGTTGAAGGTGTCCTCGAACTGCTTCACGAACTCGGAGAGCTCGATGAGGGTCATTTCCTTGAAAGCCTCAAGGAGCTCGTCGGTGGAGAGCTTCGCCATGATGGGCGTCCTTTCTATTTCTTCGTATGCCGTGAGTGGCGGTTTGGTGTGCGAGCGGGCTCAGCGCGGGTTGCCCCGGCGGAGTCAGCTCTCGTCGCCACCCTCGGCGACGTCTGCGGTTGCCTCGGCCGCGGGGGCCTCGGCGGGGGTCTCCTCGGCAGCTGCCTCGGCCGGAGCCTCGGCGACCTCGGCCTCGGCGGCGGGAGCGGCGGCAGCAGCCACCGGGCCCTCGGCCTCGACCTTGGCGCGCAGCGCGTCGACGACCCGAGCGGTCTGCGACAGCGGTGCGGCGAAGAGGTAGACAGCCTGGCTGAGCGACGCCTGCATGGCACCGGCCAGCTTGGCCAGGAGAACCTCGCGGGACTCGAGGTCCGCGAGCTTCGTGATCTCCGCGGGAGTCAGGGCCTTGCCGTCGAGGACGCCGCCCTTGATCACGAGGAGGGGGTTCGCCTTGGCGAAGTCACGCAGGCCCTTGGCGGCCTCGACCGGGTCACCATCGACGAACGCGATGGCGGACGGGCCGACGAGCTGGCCGTCGAACGCCGTGACGCCGGCGTCCTTCGCAGCGAGCTCGGTGAGCGTGTTCTTCACGACGGCGAAGGTGGCGTTCCCGCGCAGCGAGTTGCGGAGGTCGGTGATCTGCTTCACCGACAGCCCGCGGTACTCGGTCAGCACGGCCGCGCCGGAGGTGCGGAACTTGTCCGACAGCTCGGCGATGGCGGCAGCCTTGTCAGCCTTGGCCATGTGGCCTCCCTTCCGTGTGGTGCGACCGGCCGGAGCTGAGGGCCCCACATGGAAGAAGCCCCGTGCACAGGGCACGGGGCTCGCACGCAGTCCGGGCTCGTGAGCCGTTCCGGCGGGTGAATCGTGGCCTGCGCTGGACGTCCACCACGGTGGAACCTTCGGTCACGTGCTGCCTCTTGCGGTGGCACGCGACAACCGAGCGGTCTTTGGTCAGGGTCCAGAGTACGGGCCGCCGGGCTCCCCACCAAATCGGGTGGGGAGCCCGGTCGACCGGAGCACGGGTCGGCTCAGGAGGTGGGCAGCTCGAAGGCGCCGACCCGGTCGGCGGGCGGGGCCTTGATCGACACCGGCTTGCCCCAGTCGCCGAAGCTGATCGTGAGCTTCTGGCCCTGGACCTCGACCACCATGGAGGTGGGCAGGTCCTTGGCGTCGAGCGTGTAGCGCGCCTTCACCGGCTCGGCCGACGGTGCGGCCGTCGCGGCGGCTCCGCCGAGCAGGGTCTTGGGGTCGATGGTCACGTCGTAGGTGGTCGAGTCGCCGGTGGAGCTGACCACCGTCGCCTTGCTGCCCTCGAGCGCCTTGGCGAGCTGTCGCGGGTCGCCCATGTCGCCGGTCATCCCCGCGAACATCTGGCTGATCGGGTCGTCGGCCTTGGGGTCGATCTTCACCCACGGCTTCTTCGACCCGGGCAGGCCCTTCATGTAGATGATGCCGCCGGTGGAGACGATCTCCATCGTCTGCCCCTCGATCGGCATGGTCATCTGCTGCTCCATGACCCCGCCCTTCATCGAGAACGCGCCGCTCGCCTTGCCCTCGGTGCCGAGGTCCATCGAGATCGTGCCCGACCCCGCCTCGACCATCGCCGCGGTCATCTTCGCGGCCAGGTCGGCCCCGTCGACGGTGGCGCCCGCCTTCGGGCCCGAGGCGGCGGAGCCGGAGGAGCTCGTCGAGCTGGTCGAGCTCTTGGTGCCGCTGTCGTCGCCGGCGTCCCCACAGGCACTCAGACCGAGCGCTGCGACCAGCGCCAGCGCCGGAACCATGGTCTTCTTCACGAGATCTCCCCCATCGACGTACTGCGGATACGTGCTGCCCAACGATCGTAACCGCCGGGTGGTGCCGCACGGCGAGAGCCCGCCACCCCTCGGGGGTGACGGGCTCCGCGTGGTGCAGCCGGTGGGCGCGGACTCAGGCGGTGACCTCGTCCTCGACCAGCAGGTTGCGGGTGCGGGTGTAGTCCAGCGGGATGCCGGGGCCCATCGTCGTCGACATGGTCGCCTTCTCGATGTAGCGGCCCTTCGAGGAGGACGGCTTGAGGCGCAGGACCTCTTCGAGGGCTGCGGCGTAGTTCTCCACGAGCGACTTCTCGTCGAACGACGCCTTGCCGATGATGAAGTGCAGGTTCGCGTGCTTGTCGACGCGGAACTCGATCTTGCCGCCCTTGATGTCGGTCACGGCCTTGGCCGTGTCCATCGTGACGGTGCCGGTCTTCGGGTTGGGCATGAGGCCACGCGGGCCGAGCACCTTGCCGAGTCGGCCGACCTTGCCCATCATGTCGGGGGTCGCGACGACGGCGTCGAAGTCGAGCCAGCCGCCGGCCACCTTCTCCAGCAGCTCGTCCGAGCCGACGTGGTCCGCACCGGCCTCGCGGGCGGCCTCGGCCTTGTCGCCGTTGGCGAACACGAGGACGCGGGCGGTCTTGCCGGTGCCGTGCGGGAGGTTGACGGTGCCGCGGACCATCTGGTCGGCCTTGCGCGGGTCGACGCCGAGTCGCATCGCGACCTCGACCGTCTCGTCGTACTTGGCCTTGGCGGCACCCTTGGCGAGGCGGACGGCCTCGAGCGGGGCGTAGCTCTTGCCCGCGTCGATCTTCTCCGCGGCCTCGCGGTAAGCCTTGCTGCGCTTCATTTCTGCTCCTGTGCTGAGTGTTTCGGTGGAGGTGTGGTCAATCGGACCAGCGCGGTCCTGCCACGTGCCCCGGTATGCCGCGTGGGCGGCATACCGGGCGGCTCTCGTCAGAGAGGTACTTGATTGTCGCTCTTCCTCGGGGCTGCGGGCCTTCCTCGCTGACGCTCGGTCGGCTCCTGGCCCTGTCGTCAGAGCGACGTGTCAATGCCCATCGAGCGGGCGGTGCCGGCGATGATCTTCATCGCCTGGTTGATGTCGTTGGCGTTCAGGTCTTCCATCTTCTGCTCGGCGATGGCGCGGACCTGGTCGGCCGACAGCTTGGCGACCTTGGTCTTGTGCGGCTCACCGGAGCCCTTGGGCACACCGGCGGCCTTCTTGATCAGCTCGGCGGCCGGCGGCGTCTTGGTGATGAACGTGAAGGAGCGGTCTTCGTAGACCGTGATCTCCACCGGGATGACGTTGCCGCGCTGGGACTCCGTCGCAGCGTTGTACGCCTTGACGAACTCCATGATGTTGACGCCGTGCTGACCGAGGGCGGGGCCCACGGGGGGCGCGGGCGTGGCCGCACCGGCCTGGATCTGCAGCTTGATGAAGCCGGAGACCTTCTTCTTCGGAGGCATTGCTGTTCCTTCTGGGTGGTGGGCCTACGCCGTGGGCGATGACCCGGTTGCATGCTCCCGGGGTGCCGGGAACAGGTGCTGCCGTGCGATCAGATCTTGGCGACCTGGTTGAACGACAGCTCGACCGGGGTCTCCCGGCCGAAGATGGAGACGAGCACCTTGAGCTTCTGGGTGTCGGGGTTGATCTCGGAGATCGTCGCGGGAAGGGTCTCGAACGGGCCCTCCATGACGGTGACGGACTCGCCGACCTCGAAGTCGACGACCGCGACCTCCTTGGGCTTGCCCGAGGTGCCACCCTGGGCCGCACCGGCCGCGGCCGGGCTCCCGAGGTCGGCCGGGGCCAGCATGGTGAAGACCTCGTCGAGGCTCAGCGGCACCGGCTGGTGGGCGTTGCCGACGAAGCCGGTGACCCCCGGCGTGTGCCGCACGGCGCCCCACGACTCGTCGGTGAGGTCCATGCGGACCAGCACGTAACCGGGCATCCGGACCCGACGGACCAGCTTCTTCTGGCCGTTCTTGATCTCGGTGACCTCTTCCATCGGCACCTCGGCCTCGAAGATGTAGTCCTCCATGTTGAGGGAGGTCGTCCGGTTCTCGAGGTTGGCCTTCACGCGGTTCTCATAGCCCGCGTAGGAGTGCACGACGTACCAGTCACCGAACTTGGCGGCCAGGGCGTCCTTGAACTCCTGCACCGGGTCACCCGCGGGCGCGTCGACGTCGGCGTCGGCCGTCTCGTCGGCGGCCGCGGAGGCCTCGGCGGAGTCGTCGGTGCCGGCTTCGGCCTCGTCGTCGGAGAAGGTCAGGGTCGACACGGACGGCTGGTGCACCTGGCCGTCGACGTCGGTCTCGTCGCGCTCGACCTCCACCTCGTCGGTGTCGGTCTCGTCGGTGTCGGTCTCGTCCGCGACGGTGGCCTCGGTGTCGGTCTCGTCCACGACGCTGTCCTCGACAGAGGTCTCCTGCGCCGGGGTCTCACTGGTCTCGAGCTCGGCGGCAGCACCGTCGACCGACACCTCGTCGGTGCCGGGCTCGGCGTTCTCGGTCCACTGGTCGGACACGCTGATGACCTACTTCCTTCTGGTGTTCGCCGGGTGACCCCGGGATGACTGCGGGAGGGCGGCGGTCAGCCGCCGAAGACCCACAGGACGAGCTTGGTGAACCCGTAGTCGACCGCCGAGACCAGCGCCATCACGAAGGTCACGAAGACGATCACGACGATCGTGTAGTTGATCAGCTCCGAGCGCGTCGGCCGCACGACCTTGCGCAGCTCGTCGAGGATCTGGCTGACGAACAGGGACAGCGAGCGGAAGAACCGCGAGATGGGGTTGCCGCCCTTGTCGCTCTTGCGACCGGTGCGACCAGAGCCGCGGGTGCCCGCGCTCACGTCCGTCACGATGCCTCTGCTTTCATCCACCTTCGCCGCGACCGGGTCCGGTCACAGGTCCTGCTACGCAGGGCAGGAGGGACTCGAACCCCCAACCGCCGGTTTTGGAGACCGGAGCTCTACCAATTGAGCCACTGCCCTACGGAACTCACCGCGGGGGCGGAGGGTTCCGGGAGGTTGGTCCGACCTGTGCGTGGGCATGCCGGAAGCATGGCCAGAGTCAACCGAGCAAGAAGCATACGTGAGGCGACCGGCCGAACGCGAACTCGCCGGGCGCTCGTTCGCCGCACCACAGGGCATACCGGTCACACGAGCCCCAGCTCGGTGGCCCGCCGCACCACCTCGCGGCGGGTGCCGAGCCCGAGCTTGGTCAGCACGGCCGAGACGTGGTGGTCGGCGGTGCGGGGGGAGATGAACAGCTTCTGGGCCAGCTCGGCGTTGGTCAGGCCCAGGGCCACCAGGCGAGCCACGTCGAGCTGGCGGGAGGTCAGGCCCGACGGGTTGGCCACGGTGGTGGCACGGCGCCGGGCCGGCACGCGGCTCACCCCTCGCTGGCGCAAGGCGCCCCTGGCCCGCTCCGCGGCCGCCCACGCTCCCATCGTCTCGAGGTCGGACACGGCGGCGACGGCCACCTGCTCGTCGGAGGATCCGATGCGGGCGAGGGCCGCTTCGTAGGGCGCCCCCAGCTCGGTCCACCGGGCGGCCGCCTCGTCGAACCGGCCGGCCAGCTCCAGCGCGCTGGGCTCGGCGACGGTGCCGGCCGCGAGCGCGGCCGGTGCGTGCTCGCCGCCGAGCCGCTGCAGCCACACGGCGAGGCGCCCGGTGGACCACTGCACGCCCGGCAGCCCGCCCACCTCGTCGAGCAGCCGTCCGGCGTCGGCGAGCCGGGGGTCGTCGACGTCGAGCAGCCAGGCCCGCTCCGCGAGCGCGGCCATCACGGCCAGGCGGGCGAGCGGCTCGTCCATCAGGTCGGCCAGCGCAACGGCGTGCGCGAGGTGCTCGCTGCCGTCGTCGCCCTCCGGCTCGCCGCGACGCACGGTGACGAGTGCAGCGACCAGGTGCGGCCAGAGGCTCGCGATCGGCGCCCCACCGTCGAGCACGGTCCGCGCATCCTCGAGCCCGGCCTCCCAGTGGCCGCGCTCGAACTGCAGGCGGGACCGCACCCCGGTCTGCCACTGCTCGCAGATCGGGATGTCGCGGTCGACCGTGAAGGGCAGCGAATGCGACAGCAGGCTCTCGGCGTCGCGGAACCGCCGCTGCTCGACGTCGATGGCGGCGAGCTGCGACCACCCGGTCGAAGCCGTCTCGTCGAACAGCCGGGCGGCGGCGTCGTGGACGAGCGTGAGCAGCCGCTCCCGCGCGGCCGGGTCGTCCCCCATCAAGACGTCTCCGGCGGTCCCGAGGATCTCCGAGCGCACGAGCAGCTCGTCGTCCGCCCGCTCGACGGCCAGGGTGCGGGTCTCGACGCGGCCGAGCGCGGTCGCCTCGGCGTCGTTGCGCCGGAACGCCAGCAGCATCTCGAGCGACCGGGCGGCGCCGTAGGCCGGGGCGTCACGGTGGTCGAGCGCCAGCCCGATGTGCCGCTCGGCCGCGGCCCTGCGGGCGGAGTAGTACTCGACCAGGGCACGACGGCTGTGCGCCGCCGCGACGCCGTCGTCGTCCCGGGCCTCCGCCCAGAGCCGCGCCGCCTCGGTGATCGAGTCGACGGCATCGGGCAGCCGGCTCACCATGTACTGCTGGAAGCTCAGCCGCTCCAGCAGGGCGGCCCGCTCCCCCGGGTCACCTCCGGGATGGGCGAGGGCGAGCTCCAGGAACGCGGCGGCCTCCCGGTGCGACCCCGCCTGCCCCGCCTCGGCGGCGGCCCGGTCAGCGAACCTCCGGGTGCGTTCGTGGTCGCCTGCGGCGTGCGCGTGGTGGGCGAGCACGGCCGGGTCCGCGGCGAGCTCCTCCAGCGCGTCGAGCATCCGCGTGTGCAGGGAAGCAGCCACACCGGCCGGAATCGAGTCCTCGACGGCTCGCCGGGCCAGCTCGTGCCGGAAGCCCACGCCGCGGCGCGACCGGACGAGCAGCCCGGTGGCCTCCAGCCGGCGGAGCTGGGGCACGTCGATCTCGAGGGCCGGCAGCAGCCGGTCGTCGAGGGAGTCGGGGGCGGTGGCGATGACCTGCAGCGCCTCCAGGTCTGCGGCGTCGACCGCACTGGTGCTGGCGAGCACCGCGTCGCGGACCGACGCAGGCAGGGCCTCGGTCGGGTGCCGGGCGATCTCGGTCACGAAGAACGGGTTCCCGGCAGTGAGCGCGAGCACCGAGGGGGCGTCGATCCCCGTGCCGTCCAGGACGGTCCGGATGGCGCCGATGGACAGGCCCTGGAGCACGATGGTGCGGCCCGCCTCGAGCCGGGCGAGGTCACCGAGCAGCGGCCGCAGGGCATGGTCCGGGCCGATCTCGCCATCGCGGTAGGTGAGCAGGACGACCAACGGCAACGTCTCGACCCGGCGCGCCAGGAAGCGCAGCACCTCCACGGACGCCTCGTCGACCCACTGCGCGTCCTCGATGACGAAGGTGGTCGGTTCGGTCCCGACCGCCTCGATCAGCCGCTCGGCCACGGGCACCGGGGAGCCGGCGTCGGCCCCGACAGGCGCCCCGAGGTCGGCGAGCAGGTCGCGCACCGGCCCGAGCGGTCGTGGTGTCTCCAGCGGGTCGCAGAGCCCACGCGCGACCCGGGTCCACTGCTGCCCCGTGGTGGCGACCCTGACCAGCGCGGACTTGCCTGCCCCGGCCTCCCCGGCCACGGCGACGACGCACCCCTGGTCGTGGCTGCGCTGGAGCGCCGTGCGGAGCTGCTCCAGCTGCGGTTCCCGTTCCACGAGCTCCACCCCGACAGGGTACGAGCCGGGGGCCGGGTCCCGGAAGACCTCACCGCCCCCGGGGCGTGGCGGCGCCCCGAGGGCAGTGAGGGGGGTCACCGGTTCTCGCTCCGGCGACGGCGACGGACGTCGAGGACGATCCGGCGGGCACTGCGCGGACCGACCGTCCGGACAGCTCCCCGCCGGCCGCCGCCGACGGTTTCGGTGAGGAAGACATGCATCTGGGCGTCGATCACTGCACGGCCCCCACTCGCTCACGTTCGAACTCGTCCGCGGTGTGCGGACCGAACTCGGCGACGACCTCGGCCACGACCTCGCACGGGAACCCGCCGCGACGGGCGTGCTCGCGGATGGTCTCGGCGTCCGGCGCCTCGTGGAGGCAGTAGATCTTGTCTCCGGCGACGTAGCTGCGCTCCCAGTGGTACTCGACCCCGAGGGACGCGACGGCGGCGTTGGAGGTGCGGGAGATCTCGGCCAGCTGCTCCATGGTGAGCTCGCTGGCACCCTGGATCTCACGCTCGATCAGAAAACGCTTCATTGAACTGTTCCTTTGTCTTGTCTGTTGCTTGATCGGTGGTGCTGCGGCGACCCGTTGCCGCCGCCCTCCAAGAGTCCGGCGCGGCGGGGGTCGCGGGCATCGGTACCTCCTGCCCATCTGGGTGCACCTCGGCTACCCATCCCGGGGGCCGCCCGCCTACCCATCCCGGGGGCCGCCCGCCTACCCATCCCGGGGGCCGCACGCCTACCCGTCAGCCCGTCCGTCCGTCGCTATCTCGCCTTTTGCATGAGACAGCGACGCGGGGGTGACCGGGCTGCGGACGGCGACTGCGCGGCATACCGGGGCTCTGGGACGATGGGGGACGTGACCGAGCAGACCGCCACCGCCACCACTCCCCTCGCCGAGCGCTCCGCCGAGGAGCTCGACGCCTTCGCGCAGGAGCAGCAGGCTGCGTACGACGCCCTGAAGGCGCGCGGCCTGTCCCTCGACCTCACCCGCGGCAAGCCCGCCGCCGCCCAGCTCGACCTCTCCGAGGAGCTGCTCTCCCTGCCCCGCGGCGTCAAGGACGCGGCCGGCGTCGACACCCGCAACTACGGCGGGCTCGAGGGGATCCAGGAGCTGCGCGAGATGTTCGCCGAGCTCCTGTGGGTGGAGCCCGAGCAGGTCGTGGCCGGCGGCAACTCCAGCCTGGTGATGATGCGCGAGGTGCTCGTCGACCTCTGGCTGCACGGCGGCGTCGACAGCGAGCGCCCGTGGGGCCAGGAGGACAAGGTCACCTTCATCTGCCCGGTCCCCGGGTACGACCGCCACTTCACGCTGCTCGACTGGTTCGGCATCGACATGGTCACCGTGCCCATGCACGACGACGGTCCCGACCTGGCGGAGGTCGAGCGGCTCGCGGCGAGCGATCCCAGCATCAAGGGCATGTGGCTGGTGCCGACCTACGCCAACCCCACGGGAGCGGTCGTCGCGCAGGAGGTCGCCGCCCGGCTCGCGTCGATGCCGACCGCGGCGCCGGACTTCAAGATCTTCTGGGACAACGCCTACGCGTTCCACCACCTCACCGAGGACGAGGCCAAGAGCGCCGACATCCTCACCCTCGCGGCGGCGTCAGGCCACCCGCACCGGCCGATCATGTTCGCGTCCACGTCGAAGATCACGCTGGCCGGCGCCGGCGTCGCCTTCCTGGCCGGGTCGGTCGAGACGGTGAAGTGGTACACCAACCACCTGGGCAAGGGCGCCATCGGACCCGACAAGGTCAACCAGCTGCGGCACGCACAGTTCTTCGCGTCACCGCAGGGTGTGCGCGACCACATGGTGAAGCACCGCGAGATCATCGCGCCCAAGTTCGCCGAGGTGGAGCGCATCCTCAGCGAGCGGCTCGGGGGCCTCGGCGTGGCCACCTGGACGCACCCCACCGGGGGCTACTTCGTCAGCCTCGACGTCCTCGACGGCACCGCCTCGCGAGTCGTGCAGCTGGCCAAGGACGCCGGGATCGCCCTCACCCCGGCGGGCGCGTCCTTCCCGCACGGCGACGACCCGCGCGACCGCAACATCCGCCTCGCCCCGACCTTCCCGCCGCTCGAGCAGGTGAGCGAGGCGATGGAGGCGGTCGCGACCTGCGTGCTGCTCGCGGCGGCGGAGCGGCTGCGCGCCGCCTGAGCTCCGGCTCGCCCGGCCCACCGGCCTGTCGGTATCCCGGGTGCCCACCTTGCGGGGTCCCGCCGCGTCGCGCAGGGTGGAGCCATGAGCGACCAACCCGGCACGGAGAGCTTCGAGGACGACCTCGGGAGCATCAGCATCGACGACGCGACGGACGCCGGCAGCGCGCAGGACGAGCTGCTGGACTCCAGCGAGGGCGACAACGAGCCCTGGTCGCCACCGGACAGCCAGCCGCGCAACACCGAGTGGGGCACGACGGCCGCCGAGCAGGCGCAGGAGGAGTCGATCGAGCAACGGATCCGCCAGGAGGAGCCCGACCCCGACTCCGCCTACGGCGCCCCCGACAACGAGTCCGGCCTCGACGCCGACCCGCGCGTCGGCGGTGACGACCCCGACAGCATCGACGCCGCAGACGACTTCCTCGGCGACGCCGAGGTCGGCGCGGCGCGGGCCGGGTCGCTGACCGATCCCGACGAGGGAGCCCGGGAGGACGTCGACTCCGAAATGGTCGGCGAGGAGAGCTCCGACAGCCCTGGCGACGGCGGTGGGCTCAGCGCCGAGGAGCAGGCCATGCACATCGTCGAGGACTGATCCGAGCTGGTTGATCTCGGCGAACGCCGGACCGTGAGCGAGCGCGGTTCGTAGACTGGGCGCACCCCGCACGGACCCGCGGGTCACCAGGGGGCGCTCGTGTACCTCGCCGACCGGCACCGCCCGGTAGCCTCCCGCGCCCCCGGTTCGCGCCGAGCTCGCGGCCCGGTCGCGCGCACCGTCATCCTGCTGGGGCTGGTCAGCCTCGTCACCGACATCTCCTCCGAGTCCGCGCAGGCCGTGCTGCCGCTCTACCTGACCGCCGGTCTCGGGCTGTCGCCGCTGGCCTACGGCCTGGTGGACGGCACCTACTCGGCGGCCTCCGTGGTCGTGCGCTACCTCGGCGGGTGGCTGGCGGACCGGTTCGACCGGCCCAAGCCGGTGGCGCTGGCCGGCTACTCGCTCTCGGCCCTGGCCCGCACCGTGCTGCTGTGGACGCCCGGCGCGGGAGTCGTCGCCGCAGTCCTGGGGGTCGACCGGCTCGGCAAGGGGCTGCGGACGGCGCCGCGCGACGTGCTGATCGCCGCCTCCAGCGACCCCGCATCGCTGGGTCGCTCCTTCGGCGTGCACCGGGCGCTCGACACGACCGGGGCGATGCTCGGGCCGCTGATCGCGTTCGTCGCGCTGTGGGCGGTGCCGGAGGACTACCGGCTGGTCTTCGTCATCTCCCTGGCGGCGGCGGTGATCGGGGTCGCCCTGCTGGCGCTGCTGGTGCCCGACCTGCGCCCCACCCGTGCCTCGGCGACGACGGCCACGGCGGCCACGGCGGCGGCGGCCAAGGCGACGGACGCGGCGACGACGGCGGGGCCGGACTCGACCGTCGCGGAACAGCCGCGCCCGACCCTGCGGATGCTCGCCCAGCCCGGCTTCGCGCGCCTGGTGGCGGCCGCCGCGCTGCTCGGGCTGCTCACCCTCAGCGACGCGTTCGTCTACCTGGTGCTCCAGGACCGCAACGACCTCGCCGCCCAGTGGTTCCCCCTGCTGTTCGTCGGCACGAACCTCGCCTACCTCGCCCTCGCAGTGCCGTTCGGCCGGGTCGCGGACTGGCTCGGGCGGGGGCGCGTGATGGTGCTGGGCCACGCCTTCCTCGTCGGCGCCTACGTCTGCGCGTCCGGCCCGACCGGGTCGCTCGTCGTCGGCGCCGGCTGCCTGCTGCTGCTCGGCGCCTTCTACGCCTCCACCGACGGGGTGCTCGCCGCGGCGGCATCGTCGGTGGTGCGGCCGCAGGTGCGGGGCAGCGCGATCGCGACGGCACAGTCCGCGGTGGCACTCAGCCGGCTCGGGGCGGCCCTCGTCTTCGGTGCGGCCTGGACGCTCGTCGGCCCGGGCCGCGCGGTGCTGCTCATGGCCGCCCTGCTGGCCGTCGCCGTGCCGGCTGCGTGGCTCGTGCTGCGGCCCGCCATGCTGACCGGAGCGACCCGATGAACCAGCGCGCCCGGGTGGCCATCTTCGTCGCAGTCGTCGTGCTCGCCGTCGCCGGCGTCTTCGCCTACGCGGTGCTGCGCGCCCAGGCGCCACCGCCCGCGCCGCCGGCCGGTGCACCCAGCGTCCCCAGCGCCTCCCTCGCCCAGGTGCAGGGCGTCCCGCACCTCGTCTACCGGTCCACGGCTCTCGGCCCCGACTTCGGCAAGGTGGCGATGTCGACCCTCGCCGACCCCGACGGCCCCCGTGCCGTCACCACAGATGCCTGCGAACGCGTCGACCAGCGCGGCGACACCACCCTCTGCCTGCGCTCGAGGCCCGGAGTCGTGCTCGGCAGCTCCGTCACGGCGTGGGACCGCTCGGGCCGGGTCACCTACCGACGCAACCTGCCCGGCATACCCAGTCGTGCGCGGCTGTCGCCCGACGGAAGGCTCGCGGCCACCACCGCCTTCGTCACCGGGGACTCCTACCTGAGCGCGGGCTTCGCGACGCGCACCTACCTCCACGACCTCACCAAGGGCACTGCGGTGCACCTCGAGGACTTCGCGCTGACCCACCAGGGCCGCCGGATCACCCCGGTCGACCGCAACTACTGGGGCGTGACCTTCGTCGACGACGACACCTTCTACCTCACCGTCGCCTTCGACGGGACACCCTGGCTCGCGAAGGGGTCGCTCGCGCGCCGCTCCGTCACCACCGTGCGGTCGGGCGCCGAGTGCCCCTCGCTGTCGCCCGACGGCACCCGAGTGGCCTACAAGCGGATGCAGCCGTCGGGCGGCTGGCGGATCGCCGTGCTCGACCTCGGGGCGGGCCGCGAGGTGCTGCTCACCGAGACCCGCAGCGTCGACGACCAGGTGCAGTGGCTCGACGCCGACACGGTGCTCTACGGGCTGCCGCTCACCGGGGCGCGGGGTGGCGAGACCGACCTGTATGCCGTCGCCGCGGACGGCGTCGGCCGACCCCGCCTGCTCGTTCCCCAGGCCTGGTCCGCGTCGGTCGTGCGCTGACCGGCGGGGCCGGTCCGCGTGGTCGCGGGGTGGGTGCAAGACTGCCTCGCATGCCGCGCCCGGTGACCACCCTGCCCAAGGCGCACCTGCACCTGCACTTCACCGGCTCGATGCGCGTCGAGACCGTGCGCGAGCTGGCCGAGAAGCACCACCTGCGGCTGCCCGACGCGCTCACCACCGGCTACCCGCCCCGGTTGAGCGCCCGCGACGAACGCGGCTGGTTCCGGTTCCAGCGGCTGTACGACGCCGCACGGGCCTGCGTGCGCGACGAGGCGGACCTGCGCCGGATCGTCCGCGAGGCCGCGCTCGACGACGCCAGCGAGGGGTCGCGCTGGCTCGAGATCCAGGTCGACCCGACCTCCTACGCGCCGTTCGTCGGGGGCATCACACCGGCGCTCGAGATCGTCCTCGACGAGGCCGCCGTCGTCTCCCGGGAGGGGACCACGCAGGTCGCCGTCATCGTGGCCGCCAGCCGGATCCGCCACCCGCTCGACGCGCGCACGCTGGCCCGGCTCGCCGCGCAGCATGCCGGCTCCGACCCCGGCACCGTGGTCGGGTTCGGGTTGAGCAACGACGAACGTCGCGGTGTCACCGCCGAGTTCGCCCCGGCCTTCGGCATCGCCCGCCGGGCCGGGCTCGCCCTCGTGCCGCACGCCGGCGAGCTGCTCGGACCCACTGCCGTGGAGTCGACCCTCGAAGCCATCCGGCCGGACCGGATCGGCCACGGCGTGCGCAGCGTCGAGGACCCCCGGGTGCTGGAGCAGGTGGCGGAGTCGGGGGTAGCGCTCGAGGTGTGCCCGCGCAGCAACGTCGCGCTGGGGGTGTACGCAAGCACCGCGGAGGTGCCGTTGCGCGCCATCGTCGAGCACGGCATACCGGTGGCCCTGGGGGCGGACGACCCGCTGCTGTTCGGGTCGCGGCTGGCCGACCAGTACCAGCTGGCGCGAGAGGCCCTCGGGTTCACCGACGACGAGCTGGCCACCCTCGCGCGTGGTTCGGTCACCGCCTCGTGCGCCCCCGCCGACGTCCGTGCAGCGGCGCTCGCCGACATCGACACCTGGCTCGCGACCCCGCCCACCGACTGACCCGCCCCGTCGCTACCTCAT
The DNA here is from genome assembly GCF_900104525.1 of Pedococcus dokdonensis. Taxonomy (GTDB): domain Bacteria; phylum Actinomycetota; class Actinomycetes; order Actinomycetales; family Dermatophilaceae; genus Pedococcus; species Pedococcus dokdonensis. The sequence continues at coordinate 3,886,396 of NZ_LT629711.1, read as the reverse complement.
GCAAAAGGCGAGTTAGCGCCGCTGCAGGGTGGCGCTAACTCGCCTTTTGCATGAGATAGCGACACCACCGGCCGGGGTGGGTCGGGGGCTCTTGAGGTGGAGCTGCTGCCGGTGCTGGGCCTACGGCTCGCGCGCCACCCGTGGGTCAGAGCTCGCGGCCGACCCTGACCTCACAGCTCGTGTCCCACGAACACCGGCTCGTTGACCAGGGTCACCCCGAAGGCGTCGTGCACCCCGGCCCGCAGGTGGCGGGCCAGCTCGGCGACATCGGCGGCGGTGGCGTCGCCGCGGTTGGTGATCGCCAGGGTGTGCTTGGTCGAGAGGGCGGCGCCGCTGCCCGGGAGCGCGAACCCCTTGTCGAACCCGGCCCGGTCGATCAGCCAGGCCGCGCTGGTCTTGACGTTTCCGTCGGAGTCGGCGAAGCGCGGCGGCGTGGGCCCGTCCGGCCCGAACCGGGTCGCGGCCCGGGACTCCAGCGCCTCGAACCGCTGCGGCGACAGGATCGGGTTGGTGAAGAACGACCCGCACGACCAGGTGTCGTGGTCGGCCTCGTCGAGCACCATCCCCCGGTTGCGGCGCTGCTGCAGCACGGCCTCGCGGGCCTCGGCGAGCGGCACCCGCTCCCCCACCTCGACGCCGAGCTGCCGGGCCAGGTCGGCATAACCCACCGGTTGGCTCAGCTCGCTCGGGATGAGCTGGAACAGCACGTCGAGCACGACGTAGCGCGACGACGCCTTGAACACCGAGTGGCGGTAGGTGAACGCGCAGTCCAGCGAGCTGATCGTGCGCACCTGCTGCTCGGTGCGGTCCCAGACCCGGACCGAGGCGATGGTCTGCGCGACCTCCTGGCCGTAGGCGCCGACGTTCTGCACCGGGGTGGCTCCGGTGGAGCCGGGGATGCCCGACAGCGCCTCGATCCCCGACCACCCCTCGGCCACGGCCCGGGCCACCAGCTCGTCCCAGACGACTCCGGCGGCGACGCGCACCATCACGCCGCCACAGAGGTCGGCGGACTCGACGGTGACCCCGTCGGTGGCGACCCGCACGACACTGCCGCCGAAGCCGGTGTCGGCGATGACCAGGTTGGAGCCGCCACCGACCACGAGCAGCGGCTCGTCGGCGTCGTCGACCTCGCGCACCGCGTCGACGACGTCATCGATCGACTCGGCGGTGACCAGTCGGGCAGCCGGCCCACCGACGCGCATCGTGGTCAGGGACGCCAGCGGGACGTCGTGCTCCTCGTGCATCGGGCGCGCTCTCTCTGGACTGGGGCCGGTGGGACCGGACCTTGCAGCGGGGACCGAACGTACCGGCCCCTTCGACGGGTTCGGTGTGTGCTGGTGGGTGGTCAGTCGAGCTGGACGACGGCGATGCAGCGTCCGAGCACCTTGGCACCCTCGCTCGTGGCGGTCAGCTCGACGGTCGCGCGACGGGTCTGCTCGTCGACGGACTTCACCACCCCCGTGACCTCGACCGAGCCACCGCCCTGCGGGACGACCACGGGCTTGGTGAACCGGGTGCCGAACTCGACGACCCGACCACCGTCGCCGGCCCACTCCTCGACGACCGCACCGGCCGCGCCCATGGTCCACATGCCGTGGGCGATGACGTCGGGCAGGCCGACCGACTTCGCGAAGTCCTCGTCCTGGTGGATCGGGTTCTGGTCGCCCGAGGCGTTCGCGTAGGCGACGAGGGTCTCGCGGCCGACGGGCAGGGTGACCGGGCCGATGGTGTCGCCGGCGGTGGCCTGGGCCAGGGTGCGCGCAGCCACGGTCACTCCCCTCCTCGGATGACGATGGTGGAGGTCGAGGTGCAGAGCGCCTCGCCGTCCTCGGTGGTGAGCTCGGTGCGGGTGGTGACCATCGCGTGGCCACCGGCCTCGCGCACGGAGTCGACGGTGAGGGTGCCGACCACCGAGTCCCCGGCCGTGATCGGGCGGTGGTGCACGAACCGCTGCTCGCCGTGCACCACGCGGCTGTAGTCGATGCCGGCCTCGGGGTCCTGGACGAACACGGCGTCGCACTGCTGGGCGATCGTCACCGCGAAGGTCGGCGGCGCGATCACGTCGCGGTAGCCCGCCGCCTGCGCGGCCTCGGCCGAGGTGTGCACCGGGTCCTGGGAGCCCACCGCGGAGGCGAACGCCGCGAGCATCGCCGCGTCCACGAGATACGGGCCACTGGGTGGGTAGCTGCGCCCTGCGAAGTCTGCGTTCACGGCCATGGCCCCACCCTATTGCGCACCCCCGCAGGGACGACAAAGCCGCCCGGGACGGATCGTCCGGGGCGGCTGTCGAGGCGCGTCAGGTCAGCGGGTCTCGCGGTGCACGGTGTGCTTGCCGTCGCGCGGGCAGAACTTCTTCATCTCCAGGCGGTCGGGGTTGTTCCGACGGTTCTTCTTGGTGATGTAGTTGCGCTCCTTGCAATCCACGCACGCCAAGGTGATCTTGGGGCGGACGTCTGCGCTCTTGCTAGCCACGGGGCAACCTGCTCTCGAACTGACTGGTGGTCTGTTGTCTTACGTACAGAATGTGGGCTGCCCAGGTGGGACGGGCAACGACGCATCAGAATACGCGAGTCCAGGGTGAATCCTGAAATCGCGGCTGTAGCGGGAGCGGGGCTCGATCCCGCGACCTCACGATTATGAGTCGTGCGCTCTAACCAGCTGAGCTACCCCGCCATGGGGCGTGCGCCTTGCGACGAACTTCCCAGAGCCCCCTGTCGGAATCGAACCGACGACCTTTTCCTTACCATGGAAACGCTCTGCCGACTGAGCTAAGGGGGCGGGCACGGACCTCGCGGGCGGACCCGCGCGGAAGTGCGACGGTGAGACTACACGGTCGGGAGCCCGCACCGAAAATCGAGGGTATGCCGTGCGGCCGGGCCCGCGCGAAGGCATTCCGGAGTGCTCGCCTGGCACCGTGTCACACGGTCCTACCGGAAGGCCTGCTGCCCGGTCATCGCCTGCCCGACGACGAGTGTGTGCATCTCCACGGTGCCCTCGTAGGTGAGCACCGACTCGAGGTTGTTCATGTGCCGGATGACGGGGTACTCAAGGCTGATCCCGTTGGCGCCCAAGATGGTTCGGGAGGTGCGGCAGATCTCGATCGCCTCGCGGATGTTGTTCAGCTTGCCGAGGCTGACCTGCTCGGGCCGCAGGGTGCCGGCGTCCTTGCGGCGGCCGAGGTGCAGCGCCAGCAGCTGGCCCTTGACCAGCTCGAGGGCCATGTCGGCGAGCTTCTGCTGGGTGAGCTGGAAGCCGGCCAGCGGCCGCCCGAACTGCTCGCGCTCGATCGAGTAGCGGCGTGCGGTGTCGAGGCTGGAGCGAGCCGCACCGAGCGACCCCCAGACGATGCCGTAGCGGGCCTCGGACAGGCACGAGAGCGGCCCCTTCAGACCGCGGACCTCCGGGAACACCGCCTCCGCCGGCAGCCGCACGCCGTCGAGCACCAGCTCGCTGGTCACCGACGCACGCAACGACAGCTTGTGCTTGATCTCCGGGGCCGAGAAGCCAGCGGTGTCGGTCGGCACCACGAAGCCGCGGATCCCGCCGTGCTCCTCACCGGCATTGGCCCAGACCACCGCGACATCGGCGATCGAGCCGTTGGTGATCCACATCTTCGACCCGTCCAGCACCCAGTCGTCGCCGTCCCGGCGGGCCCTCGTGCGCATCGAGGCGGGGTCGGAGCCGTGGTCCGGCTCGGTCAGCCCGAAGCAGCCGATCGCCTCCCCGGTCGCCATCAGCGGCAGCCAGCGCTGCTTGTGCTCCTCGGTGCCCCAGCGGTGGATCGCGAACATCGCCAGCGACCCCTGCACCGACACCAGGCTGCGGATGCCGGAGTCGGTCGCCTCGAGCTCCAGGCACGCGAGCCCGTAGTCGACGGCGCTCATGCCCGCGCAGCCGTAGCCCTCGAGGTGCATCCCGAGCAGGCCGAGGGCGCCCAGCTCCTGGGTCAGTCCCCGGACGTCGTCGACCTCACCGCGCTCGAACCAGTCGGCGACGAACGGCTCCACGCGCCGGTCCAGGAACGTGCGGACGGTGCCGCGGACCGCCTTCTCCTCGTCGGAGAGCAGGTCGTCGATGCCCGCGAGGTCCATCGGGTCGAGGGGCGTAGGGGTCATGCCCCGCAGTCTTGCAGGGGACGCAGTCCCCGGTGGCTCAGTGGCGGTCGTCGATCAGCTCGGAGATGCGGGCGATCGCGTAGGCGTAGCCGCTCGGGCCACAGCCCATGATCACGCCGTCGGACACCGCCGACAGGTAGGAGTGGTGCCGGAACTCCTCGCGGGCGTGCACGTTCGTGAGGTGCACCTCGAAGACCGGCAGGCTCACGGCGGCCAGGGCGTCGCGCAGTGCGATCGAGGTGTGCGTGTAGGCACCGGCGTTGATGACGATGCCCACGGCCGTCTTGCGGGCCTCGTGGATGGCGTCGATCAGGGCACCCTCGTGGTTGCTCTGGCGGAAGTCGATCTCCAGCCCGGCCAGGCCGGCGGCCTTGCGGCACAGTGCCTCGATCTCGGCGAGGGTGTCGGAGCCGTACACCTCCGGCTCGCGCTCGCCGAGCAGGTTGAGGTTCGGTCCGTTGAGGACGACGACGGTCTGCGGCTCGCTCATCGTGGCGCGCTCCTGTGCTGGCAGGGTGCCGCGGGGCCGCGGCGGTGGGATGGCGCTCAGGGTGGCGCCTAGCCGGTCACCCTTCCACGCCGCCGTTCACTTTCAGGGTAGGTCACCGCAGGTCCACATGACCGGATGACCCGGTCCTCATCCGTTTGGGCGGGTCGGCGCCCGGTGCTGACGACAAAACGGCGGTTGCGTCGCCTTCCGCCCAGCTGTTGCTGGGCGGAAGTGCGCGCAACCGCCGTTTTGCGAGGGGTGGCGGGACGGGTGGCGCCGGTATGCCGGGTGGCCGGCTCAGCCGCTCATCGCCCGCCAGATCACGATCACCGCGACGACGACCACGACGCCGATCGCGACCTGCTTGCCGTAGGACTTCAGCAGGACCGGGAGGACGGTGGACCCCAGGTCGAGGGCGTCGTCCTGCTTCGCCGCCGGGACCGACCGAGGTGGTGGCGCCGCTGCGGCGGGAGGCGGTGCGGCCGGGGCGGGAGGCGGTGCGGCCGGGGCGGGCGGCGCCTCGGCGACGGCGGGAGCCGGCGTCGGAGCAGCGTCCCCGGGCGGGACGACGTCGGCCGGGGCAGCCTCGGAAACCGGCCCATCGCCCGCTTTCCCGGCCGGGTCGCCGCCCGGCGCCTGGGAGACCGGGCCCTCGGCCCCCTCGGGCCGCGCGGGGCCTGCGACCGGGGTGGCGTCGCCGATCTTGCCCTCGATGCACGCGATGAACTGGCCGAGCAGCTTGTCGGAGACGTCCTGCATGACGCCCCGGCCGAACTGCGCCGGCTTGCCGGTCACCGCCAGGTCGGTCTGCACGTCGGCGCGGGTCGAGCCGGCACCCGCCTCGGAGAGCTGGATCGTGACGGTGGCCCCGGCCGTGCCGTTGCCCCGCTTGTCCTTGCCCTTGGCCTCGATCACGGCCCGGTGCGCAGTGTCGTCGCGCTCGAGGAAGGACCCGGTGCCCGAGTAGACCAGCGCGATCGGGCCGAGCTTGACCTTCACCGTGCCCGCGAAGCCCTCCTCCGTCACCTCCGTGACGGTGGCGCCGGGGAAGCAGCCGCCGACCAGGGGCAGGTCCATGAAGGTCGCCCAGGTGGTCGCGACGTCCGCGGGCACGGTGAAGGAGTGGTTCAGCTCCACGGGCTCACCCGCCTGCCGCGGCCAGGACGGCTCGCCGGGTCAGCACCGTCGCCAGGTGCTTGCGGTAGTCGGCGTCACCGTTGAGGTCCGACGGCGGGTTGGTGCCGTCGGCCGCGGCGGCACACGCCGCGCGGACTGCTTCGTCCGTCGCCGACGCACCCACGAGAGCCTGCTCGACGCTCGTGGCCCGCAGCGGGGTCGAGCCCATGTTGGTCAGGCCGATCCGCGCCTCGGCGATGCTGCCGCCGTCGACCCGGACCGTCGCCGCGACCGCGACGATCGACCACTGGTGGGACACCCTGACGAACTTCTCGTAGCGGTGCCCCCATCCGGTGTGCTTCGGGATCCGGATGGCGGTGAGCAGCTCACCCTCTCCCACGGCCGTCTCGAAGAGGTCCTGGAAGAAGTCGGCGGCGGCGACCCGTCGCTCACCACCGCTGCCGGTGATGACGAACTCGGTGTCGAGCGCGAGGGCCGGCGCCCCGACGTCACCGGCGGGGTCGGCGTGGACCAGGGCGCCACCGACCGTGCCACGGTGCCGGATCTGCGGGTCGGCCACCTCGGCGATCGCGTCGGTGAGCACCCCCGCGTGCTGACGCACGAGGTCGCTCGCCAGCACGTCGGCATACGTGGTCATCGCACCGATCACCACGTGGTCGCCGTCCTCGGACACTCCCTTGAGCTCCTCGATCCGGCCGAGGTCGATGACCTTCTCCGGGGCGTTGAGCCGCATCCGCAGGATCGGCAGCAGGCTCTGCCCGCCGGCCAGCACCTTGCCCTCGTCACCGGCCTCCGCCATGGCGGCGAGCGCGTCGGCGACAGAGGTGGGCGCGACGTAGTCGAACGCTGCGGGGATCACTGGTCTGCTCCGTTCGTCGCGGTGCCGGCTGGACCGCCCGGCTCGTCCTGGTTGGGGGCCGCCGCGTCGAAGTGCGGCTGGGCGTCACCGGTGGTGGCGTCGGATTGGTTCGCGCCGGCGGACTGGATCGCCCGCCAGACCCGCTCCGGGGTGCACGGCATCCGGATGTCGTTGATCCCCATCGGCCGCAGCGCGTCGACGACGGCGTTGACGACAGCCGGGGTGGAGGCGATGCAGCCCGCCTCGCCGACCCCCTTGGCCCCGAGGTCGTTCGTCGTCGACGGGGAGACGGTGTTGTCGGTGACGAACGAGATCGTGTCTGCGGCCGTGGGCAGCGTGTAGTCGACGAACGAACCCGACACCAGGGTGCCCTGGTCGTCGTAGACCGCCTCCTCCCAGAGTGCCTGGGCGATGCCCTGCACGAGCCCGCCATGCACCTGCCCCTCGACGATGAGCGGGTTCATGATGTTGCCGATGTCGTCGACGCACACGTACTTGCGCATCGTCACCTGACCGGTCTCGGTGTCGACCTCCATGGCGCACAGGTGGGTGCCGTGGGGGAAGGAGAAGTCCACCGGGTCGTAGGTGGCGTCGGCGTCCAGCGTGGGCTCGAGCCCCTCGGCCAGGTCGTGCGACGCGAAGGCCGCCCAGACCACCTCGGCCATCGCCTTGCCGTTGTCCGTGCCCTTGACCTTGAACTGGCCACCGGAGAACTCGATGTCCTCGACCGACACCTCGAGCAGGTGCGCGGCATGGGGCTTGGCCTTCTCGATCACCCGGTCGGCCGCCATCACGAGGGCCTGCCCACCGACGACCAGCGACCGCGAGCCGTAGGTGTCGAGTCCGCGGCTGGCGATCTGGGTGTCGCCGTGCAGCACCTCGACGTCCTCGAACGGGACCCCGAGCTTGTCGGCGATGATCTGGCTCCAGACCGTCTCGTGGCCCTGGCCGTGGGGCGAGGTGCCGGTGACCACCTCGACCTTGCCGGTGGGCAGCATCCGCACCGTCGCGTGCTCCCACCCGCCTGCGGCGTAGCGCAGGGCTCCGAGGACCCGGGACGGCGCGAGACCGCACATCTCGGTGAATGTCGAGATACCGATGCCCAGCTGGACCGGGTCCTTGCGGTCGCGACGCTCCTGCTGCTCGCGCCGCAGCCCGTCGTAGTCGAAGAGCTCTCGCGCCCGCGCGGTCGCGGCCTCGTAGTTGCCCGAGTCGTAGGTCATCCCGGCCACCGTGGTGAACGGGAACTCCTCGTGCTTGATCCAGTTCTTCTCCCTGATCTCCAGGGGGTCGACCCCGACCTCGACGGCCAGCTCGTCCATCAGCCGCTCGATGGCGTAGGTCGCCTCCGGCCGCCCGGCGCCGCGGTAGGCGTCGGTCCACGTCTTGTTGGTGAACAGGTTGGTGCAGTTGAACTGGTAGGCGGGGAACTTGTAGATCGCGTTGAACATGAACGCGCCGAGCACCGGTATGCCGGACGTGACCAGCCCGAGGTAGGCCCCCATGTCGGCCAGCAGGTCGACCTTGAGCCCGGTGACCGTGCCGTCCTTGGTCGCGGTCAGGGTGAGCTTCTGCCACTGGTCGCGCCCGTGGTGAGCCGACAGGAGCGACTCGCTGCGGGTCTCGGTGTACTTGCACGGCTTGCCCACGTGTCGCGCAGCGAGGACCGTGAGGACCTCTTCGGGGGTGTGCTGGAGCTTGCCACCGAAGCCACCCCCCACGTCCGGGGCGATCACCCGGATCTTGCTCTCGGGGATGCCGAGCACCAGGGCGGTGAAGATGCGCACGAAGTGCGGCACCTGGGTGGCGGTCCAGATGGTCAGCTGCTCTCCGGTCGGGTCGCACACGACCGAGCGGGGCTCCATGAACGCGGGGATCAGCCGCTGCTGGCGGTACTCGCGCTCGATGACGATCCCGTCGGCCCGCGCGGCGTCGATCGCGTCGTCGATGGAGCTGCCGGTGCCGGCACCGGCCGAGTCGAACTGCCAGAAGGCACTCTTGTTGGTGCCCAGGTCGGGGTGGGCCAGGACGGTGTCCTTGGCGGCCTCCCGCAGGTCGAGCACGGGGGGAAGCTCGTCGTAGTCCACGTCGACGAGCTCTGCGGCGTCGCGGGCGGCAACCGCCGTGCGGGCGATCACGACGGCGACGATCTCGCCGGCGAACGCCACGTGGTCCACCGCGATGGCCGGGTGGACCGGCGCCTTCTGGTCCTCCACGATCGGCCAGGCGTTCGCCATGCCGCCCTGGATGTCCTTCAGGTCCTCACCGGTCAGGACGGCGAGGACGCCCGGCGCCTGCTTCGCTGCCGAGACGTCGATCCCGGTGATGGTGGCGTGGGCGAACGGGCTGCGCACCATGGCGAGGTGCTGCATGCCGGTGAGCTGGATGTTGTCGGTCCACTTCGTGCGTCCGGTGATGAGGCGCTGGTCCTCCTTGCGCTTGCGTGCCGCCCCGATCTCGGTCTTCGGGCGGTCCTCCACGGCGGTCATACCGGCTCACCCCCGAGGGTCGAGCCGCTGGTCGTGCCGGCCGTGGCGCCCGCGGCGGCACCGGCGCCGGCACCGGCCGCCTGCTGCACCGCCTTGACGATGTTGTGGTAGCCCGTGCACCGGCAGAGGTTGCCCTCGAGCCCGACCCGGATCTCGTCCTCGGTGGGGTTCGGGTTGTCGTTGAGCACGTCGATCGACTGCATGATCATCCCCGGCGTGCAGTAGCCGCACTGGAGCGCGTGGCAGTCGTGGAAGGCCTGCTGCATCGGGTGCAGCTCGCCGTCCTGCGCCAGCCCCTCGATCGTCGTGACGTCGTGGCCGTCGGCCTGCACGGCGAGCACGTTGCACGACTTCACGCTGCGCCCGTCGAGGTGCACGGTGCACGCCCCGCAGTTGCTCGTGTCGCACCCGACGACGGTGCCCGTCTTGCCCAGCTGCTCTCTCAGGTAGTGGACGAGGAGCGTGCGCGGCTCCACCTCGTCGGTGTAGTCGACGCCGTCGACCGTGACGCTGATGCGGGTCATTCGATCACCTCTCTGTGACACGAACTTGCTGGCTGGACAGGCTGGCTGTGGATGGCGCCGGTCAGCCCGGCTGGTTGGGATCCTGCTCCGTCCACGGACCGGGGACAACGGTCAATCCGGATGGTTCGCGGCGACCCCCTCTGCTGCCGTCGAGGCGGGGACGAGGCCGGCTCCGGAGCCGGTGGTGTGGTGGTGGATCGGGCCGTCGCGGTGACCGAGCCGGTCCCCCCGGCCGCCCCACTGGAGTGCGATGATCTCGGCGGCGATGCTCACCGCCGTCTCCTCGGGGGTGCGCGCGCCGAGGTCCAGTCCCACCGGGCTGGACAGCCGCGCCAGCTCACGCTCGGTCAGGCCGGCCTCGCGCAGCCGCGCCATCCGGTCGTCGTGGGTGCGCCGCGAACCCATCGCCCCGACGTACGCCACCTCGGGCAGGCGCAGCGCGACCTCGAGGACGGGCACGTCGAACTTGGGGTCGTGGGTGAGGACGCAGATCACCGTGCGCGAGTCGATCCGGCCCGCATCGCGCTCGGCCTCGAGGTAGCGGTGCGGCCAGGTGACGACCACCTCGTCGGCCGACGGGAAGCGCGACCTGGTGGCGAAGACCGGGCGGGCGTCACAGACGGTCACGTGGTAGCCGAGGAAGTGTCCTTGGTGGGCGACGGCCGCCGCGAAGTCGATCGCCCCGAAGACCAGCATCCGCGGCTTCGGCGCGAACGACGACACGAAGACCCGCATGCCCTCACCCCGCCGCTCACCGTCCGGGCCGTAGGTGAGGGTCTCGGTGCGTCCCGAGGCGAGCAGGCCGCGGGCGTCGTCGGTGACCGCGTCGTCGGCGCGCGACGACCCGAGCGTCCCGCTGGCACCTACGGCGCCGTCCTGCTCGGGGCGCACCACCAGCCGCCGACCGAGCCGAGCCGGGTCCGGGTGCTCGATGACCGTGGCCACCGCCACGGGGCGGCCCGCCTCGATGTCGTCGGCCACCTCACCGAGCTCGGGGTATGTCGTGCTGCTCACCGACTCCACGAAGACGTCGAGGATGCCCCCGCAGGTCAGCCCCACGGCATACGCGTCGTCGTCGCTGACGCCGTAGCGCTGCAGCACCGGCACACCGTCGGCGACCACGGACCCCGCGAGCTCGTAGACGGCGCCCTCGACGCAGCCGCCGCTCACCGAGCCGACCGCCTCGCCTCCCGGCCCGACCAGCATCGCCGCCCCGGCCGGTCGCGGCGCCGAGCGCCACGTGCCGACGACGGTGCCTACGCCCACCGTGGCCCCCGCACGCCACCAGCGCAGCAGCTCGGGCAGCACCTCACGCACGGCCGACCACCTCCACGAGCTCCTCGAAGGCGGCCATCGAGTGACCGGCGACGAAGTCGTCGACGTGCGGCAGCGCCGCGACGATCCCCTGCTGCACGGGCTGGTAGCCCGGCTTGCCACGGTGCGGGTTCACCCAGACGACGCGGTGCGCCAGCGCCTGCAGCCGCCGCATCTGCTCCCCCAGGGCTTGCGGCTCGTCGCGTTCCCAGCCGTCGCTGAACAGCACCACCACCGCGCCGCGAGCCATGCCGCGCCGGCCCCAGCGGTCGAGGAACGCGCCGATCCCCTCGGCCAGCCGGGTGCCCCCCGACCAGTCGGGCACGCACTCGCCACAGGCGACCAGGGCTCGTTCGGGGTCGCGCTGGCGCAGCGGCCTGGTCACATGGGTCAGCCGGGTGCCGACGGTGAACACCTCGACCGGGAGGCCGCTGGCGGCGTAGGTGTGGGCCAGCCGCAGCAGGGCGTCGGCGTAGGCGCTCATCGACCCCGAGACGTCAACGAGGAGGACGACCCGGCGGGCGCGGGTGCCGCGGTGGCGCCAGGCGATGGGACCGGGTTCCCCCATCCGGCGCAGCTGCGCGCGCAGGGTCTTGCGGGCGTCCACCGCCCCCCGGCGCGCGGGGGTCTGCCGGTGTGCCGGACGTCGCGGTGCCCTGGGACGCAGGGCCGCGAAGAGCGCCGCGAGCCGGGCGCGCTCGACGCTGCTCAGCGTGGCGAGGTCGCGATGGCGCAGCACCTCGACCGCGCTCGCCTCGGCGCGGACCTCGTCCTCGGGTGACTCCTGCCCGTCGGGCGACCCCGCGCCGGTCTCGAGCGAGGCCTGGACCACGGTGTGACCCGGGTCGCGGCGCGGACGGGTGCCGGCGCGCTCGAGCCCGAACCACGCGGCATACACCCGGTCGTAGCGGTCGAGGTCGGCCGGCGAGGCGCACAGCGTCGCGCGGCCGGCCCAGTAGGCGCCGGGCTCGTCCTGCACCCCGACCGCCTCGACCGCCTCGAGGTAGGTGCGCTCGCGGTCGGCCGTGACGTTGACGCCGGCAGCGCGCAGGGCTCGAGCGAAACCCAGCAGGATCTCGTCTGCGGCGTGTGCCGGCGCCGTGGTCATCGCGTCATGATCCGGTCGAGGGCGGCCCTGACCCGCTCGGCGTCCTCGCGGTACTTCACCGCGACTCCCAGGCTCGCCGCGGCGGTCTCGAGGTCGAGGTCGGAGGCGCCCAGCTCGTGCAGCGCGCGCGCCCAGTCGAGGGTCTCCGCGACACCCGGCGGCTTGATCAGGTCGTGCTCGTTGCGCAGCCGTTGGACCGTCGAGACCACCTGCGCTGCAAGGGACTCCGACACCTGCGGTGCTCGGGACCGGACGATCTGCAGCTCGCGCTCGAGGCCGGGGTGGTCGATCCAGTGGTAGAGGCACCGGCGCTTGAGCGCGTCGTGCAGCTCTCGGGTGCGGTTGGAGGTCAGCACCACGATCGGGGGTGTGGCAGCGGTGACGGTGCCGAGCTCGGGGATGGTCACCTGCCACGTCGACAGCACCTCGAGCAGGAACGCCTCGAACTCGTCGTCGGCGCGGTCGATCTCGTCGACGAGCAGCACCACCGGCGACTCGCGCAGCGCCCGGAGCACGGGGCGGGCGAGCAGGAACCGCTGGTCGAAGAGCTGGTCCTCGACCGTGCTGAGCTCCTGGCCGTCGGCGGCGACGGCCTCGACCGCGCGCAGGTGCAGGATCTGCCGGGGGAAGTCCCAGTCGTAGAGCGCCTGGGTCGCGTCGATGCCCTCGTAGCACTGGAGCCGGATGAGTGGCAGGTCGAGCGCGGCGGCGATCCCCTCTGCGAGTGCTGTCTTGCCGGTGCCCGGCTCGCCCTCGAGGAGGAGCGGGCGTTCGAGCCGGAGCGCGAGCCAGGCCACCGTGGCGAGGGCGTCGTCGGCGAGGTAACCCGTGTCGGCAAGCCCCTGCGTCAGCGCCTTCGCGGACGAGAACGCCTCGCGTGGCTCCATGTCCACAGCATCACTCATCGCGGCGGCTAATTGAAGGGGGCACTACTTCCAACCCGTGGTCGAACCTCTCAACGCTTCATCAACAGCAGCGTCGCAGGCTCACAGGTCGTCAGGGGTGTCCGCGTCGCGGCCGGTGGCCAGGTCGCCGCACTCGACCAACAGGTGCTCGTGCGTCGCGAGGTAGTCGCGGGCACCCCGGTCGCCGGCAGCGACGTCGAGGACCCCTTTCCAGTGGTCCCGCCCCATCACGACCGGGTGCCCGGGCACGCCTCGGTATGCCGCGCGGGCCAGCACCGCTGGCCCGTCACCGCCTGCTGCGGCCACCCGCCGCACCACGGCCGACGTCACGTCGGGCAGGTCGACCAGCAGGATGCACGCGACCTCGGCCTCGGTGAGCTGGACCGCCGCGAGCCCGGCCCGGAGCGATGCACTCTGGCCGCTCTCCCAGTCGGCAGCCTCGACGACCGTGTCGGCGCCGGCCGCCGTGGCAAGGGCCGCGGTTCGGGCGGCCTCGGCGCCCACGACGACGACGACCGGTGCGCAGCCGGCGGCACGCAGCACCCGCACCCCGCGCTCGACGAACGACCCCCCGGCAGGGTCGTCGACGAGTGCCTTGGGCTTGCCCATCCGACGACCGCCACCCGCGGCGAGGAGCAGACCGGCGGGAGTCACCCGGCCAGACTAGGCGGGCGGGTCGGCCCTGTGGGGGTCCTCGACGTAGCGGTGGCCGTTGACCAGCCGCTCCGCGACCGTCTCGAGCCAGCGCGGTGGCTGCTCACCGATGCCGCGCTGGGCGAGGGCGGCGGTCAGCTCCGCCTGCACCTCGCGCGGGTCGCGCCCCTCAGCGGACAGGCTGGTCTCGTCGATGACCTGCTGGATGACCGCCTGGACGACGCTGTGCCGCTCGACGTCGTCCTGGTCCATCTCGGCCAGGTTGCGGTCCTGCTCGCTCATGGGACACCTCCGGTTGGGTCGGTCGCGATTCCTCCGGTCCCTACCCACCCGTCGCTATCCCATGCAAAAGGCGAGTTAGCGACATCCGGCGCGGCGCTAACTCGCCTTTTGCATGGGATAGCGACGGGGGCGGGGCGTCAGGCCTGGCGGGCGAGGCCCTCCTCGATTGCGGCGATGATCCGCGGACGCAGCTCGTGCGGGTCGATGACGGCGTCGACCGAGCCCACGCTGACGGCACGGTGGATGCTGTGGACGCTGTCGAACTCCGACGCGACCTCGCCGAGCTTCTCGCTGCGGACCGAGGTGCGCAGGTCGGCCAGCTCGGCGGCCAGCAGGGCGCGGTCGGCGCCCTTGGCCTCCCCGACCCGGGCCTCGAGCTCGGTGACCCTCGGGTCGGCGGCGGTGCGGGCGTCGACGTCGCGGGAGAACACGACGGCAGCCGCCGGCGCGCCACCCAGCACCGAGGCGAACGAGCCCTCGATCGCGAGCACCGTCATCGACGGGTTGAGCGCCTTGGAGAAGACCACGAACGCCCCACCGTGGTAGCGGGACACGACGCAGAAGACGATGGGACCGTCGAAGTTGACGATGGCCCGGCCGATCTCGGCGCCGTACTCGAGCTGCAGGCTGCGCATCGACTCCGGTGAGCCGTCGAACCCGGACAGGTTGGCGAGCACCACGAGCGGCCGGTTGCCGCTGGCGGCGTTGATCGCCCGGGCCGCCTTCTTGGACGAGCGCGGGAACAGCGTGCCCGCCGTGTAGGTGTCGGGGCCGTCGGTGGGCGGGAACCCGCGGCGCGGCACGTTCTTGGACTCGATCCCCAACAGGCACACCGGGATCCCACCGAGGTGCGCGTCCTGCACCACCGCCGTCTCGGCGTCGGCCATGCCGGCCCAGCGCTCCAGCGCGGGGTGGTCCTGGTCGGCGACCGCGGCCATCAGCACCCGGATGTCGAACGGCTTCTTGCGATCGGGGTTGGTGTCCGGCGAGAAGATGTCGCCGACCGTGGTGAACGCCGAGTCCGGGATCACGTGCGGGTATGCCGTGACGTCCCGGTCCGTGGGGTCCGTGGTCGTCGCGCGGCGAGGCCCCGGCTCGCCGGGGTGGACGTAGGTGTGGTCGTAGTGCCCCATCAGCACGTCGCGGGCGCCAGCGAGGTCGGGCGCCCAGTACTGCGCCTGCCCGTTCGGCCCCATGACGCGGTCGTAGCCACCGATCCCGAAGTTGTCCTCGGCCGAGACGCCACCGGAGAAGTCGAGCGACTGCTTTCCGGTGAGGACCATGGCGCTGTCCGGCGTCATGACGAGGATTCCCTTGGTGTGCATCAGCATCGTGGCCTCTGCGTTCCAGTAGGGCTGGGCGCCGACGTTGATCCCGGCGACGACGATGTTGATCTCGCCACCGGCCTGGGTGAACTCGATGATGCGCTTGAGCGCCTTGGCGACCCAGTCCATGTTCTCGGTGCCGGAGTCCATCGAGATGCGGGCCCCGGCCGACAGCGCGAACCACTCCACCGGCACCCGCATCCGTTCGGCCAGGTCGAGGGCGGCGATGATCCGCGCGCACTCGGCCTCGGACACCGCACCGAGCGCCTTGAGCGGGTCGCCGCAGAGCAGCACCCGGGTCATGCCCTCGGGGTAGCGCTCGGTCGGGGTGGTGATGACGCCGGCGATGATGCCGGCCTTGTTGTGCCCGTAGGGCCGGTCGACCGGCGCGAGCACGCCGGTGTCGTCCAGGTCGTACTCGGTCGCTGTGCCACCGGGCCCGGCGATCATGGCCTGCAGCTCGTAGGGGTAGACGACGCCTCGGCGCCGTGCCCGCACGACCTTCTGGGCGTAGTCGTCCAGCGGCGCCAGGCGGATCGTCGGCGGCTCCTGCACCGAGGTGACGACCCCGGACCCGGGCTGGAAGTGGAACCGCGCGGCCAGGGGGGCGCTCGCGCCGTCGGGCGTGGCGATCCGGCCCTGGACGAGCACCTCCTCGATGCCGGCGCCGGCGGTCAGCGGGGCGATCTTGGCCTGGAGCGCGGTGAGCTGGTCGAGGTCGGCCTCGATCGCCGGCCAGATGTGCACCCACACGTGGTTCATGTCGAGGCGTGCGCCGGCCGCACCCCGGGCCGATCGAGCCCGGCGGATCGCCTCGAGGCAGTTGGCGATCGCGCGCTCGGCGTGCGGCAGCGCCGTGACCCGGCCCTGCTCGTCACGGACGACGACCAGCTGGCGGACCTGGGCCAGGGCGACGAGCCGCTGGTCGGCCTCGTTGCCGGGCGCGGTGCACAGGTAGAGCAGCACGTCGTCGGGGGCGTCGAGGCGGGTGACCTCGAAGTCGCGCAGCCGCCACAGGTTGAGCCGCCGCCCGACCATCGGGTGGACGCCCCGGACCAGCCGGTCCTCGACCATCCCGCCGTCACCGTCGGGGCGGAAGGTGAAGTAGCCGACCGGTCGTCCGCCACCCGGGCAGACCGCGATGGCCACGCGACGCAGGCCGTGCGCGAACGGCAGACCGACGAGGAGCTCGCTAAGACGGGCGGAGGCGTCCTCCGGCGACGCCGGCTCGTCGGGCCACGAAAGGTAGAGGTCGACGACACCGTCGGAGCCCTCAGGCGTCGCGGCCAGCTGTGCCGCCACGGCCTCGGCGAGGTCGCTCCCGGGCACCAGCTCGTCGACCCGGCCGACGCTGGTGACGAGGTGCGTGCCCCGGCCGTCGAGGGTGTAGTCGGCCACCGCGAACGGGCGGTCACCGACGGCGAGCTCGCGCAGCCCGGTGAGGTCGTGCTCGCGGTAGTGCCGTTTGATGAGGACGGCCAGCATCGGCTCGCGTTGCGGCACACCGCTCTCGAGACGGTCGGCCAGGAACTGGACGATCTGCTCGGGGATCGCGGCGAGTGCGTCGATCCGACTGGCCCGCTCCTCACCCCCGGGCATGCCCTCCAGTGCCGTCAGCTCGTCGCTCACCCCACCGAGGACGCTGGCGCGGTCGGCGTCGACGAGCGGCTGGTCGAACCAGCGGAACCGCACGCTGCGGGCCAGGTCGCCGACGACCGGGAAGCGCAGCTGGGTGGCCACCACCAGCCGGTCGAGCACCTCGCGGGCGGCGGCGTCGAGCGGCGGCTCCGGGCACGGCTCGACCATCCAGCGCTGGAGCAGCGAGGTCGCCAGGGCCACGTCGGGTGCGGAGCGCTGCTGCGACAGGAAGACCCGGAACACGGCCTGCTCGAGCTCGGCGGTGCGGTCGAGGCTGTCGAGGCCGTAGTGGCGCAGCACGTTGCCGAGCTTGCTGCGGAACTGCTCGGGCAGCGCCCCACGGTCGGGGTCGAGGCTCTGCAGGTAGGTGTGGAAGTGCTCGCGCGGGCTGTGCACCCGGTGCTCGACGTGCGCCTCCTCGCCGGCCGGCCGGTTGCGGCTCAGCTCGGCGAGGTCGGCGAACACCTCGAGCACCGCGACCTCGGCCCGGATCTGGGAGTCACCCTGGGTGGTCAGCTCGTCGCGCGCGGTGAGGTAGCGCGTCAGGGTGCTGCCCTCGTCGCGCTGGTCGAGGTCGTAGCCGAGCAGCATCGCCGCGAGCGCGGCACGGGCCTGGTCCGCGGTGGCGGCGGCACCACCGTTGGAGACGTCGTCGGGCAGGTCGAGGTCGACGTGGTCGTCGGCCGTGACGTCGGCAGCGTCGTCGCCGTCGCCGACCGGCTCGAGCCGCACGAGCGGCGCGCCGGTCTCGACCTGGCTGCCGGCGGAGACGAGCAGCTCCTTGACCCGGCCCGCGAACGGGGCAGGCAGGACGGTCTCCATCTTCATCGACTCCAGGACCAGCACGGGTGCCCCGGCCGCGACCTCGGAGCCCACTGGCGCGGGGGTCGCGACCACGAGCGCCGGTGCGGGAGAACGCAGCACACCACCCTCGTCACGGCTGACGCGGTGGGTGACGCCGTCGACCTCGACGAGCTGCACCGGCCCGTGGGTCGCCGTGATCAGCCGGTGCGTGCGCCCGGCGATGGTGATCCGGCTGGTGTAGTCGTCGAGCCGGTCGAGGTCGGCATCGACGGTCTGCTCGGTGGCGCCGGCGGCGATCGCGACGCGGAACCGGTGCGGCCCGATCCGCCACACCGTGACCTTGTATGCCGTGCCGCGCAGCTTGAGGTCGATGGCGCGGCCGGTGCGGTGCTGCACCTGGGGGCGCCCACCGCGCGAGGTCTCGAGGAGGCGGGTGCGCTCGACGGCCTCCTCGTCCTCGTAGCCCTCGATGCCGGCGGCGACCAGCGCGACGCCGGAGTGCCGATGCGAGACGAGGCGGCCCTCGGCACGGACCCGGTCGATCCACCCGGTGTCGGCGCTGCCGTCGATCACCTCGGGCTGGTCGAGCAGGTCGAGGATGAAGCTCTTGTTGGTGGCACCACCCTCGATGACGACGGTGGTCTCGCCCATCGCGCGGCGCAGCCTGGCCAGCGCCTCGTCGCGGTTGCGGCCGACGGCGATGATCTTGGCGATCATCGAGTCGAAGTCGGCCGGGATCGAGTCGCCCTCCCCCACCCCCGTGTCGACGCGGATGCCGGGGCCGGCGGGCAGGTTGAGCAACGTGATCCGGCCGGGTGACGGCGCGAAGTCGCGGTCGGGGTCCTCGGCGTTGAGCCGGGCCTCCACGGCGTGCCCCTCCTCGACCGGGCGCTCACCCTCGAGCCGACCCCCGCCTGCGACGTGGATCTGCAGCTTGACCAGGTCGGTGTCGGTCGTGATCTCGGTGATCGGGTGCTCGACCTGCAGCCGGGTGTTGACCTCGAGGAAGGCGAAGAACTTCTCCCCCGGGTGGTAGAGGAACTCGACCGTGCCGGCCCCGGCGTAGCCGACGGCGATCGCCAGCCGCTCGGCGCTGGCCTTGACCTCGGCCACCTGCTCGGGCTGCAGGACCGGCGAGGCCGACTCCTCGATCACCTTCTGGTTGCGGCGCTGCACCGAGCAGTCGCGCACACCCAGCGCCCACGCGGTCCCCTGGCCGTCGGCGATGACCTGGACCTCGACGTGGCGGGCACCGGTCACGAGCTTCTCGAGGAAGACCACGCCGGACCCGAACGCGCGCTCGGCCTCGTCACGAGTGCGCTCGTAGGCGTCGGTGAGGTCGGCGTCGGACGCAACCATGCGGATGCCCCGCCCACCACCACCCGCGGTCGCCTTGAGCATCAACGGGTAGCCGATGCGCGCGGCCGCGGACTTGGCGTCCTCGAGGGTGTCGACCCCACCGCGGCTCCACGGTGCGACGGGGACCCCGACCTCCTCGGCGATCAGCTTGGAGCCGATCTTGTCCCCGAGCTTGCGCATCGCCTCCGGGCTCGGGCCGATGAAGGTGACCCCGATCCGCTCGCACAGGGCCGCGAAATCGGGGTGCTCGGCGACGAAGCCCCAGCCCACCCAGGCGGCATCGGCGCCGGTCTCGCGCAGCGCCTTCTCCAGCACCGCGTAGTCGAGGTAGGGACGGTTGGCCGCCGGACCCAGGTTGTAGGCGTGGTCCGACTCGCGCACGAACATGGCGCGCTTCTCGCCCTCGGTGTGCAGCGCGACGGTCTCGATGCGGTGCCCGTCGTCCGACCCGCCCAGCCCGGCCTGAGCGTTGAGGTCGCGCACCGCGTGGATGAGCCGCATGGCGGCCTCGCCGCGGTTGACGATGGCGATGCGCGAGAACATCGGGTGGGCCTCCCAGCGACGGCGGACAGCGGATCGCTGCCGAGCCTGCCACCGATCCCGGGTGACTCGCGAGTAATGCGGCCGCCCGGCATACCGTGGGTCCGGTAGTTGCCAACAGCGGACGGCGCCTGCGACACTATTACAGACCGTTCGGTCAGTTAATCGTTCACCACCTCGCCTCACCGTGGAGGGCTGCATGACGGACACCACGACCACCCCGTCGGGCACCGACGAGTCGGGCACCCACGCGTCGGGCACCCACGCGTCGGGTGCAGCCGAGCTGCTCGCCGGGTTCGAGGCGACGATCGCCCGCAACGACCGGGTCGAGCCGCGCGACTGGATGCCCGAGGGCTACCGCAAGACGCTGGTGCGCCAGGTCGCCCAGCACGCCCACTCCGAGATCATCGGCATGCAGCCCGAGGGCAACTGGATCGGCCGTGCCCCTTCACTGCGGCGCAAGGCGATCCTGCTGGCCAAGGTGCAGGACGAGGCCGGCCACGGGCTCTACCTCTACTCGGCCTGCGAGACCCTGGGCGTCAGTCGCGGGCAGCTCACCGAGATGCTGATCGAGGGCCGCCAGAAGTACTCCTCGATCTTCAACTACCCGACGCTGTCCTACGCCGACGTCGGCACCATCGGCTGGCTGGTCGACGGCGCGGCGATCTGCAACCAGGTGCCGCTCTGTCGGACGTCGTTCGGGCCCTACGGGCGGGCGATGATCCGCATCTGCAAGGAGGAGTCCTTCCACCAGCGGCAGGGCTACGAGCTGCTGATGACGATGATGCAGGGCACCGACGAGCAGCGCGCCATGGTGCAGGAGTCGGTCAACCGGTTCTGGTGGCCGGCGCTGATGATGTTCGGGCCACCCGACGACGAGTCGCCCAACTCGGCGCAGTCGATGGCGTGGGGCATCAAGCGCAACACCAACGACGACCTGCGCCAGCGGTTCGTCGACATGTCCGTGCCCCAGGCGAAGGCACTCGGCGTCACCTTCCCCGACCCCGAGCTGCGCTGGAACGACGAGCGGCAGGCCCACGACTTCGGGCAGCCCGACTGGGACGAGTTCATGCAGGTGGTCAAGGGCAACGGCCCGTGCAACACGCAGCGGATCGCCCACCGCCGCAAGGCGCACGAGGACGGTGCGTGGGTCCGCGAGGCCGCGAGTGCGTATGCCGCCCAGCAGGCTTCGGTGCGTGAGGAGGGCGTGGCGTGAGCGAGCCGACCGGTGGTGGCGTGCGCGCCGAGTGGCCGCTCTACGAGGTGTTCGTCCGCGGCAAGCGCGGGCTCAACCACGTGCACGTGGGCTCGTTGCACGCGGCCGATGACGAGATGGCGCTGCGCCACGCGCGCGACGTCTACACCCGCCGCAACGAGGGCGTCAGCATCTGGGTGGTGCGGTCGGCCGACATCGCGGCGTCGAGCCCCGACGAGAAGGACCCGATGTTCGCCCCCAGTGGCGACAAGGTCTACCGGCACCCCACGTTCTACGAGATCCCCGACGACGTCCCCCACATGTGAGCTGCTGACCCATGCCCGAGACCACCTCTGACGGCCCCGACGAGCTGGACGCGATCCAGTCGGTGGCCGACGACGTCGCCCACCAGCCCTCGCACCCGGCCCCCGACCCCAACGACGCGCACGGCTCGGTCTACGACGGCCTGCTCGGCGGCGACCCCTCGCACTGGGCCTTCGGCACCGACTTCGAGGACCCGCTGGCCGGCGTCGACACGACGATCCCCGACGGGGTCGACGCCCGCGACCTCGGCACCTACTGCCTGATGCTCGCCGACGACGCCCTGGTGGCGTCGCAGCGCCTGTCCGAGTGGACCAGCCGCGCACCCGACCTCGAGGACGACATCGCGCTGTCCAACATCGCACTCGACCTGCTGGGCCAGGCCCGTCTGCTGCTCGCCCGCGCGGCCGCCGCCGACCCTTCGCTCGTCCCCACCTTGCCCGAGGGCTCGCCCGTGCCCCCGAGGACGCGTTGGCGTTCTTCCGTGACGCCGGCGAGTTCCGCAACGCGCGGCTCGTCGAGCTCGACAACGGCGACTTCGCGGTGACGATCGTCAAGCTCCTGCTCTTCTCGAGCGCCCGGATCGCGGTCTTCGAGCAGCTCGTCGACAGCCGCGACCACGTGCTGTCGGCGGTGGCGGCCAAGGGCGTCAAGGAGCTCACCTACCACCGTGACTACGCGGGTCGCTGGTTCCTCACCCTGGCGCGCGGCACCGCGGAGTCGCGGCGCCGGATCGAGGTCGCGCTTCGCTCCGTGTGGCCCCTCCGGGCCGAGCTGTTCGCCACGCACGAGGTCGAGGCCCGGGTCGCGCAGACCGGCGTCGGGGTCGACCCGTCGACGGTGGCCGACGCGGTCGCCGTCGTGCTCGCCCAGGTCTTCGCGCTCAGCGGCGTGGAGCAGCCGGACGTCGCACCGATGGCCGCCGTCCAAGGTCGCCAGGGCCGCGACGGTATGCACACCGAGGCGCTCAGCCGGATCCTGGGCGAGCTGCAGGTCGTGGCCCGCGCCCACCCGATGGGTCGGTGGTGACCATGACCGCCACCACCACCGCGACCACCGCGACCACCGCGACCACTCGTGTCCCCCGGCGCGCGCAGGCCTCCCACCCATCCGGACCGAAACCTGCGCCCGCGGCCGACCCCGAGACGACGCGCGAGCAGGCCCTCGCCGTCGCGCGCCGCGTCACCGACCCCGAGATGCCGATGCTGACCCTGGAGGACCTCGGCGTGCTCCGCGGCGTGGCGGTCAGTGAGGACGGTGCCGTCACGGTCACCATCACCCCGACCTACTCGGGCTGCCCGGCGATGGCCACGATGCGCGACGACCTGGTCCGCAGCCTCGGCGAGGCGGGCCTCGCGGC
The DNA here is from genome assembly GCF_900104525.1 of Pedococcus dokdonensis. Lineage (GTDB taxonomy): Bacteria > Actinomycetota > Actinomycetes > Actinomycetales > Dermatophilaceae > Pedococcus > Pedococcus dokdonensis. Next base: position 3,863,974 of record NZ_LT629711.1, on the reverse strand, counting down.
CACCGTGCGGGTCGCGCTCAGCCCCGCGTGGTCGAGCGACTGGATCACCGATCGAGGTCGTCGCGCGCTGGCCGACCACGGCCTCTCGGCGCCCGGCCCCGCCCCGGCGCGATCAGGACCGGTCGCCCTGTCGTTGCTGCCCACCCGCCGCTCCCTGCACTGCCCGCGGTGCGGGTCCGGCGACGTCGAGCTCACCTCGGAGTTCGGCGCCACGTCCTGCAAGGCGCTCTACCGCTGCACCAGCTGCCTGGAGCCGTTCGAGCACGTCAAGGAGATCTAGGCCGTGACCACCTCCACCGGCTCGCTGCTCATCCCCAGGAAGGGCCGCACCGCCCCCGTCTTCCACACCCTCAAGGTCCACTCCGTGGAGCAGCTCACCGACGACTCCGTCGCGGTGAGCTTCGACGTCCCGGCCGAGCTCGCCGCGGCCTACGACTTCGCAGCGGGTCAGTCGCTCACCCTGCGCCGTCGCATCGACGGGCAGGAGCACCGCCGCACCTACTCGATCTGCGCCGCCGTCGGTGAGCGACCCCGCATCGGCGTGCGCGAGATCCCGGACGGGCTGTTCTCGCGGTGGCTGGTGCACGAGGTCGCACCCGGCACCGAGGTCGAGGTGCAGACGCCGTCCGGCAGCTTCCGGGCCGACCCGGCCACCGGCGGCCGGCACCTCTGCATCGCGGCCGGTTCGGGCATCACGCCGATGCTGTCGATCGCCGCGACGATGCTCACCAACCCCGAGGCCGAGGTGACGCTGATCTACGGCAACCGCACCACCGGGTCGGTCATGTTCGCCGAGGAGCTCGCCGACCTCAAGAACCGGTACGGCGCCCGGTTGCAGCTGATCCACGTGCTCTCTCGCGAGCCGCGCGACGTCGAGCTCTTCTCGGGCCGGATCGACGCCGACCGGTTGCGGCGGCTGCTCGACGTGCTCGTGCCGGTCCGGGACGTCGACGACGTGTGGCTGTGCGGTCCCTTCGCCATGATCGGGGCGGCACGCGAGGTGCTGGCCGAGGTCGGGGTCGCCGAGGACCGCGTGCACTTCGAGCTCTTCTACGTCGACGAGCCGCCGCCCGAGCTGCGCCGGGCCGATGCGGTGGTCGAGGGAGAGACGAGCGACGTGACGGTCGTGCTCGACGGCACCAGCTCGACCGCCCCGATGCCGCGCGGACAGTCCATCCTCGATGCCGCCCAGGCCACCCGCACCGACCTGCCGTTCGCCTGCAAGGGGGGCGTCTGCGGCACCTGCCGCGCCCTGGTGCGCGACGGCGAGGTCGACATGCGCCGCAACTACGCGTTGGAGAAGGGCGAGGTGGAGCAGGGCTTCGTCCTCACCTGCCAGTCGTTCCCGGTCAGTGACGCGGTCACCGTCGACTTCGACGCCTGACCCGCACTAGCGCACCACCGACACCTGCCCCCCGAGGAGACCCATGACTGTCGAGAAGATCCCGCTGCCGGCCCGCGTGGGCGTGTTCGGCGGCGGCCGGATGGGGGCCGGAATCGCGCATGCGTTCGCGCTCGCCGGTTGCGAGGTCGTCGTGGTCGAGAGCGACTCGGCAGCGGCGGCGGCCGCGCTCGAGCGGGTCACGACCAGCCTGCACAAGGCCGCCGAGCGAGGCACCCTCGGCGACTCCGACCCGGCCGAGGTCACGACGCACGTGTCGGCGACCGCTGACGTCGACGGGCTGGCCGGCGTGGACCTGGTCGTCGAGGCGGTGCCGGAGGACGTCGACCTCAAGCGGTCGGTGTTCCAGCGCGTGGAGCAGGTCGTCCCCGAGGCGGTCCTCGCCACCAACACCAGCTCGCTGTCGATCGACGCCATCGCCGACGGCCTGCGCTCGCCGGATCGGTTCATCGGGCTGCACTTCTTCAACCCGGTGCCGACCAGCGACCTGCTCGAGGTGGTGGTCGGGAGCCGCACCTCGGCAGCGCTGGTCGATCAGGCGCAGGGCTGGGCGGCGACGCTCGGCAAGACCGCAGTCGTCGTGAAGGACTCGCCGGGCTTCGCCAGCAGCCGGCTCGGCGTGGCCATCGCGCTGGAGGCGATGCGGATGGTCGAGGAGGGCGTCGCGTCGGCCGAGGACATCGACACCGCCATGACGCTCGGCTACCGGCACCCCATCGGACCGTTGCGCACCACCGACATCGTCGGACTCGACGTGCGGCTGGCGATCGCCGAGCACCTCTCGCGCGAGCTGGGTCCGCGGTTCGAGCCGCCGCAGCTGCTGCGCGACAAGGTCGCCGCCGGCGAGCTCGGCCGCAAGAGCGGGCGCGGCTTCTACGCCTGGTGAGGCGCCTCCCGGTGCGGCGTCCGGTGGGGCGGCGTCTGCTGCGCCGGCAGGGCCAGCCCGTCGAACGCGATCGTCGTGATCGCCTCGGACAGCTGCGCGCGCTCGACTCCCCCTCCGGCGCGGTGCCACTCGACGAGTGAGTTCACCATCCCGAACAGCAGCCGGCTCACCAGGGCCGGGGGCACGTCGGAGCGCAACGACCCCTCGTCGATCGCCTCGGTCACCAGGGCCGCCAGCCGGGCGTCGATCTCGCGCCGTCGGCGCAGCGCCTCCAGCTCGACCTCGCTGTTGCCCCGCACCCGCAGCAGCAACGTGACGGCTGGCTGGTGCTCCACGAGCACCTCCACGCTGCGGTGCACCACGTCCCGCAGCCGTTGGTATGCCGTGCGGCCGGTGACGTCGGCGCTCGCCTCGTCGATCGCGCGGGTGAGCCCGTCGAGGGCCTCGTCGAGGGCGAGCGCCAGCAGGTGGGTCTTGCTCGGCACGTGATGGTAGATCGCGGACTTGGTGAACCCCAGCTCGCGAGCCAGGTCACCCATGCTGGTGCCGTCGTAGCCCTGCTCGTTGAACAGCTCGATCGCCCGGCGCAGCACCGTCTCCTGGTCGTAGCCGGGACGCCCACGGCGCGGTGCCGCGGGGGCTGGTTCGCTCACGTCGGCCAGACTCTCACAGGCGGCCACCCAGCAGGTCGGTCAGCCGAGGACGCCGTCGAGGAACGCGTTGCCGAACTTGCGGCCCGGGTCGACCCGCTCGCGCAGGCCCCGGAAGTCCTCCCAGCGCGGGTAGAGCGGCGCCAGCTCGGCGGCCTGCGCGACGAAGCACTTGCCCCAGTGGGGACGCGCCCCCAACGGCAGGAGGGCCGCCTCCATCTCCGGCAGCACGGCATACACGGCTGCCTCGTCGAGCAGCCAGGTGAAGTGGAAGCCGACGACGTCGGTGTCGTAGGAGCTGCTGAGCCACAGCGCGTCGCGGGCGACGGTGCGGATCTCGGCCACCTGGAGCACTGGCGCCATGGTGGCGGACAGCCGGCGCAGCTCGGCGATCGCCGCCAGGGCGGACCGGCGGGGCACGAGGTACTCGCTCTGCAGCTCGGCCCCCCGGCTCGGGGTGAACTCCATGCGGAAGTGCGGCAGCCGGTCGAGCCACGGGCCGGGCACGCCGGTCTGGTCGGTCACCGACTCGGTCGGGGCGTCCTCGAGCATGTGCAGCGGACCGGTGGCGGCCAGCGCCCCGAACGTCTCGGTCGGGGCGTCGGCCGCCCGGCTCTTGAACCACGCCTGCCGCACGCCCTCGGCCTCGAACCGGGTGAACATGCTGGTGCTGTGTGCCGTCGAGGTGATCGCGTCGAAGTGCTGCTCGACCGCGTCCCAGGACAACCCGGTGAAGACGTCCTGGCGCACCGCGTAGGTGGGTTCGAGGTCGAGCGTGATCCGCGTGACGATGCCGAGGGCGCCGAGGCCGACGACGCTCCCGTCGAAGTCCGCGTCACCGCGGCGCAGCCGGCGCAGCTCACCGTCGGCGCCGACGAGCTCGAGGCCGGCCACCGCCGCGGCCAGCGAGCCGGTCGAGTCGCCGGACCCGTGGGTGCCCGTCGCCACCGCGCCGGCGACGCTGATGTGCGGGAGCGAGGCCAGCGTGGCCAGCGCCCAGCCCTGCCGCTCCAGCTCCATGGCCACCGCCCCGTATGCCGCGCCGGCACCGACCGTCGCCGTCGCAGCGTCCGCGTCGACCTCCACCACGGCCACGTCGGGCAGGTCGGCCAGCGACACGAGCACCCCGTCGGTGTCGGTGATCCCCGTGAACGAGTGCCGCGACCCCAGGGCGCGCACCCGCTCGCTGCCGGTGACGACCTCCTGCAGCTCGTCGACGCTGCGCGGAGACACCAGCTCTCGCGCGGCGTAGGTGTGGTTGCCAGCCCAGTTGCGCTCGACCATGGCCACAGTCTGTCGTGGATCGGGGGGTGCCGCGCGACCGTCCCGGGCATGGACGAGACTCGGGTCATGACCGTGTTCTCAGCCTCCAAGCACTCGACCGCCGTCGTGCCGCACCCGCGGGCCGCGGTCTGGGAGGTGCTGCGCGACGCCGGGACGGTGGCCCGGCTGACGCCGATGGTCCGCTCGATCCAGGACCACGGCAGCACCTGGCTGTGGAAGCTGGCCCCCATCGAGGTGCTGGGCAAGAGCATCGGGCTGTCGTTCACCGAGCGGATGGAGTTCACGCCGAAGGAGCGGATCGCCTACACCCACGCCCCCGTGGGTGACGAGCGCGCGGGGGTCAAGGGCACCTACGAGCTCGAGGACGCCGGCCACGGCACCCGGCTGGCGATCCGCCTCGGCGTCGAGGTGGACCTGCCGTTCCCCCGGCTGGCCAAGCCGGCCGTGCACGCCTCCATGCAGGGTGTCATCGCGGCGATGGGGGTCGGGTTCGCCCGCAACCTCGAGCGCGAGCTGGCGGCCCGCAGCACCTGAGGAGTCAGCTCGACAGCGAGCCGGTCCACTCCGGGTCGGAGCTGAGCGGACCGAGGGGGTCGCGCTGCGCGTCGGGCACCGCCGGGTCCGGCTCGGCCAGCGCCCGGTCGAGGGCCTCGGCGACGGGTGTGAGGACGTGGCCGGGCGGCAGCAGCTGCACGGCGAAGTCGGGTCGCCCGCACACCATGTCGTGGCGCAGGCTCTCGACCAGGCTCTGGACCGTGGACGAGGGCGCCCGGGTCAGGGCGGGCGCCAGTCTCGAGACCACCGCAGTCGGCAGCCCGGGAACGCTCACCTGGACACGGCGCAGCCCGGCACGGTCGGCGTAGAGCCGCAGCAGCGCGGCATACGACAGGCGCTCGCCGCTGCCGACGTCGAAGGGTCGGCTCCGGGCCGTGGCCGTCAGCGCGCCCGCCAGCGCGGCCAGCACGTCGGTCACGGCCACCGGCTCGACCTGACGGTCCATCCACCGCGGCAGGACCTGCAGGGGCAGCCGCTCGCTCAGCTGGCGCATGATCTCGAAGGACGTCGACCCGCTCCCGACGACCATGGCGGCCCGCAGGGCCAGCGTCGGGATCCCCGAGTCCATCAGCACCTGCTCGACCTCGAGGCGTGACCTCAGGTGCGGCGACAGGTCGGTCTCGGGGATGTCGGGCACCAGGCCGCCGAGGTAGACCATCCGCTGGAGCCCGGCGCGAACGGCGGCGTGGGCCGCGTTGTAGGCACCCTGGCGGTCGGCCGTCGCGAAGTCGGCACCCCCCAGCCCGTGCACGAGGTAGAGCAGGGCCTCGGCGCCCTCGAAGGCCGCGCGGACCCTGGGCCGGTCGAGGACGTCGAGCTCGACCACGTCGACCCGGTCGACCCACCAGAACCGCTCGGCGGAGGCGGCGCGGGTGAACGTGGCGGTCACGTCGTGGCCGGCGGCCAGCAGCACGGGCACGAGCCGGCTGCCGACGTAGCCACCCGCACCCATCACGACGACGCGCACGCACGACTCCCAGCTTCGGCCGGGGCTCCCGGCTGTGCCCCTCGGTGCGTCGAACCTACCTCGCGGGGCTGGCCGGGGCCGCGGCCGGTCCGGTGGCGGCCGGTCCGGTGGGCGAGGTGCCTAGTGACGTCGGGCGCGGCGTCCGGCCACGGAGAGCAGGACACCCGTCCCCAGCAGCAGGGCGGCGACCAGCGCCAGGCGACCGGCGTCCGAGCCGGTGAAGGCGAGGGTCGCGGCGGAGACGATGGTGCGGGTCGGGCGGGTCGTCGTGCCGGTCGGGGCCGTCGTCGCCGCGGACGTCGTCGAGGTCCCGCTCGTCGAGGTCGCGTTCGTCGCGGTCGGGGCCGTCGTCGTCGAGGTCGTGGACGTCGGGCTCGTGGACGTCGGGCTCGTGGACGTCGGGCTCGTGGACGTCGGGCTCGTGGTCGTCGAGGTCGTGGTCGTCGAGGTCGTGGTCGTCGAGGTCGTGGACGTCGGGCTCGTGGACGTCGAGGTCGTGGACGTCGGGCTCGTGGTCGTCGAGGTCGTGGACGTCGGGCTCGTGGACGTCGGGCTCGTGGTCGTCGAGGTCGTGGTCGTCGAGGTCGTGGACGTCGGGGACCCGGTCCCGTCGCCACCCGCGTCGCTGGCCCGGACCTCGTTCCAGACCGGCGCCGTCCGGCCGTTCACGGTGACCGTGCCCTGGTTGGTGTAGGTCGCGGCGGAGGGGTCGACGACGTCCGCGCGCACCCAGAGCTCGGCGTACTCCCCCGCAGCGACGTCGGACCAGGTGACGCTGGCGCCCTGGGTCGTGCAGGTGACCACGGGCGGGTAGAGAGTGTCGTCGCGCGGGTCGGTCACGTAACCCTGGGCATCGAGCACCTTGCCGATTGTCACGGTGAGCGAGGCGCAGTCGAGCGCGAGCCCTGGACCGGGCACGTCCGTGAGGGTGACGACGCTGCTGTCGGAGTCCGTCGCGGACGCCCGGATCACCGACTGGGTCGTGGTCTGGGCGGCGTCGTCCCACCACATGTACTTGCTCGGGGTGCCGCGGTCCACGGTGCAGTCCGGGCTGCAGGGAGCCGTCGTGGGGAGGTCGACCCTGATCACCTCGCCGCCCACCTGGAAGTCCAGGTGCGACGTCCCGTCGCTGGTCTGCGCGGCGTACTGGGTCGCGAAATGGCAGCTCCCGTGGACCCCGGTCTGATGGGTGAGGACGTAGTCCGTCAGCGTGAACACGACGTGGCCAGTGGGGTCGGCGTGGGCCAGCGCCACCGACTGGCCGTCGGGACCGGCCAGGGCGAAGTCCGTCGCACCAAACCACTTCAGCTCGACCGGCAGGTCGAGGCTGAAGGTGTCACCGGGTGCCGAGCCGTCGGGCACGGCCCAGGTGCATCCGAAGTCCACCCGGTCCCACTGGGTCGTGCCCGTGGCCGTGGTGGTGATGGACGTGATGGCACCATCGATGGTCGCGGCCCGGGCGGCCCCGGCACTCAGCAGGGCCGCGCAGGCCAGCACTACGGCACAGGCGGCCGCGGCCACGAGCCAGCGGGCCGCCAGGGGCAGCCGGATCAGGGTGGCCTCTCGCGCCCCGGGCGCAGCGGCGGTGTTCGTCATGGTCTCCCCCAGGAGGTTCGTCATGGGCAGGACCGAGCGGCCCCCCGGGACCCCTCGGCCCCACCGACGAAGACGGGGCCGACCGCCTGGCATGACGGAAAACGGGACAACCGACTCGAAACCACGAGATCTCACGACGAAGGCCCCCGCTGTGCAGCGGGGGCCTTCGTGGTCAATCGAATTCGCAGTGTGGCAGGTGAAGGATTCGAACCTTCGTAGCTTTCGCGATGGATTTACAGTCCACTCCCATTGGCCGCTCGGGCAACCTGCCTTGGTGCGCGTGGAAGGATAGCAAGGACAACCACGAATGCCGAAACCGGCATCCACCCGGCCGGGTGGCTGCCGCGTGACGCCCAGGAAGGACCCGCCACCATGGCCGACAGCTCGTTCGACATCGTCAGCAAGATCGACCGCCAGGAGGTCGCCAACGCCCTCAACAGCGCGTCGCGCGAGGTGGCGACGCGCTACGACTTCAAGAACGTCGGGGCTTCGATCGACGCGAGCGGCGAGGACGCCGTCGTGATCAAGGCGAACACCGAGGAGCGCGCCAACGCCGTCCTCGACGTGTTCCAGACCTGGCTCGTGAAGCGCAAGGTCTCGCTCAAGCACCTCGACGTCCCCGAGCGCGGTCCCCAGCTGTCGGGCAAGGAGTACCGCCTCGAGGTGGGGCTCAAGGAGGGCATCTCGCAGGAGAACGCCAAGAAGATCGGCAAGATCATCCGCGACGAGGGACCCAAGTCGGTGAAGTCGCAGATCCAGGGCGACGAGCTGCGCGTCACCAGCAAGTCGCGCGACGACCTCCAGGCCGTGCAGGCGCTGCTCAAGGGCAAGGACCTCGACTTCGCGGTCCAGTTCACCAACTACCGCTGACCCCACGCTTCTCGAGCACCAGACAGAGGTATGCCGCCGTCCCCGACCGGGGGACGGCGGCATACCTTTGCGTGTGGTCAGGCGCCGTCCGAGCCCGTGCTCATCGCCACCGTCGGGCGGCCCAGGTCGGGGAACCGGATGACGGAACCGTCGACCTCGGGCATGTCGGCCTCGGACCAGCGGTCGATGGAGCTGGCCAGGCCGAGGCCCAGGCCGGCGAGCTCGTGCTCGCCGAGTCCGATCCGGGCGGCGACCTCGCGGGCGTTGGCGGGACGGTCGGCGGGGTTCTTCGCGAGGCAGTCCGTGATGAGGGACGCGAGGTCCTCGGGCACGCCGTCGGGCAGCGGTGGCGGGGGCTCGTTGACGTGGCTCAGCGCGGTCGCGATCGGGGTGCCGCGGTCGAACGGCTTGCGGCCCGACAGCATCTCGTGGGCGACCACGCCGAGGGCGTAGAGGTCGCTCGCGCCGGTGGCGCCCTCGCCCATCGCCTGCTCGGGGCTGATGTAGTCGGGCGTGCCGAGCATCTCGCCGGCCCGGGTGTGGCCGGCCGCGTCGAGCGCGCGCGCGATGCCGAAGTCGGTGAGCTTCACCAGGCCGTCGGGGCGGACCAGGATGTTCGCGGGCTTGACGTCGCGGTGGATCACCCGCGCCTCGTGCGCCACCCCGAGCGCGAGCGCGGCCTGCCCGACCAGCGAGCGGACCTCCGCCGGGTCGAGGGGGCCTCGGCGCCGGAGCACGACCGACAGCGGGTCACCCTTGACCAGCTCCATGACGAGGAACGCCAGGCCGTCGTGCTCGCCGTAGTCGAACAGGGTGGCGATGTTGGTGTGCAGGAGGGATGCCGAGTGCACCGCCTCGTCGCGAAAGCGCAGCGCGAACAGCTCCTCGTGCCCGGTGTCGGGTCGCATCACCTTCACGGCGACACTGCGCTGCAGCACGGTGTCGGTGCCGGCCCAGACGTCGGCCATGCCACCGGAGGCGATCCGGGCGCCGAGCACGTAACGGTCCCCGAGCACGAACCCCTCAGTCAGTCGCTGCATTGACAGTCATCCATCCAGACCTCGTGGACGGAGCTGAACGTCTGCTGACATCCGACGGCCTCGCCACCGGCCACGATACCTCGGATCCGGGCTCATTGCGGCCGTACCCCTGCTCGATCACGCCGCTGACCTGCGCAGACGTCCACCGAGGGCCAGCGGCGCACGGGCGGTCGGGGGAGCTTCGGCCGGACCGGTCAGCCGAAGGCGGCTCGCGAACGCAGTGCCTCCCGCAGCTCGGACTCGGCGTCGACCATCGCGCGGCGGACGGCGACGCTGAGCCCGCCACCCCCGAGCGCCGCCTCGCTGCGGTCGACCGTCTCCTGCTCGACCACCCGGCCGGGGTAGGCGAGCGTCGCGACCCGGGCGATGGCGTCCTCACCGACCCATGCGGTCATCGCGGGGACGTCGACGAAGTAGCGCTCCGCATAGGGACGCACCACCGCGAGGTCCTCGGCCAGCCAGAAGCCCTGGGCCAGCGCGTTCAGGTCGTAGTTGGAGCGGGAGCGGTTCGCGGTGAGCTCCTGCCACGCCCAGGCCTTGGCTGCCGGTGACGGCATCGCCGCCCGCGCGAGGAGGGCGCTGAGCCGCCCCTGCAGGGTGTCGTCGGCGGCGCGGCGCTCCTCGACGAAGTCGTCGTCGACCAGGCCACGGGAGGCGAGGTTGCGGACCGCGATCCACCCGAAGTCGGAGTCGGACTCCAGCCCCGCCGGACGCTCCCGGCCCGCAGCCCACGCGCGCAGGAGCGACTCGTCGTCGGACGCCCTGGCCACCGTGCGGGCCGCGACGAGGGCCCGGGTCGAGCCGGACTGCGCGGACGCGAGCACCTGCTCGGCCGACTCGGCCACGACCCGCTCGGCCCACTCGTGCTCCCCCGGCGGCAGGAACGTCGGGATGACCCTGCCCAGCAGGGTGGTCGCCGTGCGGGTCAGCACGGAGTCGCTGTCCTCGGCCGGCCAGGCCGCCCCGAACGTGCGGACCAGCACCCGCGGGTCCACGGTGCCGAGGCACACGCCGTCCACCAGCGCGATCCACACCACCGCCCGCGCCTGGGGGTCCGGCACCGCGGCGAGGGCGCCGGGCACGGCGGCCACCGACTCGGCGTCGAGCGTCACGGTCGCCCAGGTGAGGTCCGAGGCGTTCGGGACGACGAGCTGCGCCGCAGGGGCTTCGCGGAGCCCGTCGACGACGGTGCTGTCCTGCGTGATCGTCAGGGGCACCCGGAACACCTCGGCACCGTCGGCGAACCCGGCCACGTCGGTCGTGTGCGGACGGTCGGCCGGGTGTTCGCTCGGCGCGCTGCGCTCGACGACGCCGGTCGCCCGGTCGACCGAGAGCACGTCGACCCCGGCGGTCAGCAGCCAGGCCCGGCTCCACGCGGTGAGCGACTGCCCCGAGGCGCGCTCCATGAACCCCATGAAGTCGGCCAGCGTGCCGTTGCCGTAGGAGTGCCCGCGCAGGTAGTCGCCGACCCCGGCGATGAACGCGTCGTCGCCGATGTGGGCGATCAGCTGCCGCAGCGTCGCAGCGCCCTTGGCGTAGGAGATCCCGTCGAAGTCCTGCAGCGCGGCCTGGGCGTCCAGCGCCGCGGACCCGGCCACGGGGTGCGTCGACGGGGTGCGCTCCGCGGCATACCCCCAGCCCTTGCGGGCCACGGTGGAGTCGACCCATGCGTCGGTGAACTCGGTGGCGGCCACGCAGGTGCGGTGGGCCATGTACTCGGCGAACGACTCGTTGAGCCACAGGTCGTCCCACCAACGCATCGTGACGAGGTCGCCGAACCACATGTGCGCCATCTCGTGGGCGATGGTGTTGGTCCGCGAGAGCACCTCGTCACGGGCGGCGGCCCCGCGGAAGACCATCGTGTCGCGGAAGGTGACGCAGCCGGGGTTCTCCATCGCCCCGGCGTTGAACTCGGGCACGAACACCTGGTGGTACTCGCCGAACGGGTACCGGATGCCGAAGAGCGAGTGGTAGTAGTCGAAGCTCGCCTTGGTCACCTCGAGCATCTGGGTCGCCTCACGCTCGAGGTGCGTCCGCAGGGAGGCGCGGGCGTGGATGCCGAGGGGTATGCCGTCGTGCTCGTCGTGCACGGAGGCGTAGGGACCGGTGCAGACCGTGACGAAGTAGGTGGCCAGCGGCAGGGTCGTCGCAAGCTCCCAGCGGCTGGGTGACGACTGCTTCGCGGCGCCGTTGCCGATCACCAGCCACGGCTCCGGCGCGGTCACGGTGATTGTGTAGGGCGCCTTGAGGTCGGGCTGGTCGAAGCAGGCGAACACCCGCGGGGCGGCGTCGAGGAAGAGGTGGCCGTAGACGTAGTGCTCCCCGTCGGCCGGGTCCACCGCGCGGTGCAGGCCTTGCCCGTCGCGGCTGTAGGCCATCGTCGACTCGACCTCGAGGACGTTGTGGGCGGTCAGCCCGGTCAGCTGGACCCGCCCGTCCGCCAGGTCGGCCGGGTCGAGCGGCTGGCCGTTGAGGACCAGGCTGCCGAGCTCGACCGGCTTGAGGTCGACGAAGGTCGTGCCGCCGGGTTCGGCGCAGTCGAAGGTGATCCTCGTCCGCGAGACGAAGGTCTCGGTCGCCGGGTCGCTCGCCCGCGCCAGGTCGAGGTCGACGGTCATGCTCGTCACGGTCAGGAGCTCGGATCGTCGAGCGGCTTCGGCGCGCGTCAGTGAGGGCATGGTCCCGATTCAACCAGCCCGCCATGCACAGCGAAGCCCCCGGCCGGGTGGCCGGGGGCTTCGTCAGTCATTCAGGGGGTGGTGCGGGTCAGACGGCCCGGACCTTCTCCGCCTGCGGGCCCTTGGGGCCCTGCGTGATGTCGAACTCGACGCGCTGCGCCTCGTCGAGGGAGCGGTAGCCGCTGGTCTCGATCGCGCTGTAGTGCACGAAGACGTCGGGGCCGCCGCCGTCCTGCTCGATGAAGCCGAAGCCCTTCTCAGCGTTGAACCACTTCACTGTTCCCTGTGCCATGGGATAACTCTTTTCCTGGTTGGCCGATGCGGCCGCGGATGCGACCACCAGCTGCGAAATCACACGACACGGAATACACCGCTAACGGAAAGGGCCCGCACTCTGGCGGGCCCACTCACACGAGGAACTGCAACTGCGACAACCATAACGCAGATCCCACGTCGGTTCATTCCCCGTCCCCCTCGGGGATGAACCGACGGGGGGACTCAGCGCTGTCTGAACCCATAGGCCTGGGCCTCGAGCCGCGCGATCCGCTCGGTCATCGGCGGGTGGGTGGAGAAGAAGCGCGACACGTCCTGGGGCCGGAACGGGTTGGCGATCATCATGTGGCTGGAGTTCTGGATCGCCGGGGTCGGCTGCAGCGGCGCGCGGGCCACCCCGGTCTCGAGCTTGCGCAGGGCCGACGCCAGGGCCAGCGGGTCGCCGGTGAGCTTGGCACCGTCCTCGTCCGCGTCGTACTCGCGGGTGCGGCTGATCGCCATCTGGATCATCATCGCCGCGAACGGCGCGAGCAGGGCCATGGCGAGCATGGCCAGCGGGTTGGGGCGGTCCTCGTCGTTGCCACCGCCACCGAACATGCCGGCGAACATCAGCATCTGGGCCACCGAGGTGATCAGGCCGGCCACGGCGGCGGCCACCGAGCCGGTGAGGATGTCGCGGTTGTAGACGTGCATCAGCTCGTGGCCGAGCACCCCGCGCAGCTCGCGCTCGTCGAGCAGGCCGAGGATGCCCTCGGTGCAGCAGACGGCGGCGTTCTCGGGGTTGCGCCCGGTCGCGAAGGCGTTGGGGGCGGCGGTGGGGCTGACGTAGAGCTTGGGCATCGGCTTGCCCGCGGCGGTCGAGAGCTCGCGGACGATCCGGTACATCGCCGGGGCCTGCGCCTCGCTGACGGGGTAGGCGTGCATCGCCTTGATCGCGAGCTTGTCGGAGTTCCAGTAGCCGTAGGCCGTCATGCCGACGCCGAGCAGGGCGAACAGCCAGATGAACGCCGAGCTGCCCGTCGAGGCCGAGATGACGCCGCCGATGGCGAGCAGGAGGGCGAAGATGGCCCCGAAGAGCGCAGCCGTCTTGAGCCCGTTGAAGTGGTTGTGCATGTCTGGCTCAACGCTCCCTTCCGTGCGTGCGTTCCCTGTGGCAGACCGTGACGTGCGCCTCAGCGCCCGGGGTCAGCCGAGCAGGCCGAGCAGCAGCTGCGGCATGACGCTGGTGGCCACGAGCGCGGTGCCGCCGAGCACGAGTGCCGCGAGCGCAGAGCGCGGAATGCGGCGGATCACGGCCCGCGCCGGCCCCTCGTCGGGGTCGCGCAGCAGCACGGCGAACCAGCGCAGGTAGACCGCCACCCCGAGCACCGCGTTCAGCACCGCGACGACGGCGAGCAGCCACTGCCCCTCACCGACGACCGGGCGCAGGGCCACGACCTTGGCCACCAGCCCGATGACGCCGGGCGGGAGCCCGGCGAGCGAGAGCAGGGCCAGTCCCAGGGCCCCTCCGAGCAGGGGGTGGGCGCGCAGCAGCCCGGTGTGGGCCGCGAGCGTCCGGCCCTGGTCGACGACTCCTCGGCGCCGTGGCGTGGCGGTGACGACGTGCACGACGGTGAAGGCGACGAGCGTCGCGATGACGTAGGCGAGCAGGTAGCCACCCGAGGCCGCCGCCGCGCCATCGTCGAGCGCCGACAACGGCAGGATGACCCAGCCGGCCTGCGCCACCGTGGACCAGGCCAGCAGCCGGACCGGATCGTCCTGCACCAGGGCGAGGACGTTGCCAAGGGTCATGGAGACGGCAGCCAGGATGCCGATGGCGACCAGCACCGGGGCGCCGGCACCCACCAGCGGCCGCACGACGACGAGCAGCGCGGCGAGCGCCGCAACCTTGGAGGTCGCGGCGAGGAAGGCGGCGACCGGCTCGGTGGCCCCGGCGTAGGCCTGCGGCGTCCAGGCATGGAACGGCACCAGGCTGAGCTTGAACCCCAGTCCGGCCAGCAGCAGCAGTGCGGCGAGGAGCAGCACCACGCGGCGTTGCGGGTCGGCGAGGGCGTCCTGCACCCCGCCGGGGGCGAAGACCGCCTCACCGGTCGACACCAGCCAGAGCGCGGCCCCGAGCACCACCATCGCGAAGGACACCAGCGACGTGGTGAGCAGGGCGAGCGCACCGCGGCCGGCCGGGCTGTCGCCGCGCAGCGCGACGAGGCCGATGGCGGGAAGCGTGGCGAGCTCGAGGCACACCAGCCACGACCCCAGGTCGTGGGCGGCGGCGACGCCCGCCGCCCCCGCCGTGGCGGCCAGGACGAGCGACACGACGACCGCCGGCCCGCCACGCAGCGGCTCGCGCGGGTCGGCGCCCGGCCAGCTGAGCAGGAGCACCACCAGCGCCGAGCCGAGCGCGCCGAGCTGGAGCGCACTGGCCAGCGGGCCGGCCTCGTAGAGGCAGGCGCCGTCGGGTGCGGGCAGGCAGAGGGACCGGAGCGGGTCGTCGGCCGACCGGAGCGCCCCGGGCACGGCGAGGGCGATCGCCGCGGTGAGCGCGAGCAGCCCGACCGCGGCGTGCAGCCGGACCAGTCTCGGCGCGAGGGCGTCGACGACCAGGACGAGGACGGCCCCGAGTGCGGGGACGGCGACCGGAGCCAGGACCAGCCAGTCGAAGGTCACCAGCGTGCTGGCGGTCGGAGCGCTCACGGCGCGGCCCCGACGATGGTCGTGACGGTGTCGTCGGTGAGCGCCAGCAACGGCCCGGGGGCGATGCCCAGCAGCAGCACCGCCACGACGAGCACCGCGATGACGTCCCACTCGCTGTCGCTGCTGTCCGCGATCCGCGGTTCGGTGCGGTCCCCGGCCCAGACGGTCCGCGCGACCCGCAGCGCGTAGGCCGCAGCGAGCACGGTGCCCACTGCGCCGACCACGGCCAGCGCCCGGAACAGGCCTTCGGGACGGTCGGCGGCGGGTGACCACGCGGCATACACGCTGAGGAACTCGCCCCAGAAGCCCGCCAGCCCGGGCAGCCCGAGCGAGGCGGCCAGACCGACGACGAGCGCGAACCCGAGCCGGGGCGTGACCTCACGCAGTGCGGCCCGCGCCGTGTCGAGGTCGGCACTCCCCCAGCGTTCCTTGAGTCCGCCGACCACGACGAAGAGCAGGGCCGAGATGACGCCGTGGGCGACGTTCGCGAAGAGCGCGGCCTGCAACCCGGTGCGCGTGCCGCTGGCGAGGCCGAGGACGACGAACCCCATGTGGGCCACCGAGGAGTAGGCGACCAGCCGCTTGAGGTCGCGCTCCACCAGGCAGGCGAGGCCTCCCCAGAGGATGCCGACGGCGCCGAGCACCGCGAGGACCGGCGCGACCTTCGCGAAGCCGTCCGGGACCGAGGCGAGCGGCAGGCGCACGAGGCCGTAGGTGCCCATCTTGAGCAGCACGGCGGCGAGGAGGACCGAGCCGGCCGTGGGCGCGGTGGTGTGCGCAGGCGGCAGCCAGGTGTGCACCGGGAAGACCGGCACCTTGACCGCCAGCCCGGCCACCAGCAGGGCCGCGACCAGGGTCTGCGTGCCCACCGGTATGCCGTGCCCGCCACCCTGGGCGAGCACGTCGAGGTCGGAGGTGCCCGCCTGGGCGACGAGGGCGAGGATGCCGACGAGCATGAGCGTCGAGCCGAACACGGTGTAGAGGACGAAGCGGCCACCGGCATCGGCCCTGGCCGGCGCGTCGTGGGCGTCACCGAACCGCGTGATCAGCACCCACATCGGGACGAGCACGACCTCGAAGGCGACGAAGAACAGCACGGCGTCGCGCGCGTAGAAGGTGGCCAGCGCCCCGAACTCGACGAGCAGCAGGCAGGCGTGGAAGGCGGCCGTGGTGCCGCCCTTCGGTGGCCGGTCGAGGGTGTGCAGGACCACGGCGACGCCGAGGACCGCGGTGAGCAGGAGGAGGGGGGCGCTGATGCCGTCGACGGAGAGCTGCCAGCGCAGCCCGAGCGACGGCACCCAGGCGCGGTCGACGGTCGGGCGGGTGATCACGGCGAAGAGCACGCCGGCGAGCGTCAGCACGCTCGCGGCCGTGGCGAGGAAGTTGGCCGCGCGGTGCGAGACCCCGCGGCCACCGGTGAGCAGCCAGACGGCGACGGCCGCTGGGATGACGAGGCTGGCCAGGATCACCATGGCTGTCTCCTCACCACCGTCTGTCGGGTCACCACAGCGCGACCCCTGCCAGCGCGACGGCGACGACGCCGGCCACCACCCAGGCCAGCCCGGAGGCAGCCACCTCGGACCGGTGCACCCGCTGTCCACCTGTCCCGCCGAGGCGGGCCGCGGTGGCCGCGCCGCGGACGTAGGCGTCGACGACCTCCCGGTCGAGGAAGACCACGAGTCGGGCGAGCGCGAGCACCGGCTGCGCCACCAGCGACACGTAGAGCCGGTCGACCCCGAGCCCGGCGTCGAAGGCGGGCATCCGCTGGCCGACGACGCGAGCAGCCGCGTCCTCGCCCTGCGCGACCGAGCGCACGGCCAGACCGGCGCCGACGATGAGCAGGATGCTGAGCACCGCGACCAGCCAGCCGATGCGACCGCCGACGTCGAGCAACGGCGTGAACACGACGAGCCCCCCGACGACGGTGAGGAAGGCCAGGACCATGACGACGGTACGCACCCCGAGGGACGCGGAATCCGTGTCGTGGCGCTGGATCTCGGCCGCACTCAAGTCGTCGAGGACGAGCCAGGCGCGCATGCAGTAGGCCGCGGTCAGCACCACGGTCAGCAGCCCGGCGAGGAGCACCAGCCAGGCCCGCGCCGCACCGTCCCCCGTGCCGGCCTCAGCCGCCGCGAGGACGTGCTCCTTGGAGACGAACCCGACCAGCGGGGGCACCCCCGCGAGGGACAGCAGACCCACGAACATGGCTGGCCGGATGAACAGATGACCCCGCAGGCCGCCGCGCATCGTCGCTGCGGCGGTGCCGCCGACGGTCACGCTGAGCCAGCCGATCGCGAGGAACAGCAACGCCTTGAAGAAGGCGTGCGAGTAGAGGTGCAGCACCCCTGCCCCCGGTCCCTCGTCGGCCGGGGCGACCGCGAGGGCCGAGAGCATCAAGGCGACCTGGCTCAGCGTCGAGTAGGCGAGCAGTCGCTTCAGGTCGCTCTGCCCGAAGGCCAGCACCGCGGCATACACCATGGTCACGGCGGTGCTCACGGCAAGCAGCCAGCGCGCGCCGTCGGCGGCCGCGAGCACGTCGAACAGCTGGGCGAGCACGAAGGTGCCGGCCGCGACCATGGTCGCGGCGTGGATGAGCGCGGACGCCGGGGTCGGGCCCTCCATCGCGTCCGGCAGCCAGTCGTGGAACGGCACCATGCCCGACTTGCCGAGGACACCGATGACGAGCAGCACCATGGCCGCGTTGAGCAGGCCGCCGTTGGGCGCCGCGCAGGCCCCGGCGTCGTCGCAGCCGGTGCTCGCCCAGCTCTGCAGGACCTGTCGGTATGCCGTGGAGCCGGCGCCGGCGGCCAGGATCACCACACCGAGGACGAAGCCGACGTCCGCGAGGCGGGTGACGAGGAAGGCCTTGAGCGCGGCGCGGCCGGCAGACTCCTTGCGGCTCCAGTGGCCGATGAGCAGGTAGGAGCACCAGCCCATCACCTCCCAGCCGACCAGGGTCAGGACGAGGTCGGCGGACTGGACGGTGAGCAGCATGCCGGCGGTGAACAGCGACACGGTGGCGGCGAAGACGCCGTAGCGGTCGTCGTCGCGCAGGTACCAGCCCGCGAAGACCTGGACCGCCCAGCCGACGACGGCGACGACCAGCGCGATGGTCGCCGTGGCCGTGGTGGCCTGCAGCTGCAACGGGATCCGCAGCTCGCCGGCGGCCAGCGCAGGGACGGTCGACAGGGTGCCGCCGCCGGACGACCCGTGCACGCCGAGCACCTCGAGCAGCGCCACGACGATGCCGGCGGCTGACGTGGTGATGGCCACGGCTCGCGGGACGCGGACGTCGGCCCGGCGGGCCAGCAGGAGGCCGAGCAGGGCGGCGACGGCCGGGACCAGGACGACGAGCCGGGTGGCGGTGTCGGTCACGACCGCACCTCGCCCGCGACCCCGTGCTCCGCCTCCGTGGGTGCACCGGTCTCGGCGCGCTCGCTGAGGTCGACGTCGCCGCGCAGGCGGTAGACGGCCAGCACGACGGCGAGGGCCACGACCACCTCGGCCGCGGCGATGGTGATGACGAAGAGGGTGAGGACGTTGCCAGCCGCCCAGCGGTCGCCGGCGCTGGCGGCGACCGAGACGAGCAGCAGGTTGGCCGCGTTCAGGATGAGCTCGACACCGATCAGCACGAGCACGGCGTTGCGACGGGCCAGCACGCCGTAGGTGCCCAGCCCGGCGAGCACCGCGGCGAGCAGGTAGGGGCCGGCGAGGTGGATCATGCGGCCCCGCCCTCGTCCGCCGCTGCGGCTGGCGCAGCCCCTTCGGCCCTTTCGGGCGGACGGGTCATACGCGACACCGCCATCGCCGCGACCAGGGCGACGAGCAGCAGGACCGACAGCACCTCGAACGGCCAGACCCAGGTGCCGAAGAGCTGCTCCGCGACCTCCGTCGTGGACGTGTCGCGCCGTGGCACGGCCGGGCCCGCGAGGGGCAGCAGCGCGGCGGCGAGCAGGGCGGTGACACCGGCCCCGAGCAGCCCCGCGAGGACGCGGTGCAGGCGCCCGGTGCTGATGTCGGGGTTCGCGCCGATGGGTGCCCGGGTCAGCATGAGGGCGAAGAGCACGAGCACGACGATGGCGCCCACGTAGACGAGCAGCTGCACCAGCGCGACGAACTCGGCCCCGAGCACGAGGTAGCAACCGGCCACCGCGCCCAGGCAGACCACGAGCCAGAGGGCGGCGTGCACGACGTGGCGGGTCGTGACGGCGAGCAGCCCGCTCGCCGCGGTCACGAGGCCGACCGCGGCGAAGGCGACGTCGAGCGCGGTCATGCCGGCTCCGGGCCCTCGGGTGCAGCCGTTGGCGGGGTGGGCTCGGGCGCCGGACCGGGTGGCGGGGTGGCACGGGTGGGCGCCGGCCGCGCCGGGGTGCTGCGGACGAGCCGGCCCGGTCGGGTGGTCGCGCCGATCTCGGCCGGCTCGGCGGACCGCTCGTCGAGCGCCGAGGGCGGTGGCACGGTGGGCATCCACTGGCCGAGCCGCTCCTTCTCGTGCAGCAGGTCGCGGATGTCGAGCTCGGAGTACTCGAACTCCGGGCTCCAGTGCAGCGCGTCGAAGGGGCAGACCTCGATGCAGATGCCGCAGTACATGCAGAGGCTGAAGTCGATCGCGAACCGGTCCAGCACGTTGCGCTGGCGCTCACGCCCACCCGGGGTCGTCGCGGGGATGGTCTCCTTGTGGGAGTCGATGTAGATGCACCAGTCCGGGCACTCGCGGGCGCAGAGCATGCAGGACGTGCAGTTCTCCTCGAGCAGCGCGATGACGCCACGGCTGCGCGGTGGGAGGTGCGGCGGCGCGTCGGGGTACTCGGCCGTGTGGGTCGGCTTCGCCATCGTGCGAGCCGTGGTGGCCAGGCCCTTGAGGATGCCGGGTATGCCGATACCGCCCGGCTTCTTCGCCGGCTCGCTCACGCCGTGGTCCGTCATGCGGTCGCCACCACCCAGACACCGGTCAGGGCCAGCTGGGCCAGCGCGAGCGGCACCAGGACCAGCCAGGCCAGCCGCTGCAGCTGGTCCTCGCGCAGCCGTGGCCACGCGACCCGCAACCAGATGACGACGACGGCGATGCAGAACCCCTTGAGCAGCGTCCAGAGCCACCCGAGCTGGTCGCTGGCGAGGCCGTGCCAGCCGCCGAGGTAGAGGACGGCGAACAGCAGGGACATGACGACGATCCCGGCGTACTCGCTGAGCAGGAAGAAGGCGAACCGCAACCCGGTGTACTCGGTGTAGGCGCCGAAGACGATCTCGGAGTCGGCCACCGGCATGTCGAACGGCGGCCGCTGCAGCTCGGCCACGGCGGACACGAGGAAGACCACCGCGCCGGGCAGCTGGAAGAGCAGCCAGGCCGGTGACCACGCGGTCACGATCCCGGTCAGCGACAGCGAGCCGGCGGCCAGGCACACGCTCGCCACCGCGAGCACCATCGGCAGCTCGTAGGACAGCAGCTGGGCCGCCGCACGCATGGCTCCCAGCAGGGAGTACTTGTTGGCGCTCGCCCAGCCGGCCATCAGGGTGCCGAGGATGCCGACCGCCGTGACGGCGAGGACGAACACCGCCGACGCAGGCAGGTCGGCGGCCACCACGTCGGGGCTGAGCGGGATGGCGGCCATCGCCACCAGGTAGGGCACCAGCGCGACCGCGGGGGCGAAGCGGAACACCCGCTTGTCGGCGGCTGCGGGGGTGATGTCCTCCTTCTGCACGAACTTCACCCCGTCGGCGACCAGCTGGGCCCACCCGTGGAAGCCACCGGCATACATCGGCCCGAGCCGGCCCTGCATGTGGGCCATCACCTTGTGCTCGGTCTGGCCCACGAGCAGGGGCAGGACGAGGAAGGCGGCGAGGACCCCGACCGCGCGCAGCGTCACCTCGACGGCGTCGTTCACCGCGGACCCCACTCGGGGTCGGGCACACCCGGAGCCGAGACGCGACGCCGGCCGGTCGGCTTGGCGTGCTCGGACTCACCCGGCTCCTTGGCGCCCGGCCACGGCTTGGAGGCTCGTGCCGCGAGGACGAACGACTTGCGCAGCGGCGTGCCCTCGAAGCCGTCGGGCAGGAGCAGCGGTCGCAGCCCGAGCCCGGTGCCGTCGTCGAACCCGTCGAAGTCGAGCCCGAACATCTCGTGGGTCTCGCGCTCGTGCCAGGCCACTCCGCGGAAGACGCCGGTCAGGCTGGCGAGGCTGGAACCGCTTGGCACCCGAGTGCGAAACAGCTTGCGGCGCAACGCAGTCGGAGTCGATCCATCCATCACATGACAGACGATGTCGAGCCCGGATGCCTGCTCATCGTCGGACTGGTCGACCGCGGTCAGCCAGTCGAAGAACGTGTAACCCTCGTCGCGCGCAGCCGAGACCGTCGCGACCCAGTCGGCCGGGTCGACCTCGGCGCGGGTCAGGGCCCCCGGGTCGGTCACGGGACCGCTCCGTCCGGGCGCTGCACGAGAGGCCGACTCACCTCTGCTGCCGAGGCCAGCCGGTGGCCGGCGTACTTGGCGCGGATTCCCTTGGTGGTCAAGGTCTCTGCGGCGATCTTCTCCTGCAGCTTGAGGATGCCCTGGAGCAGCGACTCGGGACGCGGTGGGCAGCCCGGCACGTAGACGTCGACGGGGATGATCGTGTCGACTCCCTTGGTCACCGAGTAGGAGTCCCAGTAGGGACCACCGGAGTTGGAGCAGGCCCCGAACGAGATGACGTACTTCGGCTCGGGCATCTGGTCGTAGAGGCGTCGCACGGCCGGGGCCATCTTGTCGGTGACCGTCCCCGACACGACCATCAGGTCGGCCTGCCGCGGGCCCGGTGCGAACGGGATCACGCCGAGCCGGATGAAGTCGTGCCGCGCCATCGATGCCGCGATGAACTCGATGGCGCAGCAGGCGAGCCCGAAGTTGAACACCCACAGCGAGTAGCGGCGACCCCAGTTGAGGACGACCCGGATCGGTTGGGGCGCGAGGTCGGTGGCCGGACCCACGCGGGGCATCGGCAGCGGCGTCGGCTGCGCTGCCGGTGGAGTCGGCCCGGTCGTCGCCATCAGAGCCACCGGAGCAGGCCACGACGGGCGGCGTGGACGAGGCCGACCAGCAGGATGCCGACGAAGACCGCGATCTCGACCAGCGACGCAGCCCCCAGGTTGCTGCGGACCACGAGGGCCCACGGAAAGAGGTAGACGGCGTCGACCGCGAAGATGACGTAGAGGAACGCGTAGACGAAGTAGCGCACCTGCGTCTGCGCCCAGTCGCGACCGACCGGGTCCACCCCGGACTCGTAGGTCGTCAGCTTGGCGCGGGTCGGCGCCTTGGGGGCGACCAGGGCACGGGCCCCCATCGCGGCCACGAAGAGCAGCAGGCCGACTGCGACCACCGCGGCGACGACGACGTAGGGCGACACGCTTGGCAGCCTAGTGGGACGACTGCGCGCTGGGGTGTCGCGCCGACTCGTGGGCGCCTAGCGTGGGTGCATGGCCCGGCTCCCGCTGTTCCCGCTCGGCACCGTGCTCGTGCCGGGCGCGACCCTGCCGCTGCAGCTGTTCGAGCCGCGCTACCTCGAGCTGCTCAGCGACCTCGTCAACGGCGCCGACGACCCCGACTTCGGCGTCGTGGCGATCCGGCAGGGACACGAGGTCGGCCCTGACGCCGTCCGCGACCTGCACGAGGTCGGGTGCGTGGCCCGCGTGGTGCAGGCAGCCCGCGTCGACGACGGCCGCTACCTCGTGGTCTCCACGGGGGTGCGGCGGTTCCACCTCGACGCGCTCCTGGCCGGCGCCGGCACGGCATACCTCACCGGTGAGGTGACCCTGCTCGAGGAGCACACCGGCGACGCCGGCGCGGTCGCCGAGCTCGCGGACCGGCTGCGCGTCGCGCTGCACGACTACGCCACGACCCTGGGCGCGGACGACCCGGCGTGGCCGGACGACCCCGAGGAGCTCTCGTATGCCGTGGGCACGGCAGTGGGGCTCGACCTCGGCGACCGCCAGCGGCTGCTCGCCGCCACCGACACCGAGACCCGGCTGCGGCTGGGCCTGCGCCTCGTGCGGCGCGAGCACCAGCTGACCAGGACCCTCGGCGTCGTGCCGCCGGACCCCGAGCACGGCTTCAACCCCAACTAGGCCTGGCCGCCGCCCACCAGCCGGCCTCGCGCCAGCCAACCGCGCGCCGGCCGACCGCGCGCCGGCCGACCTCGCGCCGGCCGACCGCGCGCCAGCCGACCGCGCGCCAGCCGACCGCGCGCCGGCCGACAAACTGGTGGCGCCTGTCGGTGCCGTGCGACAGGGTCGGCGCATGACGCGAACCGACAGCCCCGATGCCTGGGACGAACGCACCACCCTGCTCACGATGCTCCAGTACACCCGCGACACCGCCGCCGAGAAGGTGCGCGGGCTGGCCGAGGAGCACGTGGGCTCCGCTCCGCTGCCCGGTTCGCCGCTGATGACGCGCGGCGGGGTGGTCAACCACCTCCGCTGGGTCGAGCACTCGTGGATCGAGAACCGCTTCGTGGGCGGCCCCGACCTCGGGCCGTGGACCGACGAGGAGCCGGACCGCGAGTTCAGCCTCGGGGCGACGACTCCGCTGGAGCAGACGCTGCGCGAGTACGTCGAGCAGGCCGAGCGCACCGACGCGATCATCGCCGGGCTCGATCTCGACGACCGGTCGCAGACGCCGTTCCGCACCGGCGAGCACCCCACCCTGCGCTGGGTGATCCTGCACCTGGTCGAGGAGAACGCCCGCCACAACGGGCACCTCGACATCCTGCGGGAGCTCGCCGACGGGACCACGGGCGACTAGGAGTCCGAGCTCCTGCGGGAGCTCGCCGACGGGACCACGGGCGACGAGGAGTCCGAGGACCGGGCCGACCTAGGGTGGGGCCATGGACGGACCGCTGACGATCGGGGTGGTGTCCCCCGGGGCGATGGGCGCCGCGCTGGGCCGGGCCTGGCAGTCCGCGGGGGCGCGGGTGGTGGCGACGGTCGCCGGGCGCAGCGGGCGCACCGCCACGTTGGCGCGCGGTCTCGAGCTGCTGCCCGACCTCGCGTCCGTGGTGTCCACGAGTGACGTGGTGGTCAGCGTCGTGCCGCCCGGTGACGCGCGCACGGTCATGGCGGCGATCGTGGATGCTGCGTCGACCGCCGGCGTCAGTCCGGTGGTGGCCGACCTCAACGCCGTGTCACCCGCGACGGTTCGGTCGCTGGCCGACGTCGCGCAGGCAGCGGGACTGGTCTTCGTCGACGGCGCGATCAGCGGCGGACCACCACAGCCCGGTGGCGACACCATGCTCTACCTCGCCGGCGAACAGGCTTCCGTGCTCGACGAGCTCGCCGCCGACGGCCTGCGCACCCACATCGTCGGGACGCAGGTCGGGTCGGCGTCGGCGGTGAAGATGTGCACGGCGTCGGTCTACAAGGGCACGACCGCGCTGTGGGTGCAGGCGCTCCAGACCGCCCACGCCCACGGGGTGCTGGACGTCGTGCTGGCCGACCTCGCCGAGGAGTTCCCTGCCGCAGCCGCCACGGCCGGTCGGCGGATCGCGGTCGCGACCAGCAAGAGCGGTCGGTTCGTCGCCGAGATGGAGCAGATCGCGGCGACCCAGGAGGGCGCGGGGGTCGGGCCGGAGCTGTTCCTCGGGATGGCCGCCGTCTATGCGCGACTTGCAAGCACCCCGTTGGCCGGCCTCTCCCCCGAGCAGGCCCGCGACCTGACCGACCTGGCCGAGGTGCTGAGCCGGCTCCGCGAGCCGCGCCAGCCGCGCCAGCCGCGCCAGCCGCGCCAGCCGCGCTAGCCGTCGAGCCGCTCGAACGCCGGCGCGTAGCGGAACGCCCCCGACAGACCGTCGCCCCACGAGCCGAGCCGGCGCAGCATGAAGTAGGCCGGCCCCCAGTCCTGCGGCGGGGTGATGCCGTGGTCGGCCGCCGGCCCGAACCCGAAGCGCGGGTAGTAGGTCGGGTGCCCGAGCAGCACGATCCCGCGCTGGCCGACCGCGTCCGCTGCGGCGATCGTCGCGTGCATCAGGGCCGACCCGACCCCCGATGCCTGGTGGTCCGGGTCCACCCCCAGCGGACCCAGCGCGGCCAGCGGTGCGGGTCGGTCGTCCAGTCGGCAACGGCTCATCGCGACGTGGCCGACGACCCGGCCCTCACACTCTGCGACGAGGCACAGCGGCGCCAGGAGGTCACCATCGGCGCGCAGCTCGTCGACGAGGTTCGCCTCCAGCGAGCCGTCGACGGCGGGGGCGTCGTCGGTGGCCGGCTTGGCGAAGGCGCGACGGTGCAGGGCGCGGACCACGCCCTCGTCGCCCGGGAGCTCCTGGCGGATGAACATGCCCCGACCCTAGACACCAGACGAGGTCAGGCGCCCGCCAATAACCACCGCACCCGGCCGACCCCGGTGTGCCGCGAGGCTCAGCCGGCCACGCGGCATACCCGGCCCTGGTGTCGCGTCAGCGGGCGGCGGGTCAGCGCGCGACGAGGTAGCCCTCGTCGTCGAGGGTGACCGGGATGGGGTCGATGATGTGGAACCCGTCGAGTCCCTTCGGCTCGACGTTGCGGAAGCCGACGATGACCCAGGAGCCGTCGCGCAGCTGCACCAGCGGTGCGGCGAACAGGTCGGGCTCGGTCGTGAACGGCCGTGCGGCGTCGAGGTCCCAGGGACCGAGCGGGCCGGCGCCGGGCACCGACCAGGTGCAGTAGTCGCCGGTGCGCGCCTTGCGTTCGGCAGTCATCTCCTGCGGGTGGCAGGTGAAGACGAGCACCCAGCGGCCGTCGATCTGCTTGTTCTGCAACACCTCCAGCTGCCCGAAGCCCGCACCCGGCTCACAGAGCGGCGGGCCGAGGGTCCACTGCTCGAGGTCGGGGCTGGTGGCGTGGGCGACGACGCCGTCGTCGTTGCGAGCCGCGTCGCGGGCGCGGGCGCTGACGAACATGTGCCACCCGTCGCCCTCGGGGTCGGCGAAGACGAGTGGGTCGCGCCAGGTCTCGCTCGACCCCTCGAGGTCGGGACCCTCGGTGGGCGCGGGGGTGTTGGCGAGGTTCTTGTACCAGCGGCCGTCGACACGGACCACGGGTCCGGGACCGCCGCGCTCCCAGTGGTGCAGGTCGTCGGACACGGCCGAGCCGACCCGCTGGTCGTAGATGTGGTGTCCTGCGGTGGAGACGGCGGTGTAGAACATCCGCCACCGCTCACCGTCGCGGACCACCGAGCCGGTCCAGATGGCCAGGTCGTCGAACCGCTGGGCTCCGCTGCGGTCCGGGCCGAAGCACTTGCCCAGGTAGGTCCACGTCACGAGGTCGGGCGACGTGGCGTGCCCGACGGTGGCCGCGGTGTGCCGCTTGCCCGGGTCGCCGAGCGCGCGCGGCGCCTGGAGGAAGAACAGGTGGTAGAGGTCGCCGTCGTCGGCCACCCAGGAGTCCCAGACCCAGAGGTCGTCCAGCCTCAGCATGACCAGAGTGTGGCAGGGACACTGGTCGGATGAAGCCTCGTCTCGCCGAAGCCCTCGACCTGGAGCCGCACCCCGAGGGTGGGTGGTACCGCCAGACCTGGGCGTCGCCGGCCACGGTCCAGCTCGCCGACGGCCGCACCCGGTCGGCGGCGACCCTGATCTACTTCCTCCTGCCGGCCGGTGAGTCGTCCGCCTGGCACCGCGTCGCGAGCGACGAGCTGTGGCTCGCGCACACCGGCGTCGTCACCCTCGAGCTGGGCGGCTCCGGCGCCGCCCCGGCCCCGACGGGGGTCGGGGTCGCGGTGGGCGGTGACGAGGAAGCGCAGCTGCTGGTGCCCGCCGGGCACTGGCAGCGGACCCTCCCCGCCGACGCAGACGCCCTGGTGAGCTGCCTGGTGTCACCGGGGTTCGACTTCGAGGACTTCGAGCTGGCCTGGTCCGGGACCGGGGTGGGTCAGTCGACGGTGCCGCCGGCCCGCCAGTAGAGCCCGTCGCGGCGCTCGAGGAAGCCCTCTTCGACCAGGTAGCGGCGTAGCGCCGCGACATCGTCGTGCCAGGGCCGCAGCGCGTTGTTGACCTGCGTCTCGTCGTAGGTCGCGCCGATCTCGAAGTGCTGGGCCATCTCGTTGAGCACGACCAGGCGCTTGCGGATGCGGGTCGGGATGGCCGTGAGGCTGCCGTCCGGCCGCACGAACGCGCGCAGCACCGCCGCACGATCGGTGAGGGCGTCATCGAGGGCTGGCCGGTCCATGTCTTCGACCGTAGCCCGCGAACCATGAGTGGCCCCAGTGGTTTTCGAGGCACTGCGCCTGCGGCCTGCCTTGGTATGCCGCGTGGCCGGCTCGCCTGGCACGTCTCGGGCAGACGTGGTGGATGACGGGCATGGCTGTCGGTGCCGGCGGGTAGAGTCGAACACATGTTCGAGAGCGCCGAGGCCGTTGCGGCCACCGACCCAGCCGTCCTGGCCGGGGTGGTGTTCGGGCTGTCGGACGACGCGATCGCCGACCTTCCGGTCGAGCAGGCCGAGGCCCTGGTCCTCGCGACGCAGCGGGTGGTGAGCGCCGTCACGGCGCGCCAGCGCTCGGCGATGGAGACGGTGGTCCGGCGTTGCGACGAGCGCGTCGAGCAGGACGCTCGCGACGCCACGGCCGGTGGTTCGCCAAGGGGCCACGTGTCCGGGCAGGCCCTGGCTGCCGGGTCGCTGGCTGCCCTGCTCCACGTCTCGCCGCGCACCATGTCGACGCGCATCGACCAGGCCAGGCGACTCGTCTGCGCCCTGCCGCAGGTCCAGGAGCTGGCGTGGGCCGGCGACCTCGAGCCCTACCGTGTCGACGCGGTCGTCGCGGAGTCGGCTGCGGTCCACGCGGGTCGGCTGCACGAGTTCGAGGCGCGGGTGCTTGCCGGCGGCCTCGTGGAGGTGTCGTGCGCCACCCTGCGGAGCCGAGCCCGGCGAGCGGCCGACCGCTGCGCCCCGCACGAGGCCGCTGCGTTCGCCGAGCGGGCCCGCACGCTCAGTGACGTCCGGGTCCGACCTGGTGCGTGCACGGGCATGACGCGCCTCGTCGCCGACCTCCCGACCCCTGCGGCGATGCGCCTCTGGCACGCCGTCGACGGACTGGCCGGTGAGTACGCTCGCGCCCAGCCCGGGCAGCCGATGGGCGCGGCCAGGGCGGACGCGCTGACCGACCTCGTCGCAGCGAACTCGACGATCAGCACCACGATCGAGCTGGTCGCGCCGATCGACGCCGCCGAGCGCGAGCCGCGCACGCTGGACGTGTCGGGAGCCTGCGTGGCCGACCACCCGACCACTGGCACGACGGACGACCGCGACGAGACCGAAGGCGACCCCCAGGCGCGTCACCCGGCGGGCGTGGGTTCCGACGACCGCGACGAGACCGAAGGCGACCCCCAGGCGCGTCACCCGGCGGGCGTGGGTTCCGACGAACGCGACGAGACCGAAGGCGACCCCGAGGCGCGTCACCCGGCGGGCGTGGGTTCCGACGAACGCGACGAGACCGACGGCGAGGACGAGGGTGGTCAGCCCGGGGGCGTGGGCGGCGGTCAGGGTGCCCTGGTGTTCGAGGACCCGGGCGGCTGCGAGGAGCTCGACGACGGTGTGCTGCACGACCACGCCGACCGGATGTGGTTCGTGTCGTCGCACACCGAGGTGCCGTTGCTGGGTTCGTTGCTGCCCGCAGACGTGGTGGCGCTGCTGAGCGACCCCGACGTCACGGTTCGGCTGTCCCGCAGCGACTCGGTCACTGGTGCGATCCGGTGGCAGGACCCGAATACCTACCGACCCGGAGCGCGAGTGGCCAAGGCGGTGCGCTCCCGCGACGGAACGTGTCGCTTCCCCGGGTGCGCGACCGCGGCGAGGCGGTGCCAGCTCGACCACGTGGTCCGACATCCCGACGGCCCGACCTCCGTCACCAACCTCCAGTCACTGTGCGCGACCCACCACGGGTTCAAGCACCATGCCGGCTGGCAGGTCGAGATGGACGCGCTCGGCACCTGCACCTGGACTGCACCGGACGGTCGCACCCACACGACCTGGCCCCTGGACCGCCACGGTCACCGAGCCACTGCAGCCTGAGTCGCGAGGTCGGCAACGACCAGAGCCCACAGGCTCGGCGATGATGGCGAGGCAGAGCTAGCGGCTGAGGGCCACCATCACCACGAGGAAGACGATGGCCGCGGCCAGGGTGAAGAGGTGGTCGCGCACGGCATGCGTCGGGTGCTCGTCGAGCTCCAGCGACCTCATCATCCGGAGCGTGGGCGGACCAGCGGGTGAAGGAGCAGCCATCGGGACCCCCGAGGACAAGGCCGGGTTGCCTGGCTTCAGGCTACGCCTGGTCAGGTGCGGTGGATGCTCGTGGCCAGCACGTCGGCGCGTGCGGTGACGGTCGACTCGTCCGGGCTGGAGACCGTCAGGTTCAGGAGCTCGTCGCCCGTGTCGACGAACAGCCCGGCCCCGTGGACCGTGACCGAGCCGACCTGCTGCCGATACCTGGCCAGCAGCGCATCCCCGACGGCAGTCCGCAGCGGCCGCACGGTCACGTCCTGAGCGCCGGCCGCCTCCAGCTGCGAGACGAGCGCGCCCTCCGAAGGCACCTGGTCGAGGTCGACGACGGAGGCGTTGAGGTTGCTCGGGTCGGGAGCGGGAGCGCGCAGCTGCAGCAGGTACTGCGAGGCAAGGGTTGCCTTGAGCTCCTCCACCGTCATCCCGAGTGCCTTCGCGGCGGCCGCCAGGCTCTCCGGGGTGTCCTTGCTGGTGAACTTCACCCACCCCTGCGGCGCGGCGACGGAGACCCCTTGGGTGGGCACGTCCACCCAGGTGTGGCCGGCGGGGAGGGTTGCCGAGGTCCGTGGTGGAGGACTGGTCGCGTCCGGGCCGCTGCACCCCGACACCGTGAGTGCGAGCGCTGCGACCAACGCAGCCACCGTGGACGACCCCCCGAAAGTCTTCACCCCCTCACGGTAGCGATCCGACGCTGCCGGAGGGCGGCACTTGCCGACACGACACCGGACACCGACACCGGACATCGACACCGACACCAACCCCGAGCACGGACCCGACCCCGGCCGCGAACATCCGACTCAGCGTGGGGCCGTGCCGCCGGCGACCAGGTCGACGAGCACCTCGGCGACGCGGACCGGGTCGGCGAGGTGGCTGAGGTGGTGGCCCTCCTCGCGACGCACCACCCAGCCGGCGGTCGTCGCGAAGGCGAGCTCGTCGGCATACGTGTCACCGAAACCGAGGTATGCCGCAGGCCTCGACTCCCAGCCGGGCGGCACCGGGAGCGGCGTCGTGAAGTAGTCGGGCGGGAGCCGCGGGGCTGCCCGGGTGGCGCGGTCGAGCCACTCGTCGTCGGGGAACAGGGGTGCGACGTCGGCCCGGTCCCACCAGGCGGGCCAGGGCGGGAGCAGGCCGTCGGCCAGCGGGAGCGTCGCGATGAACTGCGCGAAGCCGGCGGGCGCGAGTCGGGTCTCGGTGACGCCCGGTGCGGGCAGCGCGGCGTCCATGAAGACGACGGGCAGCCCCGCCGGTTCGGCGACGGTGGGCGCGTAGAACCCGGCGTTGCTGTGCGCGAGGAGCACGGTGGCCCCGTGGTGCTCGCTCACAGCACGGAAGGCGGCCAGCACGGCAGCGGGCATCACGTCGCTGGCGGGGAGCGACGCGACGACCGTGGCGCACCCCCGGTCACGCAACGCCTCTGCGAGCGGCAGGTAGGTGGCCGGTCCGAGCAGGGGGCTCGGCAGGATGACGATGCGCGACTCCGACGAGGTGCGCCGTTCCGCTCCGGCCGTCGGGGCGTTCGGGCGTGGGGGCATCGTCCGACGCTAGCGCTGGCGGTGTCGAAACCCGCGCGAAACACTGCGTTGGTCTACTGACCACGCCACGTCGTGCCACCGGGTCGAACAGGTCGTCCCGGGACGGCACGCCCCCGAGGAGTCGCCATGCACCTGTCACCCGCTGACACCGAGAAGCTGCTGCTCTCGGTGGCCGGCATGGTCGCCCGCGACCGCCTCGCGCGTGGTGTGCGGCTCAACCACCCCGAGTCCGTCGCGCTGCTGTCCACCTGGGTCATCGAGCGAGCCAGGGACGGCGCCCTCGTCGCCGACCTGATGGAGCAGGGCCGCACGGTCCTGCGCAGAGACCAGGTCATGGAAGGCGTTGCCGAGATGATCGGTGACGTGCAGGTCGAGGCGACCTTCCCCGACGGGCGCAAGCTCGTGACCCTCCACCACCCGATCACCTGACCGCTGCAGGAGACACCGTGAGCCACCACACGTCAGGGCCGGGCGCGATCCGGGTCGCACCCGGCACCGTCACCCTCAACGCCGACCGGACCGCTGCCGAGCGGCTCGTCCTGGTGATCGTCAACACCGGCGACCGCCCCGTGCAGGTCGGGTCACACCTGCACCTGCCCGACAGCAACGCTGCGCTCGACTTCGACCGGGCCGCCGCCCACGGCTTCCGGCTCGACATCCCGAGCGGGACCTCGGTGCGGTTCGAGCCCGGCGTGAGCCGGGAGGTTGCCGCGGTGGCCCTGAAGGGCCGACGACGAGTCCCCGGCCTGCAGCGGCCGGCCACCACAGGTCGCGCGCCGGAGGGAGACCTCGATGGCTGAGCTGGACCGCGACCGCTACGCCGCCCTCTACGGTCCGACGACCGGCGACCAGGTGCGGCTGGGTGACACCGACCTGTGGGTCGAGGTCGAGGACGACCTGACCTTCGGGGGCGAGGAGGCCGTGTTCGGCGGCGGCAAGTCCATCCGTGAGTCGATGGCCCAGGGGACCCGCACCAACGCCGACGGCGCCCTCGACACCGTCATCACCAACGCGATCGTGCTCGACCACTGGGGGATCGTCCGCGCTGACGTCGGCATCCGGGGCGGGCGGATCGTCGCGCTGGGCCGCAGTGGCAACCCCGACATCGCGGACGGCGTGCACCCCGACCTCGAGATCGGGCCGGGCACCGACGTCATCTCGGGCGAGGGCCGCATCCTGACCGCAGGAGGTGTCGACCTGCACGTGCACTTCCTGTCGACCAGCCAGGTGCACGAGGCCCTGGCCAGCGGCGTCACCACCCTCGGCGGTGGCGGCACCGGCCCGTCCGAGGGGTCCAAGGCCACCACGGTCACGCCGGGCCCCTGGCACCTGCAGTCGGTGCTGCGTGGTCTGGACCACCTGCCCGTCAACCTGCTCCTCATGGGCAAGGGCAACACCGTGAGCGCCGCGGGACTCGAGGAGCAGGCGCGCGGCGGGGCCGCGGCCTACAAGGTGCACGAGGACTGGGGCAGCACTCCCGCCGCGATCGACGCAGCCCTTCGCGCAGCCGAGGAGTTCGGCCTGCAGGTGGCGCTGCACAGCGACAGCCTCAACGAGGCGGGTTTCGTCGACTCGACGCTGCGCGCCGTCGGCGGGCGGAGCATCCACGCCTTCCACACCGAGGGCGCCGGCGGCGGTCACGCGCCCGACATCATCACGATCGCCAGCCACCCCAACGTGCTGCCCGGCTCCACCAACCCGACCCTGCCCCACACCGTCAACACGGTCGCCGAGCACCTCGACATGTTGATGGTCTGCCACCACCTCAACCCCGCGGTCCCCGAGGACCTCGCCTTCGCGGAGAGCCGGATCCGCGCCACGACCATCGCGGCCGAGGACCTGCTGCACGACGTCGGCGCCCTGTCCATGACGAGCAGCGACGCCCAGGCGATGGGCCGGATCGGCGAGGTGGTCACCCGCACCTGGCAGGTCGCCCACGTGATGAAGGCGCGGTGGGGCCCGCTCGGCGGCGGGCTTGCCGCCGACAACGAGCGGGCCCGGCGCTATGTCGCCAAGTACACGATCAACCCGGCCGTCGCCCACGGCATCGACCACGAGGTCGGATCCGTCGAGCCGGGCAAGCTCGCCGACCTCGTCCTGTGGGACCCGAAGTTCTTCGGCTGGCGCCCTGACGTGGTGATCAAGGCCGGAGCGATCGTGTATGCCGCGCTGGGCGACCCGAACGCGTCGATCCCCACGCCGCAGCCGGTGCTGATGCGCCCGGCCCTCGTCGGCGAGGGCGGGGCCGGCGCCGACCACTCGCTCACCTTCGTCTCGCCCATCGCCCTCGACGACGGCCTGGCCGACCGGCTCGGGCTGCGCCGCACCCTCGCCGCCGTGCGGCCGACCCGCGAGGTGACCAAGGCCGACATGGTCAACAACGACGCCCTGCCCGTCATCGAGGTGGACCCGGAGTCCTTCGAGATCCGCATCGACGGCGAGCGCGTCGAGCCGGCGCCAGCCGCGGAACTTCCTCTGGCGCAACGCTATTCGCTGTTCTGAGGTCGAGTGCTTCCCCAACCCGAGTTCGCGTCGCTGCTGCTGGCCGACGGGCGGCTGCCCGTCGGCGCGCACACCCAGTCGTCGGGACTCGAGCCTGCCCTGCTCGGGGGGCTCGAGCAGCCCGACATCCCCGCCCTCATTGCCACGCGGTTGCGGACCGTCGTGGTGGTCGACACTGCGACGGCGGTGGTGGCCCGGCACCGGACGCTCGCCGCGCTCCCGCTCGACGAGGTGCAGCTCGCCTGGGCCGCACGCACCCCGAGCGAGATCGTGCGGGGCGCCTCCGTGGCGGTGGGTCGTGGCCAGCGCCGGTTGGCCCAGCGGCTCTGGCCGGACAGCGCGACCTCGTCCGCGCTGGCGCGGATGCCCGCTCCGGCGCGTCCGGTCGCCGTGGGCGCGATGGCGGCGGCGGCCGGCCTCGACGGCGCCCGCACGGCCCGGCTCGTCGCCTACGACGACGTGCAGTCGCTCTGCGCCGCAGCCCTCAAGCTGTGTCCCTTGGACCCGATCGAGGCCACCGAGTGGTTGCTGCGCTCCGGCCCGGCAGTCGAGGAGCTCGTCGCCACGGTTGCCCACCTCACCGAGCCCGACGACATACCCGCTCCGTCGGCTCCGTTGCTGGAGCACTGGCAGCACGCCCACCCCACCCACCCCCGGAGGTTGTTCAGTGCCTGACACCACGCCAGAGGCCACCCGCGCGTTCCGGCTCGGCGTCGCCGGTCCGGTCGGCACCGGCAAGTCGTCGCTCATCGCCATGGTCTGCCGCGAGCTCGGCGACGAGCTGCGGCTCGGGGTCGTCACCAACGACATCTACACCGACGAGGACGCCCGCATGCTCCGCGCGGCCGGCGTCCTGGACCCCGAGCGGATCCGCGCCGTCGAGACCGGTGCGTGCCCCCACACTGCGATCCGCGACGACGTGACCGCCAACCTGCTCGCGGTGGAAGACCTCGAGGCCGACTTCGCACCACTCGACCTCGTGCTGGTCGAGTCCGGGGGCGACAACCTCACGGCGACGTTCTCGCCCGCGCTCGTCGACGCGCAGGTCTTCGTCCTCGACGTGGCCGGTGGCGGCGACGTGGTGCGCAAGGGCGGGCCCGGCATCTCGCGCGCAGACCTCCTGGTGGTCAACAAGACCGACCTCGCGCCCCATGTCGGGGTCGACGCCGACCTCATGCAGGTGGAGGGTCGGGAGGCTCGGGACGGCGGACCGGTCATCGGGCTCTCGCGCACCGACCCGGACTCGGTCGCCCAGCTGCGCGCCTGGGTGCTCGCAGTGTTGGGTGACCACCGCAGCGGGCAGCACGTCCCCGTGGACCCCGGGCCGATGGCACCGCACAGCCACGCCGACGGCGGCACGCACGCGCACGCCCACGCCCACGCCCACGCCCACGGTGCTTCCGGTGACCACTCACACTGAGGTCCGCACCGCACGCGTCGAGCTCTGGCCGGACGAGGGCCCCGGGAACCGCCGCAGCCGGCTGGTCCTGGCCACCGGGCTGGTGTCCCCCCGCGTGGTCCGGCACGAGGGCGCGGCGGCCGAGGTCGCCCTCGTCGCCACGACCGCGAGCCTCCTGGGGGGCGACACCATGCGGCTCGCGGTCGCCGTCGGCCCTGGCTTGCGCCTCGACCTGCGCGACGTCGCCGGCACGGTGGCCTACCACGGTCGCGGGCTCGGCTGCGTGGTCGGCGCGACCCTGCGCGTGCACGAGGGCGCCACCCTCACGTGGGCTGGTGAGCCCCTGGTCGTCGCCGACGGCTCTGTCGTCACCCGGCACCTGGGGGCGCAGGTCGACGACGGCGGTCGCCTGCTGCTGCGCGACCGGGTCACCCTCGGCCGCAGCGGCCAGGCCGGTGGCCGGCTCGACTGCCACACGACGCTCACGCATGCCGGTCGGCCGGCGCTCGTGGAGCACCTCGAGGTGCGCGCCGGGCTCGGCCCCGGTGCGCTCGGCGACGCACGGGTGGTCGACACGGTCACCGCCCTCGGGTGGCGACCGGAGCCGGTGCCGGGCCACCCGGCATACCGGCTGCACGCAGCGGGCTCGGTGGTCCGCCAGCTGGTGCGCGAGGCGCACCACTCGTCCCTTCCTCGCGTGTGGGATGCGTGGCGGCAGGACCTGCCACCACTTTGACGGATCCTGCAGCGAAGGTTCCGGCGTAGCGTGACGAGACCACCACCACGAGAGGAGTGAGTGACCATGGCCCAGTTCATGGACGTGCACACCAACATGCCGGGAGTCACCGCGGAGGCGCTGCTCGAGGCCCACCGAGCCGACCTCGCCATCCAGGACGAGGAGTCGGTGGACTTCAAGAGCGCGTGGGGCGACCCGGTGACCGGGCACGTGTTCTGCCTGTCCGAGGGCCCCGACAAGGACGCCATCCAACGGATCCACGAGCGCGCGGGCCACCCCTACGACGAGATCCACGAGATCACCGTCACCGCCTGAGCCCGGCGACTGCACGAGCGGTCCTGACAGGTCACACCCATAACGCCGTGTTGGGTGTCTCAAAAGCAGGGTGGTCAGGTTTGGCGTCCCTGGTGCGACGTACGATGGACGAGCAGGCAGCGCCCAGCCGTCCGCAGGCGAAGCGCCCGTGACGCGCCGGGCGCGGGGCCTCATGGAACCGTTCGTCCACGACCCGTCAGGACCGCATGAGCAAGAACGTCGAGAAGCTCGACCGCGTCGTCATCCGCTTCGCCGGCGACTCCGGCGACGGCATGCAGCTCACCGGGGACCGGTTCACGTCGGAGACGGCCGCACTCGGCAACGACCTGTCGACGCTGCCCAACTTCCCCGCCGAGATCCGCGCGCCCCAGGGCACCCTGCCCGGCGTCTCGAGCTTCCAGCTGCACTTCGCCGACCACGACGTGCTGACGCCCGGCGACGCCCCCGACGTGCTCGTCGCGATGAACCCGGCCGCGCTCAAGGCCAACCTTCGCGACCTGCCCCGCGGCGCCACGATCATCGCCAACACCGACGAGTTCACCAAGCGCAACCTCGCCAAGGTCGGCTACGACACCAACCCCCTCGACGACGGAACGCTGGAGTCCTGGCTGGTGCACCCGGTCGCCCTGACCTCGATCACCGTCGAGGCGCTCGCGGCCTTCGACTCCTTGTCCCGCAAGGACAAGGAGCGCGCCAAGAACATGTTCGCGCTGGGACTCCTCTCGTGGATGTACCACCGCCCGACCGCCGGCACCGAGTCGTTCCTGGAGAAGAAGTTCGGGTCCAAGCCCGACATCCTCGCCGCCAACCTCACCGCCCTCAAGGCCGGGCTGGCCTACGGCGAGACGACCGAGGCGTTCGCGGTCTCCTACGAGATCGCCCCGGCCAAGATGGCCCCCGGCACCTACCGCAACATCACCGGCAACGTCGCGCTCGCGCTCGGCCTGGTCACCGCGTCGCACCGGGCCGGCATCCCGCTGGTGCTCGGGTCCTACCCGATCACCCCAGCCTCCGACATCCTGCACACCCTGTCGGGGCTCAAGCGCTACGGCGTGACCACCCTGCAGGCCGAGGACGAGATCGCCGGCATCGGCGCCGCCCTCGGTGCGTCCTTCGGTGGCGCGATCGGTGTGACCACCACGTCCGGCCCGGGTGTCGCGCTCAAGTCCGAGACGATCGGCCTGGGGGTGTCCCTCGAGCTGCCGCTGGTCATCGTCGACGTCCAGCGCGGCGGCCCCTCCACGGGTCTGCCGACCAAGACCGAGCAGTCCGACCTGCTGCAGGCGATGTTCGGTCGCAACGGCGAGTCACCGGTCCCGATCATCGCGCCGCAGTCGCCGGCCGACTGCTTCGACGCCGCACTCGAGGCGGTCCGCATCGCCACCTCCTACCGCACGCCGGTGTTCCTGCTGTCCGACGGCTACCTCGCCAACGGCTCGGAGCCGTGGTCGATCCCGTCGGTGGCCGAGCTGCCCGACCTCACCGTCGAGTTCGCCAGCGAGCCCAACGACACCGACGCCAAGGGTGAGCCGGTCTTCCACCCGTTCCTGCGCGACGAGACCACGCTCGCGCGGCCGTGGGCGGTCCCCGGCACCCCCGGTCTCGAGCACCGCATCGGCGGCATCGAGAAGGCCAACGTCACCGGAAACATCTCCTACGACCCCGACAACCACGACCTGATGACCCGGCTGCGCGCCGCGAAGGTCGAACGCATCGCCGACACGATCGACGACCTCGAGGTCGACGACCCCAGCGGCGACGCCAGGGTCCTGGTGCTCGGATGGGGCTCCACCTACGGCCCGATCGCGGCCGCCACCCGAAGCGTCCGCAACACCGGCGCCAAGGTCGCCCGGGCCCACCTGCGCCACCTCAACCCGTTCCCCGCGAACACCGGTGAGGTGCTGCGCCGCTACGACCGGGTGCTCGTGCCCGAGATGAACATGGGCCAGCTCGCGATGCTGCTGCGGGCCCGGTTCCTCGTCGACGTGCACTCCTTCACCCAGGTGCGCGGTCTGCCGTTCACCACGGTGGAGCTCGCCGACGCCATCGTGTCGCTCGCCTCCGTCGACCCCACGGCACCCGACGACGTCAACACCGACCAGGGCCCCGACACCGTGGTCGCCAAGGGAGGACTCGCATGACCACCGACCTGGGTATGCCGGGCAGTGCGCCTCCCAGCGGCACCGCGGGCGTGCCCCGCCTCGCCGACGACGCCCCGCGCCAGACCAAGAAGGAGTTCACCTCCGACCAGGAGGTGCGCTGGTGCCCGGGGTGCGGCGACTACGCGATCCTCGCGGCCGTGCAGGGGTTCCTGCCCGAGCTGGGA
Organism: Pedococcus dokdonensis; assembly: GCF_900104525.1. GTDB lineage: Bacteria > Actinomycetota > Actinomycetes > Actinomycetales > Dermatophilaceae > Pedococcus > Pedococcus dokdonensis. The sequence goes on along the minus strand of NZ_LT629711.1, from coordinate 3,826,052 downwards.
CTCAAGCGCGAGAACACCGTGTTCGTGTCGGGCATCGGCTGCTCGTCGCGGTTCCCCTACTACCTCGACACCTACGGCATGCACTCGATCCACGGGCGCGCCCCGGCGATCGCGACCGGTCTGGCCACCAGCCGTCCCGACCTGTCGGTGTGGGTCGTCACCGGTGACGGCGACGCCCTGTCGATCGGTGGCAACCACCTGATCCACGCGCTGCGCCGCAACGTCAACCTCACGATCCTGTTGTTCAACAACCAGATCTACGGCCTGACCAAGGGTCAGTACTCCCCTACGTCCGAAGTCGGCAAGATCACCAAGTCGACCCCGATGGGCTCGGTCGACCACCCGTTCAACCCGGTGTCCCTGGCGCTCGGGGCCGAGGCGAGCTTCGTGGCGCGCACGACCGACACCGACCGCAAGCACCTCACCGAGGTGCTGCGGGCGGCCGCCGAGCACCGCGGCACGTCGCTGGTCGAGATCTACCAGAACTGCCCGATCTTCAACGACGGCGCGTTCGACCTGATCAAGGACCGCACCGAGCAGGAGGCGCGGATCGTCCACCTGGCCGATGGCGAGCCGGTGGCCGTCGGCCCCGAGCACGACCGCCAGGTCCTGGTGCGCGGCGCGGGCGGGACGATGGAGTTCGTCCCGCAGGCCGAGTCCGCGGGCCGTGACGTCGTCGTCCACGACGTGGCCGCCGCCGACCCGACCCAGGCCTTCGCCCTGTCTCGGCTGGACTCCCCGCAGATGACGCACGTGCCGATGGGCATCTTCCGCAGCGTCTCCCGGCCGACCTACGACGACCTCGTCCGGGCCCAGGTGGACGCCGCCGTCGACACCGCGGGCGGGCGCCCGACCGACGCCGACCTCGACGCCCTGATCCGCGGCCGCGACACCTGGACCGTGGCGTGACCGCCGCGTCCTCGCCCGCCCGCTGAGGTGCCTCGCGACGACGAACGTGCCGGCGCGGCATACGGGTTCATCGCGTATGCCGTGTGGGGCGTCTTCCCGCTCTACTTCGCCGCCCTCAAGCCGGCCGGTGCCTGGGAGATCCTGTCGCACCGCATCCTCTGGACGCTGCTGCTCTGCGCCCTGGTGCTGCTGGTGCGGCGCGACCTGCGGTGGGCCCGGCAGCTCTGGCAGCGGCCACGGCTCGGGCTCGGTGTCACCGCCGCAGCCCTGCTGATCGCCGCCAACTGGGTGATCTACGTGGCAGCGGTGATCGGCGGGCGCACCACCGAGGCGGCGCTCGGCTACTTCCTCAACCCGATCGTCACCGTCGCCCTCGGCGTGCTGGTGCTGCGCGAACGGCTGCGCCCCATGCAGTGGGTCGCGGTCGGCATCGGCGCGCTCGCCGGCGTCTACCTCAGCGTCGCCGCCGGGTCGGTACCGGTCGTGGCGTTGAGCCTGGCCTTCACGTTCGGGCTGTACGGGCTGGTCAAGAAGAAGGTCGGTGCTTCCCTGCAGGCGATGCACTCGCTGGCCGCGGAGACCGCGGTGCTGGCACCGATCGCGATCGTGATGCTGGCCGTGCTCACCGCACGCGGGGACACCACGTTCACCACCCAGGGCGCTTGGCACACCGTCCTGCTCGTCGCCGCGGGGGTGGCCACGGCGACGCCGCTGCTGCTGTTCGCCGCCGCTGCCAGGCGGGTGCCGCTGGTCACCATCGGCCTCCTGCAGTTCGTCACCCCGGTGCTCCAGCTGCTGTGCGGCGTGCTGCTCCTCGACGAGCACATGTCGCGCAGCCGGTGGGTGGGCTTCGGGATCGTGTGGTTGGCGCTGGTGGTGCTGAGCATCGACTCGGTGCGGCACCTGCCCCGCCGCAGTCGGCCCGATCCGGACCCGGTCCTGCCCTGACCGCGTGCAGGTCCGGTCGCGAATGGGTGGGGAACCTGCGGTCGGCAGATTAACGGCATGGCCCCTTGCGTTAATGCTCGAAGGTAAGGTTAGGCTCTCCTAAATAAGGATCCCCTGACTCAGAGAGCCACCCATGACCCGCACCCGTCTGGCCGCCGCCGCGGCCGCCGTCCTCGCCCTCGCCTTGTCCGCCTGCTCCACCGGCGCCTCCGGTTCGACGGACGCAGGCTCGGCCGACGCCGGCTCATCCGGCGCCGACGCCTCGGCCTTCCCCGTGACCATCAAGCACGTCTACGGCGACACCGTCATCAGCAAGGCCCCGACCCGCGTGGCCACCCTCGGCTGGTCCGACCAGGACTTCGCACTGTCCCTGGGCGTCGCCCCCGTCGGCGCGATCAAGGTCACCTGGGGTGGCAACGCCAAGCTCTCCACCCCTTGGTACGACGCGAAGCTCGCCGCACTGGGCGCGGCGGAGCCGACCCGCTACGACGACGCCGACGGCGCGCCGATCGAGGAGATCGCCAAGCTCACCCCCGACCTCATCCTCGCGACCAACTCCGGGGTGACGAAGGAGGAGTACGACAAGCTCTCCAAGATCGCCCCGGTCGTGGCCTACCCCGGCGCCGCCTGGGGCACCCCGTGGCAGACCTCCTTGGAGATGGTCGCCAAGGCGCTCGGCCGCGAGCAGCAGGCCCCGGCCGTGCTGCGGGCCACCGAGGACTCGATCAAGGCCGCGGCGGCCAAGTTCCCGCAGACCAAGGACAAGACGTTCATCTTCGGCGCCATGTCGACCACCGACAACTCCAAGATCGACTACTACACGCCGCTCGACAACCGGCCCCGGCTGCTCGTCGACCTCGGCATGAAGAACGCGCCGGTCGTCGAGGACCTGACCAAGGGCAGCACCGAGTTCTACAAGACGATCTCCGCCGAGCGCGCTGCCACGCTGAAGTCCGACGTCTTCATCACCTACACCGAGAGCGACGCCGACATGGCGAAGTTCGTCAAGGACCCGCTGCTCGGCCAGGTGCCGGCGCTCAAGAGCGGCGGCTACGTCGCCGCCACCAACAAGACCGACTCGCTGGGCATGTCCGCACCCTCGCCGTTGTCGATCCCGTGGGCGATGGAGAAGTTCGTGCCGACCGTGGCCGCCGCCCTGGACCGCGCAGGCGAGTGACGTCCGCACCATGACGCTCCACCCCGTCGTCGACCGGCCGACAGTCGCACCCCGTGCCACCGTCGGCCGGTCGGTGACCCCTCGGTGGGCCCTCCTCGGGCTCGTCGCGGCGGTCGCCCTGGGTGCCGTGCTGTCGCTCGTCATCGGATCCCGCACGGTGCCACTGACCGACGCGTGGGCCGCCGTCACCGCCTACGACCCCGCCAACCCGATGCAGGCCATCGTCGCCGCCCGGGTCCCCCGCACCGTCGTCGCCCTGCTCGCCGGTGCAGCCCTCGGCCTCGCCGGGGCCTCGATGCAGGGCCTGACCCGCAACCCGCTGGCCGACCCCGGGGTCCTCGGCATCAACGCCGGTGCTGCCCTGGCCATGGTGCTCGCGATCAGCGTCTTCGGGGTCACCTCGCTCAGCGGCTACCTCTGGTTCGCGCTCGCCGGGGCTGCGCTGGCTGCGGCCGTCGTGCACGCCATCGCCGGCCTCGGCCGCGACGGCGCCACCCCGGTCAAGCTCGCCGTCGCCGGTGCCGCCCTCGCCGCCGGCCTGTCGAGCTGGACCACCGGTCTGCTGCTGACCGACCGGCAGACCCTCGACGTGTTCCGGTTCTGGCAGGTCGGCACCGTCGGCGGGCGCAGCATGGACATCGTCTGGCCGGTGCTGCCGGTGCTCGTCGTCGGGGCCGCGCTGGCCCTCACCGGCGCCCGGCTCCTCAACGTCCTCGCGCTCGGCGACGACCTGGCCCGCGGGCTCGGGCGCCGCGCCGGGCTCGACCGCGTCGTCGTCGGGCTGGCCATCGTCTGCCTCTGCGGCGGCGCGACGGCGCTCGCCGGACCCCTCGTGTTCGTCGGGCTCGTCGCCCCGCACGTGGCCCGAGCCCTCGTCGGCTCCGACTACGCGCGGATCCTGCCGGTCAGCCTCGGCCTCGGAGCGGTCCTCGTCCTCTACGCCGACGTCGTCGGACGCGTCGTGCTGCCGCCCACCGAGGTGCAGGTCGGCATCATGACCGCCGTCGTCGGCGTCCCCGTCTTCTTCGCGCTGATCCGCCGCGGACGGATGGGATCGCTGTGAGCGTCCGGATCCTCGACCGTCCGGACGTGCAGCTCGCCGTCGAGCCGTCACTCCGCGACGTCGTCCGGAGCGCCCGCCGCGGCACCGCCCGTCGACACCGGCTCGTCGTCACCGGCCTGGCGGTGCTGGTCCTCGGCGCGTTCCTCGTCCGCGTGCTGCTCGGCGACTTCACCGTCACCATCCCCGACTTCGTCCGCATCCTCACCGGTGCGCAGATCCCCGGCGCGACCTTCATCGTCATGGAGACCAAGCTCCCCCGCGCCGTCCTCGGCGTGCTCGTGGGCGCGGCGTTCGGGCTCGGCGGCGCGATCTTCCAGACCACCCTGCGCAACGCCCTCGCCTCGCCCGACATCATCGGGGTGAGCCTGGGCGCGAGCGCGGCCGCGGTCTTCGCGATCGTCACGCTCGGGTTGCAGGGCCCGGCCGTGTCGGGGTTCGCGGTCGCTGGGGCGCTCGGCGTCTCGCTGGTCGTGCGACTCGTCGCGGGGGCGCACGGCGGCTACCGCATCGTCCTCGTCGGCGTCGGCTCTGCGGCCTTCCTCTCCGCGGTGATCCAGTACCTGTTCACCCGCGCCAGCATCTACGACGCCCAGGCCGCCCTGGTCTGGCTGACCGGCAGCCTGGCCCGCGCCAACTGGGCGCTGATCACCCAGCTGGTCATCGCCCTTGTCGTGCTGCTGCCGGTGGTCGCGTGGCTGGCCGGGTCGCTGCGACTCACCGAGCTCGGACCGGACACCGCCACCGCACTCGGCGCCGCGCCGCGTGGCAGGGACGGCCTGCTGCTGCTGGCCGTGCTGCTGGTCAGCGTGGCGGTGGCGGCAGCCGGCCCGGTGTCGTTCGCCGGGTTCCTCGCCGGGCCGATCGCCAAGACCCTCAACGCCGGTCGCGCGACGCTGCTGGGCGCCATGCTCACCGGCGCCGCCCTGGTCACGTCGGCCGACTACGTCGGGGCCTACCTCATCGCCGACCTCAACCTGCCCGTCGGTGTCGTCACCGGCGCCTGCGGGGCGCCGTTCCTGCTGTGGCTGCTGGCCACCGGACGCACGACAAGGAGCACCTGATGACCGCCGAACCCACCGCGCTGCCCGCGGTCACGGCCCGACTGGTCGCCCGGGAGGTCACCCTCGGCTACGACGACCGGGTCGTCGTCGACCGGGTCAGCGCCGAGCTCCCGCACGGCCAGGTCACCGTGATCGTCGGGGCCAACGCCTGCGGCAAGTCGACCCTGCTGCGGGGGCTCGCCCGACTGCTGAAGCCGCGCGGCGGTGAGGTGCTGCTCGACGGGAAGTCGATCCACGGCACACCCACCAAGGAGGTCGCCCGCACCCTCGGACTTCTGCCGCAGAACCCGATCGCTCCCGAGGGTGTCACCGTCGTCGACCTCGTGGGGCGTGGCCGGACCCCGCACCAAGGGCGGTTCCGGCGCTGGTCGGCCGACGACGAGGCCGCCGTCGCGCACGCCTTGGAGGTGACCGACACGCTCGACCTCGCCGACCGCGTGGTCGACGAGCTGTCCGGCGGGCAGCGGCAACGGGTGTGGATCGCCATGGCCCTCGCCCAGGAGACCGACCTGCTGCTCCTCGACGAACCCACCACCTACCTCGACGTCGCCCACCAGGTCGAGGTGCTCGACCTGCTGCGCGACCTCAATGCAACCCGCGGCACGACGGTCGTCATGGTCCTGCACGAGCTCAACCTCGCGGCCCGCTACGCCGACCACCTCGTCGCGATGCGCGACGGGCTGGTGACCGCGGTGGGTGCGCCCGCCGACGTCATCACCCGCGAAGGCGTCCGTGCGGTGTTCGGCATGGACTGCCGCGTCATCCCGGACCCCGTGTCGGGCACCCCGATGGTCGTGCCCGTCGGCCGGCACACCCCCGCCAGCAGATCTGCAGGACCCGACAGCGCGCCTGCCCCTCACCGACCACTCGTCAGCAACGGAGCCACCCCATGACCGCCACCCAGACCGAGCACTCCTCCGACACCCGCACTGCACCCTCAGCCCTGGTCGCCGAGGTGCGGGTCGAGGCGGTCGAGCGGCTCAGCCCGGCCTTCGTGCGCGTCACCTTCGGCGGGCCGGGCTTGTGCGACCTCAGCACCGCCGACGGGTTCGACACCCGCTTCAAGGTGGTCTTCCCCGGACCGACCGGCCTGCTGCCCCGGATCAGCGCGGTCCCCGAGGAGTGGCAGGCGTCGTGGCTGGCGATGCCCGACGACGAGCGCTCCCCCATGCGGACCTACACGATCCGCGAGATCCGCACCCGCGGAGACGACGTGCAGCTGGTCGCCGACTTCGTCGTCCACGAGCCGAGCGGTGCGCGAGGGGAGGACGAGCTAGGCCCCGCCTGCCGCTGGGCGCTGACCGCCCGGCCCGGCGACGTCGTGCACGTCGTCGGCCCGCACCGGCTCTCGCCGATCTACGGCGGCACCGAGTTCGAGCCCGGCGAGCTGCGCGACCTGCTGGTCGTCGGCGACGAGACGGCGCTGCCCGCCGTCGCCCGGATCCTCGCCGACGCCGGTCCCGGGTTCACCGGTCAGGTCTTCGTCGAGGTCCCGTCGAGCGACGACATCGTCGACCTGCCACGGCACGCCCTGATCGGGGTCACCTGGCTGGTCCGCGGCTCGGCACCCCAGGGCCGGCGCCTGGTGTCAGCGGTGCGCAGCCACCTCGGGCTGCCGGCTACCGACCTCGAGGTGCCACTGCCCGAGGTCCGGTCCGATCTCGACGTGGAGGTCTGGGAGACACCGCGCTACTCCTCGGGCGGTGAGGACCTCAACCGCCACGTCGTCGCCTCCCCCGGACCCGTGGTCGCCGACCTCGCCGACACCTACGCGTGGATCGCCGGGGAGTCCTGGCTGGTCAAGGCGCTGCGGCGAGCGCTCGTCAGCGAGCTCGGGGTCGAGCGGTCGCGGGTGGCCTTCATGGGCTACTGGCGCCAGGGCGTCTCGATGCGCTCCTGAGCCGGTGCCTGCGGGGTCGGGGGACTCAGCCGGGCACGTGGTGGCCGGTGCCGCCGTCGATCAGCTCGCGCAGGATGTCGGCGTGGCCGGCGTGCCGCACGGTGTCCTCGATCATGTGCACCAGCACCCAGCGCAGGCTGACCGTGCGCCCGGTGTATGCCGTGCCGGTCGCCTCGAGAGGCAGCTCACGGATCGCCTCGTCCGCGGCCGCCCACGCGCGCCGGTAGAACGCCACGAGGTCGGCCGTCGACTCGCCCTCGGCGGCCCGCATGTCGGCCTCGAGGTCCTGCGAGATGTCGGTCAGTGGCTCGGTGGGGCGACCGAAGGTCTCGCAGAACCAGCCGTACTCGGCGTTGGCCAGGTGCTTGACCAGGCCCACGAGGTTGGTGCCGCTCGGCACCATCGGCCGACGGACGTCGTCGTCGGACAGGCCCTCCAGCTTCCAGACCATGACGTCGCGATGGCTCTGCAGGGCAGCCAGCAGGGTCGACTTCTCGTCGGTCGTGAAGGGGGTGCTCATGCCTGCGAGGCTAGCGAGGACGGGTGTCAGCCGACCCCAGCCGGGCCGTGGTCAGGCGCCCAGCACCCGGTCGAGGTAGGCGTTCGCGAACCGGCGACCCGGGTCGAGCTGGTGCCGCACCTCGAGGAAGTCGTCGAACCGCGGGTACAGGACCCGCAGCTCCTCCGCGCCGAGCGAGTGCAGCTTGCCCCAGTGCGGCCGCCCGGCGTGCTCGGCCACGATCGCCTCGAACGCGGCGAACGCGCCGTGGTCGTCCATCCGGTGGTACTGGTGGATCGCGACGTAGGCGTTCTCGCGCTGATGGGCGGTCGAGAGCCAGATGTCGTCGGCCCCGGTGAACCGGATCTCCAACGGGAAGGTCAGTGGTGCCCGGTGCCGCGCGAGCCAGCTGCGCACCTCCAGCAGGACGTCGCCGACGGCCGCCCGCGGCACGGCATACTCGCTCTCGCGGAAGCGCACCTTGCGCTCGGCGACGAACACGCGCCACGAGTCGTCGGTGTACTCGCGGGCTCCCAACAGGCGCGCGGCCACACCGTTGAGGCGTGGCACGATCGCCGGCACCGCAGCGGCGGCCCGGTTGGTCACCTCGAAGAGCCGGTTGGAGAGCAGCTCGTCGTCGAGCAGCGCGCGCCAGCGCGGCAGGGGCGCTCCGGCGTGGTCGTCCCCGACCCGGTCGTTGTGCTTGACCAGCACCCGGTCGGTGAGGGGGAACCAGTGCATGTCGACGTGGTCGTGCTGCTCCACGTCGTCCGCGACCCGGTCGAGCACCTCGAGCAGGTCGGCGCCGAACTCCTTGGCGTGCAACCGGAACGCCGGCACGCACTGCAGCTCGACCTCGGTGATGACCCCGAGGGCCCCGAGCCCGACCCGCGCGGCCTGGAACACCCGCGGCTCCACGTCGGCCGAGCACTCGAGCAGGCTGCCGTCGGCCAGCGCCAGCACCAGCCCCGAGACCGCGGCGGCGATGCCCTGGAACCGCACCCCGGTGCCGTGCGTGCCCGTCGAGATGGCGCCTGCGAGCGTCTGCCGGTCGATGTCGCCGAGATTGGGCAGGGCCAGGCCCAGCGCCTGCAGGGCCGGGTTCAGGACGTGCAGCGGGGTGCCGGCCAGCACCCGCACGCGGCTGCGCTCACGGTCGACGTGGGTGATGCCGGTGAGCCCGTCGAGGCGCAGGTGGAGCCCGTCCGTGGCCGCGACGGCCGTGAACGAGTGTCCGGCCCCCACTGCCTTGACCGGTATGCCGCGGGCCCCCGCCCGCTGGATGGCGGCGCAGACCTCGTCGGGTCGCCGCGGCGTGGCCACCTCGACCGGGTGGCTGGTCTGGTTGCCGGCCCAGTTGGTCCACGTGGTCATCCGAAGTTCTTCCCCTCACCCCGGTAGGTCGGCACGGTCTCGACGAGCCGGTCACCGCTGACGAGGTGGAGCTGGTCGAAGCGCTCGCACATCTCGCCCGCCTTCGCGTAGCGGAACCACACCTTGTCGCCGAGCCGCAGACCGCGGACCCCGTTGCCCTGCAACGGCGTCTGCACCTCGCCGACCCCCTCGGAGCGCACCAGCTTGACGCCGCGCCGACCGTACGGCGACGGCACGCGCGACCAGCCGGGCGGCCCCGAGGCCACGTAGCCGCCACCGAAGGCCGTGACGAAACCGGGGGCGGGGTGGCGCACCACCGGCAACGCGAAGGCAGCGGCGGGCCGGGGCGTGAAGTCGTCGTAGCCGTCGAACAGGGTCGGCCCGTAGAGTCCCGAGCCGGCGGCCAGCTCGGTGACCGTGGGGTCGGGCGCCGTCACGTGCAGCGACCCGGTGCCGCCGCCGTTGACGAACTCCAGGTCGGTCACCGCGCGCACCGCCTCGACCACCGCACCACGCCGGGCGGCCAGCGACTCGGCAGACCGCTTCTTCATCACCCGCACGGCAGGTGAGCTGTCGGGCAGCCCGGCGATCTGGGCGTCGTAGAACATCACCCCGACGACCGACAACCCGGCAGCTGCGGCAGCCTGCGCCACGGCCACCGCCTCGTGCGGCTCGCGCACCGGCGACCGGCGCACCCCGAGGTGCAGCGGACCCACCTTCAGCGAGGCGTCGACGTCGACGGCCACCCGCAGCCCGTGCGGTCGGTCGAGCGCGGCGAGCAGCTCGACGTGCTCGACCGAGTCGATCGTGAGGGTCACCCGCTGGGCGGCGACCTCGTCTGCCGCCAGGGCGGCCAACGCCGCCCGGTCGACGCTCGGGTAGGCGACGTAGACGTCCTCGACCCCCGAGGTCACCAGCCAGTGCGCCTCGGGCACGGCATACGCCATCACGCCGGCGAAACCCGGCTGGGACAGGACCCGCGTGAGCAGGGTGCGGCAGCGGACCGACTTGGAGGCGACCCGGATCGGCTTGCCGCCCGCTCGGCGGACGAGGTCGGCGGCGTTGGCGTCGAAGGCGTCGAGGTCGACGACCGCGAGTGGAGGCTGTACGGCGCTGGTGGCCGCATCCCAGGGCAGGGTCACACACCCGACCCTACCGACGAGTTACCCACTTCTGGCCGGGTATGCCGCGCGCGGTCCCCCGAATCGTCGCCACACCCGCCATGCGTGGCCAGAAGTGCGGGAGCGGAGCGCCGTCGGCTCAGCCGACGCGGGTGACGACGCTGGTGGCCAGGGCGCGCAGCGCTGCCTTGGCCGGGCTGTCGGGCAGCGGGGCCAGCACGTCCTGGGCCCGGGTCGCCACCGCTGCGGTGTGCTGGCGGGCCTGCTCCATGGCCGGGTGCGCCCGCAGCAGCCCCAGCGCCTCGTCGAGCAAACCCTGGTCGCGCAGGTCGGACCGCAGCAGCTCCTGCAACCGGGCGTCGGCCGGGTCGGTGGACGCGAGGGCGTAGAGGACCGGCAGGGTGCGCTTGCCCTCGCGCAGGTCGGTGCCCGGGACCTTGCCCAGGTCGTCAGCCTCGGACGACACGTCGATCAGGTCGTCGGCCAGCTGGAAGGCCATCCCGAGCCGCTCGCCGTACTCGCGCATCACCTCGACGGTCTCGGCGTCGCAGCCGGAGAACATCGCGCCGTAGCGGGCCGCCGTCGCGATCAGGACGCCGGTCTTGTCGGCCAGCACCTGGAGGTAGTAGTCGACCGGGTCGGCCCCGCTCGGGCTCGGCCGGTCGTCCCGGATCTGCCCGGCGCACAGCCGCACGAACGTCTCGGCCTGGATCTTGACCGCCTCGGCGCCGAGGTCGGCGATGATCGACGACGCCGTCCCGAACAGCATGTCGCCGACCAGGATCGCGGTGGAGTTGCCGTACTTCGCGTTGGCGCTGGCCGCCCCACGACGCACCTCGGCCTCGTCCATCACGTCGTCGTGGCACAACGACGCGACGTGGGTCAGCTCGACACCCGCCGCCGCGGCCACCACGTCGGCGTTCGACCCGGTGCCGAGCTCGGCGGCCAACAGGGTCAGCAGCGGCCGGAACCGCTTGCCACCGGCCTCGATGAGGTGCGAGTTCGCCTCGGCGATGAACGGGTCGTCGTGGTCGACCTCGCGACGCAGCAGCGCGTCGACGGCCTCGAGCCCGTCCTGGAGCCGGTCTGACAGGTCGTCCGCGACGTCGGGCAGGGCGAGCACCGGCGGCGTCGAACCGGGAGCCGATTGCGTCATCTCGTCAGGTCGCGTCATGTGGAGTGATGGTCAGCGCAGCAACCTGTGTCATCTCAACAGGCTGTGTCATCGCAACAAGAATTGCGACGACCGCTCGGCCAGGTCGAGCGCCTGGGCCGGGAGGACACCGAGGACGAGCGTCACGAGCGTGCCGACGGTGATCGCGATCGTGGTGAACGGCGAGGCCGTCTCGGCCACGACCGCCTCACCGGCCGGCGGCTCCGTGAAGTACATCAGCACGATCAGGCGGACGTAGACGAAGGCGGTGACGACACTGGCCAGCACGCCGATGACCACCAGGGCCACCCCCGACCGGCCGCCGAACGAGATGGCCGGGGAGAACGCGGCGTACTTCGCGGCGAAGCCGGACGTGAGCGGGATGCCCGCGAAGGCCAACAGCAGGAAGGCGAAGACGCCGGCCACCACCGGGTGGTTGCGACCCAGACCGGCCCACTGCGACAGGTGGGAGGCCTCGGAGCCGCCCTGGCGCACGAGCGACACCACGGCGAAGCCGGCGATCGTCATGAAGCCGTAGGCGACGAGGTAGAACATCGTGCCCGCGACACCGGTGCGGTCGAAGGACAGCACGGCGACGAGGATGAAGCCCGCGTGCGCGATCGAGGAGTAGGCCAGCAGCCGCTTGACGTCGGTCTGCGTGACCGACAGGACGGCGCCGACCACCATGGTCAGGGCGGCGACGGCGATGACTCCACCGCGCCAGTCCCAGCGGTTGGCCTCGACGCCGACGTAGACGACGCGCAGGATCGCGCCGAACGCGGCGACCTTGGTGCACGCGGCCATGAAGCCGGTGACCGGGGTGGGCGCCCCCTGGTAGACGTCGGGCGTCCACGAGTGGAACGGCACCGCGCCGACCTTGAAGAGCAGGCCGACCAGCACGAGGACGACACCCGGCAGGAGCAGTCCCTCCAGGGCCCCGTCGGCGTTCTTGACCGCGGTGGCGATGTCGGCGATGTAGAGCGAGCCGGCGTAGCCGTAGAGCAGCGCGGCACCGAACAGGAAGAAGGCCGAGCTGAACGCGCCCAGCAGGAAGTACTTGAGCGAGGCCTCCTGCGAGAGCAGGCGACGACGACGCGCCAGCCCGCACAGCAGGTAGAGCGGCAGGGACAGCACTTCCAGCGCCACGAACATGGTCAGCAGGTCGCCCGCGGCGGGGAACAGCATCATGCCCACGACGGAGAACAGCGTCAGGGGGAAGACCTCGCTGGTCGCGAGCCCGGCCCGCAGCGCGGCGGCCTCGTGCGGCGACCCGGGGACGGCCGCACCCATCGGGGTGAAGGCATCGGCACCGCTGCCCCCGAACTTCTCGGCCATGGTGAGCACGCCGAGGGCAGCCATCAGCAGGATCGCACCCTGCAGGAACAGCGCCGGGCCGTCGATGATGACCGCCTGGGCCAGGGTGCCACCGCGGTGCGCCTCGTCGGCCGACACCGTGACGAGCACGACGAACGCGGCCACGAGGGACACCAGGGCGAGCGCGACCTGGATGCTGTGCCGCAGCCGCCGCGGCGCGAACGCCTCGACCAGCACGCCGATCAGCGCACCACCGATCACGATCAGCATCGGTGCGATGGCGCCGTAGTCGACGTCGGCGGCCTTGAAGGCGGTGGTCAGGCCCGGAGCCGACAACGCGGGCGAGGTCAGGACCGTCATGGCGGGCATTACTTCGTGCTCCCGTCAGCAGCGGAGGAGGGGGCCGGGTCGGTGACGCCGACGTGCTTGAGCGTCGCGGACACGGCCGGGTTGAGCAGGTCGAGGGCGGGCTTCGGGTAGAAGCCGAGCACCAGGAACGCGGCGATGAGCGGCGCCACGACGAGCTTCTCGCGGCGGGTGATGTCCCGCACCGGCGTCGCCAGCTCGGGCGTGGGCCCGGTCATCATCCGCTTGTACATCAGCAGGATGTAGAGGGCGGCCAGCACGATGCCGGCGGTCGCGACCACGGCCGCGGCCGGGTAACGCTGGAAGGTCCCGACCAGCACCATGATCTCGGAGACGAACGAGCTCAGACCCGGCAGCGCCAGCCCCGACAGACCGGCCACGAGGAACACCCCGGCGAGCCCGGGCGTCACCCGCTGCCAGCCACCGAAGTCGGGGATCCGCTTGCTGCCCCGGCGGGCCACCAGCATCGCGCCGATGAGGAACAGCGCCGCCGTCGAGAAGCCGTGGTTGAGCATGTAGAGGGTCGAGCCGGAGCCACCGGTCGTGGTGAGCGCGAAGATGCCCAGCACGATGAAGCCGAAGTGGCTCACCGACGTGTAGGCGATCAGCCGCATGATGTCGGTCTGGCCGATCGCGAGCAGCGCCCCGTAGAGGATCGAGATGACCGCCAGCACCAGGACCACCGGGGTGGCCCACTTCGAGGCCTCCGGGAACAACTGGAGGCAGAACCGGATCATCCCGTAGGTGCCGACCTTGTCGAGCACGCCGACGAGCAGCACCGCGGTCGCCGGACGCGCCTCGGTGGCGGCGTCGGGCAGCCAGGTGTGCACCGGCCACATCGGCGCCTTCACCGCGAACGCGAAGAAGAACGCGACGAACATCAGCCGCTCGGGCGCCGCACCCAGGTCGAGCCCGGTGAGCTTGCTGACCAGGAAGCCGTCGCTGCCGCCGGGGCCGTAGTGGTAGAGCGCGATGACGCCGACGAGCATGACCAGCCCACCCGCGAGCGAGAAGAGCAGGAACTTCACGGCGGCATACTGCCGACGCGGACCGCCGTAGCTGCCGATCAGGAAGTAGACCGGGATCAGCATCGCCTCGAAGAAGACGTAGAAGAGGAACACGTCGGTGGCGGCGAAGACGCCCACCATGAACGTGACCAGCACGAGCATCAGCGCGAAGTAGTACTTCTCGCGCGGCCCGCCCTCGGGGACGTCCCGCCACGCGGCGAGGATGCAGACCGGCGTCAGCACCAGGGCCATCAGGATCATGACCAGCGCGATGCCGTCGACACCCAGGGCGTAGGAGACGCCGAACTGCGGGATCCACTCGTGCTGCTCGGTGAGCTGGAACTGCTGGGTCGAGGAGCTCTCGAACTGCAGCGCCGCAGCGATGCCGAGGACGAGCGTCACCAGCGAGAAGCCGAGCGCGACGTGCTTGGCTCGGTCGGTGAGCCCGGCCGGCAGCGCGGCGACGACGCCGGCACCCACGAGCGGGATGACACCGATCACGGTCAGCCAGGGGAAGTCGTTCATCACTGGATCACCCACATGGCACCGAGGATCGCGACGACGCCGGCCAGCATCGTCAGGGCGTAGGAGCGGGCGAAGCCGTTCTGGAGCCTGCGCAGCCGGCTCGACGTGCCGCCGACGAGGGCCGCGAGACCCCCGACAGCGCCGTCGACCCCACGGTTGTCGGCGAACACCAGTGCCCGGGTCAGGTGGAGACCTGGCCGCATGAAGACTCCCTCGTTGACGTCGTCCTGGTAGAGGTCACGGCGCGCGGCACGGGTGGCCAGCGAGCCGGTCGGCTGCACCTGCGGAACCTCGTCGCGCCAGTAGCGCATCCACGCCAGCGCGACGCCGCCGGCGACCAGCAGCAGGGTCAGCGTCATCAGCAGCCACACCGGCAGCACCGGGTGCTCGCCCTCCTCGTGGCCACCGACGACCGGCTCGAGCCAGTGCGTGAAGGTGCCACCGATCGACAGGACCAGGCCGAGCAGCCCCGAACCCACCGCGAGCACCATCATCGGGATGGTCATGGTGCGCGGTGACTCGTGCGGGTGGACCTCGTCGGTCCAGCGCTTCTTGCCGTGGAACGTCATGAAGAACAGCCGCGACATGTAGAACGCGGTGATGCCGGCGCCGATCAGGGCGGCACCACCGAACACCCAGGGGCGCCAGCCCTCGCCGATGAACGCGGCCTCGATGATCTTGTCCTTGGACCAGAATCCCGAGAACGGCGGCACGCCGAGGATCGCGAGCCAGCCCAGGCCGAAGGTCACCCAGGTGATCTTCATGGCCCCGGACAGCCCACCGAAGCGGCGCATGTCGACCTGGTCGTTCATGCCGTGCATGACCGACCCGGCGCCGAGGAACATCCCGGCCTTGAAGAAGCCGTGGGTGAGCAGGTGGAAGATCGCGAAGGCATAGCCGACCGGGCCGAGCCCGGCGGCCAGCATCATGTAGCCGATCTGCGACATCGTCGAGGCGGCCAGCGCCTTCTTGATGTCGTCCTTGGCGCAGCCGACGATCGCCCCGAAGACCAGGGTGATGGCACCGACGATGACGACCACGAGCTGCGCGCTGGGCGCGTGGTCGAAGATGAAGTTGCTGCGCACCACGAGGTAGACCCCGGCGGTGACCATGGTCGCCGCGTGGATCAGCGCCGACACCGGCGTCGGGCCGGCCATGGCGTCGCCGAGCCAGCTCTGCAGTGGGAACTGCGCCGACTTTCCGCAGGCGCCGAGCAGCAGCATCAGCCCGATCGCGGTCAGGACGCCCTCGCCCGCACCGCCCTCGGCGGCCTGCTGGACGCCGGCGAAGGTGACCGTGCCGAACGCCGCGAACATGATCATGATCGCGACGGACAGGCCGAAGTCACCGACCCGGTTCACCACGAACGCCTTGTTGGCGGCGGTGGCGTAGGCCGGGTTGTGGTTCCAGAACCCGATCAGCAGGTAGGACGCGAGACCCACGCCCTCCCACCCGACATACAGCAACAGGTAGGAGTCGGCGAGGACGAGCAGCAGCATCGCCGCGACGAACAGGTTGAGGTAGGCGAAGAACCGCCGCTTGTCCGGGTCGTGCTCCATGTAGCCGAGCGAGTAGACGTGGATCAGCGAACCCACGAAGGTCACCAGCAGCACGAACGTCACCGAGAGCTGGTCGACCAGCATCCCCGCGTCGAGGTTGAAGGACCCGGCCGGCACCCAGTTGAACAGGTGCAGGTGCGCGGCGCGGTCCTCGCCGTCGCGGCCGAGCATGGCCATCCAGACGACGAAGCCGACGACGAAGGCGGCCCACGACATCGCGGTCGCGAGCAACGGGCCCCACTTGTCGGTGGCGCGTCCGCCGAGCAGCAGCACGGCGGCGCCGAGCAGCGGCAGGGCCACGAGCAGCCAGGCGTATGCCGTGACGCCGGTGGCCGCGGCAGCGGCACCTGGTTCGGACGCCGTGGTAGCGGCGGCGAGGTGGGCGAGGGAGGTCACCTGGTGGCTCCTTCTACAGCTTCAGCAGGTTGGCGTCGTCGACCGAGGCCGACCGGCGGGCACGGAAGATGGCCATGATGATGGCCAGTCCCACGACGACCTCGGCTGCCGCGACCACCATGACGAACAGGGCGATCACCTGGCCGTCGAGGTTGCCGCGCATCCGGGAGAACGTCACGAACATCAGGTTGGTCGCGTTGAGCATCAGCTCGACGCCCATGAACACGATGATGGCGTTGCGGCGCATCAGGACCGCCGTGCCGCCGATCGCGAACAGCAGGGTCGCGAGGTAGATGTAGTTGACGAGGTTCATCGCTGCGACCCCTCCTCGATCTCGTGCTCGATGTCGTGCTCGGACTCGACGTGGCGCGCCGGGGCGACGTTCTGCTCGCGGGCGGTGAGCACGCGCGAGACGGACAGCTCGCTCGGGGTGCCGTCGGGCAGCAGGGCCGGGGTGTCGACCGCGTTGCTGCGGGCGTAGACACCGGGCGCCGGCAGGCCGGCGACGTTGCGGTTGTCGCGGACCCGGCGCTCGGCCCAGGCGCGCTGGCTCGGCTTGGCGCCGATCCGCTCGCGGTGCGCCAGCACCATCGCGCCCAGCGCGGCGGTGATGAGCAGCGCCGAGGTGATCTCGAAGGTCCAGACGTACTTGCCGAAGATCAGGTTCGCGACGCCGGAGACGTTGCCGGTGCTGGCGTTGACGTCGGACAGGCCCTTCATCGGGCCGAACTGCGCCCGCCCGATGGCGGTGAACAGCAAGGTCGCCAGGCCGAGCGAGAGCAGCGCGCTGGCCCACTTCTGACCCTTGAGGGTCTCGACGAGGGAGTCGGACGAGTCGACGCCGACGAGCATCAGCACGAAGAGGAACAGCATCATGACCGCGCCGGTGTAGACGAAGATCTGGATGATGCCGAGGAAGTCGGCCTCCTGCGCGATGTAGAAGATCCCGAGGTTGATCATCACCAGGGCCATGCCCAGGGCGGCGTGCACCGCCTTCTTGGCGAAGAGCAGGCCGAGCGCGCCGAGCACGCTGATCGGCGCGAGGATCCAGAACATGATCTGCTCACCCAAGCCGGTCATCGGCGCACCGCCTCGGTGGTGTCGCGGCCGGCCTGTCGGGTGGTCACGGTGTCGACTCCCTCGACGGGGTCGCCGCTGGGGGCGAGGCCGTCCTCGGGCTGGGCGTCGTGCGCCTTCACCCACGCCTCCTGCTCGGGCGTGGCCTTGGCCACCTTGCCCTGGTAGTAGTCCCGCTCCTCGAGCCCGTCGACCATCGGGTGCGGCGCGGGCAGCATCCCCTCCTGGAGCGGCGCGAGCAGCTGCTCCTTGGTGAAGATGAGGTCGGCGCGGTTGTCGTCGGCCAGCTCGTAGAAGTTGGTCATCGTGAGCGCGCGGGTCGGGCAGGCCTCGATGCACAGGCCGCAGAAGATGCAGCGCAGGTAGTTGATCTGGTAGACGCGGCCATAGCGCTCGCCGGGCGAGAACCGGCCGGAGCCGCCCTCGGTGTCGTCGTTGGACGCCCCCTCGACGAGGATGGCGTCGGCTGGGCATGCCCAGGCGCACAGCTCGCAGCCGACGCACTTCTCGAGGCCGTCGGGGTGCCGGTTCAGCTGGTGCCGACCGTGGTAGCGCGGCTGGGTGGGCCGCTTCTCCTCGGGGTACTCCTCGGTCTCCAGCTTGCGGAACATCGTGGCGAACGTGACGCCGAACCCACCGACGGGAGCGAACAGGTCGGCGAGGAAGCCGGGCTTCTTCTGGTCGTCTGCTGAGCGGTCAGGCACGAGTGGCCTCCTGGTCTGTCGCGAGGGCACCGCCGGTTGCCATGTCTGCTCCACCGCTGATGGCCAAGGTCGGTTCCTTCAGCCGTTGGCCGGGCAGCGGCGGCACCGGGTAGCCACCGGCGAAGGGGTCGATCTCCTCCGGCGGCGGGGTGTTGCGGATGGCTTCCTGCTCGATCTTCTTGTTGTCCCGAAGCCAGGCGATGACGAGCACCGCGCCGGCGAGCAGGACCACGAAGGCGATGCTGACGACCGGGAACTCACGGCCGTTGAAGGTGATCTTCGGGCCGTCGATGAAGCCGAGCTGGCTGGCCTTCATGAAGGCGGCGACCACAACCCAGGTCAGCGTGACCGGGATGAGGAACTTCCAGCCGAACCGCATGAACTGGTCGTAGCGCACGCGCGGCAGCGAGCCACGCAGCCAGACGAAGAAGAACATGAACAGCCAGAGCTTGATGACGAACCAGAGCAGGCCCCACCAGCCGTGGTTGAACATGCCGTCGTTGATGGCCGCGATGCCGGGAGGGGCCATCCAGCCGCCGAGGAACATCGTGGTGGCCAACGCCGAGACGGTGAACATGTTGACGTACTCACCGAGGAAGAACATCGCGAACTTCAGCGAGGAGTACTCGGTGTGGAAGCCACCGGTCAGCTCGCCCTCGCCCTCGGCGAGGTCGAACGGCAGGCGGTTGGTCTCGCCGACCATGGTGACGACGTAGACGAGGAAGCTGGGCACGAGCGGCAGGACGTACCAGAGATCCTTCTGGGCCCCGACGATCTGCGAGGTCGACATCGAGCCGGAGTAGAGGAACACGGCGACGAGCGAGAGCCCCATCGCGATCTCGTAGGAGATCACCTGCGCGGTGGAGCGCAGGCCACCCAGCAGCGGGTAGGTCGAGCCGGACGACCAGCCGGCCAGCACGATGCCGTAGACCCCGACGCCCGCGACGGCGAGCACCAGCAGCACGGCGACCGGGATGTCGGTGAGCTGCAACGGGGTCCGGTGCCCGAACATCGACACGGTCGGACCCATCGGGATGATCGCGAACGACACGAACGCCATGGCACCCGCGATGGCCGGGGCCAGCGCGAAGACCACCTTGTCGGCGTTCTTGGGTGTCAGGTCCTCCTTGAGCGCCAGCTTGATGCCGTCGGCCAGGGTCTGCAGCAGGCCGAACGGGCCGGTGCGGTTGGGGCCGGGGCGCTGCTGCATGCGGCCGATCACGCGCCGCTCGAACCAGATCACGATGAGCGTGTTGACCAGGAGGAAGACGAAGACCAGCAGCGCCTTGACCAGGTGCAGCCACCACGGGGTGTCGCTGAAGTCGGTGCTCGGGTTGTCGGCGAACGGCGCCTGCGCGAGGGCCTGCGCCGCATACGTCACGGTGCTCACTGGGCGCCTCCCTTGGTCACGCTGACGACGTCACCGGAGACCGCCCCCAGCGAGCCGCGGACGGTGGAGCCGTCGGAGTTGGTCGGGAGCCAGACCACGTGGTCGACCATGCCCTCGGTGACCGCGACCCGGGCCGAGACCGAGCCACGGGCGTTGGACACCGTGACCGTGTCGTCATCGGCGAGGCCGAAGGACTCGGCGGTCGCCGCGGAGACCCGGGCGCGGGCCTTGGCGGCGGTGCCGGCCAGGAACGGCTCGCCGTCCTGCAGCGAGCCCCGGTCGAGCAGGTGGTGCCAGGTGGCCAGGACCAGCTCGCCGTCGCCGAACGCCGGCGGGGTGGCCGCCGCCTCGGAGGGGGCGCTGGCGCGGGTGCCGCTCCAGGGTCCCAGGGCAGTCATCTCACGCCGCACCTCG
Organism: Pedococcus dokdonensis; assembly: GCF_900104525.1. GTDB lineage: Bacteria > Actinomycetota > Actinomycetes > Actinomycetales > Dermatophilaceae > Pedococcus > Pedococcus dokdonensis. Next base: position 3,806,095 of record NZ_LT629711.1, on the reverse strand, counting down.
GCGAGGGTGCGGGTGCCGAGGAAGGCCCCCATCTCACCGGCCAGCATGTCGAGCACGCGATAGTCGGACAGCGCCGCGGTGTCGAGCGCCGCCTGGAAGCTGCGCGGACGACCCTCCCAGTCGACGAAGGTGCCACCCTTCTCGGCCTGCGGGGCGACCGGCAGGACGACGTCGGCGACAGCGGTCACCGACGAGGGGCGGAAGTCCAGCGACACGACGAAGGTCTTGGCCAGCGCCTCCTCGGCCCGCGGGTCGGCCAGGTCGGCCGCGTCGACGCCACCGACGACGAGCGCGTTGACCGAGCCGGTCGTGGCGGCCCGGACGATGCCGGCGCCGTCGCGACCGGGCACGTCGGGCAGTCCGACGACGTCCCAGGCCTCGGCAACCTGCTGGCGCGCGGCCGCGTCGGCGACCGGACGGCCACCTGGAAGCAGGCCGGGCAGCGCGCCGGCCTCGAGCGCGCCGCGCTCACCGGCGCGACGCGGCACCCAGGCCACGCGGGCACCGGCAGAGGTCGCGAGGGCCGCGGCGGCGGAGAGCGCACCGGGCACGGTGGCCATCCGCTCGCCGACCAGCACGATCGCGCCGGGCGTCTCGAGCGCCTTCGCGGCGTCTGCGGCAGCACCGTCACCGGTGACGCCGTCGGCGAGCGCGCGGAGCACCTCGGCCTCGGTGCCGGGGGCGGACGGGATGAGCGTGCCGTTCAGCTTGGTGAGGCCGCGCGTCCCGAAGGGCGCCACGGCATACACGGCGGTCTTGCCGCGACGCGCCGCCTTGCGCAGCCGCAGGAAGACGATCGGGCTCTCCTCCTCGGGCTCGAAGCCCACGAGGACGACGGTGGCGGCCTGCTCGAGGTCGGCGTAGGTGACCGCCCCACCGTCCGGCCCAGTGGTGACCACCGAAGCCGCCAGGAAGTCGGCCTCCTCGGCGGAGTGCGGGCGGGCGCGGAAGTCGATGTCGTTGGTGGCCAGCACCACGCGCGCGAACTTGCCGTAGGCGTAGGCGTCCTCGACGGACACCCGGCCACCCGTCAGCACGCCGACACCCTTGGCCGCCTTGAGGCCCCGGGCCGCGGCCTCGAGCGCCTCGGGCCACGAGGCCACCTGGAGCTCGCCGCTCTCGTCGCGCACCATCGGGAACTCGAACCGGTCACCGGTGGTGGCGTACTGGAAGGCCCAGCGGCCCTTGTCGCAGTTCCACTCCTCGTTGACCAGCGGGTCGTTGACCGCCATCCGCCGCAGCACCGTGCCGCGACGGTGGTCGGTGCGGATCGAGCAGCCGGAGGCGCAGTGCTCGCAGACGCTCTGCGTCGACATCAGGTCGAACGGGCGGCTGCGGAAGCGGTAGGCCGCACCGGTCAGGGCGCCCACCGGGCAGATCTGCACGGTGTTGCCGGAGAAGTAGGACTCGAACGGCTGCTGCTCGTAGATGCCGACCTGCTGGAGCGCTCCCCGCTCGACCAGCGCGATGAACGGGTCACCGGCGATCTGGTCGGAGAAGCGGGTGCAGCGCGCACACAGGACACAGCGCTCGCGGTCGAGCAGCACCTGGGAGGAGATGTTGATCGGCTTGGGGTAGGTGCGCTTGACGTCCTCGAACCGGGACTTCGCGCGACCGTTGCTCATCGCCTGGTTCTGCAGCGGGCACTCGCCACCCTTGTCGCAGACCGGGCAGTCGAGCGGGTGGTTGATCAGCAGCAGCTCCATGACGCCCTGCTGCGCCTTGTCGGCGACCTTGGAGGTCTCCTGGGTCTTGACCTCCATGCCCTCGGACACGGTGATCGTGCAGGACGCCTGCGGCTTGGGCATCGGGCGCAGCTGGCCGTCGGGACCGGGCGTCGCCACGTCGACCAGGCACTGGCGGCAGGCGCCGACCGGCTCGAGCAGCGGGTGGTCGCAGAACCGCGGGATCTGCACGCCGACCTCTTCGGCGGCACGGATCACCAGCGTGTTCTTGGGGACCGCCACCGGCACGCCGTCGATGGTGAGGTTCACCAGGTCGACGGGCGCCTGCGCGTCCTTCTTCTCGTCGGTCACAGTCATGCGGGGTCCCCAGGGCGTGGTGTGGAGGAGCAAAGCGGGGGAACAGAACGTCGGGGGGTGCTCATGCGGTCACACGGTCCTTGGCGAACAGGGTGGAGTCACGGCGGTCGAACGGGCAGCCTCCGTGGCTGAGGTGCTCGAGGTACTCCTCACGGAAGTACTGGATGCTGCTGGTGATCGGGCTCGTCGCGCCGTCGCCCAGCGCGCAGAAGCTGCGGCCGAGGATGTTGTCGCAGATGTCGAGCAGCTTCTCGAGGTCTTCCTCGGAGCCCTGCCCGTGCTCGAGCCGCCCGAGGATCTGCTTGAGCCACCAGGTGCCCTCGCGGCACGGGGTGCACTTGCCACAGGACTCGTGCTTGTAGAAGTCGGTCCAGCGGTCGACGGCGCGGACCACGCAGGTGGTCTCGTCGAAGATCTGCAGCGCGCGGGTGCCGAGCATCGAGCCCGCCGCCGCCACCGACTCGAAGTCGAGCGGGGTGTCGAGGTGCGCGTCGGTGAACAACGGCGTCGACGAGCCACCCGGGGTCCAGAACTTCAGCTTCTTGTTGGGGTCGCGCATCCCGCCGGCCATGTCGAGCAGCTCGCGCAGCGTGATGCCGAGGGGCGCTTCGTACTGGCCGGGCCGCTTGACGTGGCCCGAGAGGCTGAAGATGCCGAAGCCCTGGGACTTCTCGGTGCCCATGTCGGAGAACCAGTCGGCGCCGTGCAGCAGGATCGGCGGCACCGAGGCGATCGACTCGACGTTGTTGACCACGGTCGGGCGGGCGTACAGCCCCGCGACGGCCGGGAACGGCGGCTTGAGGCGCGGTTGCCCGCGACGGCCCTCGAGGCTGTCGAGCAGGGCGGTCTCCTCGCCGCAGATGTAGGCGCCGGCGCCGGCGTGCACGGTGATGTCGAGGTCGAAGCCCGAGCCGTGGATGTTCTTGCCGAGGTGGCCCGCGGCATACGCCTCCTCCACCGCACGCAGCAGGCGACGGTAGACGTGCACGACCTCACCGCGCAGGTAGATGAAGGCGTGGTTGCAGCCGATGGCGTAGGACGTGATCACGCAGCCCTCGATGAGGAACTGCGGGGCCGCCATCATCAGCGGGATGTCCTTGCAGGTGCCCGGCTCGGACTCGTCGGCGTTGACGACCAGGTAGCGGGGACCGCCGTCCGGCGGGGGCAGGAAGCCCCACTTCATGCCGGTCGGGAAGCCTGCGCCGCCACGGCCGCGCAGGCCCGAGTCCTTGGTCATCTGCACCAGGTCGGCCGGGGCCATCGCCAGCGCCTTCTTCAGCGCCTGGTAGCCCTCGTTGCGCTCGTAGGTCTCGAGCGTCCAGGACTGCGGGTCGTCCCAGAACTTCGTGAGGATCGGGGTCAGCGTGGTCGCCATCAGCTGTCCTTCCCGTTCTTCTCGTTCTCGTCGAACAGGGTCGCCGGCTTGTCGTCGACCGCCTCGTCGGGTGCGTTGGCCGCGCTGTCGGTGGAGGTATGCCGCCCGGCCGCCGTCTCGTTCGACGTCGCCTCGGGCTGCTGGTCGTCGGTGGCCGTCTCGCCGGACTTGCCGTCCGGAGCGGTCCAGCCGCGGTCGTGGGCGAGCTTGAGGCCCTCCAGCGACGCGGGTCCTGCTCCGACGCCCTCGTCGGCGAGGCCGTCGTGGAAGCCGGCCAGCACGCGGGAGACCTGCTTGAAGGTGCAGACCTTCGCGGGCCCACGGCTGGGCTTGACGTCCTTGCCGGCCCGCAGGTCGTCGACGAGCTGCTTGGTCGAGTCGGGCGTCTGGTTGTCGAAGAACTCCCAGTTCGCCATCACCACGGGGGCGAAGTCGCAGGCGGCGTTGCACTCGACCCGCTCGAGGGTCACCTTGCCGTCGGGCGTGGTCTCGTCGTGGCCGATGCCCAGGTGCTCGGACACCTCGTCCCAGATCTGGTCGCCGCCCATGATCGCGCACAGCGTGTTGGTGCAGATGCCTACGGTGTACTCGCCGTTGGGGTGCCGCTTGTACTGGGTGTAGAAGGTCGCGACACCCGAGACCTCGGCGGTCGTCAGGTCGAGCACCTCGGCGCAGAAGTCGATCCCGCGCCCGGTGACGTAGCCGTCGACCGACTGCACCAGGTGCAGCAGCGGCAGCAGCGCGGAGCGCTTCTGCGGGTACTTGGCGACGACCTGGGCGGCGTCCTCGTGGAGGCCGGCCAGGACGTCCGCGGCATACGGCTCCTTGGACTCCGCAGCGACGGTCAGGTGCCCTGCCGCGGTCTGAATTCCGTAGTTGTCGCCGCTCACCGGTCGACTCCCCCCATCACAGGGTCGATGGAAGCCACCGCCACGATGACGTCGGCGATCTGGCTGCCTTCGCACATCACGGCCGTGGCCTGCAGGTTGTTGAACGACGGGTCGCGGAAGTGCGCGCGGTAGGGGCGCGTGCCGCCGTCGGACACGGTGTGGCAGCCGAGCTCGCCCTTGGGGCTCTCCACCGCGGCATACGCCTGGCCGGGCGGGACCCGGAAGCCCTCGGTGACCAGCTTGAAGTGGTGGATCAGCGACTCCATCGAGGTGCCCATGATCTCGCGGATGTGGTCGAGGCTGTTGCCCATGCCGTCGCCGCCGATGGCCAGCTGGGCCGGCCAGGCGATCTTCTTGTCCTCGACCATGACCGGGCCGGGGTTGGCCTGCAGCCGGTCGATGCACTGCTCGGCGATCTTGAGCGACTCGTACATCTCGTCGATCCGGATCCGCAGCCGGGCGTAGGCGTCGGCCTCGGTGCGGGTGATGACCTCGAAGTCGTAGGTCTCGTAGCCGCAGTAGGGGTCGAGCTTGCGCAGGTCGTGCGGCAGGCCGGTCGAGCGCAGCATCGGGCCGGTGATGCCGAGGGCCATGCAGCCGGTGAGGTCGAGGTAGCCGACGTCGACGGTGCGTCCCTTGAGGATGGGGTTCTCGTTGAGCAGGAGCTCGAGCTCGCCCAGGCCCTTGCGCACCAACGGGATCGTGTCGCGGACCTTGTCGATCGCACCGGGCGGCAGGTCCTGCGCGACGCCGCCGGGGCGGATGAACGCGTTGTTCATCCGCAGACCGGTGACCATCTCGAAGATCGACAGGATCCGCTCGCGCTCGCGGAAGCCCACCGTCATGACCGTCGTGGCGCCCATCTCCATGCCGCCGGTCGCGAGGGCGACGAGGTGGGAGGTGATCCGGTTGAGCTCCATCATCAGCACGCGGATCACGCTGGCGCGCTCGGGGATCTGGTCGGTGATGCCCAGCAGCTTCTCGACGCTGAGGCAGAACGCGGCCTCGTTGAAGAACGGCGTGAGGTAGTCCATCCGGGTGCAGAACGTCACGCCCTGCGTCCAGGTGCGGAACTCCATGTTCTTCTCGATGCCGGTGTGGAGGTAGCCGATGCCCGCGCGGGTCTCGGTCACCGTCTCGCCGTCGAGCTCGAGGATGAGGCGGAGCACACCGTGCGTCGACGGGTGCTGCGGGCCCATGTTGACGACGATCCGCTCCTCGTGGAGGGCAGCGGCCTCGTCGACGAGCTGGTCCCAGTCGCCGCCGGTGGCGTTGAAGACGTGCGCACCCTCGGAGGCAGCCGCGTCGGCGCCGGAGGTGGCGTAGATGTCGTCGTGGATCGTGGTCATCAGCTGTAAGACCTCCGCTGGTCCGGCGGCGGGACGGTGGCGCCCTTGTACTCGACGGGGATGCCGCCGAGCGGGTAGTCCTTCCGCTGCGGGTGGCCCGGCCAGTCGTCGGGCATGAGGATGCGGGTGAGCGACGGGTGGCCGTCGAACTCGATGCCGAACATGTCCCACGTCTCGCGCTCGTGCCAGTCGTTCGCCGGGTAGATCTCGACGATCGACGGGATGTGCGGGTCGGCGTCGGGTGCAGTGACCTCGACGCGGACCCGGCGACCGCCGTGGGTGATGGAGAGGAAGTGGTAGACCGCGTGCAGCTCGCGGCCCTCCTCGTGGGGGTAGTGCACGCCGGAGACCCCGGTGCAGATCTCGAACCGCAGCGCCGGGTCGTCGCGCAGCGCGCGGGCGACCGCCGGCAGGTGCTCGCGACGCACGAACATGGTCAGCTCGCCGCGGTCGACGACGACGCGCTCGACGGCCTCGCCGTAGGACGTGCTGCCGGCTCCCAGCCCGCGCTCGAGGTGGTCGGCGACCTCGTCGAAGTAGCCGCCGTAGGGGCGGACCGCTGCGCCGGGGAACAGGATCGGGCTGACCATGCCGCCGTAGCCGGTGGTGTCACCGGTGTCGGTGGCACCGAACATGCCGCGCCGCTCCCCCACCACGACCGGGTCGGGAGCCGTGCCGGGGGCGGCCGGGAGGCGCTCGTCGGTGCCGCGGTCGACGACCTCGCCGGGCTGGACGCCGATCGTCGAGGCCTCCGCGACCGGAGCCGGCTGCTCGGGACCGGCACCCTTGTCGGCCGTCGCGTCGGCGGCCTTGGTGCCGTCGATGTTGCTGTTGGCGGTCGCCTGCTTCGGGTCCTGGCCGGGCTGGTCGCCGGCCGGCGCGTCCGTGGTGTCGTCGGCTCCGTCGTTGGTCGCGTCGCTCATGCCACACCACCGGGTGCCACGTCGGTGCCGTGCAGGTGTCCGTGCGCGTGGGTGTGACCGCTGCCGGCGCCCTGGGCCAGCAGGCCGGTCATCTGGTGCGTCGGGGTGGCGGCCAGCGCCGCGGCCTCGGCAGCGCGCGCCGCGGCGACCCGGTTGACGCCGAGCTTGGAGCCCTGGATCTGCTCGTGCAGCGTGAGGATCGCGTTGAGGAGCATCTCGGGGCGGGGCGGACAGCCGGGCAGGTAGACGTCGACCGGGATGATGTGGTCGACCCCCTGCACGATCGCGTAGTTGTTGAACATGCCCCCGGAGCTGGCGCAGACCCCCATCGAGATGACCCACTTGGGCTCGGGCATCTGGTCGTAGACCTGGCGGACGACCGGCGCCATCTTCTGGCTGACCCGACCGGCCACGATCATCAGGTCGGCCTGGCGCGGGGTCGCGGAGAACCGCTCCATCCCGAACCGGGCGATGTCGTAGTCGGGCGTGCCGACGGCCATCATCTCGATGGCGCAGCAGGCGAGGCCGAACGTTGCGGGCCAGACCGAGCTCTTGCGCATGTAGCCGGCGACCTGCTCGACCGTGGTCAGCAGGAAGCCAGCAGGCAGCTTCTCTTCGATTCCCATTGCTTGTCCTTGTTCCTCGTCAGTCCCTCGTCAGCCCGTCAGTCCCACTCGAGGCCGCCGCGGCGCCACACGTAGGCGTAGGCCACGAACACGGTCAGGATGAACAGCACCATCTCCACCAGCGCGAACAGCCCGAGCTGGTTGAAGGCCACCGCGAAGGGATAGAGGAACACCGACTCGATGTCGAAGATGATGAAGAGCATCGCGGTCAGGTAGTACTTGATCGGCACACGACCACCGCCAGCGGCCTGGGGGGTCGGCTCGATGCCGCACTCGTAGGCGTCCAGCTTGGCGCGGTTGTAGCGCTTCGGTCCCGAGACCGCGGCGGCACCGACCGAGAAGACGGCGAACCCGCCACCGATGGCCAAGAGGAAAAGCAGCGGGACGTAGGGGTTGCTCATCGTCGTGCCACTCCCTTTCTGTCGTCGCTGCGGTCGTGGGGTGTGTCGCCGGTCACACGCTTGCGGTGCGGCCCAATCCTAGGGGGGCTCGTGGAGATTGCACCCCGGCCCCCGTCGTGGCTGGTCATGCGTCCGGCGCCATCTTCGACAGCGCCGTGATCAGGCGGTCCGAGGCGTCGCCGCCGTGCGGCTCGGCGAGGTTGGCCATCACCTTCAGGAGGAACTTCATCAAGGTGGTGCGGGGCAGGCCGTACTTGGTCGCGAGCCGCATCACCTCGGGGTTGCCGATCATCTTCGCGAAGTAGCGCCCGAGCGTGTAGTAGCCACCGAGGGCGTCGGCCATCACCTTGGGGTAGGACTGCAGCACCCGCTCACGCTGGGCGTCGGTGCCACGGGCGAAGGCCTGGGCGATCACCTCGGCGGCCAGCCGCCCGCTCTCCATCGCGTAGGCGATGCCCTCGCCGTTGAACGGGTTGACCATGCCCCCGGCGTCACCGACCAGCAGCAGGCCGTTGTCGTAGTGTGGCTGCCGGTTGAAGCCCATCGGCAGGGCGGCGCCACGGATCGGGCCGACCATGGTCTCGTCGTTGTAGGTCCAGTCCTCGGGCATCGTCGCGACCCAGCGCCGCATGACGTCCTTGTAGTCGGTCTTGCCGAAGGCGCTGGAGGTGTTGAGGATGCCGAGCCCGACGTTGGAGGTGCCGTCGCCGACGCCGAAGATCCAGCCGTAGCCGGGCAGCAGGACCTTCTTGCCACTCTCGTCGGTGGACCACAGCTCGAGCCACGACTCGAGGTAGTCGTCGTCGTGACGGGGGCTCGTGTAGTAGGTGCGCACGGCCACGCCCATCGGGCGGTCCTCGCGCTTCTCGCGCCCCATCGAGAGGGACAGCCTCGAGGAGTTGCCGTCGGCGGCGACGACCAGCGGCGCGGCATACCGGAGCTCTGGGCCGGTCGAGCGGCCCTTCTCGTCGACGGCCTTGGCGGTGACGCCGACGATCGAGCCCTTGGCGTCGAGGACCGGGCCGGTGACGTTGGTGGACTCGCGCAGCCGCGCACCGTGCTTCACGGCGTGCTTGGCGAGGATGTCGTCGAAGTCCTGACGGGTGCGGACCAGGCCGTAGGGCGGGAAGCTCGCGAGGTCGGGCCACGGGAGGGCGAGCCGCATGCCGCCCCCGATGATCCGCAGGCCGTGGTTCTTGATCCAGCCGTCCTCTTCGGGCGTCGGGATGCCGAGGGTGATCAGCTCCTTGACCGCGCGCGGGGTGAGCCCGTCGCCGCAGACCTTCTCGCGGGGGAAGGCGGTCTTCTCGAGCAGGAGGACGTCGAGACCGGCCATGGCGAGGTAGGCCGCGGTCGCCGACCCCCCTGGACCCGCACCGACGACGATGACGTCGGCGGTCTCGGTGGGTGCGCCGGCTCCGGTGGCTCCGGTGGCCTCGCTGATGGTGTCTGTCACGCCTGCCTCACACGCTTGTGAACGTCTTCACGAACTGCTCCTGCGGAGTCTATTCCCGACCGGCCATGCGGTCACCACTTAGGCGACCCTTACCCACCCGTCCCCGGGGTCGTGTGCCTGAGCGCGGTCCATGGCCCGCGCTCAGGCACACGACTCAGTCTTGGGTGGGCTTGGTGGCCCGGTGCAGCGCCACGATGCCGCCCGTCAGGTTGCGCCAGCCGACCTCGGTCCAGCCCGCCGCGGCCACCCGCTCCCCCAGCTCGCGCTGCGCCGGCCACGCCTGGATCGACTCCGCGAGGTAGACGTAGGACTCCGGGTTGCTGCTGACCTTGCGCGCGATCGGGGGCAGCGAGCGCATGAGGTACTCGGTGTAGACCTTGCGGAAGGCGCCGTTGACCGGCTGGCTGAACTCGCAGACCACCAGCCGCCCGCCCGGCCGGGTGACGCGCAGGAACTCTGCGAGCGCCTGGTCGACGTCCGCGACGTTGCGCAGCCCGAACGACATCGTCACCGCGTCGAAGCTGTCGTCCGCGAACGGCAGGCGCATCGCGTCGGCCGCGGTGAACCCGAGGTCGGGGCGGCGCCGGTTGCCGACCCGCAGCATCCCGAGCGAGAAGTCGGCCGGGACGACGTGGACGCCGTGGTCGGCGAACGGCTCGCTGCTCGTGCCCGTGCCGGCCGCGATGTCGAGCACCGTCTCGCCGGGCCGGGCCTGGACCACCTTCAGGACGGCCCGCCGCCACAGCCGGTCCTGCCCGAGGGAGAGGACGTCGTTCGTCAGGTCGTACTTGCCCGCCACGTCGTCGAACATGGCGGCGACGTCACGGGGGTCCTTGTCGAGGCTGGCGCGGGTCATGGGCTCATCCTCGCACCCGGCCCGGAGCCGACCCGTCGCGGTCCGGTGCCCGGCCCGCCGTAGTCTTGCCCCCGACATGACCACGCTTCCCACGCCCCAGCAGGCCGGCCGCCACCCGGGCTCGCCCGTGGTCGCCCGCACCGTGGCCCTGCACGACCCCGGTGCCCTGCTGGGCCTGCTGCCGGACCGCGTCGACCCCGCCGAGCTGTTCAGCTGGGTGCGGCGCGGCGAGGGACTGGTCGGCTGGGGTCGGGCGGTGGAGTTCACCGCCCACGGTGCCGACCGGTTCGAGCGGGCCGAGGCCTGGTGGCGCGACGTCGTCGACGGCGCCGTCGTGCGCAACGAGGTGTCGCTGCCCGGCACCGGCCCGGTCGCCTTCGGCTCCGTCTCGTATGCCGCGGACTCACCTGCGGGCGCCACGCTGGTCGTGCCCGAGGTCGTGGTGGGCGCGCGCGACGGGCGGTGGTGGGTCACCACCATCGGCACCGGCGACGAGCTGCCCACCCCCGTCGTGCCGCAGCAGTCCTCGCCGCGCGAGCCGGTGGGGGTCGCCTTCGCCGACGGCGCCCTCGCGCCCGCGGAGTGGGCCGGTGTCGTCGGTCGCGCCGTCGACCGGATCACCGGCGGCAGCCTCGACAAGGTGGTGCTCGCGCGCGACCTGCGGGTCAGCGCCGAGTCGCCCATCGACGCGCGCTGGCTCCTCACCCGGCTGGCGGAGCGCTACGACACGACCTGGGTCTTCGCCGTGGACGGGCTCGTGGGCGCGACCCCCGAGATGCTGGTGCGGCTCGAGAAGGGGCTGGTCACCTCGCGGGTGCTGGCCGGCACGATCCGCCGCACCGGCGACGACGAGCACGACCTGGCGCTGGCCGCCTCGCTGGCCCGGTCGAGCAAGGACCTCGAGGAGCACGAGTACGCCGTGCGCTCGGTGGCCGACGCACTGCGGCCGCACTGCTCGTCGACCAATGTGCCCGAGGCGCCCTTCGTGCTGCACCTCTCCAACGTCATGCACCTCGCCACCGATGTCGCCGGGGTCCTCGCGGACCGCACCTCGTCGCTGGGCCTGGCCGCCTCCCTGCACCCGAGCGCGGCGGTCTGTGGCACGCCGTCCGCCGTCGCCGACGAGGTGATCAGCGAGCTGGAGGGCATGGACCGTGGTCGTTACGCCGGCCCGGTGGGCTGGATGGACGCCAGCGGCGACGGCGAATGGGGCATCGCCTTGCGGTGTGGGGCGTTCGAGCCCTCCGACGCCTCGGCGATGCGGTTGTTCGCGGGGTGCGGGATCGTCGCCGGCTCCGACCCCGACTCCGAGGTGGCCGAGTCCGACGCCAAGCTCGTGCCGATGCGCGACGCCCTCACGGCCGGCTGACGATGGGTGACCTGCTCGCCCCCCGGGCCGCCGACGCCGTCGTCTTCGACCTCGGCAACGTGCTGATCTCCTGGGACCCCGTCGCCGCGGTCGCCCTCGCCGTCGGCCACGAGCGGGCTGCTGCCTTCGTGGCGGACCCGGACTTCGACTTCGCCGGCTGGAACCGCGCCAACGACGCCGGCCGCGGCCTCGACGAGGCCGAGCGGGTGGCCGTCGAGTCGCACCCGCACTACGCGCAGGAGGTCACCGCATACCGGCGCCACTTCGGTGCCTCGCTGGTCGGTGAGATCGCGGGCACCGTCGAGATCCTGCGTGAGCTGCACGCGGCGGACGTGCCGCTGTTCGCCCTGACCAACTGGTCGGCCGACCTCTTCCCGGTGGCGCTGGAGATGTTCGACTTCCTCGACCTGTTCGAGGACATCATCGTCTCCGGTGAGGAGGGTGTGGCCAAGCCGGACCCCGAGATCTTCGAGGTGCTCGAGGAGCGCGTCGCCCACCGGGCCGGGCTCGACGACTGCATCTTCATCGACGACAGCCCGGTCAACGTCCAGGCGGCGGCCGCGACCGGCCTCGACGCCATCCACTTCACCGGCCCCGACCACCTGCGCGAGGACCTGGTCGCGCGCGGCATGCCACTGCGCCCCCACCCCTGAGCACGCCCCCACCCGCACCCGCCGAAAGAGCGGCCGGTCAACCGCGGATGGCGGACGCCGCGCGGGTGCGGAGCTGGCCGTGCAGGTCGCGGTGGCTGGCGCGGTCGACCGGCACCTCGAGGACGGTCAGTCCCGAGGGCTCGCTCGCCAGTGCCTCGACGAGCTCGGCCCGGCTCGCGATCCGGCGATGGGGCACGTGGTGGGCGGCGCAGAGCGCGGCGAGGTCGGCGCCTGTCGGGGTGCCGAACAGCCGCTCGAACTCCGCGGCCCGCTGGGGCTCGCCCGGCTCGAGCAGGGTGAAGACGCCGCCACCGTCGTCGTTCGTCACGACCACGGTGAGGTCGGGGCGACGCTCCCCCGGGCCGACGAGCAGGCCGTTGGCGTCGTGCAGGAACGTGAGGTCGCCCATCAGCGCGTAGGTGGGCGACGCGCCTGCGAGCGCGAGCCCGCTCGCCGTCGAGACACAACCGTCGATGCCGGCCAGTCCGCGGCTCGCGACCACCCGCAGCGGTTCCGAGCGGGGTGCCGCGAGGTCGACGTCGCGCGCCGAGTTCGACGACCCGAGGAACAGCGTCGCACCGGCCGGCAGCGCAGCCAGCACCGCCTCGGCGACCCCGGCACCGCTCGGCCAAGGCGCCGACCCGTTCTGCGTCGCATCGCCTGCGAGGGCTTCGGCCACCCGCTCGCCGGCCGCCCGCCAGGCGTCTGCCCAGGCACGGTCTGACCCGTCGCTGGGCAACGGGTCCGGGCCGTCGAGGACCGAGACCGGGTGGACCGCCTGCACGTCGGGGCGCGACACGATCCACGCGTGCGCGCCCACCGCCTCGATCCGCACACCCGGGCGGCGCAGCAGGGCCGCCACCGGACGCGACAAGGTCAGCCGCCCGACCGCGACGACGCGGTCCGGGGCGTGCTCGTCGAGCCAGCCCGGGTCGGACAGCACCATTGGACCGTGCGGGATGACCTCCGGCCGGGGGTGCGTGCCGAACGGCTCGGCCACGAGCGGCCAGCCGCGTGCCGTCGCCCAGCGGACCGCCCGGGCGAACTGGTCGGGCTCGGGGAGATCGCCGATCACGACCAGCGTGCGGCCGACCCCTCGCGAGACGTCGGCCACGGGGGTGGGAGCGACTGCGGTGGACCCTGGCACCGGCGCAGGCCCCTGGGGTCCCTCGAGCGGCTCCGGCCACGGGTCGTCGCCGGTCGGGACCAGGGGTTCGCGGAGCTGCACGTTGAGGTGGACCGGTCCCGGCTCCCGACCGTCCTCGTCGCCCAGGTTGCCGGTCGCGTGCCCCACTGCCTGGGCGGCCAGGCCACGCCAACGGGCGACCTCGCCGGCCTCGCGCGTCGGCGCCGCGGCGTCGACCGACCAGCGGGTCGCGTCGGCGAAGATCCCCGGCTGCGTGGTCGTCTGGTTGGCGCCGGTGCCGCGCAGCTCGACGGGGCGGTCTGCGGTGAGCACGACCAGTGGCACGACGCCGTGGTGTGCCTCGAGGACGGCCGGGTGGAGGTTGGCCACGGCAGTGCCGGACGTCGTGACGACGACGGCCGGCACCCGGGTCAGCTTGGCCAGGCCGAGCGCGAGGAATCCCGCGGACCGCTCATCGACCCGCACGTGCAGCTCGAGTCGGCCGGCGCGCTCCGCCTCGCGCAGCGCGTAGGCCAGGGGCGCCGAACGCGAACCGGGACAGAGCACCGCGTGCCGGATCCCCTGACGCACCAGCTCGTCCACCAGGACCGTCGCGAGCGCGGTGGACGGGTTCACGGGTCGGATTGTGCCACCACGACCCCGCCGTGCCGCCGCGGGCCGACACCGCAGACCTCACCCCGGCCTCCGCCGGATCCAGTGCCGCCTCAGCCCTGCAACCGCCGGATCGAGTAGTCCCGGACGACCGGCTCACCGTGGCGGTCCGCGTCGAAGAACGCCGCGCTCGACAGCCTCCACCGGGCCACCGACGGGTCGGTGGTGTCATCCACCAGGGCGGCAGTGTCGACGTAGCCGCGCAGGTCATGGGTCTGCGTCGCCCGGTCGGCTCCGTCGGGACGACCGTCACGGGTCACCGTCACCCAGGTCGCGCGGTCGGGGTTGGGCTGTCCCTCGAGTCGCGGGACCGGGTCGCGGGTGTGCTCCAGGGACAGGACCTGGGTGGCGGACGGCACCGGCATCCGGGCGATGGGAGCACCGAACGTGACGAGGTGGGTCACGCGGTGGCGAGCGGTGAACCGGGGCGACGACGCGAGACCGGCAGCGGCGATACCCCCGAGGCTGTGCCCGGTGAGCATCACCGGCGCTGCGACCCCGGCTGACGGCTCGGCTCCTGCGGCGGCCTGGGCCTGCGCCAGCGCCTGCTGCACGCCGTCGGCCAGCACGGTCGACTGCTGCGCCATCGACCGCAGGTCGGTGGTCAGGTCGAACGGGTTGTCACCGGCCCGCGGGTCCCACACCTGCGTGCCGCTGACCTCCACGATCCAGGCCGAACCCCGTGGCTGGGGCACCTCGATGACCCGCACGTGCCCTGCATAGTGCTCGCCGTCGCCGACCCCGCCCTGGTCGGACGCGAGGTCGCGGAGGCTGCGTGGCGCGAGCGCCCCCGGCGGTGGTGCCGGCTCGGGCACGACCTGGGCCCGCCCCCGGTCGTCGAACAGTCCCCACCGCGCCGCGGAGTCCGCCAACGACCCCACCGCGTCCTCGTAGTCGAAGTCGGCGTCGAAGTCGTCGTCGAAGCCGGCGTCGAAGTCGTCGTCCAAGCCGTCGTCGAAGCCGTCGTCCACGTCACCGGCGGGACCGTCGTCGAAGGGATCGTCGACGTCATCCGGCCCGGCACCGGGTCGGGGGGCAGCGGGGAACAGGGGTGCCGTCAGGGGATCGGCCCGCAGGCCCTGCCCGAGCCCCTCGGCGCCACCGGCGAGCTCGGCGACCTGCGGATGGTGGAGGGCGACCCGGTCGGCGACCCCGAGGACGTCCACCCCGGCCGCGTCGAGGGCGAGGAACCCGACGAGCAGCTCGGGCGCCAGCAGTCCTGCGACGGCCATGACCCGGTCCTGCACCACCTCGACCGCACGAGCGACGGCGGCCTCTCCCTCTCGATAGGCGGCGGCAGCCACGTGCACCGACACCGCGAGCTCGACCAGGGCGAGCAGCTCACCGGTCAGCGCTGCGGTCGTCTCGGTGAGGCTGACGATCACCGCGACCCCGGTGGACCGACTCAGCACGCCCCCCGCCACGACGTCGACGTCCGCGGCAGCGGCGCTCGCCCCCCGCGCCACCGAGAGCCCCTCTTCCACCGCGCCGGCCAGGCCCAGCGCCGCCCGGTCGAGTGAGTCGAGGCCGACGGCGGTGCCACCCGATCCGCCCCGGATGCTCAGCCCGTGCGGTCCCGGAACCACCGTCGAGGGCAGCCCCCACGTCACCGACGGCCTCCGGCTCGCAGGGCCCCGCCGACGGCCTCGGGCAGGGCTGCCCCCAGCGCTGCGACCCGGAGGACCTCCTGCCGGGCTCCTTGGACGGCCTCGGCGTGGACCGAGACGAGCCGCGCCGCGGCCTCCAGCTGATCGGCGCGACACCGGAGCCCGTCGGCCCGCTCGCCCACCCGCGCACGGAAGAGCGCCGCTGCCGGCGACCGCCACTCCACGTCACCGGCGTGTGCCACCTGTCGTGCGAGCCGGCGCAGCTGTGTGGCGTCGACCGCCAGCCGTCGCGCGATGAGTCTGATCTGTTCGGGGTCCCCCAGCATGGGTTCCACGCTGCCCGGTCCCCCGTGCCCGACCAACGCGAGCGACGGTGGGCTGTGGACGACCGGCGTCGGCCTGAGGTCCTGTGGACGACTCAGCCGCGCACGGTCCCGGTGAGGGGGTCGCGGTCGGTCAGGCAGTAGCGACGACCGCTCGGCGACACCAGCACGGTCCACACCCTCTCGACCCGCTCGACCTCGGCGCCCAGGGCCACGTGCCGCTCCGTCTCCTCGGCACGGTCCAGGCACGCGAAGTCGACGTGGGCCCGCACCGGGCCCTCGTCGTCCTGCCGCTGCTGCAGAAGGAGTCGCACCGGGATCCCGGGGGGCCGCAGGAGGCTGGTGAAACCCGGCACGCTGCCGGCCCGCGCCTCCCACCCGGTCAGCGCGGACCAGAAGGCGACCTCGGCGGCATACCCGCTCCCGGGGACGTCGAGACAGACCTGGTCGAGCAGGGTCCGCGCGTCCGAGCGGACCTGTCCGGCGGCTGTCTCGTGCGGCTGCCAGCGGGTCAGGCAGAAGACCAGACCCCCGGGTGACCGGCACACGACCACGCCGAGCACGCCGTCGTCGTCAGGGACCTCGGCCAGCACCTCCGCGCCGAGCCCGACCGCCTCGTCCCGGGCGCTCTCCAGCGGTTCGGCGACATCGAGGTCGAGGTGGATCCCTCCGCCGCCACCGACCCGCTGGACCTTCAGCCACGCCGAGCCGTCAGCGGGGAGCAGCGTCGCGAACTCCGCTCGCTCACCGCGCCAGGGCGACAGCACCGTCGCCGTGGCCGAGGGCCAGAACTCGATCTCCTCGTCGAACCCCTGCTCGGCCAGGTCGAGGAAGGCCCACACCCACCGGATCCTCATGGCGTGACCACAGCTCCCAGCTCAGCCAGGAACAAGGCCTGGGCGAGGGCGGTGCGCCGCAGCTCCTCCGGGTCGACGCTCTCGCCCGGGGAGTGGATCCGCGAGGCCGGTTCCTCGACCCCGAGCAGCATGATCTCGGCGTCGGGCACCAGCTCTGCGAGGGCCGTGGCCAGCGGGATCGAGCCGCCCTGCCCGGTGGTCACGGGCTCGCGGCCGAACGCCGTGTGCATGGCCCGCCGCATGGCCGCGTAGGCCGGACCGTCGGTGCGGGCGCGGAAGCCCTGTCCCAGCGAGACCGGCTTCACCTCGACCTGCCCGTATGGCGTGTGGGCCCGCAGGTGCGCGGTCAACAGCTGCTGGGCCGCAGCCGCGTCGGTGTCGGCGGGCACGCGCAGGTTGACCACAGCGCGGGCCTCACCCTGCACGGCGGCCGTGACCTGCGAGATGGGAGGGCAGTCGATGGCGAGGACGGTCGCCGCCGGCCGGGCCCACACGAGGTCCGCCACCGTACCGTCGCCCACCAGCGGTTCCACGCCCTCCAGCAGGCCGGCGTCGTCGCGAAAACGGTTGGTGTCGAAGGGCGCCCCGTCCCAGACGCCGTCGTTGGAGAGGCCGTCGATCGTGGTCTGGCCGTCCGCGTCCCGCAGGCTGGCCAGTGCGGTGAGCAAGGCCTGGAGGGCGTCGGGGGCCGGCCCGCCGTACATGCCGGAGTGCGCAGGCTGCGACATGGTCCGCACCGTCACGAGCACACTGCCGGTGCCGCGCAGAGACGTCGTGAGCGTCGGCAGCCCGGCCTCGACGTTGCCGGTGTCGGCGATCAGGAGCGCGTCACACTGCACGAGGTCGGGCCTCGACCTGGCGAGCCCCTCCATGCCACCGCTGGACTGCTCCTCCGACCCCTCGCACACGACGGCGACCTCCACCGGCCACGACCCCAGCACGGAACGCAGTGCTCGCAGGGCCAGCAGGCTCGCGACGAGGTTGCCCTTGCAGTCAGCGGATCCCCTTCCGTACCACCGGCCGTCGCGCTCGGTCAGCTCCCAGGGAGGTGTCGACCACGCAGCCAGGTCCCCGACCGGCACGACGTCGTAGTGCGAGTAGAGCAGCACCGTCGGCGCTCCGGCCGGGCCACGCGTGCGACCCACCACCGCGAGCGACCCGTCCGGGGTGGGGTGCGCCTGTATGCCGTCCACCCCGGCCCGGGTGAACAGCTCGCCGACCAGCGCGGCCGCGGCCCGGCACTCGCTCTCCGGCTCGATCGCCGGGTTGGCGACCGAGCGCAACGCGACGAGACGCGCGAGGTCGTCGCGGGCACCCGGCATACCGGCGTCGACGGCGGCGGCGAGCCGCTCGGCCAGAGAACCCTCGGTCACGGCACCAGGTCGTCGAGGTAGAGCGGCAGCATCTCCCACCAGGTCGGCCAGTCGTGGTCGTAGCGGTCGCCCCAGTCGTCGACGCGGTTGGGGATCCCCTTGCGGCCCAACGCATCCGCGGCAGCCCACGACTCGCCCACGTCCTCCCACCGACCACTGCCGGATGCGAGGACGACGTAGCGGTGACGCAGCATCTCCAGGGCCGGGCCCTCCAGCCCGGGGAGGAACTGGAGCGGCGAGGCGAAGTACCAGTCCTCGGTCGTGTCGGCTCCGTCCATGAACCTCTCGACGTGGTAGGTGCCGCTCATGCAGACCGCGGCGCCGAACAGGTGCGGGTAGCGACAGATCATGGCGAACGAGTTGAACGCCCCGATCGAGGCACCCGCCAGCACCACCGACTGGGGCGAGCTGTCTGCGTGGATGGCGGGCACGACCTCCTCGGCGACCGCCTGGTGGTACTGGTTGAACAGCCACATCCGGTGGGCGGGCGAGCCCTCGTTGCGCTGCAGCGCCTGGCCCGCGGCGCTGTCGCACGAGTAGACCTTGATCCGGCCGGCCTCGATCATCGGGGCGAGCGTGCCGACCAGCCGGTGCCGCTCGACCTCCTCGGCGTCACCGCCCGCGGTCGGGAAGAGGAGCACGGGCACGCCGTAGTGACCCCACCGGACGAGGGAGATGTCCCGTCCCATCCGGTGCGAGTGCCAGCGCTCGGTGACCTTCATGCCGTCCTCCATCTGGTCGGGATCATCTACTCGTACACGAACTTCTGGGGTCCGGGGAACAGCCACGACAAACCGTCGCGCATCCGGTCGCGCCAGTCCTCCCAGTTGTGGCCGTCGCGCGCCTCGACGTACTTCACCGTCATGCCCGCGCCACGGAAGACGGGGACCATCGACCGGTTCGGCGTGATCAGCGGCTCGTAGGTGCCGCAGCTCATGAACAGCCGCTCGACCGGCGCGGTCGGCTTGGCGCGGTAGCGGTTGACGAACTTCACCACCGGGTCGAAGGCCGGCCCGCCGCCGTGGTCGGTGCCGATGTCGGTGAACACCAGCGACGCCGACTGGAGGAACAGCGACCCGAAGACCCCCGGGTAGCGCACGGCGGTCGACAGCGAAGCGATGCCGCCGAAGCTCGATCCCATCAGGCAACGCGCCTCGGGATCGTCGACCAACGGCAGCCGCTCGGCCAGCGTGGGAAGCAGCTCGCGGGCGATGAACCTGGCATGGGGCGCGTGGTTCGGGTACTCCCGCAACCGGTCCCGCGGAGGGACGAAGGCCGCGATGAGCGGGGCGACGTCGAGCCGGTGGATGAGGTTGTCCAGCACCGTCTTCATGGCGGCGTAGTCGAGGTAGTCCTGCCCGTCGTGGACCACCAGCAGGGGGTAGCGCAGGGCCGGGTTGTAGCGCGCGGGCAGGTAGAGCGTGACCGGCTGCTCGCGTCGCAGCGCCTTGGAGCGCAGGGTGTCCTCGACCAGCTCTCCGGGCCGCGCCTCGGGGTCGTGGTGCACCCAGTCGGGCACCTCGTAGCCGGTCGCGGCGCAGACCGAGCTCGACCCCATCGGGGAGTGCGCGAGGCGCGGGTTGAGCGGGTCGTTGAAGGTCTCGTAGTGGTCGGCTCGTCGCGTCTCGAGCTGGTACTCGACCCGCGAACCGCTTGGCAGCTCCGTGGTGATGGCCCACAGGTCGGTGCCGGGCAGCCGCTTCATGGGCAACGGATCGGCCAACCCGACGACGCGGTGGCGGACGCGCACCTCGTCGGCCTCGCCGCGGAACAGGAAGGTGGCTCGCTCCCCTTCGACGATGGGCGCACCGTGCCGCGTGACGAACCGGTCGATGACGGCTCCGTCGACGGGCAGCCGCTCGCGGAGCCGGTTGATGGCCAGGCGTCCCTCGCTCATGACCCCGCCCCCCTGCCAGTGCTTCCGAGCTCGTGGATCGCCCCGTCGATCCCGAGGATCCGCGCACCCCGCGGGAGGCCGCCCGACTCGGTCAGCTCGAGTGCCGTGCCGTCATCGAGCAGCACGCAGTGCTGGTCGGTGAACCGGCGCGCCATCACCGCGCACCGGTCCCGGTCGTCGAGCCGCAGCCGGCGCCGGGCGTGCGGGAGTGCGACCACGCCCTGCACCCGCCCCAGCCCGCGGTCGAACACCTCGGCCTCGGTGTTGCCTTCCGGACCGTGGTCGTGGAACAGCACGACCCGCTCGGTCAGGGCCATCGCCCCGGCCGACCAGGCCACGACCGGCACCTCGTCGGGAAGCCGGATCGCGAACAGCCGCAACGTCCGCAGCAGGGTGCCGACGTGCCCACCGGTGAGGACCACGGCGGCCGACTGCCCCAACAGGTCGGCCAGCTCACCCCGGTGCCAGCCGATCACCCCGCTGGAGTCGATCGGGGCGGCGCCGTCGAGCTCGGCATAGAGGCTCTTGAGCTGCGCGGCATACCAGCGGTCGACGTGCCGGACCACCTCGATCGAGTCGTCCAGCGCCGCGGATGCGGTGGCCTCGCCCCGCACCCGCCCCTCGCCTTCGCGGGTGCGCCGCTGCACGGCATACACCCCGTCCATCGCGTTCTGGAGGCGTAGCCGGTAGAGCGAGAGGAGGGCGTCGTGGCGGTCGCGGAAGGTCAGCGCGGCTGCGCCGAAGGCGGCGTCCTTGGTGATGACGTCGAGGCTGCGGTGGTAGAGCCGCAGGTGGCGTGTGTCGCCACCGAGCACGCTGTCGAGCTCGTCGACGACGTCCTCACGCTCCTCCCACCCGGCGTTGATCGTCGCGACGGGTCCCTCGACCCCGAGGGAACGCAGGGCGGTGCCGGCCGTGGTCATGAACCGTTGCGGCCCCAGGAGGACGGTGCGCATGGGAAGGGTCTAGCCCGCGTGGACGTGGATGGTGCGGCCCACGTCGTCGAGCATGCCGCGCAGGGTGTCGTAGTCCGGGTGGCGCATGCGCACGTAGGCGTTCGCCATGTAGCCGGCCTCGACCGGCTGGGTGTGGTGGCCGACCGGAGGGAAGTGCCCGTCGATGATCCACTCGCCGTGGCGCCCCTGGATCTCGTCGATGCCGCTGTAGCCGGTGATGTGGCCGTCGGCCTCCGGGCGCAGCGCGATGATCCCGGCGGAGTAGGGGCGACGCATCGGCGACTCGGGGACGCCATGGGCGATGACGTGCGCCCACTCGCGGTAGACGTCGACGTCGTTGCTCGCGGAGTAGAGATCCCAGCAGCCGACTCCCGGGGGGCGGCAGCCGATCTCGGAGAACTTCAGGCCCTTCGGCCCGTGGAACCACTCCATGTGGGTCGCGCTCGTGCCGATGCCGAGCGCCTCGATCACGCGGGCACCCATCGCGGCGACCTCGGCGTAGAACGACGAGTCAGCCATCCGGTTGGTGGTCACGAACTGCGGGGAGATCCAGCGGCTGCGCATCGCCTCGAGCACGTTGGGGTAGTAGTGCGTGGTCCAGTCGTGGACCACGCGACCGTCCTTGGCGATGGTGTCGTAGAAACCCTCGTGGCCCTCGACGAACTCCTCGATCGCGATCGAGGTGGCGCCGTGCGAGCCGAACTCCGTCAGCGCGTGCGAGAGCTCGTGGTCGTTGTCGACCCGCATGGTGTCCTTGGCGCCCGCCCCGTCCCTCGGCTTGAGGATCAGCGGGTAGCCGACCGCCTCGGCGAAGGCCCAGGCCTCGTGGGCGTGGTCGATGGCGGCCGACGCCGCGGTGGGCACGCCGGCCTCGCGCAGCGCCTGCTTCATCGAGGGCTTGTCGCGGCAGAGCCAGGTGGTGCGCACCGACGTGCCGGGGATCCCGGTCGCCTCGCGGACCTGGGCCGCCACCATCGTGTGCGCCTCCACGGTGGCCTCGAGCCCGTCCACCCAGACCTTGGACTGGATGAACCGCACCGCCTCGGTCATCGCCCGCAGGTCGGTCACCGAGCCGACCTTGTAGTAGCCGCTCATCGCGCCGCGGAGCTCGTCGTCGAGGGTGTACTCGTCGGACTCACCGATGCCGATGACGTTGGCCCCGACCGACGCGAGCGCCAGGGCGAACCGGCGCTGGTTGGCCGGGAAGCCCGGCTCCACGAAGACGATGTTCACGGCCCCGACTCTAGCCACGCGGAGCGGCGGGTGCGCGAGGGCGGGGACGACCCGACCGCTTCCTCAGGTCAGGGCCGACCAGCTCGCGCGCACGCGCTCGGCCCACCACTCGACCCGGTCCGCCGGCGCCGCCCAGCGGCTGAGCAGCTCCTCGTCCGCCTCCACCCGGCCTACCTGCAGGGCGCCGTCGCGCGGGAGCAGCGGTGCGGCGGTCACGTCGCCCTCCAGCAGCGCCACGGTGCCCAGGCCGCAGGCGTGGGGCAGCTCGGGCAGCGCCGCGGCCAGCGCGACCCCGGCAGCCATCCCCACCGACGTGTCGAGGGCTGACGAGACGACGGCCGGGAGCCCGCAGTCGGCGACCACCTCGAGGGCGCGCGCGACGCCACCCAGCGGGGCGACCTTGACGACGACCAGGTCGGCCGCCTCCTCGCGCGCCACCCGCAGCGGGTCGTCGGCCTTGCGGATCGACTCGTCAGCCGCGACGGGTACGTCGATCCCGTTGCGTGCCAACGCAACCCGCAGCGCGCGGAGCTCACTCACCTGGGCACAAGGCTGCTCGGCATACTCCAGCCCGTATGCCGCGAGGCGCCGCAGCGCGTCGGTCGCCTCCTGCACCGACCAGCCGCCGTTGGCGTCCACGCGGATGCGACCACCCGGCCCCATCACCTCGCGCACCGCTGCCACCCGGTCGACGTCGTCGGCCAGCGACTGGCCACGCTCCGCGACCTTGACCTTCGCCGTGGTGGCGCCGTCGAAGCGCGCCAGCACGGCCGCGACGTCCGGGGCGGCGACGGCCGGCACCGTCGCGTTGACGGGGACGCTGGTGCGGACCGGCTCCGGCCACCGACCCCACCCGGCCTCGATCGCGGCGGCCAGCCAGCGGGACGCCTCCACCGGCTCGTACTCGAGGAACGGTGCGAACTCGGCCCAGCCCGACGGACCGCGCAGCAGGGCCGCCTCCCGGACCGTCACCCCGCGGAACCGGACTCGCATCGGGATCGCCACCACCCGCATCCGGGCGAGGAGCTCTTCCAGCGCAGGCGGCTCGACCACGGTGGACGGGCCCGCGGCGGGCGTTGTCGGCATGCGCCCATTGCAGCAGACCCACCCACCGCAGACGTGCCCGACCCGTGGCTGCCGGGCCGGGCACGTCCCCCTGCGAGCAGGGGTCGAGGCGGTCAGTGGTGGTCGTGGGTGCTCAGCTGGTTGCGGATCTCCCCTGCGGGATAGAGCGTGCTGTGCACGTTGGCGTAGGTCGAGTCGGCCCGGATCGCGGCCAGCAGCTCGGAGAACTGCCCGGCCGTGATGCCCTGCGCCGCGGGACCGATGACGTCCGAGGAGTCGAGCATGCCGCTGACCTCACCCGGGTTGGTGGTGGGACAGGCCGGGGTGCCGGCGGGTCCGTTGCCGAGGTTGCTGCAGAGGAACACGCTGATGCCGCCGGTCTGCGACGGAGACCCGAAGTGGATGTGCGACTGGGTGACCGTGCCCTCGAGGTTCGCGTAGCGCACCGTGTAGGCGATCGTGCCCGCCTTGGGGTCGATGCGCAGGCGGATCGAGCCCTGCCCGCTCGTCGACAGGGCCAACGGCGTCTCGTGGTAGCCGCTGAGCCGCTCCGTGAGCGTGAACGCCTTCTGGCTCCCGCCGCTGTCGTGGGCCGAGGCGACGGCCCCGAACCCTGCGACGCCCACCGCGCCCAGCGCGGTGGCGGTGGCGAGCACGCCCCACTGCTTGAGTGTCTTCATGCAGTCCTCCTGACGATGTCCGGGGCAGGGCCCTGCCCCAACAGGTGGAGACGGGACAGCCCGTGGCCGGGTTCACCGAGCCGCCCCATCCGGGATCACGACGGTGACGAAGACCACCCAGCAGGAGTCGATGCCCCACGCTCGTGAAACGCTGGGCAAAACGACCTCAACCCAGACAGAAAGGCGCCCCCGTGCCGACCCTCTCCGACTTCACCGCCACCACCCTCGAGGGCCAGGAGCAGCCGTTGTCCGCGTTTGCCGGCAAGGTCGCCCTCGTCGTCAACACCGCCAGCGAGTGCGGCTTCACCCCCCAGTTCGAGGGGCTGGAGAAGCTGTACGGCGAGTACGAGGACCAGGGCCTGGTCGTGCTCGGCTTCCCGTGCAACCAGTTCGGTGGCCAGGAGCCCGGCGACGAGGCGCAGATCGGTGAGTTCTGCCAGCGCAACTACGGCGTCACCTTCCCGATGTTCGCCAAGGTCGACGTGAACGGCGACGACGCGCACCCCGTCTTCGACTGGCTGAAGTCGGAGAAGGGCGGGCTGCTGGGCAGCAAGATCAAGTGGAACTTCACCAAGTTCCTCGTCGGCCGTGACGGCAAGGTGATCAAGCGCTACGGCTCGACCACCAAGCCCGAGGACATCACCAAGGACCTCGAGAAGGCCCTCGCCGAAGCCGCCTGACCCACCCCTCACCCGTCACACCCCGGTCGGACTGCGCCCAGGTCGGTGGGTCCCTCCAGCCGATCGACGACGAGGTGTGCCGCGGGGGCGACCACGCGGCATACCTCGCCTGCCGCGCGGCTAGGCTCGCGCAGGTGAGCGAGCAGCCTGTGGTGAGCCAGCCCTTCGACCCGGACGCGTGGGACATCGTGGAGGGTTTCGAGTTCACCGACATCACCTACCACCGGGCGCGTGGCGTGGGCGCGGTGCGGATCGCGTTCGACCGGCCCGAGGTGCTCAACGCGTTCCGGCCGCACACCGTCGACGAGCTCTACCGGGCCCTCGACCACGCCCGGCGCACCCCCGACGTCGGGGTCGTGCTGCTCACCGGCAACGGCCCCGGACCGGAGGGCTCCGGCAGCGCCGGCCAGTGGGCGTTCTGCTCCGGCGGCGACCAGCGGATCCGTGGGCGGTCGGGCTACCAGTACGCGCAGGGCGACACCGCCGACACCGTCGACGAGCGACGGGTCAAGGCCGAGGGCGGGCGGCTGCACATCCTGGAGGTGCAGCGCCTCATCCGCACCATGCCCAAGGTCGTCATCGCGGTGGTCGGCGGATGGGCGGCCGGGGGTGGTCACTCGCTGCACGTCGTCTGCGACCTCACCATCGCGAGCCGGGAGTGCGCGCGGTTCAAGCAGACCGACGCCGACGTGGGCTCGTTCGACGGGGGCTACGGGTCGGCCTACCTCGCCAAGATGGTCGGCCAGAAGTTCGCCCGCGAGATCTTCTTCCTCGGCCGCACCTACAGCGCCGACGACATGCACCGGATGGGTGCGGTGAACATCGTCAGCGCGCACGCCGAGCTCGAGTCCGACGCCCTGCAGGTGGCCCGCGAGATCATGGGCAAGAGCCCCCAGGCCCAGCGGATGCTGAAGTTCGCGTTCAACCTGCTCGACGACGGGCTGATGGGCCAGCAGGTGTTCGCCGGCGAGGCGACCCGGCTGGCCTACATGACCGACGAGGCCGTCGAGGGGCGCGACCAGTTCCTCGAGAAGCGCGACCCCGACTGGTCGCCCTACCCCTGGTACTTCTGAGCGCGGGTCGTGGTCAGCCGGAGCCGCCGAGGTCGACGTCGTAGGCCTCGTAGACCAGGTCGGCGCCCTTCTGCCGGTGCCGCACCAGCTGCCCCATCAGGGTGGTGACCTCCTCACGGAACACCGGCAGGTCAGCGGTGGTCCCCCCGTGCTCCAGCACGGCGAGGTAGGCGTCGATGTCCTCGCGGTAGCGCTCGTGCTCGCGCAGCAACCGGTCCACCCGACCGGTCAGCCGTGGGTCGCCCCGCCGCACCGAGTCGTACAGCCCCCCGGCTCGCTCGGTGAGGTCGATGTGGTCGCGGAAGTCGTGCGACAGCTCGGCCAGCGCGGCCCGCACCCGTTCGCGCCAGGCACCGCCGCGGGCGATCGGGGAGGCGAGCGCCTCGTCGACGGCCGCGACGGAGTCGCGCAGCTCTCCGCGGTGGGCCCGCACCCGCTCGATGTAGGCCGCGAAGTCGGCGTCCATGGCGCACCTCCCCTCCCATGGTCCCGCCACCGCTGCGCGCCGTCCACCGGGCCGGCCGGGCCCGCCTGCGGGGCGGCTAGCCTGACCGCGTGACGTCACTGCGATCACTGGCCATCGCCGCCGGCCCGGAAGCCGTGGCCGCGTTGCCGGTGTTGCGCAGGGCATTGGACGGCGAGCTCGCCGTCGTCCCGTATGCCGCGGCGGCACCACCGCCCGCGCTCCCCGACGGCGCCGTCCCCGACGAGGGGACCGCCCTCGTGGTCGGCACCTCCGGCTCGACGGGCACCCCCAAGCTGGCGATGCTCCCGGCCACCGCCCTCGCCGCCAGCGCCGCGGCCACCCACGACCGGCTCGGCGGCCCCGGCGCCTGGTTGCTCGCGATGCCCCCACACCACATCGCGGGGGTGCAGGTGCTGCTGCGCTGCGTCGCCGCAGGCACCGAGCCCGGGTTCGTCGACCTGTCCGACGGCTTCACGCCCGGCTCCTTCGTCCACGCCGCCGCGGTGTTCGGCCAGCCCGGGTACGGCGCCCGGCGGTACACCGCCCTGGTGCCCACCCAGCTCGTGCGCCTGCTGGCCGACCCCGCCGCGACCGAGGCGCTGGCCGGTTTCGACGCGGTCCTGGTCGGTGGGGCAGCGACCCCACCCGCCCTGCTGGCCCGAGCCCGCGACCGCGGCGTCCGCGCCGTCACCACCTACGGCATGAGCGAGACCTGCGGGGGCTGCGTCTACGACGGCCTCCCCCTCGACGGCACCACGGTCCGAGCGGACGGGGAGGGACGGCTCTGGCTCGGCGGACCGACCCTGGCCACCGGCTACCTCGGCCGCCCAGACCTCACCGCGGCGTCCTTCGCCACGTCCGGGGACGGGACCCGAGAGTTCCGCACCGACGACGTCGGCCACGTGGACGACGAGGGACGGTGGCACGTCGACGGCCGGCTCGACGACCTGATCACCACCGGCGGCCTCAAGGTCGCGCCCAGGCTGGTCGAGGACGCCCTGACCGCACTGCCCGGGATCGCCGAGGCCGTCGTGGTCGGCACCCCCGACGACCACTGGGGGCAGGCGGTCAGCGCAGCGGTGGTGCTCGCCGCTCACCCCGGCGACCACCCCGGCGACCACCCCGGCGACCACCCCGACCGACCCGCCGACGCCACCGATGACGCCCCCACGGTGAGCGGGCTTCGCGAGCTGCTGCGCGGCATACTCCCGGCGCACGCCATGCCGCGACGGGTCCTGGTGCTGCCCGCGATCCCGCTGCGCGGACCCGGCAAACCCGACCGGGTGGCGGTCGCCGAACGGTTCGCCGACCGCGCGTGACACCATGGGGGCATGATCCGGCTGTTGCCCTGGCTGCTGCTCCTCGCAGTCACCGTCTATGCCGTCATCGACTGCATCCAGACCGACGACGCGCAGGTCAGGGGGCTGCCCAAGCTGCTCTGGCTGCTGCTGATCCTGCTCTTCCCGATCGTCGGCACGATCGCGTGGTTCATCGCCGGGCGACCGCAGCGCGGCAACGCCGGGGGCCAGGGCCGCGGGCCGGGTGGTCCATCTCACCGCCCGCCGGCCCCGCGTGGCCCCGACGACGACCCGGACTTCCTCCGTAGGCTCTGAACCACACGCTCGGAGCCAGCGCTGCGCACCGAGAGCCTGGGACGACGACGTCCCGCACCACCTGCCCGCACGACCTGAGCGAGAACACCACCCCATGGCCACGCTGAACCAGTGGATCGCCGGCGCCCGCCCGCGCACCCTCCCCGCCGCCGTCGCCCCCGTCGTGGTGGGCACCGCTGCCGCCGCAGCCGTCGACCGCGCCGACCTCGCGCTCGGCCTGCTCGCGCTGCTCGTGTCGATCGGGCTCCAGGTGGGGGTCAACTACGCCAACGACTACTCCGACGGCATCCGCGGCACCGACGGTGAGCGCGTCGGCCCGGTGCGCCTGGTCGGCCAGCACCTCGCCGACCCCGACAACGTCAAGCTGATGGCGTTCGCCTTCTTCGGCTTCGCCGGGTTGGTCGGCCTGGCCCTCGTCGCCCTGAGCGAGGCGTGGGTGATGATCCCGGTCGGCGCGCTGGCCGTGCTGGCCGCGTGGAAGTACACCGGCGGCGACAACCCCTACGGCTACCGCGGGCTCGGCGAGCTCTACGTCTTCCTGTTCTTCGGGCTGGTGGCCACCCTCGGCACGCTCTACACGCAGGCCAAGGAGCTCACCTCGGTCGGAGTCGCCGGAGCCGTCGGGGTGGGCGCCATCGCCTCGGCGATCCTGGTCGCCAACAACCTGCGCGACATCCCCACCGACCGCGAGAGCGGCAAGCTGACCCTCGCGGTCCGGCTCGGCGACACGGGCACCCGCTGGCTCTACGCCCTGCTGGTCCTGGTCGCGGTCGCGATGCTCGTGGTGATCGCGACGCAGCACCCGCTGGCGTGGATCGCGCTGCTGTCGCTGGGCATCCTGTGGAAGCCGGCGCAGGCGCTGCGCACCGGCGCCACCGGCCGCGACCTCGTGCCGGTCCTGGCCGGGACCGGCCTCTTCGAGATCGGGTATGCCGTGCTGCTGGCGATCGGCATCACGCTCTCCTAGCCCGCTGTCAGCAGCGGTTGCGAAGCCGGGTCAGCGGTACTCGGCCGGCCCGCGTTCGTCCTCGGCGTCCTCGGCGTCCTCGTCCACACCGTGCGCCGCCGGAGCGCCGGACTGCTTGGCCTCGGCGCGGCGCTGGATGCGCCGGGCCAGCTCGGCCGTGCTCTCCTCGCGGAACCGGGCCAGCACGAAGTAGGACAGCACCATCGAGATCAGCGCGGCGAGCACGAGCAGCATCCACTGCTGGTCCTGGTCGCGCAGCCCGAGCAGCCAGAGCACGGAGAGCACCCCGAAGAAGATGAGCAGGCGCAGGACGGAGTACCGCAGCATCTACAGCCCCGAGTAGGAGTGCTGGCCGACGAAGAACACGTTGACGACGGCGAAGTTGACGATGATGCAGGCGTAGCCGGCCAGCGCGATGTAGCTGGCCGTCTGCCGGCTGACCCCGCTGGTCGCCCGCGAGTGCAGGTATGCCGCGTAGACGACCCAGATGACGAAGGTCCAGACCTCCTTGGGGTCCCAGTTCCAGTAGGACGCCCACGCCTGGCGGGCCCAGATGGCGCCGGCGATGAGGGTGAAGGTCCACAGCGGGAACGCGACGATGTGCAGGCTGTAGGCGGTGCGCTCGATCGCCGGCGTCTGCGGGAACCGGTCGAGGACGCTCGCCCGCCCGGACCGCTCGAACCCGTCCTTGAGCAGGTAGACCACGCTCAGGGCCGCCCCGATGGTGAAGACTGCCGTCGCGAGGGTGGCCACCGTGACGTGGATGACCAGCCAGTAGCTGCGCAGCGACGGCATCAGCTCGGACGCCTCGGTGTACCAGACCGCGACCGCCATGCCGAGCACGAGCAGCACCGGCCCGGTGATGAACAGCCCCAGCCAGCGCAGGTCACGCCGGGTCGACCAGATCGAGTAGGCCAGCACGGTGAACATCGAGCCCATCACCGCGAACTCGAACATGTTGCCGAGCGGCCAGCGGTGCACCGCCACCCCGCGCAGCACTACCGAGGCCAGCAGCAGGAAGCCGCCGAGCCAGGTCGTCGTCGAGGCGAGGCCGGCCGCCTTGGCGGCGCGCGACGACAGCTCGGGGCGGGTGGAGGGCGCCTCGGTCGGGACAGGCGCCCCGGCCCCGACCAGCTCGCGGTCGCGGTCGGTGACGGCGACACGCACCCGGTCGCGAGCGGGCAGCAGGGCGGCGAGGTAGACCGCGTGGCAGACCATCGCGATCGTGAACACGGCCATCGCCGTGTAGAGGCTCAGGTTGGCGTAGCCGGCCAGGCTCTCGTTGGTCATCCTCGTGCGTCCAATCTGCTGTCCAGCTCGGGGTCCGGCTCGGGGTCCGGCTCTGCGTCGTTCTCAGCATCGGGGTCGTTCTCAGCATCGGGGTCGTCGGGCGCCTCGTCACGCACGTCGAACCGGGCGCCCAGGTCGGCGGCCAGCCGGTCCACCAGCTCCTGGAGCCCGTCGTCGTCACCCTTGGCGAGCCCGCCGACGGCTACCACCGTACGACCCGGCGTGCTGCCGGGGGAAACGCGGACGAAGACCCGGCGCCGACGCACGACCAGCGACGAGATCAGGCCCGCCAGGGCCAGCAACGACGCGGCCAGCGTGACGAACTTGCCCGGGTCGTGCCGGATCGACAGCCCGGCGAACCGCTGGACGCCGTCGAAGCTGATGCTCCCGCGCCCGCCGGGCAGCTGGTAGGTCTGCCCCGGCTCGAGCCAGATCCGCAGCTTCTCGCCCTTGTCGGTCGTCAGCTGGGTCATCTTCGACTGGTCGAGCAGGTAGACCGACTGCGGACGCCCGCCGGGGAACAGGTCGCCCTCGTAGACCGTGAGGGCCAGCGCCGGCTTCTTCGCATCGGGGAACAGCGAGACCGGGCCGAGCTCCTGGTCGATGGTGGCCGTGGGCAGGAACAGGCCCGAGAAGCCGAGCTGCTTCGGCTGGGCCCCGGTCACCTTGACGACGCCGACCGACTTGTAGTTGTTGTCCTGGGCCAGGAACGGCGTGGGGGCGCTGTAGATCTTCGCCCCCTTGGCGTCCCGGACGGTGATGACGGGCGCGTAGCCGTTGCCGAGGAGGAAGACCCCTGCGCCCTTCATCTCGAGGGGGTGGTTGACCTTGATGGTCGACTCCCGGGCCGCCGAGGTCGGGGTGGCCTTCGTCGTGACGTGCGCCGTGAAGTCGCGCGGCGAGCCGAACTGGCCCCGTCCCGTGACGTTCTCCTCGAAGGTGGCGTCGAGCTGGTCGACGGTGAGGGAGAACGGCGACAGGCTGTCGGGGTCGACCCACGGCCCCGGGCTGAACGTGTCGTAGTTCGCAAGCGTGTTGGCGAACGACCTGCCGACGGGGACGATCACGTCGCCCTTCCAGCCGAACAGGTGACCGATCGCCACTCCGACGATGACGAAGATCAGGGCCAGGTGGAAGACCAGGTTGCCGGTCTCCTTGAGGTGGCCCTTCTCCGCGCTGACGGATGCGTCGTCGTGCGACACCGTACGGAACCGCTTGCCGCGCAACAGCTCCCGGGACGCTGCGACGACCTGCTCGCCGGTGGCGTGGACCTCGAACGTCGCGCCGGACGGCAGCCGGGCAGGTCGGGCCGGTGCCTTCGGGGGCGCCGAGCGCATCGCCTTCCAGTGCACCTTGCTGCGCGGCAGCACACAGCCGACGAGGGAGATGAAGAGCAACAGGTAGATCGCCGCGAACCACGGCGACGCGTAGACCTCGAAGAACCCGAACCGGTCGAGCCACGGTCCGGCCTTGGGGTGGTTCGCGATGTAGTCGGCGGTGCGCGCCGCGTCGATGCTGCGCTGCGGCCAGATCGACCCGGGCACTGCGCCGATTGCCAGCAGCAGCAACAGGAAGAGCGCAGTTCGCATGCTCGTCAGCTGGCGCCACATCCACCGCAGCCAGCCCACCGGGCCGAGGGTGGGCTGCGTGATCGCGTCGTCGGCTGCCATCACAGCACCGTCGTGAAGCCGCTGACGAGGGTGGCCTGGAGATGGCGGGTGAGCGAGTCCCAGAGGCCCGTCACCAGCAGCACCCCGACCACGAAGAGCAGCGCACCGCCGAACAGCTGGATGCCGCGTTGCCGCTTGCGCAGGAACGCCGAGACCCGCCCGAACCGCTCGTACCCCGCAGCGATGAGCAGGAAGGGCACCCCGAGCCCGAGCGAGTAGAGCAGGCCCAGCAGCACCCCGCGGGTGACGGCGGAGCCGTCACCGGTGGTGGAGGCCATCACGAACACCGCGCCCAGCGTGGGCCCCGTGCACGGCGCCCACCCGAGCCCGAACACGGCACCCAGGAGCGGCGCCCCGACGAGCCCCGAGGCCGGGCGGATGTGCAGCTTGAGCTCGCGCTGGGTGCCCGCCCCCACGAAGACCAGCGCCATCAGGATCACCAGGACCCCGCCGATCCTGGTCAGCAGGTCGCGGTGCAGGATCAGCGCCCTGCCCACACCCGCGAGGACGACGGTCGTGGTCATGAAGACGACGGTGAAGCCCAGGACGAAGAGCAGCGCGCCGAGCACCATCCGGTGCCGCTTGCGGTCGGCCAGCGACTCGTCGGACAAGCCGGTGACGTAGCCGAGGAAGCCGGGCACCAGCGGCAGGACGCACGGCGACGCGAACGACACCAGACCGGCGAGCAGGGCGACGGCCATCGCCACCGGCAGGGCGCCAGAGGTCACGGTGTTCGCGGCGTCAGCAGTCATCGGGTGGGGCTACTGCTCGGCCAGCACGTCGTCGACCAGGCCGGTCAGGGTGGCGGTGGTGACCGCGCCGCTCACGCGCGCCGCGATCCGGCCCTCGCGGTCGAGCACCAGCGTCGTGGGCGGGGAGGTCACCTTGCCCTGGAGCGAGAGGATGGTCGTGCCGGCCGGGTCGTCCAGGGACGGGAACGGGATGCCCCAGCGGGCCGCGGTCGAGCGCCCCGAGTCGGGGTTGTCGCGGTAGTTGATGCCCATGAAGACGACCGGCTTGTCCGCCGCGGCGATCTTCTCGGCGGCCGCCTTGAGGTCTGAGGCCTCGGTCTCGCACGGAGGACACCAGGACGCCCACAGGTTGAGCACGGTGACCTTGCCGGCCGCGTCCGCGTTAGTCCACGACTTGCCGTCGAGGGTGGTGCCGGTGAGCGTGACCGGGTTGTTGCGCTTGCCCGCGGCGATCGTCTCGATGTTGCCGTCGCCGGAGATGTAGCCCTGCCGGTTGCCCGACTTCGCCTGCGCCGCAACAGAGTTCGGGTCCTCGCTGCACCCGGCCAGGGCGCCGGCCAGGGCCACGAGCAGGACTGGGGCCGCGATCAGCACCGCGGCACGCGGCATACGGGGCATCACCCGGTGCCGCCGTGGGACTGGGCGAGCAGCGCGGCAGCCGGCTCGGAGTAGGTGATCGACTCGAGCTCCTCACCGAGGTAGGTGAGGGTGGTCAGCGACGCGAGCCGGCACTCGCGCTTGCGGGGGTCGTGCCACAGGCGCTTGCCCATCAGGGCGTTGCGGGCGGTCCAGATCGGCAGCTGGTGGGAGACGACGACGGCTTCGTGCCCGCGGGCCGCGCTGCGGGCATCGGCGATCGCGGCCAGCATGCGCTCGGCGACCACGGCGTAGGGCTCGCCCCAGGACGGGCGCAACGGGTTCGCGATCTTGGACCAGTGCGAGGGACGCAGGAAGTCCACCGGTCGCATGCTGCCGACGAGCTGCCCCTCGAAGGCGTTCGCCGACTCGATGACACGGTCGTCGGTGGTGATGCCCACCCCGTGCGCCTCCGCGACCGGCGTGGCCGTCTCCTGGGCGCGCAGCAGCGACGAGGCGACGACGTGGGTGACGTCGTGATCGGCGAGGTGGTCGGCGACCCTGCGCGCCATCTCGTGGCCGAGGTCGGAGAGGTGGAAGCCGTCGAGCCGTCCGTAGAGGACGCCCTCGGGGTTGTGCACCTCGCCGTGGCGCATCAGGTGCACCACGGTGCGGTCGGCTGGGCTGCTCACGAGGAGATTGTCGCAAACGACTCTGCGGCCGCCGACGCCGCGGCGGGCAGCGCGGCGAGCACCCGGTCGACCGCAGCCTCGTCGTGCGCGCCACTGACGAACCACGACTCGAACGCGCTCGGCGGGAGGTAGACACCCTGGCTGAGCATCGAGTGGAAGAACGCGGAGTACGCCGGCACGTGCTGGGCCCGCGCCGCGTCGTAGTCACGCACCGCTGCGTCCCGGAAGAACACGCTGAACATGCTGCCGGCGCGCTGCACCACGTGGGGCACCCCGGCCGCCCCCAGGTGCTCTTCCAGGCCGGCCGTGA
Source organism: Pedococcus dokdonensis (assembly GCF_900104525.1). Classification (GTDB taxonomy): domain Bacteria; phylum Actinomycetota; class Actinomycetes; order Actinomycetales; family Dermatophilaceae; genus Pedococcus; species Pedococcus dokdonensis. Next base: position 3,772,277 of record NZ_LT629711.1, on the reverse strand, counting down.
GGGCGTCCGCGACCTCGCCGAGGCGCTCGTAGAGGGCGGGAGTGCACAGCTGGAGGGTGGCGAGCCCGGCGGCAGTCGCCACCGGGTTCCCCGAGAGCGTGCCGGCCTGGTAGACCGGGCCGACCGGGGAGAGCAGGGCCATCACGTCGGCCCGCCCCCCGAAGGCCGCGGCGGGGAAGCCGCCGCCCATCACCTTGCCGAAGGTGAACAGGTCGGGCGCCCCGGCGGCATACCCCTGCTCCCCGGCCTCGAGGCCGTACCACCCGGCGACGCTGCACCGGAAGCCGGTCATCACCTCGTCGGAGATGAGCAGGGCCCCGTGCTCGGCGGTGATCCGGCGCAGCCCCTCGGTGAAGCCGGGGGCCGGCGGCACCACGCCCATGTTGCCCGGCGACGCCTCGGTGATCAGCGCCGCGATCTCACCGCCCCGCTCGGCGAAGGCCGCCGCCACGGCGTCGAGGTCGTTGTAGGGCAGCACGATCGTCTCGGCGGCCATCTCCTTGGGGACGCCGGCCGAGTCGGGCAGCGCGAAGGTGGCGACCCCCGACCCGGCCTGGGCCAGCAGCGAGTCGACGTGCCCGTGGTAGCAGCCGGCGAACTTCACCACCAGCGAGCGACCGGTGTAGCCGCGCGCGAGACGGATCGCGCTCATCGTCGCCTCGGTGCCACTGGACACCAGTCGCACCTGGTCGACGGGCGCCACGCGACGGACGATCTCCTCGGCGAGCGCGACCTCGTTCTCGCTGGGCGTCCCGAAGGAGAAGCCCCGCGCAGCTGCGTCGAGGACGGCGCGCTGCACCTGCGGGTGGCCGTGGCCGAGGATCATCGGTCCCCATGAGCAGACCAGGTCGACGTACTCGCGGCCGTCGGCGTCGGTGAGGTAAGGACCGTCCCCCGACACCATGAACCTCGGGGTGCCCCCGACGGCGCGGAAGGCGCGGACCGGCGAGTTCACCCCACCCGGCGTCACCGCCAGCGCGCGCTGCAGGAGCGCGTCGGAAGCCGGTGCGTCGAAGGGGTGTGCCGTGGAGCCACCAGTCATGCGGCCCATTGTCCCAGCCGACCCTGAGAGCCTGCGCCCCGCCCCGATGGGTCAGGCCCCGCCCGGCGTGGTGGGCGTCGGGTGGGACTGCTGTGCCGCGTGGGCCCCGAGCGCCCCCGCCTCGAGCGCCTCGGCCTCCAGGGCCACGGCGGGGTGGTCGCCCTCGGCCCCACCCGGGGCCAGCGCGCTGCGGATCGCGTCCATCGCCTCGCCGAGGGCCGTGAACAGCGCGGGGGGCACCGGGTCGATCACCGCCCTGCGGACACTGGCGACGTGCACGCGGGCCATCTCCTGCACCGCCTGCCAGCCGCGGTCGGTGAGCACCAGCTCGACGCCACGCTTGTCGTCGAGGCAGGACTCCCGCACCACCCAGCCGCGCTTCTCGAGGCGGGTGGCGGTGTGGGTGAGGCGGCTGCGGGACTGCACGACGAGATCGGCCAGGCTCGACATCCGCAGCCGGCGTCGCGGGCTCTCGGACAGCATCGAGATGATCTCGTACTCGGTGAGCTGCACACCGTGCGACTGCAGGTCGTGGTCGAGGGCCTCCTCGATCAGCCGGCTGCCGCGCAGGTAAGCGCGCCAGGCCCGCTGCTCGTCCTCGCTGAGCCACTGTGGCTCACCCGGTGGGGTGCTCATGAGCACGAAGTATGGCAGGTGGACAGTTAGTTGAAATATAAACAGAGTCTGCTACGTTCGGAGAGAGGAAGCGGACGGGACCGTCTCGACCGCAGACCCCCACAGGAGATTTTCATGGCAAGCATCAACGACCTCCCCGCCGGCACCTGGACCGTCGACGCCTCGCACAGCGAGATCGGCTTCGTGGCCCGTCACCTGATGGTCACCAAGGTCCGCGGCCAGTTCAAGGAGTTCGAGGGCACCGTCAAGGTCGGCGACGACATCACCGACTCGCAGGTCACCGCCGTGGCGCAGATCGCGTCGGTCGACACCGGCTCCGCGGACCGCGACACCCACCTCAAGTCCGCGGACTTCTTCGACGTCGAGTCGAACCCCACCATGAGCTTCACCTCCACCGAGGTCACCCCCGACTCCCTCACCGGCGACCTGACCATCAAGGGCGTCACCAAGCCGGTCACCTTCGACCTGGAGTTCACCGGACTGGCCACCGACCCGTGGGGCAACGAGAAGGCCGGCTTCGAGGCCACCGCCGACATCAACCGCAAGGACTGGGACCTCACCTGGAACGTCGCCCTCGAGGGTGGCGGCGTGCTCGTCTCCGAGAAGGTCAAGCTGAACCTGGACATCCAGCTCACCAAGGCCGCCTGACCCACCACTCGTCGGCACCCGCAACACGGCGGTTGCGTCCGGTTCCGCCCAGCAATTGCTGGCCGGAACAGGACGCAACCGCCGTTTTGCATGAGGTATGCCGCGTGGCCGCCCCCGCGCGACCCGTCACCGACCCCGCGCTCGACGTACCGTCCACAGGCTGGTTCGCGGTCCCGGACCTGTCCACAGCGCCCAACGGCGGAGGGAGCCTCCGTCGCCGTCGCGGGTCACAGTTCCGGGGTGCACACCTCCGTAGGTTCCTCCATCCCTGACCTCAGGGTGCGTGCCCTTCTCAGCTCACAGGGCGACGTCGTCGCGAGCGCGCAGCTCACCGCCGCCGGCGCCTCGGGCACGGACGTTCGCCGTTGGCTCCGGGAGGGGTCCCTGGTCCGGGTTCGCCGTGGCGCCTTCGTCGACGGCACCGCATGGCGCGAGGCCTCCCCCGATGAGCGATATCGACTCACCGTCAGGTCAGTGATGCGGTCGAGGCCGACGGATGACACCGCCAGCCACCACTCCGCGCTCGCCCTGCACGGTCTGCCGATGTGGCACGTCGACCGCTCGCTGGTGGTGCTGGCGGGGGACGTGGCCGAGACGACCACCAGGAACGGCCTGCGGGTCATGCCCCTGCGTGCCCTGGTGGCACCGGTCCGGGTGGACGGGCTGTCGGTGCTGGAGGTGGCCGATGCGGTGGTCACCACCGCGTCCATGTCCTACGAGGGCGGACTCGTCGCCGCGGACGCAGCGACGCACGGCGGGGCCTGCACGACGGACGATCTCCAGGAGGCAAGCGAGCGACTGTTGCGCGGCCTCAGGGGCCGGCGACGCGTGCGGTCGATGCTCGCCGACGTCGACCCGTCCTGCGAGTCACCCGGGGAGACCCGCACCCGGATCATCCTCCAGGTGCTCGAACTGCCGGTGCGGTCCCAGGCCGTGATCCAGGACCGCGGCGTCGTCGTCGCGCGCGTCGACTTCCTCGTCGGGGAGCGGTGCGTGGTCGAGTTCGACGGCGCACTGAAGTACGGCGGGGCCGACGGGCGGGAGGCACTGGTGCGCGAGAAGCGGCGTGAGGACCGGCTGCGCGAGCTCGGCTACACCGTCATCCGCCTGACGTGGGACGACCTGGCTCGTCCGGCGGTGCTGCTCGCACGGATCCGCGCAGCCCTCGGCGTGCGAGCCTGACCTGGCAACACGGCAGTTGCGTCCACTTCCGCCCAGCAATTGCTGGGCGGAAGTGGACGCAACTGCCGTGTTGCGGGGTGGGTGCGGGGGGAAGGGGGGGCGGTGGGTGCGGGGGGAAGGGATGCGGGGGGCGGGGGTGCGGGGGAGGCAGGTCAGGGGCGGAGGAGCTTCGCGGCCTCGAGGGCGTGGTAGCTGAGGATGATCTGCGCCCCGGCCCGGCGGATGTTGAGCAGCGCCTCCATCAGCGCCCGCTCCCGGTCGATCCAGCCGTTCGCCGCAGCCGCCTCCATCATCGAGTACTCCCCCGAGATCTGGTATGCGGCCACCGGCACCGTCGACACGGCCGCGGCCGCTGCGACGATGTCGAGGTGGGGCGTCGCGGGCTTCACCATGACGATGTCGGCCCCCTCCGCGATGTCGAGCTCGAGCTCACGCAGCGCCTCGGTCGCGTTGGCCGGGTCCTGCTGGTAGGTCGCCCGGTCGCCGACCAGCGAGGACTGCACCGCCTCGCGGAACGGGCCGTAGAGACCCGAGGTGTACTTCGCGGCATACGCGAGCAGCACCGTGTCCGTGAAGCCCTCGGCGTCCAGGGCGGCGCGCACGTGCGCCACCTGGCCGTCCATCATCCCGGAGAGCCCGAGCACGTGGGCTCCGGCGCGGGCCTGCGCGAGGCCCATCGCGGCATACCGCGCGAGCGTGCCGTCGTTGTCGACGCGGCCGGTGGCGTCGAGTACACCGCAGTGGCCGTGGTCGGTGAACTCGTCGAGGCACAGGTCGGACATCACGACGATGCGGTCGCCGACGGCCTCGACGACCGCGCGCAGCGCGACGTTGAGGATGCCGTCGGGGTCGTCCGCGCCGGAACCGACCGAATCCTTGCTGGCCGGCACGCCGAACAGCATCAGCCCGCCGATGCCGGCGTCGGCCGCCTCGCGGGCGGCGTCGACGAGCGAGGCCAGCGTGTGCTGGACGACCCCCGGCATCGCCGAGATGGCGACCGGGGTCTCGATGCCCTCACGGACGAAGACCGGCAGCACCAGCTCGGCCGGGTCGAGTCGCGTCTCGGCGACCAGCCGGCGCATCGGCGCGGACTGCCGCAGCCGGCGGGGTCGGATCACCGGCCCCGCCGGCTGCGAGTGGTCAGTCATCGTGGCTACTTGGCGCGCCGGCGCGAGGCGGACTTCTTGGCGCTGGGACGCAGCACCGGTTCGCCGGCCTCGGCCGCGGCCGCAGCCAGCCCCAGCCCGTAGTCGGCCAGCGCGTCGACCAGCGAGTCGGACGACGCCTCGGGTGCGAGGACGTCGACCCGCAGGCCGTGCTCCTCGGCCGTCTTGGCGGTGGCCGGGCCGATGCAGGCGATCACCGTCGACGGGTGCGGCTTGCCGGCGATGCCGACGAGGTTGCGCACCGTCGAGGACGACGTGAACACCGCCGCGTCGAACTGCCCGCCCTTGATGGCCTCGCGGATGTGGGCGGCGGGCGGGGCGGCGCGCACGGTGCGGTAGGCCGTGACGTCGTCCACCTCCCAGCCCATCTCCTGCAGGCCAGCGACGAGGGTGTCGGTGGCGATGTCGGCGCGCGGCAGGAAGACCCGGTTGATCGGGTCTAGCACCTCGTCGAACGGCGGCCAGTCCTCCAGCAGCCCGTGCGCGGACTGCTCGTCGGAGGGCACCAGGTCGGGCACGATGCCCCACTCGCGCAGCGCCGCGGCGGTGACGCCACCCACGGCGGCGATCTTCAACCCCGCGAAGGCGCGGGCGTCGAGCCCGAACTCCTCGAACTTCTCGCGCACCGCCTTGACGGCGTTGACCGAGGTGAAGCCGATCCACTCGTAGCGGCCGGTGACCAGGCCCTTGACCGCACGCTCCATCTGCTGGGGCGTGCGCGGCGGCTCGACCGAGATGGTCGGGACGACCTCGGCCGTCGCGCCGTAGGACTCGAGCCGGGTGATGGTCGACCCGGACTGCTCCTTGGTGCGGGGCACCAGGACGTTCCAGCCGAAGAGCGGCTTGGTCTCGAACCAGGACAGCTGGTCGCGAAGGGCCACGGTCGAGCCAACCACGGCCAGGGCCGGGAACTCCAGGGTCTTCATCACCTTCGCGACCTCGCCGAGGGTGGTGACCCGGGTGGCCTGGCGGATCGTGGTGCCACGCTCGGTCAGGGCGACCGGGCTCTCGGCCCCGCGGCCGGCGGCGAGGAGCTTGCCGAGCGCCGCGCCCAGGTCGTCGGGCTGCCCGAGCAGCACGACCGTGACCGACTCGGCCACCGAGGCGGCCCAGTCGACGTGGCGGTCGTTCGCGGAGATCACGTGGACGGCGGGCGAGCTGCTCGACGTCAGCGGGATGCCCGCGTAGGCCGGGACCGCCGAGACGGCGCTGACGCCGGGCACGATGTCGAAGCCGATGCCGGCCTTCTGGCAGGCGACAGCCTCCTCGGCCAGCCCGTTGAAGGTCGCCGGGTCGCCGTCCATCAGCCGGACGACGAGGCCGCCGGTGGCCGACTTCGCCGCCTTGACCACGAGCTTGGCGCGCATGGCGTGGGTCAGCGGCTGTCCGTGGTCGCCGTGGCCGGCGTCGACGACCTCGACGCCCTCGCGGCAGTAGCGGGACACGACGTCCTCGCGGGCGACCTGGTCGATGACGACGACGTCGGCGGCGGCGAGCAGGTCGCGGGACCGGACGGTCATCAGCCCGGCGTCACCGGGGCCGGCGCCGACGAAGGCGACGCGACCCGGCACCCGGCTCGGGCGGGTGGTCGTGGTGGTGGATGTGGTGGTCGAGCGCGTGGGGCTCACAGTGCACGCTCCGTGCTGTCGTGATCGGAAATGCGGTCGGTGCTGCGGTCGGTGGCGGCGAGCGGATCGGCTCCGGTCGCCCCGGGTGGGTCGGGCGGCTGCGCGTCGTGGCTGCCTGCGGGACCGGCACCGGCGGGGCCGGGTGCATCGGGGGCGGGTGGTCGCTCCTCCGGGCCGCGGAGCAGGTCGCCGCCGTCGTCGAGCAGCACGGCGGCGAGCCGGCGACCCAGGGCCTCGGCGTCGTCGACACCGCCCACGAGCGAGCGCCGCAGGTCGAACGACCCGTCGACGGCCCCGACGAAGGCGCGCAGCGACAGCTCGAGGCCGTCCTCTCCCTCCACGACCTCGGCCAGCGCCCCGACGGGGGCGGAGCAGCCGGCTTCGAGGGCGGCCAGCACGGCGCGCTCCGCCGTCACGCAGGAGCGGGTGTCGGCGTCGTCGAGGACCGCGAGGGCAGCCTGCGTCACGTGGTCGTCGGTGCGGCACTCGACCGCGAGCGCACCCTGCCCGGGGGCCGGGAGCATCTGCAGCGGGTCGAGCGCCTCGGCCACGTCGTCGAGCCGGCCGAGCCGGGCCAGTCCGGCGCGGGCCAGCACGACACCGTCCAGGGCGCCGTCGCGGACCAGCCCGATGCGGGTGTCGACGTTGCCGCGGATGTCCTTGAACGAGAGGCCGAGCCCGAGGGCAGCGAGCTGGGCGACGCGACGCGGGGAGCCGGTGCCGACCACGGCACCCTCGCCGAGCTCACCGAGGGTGCGCCCGCCGGAGGACACCAGCACGTCGCGCGGGTCCTCCCGCACCGGGACCGCCGCGACGACCAGGCCGGGCTCGGCCGCGGTCGGCAGGTCCTTGAGCGAGTGCACCGCGAAGTCGACCTCGCCGGCCAGCAGGGCGCGCCGCAGGGCGGCGGCGAAGACGCCGGTGCCGCCGATCGAGGCGAGCGACGCGGTCGAGGTGTCGCCCTCCGTCACGATCTCCACGAGCTCGACGGTGTGGCCGTGGGCGCGCAGCCGGTCGGCCACCCAGCCGGACTGGGTGGTCGCGAGGGCACTGCGACGGGTGCCCAGACGCAGGGCGAGGGGGGCAGTGGCGGGTGCGCTCACGGCATACCTCCCCGCTCGGGCGGCGGCACGGAGGCCGTCGCCGTCTCGCCCGGACGCAGGTCGAAGAGCTCCCGCAGCGCCTCGGCGTAGTCGGCGCCCTGGCCACCCACGGCGCGCTCCTTCACCCGGACGGTCGGCGTGTGCAGCAGCTTCTCGACGATCCGGTGCACCGCGAGCTGGACCTCGGCCCGCGCCACGTCGTCGAGCTCGGGCAGCCGCTGGTCGAGCCGGGTCAGCTCAGCGGCGACGACGTCGGCGGCGTGCGAGCGCAGGGCGGCGACCGTCGGGGCGACGCTCTCCGCGGCCCGCGAGGTGAGGTATGCCGCGACCTCGCCGATGACGAGGTCGGCCACCTCGCTCACCTGCGGCGGCGTCGCGCCGCCGGCCAGGTCCTCGCCCAGCGTGGCGAGCCCGGCGAGGGTCACCCCGCTGAGCGAGGCGACCTCCGGTGCCACGTCGTGCGGGAGGGCCAGGTCGATGTAGGCCTGCGGACGGCCGGCACGGGCCACCTGGGCGTCGCCCGCGGTGGCGAGGTCGACGACCACGCCGGTCGACCCGGTGCACGAGATCACGACGTCCGCCCCGGCGAGGGCCGCCGACAGGTCCTCGAGCGGACGGGCCGTGCCACCGGTGCGCTCGGCCAGGCGGACCGCCTTGGCCAGGGTGCGGTTGACGATGGTCAGGCCGGCGGCTCCGCGTCGGGCCACGGTCGTGGCGGCCAGCGAGCTCATGCCACCGGCGCCGACGACGAGGACCTTGAGGCCGGTCAGCGGACCGAGCTCGCGCTCGGCACGGGCGAGCCCGGCCTCGACGAGCGAGACGCTGACCGCATCGATGGCGGTCTCGGTGTGCGCCCTCTTGCCGACCCGCAGGGCCTGCTGGAACAGGGTGTTGAGGGCCGGTCCGGCGTGCCCGGACTTCTGCGACTCACGCAGGGCGGTGCGCATCTGGCCGAGGATCTGGGCCTCGCCGACCGCCATCGAGTCGAGCCCGCAGGCGACCGTGAAGGCGTGCGCGATGGCGCGGTCCTCGTAGTGCACGTAGAGGTGCTCGCGCAGCTCGTCACGGCCGACGCCGGTGACCTCGGTGAGGGCGTCGGCGATGTCGGTGACCGCACCGTGGAAGGTGGCCGACTCGGCGTAGACCTCGGTGCGGTTGCAGGTCGAGACCACGATCGCCTCGGAGAGGTTGTCGCGGCGGGTGAGGCTGGCCGACAGGGCACGACGCCCCTCGGCGTCGAGGGTCATCGCCTCGAGCAGCGGCAGCGGGGCGGTGTGGTGGGACAGGCCCAGGATCACCAGGCTCATCGGTTCACCGCCTTGGGGACCGGGCCGAGTGAGCCGTCGAGGTTGCCGTCGAGGCCCCCGAGCGAGCCCTCGGCCGCGAGCGCCTTGCGCTGCTCGTGGAAGGCGAGGATCTGCAGCTCGGTGGACAGGTCGACCTTGCGCACGTCGACGTCGTCGGGCACGGCCAGCACGCACGGCGCGAAGTTGAGGATGGAACGGACCCCGGCGGCGACCAGCTGGTCACAGACCGCCTGGGCCGACGCGGCGGGCGTGGCGATGACACCGATGGCCAGGCCCTGCTCGGCGACCAGCTCGTCGAGCGCGGTCATCGGCTGCACGGTGAGCCCGGCGATCTCCTGCCCCAGCAGACCGGCGTCCTGGTCGAGCAGGGCGACGACCCGGAAGCCGCGCGTCGCGAAGCCGCTGTAGGCGGCGAGGGCGTGGCCGAGGTTTCCCATCCCGATGATGGCCACCGCCCAGTCCTGGGTGAGGCCGAGCTCGCGGGAGATCTGGTAGGCGAGGTGGTCGACCTCGTAGCCGACCCCGCGCACACCGTAGGAGCCGAGGTGGGAGAGGTCCTTGCGGAGCTTGGCGCTGCGCACCCCGGCCGCCGAGGCGAGCTCCTCGGAGGACACCGACGTGATCCCGCGCTCCGCCAGCCCCGTCAGGGCACGGAGGTACTCGGGTAGCCGTGCGACCGTGGCGTCGGGAATGCCCCGACGGGCGCTCGGGTCGGCAGACACAGTCTCTTCCGGCTCCTTCTCATCACTGGCAGTCCGCGCCTGGCTGGGGCGGACGGGAGCCTCTGCAGGCTACGCTTTTGTGAACGGATGCACAAAGTCACAAGCAGCCGTCTCACGGAGCACGCGTCGAGCACGTGAGCCGCGTCACTCCGAGCGGGTCAGTGCGGCCCGCAGCCGCGTCTCGTCGACCCGCCAGTAGTCGTGCTGCCGGCCGTCGACGAAGGTCACCGGGATCTCCTCCCAGTACCGCTGCCGCAGCGCCGGGTCGTCCTCGATCGACCGCTCCACCCAGCCCACCCCGAGGTCGGCGGCGACCCGCTCGATCACCGCGCGGGCCTCCTCGCACAGGTGGCACCCGGGCTTGCTCACCAGGGTGATGCGCGGCTCGCCGGACGTGGGCTGCTGGGTCACACCCCGAGGGTATGCCGCCGCCGCACCGCCCGCGGCCGTCCGTACCGGCCACCCTAGGCTGGCCGGCATGACGGACCGGACGAGCGACCTGGAGCGGGCCCTCGCCGTTGCGCCGGACCGCTCAGCGGCCGCGTTCTTCGACGTCGACAACACCGTCATGCGCGGCGCGAGCATCTGGCACCTGGCACTCGGCCTGTGGCGGCGCGACTTCTTCACGGTGCGCGACGTGAGCGCGATGGCGTGGAAGCAGCTGCGGTTCGCCGCCCTCGGCGAGAACCTCGAGCATGTCGAGCAGATCCGTGAGCAGGCGCTCGGCTTCATCGCCGGGCACTCCGTCGCCGAGATCGGCGCCATCGGCGAGGAGATCTTCGACGAGGCGATGCACGACAAGATCTGGCCCGGCACGCAGGCGCTGACCCGGATGCACCTCGACGAGGGCCAGGAGGTCTGGCTGGTCACCGCCACGCCGGTCGAGGTCGCCCAGGTGATCGCCGACCGGCTCGGCCTGACCGGGGCCCTCGGCACGGTGGCCGAGTCCGTCGACGGCGTCTACACCGGGCGGCTGTCCGGGGAGCCACTGCACGGCGCCGCGAAGGCCACCGCGATCGAGGCACTGGCGCTCGAGCGCGGCTTCGACCTCGCCAGGTGCTCGGCCTACTCGGACTCGGCGAACGACATCCCGATGCTCTCGCTGGTCGGCCACCCGTGCGCGATCAACCCCGACGGCGCCCTGCGCGACCACGCCCGTGCGCACGGCTGGACGATCCGCGACTACCGCACCGGCCGGCGAGCCGCGAAGGTCGGCGTCCAGGCGGTCGGGGCCACCGCCCTCGCCGGCGCGCTCGCGGCGGCAGCCGCTCGACGCCGCTCGCGCTGACGGACTGTCGCAGGCGGCGACCACGCCGCATACCCGCGTTTGGTTGGGGTTGCGTGTGATCGCCCGCGCTGTGGGCGGCCGCTGTGGCGCACGTCTCCTGACAATCCGACCCTTATCGGGGAAACTGTCCCGGTCAGGAGGCCGCCATCCGGTTCTTTGCAGGTCGCAGCGCCGCGAGACGACTCGCGGTGCTCAGCCCTGCCCGAGGCACTGCGACCTGGCCAACGAACCGACCGGCGTTCGGTTACGCGGGCGTCGGCACCGGCCCGGGCGATGACCACGGCCTCGGCCCGGCGACCGCCCAGTTCCTCGACTCCCTGCGCGTGGCGCTCAGCATCGCCGGCGACGCCGGCACGCTGTCCGGTGGATCCGGGGGGTCGGGCGGGTCCGCCACCCGAGCCAGCTTCGGACCGGGTGAGGCGCCCCAGGACTTCGAGCGGGTCTCGGCCCTGGTCGAGCTCGCGCAGCGGGGTGACAGCGAGGCGTTCGGCCTGCTCTACGAGCGCTACGTCGACGTCGTCTACCGCTACGTCTACGTCCGGGTGGGCGGGAAGCAGCTGGCCGAGGACATCACCTCCGAGACCTTCCTGCGGGCGCTGCGCCGGATGGACTCCTTCTCGTGGCAGGGCCGCGACATCGCGGCGTGGTTCATCACGATCGCCCGCAACCTGATCACCGACAACGCCAAGTCCGCACGGTTCCGCATGGAGGTCTCGACGGCCGACATGCTCGACGCCGACCCGCGGGTCGAAGCGGCGCCCGACCACGAGGTGCTCGACCGGCTCCGCGACCAGCGGTTGCTCGAGGCGGTCAAGGGCCTCAAGCCCGAGCAGGCCGAGTGCGTGGTGCTCCGGTTCCTCCAGGGGCTCAGCCTGGCCGAGACCGCGAAGGTGCTCGGCAAGTCCGAGGGTGCGGTCAAGCAGCTCCAGCTCCGCGCCGTGCGCGCCCTGCACCGGGAGCTGGCCGATGTGGACCTGTGACCAGTCCCGGGGGGACCGACCCGGATATCGCTACGGGTCGACGCGTAACTTCCGGGTCCGCCGCTCGTTCTCAGCACGAACGACCGTCATCGACTCCACCGCAGGGATCCCGCCCGGGACCACCGCACGGGTCGCAGCAGGGCTGGGGAGGGAGAAGCCGGCATGCCAGTACTGAACCGCTCGGCCGACCGTTTCCAGCGCGCCCTCGACGGCGAGCGGGTCACCGACGCCGGCCTGGCGGAGCTCGTCGAGACCAGCCGACACCTCGTCGGCCTGACCTCGGCCGTCCCGGCGGCCGACGCCGAGTTCGTGGCCACCCTGCGCGAGCGGCTGATGGCCGAGGCCGCCCGGATGCCCGCCCCCAGCCCGGTCGCCGCCAAGGCCGCCGCCGCCCGCCGAGCCGCCTCCCGGACCACCCCCGTCGTGGTCGTGGTGGGTCGTGGCCTCCCCCGCTTGCTGGCCGGTGCCGCCGCGTCCGCACTCCTGGTCGGTGGTGTCGTCGGGGTGGCATCGCGCGGCTCCGTCCCCGGCCAGGCGCTCTACCCGGTCAAGGGCTGGCTCGACGGCGTCGCCGTCCGCCTGGCCGACGGCGACCTCGAGCGTGGCCAGACCCTCCTCGCCCAGGCGCAGGGGCACGTCTCGGACGCCCGCACCCTCGCCGAGCGCAGCGACGACGACGCCGGCGACATCAACACCGCACTCGGCGGGGCGATCGACTCGGTCCGCCAGGGCCGACAGGCGCTCGACACCGCCTACGCGACGACCGGCAACCCGCAGTCGCTCATCGCGATGCGCGACTTCACCGCCCGCACCCTCCCGCAGCTCGACGCCCTGCGCACCGAGGTGCCGGCGGGCTCCCAGCCGAAGCTCGCGGAGCTCGTGGCCCTCCTGCGCGACACCGAGGAGAGCACCGCCCGCCGGATCGCGGCCTGCGGCGGTGCCTGCACCGGGGCGGTCTCCTCGACCCTCGGGCCGGCCTCGCTGCCCGGCTCGTCGGCCACGACCGCACCCTCCGGCTCGGCGACCAGCTCGGCGTCGGGCGGCATCACCGTGCCCAGCACCGCCGTCACCGTGCCGGGCGGCGTGCCCGTGCCGGGGGGATCGAGCAGCAGCGGTCCCGTCGTGGGTGGGGGCGGCGGCAGCGCCAGCGTCGGTACCGGCGGCGCCAGCGTGGGCCTGCCGACGCTGAGCGTCTCGGTCCCGATCGTCCCCTCCCTCACGGCCACCGTGCCGCTCCCCACGCTGAGCGTGGGCACCGGTGTCGGCGCGACCGTGCCCAGCAGCACGCTCGGGCCGGTCACCCTGCCGGGCGTCACCGTCACCCTCCCCTGACCGGCGCCACGCCCGTCTCCGCGGCTGGCCGGACCGGTCAGAAGAAGACCGACCGACGCTGCATCAGCAGCGAGTAGAGGGTCTGCTGGATCGTCTCGCGCACCTGGTCGGTGAGGTCGAACACGAGCATCGGGTCGTCGGCGGCGTTCGGGCCCAGGTCGGCGGTCTCGACCGGTGACCCGAACTCGATGATCCACTTGCTCGGCAACGGGATCAGCCCGAGCGGACCGAGCAGCGGCCAGGTCGGCGTGATCGGTGCGTACGGCGCCCCGAGCAGCCGGGCGACGGCCTTCGCGTTGCCGATGATCGGGTAGATCTCCTCGGCCCCGACGATCGAGCACGGGATGATCGGCGCCCCGGTGCGCAGGGCCGCGGAGACGAAGCCGCCACGCCCGAACCGCTGCAGCTTGTAGCGCTCGCTGAACGGCTTGCCCACACCCTTGAACCCCTCCGGCCACACCCCGCACAGCTCACCGCTCGACAGCAGCCGCTCGGCGTCGGGGTTGGCGGCCAGGGTCGACCCGGACTTGCGCGCGACCTGGCCGATCACCGGGGTCTGGAACACGAGGTCGGCGCCGAGCATGCGCAGGTGCCGGTGCTCCGGGTGCTCGTCGTGGACGGCCACCTGCGTCATCAGGGAGTCCATGGCGACGGTGCCGGAGTGGTTGGCCACGACCAGGCCGCCACCCTCGGAGGGGATGTTCTCGATCCCGCGCACCTCGACCCGGAACCACGAGCGGTAGAGGGGGCGCAGCACCGGCAGGTAGAAGTGCCGGGTGAAGTCCTCGTCGAAGCCGAACTCGTCGACCGTGTAGTCCCCGGTCACCCGCCGCCGGACGAAGGAGAGCATCGAGGCGAGGTGCCGCTCGACGTCGTCGGGCGAGATGCCTGCGGCCTCGGCGGCCACCCGCACGGCGGCGATGCCGGCCGTCAGCAGCTCTTCCACGCCCGGGGCGATGCTGCGCGACCCGCCCGACGAGCCGGCGCCGATCGCGGGCTCGGGCACGACGACGTCGTCGGTGACCGCCTTGAGGGCGCGCACCTTCGGGGCCGGGGTATGCCGCGGGCTCGCCGACGTCGCGCCGCCCTCGTCGCGCCGGGGTCCGGCGGCCGCCGCTCGGGACGGCTTCGTGGTGCGGGCCCCGGAGCGGGCCACCGCCTTGCGCGTCGGGACCGACTTGGCGACCGGGCGCGGGCGGTGCTTCCCGCTCGACGCGGCCGGGGCGAGCGTTGCCGCCGTGGAGGTGACCGCCGCAGGGGTGGCCGGCGTGGGGGCGGCCTGAGCGGGGGTTGCGGGTGCGGTCTCGGCCGGGCGAGCCGGGTCGGCCGCGATGAGCGGGGTGCTACGGCGCTTGGCGCGCTCCCCCGACGCCCGTGCTGCACCCACCGCCAGCGTGCTCTTGCGGGCCGGCTTCTTCTTCGGCGCCCCAGCGCCCGAGGTGGGAGCCATCAGTCGTTCCTCCCTGCAGCCCAGACGTGGCTGATCGCGCTCGCGGCAGTGCCTGCGGCACCGGTGACGGCGGCGCCGACCACCCCGGCACCCGGGATCGCCGAGCCGACGCCTTGCGCGTAGTCCAGGAAGGCGGCGCGCGTCGTGTAGGACGGCTCGAAGCCCAGCACCTCGCGCATCCGACGGGTGTCGAGCCCGCGGCCGTAGGCCAGGAACTGGATCTGGTCGCTGCTGAAGTCGGCCAGGCCGGAGCGCTTGACCAGGTTGCCGAAGATCCCGGCTGCCGGCATCGGCACCGGCACGATCGGGCGACCGGCCATCCCGGCGGCCTGGGCCACCGTGATGACACCGTCGCCGGCGATGTTGGTGATGCCGCTGCTCGGACCGGTGGTGGCGACGAGGAGCGAGGCGATCGCGTCGGATTCGTGGACGAACTGCAGCCGTGCGTCGTAGCCGAACGGGACCGGCACCACGGGCAGCGCGAAGTAGTCGGTGAGCGAGGTGCGGATGCCACGGCCGATGATGTTGGCGAACCGCAGCATCGAGATCTCGACGTCCGGACGCCGCCGTGAGAAGCCCCGCACATAGCCCTCGACCTCGACCGAGTCCTTGCCGAACCCGGCTCGTGGCAACGACTTCGGGCCCATGTCCTCGGTGAACATCGCGGGATCGCGGGGGCTCGAGCCGTAGACCGCGGCCGACGACTTCACCACCAGCCGCTTGATGCTCGACGCCTTCTGGCACGCCGCGAGCAGCTGCATCGTGCCGATGACGTTGATCTCCTTCTGGGAGGTCCGGCCACCGGCATGGGTCGGGGTCGCGATCACGTTCATGTGCACGACGGTGTCGACCTCGGACTGCGCGATGATCTTGCCGATCATCGGGTTGCGGATGTCGGCCCGCACGAACTCGGCCCGCCCGATGTCGCCCGGCGGGGGATGACGTCGACGCCGATCACCCGCTTCACCGACGGGTCGGCCGTCAGGGCACGGGCGAACTGGCCCCCGAGGTACCTCGAGACGCCGGTCACCAGGACGACATCAGCCACAGGCAAGACCCTACCGAGCGCCCCGGTGATGCCGAAGGGGATGCGCCACCCCGTGGACGCGGCGCTGGTCACATCGCGCCGCGAGCGAGGACACGACGCGCCGCGAGAACTGGACGTTCGCGCGGATCCGGCCGGCGCGTCGTGTCCTCGGACGCCGTTCCGGGCAAGAAGAAAGGCCCCCGCTCGGCGGGGGCCTTCGATCACTTCTTGTTGCGACGCTGGTGGCGCGTCTTGCGAAGCAGCTTGCGGTGCTTCTTCTTCGCCATGCGCTTGCGGCGCTTCTTGATGACAGAGCCCATGATGTCCTCTTGGTCGTGGTCGTGTTGCCGGACGGGGCAACGAACGCACCACGCCGAACTGTGGGGCCACTCTAGCGGCCCCCGACCCCACGACCCAAACCGCGCCCCCGCCGCCCGGGCCCGGCACCATACGAAAGGGCGGGTCGGGGCTCGCGCCCCGACCCGCCCTTCACCGTGCGGTCAGCAATTCGTCACGCGGTGTCGACGTATGAGGTTCGCAGGTACTTGTGCACGGCGTCCTCCGGAACCCGGAAGGACCGCCCCACGCGGATGGCGGGAAGCTCTCCTGCGTGCACCATGCGGTACACCGTCATCTTCGACACGCGCATGATCGAGGCCACCTCGGCGACGGTCAGGAACCGCACCTCGGCGAGCTGTCGCTCGTTGGACATGTCTTTACCTCGATCTTCTACACGCGCGCATCGCCGGCTTCCCTTCCGGCGGACCTCTACTCGCGTGCAGAGTGAACTGTAGGGGCTGATGTGACTCGTGGGGAACCCAATGGGAAAACTTCTTCCGACTTGTCCAGCCGACACGCCGCAGCCACCTCGGAAATCACAACGGTGTCACTCTGAGCACTGGTCGTTCAGTCGAACCAGACGTCGAGGCCGTGCCGGTCGAAGACGGCCTGCCGCGTCGCCATGATGGCCCGGTCGACCTCGTCGTGGGGGTTGTAGCCCATGTCCCAGGGCTGGTGCCAGATCGGACCGTCGGCAGGGTCGAGGTCACCCATCCGGCGCGGCCCCTCGCGGCCGAACGCCTGGCGCACGTGGTCCAGCCAGTCCTGCGGCACCGGCTCGGTCAGGGCGACCGGCTGGTGGGCCGCGATGGCGGTCAGGTGGGTCCAGGTGCGCGGGACGACGTGCACGAGCTCGTAGCCGCCGCCCCCCAGCGCGACCCAGCGTCCGTCGCAGACCTGGTGCGCGAGCCGGTGCAGCGCCTCGGCCGCGGCCCGCTGCGCGTCCACCGACATGGCCAGGTGCGCGAGCGGGTCCTGGGCGTGCGTGTCGCAGCCGTGCTGGGTGACCAGCACGTCGGGCTTGAAGGCACGCACCAGCGGAAGGGCGGTGGAGTGCAGCGCGCGCAGCCAGGCCGAGTCGCCGGTGCCGGGAGGCAGGGCGACGTTGACCGCGTCGCCCTCCGCGGCGGGCCCACCGATGTCGCTCGCGAACCCGGTGCCCGGGAACAGCGCCCGCCCCGACTCGTGCAGCGAGATGGTCAGCACCCGCGGGTCGTCCCAGAAGATCCGCTCGACCCCGTCGCCGTGGTGGACGTCGACGTCGACGTAGGCCACTCGCTTGGCGCCGTGGTCGAGCAGCCAGCGGATGCCGACGGCGATGTCGTTGTAGACGCAGAAGCCGGCGGCGTTGCCCGCCATCGCGTGGTGCAGCCCGCCGCAGAAGTTCACGCCGTGCTGGGTGCGCCCCTCCCACACGTCCTGACAGATCTGCCGGGTGCCCTCGACCACCCGTGCGCTGGCCTCGTGCATGCCGGCGAAGCCCGGGTCGTCGTCGGTGCCCAACCCGTAGGCCGGGTCGGCAGCGGCCGGGTCCTCGGACGTGGCGCGCACGGCGGCGACGTAGTCGGCTGTGTGCACGGTGGTGAGCACGTCGTCGTCGGGGACGGGCGGGGAGAACACCTCGACGCCCTCGTGGTCGAAGACACCCAACGACTCGCAGAGGCGGGCGGTGAGGTCGAGCCGGACCGGGTTCATGGGATGGCCCGGCCCGAAGTCGTAGGCGGTGAACCCGGGGTCCCAGACCACCCGCACCTGTGAGGGCATGGCCCGACGCTACCTGCCGCGCGACGATTCCGGACAGCACGGTCCCACCTGCAGGGACGCGCTAGCGTGGAGGTCCCACCATCCGTCCCACCATCCCCGATGCCGCGGAGGCCAGCAGTGGCGAAGAAGCTGTACGAGGACGACGTCCTGGTCATCGGCCTCGGTCGGTTCGGCAGCGCGGTCGCGATCGAGCTGACCAAGCTCGGGCACCACGTCGTGGCCGTCGAGCGCGACCCGCACCTCGCCGAGTCGTTCCTGGGCAAGGTGGGCCGGATCGTGCAGGCCGACGCGGCGCAGCCCCAGTCGGTCGCCAACCTCAAGGCGCGCAGCTTCCAGATCGCCGTCGTCGGCATCGGGTCGTCGGTCGAGGCGTCGGTGCTGTGTGCGATGAACCTCGTCGACGCCGGCATCCCCACGATCTGGGCGAAGGCACTCTCCCCGAGCACGCCCGCATCCTCGACCGGATCGGCGTGCACCACGTCATCTCGCCCGAGGTCGACAGCGGCCGCCGGGTCGCGCACCTGCTCAACGGCAAGCTGATGGACTACATCGAGTTCGACGACGGGTTCGCGATCGTCAAGATGAAGCCGCCGCAGGAGGCGATCGGGTTCACCCTGAAGCAGAGCGCGATCCGCAGCAAGTACGGCGTCACCGTCGTGGGGGTGAAGGCACCCCACAGCGACTTCACGTACGCCGTCCCCGAGACCAAGGTGACCGCGCACGACACCCTGATCGTGAGCGGCCCGACCGATCTGCTGGACCGGCTGGCCTCCCGCCCCTAGGCCCCACTCCCTGTCGCCAGCTCATGCAAAAGGCGAGTTAGCGCCGGACGTCTGCGGCGCTAACTCGCCTTTTGCATGAAGGAGCGACGCTCGGTATGGCGCGCGGCTCGGTATGGCGGGCGGCGCGGCGGCGCGGGCGGAGCGGCACAGCGGGGGCCCGCGGCGCGGCATACCGCGGGTCGTCAGAGGTTGGGGGTGCCGCGGTCCTCACCGAGGGGCAGCACCATGGCCACCTCGTCCTCGTCGTCCTCGGAACCCTTGACGCGCATCGGGCGACGGCTGTCGGTGGGCCGGAAGCCGAAGCCGCTGGCGAAGGCGACCGCCCGTCCGTTGTCGGCACCCACCCAGTAGGCGAGGTGGCTGCGGCCCTGCTGGCGGGCGGCATCCGCGCCGGCCTGCACGAGCTGGGTCGCGACGCCGGTGCCGCGGGCGGCGGGCGCGACCCACAGCCCGAACAGCTCGGCCACCTTGGCGTTCTCCTTCTCGCCCTCCTGCCGGGCCTGGCCGACGCTGGCGACCCCGACCGGTGAGCCGTCCCGCTCGGCGAGCAGCCGCTGGCTGCGCCGCATGCGGGTGCGCCAGAAGTCCTCGTCGTAGGCGCGTTCCTCGTCGGCACTGGCCACGAAGGCCTCGGGCGACTCCTCGAGCGCGTTGATCCGCACCGATCGGTACTGCTCCCACTCGTCCTCACCCAGAACCCGCACGGAGATGTCGCTCATGACCCCACTGTCGCACGACCGGGGCGTCTTCCGTCATCGGGGCCACCGAGTGTTCACCCAGGGCCGACGGTCACTGCGCGAGCAGGAGCTCCATCTCGAACTCGGTCACCGTGGGCTGGTGCGGCAGCTCGCCGGTGCGACCCGTGCGGGTGAAGCCCAGCCGCTCGTAGAAACCGATCGCGCGCGGGTTGTCGTCGGCCACGTCGAGCGTGACCCGCCGCAGCCCGGCAGCCCGGGCGTGCTCGACCAGGGCGGCCACGAGGCGGTCGGCGACCCCGCGGCCGCGCGCGTGCGACGCGACCCACATCGCCACCAGGTAGGTCTCGTCCGCCGGCTGGTCGGGGGCGTGGAAGGACGTGACCGAGCCGACCGGGAGATCGTCCTCGAAGGCCAGCCACCCCGCACTGTCGGCCATCCGCTGGACCCACACCTCGTCGGGGAACGCGACCTCGCGCTGGAAGGTGCTGCCGTAGGCCCGCGGGGTGTCGAGCAGCATGGCGAGCCGCACCGCCCGGTTGACCTGCCAGATCGAGGGGTCGACCCGCACGACGTCGAGACCGGGCGGCCCCGGCGCCGGTCCCAGCGCGGGGTCGCCCGCCGGCTCAGTCATTCCCGGAGGCCAGCTCGTGCGACCGGGTCGCCGCGGCCTCCATGGCGGTGATGAAGGCGGCCCGCACCTTGTGGTCGTCGAGCTGCCGCAACGCGGCGGCCGTGGTGCCACCGGGAGACGTGACCTGCTCGCGCAGCACGGTCGGGTGCTGGCCCGTCTCCCGCATCATCGTGGCGGCCCCGAACAGCGTCTGCACGACCAGCTCCGTCGCGGTCGGCCGGGGCAGACCGAGCACGACGCCGGCCTCGATCATCGCCTCGACGACGTAGAAGATGTAGGCGGGGCCGCTGCCGCTGATCGCCGTGACCGCGTCCTGGTGCTTCTCCGCGACCTGCACCACCCGCCCGCACGAGCGCAGCAGCTCGGCCGCCTCCTCAAGGTGGGCTGCGTCCGCGCTTCGACCCGGGCTGACGGCGGCCATCCCCTGGTCGACCAGCGCCGGGGTGTTGGGCATCACCCGCACGACCGCCACCCCGTCCGGGAGCCGGCTCTCGAGGTACTGCGTGGGGATGCCCGCGGCGAGGCTGACGACGAGGTTGCCGGCCGTGACGTGACCGCGGATCTCCTCGACGAGCCCTCCCATGTCCTGCGGCTTGACCACGAGGACGAGGGTGTCGGCGGCTTGCGCCGCCTCGACGTTCGACATCGCGCGCACGGCATACCGGTCGGTCAGCTGCTCGGCGCGCTCCGGTCGCCGGGCGGTCACGATCAGCTCGTCCGCACTGCGCCCGGACCTGATCAACCCCGAGAGCAGGGTCTCGCCCATCACACCGGCACCGAGGATCGCCACAGTTCCCATGGCGGCAGTCTGGCAGTGCTGCCCGATCCGATGTGCACGCGCCGGTGATTCCGGGCGCGTTCGCATCGAGTCGGCGCAGCCGGGTCAGTTCTTGGTGGCGAGTCCGCGCAGGAAGAACATCGTGTTGGCGGGGCGCTCGGCCATGCGCCGCATGAGGTAGCCGTACCACTCCTCGCCGTAGGGGATGTAGACCCGCATCTGGTTGCCGCGGTCGGCGATCCGCTTCTGCTCCTCGGGGCGGATGCCGTAGAGCATCTGGTACTCGTAGCTGTCGGGGTCACGGCGGTGGTGCACGGCGAGCGCCCCGGCGATCTCGACGAGCCGCGGGTCGTGGCTGGCGACCATCGGGTAGCCCTCGCCGCCCATCAGGATCTTGAGACAGCGGACGTAGTTCTGGTCGACCTCCGAGCTGCTCTGGTGGGCGACCGACTCCGGCTCCTTGTAGGCGCCCTTGCAGAGCCGCACCCGGCTGCCCTCGTGCGCCAGGTCGCGGCAGTCGCCCTCGCTGCGGCGCAGGTAGGACTGGATCACCGCGCCGACCCACGGGAAGTCCTGGCGCAGCTCGCGCAGCGCCTCCAGCGTCGCGTCGGTGGTGGTGTGGTCCTCCATGTCGAGCGTCACCGTGGTGCCGGCGTTCGCGGCGGCCTGGCAGATCTCGCGGGCGTGCTCGAGCGCGATCTTGTCGCCGTCGCCGGGCAGGTACTGGCCGAGGGCGGACAGCTTCAGGCTCACCTCGCCCATGCCGTGCTGTGACAGGTCGGCTTCGGCGAGCGCCCTGAGCAGGTCGAGGTAGTGGTCGCGGGTGCGGATCGCCTGGGTGAGGTCGCTGGTGTCCTCACCCAGGTAGTCGATCGTCGCGAGCCGGTTGGTGGCCCGCAGGTCGGCGGTGGCGGAGACGGCGTCCTCGGTGCGGTCACCCGGGACGAACCGACGGACCACGCTGCGACTCACGGGCGCCTTCTCGATCGTCTGTCGCACAGCATCGCTCTTGGAGAGCTGGAGCAGGCTGTTGCGCAGCAGGTCACTGGCGTCCACGGGAGTCCTTCCGACCGGTCGCCACGGAGGTCGCGGCGGCGTCAAGGCTAACCGTCCGCAGGCCGGACCGCCGCCGGGGTCGTCGGAGTCGTCGGAGTCGTCGTGCGGCCGTCAGGACCGTCAGGGTCGTCCGGGTCGTCGTGCGGTCGTCAGGGGGCCACCGCCTCGAGGTCGGGGAAGGACAGCGTGATCGGCGCGTTGGTCGCCGAGCCCGACAGGAACGCGTAGACGCCCACGGCGCCGGCCGACTGCAGGCCCGCCGTGGAGTCCGTCGTGGTCGTGGTCCACGCCCCGGGCTCAGCGGTCCCGGCCCGCCACACCTTGGCGTTCAGCGTGGTCGTCCCACCCCCGACCGCCTGCACGCGCAGCGACAGCGCGTCGCCGGCCGCCACGACCACCCCGGGGAGCGGCACGCTCGTGAGGATCGTCTCGGCGCCGCCCACCGTCCGGGCGAGGTATGCCGTGGTGTCGGTGCCCGTCACCCGCACCTTCACGCGGTAGTCCGACGTGCCGACGCGGCGCACGACGGCCGAGGCGTAGACGCCACCACCGGTGGCCGGCTTGTCGAAGCCGATGGTGGTCCGGAGGTCGACGTCGCGGGCCGAGGTCGACGTGAGGTAGGCCGACGGCCCGGACGAGGCAGCAAGCCGCATCGTGCCCGCTCCCCCGCTCACCGCGAAGTTGCTGGCAGCGGTGGTGAGGGTCCAGGTGCCGCCCGTGTCGGCCTGGCCCCACCCGTCCACGACGGTGCGGCTGAAGGTGTCCCTGGCGATGACCCCGGCCGCGGCGACCGTGACCTGTCGGGTGGTGCTGCCGGTCGCACCCTGGTTGTCCGTCACGGTGAGCTGCGCCGTGTAGGTGCCGGGCGCGGCATACGTGTGGCTCGGGGTGGCACCGGTGCCGGTGGCGCCGTCGCCGAAGTTCCACGTGTAGCTCGCGATCGACCCGTCGGGGTCGCTGGAGCCCGAGGCGTTGAACGAGGCGGCGAGCCCGGTGGCGCCCCACGTGAACGACGCGGTGGGCGGCTGGTTGCCGCCGCCACCACCGTTGCGCAGTGCGTACTGTGCCTGGATCGTGCTCTGCCCCAACGCATTCGGGTAGATCGCGATCTCGTCGACGTTGCCGACGAAGTTGTTCGACGAGGGACGCGGGCTCCAGCCGGGGCGACCGTCGTCGGTGCCCAGGACATCCCCGCCGAGCCGCCAGTAGCCGAGGTAGGACTCGCCCGCCGTGGTGTCGGTGCGTGACCCGACGAGGTTGCCGTCGACGTACAGCCGCATCCCGGCGCTGCTCATCGTCGCCGTGATCATGTGCCACACGTTGTTGTTGTAGGCCGACGGGCTGATCACCGTCCGCAGGGAACCGTCCTGGCCGTAGACCCCGAACACGATCCGGCCGGAGTTGTCCATGTAGAGGTGTCGGTCGCGGTGGGCGGACTTGCCGTTCTGGAGGTCGCCGAACCCGAGGATCCGGCCCCCGCTGCCGGTGGACGTGCGCACCCACACCTGCGAGGTGAAGGTGTCCGGCGCCGTCTCGGACCCCAGCGCGTAGACCCGGCTGAAGTCGTTGTTGGTCAGGGCGGCTGCGGTGTCACCGGCGATGGCACCCGACTGGCCCCACTGGATCCCGGTGTCCCCGCGGCCGTCGGTGACGCCGAGGCCGGCCGTGCCACCGGTGCCGGCTGCGCGGTCGTTGACCGTCAACCCGGACGCCTCGTTCATCGGCCAGTAGATGCGGGCCCCGTTGGCGCGCACCGACTGGGCGTACCCGCTGCTCGCGCTCGACGAGGTCGGCATCGTGACCGTCGCGTTCCCGCCGAAGACGGTGTTGCCGCCAGGGTCGTTGGCGATCAGCTGGTAGGTGTAGGTGGCGCCGGGAGTCAGGCCGGTGTCGACGAACCCCAGCGCGGGCAGTGACCACCAGCTCGAGCCGGCCGTCGTGGTGTAGCGCGGCGACCCCGTGGCCCCGTTGCGGATCACCCGGTAGGTGAGGTTGTAGTCGTCGCGGTCGAAGCCGGCCGTCCAGCTCACCCGCAGCGTCGACGACGAGGTCGGGACCAGCCGGGGCGTGAAGGTGCCACCGGTGAACCGCGGCCCCTCCTTGTTCGGTGCCAGCCCACGGCGGGCGAACCGCACGAGGCCCTGCTGTCCGACGCCGTTGACCGTCGGGAACTCGCCGCCGTAGACGACGTAGTCGGCGTTGCCGTCGATGTCCCACCCGGCCTGGTACTGGCCGGTGTAGGAGCCCATGGTCATGTCCGGGAGCCAGTTCACCAGGGACGGCGCGTTGGTGCCACGCCAGTTCGGGTAGCCGAGTGAGTCGCTGAGGATCTGCCCTCCGACCGAGTCGGTCCAGGCCATCGAGTGCTGGAACTTCCACTGGGGGTACTGGGGGAAGCCACCGCCCATGGAGCCGCAGTAGTGGGGGTGGCCGGCGATGTAGACGACCCCGCCGGTGAGGAAGGCCGAGTAGAAGTCGCCGTGGCAGGCGGTCAGCCACTGCGTCGTGGAGTTGGCGACGGGGATCTTGAAGGCGCCCTCCAGGTTCGCGCCGCTGCCGAACGACCACGAGGTGCCGTAGACGTAGGGGCCCCAGATGTTGAGGCTGCTGATGCCCGTGTCGGGGCCCGCGTTGCGGACCGCCGGCTTCCAGGAGGTGTCGAGGACGCCGTTGGCACCGCCGATCTTGGCGAGACCGTAGGCGTCGAGCCCGCCGACGTGGGTGAACGAGCCTCCCGCGATGACCCACTGTCCGTCGCCGGACACGGCGAGGGCCCAGACCGCGTAGTCCGCGTTCGGGTTCCAGGGCAGCACCGCGCCGTCGGAGGCTCGGAAGGCAGCGAGGTTGTTGCGCAGCTGCCCGTTGCCGAGCCCCGCGAAGCCACCGCCGACGTAGACGGTGTCGTTGGTCGCGACCACCGCCCGGGCCCGGGCGGTGACCCCGGTCGGGTTGAACGCGGTGCTGAGCGCCCCGGTGGCCGTGTCGAAGGCCGCCACCCGGCGCCTGGCCTGGCCGTTCACGGTGGTGAAGTCGCCCGCGATGTAGATGCGGCTGCCGTCGGGGGACGCCGCGACGGAGAGGATCTGACCGTTGACCTGGGGGGCGAAGGAGCCGATGAGGACGCCCGTGGTGATGTTGTAGGCGAGGAGGTTGCTGCGGGCGACGAGGTTGGTCCCCGGGGCGGAGCCCGCCGGGCGCGCGTTGCTGAACGACCCGCCGGCATACACCGTGGTGCCGACCACGGCCTGGCCCCAGACGACGCCGTTGACCTGCACGGTGGGCAGGGCGTCGGCGCTGATGCCGGTCGAGGTGACCGGCACGACCGGTGCCGGTGCGGCTGACGCGGAGACGACCGCCCCGAGCAGCGCGGCAGCACACAGGGTCACCACCGCCAGCGCGCTCGTGAGGGACCTCGTCCCGCGGTTACCGAGAAGACTCTGTCGCTCCGCCATGGCGCACCCCGACCACCCAAGTGACGGGCAGCGGGGTGTGCGAGTGGCTGACCGTGCACGGAGTCCGGCAGCGGGGCACGGCGCACCGCCACCGGCCCGACAAACCACCACCGGCCACGTCGTGCCCCCCTGCAGGAGCCCCTCTGTCGGGCGATTTCACCGTAACGCCGGGTCGACCGGTGGAGGTCCGCCGAAGGACGTAGGAGCTCAGGCGGTCCGGCGCCGCAGCGTCAGGCTCCCCAGCACCAGCGCCACCAGCACCCACAGCGCGATGACGGCAGCGTCACCGGCCACGTCGGCGCCCGGGCTGGCACTGGCCGTCACCGACTTCATCGCGTCGACGGCATACGACAGCGGCAGGACGTCGGACACCCAGTGCAGGACGTCGGGGAGGCGGTCCCGCGCCACGATCAGCCCGCACAGCAGGAACTGCGGCAGCACGAAGGCCGGCATGAACTGCACCGCCTGGAACTCGGTGCGCGCGAACCCGCTCGCGAGCAGGCCCAGCGCGGTGCCGAGCAGGGCGTCGAGCACGGCGACCGCGACGAGCTGCCACAGCGGACCGGCGACGTCGAGGTCGCAGACGTAGACGGCGAACGCGGTGGCGATCACCGCCTGCAGCACTGCCATCACGCCGAACGCGAGGGCGTACCCGAACATGAAGTCACCCTTGCCCATCGGCGTGGTGAGCAAGCGCTCGAGCGTGCCCGACGTGCGCTCGCGCAGGGTGGCGACGCTGGTGACGATGAACATCACGACGAACGGGAAGACCCCCAGCAGCGAGGCGCCGAGCCCGTCGAAGACCGGGGTGCCGTCGAAGATCCAGGCCAGCAGCCCCACGAGGACGCACGGCACGACGAGCATCAGCCCGATGGTGCGGTGGTCGGACCTCAGCTGGGCCAGCACCCGGCCGGCGGTGACGAGGGTGCGGTGGGCGTTCATCGTGCCTCCTGGGCAGCGCGGTCGATCAGGGCGAGAAAGGCCTGCTCGGCGTCGTCGGTGCCGGTGCGGGCGAGGAGGGCGGGCAGGGTGTCGTCGGCGAGGATCCGACCCTCGCGCAGCAGAAGCAGCCGGTCGCAGCGGCTCGCCTCGTCCATGACGTGGCTCGAGACGAGCAGCGAACGCCCTTGCGCCGCAAGGCGGTTGAACAGCTCCCACAGGTCGCGACGCAGCACGGGGTCGAGCCCGACGGTGGGCTCGTCGAGGACGAGGAGCTCGGGGTCGCCGACGAGGGCTGCCGCCAGCGAGACCCGCGAGCGCTGGCCTCCGGAGAGGTTGCCGACCAGGGCGTCGGCGTGGCTGGTGAGGTCGACGGCCTCGATCGCGTCGTCCGCGGCCGAGGCGTCCGCCCCGAGGATGCTGGCGAAGTAGCGGACGTTGGCCCGCACCGAGAGGTCGTCGTAGACGCTCGGGCTCTGCGTGACGTAGCCGATCCGCCGACGCAGCGAGGGCGAGCCAGCCGGCTCCCCGAGCACGGTGAGGTCGCCGGAGGCGACGACCTGGACCCCGACGACGGCGCGGATCAGGGTCGACTTGCCGCTGCCGCTGGGGCCGAGCAGCCCGACGACCTGGCCGGCCGGGACGGTGACCGACAGGTCGGGCAGCACCTCGCGGCTCCCCCGGACCACCCGGAGGTGCGCGATCTCGATGGCGTTTTTCATCATGCGATGAATATAGCCCTCCGAGCGGTCGCCGACAAGCCCCTTCCCCGAGGGGAGAAGGGGCGGGGCCGCTGGGTCGGGTCAGCCGACGAGGTAGCGCTGGAGCGTCGGCCCGACCAGGGCGGCCAGCTCGTCGTGGGTCGCCTCCACCACGGCGGGGAACTCCACGATGTAGCGCATCATCGCCAGCCCTATCATCTGCGAGGCGGCCAGCCCCGCCCGGACCTCCAGCGCCGGCTGGTCGGCACCGGAGGGTTCCTCCGGTCCCTCGGTCGCCAGCTCGCGGACCACCCGCCCGAACACCTCTCGCACCAGGAACTCGCGCAGCATGCGGGTGGCTTCCTCGTGGGTGACCGCCGCCCGCACCAGGGCCTGGAACCGCTGCCGGCCGGCCTCGTCGTCCCAGACCCGCAGGAAGGTGCGCACCAGTGCCTCGCCGATCCGGTCGCGCGGCCCGGCGAGCACCGCACCGATCAGCGCCGACGGGTCGACCGGGATGTCCATGACGGCCGCGAAGAGCTGCGGCTTGCCGCCGAAGTAGTGGTGCACCAGCGCCGGGTCGACCTCGGCCCGGCGCGCGATCCCCCGCAGCGACGTGCCGTCATAGCCCTGCTCGGCGAAGTCGACGCGGGCCGCCTCGACGATCGCCTGCCGGGTGTCCGCGCCACCCGGCCGCCGCCCACGCGGGCTCATGAGGCATCGGCCGTCGAGGCGGTGGCGAGGTGCAGCCGGGCGAACGCGAGCGCCTCGGCCAGGTCGACCTCACGCTGCTCGGGGGTGAGCTTGCGCGTGCCGACCTCGACGACGACCGACCCCGAGAACCGCTTCAGCGCGAGCAGCTCGAGGAACTCGGCGCAGGGCTGGCTGCCCCGCCCCGGCACGAGGTGCTCGTCCTTGAGCGAACCGAGGCCGTCGGCCAGGTGGACGTGCCGCAGCCGGGGCCCGAGGGCGGCGGCCATCGCCATGGCGTCGGAGCCGGCGGTGGAGGTGTGCGACAGGTCGAGGGTGACGTGGTCGTAGGGCTGCGGCACCGGGTCCCAGTGCGGCAGGTAGGCCTCGAACTCCCGCTGGCGAGCCCGCCACGGGAACATGTTCTCGACCGCGAGCGCGATCCCGGTCTCGTGCTCGCGCAGCGCCACCCCCTCGACGAACTCGCTGGCGTACTCCTTCTGCCAGCGGAACGGCGGGTGCAGCACCACGGTCGACGCCCCGACCTCTCGGGCCAGGGCGATGGAGTTGTCGACCTTGGTCCAGGGGTCGGGGCCCCAGATCCGCTGCGTCAGCAGGAGCGTGGGGGCGTGCACCGACACGATGGGTATGCCGTGCAGCTGGGACAGTGCCGCCAGGGCACCCGCCTCCTGCGAGACCGGGTCGGTGAAGACCATCACCTCGATGGCGTCGTAACCCAGCCGCGCCGCAGTGGCGAAGGCGGCTGCGCACGTGTCGGGGTAGACCGAGGCGGTCGACAGAGCCACCGTGGCCCCAGGGATCGACACCGCTCCAGCCATGCCCCGAGCCTAGCGAGGGCGTCTCAGCCCATCGTGTCGAGCCTGCTGAGGATGACGCCCTCGCGCAGCGCCCACGGACAGATCTCCAGCCGCTCCAGGTCGAGCAGGTCCATCGCCGCCTCGGCGACGAGCGCGCCGGCGAGCAGCTGGGGTGAGCGGCTGGCCGAGACCCCGGACAGTCCGGCCCGCTCCCGGACGGACATCCCCGCGAGGTCGGTGACCAGGGTGGCGAGCGCGGCGCGCTCGAGGCTGCGCGCGGCATACGGGCCCTCGCTGCTGGGCGCGGCGCCGGTGACGCGGGCGAGGGAGCGCATCGTCTTGGAGGTGCCGACCGCACGGTCGGCAGCGCCCGCCTTGGCGAGGGGTCGCACGGCGGCGGCGAGCCGTTGACGGATGACCCGGCGGGCCTCACGGACCACGTCGGGTCCGGGCGGGTCACCGGGGAGCAGGTCGCGGGTCAGGCGGCCGGCGCCGAGCGGCAGCGAGACGGCGGCGTCGGGCTCCTCGTCCATGCCGGCTGCGAGCTCGAGGGAGCCCCCACCGATGTCCACCACCAGCAGCGTCCCGCTGGACCAGCCGAACCAGCGGCGGGCCGCGAGGAAGGTGAGGCGCGCCTCGTCCTCCCCCGACAGCACCTGGAGAGCGACTCCCGTCGCGGCGCGCACCCTGGCCAGCACGTCCTCGCCGTTCGGCGCCTCGCGGATCGCGCTGGTGACGAAGGCCAGCACGTCCTCGACGCCCTGGTCCTCCGCGACGCCGAGGCACTCGTCGATGAAACCGGTCAGTGCCACCTCCCCCGCCTCGGAGATGTCACCGGAGTCGGTGACGTGCTCGGACAGCCGCAGCTCGATCTTGTGCGACGTCGCGGGCAGGGGCTGCGCGCCGCGGTGGGCGTCGACGACAAGGAGGTGGACCGTGTTGGAGCCGACGTCGATGACCCCGAGGCGCATGGCTGCACGCTATCGCCACGGCCCCTCGCCGTTGCCGTCGCGGGCGCCCGGTGCGGTGCGAGGCGCGAGGTATCAGCGGGGCCGGTGCCGCCTCCTTCCCTCGGGGGCGGGGCCGTCGGGGTCCCGTCGAACAAGGGGGGAACCACACGATGGATGCAGACCTGCGCCTGGACGGCAACACCACGACCGCCGAGGGCGACGTCTTCAAGACCACCGCGAACGACGTCGTGATCGACGCGCCGAGCCGCCGCTCGAACGGCTCCGGCCAGCGTCGGGCGATCGTCCACGACTTCACCGACGGCATGACCCTGAACTGGGACTCGGACTACCCCGGTGGCGTCACCATCGAGGGCTTCCGGCTGACGTGTCACCAGGCCGACGTCGTCCTCGACCACGCACCCCGCCGCAAGGACTCCAAGCCGTGGCGGCGCGCGCTCGTCCACGACTTCGAGGACGGCCTCACCGTCAACTGGGCCCACGACTACCCGGGCGGCGTCACCATCAACGGCCCGGTCAGGCTCAACGGCGCCGTGACGGTGAACGGGACGCTCACGGTGAACAGCCCGTTCGGGCACCTCACCATCGAGGAGACGCTGCACCGCTACAGCGAGCTCATCAAGGGCCTGGAGGGCAAGATCACCAAGCTCGAGGCCAGGAAGCTCGAGGGCTGACGGGTGGTCAGCCTCCGCCAGCGCGCTGCCTGCATCGGCATCGCGACGTCGCCGCTGTCGGTGCGTCGCAGCTTCATGGGACAGCTCACCAACTCGGTGCCGGTCTCCCTGAGGCAGCAGCTCGACCGCCTCGGCAGCAAGTTCGTCCACGTGAACTGCATCCAGGTCGGGTCCGACCAGTTCACATTCAACGACGCCGTCGAGATCGACCGCGCCATCGCGAAGACCAGGGACCTGTATGCCGCGGCCGGAAGGTCCATGGGCGTCGGCCGGATCCAGCACTTCGTCATCTCCACGGCAGCTGCGGCCGGCCGGGACGTGATCAACTCCGACGGCGAGGCCGAGAGCCTCACCGACGAGTGGACCGTCCCGAACGACGCACTGGACCTGTTCTTCGTCCGGATGTACGTCGGCAGCACCGCCGGCCTCTCGCGGGTCGACGGCCCGTGCGACAAGGACGCCAAGGGCATGGACGGCAGCGTCGTCGAGATGAATGCGGGCGGCGGGGTCTCCGACTTCGGCACCGCGCACGAGCTGGGTCACTACCTGGGTCTGAGCCACCGCACCAACGGCACCGCCCTGATGAACCCGACGATCCCCAACGGGGGCGTCATCACCACGTCCGAGGCCGACAACATGCGTGACCACTGCCGCATGAAGAACCCCTGCTAGGAGCAGCCATGTCAGTCATCATCGGGTCCGCGAAGGACCGCACCGTGACGGGGGCGATCGCCGCCCTCGCCGGCAAACCCACCACGCTGACGCCGGCTGCGGCGGTCGCCATCCTCGCCGAGGCCGCAGCCGTCGCCCCGGACAAGGTCGCCGGACGTCGTGCCGTGACCGCCCTCGCCAAGGTCGTCACCGACCACGCCGAAGCACAGGTGCGGGTCGCCGCCGCCAAGGGTCTGGCCCACGTGCAGTCCGACGTGTCGGTGCGGGCCCTGCGCAAGGTGGCCGACCGCGGCGCCGACGGGCAGCTCCTCGCTGCCGCGGCAGCCGGGCTCACCAACCTCGGTGGCCGGGCCGACGTCAAGCGCCTGCGGGGCGCGGCGGTGCGCGCCGACTGGCCGCTCGCCGCGGCCCAGGCAGCGGCCTCCGCGCGGCTGCTGGCGCACCGGGTCGGCGCGACCCTCGACCCGGAGGACGCCACGCTGCGGCTGCCGGGCGAGGACGCCCAGGTCCTGCCCGTCGGGGGCCGCCTGAAGACGCGGGTCAAGACGGTCGACCTGCCCGTCGCCCGCACCCGCGCGCGGGCTGACCTGCCGTGGGCCGCACTGGTGCCGGACGACGCGTCCGCCGTCGGGGCGTTCAGCTGCGGCGACCGCACCCACGTCGTGCTGGCCGGCAAGGACGTCGACTCACTGGCGTCCGCACCGGGCATCGCAGGCACCCTGCTCGGGGTGAACGAGTCGATGGGCACGACGTTCGTGCGGTGGGTCGTCCTGACCCGACCGGACGGCGACGGCCTGGCGGTGACGGTGGCCCGCCCGACCGGTGAGGTCGGGTTCGTGGGTCGCGGCACCGTCGTCGACGGCGTGCTTTCGGTCACCGTCGACGCGGTCGACCACCCGGGAGCCACGGCGGTGCACGTCACCGCCACGCTGTCGCGCGGCACGCTCGAGGTCGACGGCCGCAGCGAGCGGACCATCACCTCGCCGCGGCGCCAGCCGGCCCCGATACCGCAGCAGTTCGACCCGACCGGGCCGGTCGCGGTCGCAGTCGGGGCTGGCTGACATCGTCGCTATCCCATGCAAAAGGCGAGTTAGCGCCGCTGACACCGTCGCTAACTCGCCTTTTGCATGAGTGTGCGACAGGGCGGGGTGGGCTTCCCGTGGCACGACGGCTCACGAAGCGGGCAACTGGCCGAATCCTGTCGGCCGGGAGAGGCTGGGGCGTATGCCGTCCGACACCGAAGGCGCCGACGTCACCTCCGCGCGCGCCCCCTCGGGCGCCACCGGGCCGGGCGAGCCAGGTCGTCCGGCAGCCCGTCGGGAGCGGGGGCCGGTCTGGCCGGTCACCGCGCTGGTGGTCCTCCTCGGGTGGTGCCTGCTCGCCTGGACCGTCTTCGCGGCGGCCATCAACACCGCGCCGTTCTTCGGCGAGACCGCCTCGCGCGACCGCTACCTCGAGTCGGGCATGGTCTCCCTCACCGCGCTGGTGCCGGTGCTCCTGCTCGTCGTCCTGGGCCTGCTGCTGGGGTCGCGGTGGGGGCTGGCCCTGCTCGCGGTGCCGGCCCTCCTGCTGGTCCCCCTGGGGCTGAGCTCGCTCGGTCAGGCCGGCGACCCGGCGAAGTCCGGCTACGGGCGGGCACTCCGGCTGGACGACGCCGTGCAGGACCTGACCCGGCTCAACTGGGTGGCCGCGGTCGTCCTGCTGCTGGTGATCGCCGCAGTAGTGACGTGGCGGCGTCGGCGACAGACCGGCATACGGGCTGAACCCTAGGAGTGGCAACGCACGACGTAGGGTGACCGACGTGCCAGAGACCCCGCTCGACACCGCCCGTATCTGGGTGGAGTTCACCGACCCCGCCGACTCCGGGCAGCGGTTCCGCTGCGACCTCACCTGGCTGACGTCGAGCTGGACGTGCATCTTCGGCAGCGGGTGCCAGGGCATCTACGCCGACCGGCCGGACGACGGCTGCTGCACGCTCGGCGCGCACTTCACCGACGACGACGACATCAAGCGGGTCAAGAAGGTCGTCAAGGAGCTCGGCGAGGACGAGTGGCAGCTGCACCCGGGCTCCACCAAGCTCGGCGCCTGGACCGAGAAGGAGGACGACGCGCTCAAGACCAAGGTGGTCGACGGCGCCTGCATCTTCCTCAACCGGCCGGGCTTCCCCGCGGGGGCCGGCTGTGCGCTGCACCAGCACGCGGTCCTCACCGGCAAGGAGCCCCACACCGTCAAGCCCGACGTCTGCTGGCAGCTGCCGATCCGGCGCACCTACCGCAAGGTGGAGCTGCCCGACGGGTCGAGCTGGCAGGAGGTCAGCATCACCGAGTACGACCGGCGCGGCTGGGGGCCGGGCGGGCACGACCTCGACTGGTACTGCTCCAGCAACCCTGAGGCCCACGTCGGGCGCGAGCCGGTCTTCCGCAGCAACCGGGGCGAGCTGGTCGAGCTGATGGGCGAGGAGGGGTACGCCGAGCTGGAGATCCGTTGCGAGGCCCACTTGGCCAGCGTGAAGGCGGCCCGGAACGCTTACTCCCGCAAGATGTTGCCGCTGCTCGTCCACCCTGCGACGTTGGCCGCCCAAGAGGCCCGCAAGGGGAAGTGACAGCTCGATGACGACCGACGGCCCGCCCGGGCCGGCGCCCACCCGCAGCCCCAACATCTGGGACACCCCCGACGTCTACGAGCTCGAGAACCTCGGCGTCGACCGCGCCGGTCTGCTCGAGTCCGCGATGGACGCGCTGCACCCCTTCGCCGGCGCCGACCTCGTCGACGTCGGGTGTGGCACCGGATTCCACCTGCCGCGCTTCGCGGCTCTCGGGTGCGCCAGTGTCGTCGGGGTCGAACCTCACCCACCGCTGGTTTCCGTTGCGGAGCAACGCATTTCAGGTATGCCGTCGGTGCGGGTCGTCGAGGGCGTCGCCCAGGCGCTGCCGCTGGCCGATGCCTCCGTCGACCTCACCCACGCGCGGTGGGCGTACTTCTTCGGCGCCGGCTCCGAACCCGGCCTGCGCGAGCTCGAGCGCGTGCTGCGGCCGGGCGGCACGGCCTACGTCATCGACAACGACGCCACCCGCTCGACCTTCGGGCGGTGGTTCGCCCGCGCGAACCCGTCGTACGACCCGGCTGCGGTGGAACGGTTCTGGACCCGCCAGGGGTGGCACCGCGAGCGCCTCACGATCGCGTGGGAGCACGACTCGCGGGCCGACTTCGAGGCCGTCGTGCGCATCGAGTTCTCCGAGACGGCCGCGGAGGGGATCCTCGCCGAGCACGACGGCACCTCGGTGGACTACGCCGTCAACCTCTGGTGGCGCACCTTCTGAGCCTGCGGCAGGGTGGGCAGGCACGGCAGATCCCGTGCGGAGTGTCCGAGCCACCGCGCAATGGAGGTTGTCATGACCGGCTACGAAGCCACTGCCAGCGTCGACGTCGCCGCCGCACCCGACCGGGTGTGGGCCGCGCTCACCGACCCCGACCAGATCGCGCAGTGGATGATGGGCTCGCGCGTCGAGACCGACTGGGAGGTTGGCAGCCCGGTCACCTGGAGCGGCGAGCTGGAGGGCAGGTCCTACCAGGACAAGGGCGAGGTCCTCGAGGCCGACCCCGGCACCCGGCTCTCGGTCACGCACTACAGCCCGCTGATGGGTGACGAGGACGTGCCCGAGAACTACCACACGGTGAGCTACGACCTGGCCCCGTCAGGGGACGGCACCGCGGTGACGCTGACCCAGGACGGGTGCGACAGCGAGGAGCAGGCCGAGCAGTTCTCGCAGAACTGGCAGGGCATGCTCGACGGACTGAAGAAGGTCGCCGAGGCCTGAGCCTCCCGGCGCGGCCCGGTGTCGGCGGCGCCCCGTAGGTTGTCGCCCATGGCAGCGAAGACGTCGACCAGGTCGAGTGGTTTCCGCTGCTCGGAGTGCGGCTGGACCACGGTCAAGTGGGTCGGTCGCTGCGGGGAGTGCCAGGCGTGGGGCAGCGTCAGCGAGATCGGCGCGGTCACGGTCCGCACCACCGCGGCCAGCCGCGTCGAGCGTCCTGCGGTGCCGATCGGGCAGGTCGACGCCCGGCGGGCCGAGGCCGAGAGCACGGGGGTCGGCGAGTTCGACCGGGTGCTCGGCGGAGGCCTGGTCCCCGGCGCCGTCGTGCTCGTCGCCGGCGAGCCGGGCATCGGCAAGTCCACGCTCCTGCTCGACGTCGCGGCGCGCGCCGCCCGGTCCGGGCAGGGCCGCACGGTCCTCTACGTCACGGGTGAGGAGTCGGCCGCCCAGGTCCGGATGCGGGCCGAGCGGATCGAGGCGATGGCGTCCTCGCTCTTCCTCGCCGCCGAGACCGACCTCGCGACCGTCCTCGGCCAGATCGAGTCGGTGCGACCCGACCTGGTGATCGTCGACTCCGTGCAGACCATCGCCAGTGGCGAGGTCGAGGGCTCGGCCGGCAACGTCACCCAGGTCCGCGAGGTGGCTGCCTCGCTGATCCAGGCGGCCAAGTCGCGCGGCATCGCGACCCTGCTCGTCGGCCACGTCACCAAGGACGGCTCGATCGCCGGGCCCAGGGTGCTGGAGCACCTGGTCGACGTCGTGGTGCAGTTCGAGGGTGACCGGCACTCCCGGCTGAGGCTCGTGCGGGCGGTCAAGAACCGCTATGGCCCGACCGACGAGGTGGGCTGCTTCGACCTGTCCGACGTGGGGATCGTCGGGCTCCCCGACCCCAGCGGGCTGTTCCTCTCACGGGGCACCCTCTCCGTCCCGGGCACCTGCGTGACGGTCACCCTCGAGGGGCGCCGCCCGTTGCTGACCGAGGTGCAGGCGCTGGTCGCCAAGAGCGAGATCCCCACCCCGCGACGGGCCACCAGCGGCCTCGACTCGGCGCGGGTGTCGATGATCATCGCGGTGCTCGCCAAGCGGGCCCAGGCGCCGATCGGCAGCTCCGACGTCTACCTCTCCACCGTCGGGGGTGTCCGGCTGACCGAGCCGGCCTCCGACCTGGCGATCGCCCTCGCCGTGGCGAGTGCCGTCAAGGACCAGCCGCTGCCCGACCACGCCATCGCGTTCGGTGAGCTGGGACTGGCCGGTGAGATCCGCCCGGTGTCGGGCATGCCGCGTCGCCTGGCCGAGGCGGCCCGGCTCGGCTTCCGCACCGCCTACGTCCCGAAGGGAGTGCTCGGCAGCGGCCCGACCCCGAGGGCATGCAGGTGGTGGAGTGCGACGACATCCGATCCGCGGTGCGCGCGGCCTTGCAGCCGGGGCCCGGTTAGACTCGCGCGAGACCGGACCGGCGGCACCAAAGGGGACTGACCAGTGGATCTTCGCGAGGACGACGCGCTGCGCGCCACCCTCGCCGCCGTCGCACCCGGCACCGAGCTGCGCGACGGCCTGGAGCGCATCCTGCGTGGGCGCACGGGGGCACTCATCGTGCTCGGTCACGACCGCACCGTCGAACAGCTGTCGACCGGCGGCTTCCCGCTCGACGTCGAGTTCTCGGCCACCCGGTTGCGCGAGCTCGCGAAGATGGACGGCGGCATCGTGCTCGACCGCGAGGCCTCACGCATCCTGCGCGCGGCGACGCAGCTGGTGCCCGACCCGTCCATCGAGACCAGCGAGTCCGGCACCCGGCACCGCACCGCCGAGCGAGTCGCCAAGCAGACCGGCTACCCCGTGATCTCGGTGAGCCAGTCGATGCGGATCGTCGCCATCTACGTCGACGGCGGACGCCACGTGCTCGAGGACTCCAGCGCGATCCTCTCGCGCGCCAACCAGGCCCTGCAGACCCTCGAGCGCTACAAGTCCCGCCTCGACGAGGTCACCGGCACCCTGTCGGCGCTCGAGATCGAGGACCTCGTCACCGTCCGCGACGTCGCGAGCGTGTTGCAGCGGCTCGAGATGGTGCGCCGGATCCGTGACGAGATCTCCGGCTACGTCGTCGAGCTCGGGGTCGACGGCCGGCTGCTCACCCTCCAGCTCGAGGAGCTGACCGGTGGCCTCGGCAACGACCGCGAGCTGGTGATCCGTGACTACCTGCCCGTGACCAAGGCCGACCTGACGCTCGACCAGGCGATGGCCGCGCTCGAGGAGCTGACCTCGACCGAGCTGCTCGACCTCGCCGCCGGCGCCAAGGCGGTCGGGTTCGCGGTCGGGGGCGACGCCCTCGACTCGGCGGTCAGCCCCTGTGGCTACCGACTGCTGAGCAAGGTGCCCCGCCTGCCCGGCGCGATCGTCGACCGCCTCGTCGAGCACTTCGGCAGCCTCCAGAAGCTGCTGGCCGCCAACCTCGAGGAGCTCATGGACGTCGACGGCGTCGGCGAGGGCCGCGCCCGCGCGGTCCGCGAGGGCCTGTCCCGCCTGGCCGAGTCGAGCATCCTCGAACGCTACGTGTGAGCACCGGCGCCGCCCCCGATCGTCTGCACCGTGAGGTGCTGGAGTGGTATGCCGTGTCCGCCCGGGACCTGCCGTGGCGCCGG
Source organism: Pedococcus dokdonensis (assembly GCF_900104525.1). Taxonomy (GTDB): domain Bacteria; phylum Actinomycetota; class Actinomycetes; order Actinomycetales; family Dermatophilaceae; genus Pedococcus; species Pedococcus dokdonensis. The sequence continues at coordinate 3,735,350 of NZ_LT629711.1, read as the reverse complement.
CCCGAGGCCACGCCGTGGGGCATCTTCGTCTCCGAGGTGATGCTCCAGCAGACCCCGGTCGTGCGGGTCGAGCCGGTCTGGCGGATCTGGCTGGAGCGCTGGCCCAGCCCCGCCGACCTCGCGGCCGAGGCGCCGGGTGAGGCGGTCCGCGCGTGGGGACGGCTGGGCTACCCGCGCCGGGCGCTGCGGCTGCACGCCGCGGCAGTGGCGATGACCGAACGGCACGGCGGGACCGTGCCCCCCACCGAGGCGGAGCTGCTCACCCTGCCCGGGGTCGGCACCTACACCGCCGCAGCGGTCGCGACCTTCGCCTTCGGCGAGCGCACCACCGTCGTCGACACCAACGTGCGTCGGGTGCTGACCCGCGTCGTGAGCGGTGCGGAGTATCCAGCGCCGTCACCGACCAGGGCCGAGCTCACCGTGGCCGCCGGGCTGGTGCCCGCCGATCCGGCTCGGGCGCGCACGTGGAGTGTGGCCGTCATGGAGCTGGGCGCCATCGTGTGCACGGCCCGGGTGCCGCACTGCACGCGGTGCCCGGTCGCCGACCTGTGCGCCTGGCAGCTGGCCGGCCGGCCGGCCCACCAGGGTCCGGCTCGCCGGGGCCAGGCCTGGGAGGGCACCGACCGCCAGCTGCGCGGCGCCCTCATGGCCGTGCTCCGCGAGAGCTCCGAGCCGGTGCCACGCACCACGCTGGAAGCGTTGTCCGACAACGAGATCCAGCGCGAACGCTGCCTCGACTCGCTCGTCGCCGACGGGTTGGTCGAACCACTCCCCGGTGAGCAGTTCCGGCTGCCGGCTTCCCGTGAGGCGAGCTGACCATGACCCAGCCGCCACCGGACCAGACCGGGCCCGCGGGCCAGACCGGGCCTGCGGGCCAGACCGGGCCCGCGGGCCAGACCGGGCCTGCGGGCCAGACCGGGCACGCGGGCCAGGCCGGCGGCGCGCCCGGCGCGACCGGCGGCGGCATACCGCCTCGCGCCCAGGACGCCACGGGCGCACCCGGCACCAGCACGCCCTCGGCCAGCTCGGGCCGCAAGGCCGCGCACGCCCTGCGGGTCGGGGCCGCGCGCACCGGACGGGTCCTCGGCCGCGGCACGGTCGCCGGGGCGCGGCTCGCCGGACGCGGCGGGCGGGCCGGGGCGCGCCGGGCTCGCGCCTACACCCACTCGGCCGGGGCCGGCGAGAGTGGGCTGGCGCGCCTGGTCGAGCTGCACTTCGTCAACCTGATGGGCGACGCCGCCCTGACGGTGTCCCTCGCCGGCACGATCTTCGCGATCCCGACCGACGAGGCCCGTGGGCAGGTCGCCCAGTTCCTCGCCCTGACGATGGCGCCGTTCGCGCTGCTCGCACCGTTCATCGGGCCGCTGCTCGACCGGTTCCGCAACGGTCGTCGCTGGGCGATCGGCACGACCTTGGCGCTGCGCGCCTTCCTCTGCTGGGTGCTCGCCGGAGCGGTCGCGAACGACTCGCCGTGGCTGTTCCCCGCCGCCCTCGGCTGTCTCGTCGCGTCGAAGGCCTATGGCGTGACCCGCGCGTCCGCGGTGCCGCGCCTGCTGCCACCGGGTTTCAGCCTGGTCAACGCCAACTCGCGCAACGCCCTCGCCGGTGTCGCGGGCATGGCGGTCGGTGGCGGGCTCGCCGGGGCCGCTGCGCGAATCGGGCCGGAGTGGTCGCTTCGGCTGGCCTTCCTCATCTACGTGGTCGGCACCGTGCTCGCGATCCGGCTCCCCGCCCGGGTCGACTCGAGCACCGGCGAGCAGGACATCGAGGACACCGGTCCGCTCCCCCTGCCCCGGCGGGACGGACGCAGGCTGGGGTTGGTGGAACGGCTCCGGGCCCGGGTCGCCGCGCTTCCGGTGCCGGTGCTCGCCGCCCTCTGCAGCGCGGTGGGCGCCCGCCTGCTGACCGGGTTCCTCACCCTGTTCATGGCGTTCCTCATGCGCGAGCACCCCCTGCCCGGACACAGCGGCACCTTCGTGCTCGCCCTGGTGGTCGGCGCCGCGGGCACCGGCAACGCCCTCGGCACGGTCATCGGCAACGCCCTGCGGCGGCTGCGGCCCGACCTCATCATCGCCGTGGCGCTGATCTTCGACGTGCTGGCGGCCTTGGCGGCCGCGCTGTTCTACTCGCTCACCACGCTGCTCGTGCTCGGCCTGGTCGCCGGGCTGGCGGCCCAGCTGATCAAGCTCAGCAGCGACGCCGTGGTCCAGCGCGACATCGCCGAGGACGTGCGCACGCGGGTCTTCGCGTGGTCGGAGACGTTGCTCCAGATCGCCTGGGTGGTCGGTGGTGGGATCGGCATCGCGCTGCCGCTGGTGCCGCGCCTCGGGTTCGGCGTGATCTCCGGGCTGCTGCTGCTCGTGCTGGCGGCCTCGGTGCGGATCCGGATGACCCGCCGCCGCCACGCTGGTTCGGGGTATTAGCGGCCGCTATTGCGCGCGCTCATACCCCGAAGCGGCAGGTGGCGGGAGCTCAGAGGGTGCGGAGCATGCGGGTGTTGCCGAGGGTGTTCGGCTTGACCCGCTCGAGGTCGAGGAACTCCGCGACGCCCTCGTCGTACGAGCGGACCAGCTCCGCGTAGACCTCCGGCTCGACGGCCTGCCCCTCGATCACCTCGAACCCGTGCCGGGTGAAGAAGTCGACCTCGAAGGTCAGGCAGAACAACCGCTCGACCCCGAGCGCCCGCGCGTCAGCGACCAGCGCGTCCATCAGCAGCGACCCGACGCCGTGCCCCTTGGCCTCCGGACGCACCGCGAGGGTGCGGATCTCGGCGAGGTCCTCCCACATCACGTGCAGGGCTCCACAGCCGACGATCACCCCGTCCTGCTCGGCGACCCGGAACTGCTGCAGCGCCTCGTAGTAGGTGACCGCGTCCTTGGACACCAGCACCCGGGAGTCGGAGTGCGGCCGCACGATCTCGCGGATCGTGCGGATGTCGCTGGTGCGGGCCGCCCGGATGGTGACGGCGTCAGGCACGGAGCAGGCCGTTCTTCATGTCGGAGAAGATCGAGCGCGCACCCGAGCCGAGCAGCACGACGGACTGGCCCTCGCGAGTGCCGATCGAGCCGGGGACGACCTTGTTCGGGACGCCGGCGGAGGCATTGACGTAGAGGCTGGCGCTGAGGTTGAGCACCTCGGTGACGCTGAGGTCGGTGCTGAGGTGCGGCGACATCTTGGAGAGCATCCCGGCGAGCGCGCCGGGTCCCGCCTTGCGGGCCATGGTGATCCCGGCCTTGATCAGGGCGCCCTGGTTGGCCGACCGGCCGAAGTCGCCGTTGGGGAGGTGCTTGCGCTCCCGCGCAAAGGCCAGCGCGTGCTTGGCGTCGAGCTTGTTGCTGCCGGGCTTGACGATCCGGAAGCCGTCGACGCTCTGCAGCGACTTCTGGGCCACCAGGACGATGCCGCCCAGCGCCTTCACCATGGCTCGGAAGCCCTTGAACCCGGTGATCACGTAACCGTCGATCTGCACCCCGCTGGCACGCTCGATGGTCTTGACCTGCCCCGCGACGCCGCCGAACACCAGCGCTGCGTTGATCTTGCTGTTGCCGCCGGACGACAGGGACACCCAGGAGTCGCGGGGGATGCCGACGATGCCGCCGACCCCCTTCTTCGCGTCGACGCCGATGATGTGCAGGGCGTCGGCGCGGCACTTGGTCACCGGCTGCGGGTTGCGGGCGTCCGAGCCGATGGCGAGGACCCGCATGGTCGGGAAGGCCGGCCGGTAGGTCGCCATCGACGGCCACCAGCCACCGACGACCTTCCAGGTCTTGCCGTCCTTGACGAGCATGGTGAGGTCCTTGCCCTGCACGACCGTGGCGATGGGCGCGCCCTTCCAGGTGCCGGTCGTGCCGGTGACCTTGACCGCCTTGCCCAGCGGCTTGCGCTTGGCCAGGGCCGGTGCCACGGTGCCGACGGCGCTGACCTTGCCCCCGACGTAGAGCGCCGTCAGCGCGGTCAGCAGGTCGGCAGGCAGCCCGGCGCCGGTCACCTTCGGCGCGGCGGGCGTGGTCGTGGTGGTCGAGGGCGTCGTCGTGGTGGTCGAGCCGGCCGGCTCGGGCTTGTCGCCCGAGCACGCCGCCACGACGGCGAGCGGGGCGGCGGCCAGCCCGAACAGCACGGACCGACGGGACAGCAGGGACCTCAGGGTGGAGTCAGACACGCGCTCCACTGTATGGCGGGTGCCGGCGCCGGCGCGAAACGGTCCGTCCGCGCGTGGCGGGCCCACGCGGCATACCCGCTGGTCAGGGGACGTCCGTCGAGGTTGCGGAGACCGCGTCCACAGAGGGAGACGGACGGCAGACGACGAGGTGGCCCGGACCTTTCGGTCCGGACCACCTCCGCCCCCTGCTCAGGACAGCCGAACGCCTACTTCGTCTGGTAGATCGGCTGGGTCTGCACGTTGAGCTGGTCCATCTTCACCGTGGCGGCCTTGCGCAGGTCGCGGTCGGTGATCCGGATGACGTCGAAGCCCTTGCCCAGGTCGGAGGAGTAGACGTGGCCGTTGTAGTAGTACGACGACCAGGTGCCACCGCCACCACCGGCGGGTCCGGCGGGTCCGCGCTCGAAGTACCCGATCTCACGCGGGTTGGCCGAGTCGGTGAAGTCCCAGAAGGACGTGCCGCCCATGTACCAGGACTGCACCATCACGTCGCGACCCTTGACCGGGATCAGCGAGCCGTTGTGCGCCACGCAGTTCTCGGTGTCGAACTGGTGCCGCGGGATCTTGTAGTAGGACCGGAAGGTGAGCTTGTTGCTCTTGCTCAGGTCGTAGATCCCGTTCGCGCCCCGGTTCGGTCCGATGGTCGCGTTGCAGGTGGCCGCTCCGCCGCCGCCGAGCTCGTCGGTGAAGACGACCTTGGTCCCGGCGTTGTTGAAGGTGGCCGAGTGCCAGAACGCGAAGTTGGTCGTGTCGCGCACCCGCTCGATCACCTTCGGCGCGACCGGGTTCTTGATGTCGAGGATGATGCCGTCGCCCATGCAGGCGCCCGCCGCGATCTTGCGGGCCGGGTTGACGGTGATGTCGTGACAGCCCGAGGTGTTGGTGTAGCCACCGTCCGGGAACAGGTTCGGCGTGGCCACCACCGAGGCCGTGGTCGGGGCCTTCTTCGGCACCGCGACGATCGAGATCGAGTCGTGCGGCGGCTTGCAGTCGGGGAAGTCCTCGCTGGGCGAGTAGCTCGACACGTAGAGGTAGTCGGTCTTCTTGCCGGGGAGCAGGGAGTGCGTGTGCGAACCGCAGTCCGTCTCCACCGACTTGATGTAGCGCGGGTTGGTGACGTCGGAGATGTCGAAGATCTTGATGCCCTCCCACGACGACTTCTCCGTCGCCGGCTGCGGCACCGACTGGCACGAGTCATCCGACCGTGAGGAGTCGGTGGACAGGTAGAGGAGGTCGCCGGACACCGTGACGTCGTTCTGCGATCCCGGGCAGCTCACCTGCGCCACCATCCGGGGGCTCTTCGGGGTGCTCACGTCGTAGACGACGAAGCCGTTGTAGTTGCCGACGAACGCCATGTCGTCCTGGAAGGCGAGGTCGGTCCCCGTGGCACCGGCGAGGGGGCCGCTGCTGGGGATGTTGGTCAGGTGCTCGACGTTCTGGCTGCGCCCGATCTCGTCCGGTCCCAGCTGGGTGCCGGACTTGCCGACGCCGTCGGCGGCGAAGGCCGCGGTGGCGGGGATCGTGAGGGCGAGCGTCGCGAGACCGGCGAGCACCGCGTGGCGGGTTCTCATCTCTGGCTCCTGCCGTGACTCGTCCGCCGCGGCACCCCTTCCGTGTCGCGATCGAGACGATTTGTCCACCCTGCCGGGGTGACGGGAGCCCGACAAGGGGCTACTCGTCCGTAAACGGTAAAAAGTTCCTACTAAGGTGGCTTTCGTGAAGTTTCACCCCGTGTCGAGTCCCCGGCAGCACCGCGCTGGTGCGGTCCGCGGCGGTGCCGTCCTCGCGGCGGTGCTCCTCGCGCTCGGCGCCACGGCCGGGTGCTCCGGCGACGAGGGCGCGCCGCCGGTCTCCGCCACGTCGCCCACCGCCCCGGTGCTCCAGCCCGGCAAGCCCGGTGAAGCGAACGCCTCCCTCACCGGCTCGGCGGCGCTGCCCTCCCGGACGTTCGCCCCCACCGAGGCCGACGTGCGGTTCATGCAGGACATGATCGTGCACCACGCCCAGGCCATCGTGCTGGTCTCGCTGGCCTCCGAACAGCTCACCGACACCCAGGTCAAGGCACTGGCGGCGCGCATCTCCGACGAGCAGCGACCCGAGATCGACGCCATGGCGAAGTGGCTGCGCAGCAAGGGTGAGCAGGTGCCGCCCCAGGCCGGGAACCCCGAGCTCGGCTCCGGCCACGACCACGCCGGCATGCCGGGGATGGCGACCCAGGACCAGCTGCGTCAGCTCAAGGAGGCCCGCGGCGTGGCGGCCGACCGGCTCTGGCTGACCCTCATGACGGCCCACCACCAGGGCGCGCTGCAGATGGTCGTGCAGCACCACCGCAGCGGCACCGACGACGTCGTCACCCAGCTCGGCGACGAGATCCACGTGACCCAGTCCGTGCAGATCGGCGCGATGCGCGACATGCTGGCCCGCCTCACCTGACCCCGCGACACCCCCGCCGGTGTCGCTATCTCATGCAAAAGGCGAGTTAGCGCCGCTCAGTGGTGTCGCTAACTCGCCTTTTGCATGAGATAGCGACACGCGAAGGCGGGGTATGCCGCGTGGTCTCCCACGCGGCATACCCCGCCTCGGTCGTGCAGGTGGTGCGGTCGGGCCTCAGCCGGCGTCGGCCGCGTCGCCCACGGTCTCCACGACCGGGAGCTCGATGCTGCCCGGGTGGGGGGTGCCGACGAAGGTGAACGTGGCCCCCTTGCCCTCGCCCTCGGCCCCGACGAGCACCAGCTCGCCGGCCTTGAGCTCGCCGTAGAGGATCTTCTCGGACAGCACGTCCTCGATCTCGCGCTGGATGGTGCGCCGCAGCGGGCGCGCACCGAGCACGGGGTCGTAGCCCTTCTTGGCCAGGACGTTCTTGGCCTCGATGGTGAGCTCGATGCCCATGTCCTTGTCCTTGAGCCGCTTGTCGAGCTTGGCGATCTCGAGGTCGACGATGGCGACGATCTCCTCCTGCGTGAGCTGGGGGAAGACGATGATGTCGTCGACGCGGTTGAGGAACTCGGGACGGAAGTGCTGCTTGAGCTCGTCGGTGACCTTGTTCTTCATGCGGTCGTAGTCACTGCGGGTGTCCGCGCCGGCCGAGAAGCCGAGCGAGCCCTTGGTGATGTCCCGCGTGCCGAGGTTGGTCGTCATGATGATGACGGTGTTCTTGAAGTCGACCATCCGACCCTGCGAGTCGGTGAGCCGGCCGTCCTCGAGCACCTGCAACAGCGTGTTGAAGATGTCGGGGTGGGCCTTCTCGACCTCGTCGAACAGCACGACGGAGAACGGCTTGCGGCGGACCTTCTCGGTGAGCTGGCCGCCCTCTTCGTAGCCGACGTAGCCGGGAGGGGAGCCGAACAGCCGCGACACGGTGTGCTTCTCGGAGAACTCCGACATGTCGAGCTGGATCAGGCTGTCCTCGTCACCGAAGAGGAACTCGGCGAGCGTCTTGGCGAGCTCGGTCTTACCGACACCGGTCGGACCGGCGAAGATGAACGAGCCACCGGGACGACGCGGGTCCTTCAGACCCGCACGGGTGCGCCGGATCGCCTGGGACATCGCCTTGATGGCGTCGTCCATGCCGACCACGCGCTTGTGCAGCTCGTCCTCCATGTGGAGCAGTCGGCTCGACTCCTCCTCGGTGAGCTTGAAGACCGGGATGCCGGTGCTGGCCGCCAGGACCTCGGCGATCAGCTCCTCGTCGACCTCGGCCACGACGTCCATGTCGCCGGACTTCCACTGCGTCTCGCGCTCCGCCTTGGCGGTGAGCAGCTTCTTCTCGTCGTCACGGAGGCTGGCGGCCTTCTCGAAGTCCTGGCCGTCGATGGCCGACTCCTTCTCCAGCCGCACGGCCGCGATCTTGTCGTCGAACTCGCGCAGGTCCGGTGGTGCGGTCATCCGGCGGATCCGCAACCGCGCGCCCGCCTCGTCGATCAGGTCGATCGCCTTGTCGGGGAGGAACCGGTCGTTGATGTAGCGGTCGGCCAGGTTGGCCGCGGAGACCAGCGCGCCGTCGGTGATGGACACCCGGTGGTGCGCCTCGTAGCGGTCGCGCAGACCCTTGAGGATCTCGATCGCGTGGCTGAGCGTGGGCTCGGCGACCTGGATCGGCTGGAACCGGCGCTCGAGCGCGGAGTCCTTCTCGATGTGCTTGCGGTACTCGTCGAGGGTGGTGGCGCCGATGGTCTGGAGCTCACCGCGGGCCAGCATCGGCTTGAGGATGCTGGCGGCGTCGATCGCGCCCTCGGCGGCACCCGCACCCACCAGGGTGTGGATCTCGTCGATGAACAGGATGATGTCGCCGCGGGTGCGGATCTCCTTGAGGACCTTCTTCAGCCGCTCCTCGAAGTCACCGCGGTAGCGGCTGCCGGCGACGAGCGCGCCGAGGTCGAGGGTGTAGAGCTGCTTGTCCTTGAGGGTCTCGGGCACCTCGCCCTTGACGATGTCCTGGGCCAGGCCCTCGACGACGGCGGTCTTGCCGACACCGGGCTCACCGATCAGGACGGGGTTGTTCTTGGTGCGGCGGGACAGCACCTGCATGACCCGCTCGATCTCCTTCTCACGCCCGATCACCGGGTCGAGCTTGCCCTCGCGGGCCGCCATCGTGAGGTTGCGGCCGAACTGGTCGAGCACGAGCGAGCCCGCCGGGGTGCCCTCCTGCTGGACGTTGCCGGCCAGCCCGGCACCGGAGCCGCCTTCCTTGCCCTGGTAGCCCGAGATCAGCTGGATGACCTGCTGCCGCACGCGGTTGAGGTCGGCGCCCAGCTTGACGAGGACCTGGGCGGCGACGCCCTCGCCCTCGCGGATCAGGCCGAGCAGGATGTGCTCGGTGCCGATGTAGTTGTGGCCGAGCTGCAGCGCCTCACGCAGGCTCAGCTCGAGGACCTTCTTCGCGCGTGGCGTGAAGGGGATGTGGCCGCTCGGGGCCTGCTGCCCCTGGCCGATGATCTCCTGGACCTGCTCGCGGACGGACTCCAGCGAGATGCCGAGGCTCTCGAGAGCCTTGGACGCGACGCCTTCACCCTCGTGGATGAGACCGAGCAGGATGTGCTCCGTGCCGATGTAGTTGTGGTTGAGCATGCGCGCTTCTTCCTGCGCGAGCACGACCACCCGACGGGCCCGGTCGGTGAACCGTTCAAACATCTTCTGCTCCTGCCTATCGAGATCACCTCGATGCTATCCGTGCAAGTGAAACCCAGCGTCGTAGTTCAGTTCAATGTCATGTGGTGGACCGATACCCGATCGGGACGGAACGAACCCGTCGTACGACGTCGATGGGGCCAACGTGGGGCACTCCCCCGCTGTTCCCGCCCCTGAGCCGGGTCGGCTCATGTTCGCCGTGGGCGGACGGACCACCCTCTCGGGTATGCCGCGTGGCCGGCCACGCGGCATACCGGAAGTCAGCTGGCGGGGCCCTTCTGGCGGACCTCGTCGACGTGGGCCATCGCCTCGCGGAGCTCGCCCAGCCAGCTGTCGGACTTCTCGCCGACCAGCTTGACGCACCAGGCCAGCGCCTCGGAGCGCGACTTGGCCACCCCTGCGTCGACGAGGGTGTCGAGCACCTGGCGCTCGGACTGCCGCAGCCGGGTCATGACGGGAGCAGCCAGGTGCGTGAAGAGCGCCTCGGTCTCGCCGACCCGGACGCCCCAGGAGACCTTGCGGCCGCTGAGGTGCTCGAGCTCGCGGGCGACCTCGATGCGCTTCTCCCGGGTGTCCTCGCGGAACGACTTGATCCGGCCGCGGGCGGCGATGGTGCGGTCGGTGTCGTCGGATCCCTCGGCCAGCTCGGGCTGGGCGAGGTCGCCGATGATGATGAGCTCGTCGCGGTCGCGGGTGACCTCGACGGGGCCGGTGAACCAGTCGGTCGGGAGCCGGCCGGCCAGCCAGGCTTCCGCTGTCGTTCGTGTCGTCATGTAATCATGATTACGCACTTACACCCTGACGCCTAGGGGTTCCGCTGAGGGCGGACGGGACGACGCCTCAGTGACGAGCCGAAGCCTCCGGCGGACGAGGCAGTGCAAGGGGCCGGCGGCCACGACCTGCGTCGTGTCCACCGGCCCCTTGTGCCGACTCCAGGGTCAGGGGTCCTGGGGTCAGCCCTCCTGCGGGCGGCGGCGCGATGCGACGATCGCGCCGATGCCTGCCACGAGGAGCATCAGGCCCACCAGCGACGCCGCGGAGACGTTCGCGCCGGTGAAGGCCAGCTGGGAGCGCGGCTTGCCGTCCGCCTTCGCCGGGAGGCTGGGCTTGGGGCTGGCCGGCTTCGGGTCGCTCGGGCCGTCGGACGGCGCCGTCGCGGCCTGCACCGCGAAGGAGATCGTCGACGAGAGCACGACACCGTTGGTGTCGGTGACCTGGTAGCCGATCGTGGCCGGGCCCGTGTACCCCTCGACGGGGGTGAAGGTCACGGTGCCGTCGCTGTCGACGACCCAGGTGCCCACGCCCGGCACGGTCACCGAGGAGACACAGTCACCCGCGCCGTCGACCAGGCAGAGGGTCGACCCGACGAACGTCGCACCCTGGCTGGGCGTGTCGTTGGCGAGCGGGTCGATCGTGACTGCGCCGGTGACCGGCTTGGCACCCTGGTCGGGCTGCGCCAGCGCACCCAGCGGGGCGCCGACGGAGACCACGAGCTCGGCCCGGGCGACCGTGCCGTTGACGTCCGCGACCTGGTAGGCGAGGGCCGGGGCCGTGCCGGAGAAGTGCTCCGAGGGAGTGAACTTCACCGAGCCGTCGGCCTGCACCGCGTAGGCGCCGACGCCCGGGACCACCACGGTCGTCTTCCAGGCGTGGTCCGCCGGGTCAGCAGGGTTACGGAGCCGCACGCTGGCGGGGTCCAGGGCCACGGCGTCGTCGCCGGCGTGGTCGTTGCCGAGCACCGAGACCGTCACCGGGGTGGCGAACGGGGTGGTGGCGGCGTCGTCGGCGGCGACCGGGGTCACTGCCTCCACGACGACGGTCAGGGTGGCGTCGGCGGTGTTGCCGTCGCTGTCCATGACCCGGTAGCCGATCGGGGTGGTGGTGCCCTCGAAACCGGGGAGCGGGCTGAACCGAGCCACCGTGCCCGTGGTCGTGGTGACCGGGGCCGACGACGGGATGGTCCAGGTGCCCTCACCCGGGACGACGACCGTGGCGACGGGGTCGCCGGTGACCGGGTCGACCAGCACGAGGCTGCTCGGGTCGAGGTCGGCGCCGGTGCCGGGGGTGTCGTTGCCCAGCGGGTGGAGGTCGACCGGCACGCCCTGCGGCGTCGTGGTCTGGTCCTTGACGGCCGCCGGGGCGGCACCGACGGTCGCGGTGATGGTGGACGTCGCGTGCGTGCCGTTGGCGTCGGCGACGCGGTAGGTCACCACGTCGACCGGGCCGGAGAACCCGTCGGCCGGGGTGAACCGGACCGAGCCGTCTGCCTCGACCTCGAAGGTGCCCTGACCGTCGACCGTCACACTGGACCGCCAGGTGCCGTCCGAGTCCTTGAGCTGCACGGAGGAGGCGTCGAGCGGGGCGGTGTCGTCACCGGCAGCGTCGTTGCCGAGCACGGTCAGGTCGACCGGGTGGGCGTACGGCGTGCTGGTCGAGTCGGGCGAGGCGACCGGGGTGGTCGCACCGACCGTGACCTCGAGGGTCGCGACGTCGGTGTTGTCGTCCGTGTCGGTGACGCGGTAGGTGATCGAACCGGTGCCGGTGAACGAAGGCTCCGGGGCGAAGGTGACCTTGCCGGTCGTGGTGTCGACCGTCCAGGTGCCCTGACCGGCCACGGTGACCGCGGTCTTCCAGGTGCCGTCCGACGGGTCCTTCAGCTCGACCGAGCCGGGGACCAGCGTCGCGTCGGTGCCGGCCGCGTCGTTGTCGAGCACGTCGACCTCGACGGCCACACCCTGCTTGGTGGAACCCTCGTCGTCGGTCGCGACCGGCGCGTCACCGACGGTCACCGTGATGGTGGCCGAGGCGTGCGTGCCGTTCTCGTCGGCGACACGGTAGGTCACCACGTCGACCGGGCCGGAGAAGCCGTCGGCCGGCGTGAACCGGACCGAACCGTCGGCCAGCACCCCGAAGGTGCCCTGCCCGTCGACCGTCACGATCGACTTCCAGGTGCCGTCCGAGTCCTTGAGCTGCACCGAGGAGGCGTCGAGCGGGGCGCTGTCGTCACCGGCAGCGTCGTTGCCGAGCACGGCCACGTCGACGGGGTGGGCGTATGCCGTGTGGGCGGCGTTGTTGCCCGCGACCGGCGTGACGGGCGCGACGTCGACGGACACCGTGGCCTCGGCCGTGTTGTCGTCGGTGTCGGCCACGCGGTAGGTGACCGTGCCGGTGCCGGTGAACGACGGCTCCGGGACGAAGGTGACCTTGCCGGTCGTCGTGTCGACCGTCCAGGTGCCCTCGCCGTCGATGGTCACCGCGGTCCTCCAGGTGCCGTCGGACGGGTCCTTCAGCTGGACGGTGCCGGGGACGAGCGTCGCGCCGGTGCCGGGCAGGTCGTTGTCGAGCAGGTCGACGGCGACCTCGACACCCTGCTTCGTCGAGCCCTCGTCGTCACCGGCGACCGGTGCGTCGCCGACGGTCACCGCGATGGTGGCCGAGGCGCGCGTGCCGTTGTCGTCCGCGACGCGGTAGGTCACGAGGTCGACCGGGCCGGCGAATCCGTCGGCCGGGGTGAACCGGACCGAGCCGTCCGCCTGGACCTCGAAGGTGCCCTTGCCGTCGACCGTGACGCTCTTCTTCCAGGTGCCGTCGGAGTCCTTGAGCTGGACCGAGGACGAGTCGAGCGGAGCGCTGTCGTCACCCTTCACGTCGTTGCCGAGCACGGTCACGTCGACCGCGTGAGCGTACGGCGTGGTCGCGGTGTCGTTGCTCGCGACAGGCGTGACCGGGGCGACGACGACGCGCACGGTGGACCGGGCGACGTTGTCGTCACTGTCCTCGACGCGGTAGTCGAGCTCGGTGGTCGTGCCGGTGAAGGCCGGGACCGGGTCGAACGAGACGCCACCGGTGGCGGGGTCGACCGTCCAGGTGCCCTCGCCGTCGATGGTGACCGCGGACTTCCAGCTGCCGTCGGCCGGGTCCTTGAGCTGGACCGAGCCCGCCACCAGGGTGGCGTCGGTGCCGGCGACGTCGTTGCCGAGCAGGGTCACGTCGACCGTGACGTCCTGCAGGGTCGACCCCTCGTCGCTGCGGGCGATCGGTGCGTCGCCGACGGTCACCGCGATCGTGGCCGAGGCGTGCGTGCCGTTGCTGTCGGCGACGCGGTAGGTCACCACGTCGACCGGGCCGGAGAACCCGTCGGCCGGGGTGAACCGGACCGAGCCGTCGCCCTGCACCGCGAAGGTGCCCTGGCCGTCGGCCGTGACGGACGTCTTCCAGGTGCCGTCGGAGTCCTTGAGCTGCACCGAGGAGGAGTCGAGCGGAGCGCTGTCGTCACCCTTGGCGTCGTTGCCGAGCACGGTCACGTCGACGGCGTGGGCGAACGGCGTGGTCGCGGAGTCGTTCTTCGCGACCGGGGTGACCGGGGTGACCGTCACGGTGACGGTCGAGGCGGCGATTTGGCCGGTCTCGTCCTTCACGCGGTAGGTCTGCACAGCGTCGCCCGTGAACGCGCGGACCGGCGCGAAGGCGACGACACCGGTGGTGGTGTCGACCGTCCAGGTGCCCTGGCCGGCCACGGTCAGCGTGGTGACCCAGGTGCCGGTCACGGCGTCGTAGAGACGGGTCGTCGAGGGGATCAGCACCGAGTTGGTGTCGGCGGTGTCGTCGTCGAGCAGGTCGACGGTGGTGGCCACACCCTGCTTGGTGGTCTGGGCGTCCGGGTTCGCCGTGGGCGGTCCGGGCACGTTGACGGTGACGGTGAGGGTGGCCGCGGCGCGGGTGCCGTTGGTGTCACGCACCTCGTAGGGGAGGGTCGTGCCGGTGCCGGTGAAGCGCTGCGCCGGGGTGAAGGTGACGGACCCGTCAGCCGCGTTCAGGGCATACGTGCCCTGGCCGGCGATCGTGACCGAGGTCTTCCAGCCGCTGTCGGCGGGGTCCTGGAGGCGGACCGAGCCCGGCACCAGCGGCACCGCGACGTTGCCCGCGGAGTCGTTGCCGAGGAGGGCGACCGTGACCGGCACCTCGTAGGCGGTGGTGTCGGAGTCGTTCTTCGCGGTCGGGGTGACCTTGGTGACCGTCACGCGTGCGGTGGCCGAGGCGACCGCACCGTTGGCGTCGCTGACGCGGTAGTCGACCGAGGTGGCCGTGCCGGAGAAGGCCGCGATCGGCGTGAACGCGGCGGCACCGTTGGAGTCGACCGACCAGAAGCCCTGGCCGGCGACCGCGAAGGAGGTCTTCCAGGTGCCGGTGGCCGGGTCCTTCAGCTGCACCGAGCCGGGCACGAGCGCGGCACCGGTCGGGCCGGGCGAGTCGTTGCCGAGCAGCACCAGGGTGACGGGCTTGCCCTGCAGGGTCGTGGCGGAGTCGTCCGCGGCGACCGGCGGGGCCGGGGCGTTGACGCCGACGCTGATCGCGGCGGTGGCGGCGGTGCCGTTGGTGTCGAGCACGCGGTAGGTGACCGGGCCGACGACGCCCTGGTATCCGTTGACGGGCGTGAAGGTGACGACACCGGTGGTGTCGACCGTGAAGGTGCCCTTGCCGGCGATCGTCACGCCGGTCTTGTACGTGTTGTCCGCTGGGTCGCGCAGCTTCACGCTGGTGGCGTCGAGCGGAGCGGACGCAGCGCCTGCGGTGTCGTTGCCGAGCACCGGGATGGTGACCGCGGTGTTGAAGGTCGCGGCGGCGGAGTTGTCGACCGCGGTCGGGGTGATCGGCGTGACCGTGACCGCGATCGTCGAGGTGGCGTTCTGGCCGGTCGAGTCGGTGATCCGGTAGGTCAGCGCGCTGGCGTTGCCGGTGAAGGCAGCCACCGGGTCGAAGTCGACGGTGCCGTTGGTGGTGTTCACCGTGTAGGTGCCCTGGCCGGCGATCGTGACCGTGGTCTTGAAGGTGTTGTCGGCCGGGTCACGCAGGACCAGCGAGGACGGCACCAGGCTGACTCCGGCTGCCTTGGTGTCGTTGGTCAGCGGGTTCAGGGCGACGTTGACGTTCTGCGGCGTGGTGGCGGTGTCCGGGTTGGCCACCGGCGCGGCCGGGAGCGCGACGGTCACGGTGAGCGTGGCGGTCGTGGTGGTGCCGTTGGCATCCGCGACGCGGTAGGTGAGCGGTCCGGCGGTGCCGACGAAGCCCGCGACAGGGGTGAAGGTGACCGCCCCGGTCGTCGCGTCGACCGTGAAGGTCCCCTTGCCCGCGACCGTGACGGCGGTCTTGAAGGTGCCGTCCGCCGGGTCGAGCAGCTTGACGGTGGCCTTGTCGAGCGGGATCGCGGCGTTGCCGGGGTTGTCGTTGCCGAGCACGTCGACGGTGGTGGCCGTGTTGTAGGCCGTGCTCTTGCTGTCGTTGCTGGCGACCGGCGTGACCGCGGTGACCGTGGTCGCGAGCTGCGCGGCCGTGGTGCGGCCCGCCGTGTCGGCGACGCGGTAGGCCAGCGTGGTGGCGTTGCCCACGAACGCGGTGACCGGGTTGAAGGTGACGATGCCAGTGGTGGCGTCGACGGTCCAGGTGCCCTGGTTCGCGATGGTGACGGTCTTCTTGTAGGTGTTGTCAGCCGGGTCGCGCAGGACGACCGTGGTCGCGTTGAGGCCGAGCACCGCGGAGTCGTTGGCGAGCAGGTCCACCGTCTTGTTCACGTTCTGCGGGGTGCTGATGGCGTCGGAGCTCGCGGTCGGCGCGGCCGGGGTGATGATCGCGACCTGGTAGTCCTCGACCTCGCCGGAGTCGGCGGGGCCGTTCGGCTTGCCCGTGATCTGCGTGTCGGTGTAGCCGAGCCGGAACCGCGCATAGGTGGTGCCGATCGTCAGCCCGCTGAGGCCGGACCAGTTCAGGGTGGCGGTCGTCTGACCGGCCGCGACGTTGACGCAGCTCTGCTCGACGGCGTTGGTCTGGAAGTTGTTGTTCTTGTTGAAGTCGACCCACCCGCACAGCCGCGCCGCCTTCGTGGCACCGGCCAGTGCCACGGTCGCCGAGTAGGTGCTCGAGAGAGTCGAGATCGTCCCGGGGTTGACGCCGTCGTCGCCGGCGTCACCAGTGGCCGAGGCCCCTGCGTTGGGGCTCTGCGTCGGGTTGAGGGCGGTCACTCCGGTGGTCGCGTCAGGCGTGATGGAAGACCCGAGCTTGAGGCCACCCACCGCGTGGCGCGCGCCGTCGGTCGTGCCGTCGATCGAGGTGGGGGCGTCGCCGAAGTCGCTGTCGATCGTGGCGACGGCCGAGAACTCGTCGATGGAGCTGGATCCGAGCGTGCCGGAGGTGCCACCCGAGACCGCGCCGACGTTGAAGGTGGCGCTGCTCACCAGGCCGTTGAGGCGCACGGACCCGCAGGCGGACAGGGCGCTCGCCGGACCGGACACGGCGTCGCACGTGACTGAGGTGCTGTCGTTGGTCGCGGTGATGGTGTTGCCACTGACCGTGAAGTTCGTGCCCGAGCCCACCTTGGTCAGGGTGCCGCCCCCGACCAGGGTGAAGGTGTCGTGGAAGACCGCCGAACCGACGTAGCCCCCCAGTCCGCCCAGGTGGATCACCGGGTTGAGCACGGGCTGGCTGAACGCCACGGTCAGGGTGCCGAGTCCGCTGCAGGTGCCGTTGCCCGGGCACCCGCCGAGGGTCGTCTCCATCAGCTGGACCTGGGTCCCCGCGCTCATCGCCGGGGAGTAGATCGTGGAGGCGTAGCCCTTGTAGTTGAGGGTCTGGCTGCCTCCCGGCGCGGTGCGGGAGGTGGCTCCGCTGCCCGACCAGGTCTGGGTCACCCCGCTGCCGAACGCTGCCGCGCCACTGGCGAAGGTCCCGGTGGGCGCCTCGTAGGCCTGGGCGGCCGCGATGGGTGCCAACAGGGCGACCACGACCGTGGCGCCGAAGGCGAGTACTCGTCGGGTCCCCTGACCCCAGACTGCGCGCAAGACTTCTCTCCTGGACTCGGCGCGACCCCCTGCGGGTCACGTCAGGCGTGCAGGAGCCCGGAAGATCTGCGGCCAGCCCTGCAACGGTCAGGAAGATGTCATAGAACGACAGGCGCAGGTCATGAAAAGGTAAAGGGTAAGTAAAGTCTCGGCCAAAGGGACTAGAGGTTGAATGGTCAAGAAGTCGGATCGCCGACAGGGGCCCGGTGTCGAACGGCGACAGCGTTTGCGCAGGTCAGCGGGCTTCGCGGCGCAGATCGGCGATCCGCTTGGCCTTGCCCAGGGAGCGCTCGAGCGCGTGCGGATCGAGCACCTCGACCGCGATCGACACGCCGACCCGGTCCTTGACCCGCTTGCGCAGCGCCGCTGCCATCGCCGCCCGCTCGTCCGGGGTCGACCCGGCCTCCGCGGCCTCGACCTGGGCGGTCAGCTCGTCCATCCGGCCCGGGCGGGTCAGCACGCAGAGGTAGTGCGGGGTCAGCCCCCCGACGGTGAGCAGGTGCTCCTCGATCTGCGACGGGAAGACGTTGACGCCCCGCACGATCATCATGTCGTCGCTGCGCCCGGTGATCTTCGCCATCCGGCGGAACTGCGGGTAGGCGGTCCCCGGGAGCAGGGTGGTGAGGTCCCTGGTGCGGTAGCGGACCACCGGCATCGCCTGCTTGGTCAGCGACGTGAAGACGAGCTCACCCTCCTCGCCGTCCGGCAGCACCTCGCCGGTGACCGGGTCGACGATCTCGGGGTAGAAGTGGTCCTCCCAGATGTGCAGCCCGTCCTGCGTCTGCCCCGACTCCTGCGAGACGCCGGGCCCGATCACCTCGGACAGCCCGTAGATGTCGACGGCCCGGATGTTGCTGCGCCGCTGCACCTCCTCGCGCATCTGCTCGGTCCACGGCTCCGCGCCGAAGATGCCGATCTCCAGGGACGTGGACCTGGGGTCGATCCCCTGCGCCTCCATCTCGTCGAGGATCCCGAGGAAGTAGGACGGGGTGACCATGATGATCCGGGGCTGGAAGTCCTGGATGAGCTGGACCTGGCGCTCCGTCATACCCCCACTGACCGGGACCACGGTGCAGCCGAGCCGTTCCGCGCCGTAGTGCGCGCCGAGGCCGCCGGTGAACAGGCCGTAGCCGTAGACGACGTGCAGCAGGTCGCCCGGTCGGCCGCCGGCCGCTGCGATCGAGCGCGCCATCACCTCGGCCCACATGTCGATGTCGTCCCGGGTGTAGCCGACCACGGTGGGCTTGCCCGTCGTGCCGCTCGACGCGTGCACGCGCACCACCTCCTCGCGCGGCACCGCGAACATCCCGAAGGGATAGTTGTCGCGCAGGTCTGCCTTGGCAGTGAAGGGAAAGCGCGCCAGGTCGGCCAGCTCGTGGAGGTCGTCGGGACGCACGCCGGCGGCGTCGAACGCCGCCCGGTAGTGCGGCACGTGCTCGTAGGCGTGCGCCAGGCTCCAGCGCATCCGCTCCAGCTGCTGGGCGCGCAGCTCCTCGACCGTGCCGACGACGTTGTCCATGGCCAGCAATCTACGACCCGACCGCGGGACCGGTGCAGAACCTGAGAGTTGGCCGTGAATCGCGCTCTCCCGTATCGCCCGACGACGATCGGACGTACGCTCCGAAAGGTGGACCGGCTCGGCTCGCCCCTTGTCGTCGATCCGCCCCAGGGGGTGGCCGACGAGGAGTCGCGCGAGCCACGCAGCCGGCGACGGGCAGACCGGCTGCGCGGCCTGACGCGGTCACCTCGGCGGTGGCTCGTCGCCACCCTGGTGGTGGCTGTCGTCCTGGCGGTCGGCGTCTACGCCCTCACCCGCGGCCCCGAGACTCCCCCGATCACCGCCACCGACGTCAACAAGGCGGTGCAGGACGGCATCGCCAAGGCCCAGCAGGACGAGGCGAAGGCACCCACCGACGCCACCACGGCATACCAGGCGGCGCTCCCGTCGATCGTCACCATCTCGACGGTGCGCGGTGGCGGCCAGCGCGGCACCGGCGCCGGCGTCGTCGCCAGCGCCGAGGGCTCGGTCCTCACCGCGCGGCACGTCGTCGACGGCGCCAGCAGCATCGAGGTCGCGTTCTCCGACGGCACGAAGTCACCCGCGACGGTCGCCGAGCAGGACGAGGACACCGACATCGCGGTGCTCACTCCGCAGCGCCTGCCTCAGGTCGTCGTCCCGGCTGTCCTGGGTGGTGGCGCCAAGGTCGGCGACGACGTCTTCGCCCTCGGACACCCGTTGGGGCTCAACGGATCCCTGTCGGCCGGCGTGGTCTCGGCCCTCGACCGCACCATCCGGGTCGACAGCAGCCAGACCCTCAAGGGACTCATCCAGTTCGACGCCGCCGTCAACCCGGGCAACTCCGGCGGACCGCTGCTCGACAAGGCCGGCCAGGTGGTCGGCATCGTCACCGGACTGGCCAACCCGTCCGAGCAGAACTTCTTCGTGGGCATCGGCTTCGCGGTGCCCATCGCCACTGCCGGCGGGGTCGTCGGCGCCCCACCCCAGTAACCACCAGCACCGGCCCCCGCACCGGAACCCGAGGAGAGCGCATGGAACCGCACCGCCCCGATCTCGGTCGGCAGCACCCCCTGGAGCAGGCGCTCTACGAGGTGAAGAAGACGATCGTCGGCCAGGACGTGCTCCTGGAGCGCATGCTCGTGGCGCTGCTGGCCCGCGGCCACCTGCTCGTCGAGGGCGTGCCCGGCCTCGCGAAGACGATGGCGATCAAGACGCTGGCCCAGGCGATCGGCGGTGAGTTCCAACGGATCCAGTTCACCCCCGACCTCGTGCCCGCCGACGTCATCGGCACCCGCATCTACAACCAGAAGGACGGTGAGTTCCAGGTCTCGCTCGGCCCGGTCTTCGCCAACCTCGTCCTCGCGGACGAGATCAACCGGGCGCCGGCGAAGGTGCAGAGCGCCCTGTTGGAGGTGATGCAGGAGCGGCAGGTGACGATCGGTCGCGAGACCTTCAAGGCGCCCGACCCGTTCCTCGTGATGGCCACCCAGAACCCGATCGAGTCCGAGGGGACCTATGCGCTGCCCGAGGCGCAGGTCGACCGCTTCATGCTCAAGACGCTGATCGGATACCCCACTGCCTCAGAGGAGTTCGTCGTCGTGGAGCGCATGACGACAACCTTCGAAGCGGCGCAGCGGGTGCTGGAGCCCGGCCAGCTGGTCGAGTTCCAGAAGCAGACCGACGCGGTCTACGTCGACCCCGCGGTGATCGAGTATGCCGTGCGGCTGGCGAGCGCGACCCGGTCGCCGGAGTCGGTCGGGCTGCCGGATCTCGCCAGGTACCTGTCGTTCGGCGCGAGCCCGCGGGCCTCGATCAACCTGGTCCTCGCAGGCAAGGCGCTGGCCTTCCTCCGGGGGCGCGACTTCGCCCGCCCCCAGGACGTCCGCGACCTCGCGCGCGACGTGATGCGGCACCGGCTGGTGCTGTCCTACGAGGCCCTGGCCGAGGGCATCGGGCCCGACGACCTGCTCAGCCCCGTCCTCGAAGCCGTCACCATGCCCGACGTCCCGCTTCGCGAGCGGCGCCAGCAGACCGGCGCTGCGAGCTCCGGCCAGTCCACCGCGCAGACCACATGGGCGACCGGACCACGCTGAGCCCCGGACCACCCGGTCCCGGGACCCTGACCGCCGAGAGCCTGCTCCGGCGGTTGGAGTGGCGTGTCGTCCGCCGGCTCGACGGCCGGCTGCAGGGCGACTACCGGACGCTGTTCCGGGGCACCGGGATCGACTTCACCGACCTGCGCGAGTACGAGCCGGGTGACGACCTGCGGCACATCGACTGGAACGTCACCGCCCGGATGGACACCCCCTACGTCCGGGAGTACGTCGAGGACCGGGAGATCACTGCCTGGCTGCTGCTGGACCGCTCGGCCTCGATGGGCTTCGGCCCGGTCGACCGCCAGAAGTCGTTGGTGCTGGCCGAGATCGCGACGACGATCGCGCACATCCTGGCCCGCGGCGGCAACTCGGTCGGGGCCGTGCTGTTCGACGGTGACGTCGCCACCATCCCACCCGCCCAGGGCCGCAGACAGGTGCTGCGGATCAGCCAGGCCCTGCTGCAGCCCCCGGCCGCAGCTCGGCCGAAGGACACGACCGACCTGTCCAGGATGTTGCACGCCACGCTCGGGCTCGCCCGCCGCCGGTCGCTGCTCGTCATCGTCTCCGACTTCATCACCCAGCCCGGCTGGGAGCACCCGCTGTCCCTGCTGACCCGCCGGCACGACGTCGTGGCGATCCAGGTCGTCGACCCCCGTGAGTCCGAGCTGCCTGCGGTGGGCATGGTCTACGTCGAGGACGCCGAGACGGGCGAGCAGATCTTCGTCGACACCAACGACCCGGTGTTCCGTGAGCGGCTGGCGGCCGCGGCGGCCGAACGGCAGGACGCCCTGGTCGCGGCGGCACGTCGGGCGGGCACCGACATCCACCCGGTGGCCACGGACGACGACCTGGTGCGCGCCCTCGCGCGGATCTCCGAGCTGCGGCGGCGGAGGCGGCGATGACCTTCCAGTGGCCGTGGCTGCTCCTCGCCCTGTTCGCCGTCCCCGTGCTGGTCCTCGCCTACCGCGCCCAGCTGCGGCGTCGCGAGCTCGGGCGCGCCCGCCTCGCCGCCGAAGGTCTGGTCGCCGCGTCGGCCGGACGCCCGGACCGGTGGCGGCACGTGGCGCCGATCCTGTTGCTCGCCGCGCTGACGCTGCTGCTGGCCTCGTTGGCCAGGCCGGCTGCCACGGTGGCCGAGCCCCGCCGCGAGGGCACCGTCATCCTGGCCTTCGACGTCTCCACGAGCATGGCAGCCAAGGACCTCGCCCCGACCCGGCTGGACGCCGCGAAGGCCGCCGCCAAGGCGTTCGTGGCCAAGCAGCCGGCCACGATCCGGCTCGGGGTCGTGGCGTTCGGGGACTCGGCGGTGATCGCCCAGCAGCCCACTGACGACCGCGCGGAGGTACTCGCCGCCATCGACCGGTTGACCCCGCAGGGCGGTACCGCGTTGGGCCGCGGGATCGTCTCGTCGATCAGCGCCATCGCCGGCAAGCCGATCAGCGTCGACGAGAACGGCGAGGACGGCACCGCCGGTGGCGACGACCTCGGCTACTACGGATCCGCTGCGGTCGTCCTGCTGTCCGACGGCGAGAACACGACCGACCCCGACCCGCTGGTCCTGGCCGAGCTCGCCTCCACCGCGGGCGTGCGGATCTACCCGATCGGACTGGGCAGCCCGCAGGGCACGGTGCTCGAGGTCGACGGGTTCCAGATCTCCACCCGGCTCGACGAGGACACCCTGAAGCAGATCGCCGAGACCACGGACGGCGCCTACTACGCGGCCAGTGACAGCACCGCCCTGAGCAAGGTCTACAGCAGCATCGACCTCGCCTGGACGGCGCGGACCGAGGAGCGCGAGATCACCTCGTGGTTCGCCTCTGCGGCAGCCGTCCTGCTGCTGCTCGGCGCGAGCGTCTCGGTGCTCCGTTCCGGACGGGTGGTGTGACGGTGTCCTTCGCGCTCCCCTACGCCCTGCTCGGCCTGCTGGCCGTCCCGGTCCTCGTCGCGGCATACCTGTGGCAGCTGCGGCGGCGGCGACGCAACGCGGTGCGCTTCTCCAACGTCGCCCTGATCCGCGCCGTGCTGCCCCGCCAGCGGATGTGGCGGCGTCACCTGCCGGTCGCGCTGGTGCTGGCAAGCCTGGCCCTGCTCGGCCTGGCCGCGGGACGACCGCAGGTCCGCGCCGCCGTCCCCGTGTCGAGCTCCGCGGTGATCCTCGCGGTCGACGTGTCGGGGTCGATGTGCGCGACCGACGTCGACCCGAACCGGTTGGCCGCCGCCCAGGAGGCGGTGCGCAGGTTCATCGACGAGCAGGACGACCGGACCAGGATCGGGCTGGTGGTGTTCTCCGGCTTCGCGCAGGTCGCCGTGGCGCCGACGACGAACAAGGCCGACCTCCGACAGGCGGTCGACGGCCTCACCACCGGCCGCGGCACCACGATCGGCGCGGCCATCCTCAAGTCGATCGACGCCATCTCAGAGATCAACCCGTCGGTGGCGCCGGCCGACGGTGGCGCCGCGACGGGTGCCGACCCGGACGACCAGGCGCCGACCCCCGACGCCCCGGCGACGCCGGCCCCCGAGTCGCCGAAGACGGTGCCCGAGATCGTCGTCCTCCTGACCGACGGCGCCAACACGCGCGGTGTGACTCCTCAGGAGGCTGCCGTCCAGGCCGCGGCACGGGGCGTGCGCGTCTACCCGATCGGGTTCGGCACCACCAACCCGACGCAGATGGTCTGCACCAGCGACCAGCTCGGCGGTGGGCTGTTCGACGGTCCTCCGGGCGGCTTCGGTGGCGGCCTCGGGCCCGGTGGACGCAACTTCCTCGTGGTCGACGAGGAGGCGCTCCAGACGGTGGCAAGAACCACCGGGGGCGAGTACTTCAAGGCCAGCGACGCCGACCAGCTGCAGGGAGTGCTCAACGACCTCCCGAAGCACGTCGACGTGCAGGAGCGGAACGTCGAGGTCAGCGTGGCGTTCGCCGGGCTGGCGGCGCTGCTGCTCCTGCTCGGCCTCGGTCTCGCGGGTCGCTGGACCGCCCACCCCCAGTAGCCGGGTCAGGCCCGCTGGCGCTCCGCATGCGCGGCGACCTTCGCGCGGTTGCCGCAGGAACGCATGCTGCACCAGCGCCGCCGGCCACGCGGGTCGAGGAAGAGCCAGCCGCAGTCGTGGCCCGGGCAGGTGTGCACGCTGGCCAGGTCGGCACCGGTGACGGCCTGGGCGGCGGTCCACGCGATCGCCGAGAGGGGGCGGTCGAGGCCGCCGCCGACGTCCCAGCGAGGCTGGTCCCCGGGCACCAGGTGGAGCTGGGCGAGGGCCGGCTGGACCAGTCGCGACAGGGCGCGCACCGCGCGCTGGTCCCGCGGGTCGAGGAGCACTGCGCGCAGCCGGGAGCGCAGCTCCCTCGCCGCGGCGAGGAGGTCCTCGGCGTCGCGGGGACGGGTGGCCGCGCGACGACGCAGGGCCGCGACCGACGCCGCGTCGAGCAGCCCGGCGTGCTCGGCGAAGACGGCGACGTGGTCGTAGGAACGCAGGAACTCCCGCGGGTCGGGTTCGCCGTCGGGGATCGCGGGGGCCGGTTCGCCCCAGCCGGAGCGGGTGTTCACGAAGTCGAGTGCGGGGTGCCCGCCGACCGGTCGGGGCAGCACGAGACCCCGGACCTCGATCCAGTGCGGACCCTCCACCACGGCTTGACGTCTCCTCCAGGTCGCGATTGAGTGCTAACCGTTAGAAAGATCATAACTGGTTAGGAGATCGTCATGCGACACCTTGCCGCAAGCACCGCCGCCGCGGCCGCGCTGGCCCTGCTGGGGACGGCGGTCGGAGCCGCGCCGTCCCAGGCCCAGGCCGACGGCGGATCGCCGTGGACGCCGTACCACCAGGAGGACGTCCTCGTCCCCGCCGCCCGCTCGACCTGCGCCTTCGACGTGCAGGAGACCGTCGTCGAGGACCGCGAGTTCTTCAGGACCACCGCGACCTACCCCGACGGCAGCCCGAAGGAGCAGGTCTTCCGCGGCGACCTGGTCATGCGGTTCACCAACACCAGCACCGGCGCCAGCGTGGTGCACGACCTCGGCGGCACCGGTGTCTTCGCCTACGAGCCGGACGGCTCACCCGCCTCGCTGACCTCGCTGCACGGCCCGTTCGGCGCCACGCTGACTGCCGGCTCCACGCCGGCCAGCGGGATCTACGTCGTGTCCGGCAAGGGCACCTCGGTGGCGTTCAACGCCGACGGCACCCGCACCCTCACGCTCGGCCGGCACGGCTCGTCGATCGACGTCTGCGCCGAGCTCGGCTAGGCCGGTCCCGGTCAGCGGCGCCGCTGGCAGCGGCCGCACCAGAAGAGGTTGCGGCCGCCCACCACGCGGGTCCGGATCCTCGAGCCGCAGACCAGGCACGGCTCGCCCTCCCGCTTGTAGACGTAGGAGTGCCGCTCGGTGAGCCGGTCGGCGGCACCGCTGGCGAGCTTGGCCCGGACCTGCTCGACCTGCTCCTCGAGGGTGACGATCCTGCCGGTCGCCACCCCCAGGGGGAGCAGGTCGACGAGGTCCAGCCAGATCGCGTCCCAGGTCGACCGGCGCAGCTCGCGACCCGGACGGAACGGGTCGACCCGCTTCCGGAAGAGCACCTCGCAGCGGTAGACGTTGCCCACGCCCGCCAGGACCGACTGGTCCATCAGGAGCTCGGCGATCGACTTGCCGCTGCGCGAGATCCGGCGCCACGCGAGGTCCGGATCCGGTTCCGGCCGTAAGGGATCCGGCCCAAGACGGTTCGTCACGGCTTCGACCTGCTCGGGCGTGATGACGGCGCAGAGGTTGGGGCCGCGCAGGTCGGCGACGTGCTCGTCGGTCTCCAGGCGCAGTCGCACCTGGCCCACCACCGGCACCTGCGCTGCATACTCGCGCTCGTCGATGCTGAACTTGCCGATCAGGCCCAGGTGCACGTGCAGCCAGGCGTCACCGTCGAACTCGACGAACAGGTGCTTGCCCCACGAGGTGGCCTGGAGGAAGGTGCGCCCGCTGAGCAGCGCCGCACCGGCGGCGAAGCGCCCCTGCGGGCTCGTCGCGGTCGGCTGCGTGCCCCGGTATGCCGCGTCGAGGTCACGGGCGAGCGCGTGGAGGGTGTGGCCTTCGGGCATGTCGCCATCCTGCCCCGTGCCTACACTGCACGGCATGGCGGCCACCGAGACCCGACTCCTGCTGCTCGGCACCGTCATGTTGTTCGAGCCGGTCAACGGCTACCAGCTGCGGCGCGAGCTGTTGTCGTGGGAGGTCGACGACTGGGCGCACGTGAACCCCGGATCGATCTACTCGGGCCTGGCCACCCTGGCCAAGCAGGGGAACCTCGACCGGCACGACCTGGTCGACGGCAACCGCGAGGTGGCGGTCTACACGAGCACCCCGGCCGGGCGACGTGAGTTCGCCAGGCTCTGGCAGGAGGCGGTCGAGACCCCCGACCTGCTGTCCCCGCTGCCGTTCCACACGGCCATGGCGCTGATGCCGCTGATCAGCCGGACCGCGGTGCGCGAGGCGCTCCGGACCCGGCTGGCCAACCTGGACGCCAGGACGCGCGAGCAGCTGGCTCGCGAGATCCCGCCCGAGGCGGTGCCCCCACACGTGCGGACGCTGGCCGACCTCTGGATGGGGATGGGGCAGACCGAGCGGGAGTGGCTGGTGAACCTGATCGCCCAGGTGGACCGCGGCGAGTTCGGGCTGAGCGGCGAACCGGCCGACTGGACCGCCCCCGCCGACGACCCGGGCTGGCAGATGGCGAACGACCGGCAGCGCTACGTGGAGCTCATCGCGCGCCAGCACTGACTCGCAGCCGCGCCCGCTGCGAGCGCGCGCTGCGATGAGTTCCTGTCGGTGCACGGGTCTACCGTCATGCGCGCCGGGTGGAGAACCGGATTGACGCGTGGGTGTTCAATGTTGAACACTTCGGATATTCAAGTTTGAACAAGAGCCGGTGGGCCGGTCGACGGTCGGGGCAAGGAGCGGGAGAGACGATGATCCACGCACGAGGTCTGGTGCAGACCTTCCAGACACGCGAGGGCAAGAAGAAGAGCGAGGTGCGCGCCGTCGACGGCGTCGACCTCGACGTCGCCGAGGGCGAGGTGGTGGGCTTCCTCGGGCCGAACGGCGCGGGCAAGACCACCACCCTGCGCATGCTGACCACGTTGCTGCGCCCGACGGCGGGCACGGCCACGGTGGCCGGCTTCGACGTCGTCACGGAGTCCGAGAAGGTGCGGCGGTCGATCGGCTACGTCTCGCAGAGCGGTTCCACGGGCCAGTTCGCCCGGGCCGGCGACGAGGTGGTCGACCACGGGATGCTCTACGGCATGACGGCTGCCGAGGCGCGCACCCGCGGCCAGGAGCTCTTCGGCCAGCTGGACCTCGAGGGGCTCTGGGGGCGCCAGCCCAAGACCATGTCCGGCGGCCAGCGCCGCCGGCTCGACATCGTCATGGGGCTGATCCACGAGCCGACCCTGGTCTTCCTCGACGAGCCGACGACGGGTCTCGACCCGCAGGCGCGGGCGAACCTCTGGACCCACATCGCCGACCTGCGCAAGCGGCGTGGGGCGACGGTGTTCCTCACCACCCACTACCTCGACGAGGCCGACGCGCTGAGCGACCGGATCATCGTCATCGACCACGGCAGGATCATCGCCGCCGACACCAGCGACAACCTCAAGGCGCAGGTCTCCGGTGACCTGGTCGACCTCGAGGTGACCGACCCCGACCTGGTGGCCGAGGCGGCCAAGCGGCTCGACGCCATCGCCGAGTCGGGCAGGGACGGCAGCGACGCGGTCGAGGTGGACGGCAACCACGTCCGCGCCCGGGTGCAGCGCGCCGGCAAGGCGGTCCCCGGCCTGCTGGCCGACCTGCGGGCCGCCGACATCGACCTCGAGTCGATCGAGGTCCTGCGCCCCACCCTCGACGACGTCTTCCTCACCCTCACCGGGCGCTCGCTGCGCGACGCCGAGTCCTCGGCCCCGGCCGACCCGACCTCGAAGGAGAAGTGACATGCAGTTCCTGCGCGAGTCCTTCATCGTCTTCCGCCGCCAGCTGCGGATGAACCTGCGCAACCCCGCCTGGGTGCTCATCGGCCTGATGCAGCCGATCCTCTACCTGTTCCTCTTCGGGCCGCTGCTCAAGCCGATGGCCCAGCAGCTCGGCGTCGCCAACACGTGGACCTTCTTCGTGCCCGGCATGCTGATCCAGCTCGGCATGTTCGGGGCGTTCTTCGCCGGCTTCGGCCTGATCTCCGAGTGGCGCGACGGGGTCATCGAGGCGGAGCGGGTCACCCCCGCCAGCCGCACCGCGCTGCTGATGGGTCGGCTGTGGCGCGACCTGCTCCAGCTCCTCGTCCAGGCCCTGGTGCTGGTCGGGCTCGGCTACTGGGTGGGCATGGAGGCCCCGCTGGGCGGCGTCGTCCTCGGCGTGCTGCTCACCCTGCTGGTCGGCGGAGCCTGTGCGGCGGCGTCCAACGCGCTGGCCCTGACGACCAAGAGCGAGGACGTCATGGCTCCGGTGATCAACGTCGTCATGATGCCGGTGCTGCTGCTCTCCGGCATCCTGCTGCCGATGACGATCGGTCCCGACTGGCTGCAGCGCACCAGCGACTTCATGCCGTTCCGCTGGATCACCGATGGCGTGCGCAGCTCGTTCGTCGGAGACTTCGCGGCCAACGGCCTGATGTGGGGCAGCATCTGGGCGGTCGGCCTGTTCGCCATCGCGCTGTGGTGGGGCACGTCCACCTTCCGCAAGGAGAACGCCTGACCGCCCTCCGGACACGGGTATGCCGCGTGGCCCGGCCACGCGGCATACCTGCGTCTGGGGGTGGGTCCGGCAGGGTCAGCTGGCCTTCTTGGCCGCCTTCTTGGTGGTCGCCTTCTTGGCCGTGGTCTTCTTCGCGGCGGTCTTCTTGGCCGCCGGCTTGCTGTCCGAGGTGGACTCGCCGCGCGACGCCTTGGCCTTGTCGACCGACTTCTTGAGGGCAGCCAGCAGGTCGACGACCTCGCCGGACTCGTCCTTCGACTCCGGCGCGTGCTGGATCTCGCCGCCTTCGACCTTCGCCTTGACCAGGGCCTGGACCGCGGCCGCGTAGTCGTCCTCGTAGTCGTCGGGCTCGTAGTCGCCGGCCAGCTGCTCGATCAGCAGGTCGGCCATCGCCAGCTCCTGCTTGGTCGCCTTGGCGTCGTCGTCGAGCGTGGCGAAGTCGGGCTTGCGGATCTCGTCCGGCCACAACATCGTCTGCATGAGGATCACGCCCTCGTGGACG
Organism: Pedococcus dokdonensis; assembly: GCF_900104525.1. Classification (GTDB taxonomy): domain Bacteria; phylum Actinomycetota; class Actinomycetes; order Actinomycetales; family Dermatophilaceae; genus Pedococcus; species Pedococcus dokdonensis. Next base: position 3,706,397 of record NZ_LT629711.1, on the reverse strand, counting down.
CGCAGCACCGCCATCGTCATGCGGGTGCGGATCGAGACCGTCACCACCGCGACGCGGTTCTCCTTCTCGAGGGCGTCACGCAGCAGGATGTAGGGCTTGGTGGACGCCTTGTCGGGCTCCAGGTAGTAGGACTTGTCGTAGAGCATCGGGTCGATCTGCTCGGCCGGCACGAACTTCTCGACCGAGATCTCCTTGCTGCTGCTGGCCGGGAGCTCCTTGAAGTCCTCGTCGGTGAGGACGACCATCTCGCCGTCCTCGGTCTCGTAGCCCTTGGCGATGTCGTCGTAGGACACGACCTCGCCGTCGATGCTGCAGATCCGCTGGTACTTGATCCGGCCGCCGTCCTCGCGGTGCACCTGCCGGAACGACACGTCGTGGTTCTCGGTGGCGGAGTAGAGCCGGATCGGCACGTTGACCAGCCCGAACGACACCGCGCCCTTCCAGATCGCTCGCATGCTCTCCCCGTCCTCTCGTGAGTCCCTCGTCGCCACCAGCCTATGCGTCAGGATGGCCCCATGCGTCCCATGCTGGCCAGCCCCACCACCGCCATCCCCGATGGCGACGAGTGGCTGCACGAGGTCAAGTGGGACGGCATGCGCGTGCTGGCCGACGTCCGTGACGGGGTGCTGACGCTGACGTCGCGGATCGGGAACGACGTGACGGTCAGCTTCCCCGAGCTGCAACCCCTGGCCGGCACCTACGACGACATGCTGCTGGACGGTGAGGTGGTCGCCCTCGACGGTGGGCGGCCGTCGTTCGGGGCCCTGGCCGACCGGATGCACGTGCGCGACCGTCGCAAGGCCGAGCGTCTCTCGGCCGTGCGACCGGTCACCCTGATGGTCTTCGACCTGCTGCGGCTCTATGGCTCCGACCTCACCGCCCAGCCGCTGTCGGCGCGGCGCGAGCTGCTCGAGCGGCTCGACCTCGCCGGTCGGCACTGGCAGGTGCCGCCGGTCTACGACGACGGCGCCGAGCTCTTCGCCGCCACCCTCGAGCAGGGGCTCGAAGGCGTGGTCAGCAAACGCCGGTCGGCCCCCTACCTGCCCGGGCGGCGGTCGACCGACTGGCTCAAGTCCCCGCACCGGAGCACCGTCTCGGCCGTCGTCGGCGGGTGGCGGGCGGAGAAGACCAACGACTCCGGCCGGCTGGGCGCGGTGCTGCTGGGCGTGCCGGACGGCACGGGGGGCTGGCGGTTCGCCGGGCGGATGGGCAGCGGGATCGCCGGTCGGGCGGCGGTCCAGCTCGCCGAGGCCCTCGCGCCGCACGCCAGGACGGACTCACCGTTCAGCGACGAGGTGCCACGGCTCGATCGGGCGGGCGTGACCTGGGTCGACCCGGTCGTGGTCGTGGAGGCACGGACCCTCGAGGTGACGCGCGACGGCCGGCTGCGCCAACCGGCATACCTCGGCATGCGAGCCGACCTGACCCCCGAGGACCTGCAGGAGGTGGACGGTGGCTGAGCGATACGTCCCGGAGGTGACGCGCGTCGAGGTGGCGGGCCGCACTCTCAAGCTCACCAGCCTCGACAAGCTGCTCTACCCCTCGACCGAGACCACCAAGGGCGAGGTGCTCAACTACTACGCCCAGGTGTCCGAGGTGCTGCTCCCCCACCTCGCGGACCGCGCGCTGACCCGCGTGCGATACCCCCACGGCACGAACGACCAGAGCTTCTTCGAGAAGAACCTGCCGTCCGGGGCGCCGTCGTGGTTGCCACGGGTCAGGATCGACGACGTCACCTACCCGATGGTCGAGGACCTGTCGCACCTCACCTACCTGGTCAACCTCAACTCCATCGAGCTGCACATCCCGCAGTGGCGCGTCGACGACGGCGAGCGACAGCACCCCGACCGGCTGGTCATCGACCTCGACCCGGGCTCCCCGGCCGGGCTGAAGGAGTGCGCCCAGGTCGCCCTGATGGTTCGTGACCGGCTCGAGGCGCTCGGACTCGACCTCTACCCGGTCACCAGTGGCAGCAAGGGGATGCAGCTGTATGCCGGCCTCCCCGGCGACCTCACCTCCGACCAGACCCGCGACCTCGCCCAGCAGCTCGCGCAGGAGCTCACCAAGAAGCACCCCGAGCTGATCGTCTGGAAGATGACCAAGTCGCTGCGGCCCGGCAAGGTCTTCCTCGACTGGAGCCAGAACGTCGCCGCCAAGACGACCGTCTGCCCCTACTCGCTGCGGGGCAAGGAGACCCCCACGGTGGCGGCGCCACGCTCGTGGGACGAGGTCGAGGCGGGCGCCCAGGGCGCGAAGTTCGAGCAGCTGATGTTCGACGAGGTGCTCGACCGGCTCGAGTCGGACGGCGACCTGCTCGCCGACCTGCTGGCGTCCTAGCGTCGGCGCAGGCGGGGGCAGCCCGAGCACTCGTGCACGCCGGGCAGCACGTAGATGAAGCAGCACGAGCCCCGCTCGGGCGGGCGCTGGCCCTGGGCCCGGGCGAGCGTCATCGCCCACACGTCGTCGACCATCGCCCTCCGGGTGTGCTCACCCAGGCGCACCGGCGAGTGGTACCCGAGCGCCAGCTCGAGGGCGTCGACCAGGTATGCCGCCCTGGCTGCCTCCAGCCGGTCGTCCAGGAGCGCCGTCGTGACGCGGGGCCGCTCGAACTGGACCGCCACCGGGTAGAGCTGGGTGGGCTGCAGCTCGAAGCCCAGCACCGCCTCGAAGGGATGTACCACCCACGGATGGTGCCGGGCGGCGTGCACGCCGGCCTCGGCCGCCGCCTCCAGGGTCCACTGGAGGACGAAGGCCGAGGGCATCGACTCGGGCACCGCGGCGGCGTACTGGCGGGCCGTCGAAACGGCCAGCCTGGTCCGCCATTCCTGCAGCGCATCGATTCCGGCTCGCTGCTTTTCGACAATGTCCCGCCAGCTCCAGGACAATACCGATTGCCCTGCTGCGCCCGGACCTGGCTGCCCACCGGGCGGGACCAGAGAAACCTGCAGGTCAGTGCGCCTTGTCGTAGGCGGCCTGGACCTCGGCGGAAATGCGCCCTCGGTCACTCACCTGGTGGCCGTTCGAACGAGCCCACTCCCGGACGTCGCCGAGGTCGCGCTTGCCAGCGCTGCGACCGGAGCCGGCCGGGCGACCCGCAGAGCGGCGGCCGGCGGCGCGACGGGCGTGACCGACGTACTGCGCCAGTGCATCCCGCAGCGCGGCAGCGTTCTTCGCGTTGAGGTCGATCTCGTAGCTCACGCCGTCGAGGGCGAAGGTGACCGTCTCGTCGGCCTCGGAGCCGTCGAGGTCGTCCTCGAGCACGATGTTGACACGCTGGGCCATCTGAATTCCTTCCGAATGCAATCAGGGGCACCAAGTGAATTGGTGGTGCAGCCAAAACTATCTGCTTCGGAAGGGAAGGGGAAATGAATGCCGAAGGCTATTTGTCGCCGGACCTGGAATTGTCCGGTTCGGCCCGCGTCTCGACGTTGGATTCGGGGTGCGCGGCATCCCACTGGGAATGCGCGAGGCGTTCTTTGCGGTCACCCTCGATCATGTTCTTGATGACCAGCCAGAAGAGGAATCCCACGCCTGCCGACGGGATCAGCGCCGCGACGTAGGGCCACACGCCGCTCATCGCGTCACCTCGGGCTTGAGGTGCGGGAAGAGGATCGTCTCGCGGATGCTCGCGTCGGTGAACAGCATCACGAGTCGGTCCACGCCGAACCCGAGCCCACCCATCGGTGGGGCGCCGTACTCCAGGGCCCGCAGGAAGTCCTCGTCGAGCTGCATCGCCTCCGGGTCGCCACCGGCCGCCCTGACGGACTGTGCCGTCAGCACCTCGCGCTGCACCACCGGATCGACCAGCTCGGAGAAGCCGGTGCCCCGCTCCACGCCACCGATGATCAGGTCCCAGGCCTCGATCAGCCCCGGCTCGCTGCGGTGGGGGCGGGCCAGCGGCTGGGCGATCGCGGGGTAGTCGCACAGAAAGGTCGGCTGGAGCAGGCCCGGCTCGACCAGCTCACCCAGCAGCTCCAGGAACACCTTGTCCTTGTCCCAGGCCGGGTCGATCGCCACGTCGTGCTTCTCGGCGTAGCCGCGCAGGGTCTCGAGGTCGGTGTCGATGGTGACGACCTCACCGACCGCTTCGGAGACTCCTTGGTAGACGGGCAGCCAGCGCCACTCGCCGTCGAGGTCCACCGTGCCCGCGGCGGTCTCGACCTGGCGTGACCCCAACGCGTCGGCGACGCCGAGGAAGACGTCGCGCATCAGGGCGGCGATCGTGGTCTGGTCGCCATAGGCCTGGTAGGCCTCGAGCATCGTGAACTCGGGGCTGTGCGTCGCGTCGACGCCCTCGTTGCGGAAGATCCGGCCCATCTCGTAGACCTTGTCGACCCCGCCGACGACGGCCTTCTTCAGGTTGAGCTCCAACGCGATCCGCAGGGTCATCTCCTGGTCGAACGCGTTCATGTGGGTGCGGAACGGGCGGGCCGCAGCGCCGCCGTGGACCAGCTGGATGATCGGCGTCTCGACCTCCAGGTAGCCCTGCGACTCGAGCACCCCGCGGATCGCCGAGAGCGCGGCCGCCTTGGTGCGCACCATGTCGCGCGCCTCCTGGCGCACGATGAGGTCGGCGTAGCGCTGGCGGACGCGCGACTCCTCCGAGAGGTCCTTGTGCAGCACGGGCAGCGGTCGCAGCGCCTTGGACGCCATCTCCCACCGGGTCGCCATCACGGACAGCTCACCACGGCGCGACGAGATCACCCGACCCTCGACGAACACGTGGTCGCCGAGGTCGACGGTGGACTTCCACTCGGCGAGGGCCACTTCCCCGACCTCGGCCAGGCTGAGCATGACCTGCAGCCGGGTGCCGATCCCCTCCTGGAGGGTTGCGAACGCGAGCTTGCCGGTGTTGCGGACGAAGATCACCCGACCGGCCACCCCGACGACGTCCTGGGTCTCCTCGCCCGTCTCGAGCTGCCCCCACTGCTCACGCACCTCGGCCAGCGTGTGGGTCCGCGGCACCGACACCGGGAAGGCCTGCTTCCCCTCGGCCAGCAACCGGTCGCGCTTGTCGCGCCGCACCTGCATCTGCTCGGGCAGGTCGGCGTCGGTCGCGGTGGCGTCGGAGGTGACGGTCTCGGGGGTCTGGCTCACCCGCAAAGGGTACCGACCGGCATACCGCCCCCCGCGCCCGACCGGTGCGAGGCGGATGCGCCCACTTCGGGTGAAACGGCCTAGTCCGATCGGGTGGACCTTGTCCTGATATGCCGGGTTGGTCAGGAACCGACCACTCTGCTTGTTACGTTCGCCGAGTCCCACTGCGCCATCGACCCCGACCGCTCCACGTCGGCACTCTCCACGCGCACCCGGGAATGCATGCGCACTCCCGGCCCGCCTGGGCCCGCACCCCTGCACGGTGCGTGAGGAGCCGACAGCAGGGAAACCCGATGCTCTTGCCCCCCGTCCCCCCGCCCGTCCTGACACGCTCGCCGCGCCGCCGATCAGCCGGCCGCCTCGTGGCCCTGGTCGCAGCCGCAGCGTGCGTCGGGATCACCGCCGCGGGTCCGGCATCCGCCGAGTCGGCCCCGTCGACCGCAGCAGGGGTCGCCCCCTCGTCCACCACACCGGCAGGGACGCCGGCCGTGACGCCGGTGGCGGACCCGCCGGCCGCGCCCGCGGAGGCGGCCCCCTCCACCGAGGTCGAGCCCGCCCCGCCGATCGAGACCGTCACCGAGCCCGTCACCACCCCGCCAGCCGTCACCGCGCCGGTCGCCACCCCGCCGGTCGCCACGCAGCCGGCCGCCACGCAGTCCGTCGCCCCGGCGCAGACCGCCCCGTCTCGGCGCGCTGCCGCCACCAGCCGCACCGCGGTCGCGCCCGCCTCCACCGCACCCGTCGTCACCACGCAGCCGGTGGAGACCTGGGTCGACCTGGGCGAGTCAGCCACCTTCACGGCGCACGCCAGCGGCACACCGGTCCCCACCGTCCAGTGGCAGTTCCGCCGCTGGACCGAGGACACCTGGGTCGACATCCCCGGCGCCACGTCCGACAGCTACACCTCGCCGCCCGCTTCCCTGGCCGACGTCGAGCCCGGCTACCGCGCCGTCTTCACCAACTCCGCGGGCAGTGTCGCCACCCAGTCCGCCGACCTGCGGATGAACCAGCTGCCGCCTGCGCCCGGCACGCCGTCAGCGCCGCGCAACGTCATCGCCCACCAGACCGCGCCGGGCCAGATCACCATCACCTGGTCGGCACCGGCCGACGAGGGCGACTCGCCGATCACCAGCTATGGCGCCGGCTACGCCACCCGTCGCTGGGGCAACGGTGACGACTTCTCCCCCTCGACGTACAAGGCCGTCTTCAACGACATCGAGGACGGCGACTACTCCGCCGTGGTGTTCGCGGTGAACGACGCGGGGATGGGATGGCGGGTGTTCGTGCCGATCTCGGTCGGCGACGGGCCGTCCGCAGCGCGCCACGTCGCAGCCACTCGGTCCGGATCGGCGGTGACCGTGACCTGGGGGGCCCCCTCCCGAGTCGGCTACGGGCCGGTCGACGGCTACGACGTCGTCCTGACGTCGGGTGCGCACCGCGTCACCCGCACCCTGCCTGCCGGAGCCACCAGCGCCACCTTCCGAGACCTGGCCCCGGGCACCTGGCGGGTCACCGTGACTGCGTCGAACGTCGTCGGTCCCGGTGTGGCCACGACCGTGACGGTGGTCGTGCCGAGCAGCACCCCCGCTGCTCCGTCGAGGCCCGCACCCCGCCCGGTAGCCGCAGCCATTCCCGCCGCGATCCCCGCCGCCTACCCTGCCCAGGCGCCCACGGCACAGCTCGCGCTCACCGGCAGTGCGGGCGCAGCCCAGGCAGCTCTGGCCCTCGGACTCCTGCTCCTCGGGCTCGCCTCGACGACCGCAGCCCGTCGCCTGCGGACGGTGTCACGGCACTGACTCGACAGCACCAGCGGAAGGGGAGCCACCGGATGTCCGGTGGCTCCCCTTCCCGCACGAGCCAGGGGGCTCGCGGCGCCGGTCAGTCGACCAGGTCGAGGGCCAGGTCGAGGATCGGTGAGGAGTGCGTGAGGCCGCCGACCGAGAGGTAGTCGACCCCGGTCTCGGCGTAGGCCCGCGCGACGTCGAGGGTCAGGCCGCCGGTGGCCTCGAGCTCGACGTCCTCACCGGTGGCCCGCACCGCCTCGACGGTCGCGCGCAGGAGCTCGACGGACATGTTGTCGCACAACAGGAAACGCGCACCTACCTCCACCGACTCGAGCGCCTCCTCGGTCGTGGTGACCTCCACCTGCACCGGCACGTCGGGGAACTTCGCCCGCACCGCGGCATACGCCTTGCTCAGCGACCCGGCGGCGAGCTTGTGGTTGTCCTTGATCATGGCCACGTCGTAGAGGCCCATCCGCTTGTTCGTGCCACCGCCGGCGCGGACCGCGTACTTCTCCAGTGCGCGCAGTCCCGGCGTCGTCTTGCGCGTGTCGAGGACCGTGGCACCGGTGCCGGCCAGCTGCTCGGCCCACCGGTGGGTGTGGGTCGCGATACCGGACAGCCGGCACACGACGTTGAGCACGGTCCGCTCCCCGACCAGCGTCACCTGCGTCGAACCCGTCAGCTCGGCGACCACGTCATGCCGGGCGACGACGTCGCCGTCGGCGCGAAGAGCGTTGACCTGCAACGGTTCCGCGCCGAGGCGCCGAGCCACCTCGTCGAAAACCATTGCAATGACCGGTATGCCGGCCAGCGCACCGGCCTCGCGCGCCACCACCTGCGCGGCGCTCACCTGATCGGCTGGGATGGTGGCCGCGGTCGTGACGTCCACCCCGTCGAGCCCGCCGAGGTCCTCGTCGAGCGCGGTGCGGATGACGGTGAGCGCGTCTTCTTCGGGGAACGCGAGATCGGTCACGAGAGGTCCTGTTCGGGCACGAGGTGGAAGGTGGTGGTGACGACGCCGTCGCGCCCACGGGTGGCCCGCTGGTTGCCGCGCCAGGCGTCGACGGCTTCGGGGAAGTCATCGCGAACGTGCCCGCCGCGGGTCTCCTCGCGCCGGGCCGCCAGCGACGTGAGGACCTGACCGACGTGCAGCAGGTTGGTCGTCTCCCACGACTGCGGGCCCGGCTCGGGGGCGCCGACACCGTCGTCGAGGGACTGGTCGGCGAGCGCGGTGAGCGCGATCGCGGTGTGTCGCAACGACTCCGCGGTCCGCACCGCTCCCGCTCCGGCCGTCATCGCGGCCTGCACGTCGACCCGCGAGGTGTGCGGCAGCAGTGCCGCCGCACCGGGCGGCCGGCCGGCCTGCCCCGGCGGCACCGGTGGCAGCTCACCCGCCGAGAGCCGCGCCGAGAGGTCGTCGGCGATGCGGTGGGCGAAGACGAGGCCCTCGAGCAGCGAGTTGGAGGCGAGCCGGTTGGCGCCGTGCACCCCCGTGCACGACACCTCGCCGCAGGCGTAGAGGCCCTCGACCGAGCTGCGCCCGTGCAGGTCGGTGCGGACGCCGCCCGAGGCGTAGTGCTCGGCCGGGGCGACCGGCAACAGCTCGGTGGCCGGGTCGAAGCCGAGCTCCCGGCAGCGCGCCACGATCGTGGGAAAGCGCTCCTCGAGGAACTCGCGACCGAGGTGCCGGGCGTCGAGGTAGACGTGGTCCTCGCGGGTCTCGCGCATCCGCTCGGCGATGGCCCGGGCCACGACGTCGCGGGGGGCGAGGTCGGCCAGCGGGTGCCGCCCCTCCATGAACCGCACCCCGTCCCGGTCGACCAGGAAGGCACCTTCACCGCGGACCGCCTCGGAGATCAGCGGCTGCTGCCCGGTCGAGCCCGCCCCCAGCCACAGCACGGTCGGGTGGAACTGGACGAACTCGACGTCGGCGACCTCGGCGCCGGCCCGCAGCGCGGCCGCGAGGCCGTCGCCGGTGGCCACCGAGGGGTTCGTCGTCGCGGCATACACCTGTCCGAGGCCACCGGTCGCGAGGACCACGGCCCGCGCCCGCGCGGCCCCGACGCCGTCGCGCTGGCCCTCGCCGATCACGTGCAGGGTCACGCCGCAGGCGCGGCCACCCGCGTCGAGCAGGAGGTCGACGACCAGCGCGTGCTCGACCACCTCGATGCCCGGGTCGTCCTGCACGCGGTGCAGCGCCGCGATGAGGGCACGGGAGATCTCGCGGCCGGTGGCGTCACCGCCGGCGTGGGCGATGCGGTCGCGGTGGTGCCCACCCTCGCGGGTCAGCTTGATCTCGCCCTCGGCGTCGCGGTCGAACTCCGCACCCAGGGCCACCAGCTCGCGCACCCTCTGCGGGCCCTCGGTGACCAGCGCCCGCACGGCGTCGACGTCGCAGATCCCGACGCCTGCCACGAGGGTGTCGCGCAGGTGGTCCTCGGGCGAGTCCGCTGGGTCGAGGGCCGCGGCGATGCCCCCTTGGGCCCACAACGTCGACCCCTCGGACAGCACCGTCTTGGTCACCAGCAGCACGCGGTCGACGCGCTGCCGCAGCCGCAGCGCCGTGGTCAGCCCGGCGATCCCGGAGCCGACGACGATGACGTCGGCCTGGGCGGTCCAGCCCGGCTGTGGCGCCCGCAGCCGACCCGGGAGCCGGAGCGGGCCCCCGTCGGTCGCGTCGGCCCCGGTCTCAGTCATGGGGACGCCGCGTGACCGCCGACGTCTTCAGCCCGAACCCGTCGGGCACGTCGCCCCCGTCGTGGCCGACCTCGACGATCCGGTTCTGCCCGTCGACGAAGACGACCTGTGGCTCGAAGGTGCGGGCCTCGTGGTCGTCCATCGCGGCATACGCGATGATGATCACGGTGTCGCCGGGGGAGATCAGGCGCGCTGCAGCGCCGTTGATGCAGACGATCCCGCTGCCCCGCTCGCCCTCGATCGCGTAGGTCGTGAGCCGGTTGCCGTTGTCGACGTCGACGACGTCGACCTGCTCACCGGGCAGCAGCCCTGCGGCATCCATGAGGTCACGGTCGATCGTCAGCGACCCCACGTAGTGCAGGTCGGCCTGGGTCACCGTGGCGCGGTGGATCTTGGCGTAGAGCATGAAGCGCTGCATGGTCAGGCGCCCGCCGACTCGACGTCCGAGAACACCTCGAGCGCGCCACCCTGCGGGCCGACCAGGATGGGCAGGTTGTCGATCAGCCGCGTGGTGCCGACCCGACCGGCGACCGCGAGCAGCGCCTCGCCGCGGTACCACTCGGGCACGTCCTCGAGGGTCGCCGGGTGCACCAGCACCAGGTAGTCGATCAGGGCGAGCGGCTCGCGCACCAGCACCGCGCGGGCCGCCCGGCGCACGGCTGACGGGCCCTCGGAGGCCGCGGCAGCCCCGGCCCGCAGCGCGCGCGACAGGCACAGCGCCGTCTCGCGGTCGGACTCGGTGAGATACATGTTGCGGCTGCTCATCGCCAGCCCGTCGGACTCCCTCACGGTCGGCACCGAGATCACCTTCACGGAGAAGTCGAGGTCGCGGACCATCCGCCGGATGAGCAGCAGCTGCTGGGCGTCCTTCTGCCCGAAGTACGCCGAGTCCGCGCGGGTCAGGTGGAACAGCTTGGCGACCACGGTCAGCATGCCGTCGAAGTGACCGGGTCGCGCCTGGCCCTCGAGGACGTTGCCGAGCGGTCCGGCCGAGATGCGGACACCGGGGTCGCCGTCGCGGTAGATCACGTCGGGGGTGGGGGCGAACACCAGGTCGACCCCGGCCCGGCGACAGATCTCCATGTCGGAGTCGAAGGTGCGCGGGTAGCGCGACAGGTCCTCGCGCGGGCCGAACTGCAGCGGGTTGAGGAAGATCGTCACGACCACGTGCGCGGCCCGCTGCCGCGCCGTCTCGATCAGGGTGGCGTGGCCCTCGTGCAGCGCGCCCATCGTCATGACCACGGCCACGTCGCCGTCGGTGAGTGCGCGGCGCGCGGCGTGCAGCTCTTCGCGGCTCCGCGCGACGACCGGCTCGCGGCCGGCAGGGGGCGACCCCTCGGCCGGTGGGCCGGCGGTGACGGTCGCGCCCGCGGAGGCGGACGGCATACCGGGTTGTTCGCTCACTTAACGCTCCTGGTCGGTGGCGAGGATGTCCAACAGGGGTTCGGCCACGTGCGGCTTGAGCCGGCCGCTGGCCAGCGCCCGCTCGGCGGTCGCCCGGGCCAGCGCCACGTAGGTCGGGCGGATGTCGGGGCTGAGGCTCTGGAGTTGTCGCAGGTGCTCGGCCACGGTACCGGCATCGCCGCGCGCGACCGGCCCGGTGAGGGCAGCGTCACCTGCGCGCAGGGCGTTGTCGAGCGCGGCCGACACCAGGGGGCCGAGCACCCGCGACGGCGTCGCCACCCCTGCGGCCCGCAACGCCTGCAGCGACTGGGCGACCAGGGTGACCAGGTGGTTCGCGCCGTGGGCGAGGGCCGCGTGGTAGAGCCCGCGAGCGGACTCCTCGATCCAGACCGGCTCGGCGCCGATCTCGAGCACCAGCGCCTCCGCGACCGGGCGCAGCGGCTCGGGCGCGGTGACCCCGAAGCAGCACTCGACCAGCCGGTCGAGGTCGAGCCGGGTGCCGGTGAAGGTCATCGCCGGGTGCAGGGCGAGCCCGAGGACGTGCTGGTCGAGGGCGGCGTCATAGACCTCGAGCCCGTGCCGACCCGAGGTGTGCGCGACGAGCTGGCCGGCCTGCCACGCACCCGTGGCCGCCAGTCCCCCCACGAGGTCGGCGAGCGCGTCGTCGGGCACCGCGAGGACGACCAGCTCGGCCTGGCGGACGACGTCCTCCGGAGCGAGCACGGGCACACCCGGCAGCAGCAGACCGGCGCGGTCGCGTGACTCCTGGCTGACCCCGGACACGGCGACGACCCGGTGTCCGACCCCCTGGAGGGCTGCCCCGAGGACGGCGCCGACGCGGCCCGCGCCCACCACCCCGACGTCGAGCCGCGCGGGACGCTCGTCGGCGGAAGTCACCCGCCCAACCTATCCCCCGAGTCGTGTGCCTGAGCGCGGGCTATGGCAAGCGCTGGGGCACACGACTATCTGAGACCCAGGGCCCTGAGGTCCCGCACCACCGTCTGAGGCTCGTCACGCAGCTCCCGCGCGGTGCACCGGACGACCACCCTGTCGGCCGACGCGAGGCGTCTCTGTCTCGCGAGGTCGTCCTCCCAGTGCTCCACGTCCATGTGGAACCCGCCATCCACCTCCAGCACCAGCACCCTCCCGTCGGGCAGTGGCCACTCACAGTCGGTGTAGCGACTCCTGCCCACACTGTCCCTGCGTTTCACCTGCCGCCGCGGCAGTGGAAGGCCGGCCCGCCGGCACATTCGCCCCACGTCGAGCTCTGCCATGGACTGGGCTCCGCCACGGATGTCTTCGAGGGCCGTCCGGAACATCCGTGCACGGCGAAGTGGCCTCTGGCGCTCGAGCTCGTCGAGCAGGTCGCTCGCCGTGGTGAGCCGCTGCTGGACCACCGCCGCCAACAGCCCCTGGCCCGAGCGCGCAGACCGCTCGTGGGCCGCCCAGAGCAGCGCCGCTGGTTCGACTCGACAGAGCGGCAACCCTCCCCGGACCTGTCGCATCCGGGCCAGGTCACGACGCGTGCGGAAGAACCGCACTCCGTCGACTGGCTCGAAGGACAGCTCGTCATCGACCACGATGGTGATCTCGTCGCGGTGCCAGCCGCTCAGTCCGTGCTTCTCGGTCGCGGTGAGGCCCCCGACCAGGGCGGTGCCGCCTGCATGCAGAACTCCCGCCCAGGCCCGTTGCTCCCAGGTCAGGGTGCCGGTCACGGTCGCGACGACCCGCGGCGTCAGCTCGACCCATCGACCTGCCATGACCTGGCTCGCCACCCGGTGCCGGCTGATGCCCAGCTCTCGGAGCTGACGTCGGGCCAGGATCCCGTCCTGCGCCGCGGCGAGTCCCCGCCAGTCCCGTGACATCCCGACATCGTGGCGAGAGTGCCTCGCGCAGAGCTCTCGTCATCCACAGGCCACGAGTTGTGTGCCTGAGAGTGGTCCATAGCCCGCGCTGAGGCACACAACTCGCAATAGGTTGGGTCGGGTGAAGGGGTGGCAGGAGGCCTGGCAGGAGGCGTTGTACGGGCCAGACGGCTTCTACCGCTCCCCGACCGGCCCGGCCGGCCACTTCAGCACCGCGACCCACGGCGGGCCGGGCGCGGTCCTCGGTGCCGCCCTCGCCCGCCTGGCCGCCGACAACCGGCTCACCCACGTCGTCGACGTCGGCGCCGGCCGCGGTGAGCTGCTCACCCACGTGTATGCCGCGGAGCCGGCCCTGCGCCTCACCGGCGTCGACGTCGTGGCCAGGCCACCGCAGCTCGACGAGGTGGTCGAGTGGCTGACGGCCCCTGGCGGAGCCCGCCTGCCGGCGGAGCTGGATCGCCTCGACGGAGCCCTGGTGGTCGCCCACGAGTGGCTCGACGTCGTGCCCTGCCCGGTCGCCGAGGTCGACGACGCCGGTGTGCTGCGGCACGTGCTGGTCGACCCTGCCAGCGGCGAGGAGTCCCTCGGCGACCACCTCGACGGCGCCGAGCTCGACTGGGCGACCACGCACTGGCCGACCGCAGCGCCCGGCGACCGCGTCGAGGTCGGGCTCCCCCGCGACCGCGCCTGGGCCGACCTGGTGAGCCGGGTGGACCGCGGGGTCGTCGTTGCCGTGGACTACGGGCATCGGGGCGGTGACCGGCCCACGGCGGGCACGCTCACCGCATACCGGCGGGGGCAGCAGGTCGCGCCGGTGCCGGACGGCAGCTGCGACCTCACCGCGCACGTGGCGATGGACACCCTCGACCACGACGAGCTGGTCGACCAGCGCACGGCGCTGCGCGGGTTGGGCGTCGACGGACGGACGCCCCCCGTGCAGCTGGCGACGAGCGACCCGCAGGCCTACCTGCGCGCGCTGGGGTCCGCATCGGCCGCGGCGGCGCTGGTGGCCCGGGGTGGGTTCGGGGACTTCCTCTGGGCGGTCAAGCGCGTGGGCTGACGACCAGCCGCTCGAACCCCCGCAGCACGAAGGTCGGCCGCCGCACCGCCTCGACGACCCCGAGGTCGGGGAACCTCGACAGCATGGTCCGCACCGAGATCTCGAGCTCCAGCCGCGCCAGTGGTGCGCCGATGCAGAAGTGGATGCCGGCCCCGAACGCGAGGTGCGGGTTGGGGTCGCGGGTCGGGTCGAACCGGTCGGGGTCCGCGAAGACGGCTGGGTCGCGGTTGGCGGCACCGAGGAGGGCAGCCACCTTGTCGCCCGGCTCCAGGACGATCCCGGCCACCTCGGCCGGCTCCTTGGCCGTGCGCTCGAAGAGGTGCAGCGGAGAGTCGTGACGCAGGAACTCCTCGACCATCCGGGCCACCGCCGCGTCGTCACCGACGTCGAGGAGAGCGCGGTCGGGCGCGGTGAGCCAGGAGTGCAGCCCGTTGCCGAAGCCGTTGACGCTCGCCTCGTGACCCGCGTTGAGCAGCAGCACCGCGGTGGCCACCAGCTCGTGCGCCGAGAGCCGGTCGGAACCGTCGCGGGCCGTGACCAGGTCGGTCAGGAGGTCGTCGCCGGGCGCCTTGGCCCTCTCTGCCGAAAGCTCCTCGACGTATGCCGCGAACGCACCGGCCGCCTCGCGCGCCGCCGCCTCGTCGGCCTCGGTCCGGTCCACCTCGTACATCCGCACGATCGCCTGCGACCAGGGGCGCAGGTGGTGGCGATCCACCTCCGGCACCCCGAGCAGCTCGGCGATGACCAGCACCGGCAGCGGCTCCGCGTAGTGCTCGATGACGTCGAACTCGCCGTCGGGCAGGTCGGCCAGCAGACCCGCCGCCAGCTCCTCGATCCGCGGTGCGAGCCGCTGCACGTGCCCGCGGCCGAAGGCGCCGGCCACCAGCCGACGCAGCCGGGTGTGCTTGGGCGGCTCACTGTCGAGGATCGAGTCGGCGTGCAGCCAGTTGAAGGTGTCCCAGTCGGACTCGGGTGTGCGCGGCCCGAAGACCCGACCCAGCCGCCGGTCACGGAGCACGGCACCGGCCTCGGCGTGGCCGGTGGCGAGCCAGGTGCCCATGCCGCTGTGCAACGCCATCGGGGCCGCTGCCCGCAGGGCCGCGAGGTGCGGATAGGGGTCTGCCACCGTCGCGGGGTCGGCCAGGTCGAGGAAGTCGGCGGCATCGACGGGACTGCCGGCAGGGGCGGTGTCGGGGGTGGTGTCGGGGGTGGTCTGCGGGGGCACCTTCGCAGCCTGCCGCACCTGAGCGAGTTTTGTCAGGCGCGTGGCGGAGGGCAAACTGGATCGTTGCTGTCACTCGAAAGGACCCCCGTCCCCATGAAGCTCCAGCACCACGCGCGCGCGACGACCGCTGCGGGCGCCCTGGCCGCACTCGCCGCCGCGACCCTGCTGTCGGCGTGCGGCTCCGACACCCCGGGCGCAGGCGGCAACGTGACCGTGACCGTGACCCCCACCGTCACCGCGAAGCCGCCGAGCGGCAGCAAGACCTCCTCGGCGCCGAAGACCCCGAAGTCCGACGTGAAGGGCCGCGACTACGACTACGGCGTCGTCACGAAGACCGGCGACGTGGGCGGGGTCGGCTTCATCGAGCTCGACCGGTGGACCTGGAAGAAGCTCGACGACGCCAAGCTCGCCAAGGACGGCGTGCCGCTCGACCCGTTCAAGGGCAAGGTCCCCTACGAGAACCAGAACGCCAAGCTGACCTACACGATCCCGTTGGCCGACGGTGTGCGGATCCTCTACCACCACTGCATCGCGGCCGACCAGCCCCTGCAGACCAAGTCGGTGGACGCCGCCGCCCTCAAGGGCCTGGCCGACCGCGAGAACACGGTCCTGGTGCAGATCGACGACCAGGGTGCGGCGACGACGATCCAGAACATCCCCGGCTGCCCCGGCTGACGCGACCAGGTGCCGGCCGCGCGGCATACGGCAGACTGACGACGTGACCACCACGGAAGGCCGGCGCGAGCTCACCGTCGGCATGGGCGCGGGCGGACTCGCCACCGCCGACATGGTGCTCAACATCGGTCCGCAGCACCCGGCCACCCACGGCGTGCTGCGGCTGCGGATCGTCGTCGACGGCGAGCGCATCGTGTCGGCCGAACCGATCGTCGGCTACATGCACCGCGGCGCCGAGAAGCTGTTCGAGGTGCGCGACTACCGCCAGATCGTGGTGCTGGCCAACCGGCACGACTGGCTGTCGGCGTTCTCCTCCGAGCTCGGGGTCGTCCTCGGGGTCGAGCGGATGCTCGGCATGGAGGTGCCTGAGCGGGCGGTGTGGGCGCGCACCCTGCTGGCCGAGCTGAACCGGGTGCTCAACCACCTGATGTTCCTCGGGTCCTACCCGCTCGAGCTCGGCGCGATCACCCCGATCTTCTACGCGTTCCGCGAGCGCGAGGAGCTCCAGGCGGTGATGGAGGAGGCGTCCGGGGGACGGATGCACTACATGTTCAACCGCGTGGGTGGGCTCAAGGAGGACCTCCCGGCCGGCTGGCTCGACCGCGTCGCGTATGCCGTGCAGGCCGTGCGTGGGCGGCTGCCTGACCTCGAGGCGCTGATCGTGGGCAACGAGATCCTCGAGGCGCGCACCCGGGGCGTCGGGGTGGTCTCACCGGAAACCATTGCCGCGTATGGCGTCTCGGGTCCGATCGCCCGAGCGGCGGGGGTCGACATGGACCTACGACGCGACGAGCCCTACCTCGCCTACGCCGAGCTGTTCGCCGACAGTGGGCCCGGTCGCGTGGTCACCCGCACGGCCGGCGACTGCCTGGCCCGGCTGGAGGTGCTGCTCGAGCAGGTGCACGTCTCGCTCGACCTCGCCGAGGCCTGCCTCGCCCGGTTGCGCTCCCTCCCCCGTGGCCCGGTGAACGTGAAGCTGCCGAAGGTGCTCAAGGTCCCCGAGGGCGACCTCTACACCGCCACCGAGAACCCGTTGGGTTTCAACGGCTACTACCTGGTGTCGCGCGGCGAGAAGACGCCGTGGCGGCTCAAGCTGCGGTCGGCCTCGTTCAACAACGTCGCCGTGCTGGCCGAGGTGCTGCCGGGCAACCTGATCGCCGACATGGTGGCGATCCTCGGTTCGATGTTCTTCGTCGTCGGGGACGTCGACAAGTAGCAGGCCGGGTCAGCGGTGGTCGCGGTCGTCGGGTCCGTCGACGCGGCACATCCGCTGGGTGAGCATCCCCGCGGCGGCCAGCACGAGGGAGGCCACCGACAGCGCCAGCAGCCGCCACAACAGCGAGCGGTAGCCCGGCAGGTCGAGGTCGGCGAGGGTGTGCGCGACCTGCGCGGCATACCAGCCGAACACCGCCGACCCGGTGAGGGCGGCAGCCTGGGCGAGCACCAGGGTGCGGGCTGCACGGATCGGGCTCAGCGGCTTGCGGGCCTCACCGCGCAGGAAGCGGCGCACCGGCAGACCGGCCCCGATGACGAGCACCGCCATCGCCACGATCATCACCGCGGAGACCCACGAGGCGGGTCCGAGCAGGTGGCCGGCGTTGAGGTAGAGCCGCCAGCCGAGCCACGAGACCAGCCCGACCACGAGCCCGATCGCCGCGAGCTGCGGCCAGCGCAGGCCGCCCCCGTCGTTCACCACGGCCCCTCCAGGAGGTCGACGTCGGGACCGGGCCGCACCCCGGACACGTCCATGGCGGCGACCAGGTCGGCGACCCGCCGGACCTCACCGTCGACCCGGAGGACCGCCTCGGGGTCGGCCTGCAACCACGGCACCAACACGAAGCCACGCTCGTGCGCCCGCGGGTGCGGCAGCGTGAGCGTGGGGCTGTCCATCACGACGTCGGTGTCGAAGACCGGGTCGCCGTACTGCACCAGGTCGAGGTCGAGCGTCCTCGGTCCCCAGCGCACCTCGCGAGTGCGGCCGTGCGCCAGCTCGATGTCGTGCAGTCCGGCCAGGAGCGACGAGGGAGCGAGGTGGGTCGTCCCCGTCACGACGGCGTTGAGGTAGACCGGCTGCTCCGGACCGCCGACCGGATCGGTCTCCACCGGCGCCGACACCTCGACGACGTCGATCAGGCCGTAGAGCGAGATCGCTGCGTCGTGCAGGGTCTCGATCGAGTCGCCGATGTTGGAGCCCATCGCGATGACCACGGTGGACTGCCGCTCCCGCGTGACGCGCACCTGCACGTCGCTGAACGGATGCCCCACGGGCGCCTCGGGCTTGTGCACCACCACCTCGACCGCCTCCACGAGTGGGCGAGCCAGCGCCCGGTCGGCGATGCGGGCCGCCAGCGCCTCGATCAGGTCGAGCGGCTCGCCCTCGATCAGGGCCACCACGTCGCCGGCCACCTCGGCGTAGTTCACCGTGTCGGCGAGGTCGTCGCTGGCGCCGGCGGGGGCGAGGTCGACGTGCAGCGTGACGTCGACGACGAACACCTGCCCGTCACGCTTCTCGAAGTCGAGCACGCCGTGGAATCCCTTGGCGGAGATGCCTTTCAGCACGATCTGGTCGGTCACGGGCGGGCCTCCATCGGGGACGCGGTGGTGGTCGCAGCGGTGGTCGGGGCGTCCGCGATGGCCCGCGCCACGTGCATGGCGTCGAGGGTGGACGGGACGTGGTGCACCCGGACCCCCCAGGCGCCGAGCCGAGCCGCGTGCATCGAGGTCGCGGCGGTCGCCACGTCGCGGTCGAGCGGCGGCCGTGGGTCGGCGCCCGCCGGCACCCCGATGCGACCCAGGAAGGCCTTCCGGGAGGTGCCCACGAGGACGGGGTGGTCGAGCGCGAGGACCCGGTCGAGGGCACGCAGCAGCGACCAGTTGTGGTCGGCGAGCTTGGCGAAGCCGAAGCCCGGGTCGAGGACGACCCGGTCGGGCCGGATCCCGGCGGCCACGAGGGCGGCCGCCCGGTCGGTCAGCTCGGCGACCACCTCGGCCACGACGTCGTCGTAGACCGCACGGGACTGCATGTCGGCGCTGTGCCCGCGCCAGTGCATCGCCACGAAAGGCACCCCCAGCCCGGCGACGACCCCGGCCATCTCGGGGTCGGCGAGCCCCCCGCTCACGTCGTTGACGAGACCCGCGCCCATCGCCACGGCAGCAGCGGCCACCTCGGCGCGCATCGTGTCGACCGACACCACCGCACCCTCGGCCGCGAGCGCCTCCACGACCGGGAGCACGCGACGCAGCTCCTCGGCGACCGAAGGTCGCTCGGCACCCGGCCGGGTCGACTCGCCGCCGACGTCGAGGATGTCGGCGCCCTGGGCCAGCAGCTCGCGGCCGTGCTCGACGGCGGCGGCCGGCTCGAACCACTGGCCGCCGTCGCTGAACGAGTCAGGGGTCACGTTGACGACGCCCATCACCACCGGGAGCCCGTCGTCGCGCCGCAACGGCCAGGAGCCTGGCGAGCCGCCCACCGCGGCGCCCGGTGTCGTCAGGCCCTCGGTCATGCCCTGCCCCCGAGCCGGCCGAGCTTCGGCCAGGTGAGGAAGGCCTCGGCCTCCAGCGCCGCGAGACCCACCCGCGGCAGGTCGGACGCGGACGGGTAGACGAGGAAGCGGGGCTGCCACTGCGGCTGGAACTTGGCGTTGAACCGGTAGAGGCTCTCGATCTGCAACCACCGCGAGGCGAACAGCAGCACGCTGCGCCAGGCCCGCAGGACCGGCCCGGCACCCAGCTTGCCGCCCCGCTCGAGCACCGAGCGGAACGCCGCGAAGTTGAGGGAGACCCGCTGCACCCCGAGGCCGGGGGCCGCGGCCAGGGTCTCGGTGATCATCAGCTCGTTGAGCCCTGCGTCCGCGGTGGCGTCGCGTCGCATGACGTCGAGGGACATCCCGTCGGTGCCCCAGGGGACGAACTGCAGGAACGCGCGCACGACCCCATCCTGCCGTGCCGCCACGAACACGCACTCGGGATCGGCCTGCTCCAACAGCCTCCCGAGCGCCATCGAGAAGCCCCGCTCGGTGGCACTGGAGCGCCACGCGGCTGCGTCCGCGAGCGCGCGGTCCCGCACGTCGTCGGTGACGTCGCGGACGCGACAGACCTCCACGGCATACCCGGCGCGGGCGACGCGGCCGACCATCTGGCGCACGTTGCGCATCGGCCGCCCGGCGAGGGTGAAGGTCGAAGCGTCGACGACGGCCTCGTCACCGAGCTCGAGCGCCGAGAAGCCGGTCTCGCGCACCCAGACCGTGCCGGCCTGCTCGGAGCAGCCGAGGACCGCCGGGGTCCAGGCGTGCGCGCCGGCCTCGGCGAGGAACGCCTGGATCGCCCCGGGCCACGCCTCGGGGTCGCCGACCGGGTCACCGCTGGCGAGCATGACACCGGAGACCACTCGGTAGGCGACCGCCGCCTTGCCGGACGCCGACCACACCACGGACTTGTCGCGCCGAGTGTTGAAGTAGGCCAGCGAGTCGCCGTGCCGCCCGACCAGGTCGCGCAGCCGGGCCTCGTCGTCGTCCGTGAGCGAGGGGCGCGGTTCCGGCGGTCGCAGCGCCAGGTAGGCCGGCGTCAGCAACATCATCAGGCCGAGCCCGAGGAGCAGGGAGCCCACGATGTCGGCGGACCGGTCGCGGGTGAAGGTGAGCGGGCCGTCGAGGCCGACCATCCCGAGCCCCAGCTCGCGCACGAGGTCGGCGAAGCCGGGGAAGCCGCCGACCACGTCACGCCGGTTGAGCCACAGCACGACGACCCCGAAGACGACGGACAGCACCAGTAGGAGCACGAACGCCCGCACCGCCCGCCAGCGCGTCGACGGGTCGCCGAGGGCCCGGAACTCCGCGCGGTAGCGCACCAGCAGCGCCAGGCCCACCAGGGACGCAACGGCAGCGGCCGGCTCGGTCTTGATGACGTGCAGCACCACCGACACGCTGAGCAGCACGACGGCGGCCCGCCAGGCGCGGCGCTTGCGCCGCTTGAGCGAGTGGCCGAGGACGATGAGGAAGATGCCGGAGACGACGGTGGCTGCCGCGGCGGCGTCGGAGAGCGCGCCCGGCAGCACCTCGGTCAGGCCGTGCAGGTGCACCCGCCAGGAGTGCAGCAACCCGGTGAGCAGGTCGACCGTCCCGACGACGTAGGTGAGCGTGCCGAGCAGTCGGGGCACCCGCGAGGCCGCGAGGATGCCGGGGAGCTTGGTGGTGGTGGGGCGCGCGAGATCGCGTCCGCTCACCGCTTGCCACCCAGGAGCAGCGCCATCGCCTCGGCCCGGGTGGCCGGGTCGCGCAGCTGGCCCCGGACCGCCGAGGTGATGGTGCGCGACCCGGGCTTGCGAATGCCCCGCATCGACATGCAGAGGTGCTCGCACTCCACGACCACGATGACGCCCTGGGCCCCCACGTGGGTGCACAGCGCGTCGGCCACCTGGGTGGTCAGGCGCTCCTGCACCTGGGGACGGCGCGCATACATCTCGACGAGCCGGGCCAGCTTGGACAGCCCGGTCACGCGGCCGTCCTTGGCGGGGATGTATCCCACGTGGGCGACCCCGTGGAACGGCACCAGGTGGTGCTCGCACATCGAGTAGACCTCGATGTCGCGCACCAGGATCATCTCCTCGTGGTCGATCTCGAAGGTCTTCGAGAGCACGTCCGCGGCATCCAGCCTCAGGCCCGCGAAGAACTCACCGTAGGCGCGAGCCACCCGGGCCGGGGTCTCCACGAGCCCGTCGCGGTCGGGATCCTCCCCGATGGCGATGAGCAGCTCACGCACGGCCGCCTCGGCACGGGCCTGGTCGACCTCGTGCTGAGAGTGGTCAGCGGCCATTCGGATCGACCTGGCCACCCTCGGGGATCTCGATCACCTGGGTGGGCGGGTGCTCCTCGGGAGCCTTCACCGCGCCGGCCTCGGCCGCCTTGTCGATCGCCTCGGCGGTCGCGCGGTTGGTGCCGGCAGCCTCCAGCGGCGCGGACGACCCGTTCTGCGCGGCCTTCTCGGCGGGCGTGAGCACCGGCGGCTGGTCGGAGAGGAACCGGGTCTCGCTCGAGAGCCACGTCGGGCGCAGGGGCCGCTTGCGGATCGGGGCGAAGATCTCGGCGAGCTCCTTGGCGTTGAGGGTCTCGTGCTCGAGCAGGTCGAGGACCAGCCGGTCGAGGATGTCGCGGTTGTCGTTGATGACGTGCCACGCCTCGTCGTGCGCGGCGTCGATGAGCTTGCGCACCTCCTCGTCGACGACAGACGCAACCTCCTCGGAGTAGTCGCGCTGGTGGCCCATGTCGCGACCGAGGAAGACCTCGCCCTGAGACTGGCCGAGCTTGATCGCCCCGACCCGCTCGCTCATGCCGAACTCGGTGACCATCTTGCGGGCCATGCCGGTGGCCTTCTCGATGTCGTTGGAGGCACCCGTCGTGGGGTCGTGGAACACGACCTCCTCCGCGACGCGGCCACCCATGGCGTAGGAGAGCTGGTCCAGGATCTCGTTGCGGGTCGTGGAGTACTTGTCGTCGGTCGGCATCACCATCGTGTAGCCGAGCGCCCGGCCGCGAGGGAGGATCGTCACCTTCGTCACGGGGTCGAGGTGGTTCATCGCCGCGGCGACCAGGGCGTGGCCGCCCTCGTGGTAGGCGGTGATCTTGCGTTCCTTGGCCGACATGATCCGGGTGCGCTTCTGGGGTCCCGCGATCACGCGGTCGATGGCCTCGTCGAGCGACGCGTCGTCGATCAGCTTCTTGTCGCTGCGGGCGGTCAGCAGGGCGGCCTCGTTGAGGACGTTCGCCAGGTCGGCACCGGTGAAGCCGGGGGTGCGGCGGGCGACGGCGAGCAGGTCGACCCCGGTGGCCATCGGCTTGCCCTGGGAGTGCACCTCGAGGATCCGGTGGCGGCCGATCATGTCGGGCGCCTCGACCGCGATCTGGCGGTCGAACCGGCCCGGGCGCAGCAGTGCGGGGTCGAGGATGTCGGGGCGGTTGGTCGCCGCGATGAGGATGACGTTGGTCTTGACGTCGAAGCCGTCCATCTCGACGAGCAGCTGGTTGAGGGTCTGCTCGCGCTCGTCGTGGCCACCGCCGAGGCCGGCTCCACGGTGTCGGCCGACGGCGTCGATCTCGTCGACGAAGACGATGGCCGGGGCGTTGGCCTTGGCCTGCTCGAACAGGTCGCGGACGCGCGAGGCACCGACACCGACGAACATCTCGACGAAGTCAGAACCCGAGATCGAGTAGAACGGCACGCCCGCCTCGCCGGCGACAGCGCGCGCGAGCAGGGTCTTGCCGGTGCCGGGCGGACCGTAGAGCAGCACGCCCTTGGGGATCTTGGCGCCGACGGCCAGGAACTTCGCGGGCTCGGCGAGGAACTCCTTGATCTCGTGGAGCTCCTCCACCGCCTCGTCGGCCCCCGCCACGTCGGCGAAGGTGACCTTGGGGGTGTCCTTGGTTGCGAGCTTGGCCTTGGACTTGCCGAACTGCATGACGCGCGAGCCGCCGCCCTGCATCTGCGTCATCAGGAACCAGAACAGGCCGAGCAGGATGATGATCGGGAGGAGCGAGCCGAGCAGGGCCAGGAACGGGTTGGTGTCCTTGATCTGCTGGTTGATCCCACCCGGCGGCTCGTTGGCGTAGAGCTGCTCGATGAAGCTCGGGCCAGCGGCGTCGACGTACTGGGTGCGGACCTTCGTGGCGTCCTTGACGTTCTTGCCGTCGGAGTAGCTCTCACCCTTCTTGAGGTCGAGGTCGACCACCTCGTTGTTGGTGACGACCGCGCGCTCGACCTTCTTGTCGGTGATCAGCTGCTGGGCGGCGGAGGTGTCGATCCGCGTGTAGCCACCGGAGTCGCTGAGCCCGAACACCGTGAGGGTGACGAGGATGACGACGACGACCCAGAAGATGGGGGCCCGAAGGATGCGCTTCAAATCCATGTGTGTGGCGGGGCTGGCCGCCCCGTTCCTCCTGCTTCGCTGACGCTCGGTGCCGTGGCCCGGCGTGGGCACGGCTCTGCCACGACGGTACTACGCGGTGCCGGGGTGGTTCGTGCTGGACAACGACCCGGATGGGCCCGGTGTTCCGCCCTGGTCCCGGGTCCGTTCCGGGTTCGCCTCAGGCGTAGACGTGCGGCGCGAGGGTGCCGACCTCGCGCAGGTTGCGGAACTTCTCGGCGTAGTCGAGGCCGTACCCGACGACGAACTCGTTGGGGATGTCGAAGCCGACCCACTTCACGTCGATCTCGACCTTGGCGGCCTCGGGCTTGCGCAGCAGCGTGCAGATCTCGACCGAGGCGGGCGAGCGCGACTCGAGGTTGGACTTGATCCACGAGAGCGTGAGCCCGGAGTCGACGATGTCCTCGACGATCAGGACGTGCTTGCCGGTGATGTCGGTGTCGAGGTCCTTGAGGATCCGCACCACACCCGACGACTTGGTGCCCGACCCGTAGGACGAGACCGCCATCCAGTCGACCGGCGCCGTGCCCGGGAGGGCCCGCGACAGGTCGGCCATCACCATCACGGCGCCCTTCAGCACCCCGACCAGGAGCAGGTCCTTGCCGTCGTACTCGGCCCAGATCTCCGCCGCCAGCTCGTCGAGCCGCGCATGGATCTCCTCCTCGGTGATGAGGACCTTCTCGAGATCGGCTCCCATGTGGGCAGCGTCCACGGCTCAAACTCCCTTGTCGTCGGCTCTGGTGGCGGGGTGGCTGTCGGGTGTACCAGTGCGGGGCCATTCAACCCGAGCGGGTGGGGCGATGGATACCCGGCCGTCCGCACGGGTCACCTCGAGCGGGCCGGGAAGGCTCACCGGCCCCTGCCCGTGCCAGCGGGTGAGCAGCGCGTCGCACGCCTCGGTATGCCGGGTGCTCACCTGCCCGGCCGGCGCCCCGGCCACGACGGCGAGCCGGCGCCATACCCTCGTGCGCACCGGCCGCGGCAGGGCGGCGAGGTCGCCGACCGGCCACGGGCCGTCCCCCAGGGTCGCGAGCGCCGCGTCGGCGAGGGCGTCGAGGTGGTCGGCGTCCTCGCGGAGCTGGTCGGCGGAGCGGGCCAGTGCGGCGGCGACGCCCGGGCCGAGGTCGCGCTCGAGGTCGACCAGGGCGCGTCGCGCCCGGACCCGCAGGTAGCCCGGGTCGTCGTTCATCGGGTCGTCCCACCAGGTCAGCTGCTCGGCGGTGCACGCCGCTCGCGTCTGCTCCCTGGACAGCCCGAGGAGGGGACGGCGGTAGCGGTCCCGCGTCCGCGGCATACCGGACAGCGAGCGCGCCCCGGCGCCACGCACGAGGCCGAGCAGCACTTGCTCGGCCTGGTCGTCACGGGTGTGCCCCAGGAGCACGGCCACCGCACCCGTGGCGCGCGCGACCCGGTCGAAGGCGGCGTAGCGCGCGTCCCGCGCCGCGGACTCCGGGCCGCCGGGTCCGGTGACCACCACCCGCTCCACGACGACGGGGTCGAGGCCGAGGTCGCGGCACTGGCTGGCGACGCTGCCCGCCACCCGCTCGGACCCCTCGAAGAGCTGGTGGTCCACGACAACCGCACCCATCCGTCGCTGGGTGTGGTCGGCCACGAAGGCCGCGGCCTCGGCGAGCGCGAGCGAGTCGGCTCCCCCGCTGCACGCCACCAGCACCAGCTGGTCGGCCGGGAACTCCTCGAGCTGCGCGCGGACCGCGACCCGGACGGCGGCAGTGGCGGGGTGCGGTCCGGTCACCGGCTCAGCCGTGGACTCGGGCGACCCAGGCCGACGGCGTCTCGATCTCGGTCGGCTTCGGCAGGGTCTCGGGCGACTCCCAGACGCGGTTGAAGCCGTCCATGCCGACCTGGTCGACGACCTCGCGGACGAAGACGGCACCGTCGCGGTACTGCCGCATCTTGGCCTCGAGCCCGAGCAGCCGGCGCAGCACGCGGTCGAAGGCGCCCACTCCCTTGCGGCGCTCGTTGAACTTGCTGCGGATCTGCGCCACCGACGGGATGACCTGGGGCCCCACCTCGTCCATCACGACGTCGGCGTGGCCCTCGAGCAGCGACATGACGGCGGTGACCTCGGCCAGCTCGGCCCGCTGCTCCGGCGTGGCGATCAGGTCGGTCAGCCCGGCGCCGCCGCTCCTGACGGCCTCGGGCAGCTGCTTGCCCAGCCGGCTGATGGTCTCCTGGAGCGACTCGGGGTCGGGCACCATGTCGCTGGCCAGGGTGCGGACGCGGTCGATCATGTGCTCGCGCAGCCACGGCACGGCGGTGAACTGCACGCGGTGCGTCTCCTCGTGCATGCAGACCCACAACCTGAAGTCCTTGGGGTCGACACCGAGCTCGCGCTCGACCTGCACGAGGTTGGGCGCCACGAGCATCAGCTGGGGGGTGCCGCCGGGCGCCAGGTCGTACTGCCCCAGCACCTTGCTCGACATGAACGCCAGCAGGGCCCCCGCCTCGCCGCCGGTGACCTTGCCACCGATCGCCTGCATGGTCGGGTTCGGCGCACTCTTCTGCCCATCGACCAGCTTGCCGAAGACCGGGTCCATCAGGGCCGACATCGAGTCGGCGTTGAGCGAGATCCAGGTGCGACGGTCGACCACCACCGGCGGAGGGGCGTCACCCGGCGCCTGCAGCCGGGCGGTGTCGGCCACCGGCTGCTGCGCGGCGAACGCCGCTCCCCGCACCGACGCGACCACCTCGGCCGCCTCCGCCGCGGACACCCGCGGCCCGGCCGGGACCAGCCGGGCGCCGGTGGCCTTGGCGAACTGCCAGTCGACGTAGCGCGTGACGTGCGGTGCTGCGGCATTCGACACGGTCATCCCCTCACGGTAGGTCAGGGACACCCGCAGGTCGCGAGCACCGCCACGAAGCGGTCCAACGCGGCCCGTGCATGGAGGGTTCCGATGCCGGCGGGGAGCCGGTCGGCCTGCACGACGTAGGACAGCACCCGGCCGTCGGCGTCGATCACCGTGCCCGCCATCGCGCTCGTCCCGGTGAGCGTGCCGGTCTTGGCCCTGGCCACGCCGGCGACCGCGTGGGTGTTCTTGGCCTTGAACCGCTCGGCGAGGGTGCCGGTGAGCCCGGCCACCGGCAGCCTGGCGAGCGTGTCCTGGAGGGCCGGCACGGACCCGTCGGCACCCAGCTGGAGCACGTCGGACAGCACCTGGGGCGGGATCGCCTGACCGGACGTGAGCCCGCTGGTGTCCTTGAGGGTGACCCCGGTGAGGTCGATCCCCTGCGCCTCGACGGCCTTGCGCACGAAGGCGACGGTCGCGGCGAAGCTGGTCCCGCTCCCTGCCTTCAGGGAGGCCTGCCGCGCCAGCCCCTCGGTCAGCGCGTTGTCGCTCTCGTCGAGCGCCAGGGCGAGCAGGTCACCGATCGGCGCGGACTCGACCCGACCCAGCTCGGCGGCACCGGCCGGTGCCGGGGTGGACCAGGTGCTCTCCCGGGCGAGCGTCGCCGTGATGCCGACCTTGGCGAGCGCCGTGACGAAGGCTGCACCGGTCGCCGCCTCGGGGTCGCGCGGGGCGGGGCGGTAGGGGATGGCCCGCTGGCCGGCGAGCCCGAGCATCGAGACCCCACCGGTGAACCCGGCGTCGATGTCGGCGCGGCTCCACCCGGGAGCCCACCGGGGCCCCTTCGCGAAGGTGGTGTCGAGGCGGAGGCTGACCTTGGTGGTTCCGGCTGCCGTGAGCGCCGCCGCGACCTGGCCGGCCAGGTCGCCCAGCCCGGCGCGGCCCTCGACAGCGGTCGGTGCGCCCTTCCCCTTGGCCAGCATGGTGTCGCCGCCGGCCACGAGCACGATCTCGGTCGGCTTGGCCCCCTGCACCACGGTGGTGGGGAGGGTGCCCAGTGGATCGAGGGTCGTGCCGACGGCCAGCGCCGTGAGCAGCTTGGCCGTGGAGGCTGGCACCCGGGGTTTGGTGGCCCCCTTGGTGAACAGCGTCTGGCCGGTGAAGGCGTCGCGGACGACCACCCCGGGACCGGGCCGCAGCGCGGGGTCGGCGACCGCCTTGGCGAGGACCTCGGCCAGCGCCGCCGGCGCCGGGATCGGGGCTCCGGCGGAGGCGGGCTGCAGCGGCTGGGCCGCGGTGTCGACCGTCGGCACGGCCACGCTCGTCGGGGTCACCGTGCCGGTCGGCGTGGGGGTGGGCGGCGCCGCGGCCGGCTGGTCGCGGGTGAGGATGCCGGGCACCACGTCGAACACGTCGAGCGCGGCGTAGCCGACGACGAGCACCACGAGGGCCAGGGCCGCAGCCAGGAAGCGACGCACTCGACCCCCTCGGCGCTGGACTTGCGTCATACGGAACACTTGTCCGCGAGCCTAGGTCATCAGGCACGGGTCATGGGCACGCGCGCCACGTCTCAGGGGCGCGCACAGAGGAAGGGACAGCGTCGTGGAGTTCGACGTCACCATCGAGATCCCGCAGGGGCACCGCAACAAGTACGAGGTCGACCACGAGACCGGTCGCATCCGGCTCGACCGGCTGCTCTTCACCTCGACCCGCTACCCCGCCGACTACGGCTACGTCGAGGACAGCCTCGGCGAGGACGGCGACCCGCTCGACGCCCTGGTGCTCCTCGAGGAGCCCACCTTCCCCGGCTGCCTCGTCCGGGCGCGCCCGATCGGCATGTTCCACATGCGCGACGAGGCCGGTGGTGACGACAAGATCCTCTGCGTGCCCGCCGGCGACCCGCGCCAGGCGCACATCACCGAGCTCGAGCAGGTCAGCAAGTTCGACGTCCTCGAGATCCAGCACTTCTTCGAGACCTACAAGGACCTCGAGCCCGGCAAGTCGGTCGAGGGCGCGCACTGGGCTGGTCGCGAGGAGGCCGAGCGCGTCGTGCGCGAGGCGATCCAGCGCGCCAAGGACGCGGGCATGACGACTGCGCGCTGGCGCATGCCCGACGTCACCGCCGAGCCGATGTCCGAGGCCAAGCCCCCGACCGACTGAGACCTGCGCGCCGGACCAGCACCGCGCTCGGCGTCTCCAGGGTGATCGACCACCGGTGCCGACGGCACCGCGGCCTGACCGGCCGGCCGAGCTGCCCGGCCCACGCTCCTACGGACGGCCGCCGTAGGGGACGAGATCGGAGCGGTAGATCGACGCGTACCGGACGTTGGCGCCGGTGTAGGGAGCCTCGATCATCTGCCCACCGCCGACGTAGAGACCCACGTGGTGGCTGTTCGCACCCGAGCTTCCGAAGAACACGAGGTCGCCGGCCCGCAGGTCGCTGATCGCCACCCGGGCGGTCTCGCCCCACTGTGCGCCGGTGTAGTGCGACAGGTTGACCCCGGCGCGCTGCCAGGCGCGCATGGTCAGACCGGAGCAGTCGAAGGTGTCCGGGCCGTCGCCGCCCCACTGGTAGGGCTTGCCCAGCTGGGCCCGCGCGTAGGCAAGCACGGCCGAGACTCCACCGTTGGTCGACGGGGGCGGGGGTGGCGGCTCGGTGGGCTGGGGGCGCGGGCGGGGGTGGTTGGCGGCAGCGGCGGCCTCGGCAGCCTCGGCGGCGGCCTTCTGGCGGGCGGCTTCGGCGGCCGCTTCCCGCGCGGCCTTCTTCGCGGCCGCGGTGCGGGCGGCCTGGGCGCGTTCGGCGGCGAGCTGGGCCTGGCGGGCCGCCTCGGCAGCGGCAGCGCGGGCCGCCGCGGCAGCAGCGAGTCCGTCCTGACGCTGCTTCTCGAGCTTGACCGAGGTCTTGCGCAGGCTGGCCAGCCGGGTCGTGAGCGCGCTCTGCTGCTGCTGGATCTGGGCCGCGGCGGCCTTGGCCTGGTCGGCCTGCGCCTGGGCGGCGTTCCTGGCCGCCTGGGCGACCTGCGCGGCCTTGAGCTGCGCGGCCTCGGCCTGGGCCGCCTGCTTGCGCATGGTGTCGGCCACGATCGAGGCTGCGCCGGCCTTCTGCAGGCTCTGCGTGCGCGCGTCGCTGACCGCCTCGAGTGCGGTGGCGCGGTCCATCAGGTCCTGCGGTCCCGTGCTCGACAGGTAGGCGTCCAGCTCGCCGAGGTTGCCGCCCTGCTGGTAGACGCTGGCGGCGTAGCGGCGGACCTGGAGCCCGGCGGCATCCGCGATGTCCTGGGCCCGGGCCGCGCGCTGCTTCGCCGCGACGGTCTCCGCGGACCGCTTGTCGAGCTCGTAGCGGGCGCCGTTGTAGGCCTCCGCGGCGGCGGCCGCACGGTCCTGGACCTGCGCGAGACGCGCACTGGCCGACACGTACTGCGCGTCGAGGCTCGCGATCTCGCTGCTCGTCGTCGTCACGGCCGTCTTCGCCCTGGCGACCTGAGACTTCGACGGGTACACCGGCTTCTGGTCGGCCGCTGCGGAGAGGGCCATCGACACCGCGAGGACGCCGACCATCGACAGCGTCGCGCCCGTGCGCAGAGCGCGACGAGTGGGAAGGGCCTTCGGCACGGGGGGATGCCTCTCGAGTCAGGTGGAACCGGCGAACTGTGACAGCCGGACGAGACTAAGGGCGCCTTTTCACTCGGAACACTTTCGTCACACAAATCCCACGCATTACAGCCAATTCGCGAAATGACATGGCTGTGATTCAGCGAGTTACACGAATGTTTTTCAGCAGGCCATGCCACTGCTTCGATCAGGTGTCCAGAAATGGTCTCGAATCGATAACAAAATCGCCGTTTTCGCAGGTGAGAGGCCCTCACAGGCGGTTTGCGCCCGGTGCGACCCCAGCCTGCAACCCGGTCGAAAACGCTCGAATTCACCCGGGGTGCCACCCACCCTCCGACCCGGCCGACCGGGTCGCGTCGTCAGGGGGTGATCGACTCTCCCGAGCGCAGCGCGGCATAGGCCTCGGGATCGCTCTCGCGCAGCCCTCGCCGCGTCTTGCGGCGGTAGCGCAGGATCTGCACCACACCGGCCCCCCAGACGAGGTACTGCACCGACATCGCGGCCCGGAAGGTGTCGACGTCGTAGGTGGTCGGACCACCCGGGGCGACCCGGTCGAGGATGATGCCGATCAGGGTCACGGTCGACAGCGACGCCAGGAAGCCCCCGACGTTGACGATGCCCGTGGCGCTCCCGAGGCGGGTCGGGGGGTTGAAGGTGCGAGCCAGGTCGAACCCCACGAGTGAGCCCGGGCCCCCGACTGCGGTGACCACGACCAGTGCCACGAGCAGCGGCAGCGGCGCCCGGCCGGGCCACAGCAGGACGACGGCCCAGACGGTCATGATGGCGAAGACGATGCCGAGGATGAGCGTCGACCGTGAGAACGGGTACTTGGTGACGAAGCCGCCGATCAACGGGCTCGACACGACCGTCGTGACGGTCATCAGCATGAGGAGCGTGCCGGCTGTCGACGGCGAGAGCCCTTGTCCTGCAACGAGGAACGGATAGCCCCACAGGAGCGCGAACACGGTCGCGCCGAACTGGGCGGAGAAGTGCGACCACAGTCCGAGGCGGGTGCCGGGCGTGCGCCAGGCCGCGCGCACGCTCCGGGCCAGGGCACGGATCTTGATCTGGTCGAGCTCGTGGTCGGGGTTCGGGGAGTCGCGGACGACCACCAGGACGATCACCCCGAGCACCGCCCCGAACAGAGCAGCGAGGCGGTACGACGGCGTCCAGCCCCAGGTGTGCAATGCGTAGACCAGCGGGGTGGCGGCGACGAGTGCGCCGAGCTGGCCGAGCAGGCCGGTGATCTGGGAGACCATCGGGATCCGCAGCGGTGGGAACCACAGCGCGACGATCCGCAGGAGCGGGATGAAGATCATCGCGTCACCGATGCCCACGAAGACCCGGGCGACGATCCCCAGCGCGAACGAGTCGGCGTACGCGAACCCCAGCTGGGCCAGCGTCATCAGCGTGACACCGCTCAGGAGCAGCCGTTTCGAGCCGAACCGGTCGAGCAGCGCCCCGACCGGGATCTGCATCGCCGCGTAGACGAGCAGCTGCACCATCGTGAAGACACTCAGCTGGGTCGCGGCGATGTCGAACCGCTCGCTCGCCAGCAGCCCGGCGACGCCGAGCGAGCTGCGGTGGAAGACCGCCAGCACGTAGACGGACACGGACGCGGCATACACGACCCACGCCCGCCGGCCACCGAGGGGGAACTGGGGGGCGGGCCTGGTCACGCCCCATTGTCCCGCACCCGCGCCCCCTCGAGCTCGGGGGGCAGCCGGTGCCCCGGACGGGCGGCCCGCTGGAGGACGGATAGGTTCACTCCGTGGAGGAGTTCGGGCGGGGCGACCTGGTCTTCGACGTCAGCGACACCGGGGTGGGTGACGAGATCGCCGTGCTGCTGCACGGCTGGCCCCAGGACCGGCACACCTGGGCACAGGTCACCCCCCTGCTCGCCGACGCCGGCCTGCGGGTCGTGGCCTTCGACCAGCGCGGCTACTCGCCGCGGGCCAGGCCCAGGGCACGGGGGGCCTACCGGATGGAGGAGCTGGTGGGCGACGTCCTGGCGCTCCTCGACGCACTCGACGCGCCTCGGGTGCACCTGGCGGGCCATGACTGGGGCGGGTCGGTCGCGTGGGCCTTCGCCGAGCGGCACCCCGAGCGGCTGCGCAGCCTGACCGTCCTCTCGACCCCGCACCACCGCGCCCTCGCGTGGGCGATGCGGCATGCGGACCAGGCCCGCCGCAGCTGGTACATCGCCGCCTTCCAGGTCCCCACCCTGCCCGAGCTCGTGCTCCGGCGACGCCTCCCGAAGGCGCTGCGCGACTCGGGCCTGCCGGAGCAGGACGTGCAGCGGTATGCCGCCCGCTTCCGCGAGCCCGGTGCGGCCCGCGCCAGCCTGGCCTGGTATCGCGCTATCCCGTTGCGACGCAACAGATCTGGGCGGGGTACGGCCCTCCGGATCTCGACCCCCACGACGTACGTGTGGGGCCGCGACGACCCGGCGCTCGGCCGGGCCGCAGCCACGCGGACCCGGGACCACGTGGCCGCCGACTACACGTTCACCGAGCTCGACGCGGGCCACTGGCTCCCGGAGACCCATCCCGGCGAAGTCGCAGCCGCCATCGTGCAGCGTCGAGGCCCTCGCGAGCAGTAGATTCGGCGCCAGGAGGTGGCGATGACCACTGGCACGGGGCTGGCCCAGGTGGCCCAGTTCGCGCAGGACCTCGACCGCGCGGCGGCTTTCTACGAACGCCTCCTCGGGACGCCGCCGCTGGCCCGGTTCGACCCGCCCGGTCTGCTGTTCTTCGGCCTGGGTGACGGCACCCGGCTGCTGCTCGAGGGGGGCGCCAGCTCTGCGCTGCTCTACCTCAAGGTCGACGACGTCCCGGGCCGGGTCGAGGAGCTGCGCGCAGACGGCGTGGTCATCGAGTCGGAGCCGCACATCATCTTCAGCCACACCGACGACACCCTCGGACCGGCCGGCCATGACGAGTGGATGGCGTTCATCCGGGACAGCGAGGACAACCTCGTCGGACTCGTCAGCCACGCGCCGAGGGCCGAGAGCTGAGCACTGCCGCACCACCACCGGACCGGGCCCTCGTCGTGCTGGTGGGGCCGAGCGGGTCGGGCAAGTCGACCTGGGCGGCTGCCCGTTACCGCCAGCAGGAGGTGGTGTCGTCCGACGCCCTGCGAGCCGTGGTGGGCAGCGGCGAGAACGACCTCGACGCCTCGGCTGACGCCTTCGCGCTGCTGCACCAGATCGTCACCGGTCGGGTCCGCCGCGGGCTGACCGTGGTGGTCGACACCCTCGGCCTCGACCCCGACCTCCGCGACCGGCTCCGCGAACAGGGGCGGGCGGCCGGGTTGCCTTGCGTGGCAGTCCTCTTCGAGACGCCCGAGGCGCTGTGTCGCCAGCGCAACGCCACCCGTGACCGACCTGTGCCGGCCCGGGTCCTCGGTCAGCAGGTGGCTGCCTTCGCGCGAGCTGTCGAGGCCGTGCCCGGTGAGGGCTGGGACGAGGTGCACACGGTGCGGGAGGATGCCGGCGTTCCGGCTCCCTCCCCGGCGCAGGTTCCCCACCCCTTCGAAGTGGGTGGGAAACCTGCGCGGGGTGGGCTGCCGGAGGTCGTGCTGCAGGTCTCCCGCTTCCCGTGGGGCACCGACCCGGCTGGGTGGCTGCGGTCGATCGCCCTCGCCGCCGACCACCACGGGTTCGCCGGGATCGCCCTGATGGACCACCTCATCCAGATCCCGCAGGTCGACCGCGCCTGGGAGCCGATCCCCGAGCCATGGGTGACGTTGGGTCTGCTCGCCGGTCTCGACACCAGGTTGCGGCTTGGCACCCTGGTCTCACCGGTGACCTTCCGAGCGCCCGGTGTCATCGCGAAAACCGTTGCCACGCTTGATGTCCTGTCGGGCGGGCGAGCCTTCGTCGGCCTCGGCGCCGGCTGGTGGGAGCGCGAACACCTCGCCTTCGGCCTCCCCTTCCCACCCAGCGGCCAGCGGCTCGACCAGCTCGAGACCTGCATCGAGACGCTCCAGGCGTTGTGGGGCAAGGGCACCAAGCCGTATGCCGGCACACACGTCACGCTGCCGGAGACCACGGCATACCCCCGGCCGGTGGGGCGGCCACAGGTCATCGTGGGCGGCTCCGGCGAGCGACGCACCCTGCGGATCGCGGCCGCGCAGGCGGACGCGTGCAACCTCCCGAGCGACGAGACGGTCCTCGCGCGCAAGCTCTCCGTGCTGCGCACCCACTGCTCAGCGGTGGGTCGCGACCCCTCCGAGGTGGCGGTCACCGTGCTGGACCTGCCCGTGCTCGGCACCGACCGCGACGACACCTGGCGACGCGTCGAGCGACTCCGTGGCCGCACGGCAGCGGCGACCTTCGCCGCGCGGCACCACGCCGGCGAGGCGTGGTCACACCGCGAGCGTTACCGGCGGCTGGCCGCCGAGCACGGCGTCAGCACGGTGTTCGTGGCACTACCGGACCTCGAGGGACCCGACGACGTCGCCCGGCTCGCCGCGGTCCTGGACCCCGCCTGAGCGGCGCCCGCGCATGCAAAAGGCGAGTGAGCGCCGCTCTGGGGCGGCGCTCACTCGCCTTGTGCATGGATCCGCTGCGCGGGTGGGTCAGGCCGAGGCCTTGACCCCCGTGAGCTGGGTGAGGGCGAACTCCGTGATCCGCACGAGCGCCTGCTTGGCGGACTCGCGCTCACGGGCGTCGACCTCGATGACCGGGATGTGCGACGGGATCGCCAGCGCCTCACGGATGTCGTCGGCACCGAACTCCTGCGAGCCGTCGAACTGGTTGAGCGCCACGATGAAGGGCAGGCCCTTGGCCTCGAAGTAGTCGACCGCCGCGAAGCTGTCGTCGAGGCGACGGACGTCGACCAGCACGACCGCGCCGATGGCGCCCTTCACGAGGTCGTCCCACATGAACCAGAAGCGACGCTGGCCGGGGGTGCCGAACAGGTAGAGGATGAGGTTCTCGGCCAGGGTGATGCGGCCGAAGTCCATCGCCACGGTGGTGGTGTGCTTCTGCTGCACCTTGGAGATGTCGTCCTGACCCTCGGACTCGTTCGTCACGAGAGCCTCGGTGCGCAGGGGGTCGATCTCGGAGACGGCACCAACGAAGGTGGTCTTGCCGACGCCGAAGCCGCCGGCCACGACAATCTTCGTCGAGGCGCTGTTGCGGTTAGAGGGCGCGTAGTCCACTGAGTGTCCTTTCGATGAGTTCACGTCGTTCGTCGGATGTCGTGTTTTCGGAGATGGTCGTGCGCGTCTTCAGGTGTCCGGCGGTGACCAGGTCACCGAGCAGGACCCGGGCGACGCCTAGTGGGATGTGCAGCTTGGCCGAGACCTCGGCCACGGAGTCGGCCGCCGAGCAGAGCTCGATGATCCGGCCCGAGAGGTTGCCCTCCGGCCACGTCGACGAGCGGCCCGACGGCTGCACCTCGAACGTTGCCTCGATGGGGAGGTCGACCACGGACTCGGTCCGTCCGGACGTCAACGCGTACGGTCGGACCAGGCGGGGGCCGCCTGCCGAGCCGTCGCGTCCGTCTGGCGCCATGGGACTAGCCCGTCATCGGGGTCCGGGCAGACGCGTCGATCATCTTGCCGACGCGGTCAACCAGAACCGCCATCTCGTAGCCGACCTGACCGATGTCAGAGTCGGTGCTGGTCAGTGCTGCCAGGTGCGAGCCGTCTCCGACACTCATGAGGAGCAGGTAGCCCAGCTCCATCTCGATGACGGACTGCAGCACCGTGCCGCCCTGGAACAGGCGAGCCGCACCGGAGGCGAGGCTGGCCATGCCCGAGGCCACGGCTGCCATCTGCTCGGCTCGGTCGATCGGGAGCTGCTCGCTGGCGGCCATGGGGAGTCCGTCAGCGGAGACCAGGATGGCGTGGGACACGCCGGGGGTCTCGCTGGCGAACTTCGCCACCAGCCAGTCGTACTCGCCCTTGGGCTGGGCCATGGCGTCAGTGGTGAACATCGGCTTCCTCTCGGTGTGTTCCGTCTTGTGCCTCGGTGCGAGCGGAGCTCACACCGTTCTTGTGGCGGTTGAGGTTACGGCGGATCGCTTCGGGATCGCGTCGTGATGCTGCGGGGGCAGCAGGCTTCTCGTCGGTCTCGTCGACCGCTCCGGGGACCAGGTAGTTCCCGGGGCGACGCTTGGGGAGACCGGCAGCTGACTCTTCCAGGGGTTGGGTCTCCTCGATCCGTGCGGCGGCCGACCAGGCCTGGTCTGCCTCGTTGGTGGACCACGACGTCGCCTCTGCCGACGCGCCGGTGTCGTCGGTGAGCCAGCGCGACATCATCGCCCGGAAGATGGGGGTGTCGTTGAGGTTGCCGCTCGGCGCCTCGGTGGGCTCGCCGTCGGCGACGACGTCCACCTCCGCGACCGGTGCGGCGTGCTCGGGCTCGGCGTGCTCGGCCTCGGGCTCGGCGTGCTCGACGGTGGCCGCGACCTCGGTGGGCACCTCGGTCACCTCGGTCACCTCGGGGACCTGCGTGACCTCGGCGGCGGGCGCCACGGTCTCCGGCTCGACGACCGCGCTGGGCTCCTCGACGACGACCTGCTCGGCGGGGGCCTCCTCGGCCACCGGCTCGACGGGCGCCGCGTCGCGGGCCCGGCGGGCACCGAAGAACGAGGTGTTGTGTGCCCGCACCCGCGGGCGGCCGGTCGGGGCCTCGGGCTCCTGGATGCCAGCCGTCGCCGATGCGGTGGCACCGGGCACGCGGGTCGGCAGTCCAGCAGCCGGCTCGGCGGCCGGGGCCTCCAGCACCTGGGTGCTGTCGACGGGTGCCGCGACCTCGGTCTCGGCAACCGGCTCGGCGACCTGGGGCTGGGCCTGGGCCTCGGCCTCGGCCACCCACTCCGCGGGCACGTGGATCTCGGTGCTCGCGTCGGTGCTCGCGTCGGTGGTGGTGTCGGTGCCGGGCGTGGCGTCGGCAGCCGGGGCGTCGGCGGCGGCCTCCTCGGTGGCGGCGTCCGCACCGAGCTCGCGGGCCTTGGCGGCCTCGACCAGCTTGGCGCGGTGGTCCAGCCAGGCCGACAGGTTCGACGGCATCTGGCGGGGCTCGTTGGCAGCCTCGGCCTCGAGGCGGGCGGCCTCGGCCGCGGCCTTGCGGCCGGGGAGCCAGCTGAGCCGGCCACCCTTGGCGGCGGGAGCGTCGGACCTGGCGGCGACCTTGCCGGGGGTCTCGTCCTTGGGCTCGGTGGACGGAGCGTCCTCGAACTCGCGGTACTCGGTGATCCCGGTGGCGCGCGGCTTGCGGACCGGCAGACCGGCGGCGGAGCGCTGCGGCTCCACGGCCTCGGCCTGCGGGGCCTCAGCCTTGTCCTCGGTCTTCGCGTCGGTCTTCGCGTCGGCCTTGTCGTCGACCTTGGCCGCGACCGTGTCGTCGGCCTTCGCCTCAGCCTTCGCCTCAGCCTTGTCGGCCTTCGCCTCCGACTTCGCCTCAGCCTTGTCGGCCTTCGCCTCCGACTTCGCGTCGGCCTTGTCGGACTTCGCGTCAGCCTTCGCGTCGGCCTTGTCGGACTTCGCCTCGACCTTGTCCTCGGACCTTGCCTCGGACTTGTCCGCCTTGGCGTCCTTGGCCTGGTCGGCGGCGACGCCGTTGACCGGCGCCTCGACGGCGGCGGCTTCGACGGCGGCCTGGTCGGCCTTCGCAGCCTTGCCGTTGACCTTCTGGTCCTCGGTGTGGCCGTTGGTGCCTGCCTTGGCCTCGGCCGGCTCGGCACCTTCGATGACCGGCTTGGCCGGCGCCTGGATGGCGTCCGCGGCACCGGGGCCGTGGGCGCCCGGGGTGCGGGTCGGCAGCTTCTTGGCCGAGTCGGTGACCGGGCTGGGGGTGGCACCGCTGGCGCCACGGACCCGGGTCGGGAGACCGGCCTTGGTCACGCCACCGACGGCCGACGTGGGGGTCGTGGGAGCCGGGGCAGCGGCCTCGGGCGCTGCAGCGGCGGCAGCCGCGGCCGGACGGACCGGACGCTCGCCCTTGCTGCTGTCGGCGAGCAGGCCGGCCGGCAGGTGCACGGAGACCGTGACGCCCTGCTTGTCGTCGCCGTTGCGGCGCAGGCGGACGGCGATGCCGTGCCGCTTGGCCAGGCTGCCGACCACGAACAGGCCCATGCGACGCGCGGTGTCGGCGGTGATGTCGCCGCCGTGCGCGAGCTGGTCGTTCAGCGCCGCGAGCTCCTTGGGCGGCATACCCAGTCCGCGGTCGGACACCTCGATGAGGAGGCCGCCCTCGGGGGTGCGGGCACCACGGATCGACACGCGCGACGTGGGCGGGGAGTAGGACAGCGCGTTGTCGACGATCTCGGCGACGAGGTGGATGAGGTCGGAACCGACCGCTCCCAGCACGTGGTCGTTCGAGGTGTCGCCGATGTCGATGCGCTCGTAGTTCTCGACCTCGGACACGGCCGCACGGACGGCGTCGGACACCGAGACCGAGCCGGACATCCCGCGCCGGGTCGAGGTGCCGGCCAGCACCAGCAGCGAGTCGCTGTTCCGGCGCATACGGGCGGCGAGGTGGTCGAGGCGGAAGAGGCTCTGGAGGCGCTTCGGGTCCTCCTCGTCGCTCTCCAGACGCTCGATGAGGCTGAGCTGCTGGTCGATGAGCGAGGTGCTCCGGCGCGACAGGGTCTCGAACATGTGGCCGACCTGGACGCGGAGGCGGGCCTGGTCACCGGCCAGCGTGCGGGCCTGGGTGTGCAGGTCGTCCACGGCCCGGGCCAGCTGGCCCATCTCCTCGGTCGTGTGCACCGGGATCGGCACGAACTCGGGCAGCTCGTCACCGTCACGCATGGCGGCAACAGCCTCGGGGAGACGGTTGTTCGCCACGTCGAGCGCGCCCTGGCGCACCGCGCGGATCGGGATGAGCAGCGAGCGCATCAGCGCGAGGACGAGGATGAGCGCAACGGCCAGGGCGATCGCCACGATGGCGGCGTTGAGGATGGCGTCGCTGCGGTGGTCGGCAGCACGCTGGCGCAGGTTGGTCTCGAGCGAGGTGAGCTGGGCGTCCATCAGCTTGGAGTAGCCGGTGTTGCTCGACTCGAAGACGATGCCCAGACCCGCGATCTGGTCCTTGTCCGGGGGCTGCTGCTGCAGCGTGTAGTTACGGCGGCCGTTCTCGTTGAGCAGCTGGCGCGACTGGCCGACCTGGTCGGTCGGGGCGGTCGACAGCAGTCGGGTGAGGGCGGCGGTCTCGGCGCCGACCGAGCCGATCGCGCGCAGGTTGGCTGCGGCGTCGTCGGTGTTGGACAGGTTGAGCTGCTCACCGGTCATGGCGCGCTGGGCGGCGATGGCGTCCTGCAGGGCGACGACGATCTTGGCGGAGGCCGAGTCGTCGCTCAGCCCGAGGTCGCTCACTGCGGACGACATCAGGGTGGCGATGTTGCCGGACTTGTCGATGACGATGTCCGAGAAGGGGCTCTGCGTCTTCGCGGTGCGGACCGCCTGGCCGAGGGCGAGTGCGTCCTGGCCGCTCTCCTTCACGGACTGCGGCACTCCCTCGGTCTTGAGGGCGATGCGCAGGTCGGCGGCGGCGGACTCGTACTTGGTGATCGCCGCGATGACACCGCCACCACCGACGCTCCCGGCGGCGGCGAGCCGCTGCACCGCGAGGTTGTAGTCGACGACGGGGCGGATGACCAGGACGGTGTCGGCGGCCTGGGACAGCTGGCGCGAGGAGTCGAAGTCGTTCTTGACCCGCAGGCCTCCGAAGACGAAGGCGAGCAGCACGGGCAGGACGATGGCGGCGGCCAGCTTGCGGCGCAGCGGCCAGTGACCGAACGACCAGCGTTGGGGGACACGGCCAGCCGCCGACTGCAGTCTGGACACGGAGCCACCTTCCTCACGAAGAAAACTTGGGTGAACGGAACATACGGGCGCCCCCACGGGGGCTGGGTAGTCCTCGGAGGCCGTTTGGCACGTTTGGCCTGCGCAACTGACCGAAGGGACTAGAGCCGCCCGGAGGGCCAAACCAGCATGGCACCGGCTCAGCGTGTATAGGAGGGGGTCGCGGCGTCGGAATGCGGCCACTGGTATGCCGTTTGGCGCCGGTTGCCTGCGACCGGTTCCGGTGGGCGCACGAGGGGTCGGACCGGGTCGTGCGCCGAGGGCTAGTCCGTCAGCACCAGCCGGTAGCCCTGGCCGGGCTCGGTGACCAGGTAGCGGGGCCGGGTGGGGTCCGGTTCGAGCTTGCGCCGCAGCTGGTTCGCATAGACCCGGAGGTAGTTCGACTCCCGGCCGTAGCCGGGGCCCCACACCTCGCGGAGCAGCTCGCGTTGCGAGACCAGGTGGCCGGGGCGTCGGGCCAGCACTTCGAGCAGGCTCCACTCGGTGGGGGTGAGCCGCACCTCCGAGGTCCCGGCCACCGCGCGGCGCTCGGAGAAGTCGAGCGTGAAGTGCCGGGTGGCCACCGGGGCCAGCGTCGACGCGGC
Source organism: Pedococcus dokdonensis (assembly GCF_900104525.1). GTDB lineage: Bacteria > Actinomycetota > Actinomycetes > Actinomycetales > Dermatophilaceae > Pedococcus > Pedococcus dokdonensis. Next base: position 3,665,853 of record NZ_LT629711.1, on the reverse strand, counting down.
GTCGTCGCCCCGACGGCGCAGGGCGACCCGCACCCGGGCGAGCAGCTCGTCCATCGCGAACGGCTTCGTGACGTAGTCGTCGGCCCCGAGGTCGAGCGCCTCCACCTTGTCGACCGAATCGGTCCGCGCCGACAGGACGATCACCGGCACCTGCGAGACCTGTCGCACCCGACGGAGCACTTCGACTCCGTCGAGGTCGGGGAGGCCCAGGTCGAGCACGATGAGGTCGGGTGGCGCGTCGTGAAAGGCCTGCAGGGCGGTTCGGCCGTCGCCGGCGGTCTCGACGGAGTAGTCGCGGGCGCGCAGGTTGATCGCGAGGGTGCGCACCAGGTGGGGCTCGTCGTCGACCACGAGGATGGCGCTCACGGTGTCATCCTCGCAGCGCCGTGGTCGCTCGGGTGGCCGGCCGGGCTTCGTGCCGCAGCACCGTGTCGGGCCAGCTCGATGACCACGGTGAGACCTCCACCCGGGGTGTCCTCCGCGACGATCCAGCCGCCCATCGCCTCCATCAGGCCACGCGCGACGGCCAGTCCGAGGCCGACTCCGGTCCCCCGGGGCGCGTCGCCGTAGCGCTGGAACGGGGCGAATATCTCCTCCTTGGCCCCTTCCGGCACCCCGCGGCCCCGGTCGACCACCCGCAGCTGCACCCGGCTCGCGGTCGCCGCCGCCTGGACGACGACCTCGGCAGCAGAGTGCTTGAGGGCATTCTCGAGGACGTTGGCCAGCACTCGGTCGAGCAGTCCGGCGTCCGCCTCCGCTGCCGGGAGCGCGGGGTCCATGCTGATCCGCACCCGGTCCGAGCCCGGCAGGGGCGCGGTGGCGACAGCGACCGCCCCCTCGATGTCGACTGCGGCCAGCCTCGGCACCACCGAACCACTCTGGAGCCGGGACATGTCGAGGAGGTTGGCGACCAGCCCGGTGAGCCGGTCGCTGGACTCCTCGATCGTCTCGAGCAGGTCGGCCCGGTCCTCCTGGCTGAACACCACGTCGGGTTGGCGCAGGCTCGACGCCGCGGCCTTGATGCTGGCCAAGGGTGTCCGGAGGTCGTGCGACACCGCCGCGAGCAGGGCCGTGCGGGCCCGGTTGTCCTTGGCGAGGACCTTGGCCTCGCGAGCGAGCTCGGCGAGCTCGCTCCGGTGCAGGATCGCACCGGCCCGCGTCGCGAACGCCGAGACGAGGCGCCGGTCCGCCCCGGACAGCGTCCTCCCCGTGAGCACCAGCACGCGGCTGTCGTCCACCGGGGCCCGGACCGAGGCGGTGGCGACCGACGCGAGGTCGAAGCCCTGGGTGGCCGCCAGCACCTCCCAGGGGGCTCGAACGTCGTCGCGGGCGAGCACCGCCGCCGTGTCGACCGAGAAGAAGTCCACCGCCTGGCGCAGCAACGCCGGCAGCGGGTCGGTTTCGCCGAGCAGCGACTCGGCCGTCGCGGCGAGGGCGTCGGCCTCGCGCCGAGCGGAGCTGGCCGCCGCCGCCCGGCGCTCGCTGACGTGCACGACCGACGAGACCGCGGCGGCGACCACCAGGAAGACGAGGAGTGCGACGAGGTTCTGGGGGTCGCTGATGGTGAGGGTGTTCACCGGTTCGGTGAAGAACCAGTTGATCGCCAGGCTGCCGAGCAAGGCGGCGGCGAGCGCCGGCCACAGTCCGCCCACGAGGGCGGTGAGGACGGTGAGGAGGAGGAAGAGCAACACCTCGAGCGGCAGCTCGTGCCAGCCCGGCGTCGCCCTGAGTATGCCGGCCAGTGCGGCGGTGCCGACGACAGCCAGGCTCCAGCCGCTCGCCGAGCGGCGCGCCCCGAGAGCGGGACCGAAGCGCAACGGCGCGCGGACGGTCCTGGTCAGCTCGTGGGTGACGAGGTGCACGTCGATGTCGCCCGAGCCCTCGACGACGCGCTGACCGACCCCGCTGGAGAGCACCTCCTGCCAGCGCCGCCGTCGTGAGGCGCCGATCACGACCTGCCGGGCCGACACGCCTCGGGCGAACTCGAGGAGGGCGGTGGCGATGTCCTCGCCCTTGACGGTGTGGAACGTGCCGCCGAGCTCGACCGTGAGCTGTCGCAGGTCGGCCAGTCCCTCGAGCTTGGCGTCGACCAGCCCGTCCGGCGGGGTGACGTAGACGGCCAGCAGCTCGCCACCGGCCCGTGAGGCGATCTGGGCGCCGCGACGCAGCAGGGTGCGCCCCTCCTGCCCACCGGTGAGGGCGACCACGACGCGCTCGCGGGTCGGCCACAGGTCGGTGATCTCGTGGTCGGCCCGGTAGCGGTCCAGCCCCTCCTCGACCCGGTCGGCCAGCCACAGCAGGGAGAGCTCGCGCAGAGCCGAGAGGTTGCCCTCGCGGAAGTAGTTGGCCAGGGCAGCATCGACCTGCGCGGCGGCATAGACGTTGCCGTGCGCCAGCCGCCGGCGAAGCGCCTGCGGTGACATGTCGACGAGCTCGATCTGGTCGGCCGCACGCACCACCTCGTCGGGCACGGTCTCCTGCTGACGCACGCCGGTGATCGCCTCGACGACGTCGTTGAGCGACTCGACGTGCTGGATGTTCACGGTGGAGATCACGTCGATCCCGGCGGCCAGGAGGTCCTCGACGTCCTCCCAGCGCTTCCGGTGCGGGCTGCCGGGGGCGTTGGTGTGGGCGAGCTCGTCGACGAGGACGACTTCGGGGTGCCGCGCGAGGACCGCGGGCACGTCGAGCTCCGCGAGCTCGCTGCCCCGGTGGGTCACCTGCCGCAGGGGCACCCGCTCGATGCCCTCCATCAGCGCCGCCGTGAACGGCCGGCCGTGGCTCTCGCAGACTCCGACGACGACGTCGGTGCCGCGCTCACGACGACGGCGGGCCTCGGAGAGCATGGCAACGGTCTTCCCGACGCCCGGTGCGGCGCCGAGGTAGACCCGCAGCACTCCCCTGCTCATGAGCCGATTGTCGTCCCTCGCCCGGCGGCGGCACCCGGCGGGCGCCTCATCGGCTCGCCAGGTCCGCCAGGGCGACGTTCAGCTCGAGCACGTTGACCCGAGGCTCGCCGAGGAAGCCGAGCGACCGTCCCTGCGTGTGGGCCTCGACCAGGCCCCTGACGGTGCGCTCGTCCAGACCGTTCGCTTCCGAGACGCGCGCGACCTGGGCCAGTGCCGCGGCGGGTGACACGTGCGGGTCTAGACCGCTTCCGGAGGCGGTCAGGACGTCCGCAGGCGGCGCACCCTCCCCCACACCGGCCCAGGCCGCCTTCCGTTCCCGCACGGCGTCGACCTGGTCCTGCGCCGTCGCGGCGAGGTTCGAGCCACCACTGACGCCGCCGGCATACGAGCTGGCGGACGGACGCCCGTGGAACCACTGGGAACCCGTGAAGTCCTGCCCAAGGAGGCTCGAGCCGACCACCACGCCGGAACGGCTCACCAGCGAGCCGTCGGCGCGGTCGGCGAGACCGAGCCGCCCGACTCCCCAGACCACGGCGGGGTAGACCACCCCCAGGAGGAGGGTGAGGACGAGCAGCATCCGCACGGAGGCGACGAGCTGACGGAGGGAGGACATGCGATCACGCCAATCCGGGGAGGAGGGAGACACCGAGGTCGATGAGCTTGATGCCGATGAAGGGGGCGATGACGCCACCGAGGCCGTAGACCAGCAGGTTGCGGCGCAACATCTGCGCGGCACTCGACGGGCGGTAGCGAACTCCCTTGAGCGCCAACGGGATCAGCGCCACGATGATGAGGGCGTTGAAGATCACCGCCGACAGCATCGCCGACTCGGGCGAGGACAGCCGCATGATGTTCAGGGCGTCGAGGCCGGGGAACAGCGAGATGAACATCGCGGGGATGATCGCGAAGTACTTGGCGATGTCGTTGGCGATCGAGAAGGTCGTCAACGCACCCCGGGTGATCAGCAGCTGCTTGCCGATCTCGACGACCTCGATCAGCTTGGTCGGGTCGGAGTCGAGGTCGACCATGTTGCCGGCCTCCTTCGCGGCCGAGGTGCCCGAGTTCATCGCGACACCGACATCGGCCTGGGCCAGGGCGGGGGCGTCGTTGGTGCCGTCGCCGGTCATCGCGACGAGCCGGCCGCCCTCCTGCTCCTTCTTGATCAGGCGCATCTTGTCCTCGGGGGTGGCCTCGGCGAGGAAGTCGTCGACGCCCGCCTCCTCGGCGATCGAAGCGGCCGTGAGGGCGTTGTCGCCGGTGATCATGACGGTGCGGATCCCCATGGCGCGCATGACGTCGAACCGCTCGCGCATGCCCGGCTTGACGACGTCCTTGAGGTGCACGACGCCGAGCGCACGGGCCGGGCCGGAGCCGTTCCGGCTCGCGACCACGAGGGGTGTGCCGCCCGACCTGCTGATGGTGTCCACGAGCTCCTGCACACGCGCGGGCACGGCGCCGTCGGACTCCTCGACCCATCGACGCACGGCCGACGTCGCACCCTTGCGGATCTGCGTGCCGTCGGGCAGGTCCACGCCGGACATCCTGGTCGTGGCACTGAACTCGACGAACTCCGCACCGTCGCGGACGAGCGCCTCCGCGGAGCGGCCCTCGTCGACGGCGTACTCCGCGGTGGCCAGGTCGACGATCGACTTGCCCTCCGGCGTCGCATCCGCGAGCGAGGAGAGGTATGCCGCGTCCGGCAGGTCCTGGGCGTCGTCGAGCGAGAGCAACTCGGTCGCCCTGCGGTTGCCGAAGGTGATCGTGCCGGTCTTGTCGAGGAGCAGCGTCGACACGTCCCCGGCGGCCTCGACCGCCCGCCCCGACATGGCCAGGACGTTGCGCTGGACCAGGCGGTCCATGCCCGCGATGCCGATCGCCGAGAGCAGTGCTCCGATCGTGGTGGGGATCAGGCAGACCAGGAGTGCCACGAGGACGACGACGGGCTGGGTGCGACCCGAGTAGGACGCCAAGGGCTGGATCGCCATGACCGTCACCAGGAAGACGATCGTCAACGTGGTCAACAGGATCGTCAGCGCGATCTCGTTGGGGGTCTTCTGCCGCTGGGCTCCCTCGACGAGCGCGATCATCCGGTCGATGAAGCTCTCACCGGGCTTCGTGGTGATGCGGACGACGATGCGGTCCGAGAGGACGGTCGTGCCCCCGGTGACGGCGCTGCGGTCTCCGCCGGACTCCCGGATGACCGGCGCCGACTCACCGGTGATCGCGGACTCGTCCACGGTGGCGACGCCGTCGACGACCTCACCGTCGCCGGGGATGACCTGTCCGGCCTCGACCACCACCGTGTCGCCGACCGTCAGCTCGCTCCCGGGCACCGGTTCCTCGGTGCCGTCGGCTCGCAGCCGCCGCGCCATCGTCTCGCGCTTCGCCGCGCGCAGGCTTGCCGCCTGCGCCTTGCCACGCCCCTCGGCGACGGCCTCGGCGGCATTGGCGAAGAGCACCGTGAGCCAGAGCCAGACGGCGACCGACCAGCCGAAGACGCTGGGCGACCTGACCGCCAACCCGGTCGTGAGGACGGAGCCGACCCAGACCACGAAGATGACCGGTGAGCGGTACACGTGCCGGGGGTCGAGCTTGGCGAGGGCCTGCGGGACGACATGGAGCAGCGAGCGGGTCATGACAGTGCCTCCGCGATGGGACCGAGGGCCAGGGCCGGGAAGAAGGTGAGCCCGGCGACGACCAGTGCGATGCCGGTCACCAGACCGACGAAGAGCGGGGTGTGCGTGGGCATCGTGCCGGCCGTGGCCGGTCTGGTTCGTTGCTCGACGAGCAGCCCGGCCAGCCGGAGCACCAGCAGCATCGGGACGAACCGGCCGAGCAGCATGCAGGCGGCGAGCGTCAGGTTGTACCAAGGGGTGTCGGCGGTGAGGCCCGCGAACGCGCTGCCGTTGTTGTTGGCCGCCGACGAGAACGCGTAGAGCACCTCGGTGAGGCCGTGCGGCCCCGACGCCAGCATGGTGGAGCGTGGTCCTTCGTTGGCCAGTGACAGGCCGGTGAACACCAGGACGAGCACCGGCATGACGAGGACGTAGAGGGCGGCACAGGTGACCTCGCGCCGACCGATCGTCTTCCCCACGTACTCGGGTGTGCGCCCCACCATCAGTCCCGCTACGAACACGGCGAGCAGCGCGACGATGACGATGCCGTAGAGGCCCGAGCCGACGCCGCCCGGCGAGACCTCTCCGAGCACCATGTTGGCGAGGACAGTGCCCCCGCCGAGTGGGCTGAAGCTCTCGTGCATCGAGTTCACCGCGCCTGTCGAGGTGCCGGTCGTCGAGGCGGCGAACAGGCTCGACGCCCACACCCCGAACCGCTGCTCCTTGCCCTCCATGGAGCCGGTGGCCGCCCCGGACGCGTGCACCTCGGCCCACGTGGTCAACGCGACCCCGCCGGCCCAGAGCAACGCGGCGAACCCGCCGAGGGCCCAGCCCTGCCGGCGGTCGCCGACCATGATCCCGTAGGTGCGGGTGAGGGCGAACGGGATGACGAGGAGCAGGAAGATCTCGAAGATGTTGGTGAGCGGGTTCGGGTTCTCGAAGGGGTGCGCCGAGTTGGCGTTGAAGTAGCCGCCGCCGTTGGTCCCGAGCTCCTTGATCGCCTCCTGCGACGCCACCAGACCACCGCGCACCACCTGGTCGGCACCCGACAGCGTGTGGATCACGGTGGGGCCGTTGAGATTCTGCACGACGCCCCCCACGAGCAGCAGCACTGCAGCCAGCAGCGAGAGCGGGAGCAGCACGCGGACGATGCCACGCACCAGGTCCACCCAGAAGTTCCCGATCGCCGTCCCTGACTGCCGGGCCAGGGCGCGGACCAGCGCGATGGCCACGGCCAGGCCGACGGCGGCCGAGACGAAGTTCTGCACGGTGAGACCCGCGGTCTGGACCAGCGGCGTGGCACCCACCTCACCGGCATACGACTGCCAGTTGGTGTTGGTGACGAACGAGACCGCGGCGTTGACCGCTGTCGTGAGGCCCATGCCGTCCGAACCCTGTCGACCGGGGAGGTGGGTCTGCGCGACGATCAGCGCGAACAGCGCGACGATGCCTGCGACCGAGAACGACAGGACGCCCGTGGCGTACGCGCGCCACCCCTGCTCGGAGTCGGGGTCGACGCGCACCGCCCGGTAGACCAGCCGCTCCACCCGCCAGTGCCGGGAGTCGGTGAACACTGCGGCCAGCCAGGCACCGAGCGGGTGGTAGGCGACCGCGAGGAGGACGACGAGCAGGCCGATGGTCAGCAGGCCGCTCACGGCATCGGTCATCAGAACCGCTCCGGGCGGATGAGCGCGTAGACGAGGTAGCCCAGCAGTGCGATGCCGAGGACTCCGGCGATGAGGTTTTCGATCACGCTGCCAGTCAACGGCTTTCGCGTTCACTGCCACCCAGCGTTGACGCCGCCCTGACGGGCGTTGACGCGATCTTGACGGGCACGGCATACAGATCGCGTCAAAGGCCTTGACCACACCCACCTGGTGGAGGCGTGATGCAGGTATGCAGCTCGAGCAGCTCACGTCGGAACACCGCGGTTGGGTGGTGGTGGGCGCCGCCGCGGCACCGTTGGCGCTCTGCGCCGGGATCGGCACCGCACCGGACAGCGTTCCGGACGCCAGTGTCGCGGTGGCCCTCGTGGTGCTGATCGTCGCGGCGGCAGCGTCCGGGATCCGCGCGGCAGGGCTGGTCGCCGCCCTGTCGAGTGCGACCTGGTTCGACTTCTTCCTCACCCAGCCCTACCGCAGCTTCGCGATCGACAGCGCAGAGGACATCGAGGTGGCCGTGCTGCTCCTCGTCGTCGGCCTCGCCGTCACCGAGCTGGCGCTCTGGGGACAGCGGCAGCGGTCCGACGTCGGGCGGCAGCGCGGCTACCTCGACGGGGTCATGGCCACGGCCGAGTCCGTGGCTCGGGACGCCGACGTGGCCACCGTGACCCGGTCGGTGGCCGAGCGCATCCGTGAGGTGCTCGACCTCGACCGGTGCGAGTTCGTGGCCGGACCGAACCTGCCCGCTGGCCCGGTCCTCGATCGAGACGGCTCGATCACCCGTGACGGTGGCTCGCTCGATGTCGACCGCGTCGGGCTGCCGGTCGACCGGGTGGTCCTCCTCCCGGTCCGTGGCGGCGCCGGGGCCCGCGGGCACTTCGCGCTCACGGCGGCGTCCCACGTCGCCCGACCGACCCTCGACCAGCGCCGGGTCGCCGTCCTGCTGGCCGACCAGGTGGCCGCGCTCCCGTCCGGCGCACCGACGGCTGACCGAGGTTCGTCCGCGTCCTGAACTCTGCCGGCGTCACGATTTCCACCTGACGGGGTCTCCGTGGGTGACCGGCTCACCCTCCGGTCGAGGTAATGACAGTCGAGGCAATGACACCCGCCGGCAGCGGGGCTCCGCGGACCACCCCTGACCGCCCCCGACCGCGGGCTGCGAAGCACCGGCCCCGGGGCACGAGCCGCGGTCAGGACCGGACCAGGCTGCCGATCAGCCAGACAGCCTGGCTGCGGAGCCGCTCCGCGGCCTCGCCGTCACCGGCGAGGTGGCGGATGAGGCAGTTCTCGAACAGTCCATCGAAGACGGAGTAGGCGGTGACCGACGTGACCACCGGCCCGACGCCACAGAGCTCGGCGTACCTCGCGACGACCCGCCACACCATCGCCTCGAGCTGCCGGTCGAGGTCGACCACGGTCGGTCTCAGCTCACCCTCGAACATCGCCTGCGAGCGCAGGTCGTACCAGAGCCGGTGCATCGCGGTGTCGGCGAGCATCGTGTCGACGAGGGCGTCCGCGAACAACCTGGCGAGCTCGTCACCGCTCGTGGCCTGCGCCACGATCTCGTCGTAGCGGGTGACGCAGTGCTCCTTGTAACGGCGCACGCAGTAGGTGATCAGCTCGACCTTGTCGCGGAAGTAGTAGTGCAGGACGCCATGCGAGAAGGCCGTCTTCTGGGCGATCTCGCGCAGGCTGGTGCGGGCGAAGCCGAGCTCACCGAGGGTCTCGAGGGCCGCGTCCGCCAGCTCGCCGCGGCGTGCCTCGAACTTGTCGACACGGGGGCGGTCGAAGCGGTCGACACCCTGGTCCAGGACCTGCGTCACGCCCACCTCGCTCGTGCTCGGGACCCGCCTGTCCGGGTCGTCTTGACGAGTGTCAAGGAATCTCTTGACAGGTGTCAAGGCGGGGAGCACGCTGAGCCCACGTCGGCCGGTTGCTCGCCCTGAGCGCAGCCGGCCGGCGTCCCCACCCGGCGGTCGACGCGCCGCCCCGCAGGCAAAGGAGCCCGCCATGACCTCGATCGACCTCACCGGCCGCAAGGCACTCGTGACCGGAGGCGCCCAGGGCCTCGGCGAGGGGATGGCGGCGGCGCTGGCCGCGGCGGGTGCGACCGTGATGATCGCCGACATCCAGGACGAGGGCGAGCAGACTGCCAAGAACCTCGGCGACGGGCACGGTTTCGTCCGGCTCGACGTCACCGACGACGCCAACTGGGAGTCGGCGGTGGCCGAGACGGTCGAGCGGCTCGGCGGCCTCGACATCCTCGTCAACAACGCGGGCATCGAGATCACCAGCCTCATCACCGAGGTCTCCGCCGACGACGTGCGCAAGATGCTCGGGGTCAACATCCTCGGCACCACCCTGGGACTCAAGCACGGACTGCGGGCCATGCGCCCTGGGGGCGCGGCGGGGCAGGGCGGCAGCATCACCAACGTCGCATCGGTCGCGGCGACCATCGCGTTCCCGGGCATCGCGGTCTACTCCGCGACCAAGTCGGCCGTCGACCGGCTCACTCGAGTTGCTGCGATGGAGTCCGGCAAGCTCGGCTACGGCGTGCGCGTCAACTGCATCTACCCCGGACTCGTGCCGACGGCCATGGGCGCCGGACTCGCGAACGACGTTGCGGCACTGGGGCTCTTCCCCTCCCCAGAGGCAGCAGTCGGCGCCGTGATCGAGCTGACGCCGTCCGGTCGCCTTGGCCAGGTCGACGACATGGCAGACGCCGTCGTCTTCCTCTCGTCCGACGCTGCGAAGTTCATCACCGGCGCCGGCCTGCCGGTCGACGGCGGCATGGGCATGTGACCCGACACCCCGGTCACCGGAGCTGACGCCGTGCGCATCGTCGACTACCTCGACAAGGGCGCCTCGCTCGACCCCGAAGCCCCGTGCCTCACCACCGACGGCCAGAGCCTCTCGTATGCCGCGGTGCAGGCGTCGTCGCGCCGCGTCGCCGCCGCGCTGGGCGCGACGGGGGTCCGTCCCGGCGACAAGGTCGCGATCCTCTCGGCCAACGACCCGATCGCCTTCAGCTGCGTCTTCGGGATCAGCCGCGCCGGAGCCGTGTGGTGCCCGATCAACCCGCGCAACGAGGCGGCCGAGAACCGCGAGCTGCTCGACCTCTTCGACTGCGCGGTGGTGGTGTTCCAGGCGTCGTTCGCACCGCTCGTCGAGCGGATCCGCGCGGAGCTGCCGAAGGTGCACACGTGGGTCTGCCTCGACGCCGGCCATGGCGGGTCGGCGCCGGAGGGTGCGCTCTCCTGGGACGCCTTCCTGGCGGCCGGCGACGACGGCGTCGAGCCGGTCGACCTGCCCTCCGTCGACGACCTGGCCATGATCGTGGGCACCGGCGGCACCACCGGGCGCCCCAAGGGCGTGATGCTGACCGGCACCAACCTCGAGACCATGACCGCGCTCACCCTGATGGGCTACCCGTTCACCGGACGGCCGGTCTACCTCGCCCTGGCTCCCCTCACCCATGCGGCCGGCGTGCTCTGCTTCCCCGTCATGACCCGTGGCGGCGAGGTGGTCATCATGCGCAGCCCCGACGTCGGCGGGTTCCTCCGGCTGGTGGAGCACCACCAGGTGACGCACACGTTCCTGCCACCGACGCTGATCTACCTGGTCCTGGGCCACGACGCCCTCGACACGACGGATCTCTCGTCGTTGCAATGCTTCTGGTACGGCGCAGCGCCCATGTCGACCACCCGGTTGCAGGAGGCGCTGGCGCGCATCGGCCCCGTGATGGCGCAGCTGTTCGGCCAGACCGAGGCTCCCATGATGATCTCGATGATGCCGCCCGCCGACCACTTCCGGCCCGACGGGTCGGTGGCGGTCGAGCGGCTCTCCTCCGCGGGCCGGCCGGCGCCGCTGGTGACCGTCGGGATCATGGACCTCGAGGGCCGGCTGCTGCCCCGGGGTGAGCGGGGCGAGATCGTCGTCCGCTCGTCGCTGGTGATGCCCGGCTACTACCAGAACCCGGAGGCCACGGCGGAGGCGTCGCTGTTCGGCTGGCATCACACCGGCGACATCGGCTACCTCGACGACGACAACTTCCTCTTCATCGTCGACCGCGCCAAGGACATGATCATCACCGGAGGCTTCAACGTGTACTCGACCGAGGTCGAGCAGGCCCTGATGCAGCACCCCGACCTGCAGGAGTGCGCCGTCATCGGGTTGCCCGACGACAAGTGGGGCGAGCGGGTCGAGGCCGTCGTCCAGGCGGTGCCCGGCCGCACCGTCGACCCCGCGGAGGTGATCGCCTTCGTCAAGGCCCGCATCGGCGGGGTCAAGGCGCCCAAGGCCGTCCACGTCTGGTCGGACCTGCCCCGCTCGAAGGTCGGCAAGGTCCTCAAGAACGAGATCAGGACGGGGCTCGCGGACACCGCCCACTGAGCACCGCCGCACCGGCCGTCACGATCCGGGGCCGAGCGCGTCAAACAAGACCTGGAGCAGCGGCGTAACGTTCCGGGCCCTGCGTCGTCTTCATCATTGACCTGTCATCGGGGGATGCAGGTTGCCAGGAGACGGCGGGTGGGCCTGCACTCGCCCGCCGTCTCCCCCATGGCCTGCGCTGTGTCGCGCAGATCCTCACCGCCCCCCCCGGCACGCGAGCGCTAGGCGAGACCCAGCCCGCGGCGCCCGACCTCGTTGAGCTGGTCGAGCTCGAAGCGGCCGGTCCAGGAGCGCTCGTAGTGCTCCTCCGGGAAGTCGCTGGGGCTGGAACCGGTGCGGAACGACTCACGCACGTTCGCGGCATACGCCTCGTTGCGCTCGCACCACGGCGCGGCCGGGATGTACATGACGTTGCCCCAGCCCTGCTGGTCCTGGACCGGCGCGACGCTGTGGATCATGTCGCAGTGCCACCACACCGAGTCACCGGCCTTGACGTCCGGGATGCCCGACAGCGCCTCGATCAGCAACGGGTGCCACTTCTCGTTGGCGGGGAAGACCTGGTTGGTGGTCACCCCGCACATGTCGTCGTCGGGGACGTCGGAGAGCAGCGGGCGCAGCAGCAGGTAGGCCATCGCCTCGGGGATCGGGACGGTGTGGAGTACGCCCTGGTCGTGGTCCATGTCAGAGAGCGCGGTCCACCCCTGGAAGGTGCGGAAGGCCGAGCACATCGTCGAACCCGGGTACTGCGGGCCGGCGGTGCGGTGGGCGGCGTCCCAGGGGTCGTACTGCTCGATCGTGCCGTCGAAGAGGTGGCGGAAGGCCCGCTGGTAGGCCTCGGTCATCCAGAGGTCGAGGGTGCCCGGGTCGCAGTGCGCCCCGAGCCCGGCCGAGTCGGCGCCCGGGGGACGGCGGCGGATGCGGTCGGGGTAGAGGGAGTCGCGGCCGGGGTCGAACCACTGCACGCCGTCGGACTCGCTGGTCCACTGGTGGTTGAGGAAGGCCTGGACCCGTGCCATCCGGTCGCTCTGGCGGGCCTCCATCTGCGCCTTCGACCAGTAGATCGGGTAGATCTCGGGCTTCGAGCCGACGCTGCCGAAGAAGTCGTCGCCCGGCCCCCGGTAGTTCTCGAAGAACTCGTTCTGCTCGACGTAGTCGACGATGTCGGCGTCCCAGCCGAGCGCCTGCTCGCGCTCGAAGTGCCCTCGCACGACGAGGCAGCCGCGGCGGCGCAGCTTCGCGAGCTGCTCGGGAGTGACCGTGCCGTTCTCGATGTCGGTGTAGTCGATCACCGGCCAGACCGTCTCGCCGCGCTCCTTGGCCGCCTTGATCTCGGCGACCCGCTCGGCGACCTTCGCCTCGGCGACGGCGAAGACCTCCTCGACCGAGCGACCGGCGGCTTCGATCCGGGCGCGGAGCGCGGACTTGATGGTGCGCGTCGCCTCGGCGAGGTCGCTCGGCACGGTCTCCCAGTGCGGCAGCTCGACAACGGCCGGGGACTGCTCGGTGGTGACGGTCATAGGTCCGCTCTCCTTTGGTCAGGACTCCTTACGATTAAGAGGAGTATGCCGCGTGGGCGGCTTTTCGGCAAGACCCCTGACTAAACTCGCGGCGTGACCTGGACTGCCAAGCCGTCGCTGGACCTCGTCCGCACGGTGACCGACGACACCGTGCTGAAGCTGCTCATGGAGAACGCCCGGATCACGCGGGCCGACATCGCGGCTCGCAGCGGCATCTCCAAGACCACCGTCTCGGAGAGCATGCGACGGCTGGAGGCCCTCGGGATCGTGACCGACACCGGTGAGCGCACGTCCGGGCGCGGGCGATCCGGCTCCTACTACGCCGTCGCACCCGGACAGGGCTCGGCGATGGCCGTCAGCATCACACCCGCCGCGGTGGTGGCCGAGGTGGTCGATCCGCGGGGCACTGCGCTAGCCCGGTCGCAGATCGCCCTGGCGGCCGGCGCGCGCACCGGCGAGGCGGCGGCCGCACTGCGGACCGCGTGCAAGCGCGTGGCCGCTGCCGCCGACGGTGTCGTGGCCGTCGCGGTGGTCAGCGCCGCCGACCCCGTGGACCGGCACAGCGGCCGGCTGGTCCAGATCCCCGACGCGCCGTTCCTGGTGGGGGACCTCGACCCCGTCTCCATCGTGGGTAGCCTCGCCTCCGGGTCGGTCGTCGTGGACAACGACGTCAACTGGGCTGCGCGGGCCGAGGCCCTGGCTGGAGCGGCAGCAGGCGTGAGCGACTTCGTCTACCTGCACCTCGGAGAGGGGCTCGGCTGCGCGGTCGTGAGCGACGGCGAGGTCCGACGAGGGCACACCGGGCTGGCCGGCGAGATCGCCCACGTCGTGGTGCCCGGTGCCCGGCGTTCGAGCATCCCGTTCACCGAGGTGTTCGCCCAGCTGGGTCTGCGCCGTCCTGGGTCCACCGCCGTCGACGTGGGTGCGGTGGTCGCCGCCATCGACGACCAACCGCAACTGCGCGCGGCCCTGGCCGACGCCGTGGCCGCAGTGCTGCTCGCCGCCGTGGGTTTCCTCGACCCCCAGTTCCTGGTCGTCGGCGGCGGGTGGGGGGCGCACCCAGCGTTCGTGGCGGAGCTGGCCCTGCGAAGCAGTCTCTGGCCGCGGCCGACGCGGATCGCTGCGGCAGCGCTGGACGCCGAGCCCGACCTCGCGGGCGCACGGGCGCACGCCGTGGAGCTGCTACGCGACGCCATCATGCGGACCGCACAGACCAACCGCCGCTGACATCTTGCCCTGCGGTGGTGGAGGATAGGCCCGACCGCCTGCTGCCCCGCGCCCCGAGGAACCGAACCGATGCCGTCCGACCCCAGCACCTGGCCGTCCCTCGATGCGCTGGCCGCACAGGAGCGGGAGCTGACGCTGCCATCCCTGACCGAGGACACCGCATACGAGATCGGCACCTCGGCTGCCCGCGCAGCGAGGGAAGGACAGCTCCCGATCTCGATCGGGCTCTGGCGCGGCGACCACCAGCTGTTCCACTGCGGTCTCGCCGGGTCGACTCGCGACAACGACGTGTGGCTGCGACGCAAGGGCCGGGTCGTGATGCGGTTCGAGCACTCCTCCATCTACCTGGCGCGGCTGTGCCACGACGAGGGCTTCACCCTGGCCGACCGGTTCGCCCTGCCAGCGAGCGAGTATGCCGCCGCCGGAGGCGCCTTCCCCCTGCGCGTCGCCGGCGCGGGAGTGGTGGGCTGGTTCGGGGTGTCCGGGCTACCCCAGCTCGAGGACCACGAGTTCGTCGTCGGCGTCCTGACCCGGCACCTCGGGGATCTGCGGGCACGTGGGCCGCGATAAGCCGCAGACGCACCTCGCTGTGAGACCTGACCCGAAGAGGACGGCGATCGTCCGCAACCGCCCGTAGCGTGGCGGTATGACCGACATCCTGCTGCTCCACCACATCCAGGGGCTCACGCCCGGCGTCCTCGAGCTCGCCGACCGGCTGCGCGAGGGCGGCCACACCGTCCATGCGCCCGACTTCTTCGAGGGCCGCACCTTCGACTCGATCGAGGACGGGGCGGTCTACTGCCGCGAAGTCGGGTTCGACGAGATGCGCCAGCGCGGCATCCGCTTGGCCGACGACCTGCCCCAGGAGATCGTGTATGCCGGTCTCTCCCTCGGCGTGATGGCGGCCCAGTGGCTCGTGCAGAACCGTCCGGGCGCGCTGGGTGGGCTGTTCTACCACGGGGTGATCGAGCCGTCGGAGTTCGGCGCATGGCCGGACGGCACGCCCGCGCAGGTGCACGCGATGGACGCCGACCCCGAGTTCATCGACGCCGGCGACCTCGAGATGGCTCAGCCCTTCCTCGACTCGCACGACGAGGTGGAGCTGTTCCTCTACCCCGGAGACGGCCACCTGTTCACGGACAGCTCGCTCGCCGCGTACGACGAGGGCGCCACCAAGCTGGTCGTCGAGCGCTCGCTCGCCTTCCTCGACCGCCTGGGCTAGGGACCGCTCAGTCCTGGGTGGCCACCAGCGCCGCCCACAGGGCATCGAGCGTGTCGAGGCGCTGATCGCCACGGCCGAGATCGCTGGTCAGGACGATGAACTCGTCGACGCCGACCTCGGCGTAGCCGGCCACCGCGTGGGCGACCTCGGCAGCGGACCCCGCGATCGCGGCCCGGCCGGTCGAGGCGTGCTGGTCCAGGAAGGCGCGCGCGGCCGCACGGTCATCGGTGACGCAGAGCATCGCCTGGGTGGACCGCTCGATGCTCCGGGGGTCGCGGCCCAGCCGCTCGCAGTGGGCGTCCAGGACGGCCGCCTTGTCGGCCACCTGCCCGGGGCTCCCCCACATGTTCCAGCGGTCGGCACTCTCGGCGACCACGCCCAGCATCCGAGAACCCTTGGCCCCCACCAGGATCGGCACACGGTCCTGGTGGGGCTTGGGCTCACAGGCCGCGTCCCGCACCTGGAAGTAGCGGCCCTCCACCGTCGTGCGGGGCTGGGTGAGCAGGCCCTGGACGACCGCAAGCCCCTCGATGAACCGGTCGACCCGCTCGCCCGGCGGACCCAGCGCCAACCCGTAGGCCGCGTGCTCGTGCTCCTCCCACCCGGCCCCCAGCCCGAGGACGAGCCGGCCGGCACTGAGCTGGTCGACCGTGGCGGCCCAGTTGGCGATGACGGCCGGGTGTCGGTAGGTGACCGACAGGACGAGCGTCCCCAGCTTGATCCGCTCGGTCGCGGCGGCGAGCGCCGCGAGGGTGCCGGTCGCCTCCATGAGCGGGGCGTCCTGGTCGCTGTGCACGATGAAGTGGTCCTCGACGTAGACGGCGTCCCAGCCGCCGGCGTCGGCGTGCGCCACCAGCCGGCGCAGCTCCGGCCAGGGCTCGTCGAGGTCGGGCCAGATCGAGAAGCGCATGCCGGCCAGCATCGCACGGCGCCAAGGGGGCCGCTCAGGATCAGGCGGGCAGCGGAGGAGGACAGCGGAGCACGAGCTCGACGCCCTGTCGGACCTCAGCCGCCACGGCGTCGTTGTCTGCATCGCCGGCTCCCGCCAGGGCGAGCAGCATGGCTCCGTTGATCAGGTGGGCCGCGACGCCGGCGGCACCTGCACTGCTCGTCCGTCCGATCACCGCCGCCACCGCGACCTCCGTCTCCTGGACGATCGTCAGGGCCTCGGCCCGATGCGCTTCGGCGGAGTCTCCGAAGGTGATCTCCCGAAGGTATGCCACGCCGTTGTCCCGCTGAGCGCGGTTGCAGTCAATGATCGGGCGCAGGATCGCCATGACCGCTTCGAGGGGCTCCTCGAGCCGCGCTGCTCGCGCCATGCCACGATCGAGGGCCTGGCGGTAGTGGGCGTTCTGCACCATGAGCAGCAGCTCGCCCTTGGTCTTGGCATACAGGAACAGGGTGCCGGTGGCGATGTCGGCTGCCTCCGCCACCTCCTGCGTCGTGACCTCGTCGATGCTGCGCTCCGCCAGCAGGCTGCCGGCGGCGGCGAGGATGCGTTCGAGCTTGGCCTGCTTGTTGCGTTCGCGCCGCCCCATGGTCGGTGATTCCGTCACGCCCGCTCCTCTAGTTCTCCTGTGGCTCTGCGAGCACCTCGCCGTCCTTGACGAACGTCAGCGTCGTCTCCACGTCGTACGCGTGGACAGCAGAAACCTTGGGCCTCATGATCTCGTTCAACTCCGCGGAATTCGCGAGGAAGGTCGAGCGTGCGGCTTCATCGGCGAACGCCAGCATGACCGATGCGTGGAAGCGCTGGTCCAGCGGGTTGTCGTGGGCCACGTCAGGTGTGTCCCACATCCTTTCGCTCCATGGCAGGAACGTCTGGCTGCGGAGTCCGGCGAGGCCGTCGCTGGGAGCCAGCGCAGGAACGAGGGTCTTGCGGACGAACTTGCCGAAGCCTTGTGCGCCCTTGCGGCGACGCAGGTAGAGCACGACCGAGCTCTCGGCCCCATGGGCGTCGTCGCCGCCGACGTCGTACCAACGCGAGGTGCCGGGCGCGCCCGCATAGAGCAGGGTGCGGCGGAAGACGTTCACCTCGTCCTTGTAGGCCAGCTGCGTCTGCGCCCGGCCCCTCAGCGGTGCCAGTGCGGACTGGAACGTGACCTCGGCGATCCCGTCGATCTTGCGCTCGCTCGGGATCTCCGTCTCGATGTCCGTCGATGGCGCCCAGCGGCCGGGGTTGTCGGCGGCGAGGTGCACCTGGCGGTACTCGTGCAGGCCGGGGGTCGCGGCGATGATGCCCGAGTGCGGCCCTCTCCAGTGGGCCATGCCGGCCGCGCGTGGCTGGTCCTGGCGCACCCACAGCAGGATCGATGAGCTGAAGTGCCTGACGAAGGAGGGTGTCGGCTCGCTCAAGGCTGCACCACGCCCTCGCTGATCGACGCACTGCCGAGGAACTCGACGGCGACCGGCGCGAACTGCTCGTGGTACTGGAAGATGCCCCCGTGGCCGGAGTTGGGGTAGATGATCAGCTCCGAGCCGGCGATGCGTCGGTGCAGGTCCTCGGAAAGGACCGACGGCACCATACGGTCGTGGTCACCGTTTGGCGATGAGTGTCGGCTGGGTCACGACGGACAGGTCGGACGGGGCCGAGCGGCCGTACTTCTTGATGGCTGAGAGCTGCGTCTGGAACCCGCGGAGACTCATGTCCTTGTCGCGGTCGACGGTCCGCTCGCGCAGGCGCTGCACGAACTCCTTGCCGGCACGCTTTCCGACCGCGTCCCGGTTGAAGAACAAGAACTCCTTGGGGTCCGAGCGGGTCAACGTGGCACGCAGGATGTCGACGTAGGTGACGCGGTCGACCTTGTCCATGTCCTTGCCCCCCCGAGGCCCGGTGCCGGTCAGGACCAGCTTGCGCACGACCTCAGGGTGCTTCACCACGAGGTCCTGCGCGATCATGCCGCCCATCGAGAACGAGAAGACGTCGACCTCGGAGTGGCCGAGCGAGGTGATGAAGTCGTAGGCGTCGTCCGCTGCCTCTTCGAGGATGGGGCGAACCCTGCCACCCGAGGCACCCACCCCGTGCTGGTCGAAGGTGATGACGTGCCGGTTGGCTGCGATCGGGTCGATGATCCGCGGGTCCCAGTTGTCCAGGGTCGCGGCCAGGTGCACGAAGAAGACGACCGGGATGCCGCCGCGAGGTCCCAGCTCGCGATAGGCGATCGACGTGCCCATGACGTCGATCGTCTTGGTTGGCGCGTCTGCGTACGACGTGATGTCCGGGCCGGCGGTGCCGCTGTTGGTGGTGATGATGACGCTCCTCGAGGTTCGCTGACGGCGGCTCGGGCTGCCCGGCGATGCGCGGGCCAGCACGCTCCCAGGACTGGCACCGCGGTGTTGCCGCACGCGCCGTCGAACGAGGCTCTTGCTTCGACCGTCATGGGGTCGGCGATGACCACTAATATGACTGCACTCAATATTGAGCGCAGTCAGCAGCATTGTCAAGAGCAGGTGACGACGGGGCGCCCGTCCACCTCACGGCGGGCCACGGGCTCGTGGGCTGACCACGGCGTGGCGCCCTGCCGCCGCTCGCTACGTGGGCGTGTCGAGCCCGGACTCATCCTTGGTGGGCCCCCGACTCCACGTGGCCAGTGGTCGCGGCCAGCGAGCCCAGCAGGGCCAGTGCGTGTGCGGACGGGGACGCCGGTTCGGCTGCGTAGAGGGTGAGGGTGAGCCCCGGGTCGGAGACCATGTCGAGGCTCTCGTACGCGAGCTCGAGGTCACCGACCGCCGTGTGGTGGAACATCTTGGTTCCGGCGCCGTGGAGGCGCACGTCGTGGCTGGACCAGCGCCGCCGGAAGTCCGTGCTGCGAGTGGCCAGCTCGCCGACCAGGTCGTGCATGAGCGCGTCGTGGGGGTCACGGCCGGCCTCCGTGCGCAGGATGGCGACGGCCGTGTCGGCGGCGGTGTCCCAGTCGGGGTAGAACCGGTGGGAGTCCTCGTCGAGGAACGTGTAGCGGGCGAAGTTCGGGACCTGCCCGGGGGAACGTTCGTACAGCGAGGCGTGCATCGCTCGCCCGAGTGGGTTGGTGGCCAGCAGGTCCATGCGCCCGTTGCGCACCAGGGCCGGCCCCCCCGTGATGCCGTCCAGCACCCACGTCAGGCTGGGTCGAGGAGCCCAGGACCGGCTGCGGCGCCGCGGCCGGAGCATGGAGGTGGTTCCGTCCGCAGCCCGAGCGAGGTTGAACAGGTGGCTGCGTTCAGCGTCGTCCAGGCGCAGGGCGCGGGCAATGGCATCCAGCACCGACGTGCTCACCCCGCCCAGGGCGCCTCGTTCGAGCTTGGAGTAGTACTCCACGCTGACCCCCGCCAGGGCGGCGACTTCGCCGCGTCGCAGTCCGGGAACCCGGCGCTGCCCCACGTCAGGGAGCCCGACGTCCCGAGGGACCAGCTTGGCACGGCGCGAGCTGAGGAACTCACGCACTTCTGACCGGTTGTCCATACCGGCTGACGGTACCTGCGCTGCGGCCGGCCAGGGATGCCCTGCTGGTACACGTCACGAGCGTGACTTCCTCGCGCCAGCGGTCACCGGTTGCATGGAAGACATGCCAGTTCTGCAGCGACCCGACACCCCCCTGGGCCCGGCACCTTCGCGGCCGGCATCGCGTCCGCCAACGCGACCGAGGTCGGCTGCGGCTGCGGGGCTGTCGGCGTCGGTGCTGACGACGATCGTGCTGATCACCGCCATCGCACCGCTGGCGACCGACATGTACGTCCCTGCCTTCCCGCTGGTGGGGCATGACTTCGCCGCACCCGCGACGCAGGTCCAGCTGACCCTGACCACGTTCTTCGTCGGCATGGCTCTGGGGCAGCTGGCCGGTGGACCGTTCTCGGACCGGGTCGGCCGTCGCCGCCCCCTCCTCGCGGCGTTGGTGGCATTGGTCGTCGCGTCCGTGGTGTGCGCGTTCAGCCCGACCGTTTCAGTGATGATGACCGCCCGGCTGGTGCAAGGGTTCGCCGGCGGGTGGGCCATGGTCATCGCGCGGTCCGTGGTCGTCGACCTCACCGAGGGTGCACGGATGGTTCGTGCGATGAACGTGGTCGCCGCCGTCGCGGGGACCGCCCCGGTCGTCGGGCCCCTGCTCGGCGCGCTGGTCCTGTCGGTGTCCAGCTGGCGGGTCTCGTTCTGGGTGGTCGCCGCCTTGGCTGCCGTGATGCTGGCCGCCGTCGCGGTCGCGGTGCCGGAGACCCTTCCCGTCGCACGACGTCAGGGCGGTGGCCTGAGGCGGACCCTGGGTGCGACCGGGCAGGTGCTGTCCTCGCGCGTGTTCAGCGGCCACCTGGTGGTGTTCGCGTTCTCGATGGGCACCACCTTCGCCTACGTGGCCACCTCCGCCTACGTGCTCCAGTCGATGAACGGGTTGACGCCGGTTCAGTACTCGGTCGACTTCGCAGCCAACGCAGCCGGCATGACAGCCGCGGCACTGGTCGCCGCCCGGTACGCCCACCGAATCCCCGCCCGGACCTTCATCACGGTTGGACTCGCCGCCACCGGCGTGGCCGGCACCGTGCTGGCCGTCGGGGCCGGGTGGTTCTCGATGCCTCTCCCCGTGGCCCTCGGGGGCTTCTTCGTCCTGATGACCGGGCAGGGACTCGTGGGCCCGAACGCGGGCGCCCTCGCTTCCGCCGCCGTGCCCCGCCACCCGGGAACGGGATCGGCGCTGTTGGGCTTCCTGCAGTGGGTGATGGCCGGCACCATCGCCCCCTTGGCCGCACTGGGGGGCCAGGACACCGCCGTCCCCATGGCCACCATCGTCCTGGTGCTGACCGGGGCATCCACCGTGGCCCACCTGGTAGCCGGCAGGCACGGCGCACGCGCATGAAGGTCAGTCACCCGCGCGGCCGCACCGGTGGCCTGCTCACCGTCGCCACCATGGCAGCAGTGCTCGCGCTCACCGGGTGCGACGCGACCACGCAGCCCACTCCTCGCAGCGACGTCACTGATCGCCACACGTCCCAGCAAGGCAGCCAACGCGACAGCGTCCCTGACCGAACCAGCCCCGCTCCCACCACGTCCACCGCCAGCGGCGACCGGGACAACGCACCCACCCAGGAAGGCACCATGCAGATCGACATCCGTGTCGGGAACGAACACTTCATCGCAACCCTCACCGACACCCCCGCCGCCGATGACCTGATGGCCCAGCTCCCCCAGACCGTCCGCATGAGCGACCACGGCGGCGTCGAGAAGACCGGGCCCCTCCGCGCCCCGCTCAACCTTGCGGGGCAACCCGCGGGGGCGGACCCGGACGTCGGCGACCTCGGCTACTACGCACCCGGCCAGGACCTCGTCCTCTACTACGGCGACCAGTCCTACTACGACGGCATCGTCATCCTGGGCACGCTCGAACCCGGCGCCGCTACGCGGCTGGCGGCGATGCCCGGTGACGTCCAGGTCACCGTCACCGTGCACGGCTCCTGACCGTGACACCGGGAACCACCAACTGACCCCACTCCGGCCACCGGCAGCAACGCACCGACCGACCCAATCCGAAGAACCGAGGAGAACTCATGAAGCTCACCCACAGCGGCGGGCAGACCGCCACCGGCCCCGCCGACTGGTTCACCGGCGCCGTCTACATCGACGGCATCCGCAACCCCGACGACCAGTCCGCAGTCGGTTGCGCGCACGTCAGGTTCACCCCCGGCGCCCGCACCGCCTGGCACCACCACCCCAAGGGCCAGACCCTCTACGTCACCGACGGCATCGGCTACGTCGCCCGCCGCAGAACCGGCGAGGCCAGCGAGGTCCAGGAGATCCGGCCCGGCGACGTCGTGTACATCGAACCCGGCGAGGAGCACTGGCACGGCGCCACCGCCGACCGCTTCATGGCCCACATCGCCGTCCAGGAAGCCGACAACTCCGGTCAGGTCGTGACCTGGCTCGACCACGTCACCGACGCCGAGTACGGCGCCTGACACGCCAGTCACCACGACCTTCACCACCGATGGAAGGACGGATCCCCTGACCACAGCGTGTTCCCCGTCTACAGCGGGAAGTAGAACAGCCTGCTTCGTGCCGTGGACCGCAACGACGAGGCCGGCCGGTCCGAAGGCCGCTCCTCGTCGGCCGGCGGAGCCCTCTGAAGGCAGAAACGCCCCCGACCGGAGTCGAGGGCGTTCGCTGAGCCCCCTATCGGAATCGAACCGATGACCTATTCATTACGAGTGAATCGCTCTGGCCGACTGAGCTAAGGGGGCAGGTGCCCGGAGGCACGGACGATGAGTATACGGATCGGCCGCTGGAAATCCGAACCGGCCGAGTCCGAGCCCGGCGCCCTCGCAGAACCGAGCCCGCCACCCCACCAGCGAGGCTCCGGAACCGAGCCACGCGGCATACCGTCCCACCGCCATGAGCACCCAGCAGATGTCCCGTGGAGCGGTCGCCGCGGCGACCGTCGTCGTGCTGGGAGCAGCCTTCTGGGCCGGCTCCCACTCCGGTCGGGAGGCCTCGGCCGCACCCCTCGTCTCGTACCCGATCGCCACCAACCCCACCGGTGGCACCGCAGCGGGCAGCCCCGGCATCACCGTCACCGGCACTGCTCAGGTCGCCGGCAAGCCCGACACCCTGCGGCTCGACCTCCGCGTCCAGACCCGCGGTGACACGGTGGCCGAGGCGCTCAAGTCGGCCAACGCGATCACCGCCCGCGTGCAGTCCTCGCTGAGCAAGAACGGCGTCGCCGGCAAGGACGTCCAGACCTCCGACCTCAACATCCAGCCCGACTACGCCTATCCGACCAGCTCCAGCCCGGTCGTCAAGGGCTACCTCGTCAGCGAGGGCGTCACAGCGACCCTGCGCAACCTCGGCAAGTCCGGGGCAGCGATCAGCGCCGCGGTCACGGCCGGCGGGAACGCGGTGCAGGTCGACGGGATCAGCCTCGACCTCGAGGACAACGGCAAGCTGCTCAGTGCCGCCCGCGACAAGGCCGTCGCCAACGCGAAGACCAAGGCGGAGCAGTACGCGACGGCGTCCGGGCGTGACCTCGGCGCCGTCGTCAGCATCTCCGAAACGGTCTCGGACCCGCCGCCGGTCGCCTACGACGTGCGTGCTGCGGCGAGCAAGGACAGCGCCTCGCCGGTGCCGATCAGTGCCGGCAGCGAGAACGTCGGCGTGACCGTCACCGTGGTCTACGCCTTCCGCTGACCCGGCGCGGCGCGGTGAGCGCTCGCGCCGGACAGTGCGGCGCGGGCCAGTGCGGCGCCGGACAGTGCGGCGCGAGGCAGTGCGGCGCGGGGCAGTGCGGCGCGGCTAGCACTTCAGGTTGTCGGCCGGGACCGTGCCCTTCGTGTAGTAGTCGTTGACCGCGTCGTCGATGCACTTGTTTGACCGGGTGTATGCCGTGTGGCCGTCGCCGTCGAAGGTCAGCAACCGCGCGTTCGCCAGCTGGGCACGCTCGCGCACGGCCCACTCGTAGGGTGTGGCCGGGTCGCGGGTGGTGCCGATCACGACGATCGGACCGCTGCCCTCGGCGCTGATCTTGCGCGGGCCCTCCCCCGACTTCACCGGCCAGGCGCTGCAGGTGGCCGCGCCCCAGGCGAGGGCCTCCCCGAACACCGGAGCCTTGGCCTCGGCCCTGGCGACGATGTCCTCGTAGTACTTCGCGTCCGGCCGCCCGGGGCTGTCGAGGCAGCTGATCGCGTAGAACGCCTCGAGCAGGTTGGCGGTGTACTTCCCGCTGGGGTCGCGTCGCGCGTACTCGTCGGCGATCAGCATCAGCTCGGTGCCGTTGTCCTGCGTGACCACCTGGCGCAGTGCGTCGGTGAGCGCCCCCCATGAGCCCTGGTCGTACATCGCCTGGGCGACACCGACCGTGGCCCAGCCCTCGGTGAGCTCCGACTCGCGCCCGTCGCGCATCGGCACCGGCGTGCGGTCGAGCCGCTTGAGCAGGTCGCCGAGCCCAGCCATGACCTCGGACTCGGAGTCGCCCAGCGGGCAGTCGCCGTCGTCGACGCAGTCCCTGGCCCAGGCGTGCGCGGCGCGTTCGAAGCCCTCGGCCTGACCGACCGCCGACTCCTCCCAGGTGAGGTCGGGCGGCAGGACACCGTCGAGGACCATCCGGCCGACCAGCTGCGGGAACAGCCCGGCATACACCGCACCGAGCTGCGTGCCGTAGGACTTGCCGAGGTAGTTGAGCTTGGCGTCACCCAGCGCCGACCGCAGGATGTCGAGGTCCTTGGCGGTGTCCTCGGTCGAGATGTGGCCGAGCAGCGGCCCGGTGCGTTGGAGGCACCCCTCCCCGAGCACCTTCATCGAGCCCATGAACGAGGCGACCTCGCTGTCGTCGTCGGGCGTCGGGTCCTGCGCCAGGAAGTCGTCCATCTCCTCGTCGCTGAGGCAGTCGACCGGGCTGGAGCGTTGCACGCCCCGCGGGTCGAACCCCACGACGTCGAAGCGCTGGCGCACCGGCTTGCCGACGATGAAGTCGGCGGCACGGGCGTAGTCGATGCCCGAGGCGCCGGGGCCGCCGGGGTTGACGACGAGCGACCCGAGTCGTTGCGACTTCTTCGTGGCGCGCATCCGCAGCACCTGCACCGTGATCACCTCGCCCTCGGGCTTGGCGTAGTCCATCGGCACCGACAGCCCGGCGCACTCTCCCAAGCCGCAACCCTTCCACGTCAGCTTGTGCCCGTAGAACTTCGCGAGCGCCTCCGAGCCGGCCGGGGGCGTCCGCGCCGTGGTGGGGACCGGCGTGACCGCCGGCTGGTCGTCGCCCGGGATGAGGGAGCACCCGGAGAGACCCACCGCCAAGGCAGCGGCGGTGGCCACCAGGAGTCGTCCCTGTCGTGTCATGCGCTCGACGGTATCCCGCGTGGCTGGGGAGCACTCACCGCGGCACGCGCAGCGAGATCGCCATCGCCTCCAGTGCGAGGAGGGGGGCGACGTTGAGGCCGATGCGTTCGCGGGCGGTGCCGATGGCGTCCATCGCCAGCAGCAGCTGCTCGGCACTCATCGAGCGGGCGACACCCTGGACGATCGGCAGGCTGTCCTGGTTGACCAGCCCGAGGGCTGCCCCGCTGTGCAGGATGAGCGCATCGCGGTAGACCGAGAGCAGGTCGACCAGGGAGCGGTCGAGCACGTCGCGGGAGTGCCGGGTGGCCCGGGCCTTCTGCTCCTTCTCGAGGCCGGCCAGCTGGCTGCGGATGTGCGGTGGCTGGGTGCGCGCGGACGGATCGGCGCCCAGCAGCTCCATCAGCCGCTTGCGCTCTGCGGTGTCGCGCTCGGACGCCGCGGCGGTGGACTCCTCGTCGGCGATGGAGGCGAGGTCGGCCGCGGCGCCGATCGCGTCGCCCACCCCGTGGATCCGACCGGCCAGGCTGATCACGTCGCGGCGGCGGATCCGGGCCCCCTCGTCGCGAGCCAGCCGGCGCGCCAGGCCGACGTGGCTCTGCGCGGCCCGCGCGGCATACATGGCCATCGGCATCTCGACCCCGTCGCGCCGGTGCAGCAGCTCGGCCACCGCCTCGGCGGGCGGCGTCCGCAGCCGCACGTGCCGGGACCTCGAACGGATGGTGATGACGACGTCCTCGAGCGACGGCGCGCAGAGGATCCAGACGGTGCGGGGCACCGGCTCCTCGATGGCCTTGAGCAGGGCGTCGGCGGCGCGCTCGGTGAGGCGGTCGGCGTCCTCGACGATGATCACCCGCCACGGTCCCACGGACGGTCGAAGCGCCGACATCGCGGCGAGGTCGCGGGCCTGCTCGACCTTGATCGACAGCCCCTCGGTGGCGATGACGTCGACGTCGGCGTGGGAGCCGTCGACGGCGGTGCGGCACTCGCGACACTCCCCGCACCCGCCCAGAGGGCACTCGAGGGCCGCCGCGAAGGCACGCGCCGCCACGGACCGCCCGGAACCCGGGGGGCCGGTGAGCAGCCACGCGTGGGTCATCGAGCCGGGGTCGGTCACGGCCCGCTGGAGCGTGCCCACCGCGGTGTCCTGGCCGATGACGTCACGCCAGACGGTCACGGCAGGACCCCCATCCGACGGAGCCGGTCGGCGACCTGCGCGTGGATGTCGTCGGGGGCGAGGGTGCCGTCGACGACGACGTAACGCTGGGGGTTGCCCTGCGCCATCGCGAGGTAGTGCGCCCGCACCGCCTCGTGGAAGGCGTCACCCTCGGCCTCGAGCCGGTCGTGGACGTCACCACGACGCCGCCGCCCCTCCGCGGCCGAGATGTCGACGACGATGGTCAGGTCGGGCACGAGCTGGTCGACGGCCCACATGTTGAGGTCGTGGATCTCCTGGGCACCCAGGTCTCGACCGGCGCCCTGGTAGGCCACCGACGAGTCGGTGTAGCGGTCGGTGAGCACCACGTCGCCGGCCGCGAGCGCCGGGCGCAGGAAGAGGTCGGCGTGCTGGGCCTTGTCGGCGGCGTAGAGGAGCGCCTCGGCGCGCGGCGAGACGTGGTCGCCGTGCAGCACCATGTCGCGGATCTGCTGGCCCAGCGGCGTGCCGCCGGGCTGGCGGGTGACCGTCACGGTGCGCCCTGCGGCCTCGAAGGCCGCACGGAGCAGGGCCACCTGGGTGGACTTGCCCGCGCCGTCGCCGCCCTCGAAGGCGATGAAGAGTCCGTCGGTCACGGCCCGAGCCTAGGCCAGCGGGCGGACAGCCCCCACGCACAGGTGTGCCGCGTGGCCGGCTCGGCCCCGCGGCATACCCACGCTGCACGAACCTTTGCTAGCAAAGGTTTCGTCATGGAGGACAGGTTGCAACCTGTCCGTCTCGCAGTTTCCTTTGCTAGCAAAGGTTCCTGCAGGGCCGCGACCTCGTCAGGTGTCGAGGTGGTCGCGGGCCCACAGGGCCGCACTGGTGCGGTCGAGCACGCCGATCTGCCGGAACACCCGCCCCAGGTGCGCCTTCACGGTCCGCTCGGTGATGCCGAGCGCCCGGCCGATCTGCTTGTTCGCGAGCCCGTCGGCGACCAGGCGGAGCACCTCCTGCTCGCGCGGGCTCAGCCCGTCCACGGCGCGGGACCCCGGCTCGGGCAGCAGCACCCGGGCCACCCGGGGGTCCAGGGGGACGTGCCCGGCCGCGGCCGCCCGGACCGCGGCGAGCAGGTCGGCAGGCTCGGAGTCCTTGAGCTGGTAGCCCACCGCCCCGGCTTCCAGGGCCTCGCTGACCCGCCGCCGGTCGGAGAACGAGGTCAGGACGACGACCTTGGCCCCGGGCACGGCAGCGAGCACCCCACGGGTCGCCTCGACACCGTCCATCACCGGCATCGACAGGTCCATCAGCACGACGTCGGGGAGCGTCTGGGCGACGACGCTCGTGGCCTCGCGTCCGTCGGCCGCCTGACCCACGACGGCGACGTCGTCGCTGGCCTCCAGCAGGGCGGCCAGCCCGGTGCGCACCATCGCGTGGTCGTCCACCACCACGACCCGGATCACGAGCCCACCTCCGCGCCGTCACCCTCCGGCTGGATGGCCATCCGCCAGTGCGTGCCCGCACCCGGCCGCGAAGCCACCTGCAACACCGCTCCCGCGTCGCTCGCCAGGTCGGCCAGCACCCGCAGCCCGAAGTGACCCTCGGCCGGGGTGTCGAGACCGGCCGGGTCGAAGCCCGGGCCGTCGTCGAGCACGTCCAGCACCACGGACCCACCCTCGCGCGCGAGCCGGATCGTCGCCGTGCAGGGTGCGGCGTGCTTCGCGGCGTTGCGCAGGCACTCCTGCGCGACCCGGTGCACCAGCCGCTCCTGGTCCTCGGTCAACCCGAGGTCGTCCGCCCCCTCGACGTCGACCTGCACGGTGAGGCCGCGAGCAGCAGCCGACTGCGCGAGGTCGACGAGCGCGGTCGCGAGGCCGGCACTGGCCAGGCTCGGTGGGTAGATGTCGACGAGCAGGGTGCGCAGGGTGCGGATGTTGCCGCGCACCGAGGCAGCCAGCCCGCGCAGGTCGTCGGCCATGCGGGGCTGGCCGGACGCCTCGGCTCGCGCCGCGGAACCCGCCGCGACGAAGGCCGAAGCCACCAGGTCCTGGACCGGCCCGTCGTGCAGCGTCGCGGCGATCCGCCGCCGCTCCGCCTCCGACGCCTCCAGGGTGCGCTCGAGCAGCCGCTCACGCTGGCGCCGGGCCTCACCGAGCCGGCGCAGCAGCCGCCAGAGGATCGGCGCGGTCAGGACCACGAGCAGCAGGAGGCTGCTCACGGTGACCCCGGCGAAGCCGCGCCACAGTTGACCGCTGCGCTGGCTCACCGAGTCGTAGGGCGAGTAGGTCTCGAAGAGCAGCTCCCGGCCGCTCGGCGTCCAGACCGGCCGGTAGACCTCGAGCGCCCGGCCGCCGGTCTCGAACTCGTTCTCGGTCGAGTCCAGCGCGGACACCTCGGCCTTGGTCTGGGGCTGGGAGAGCGCGACCCGCTGGTCGTCGCTGAGCGGGAAGGTGCGGCCGACGAGCTGCGGCTCGTCGGCATAGAGCACCTTCCCCTCCGGTGACCAGAGCTTCACCCGTATGACGCGTGGCCCGAGCACCCGCTCACGCACCACCGCGTCCATCGCCGTCACGGCCGCGGCGTCACCGTCCGCGAGCGCGTCGGTGAGCGACGGCGTGATCACCGCCTCCGCCAGCACGTCGGCGATGGTCGCCGCGTCGGTCACCGCCTCGCGCTCGGCCAGCCGCTGCGCGGCCCACGACCCGAGCAGGCCCACCACCAGCAGCACCACGGCCAGGCCGCCCACGACCTGGGTAACCACCCGTCGCGGGCTGACCGGTTGCTGTGTCGCCGGCGCCTCCCGCCGGCGCGAGACGGTCACCCAGGGCGCAGGCTCGGTCGCCTCGACGGGCAGGGGCTCCGTCGAGGCGACCGGGGTCGTGCGCTGCTCCACTCAGTCGTCGCTTCCGTGGCCGCCGTGGTCGTCCGAGCCGCTGTCGTCGGAACCGTGACCGCCGTGGTCGTCCGAGCCGCTGTCGTCGGAACCGTGGCCGCCGTGGTCGTCCGAGCCGCTGTCGTCGGAGCCGGAACCACTCGAACCGGAGCCGGAGCTGGTCGACCCCGGGCCGGAGTTCGAGCCCGAGCCCGACCCGCCCGAGCCTGACCCGCTGTGGCCCGACGTGGAGTCGCGGTCGTCGCCGGGCTCGGTGCGGTCGTCGCGGGGGGTGTCGCCGCCGTGGTCGTCGCCGGCCTCGGTGGTGCGGGTGCCGCTCGGGGTGGCAGTGCGGGTGGAGGTGGCCGAGCGGTCGTCGCGGTCGTCCCCGGGCTCGGTGCGCTGGTCGCGCGGGGTGTCGCCGCCGTGGTCGTCCGCGGTCGGGCTCGTGGTGATCACCTGGGCGCTGGCCGGCACGCGGACCGGAACGGCCTGCGAGAACGACGCGTTGCCCCAGAGCCCGACGGCAGCCGGGACCAGGGCGGCCAGCAGGGCGGCCAGGGTGATGGTCGTGCGCTTCATGATGGATCCTTCCGTACCGGAGTGTGACGGATCCAGAGTGCGTGTGGGTCATGGTCGCGCGGTATTGGGCGATGGTCGTAGTACCTCACGGCTCGTCCCGGCCACCCGGGTGCGGCGACGCGGCCCACTCGGCGGCGGTCACGGCATACAGGAGGTCGTCCATGCGGGGGTGTCCCTCCCCCTCGCTGCCGGCAGGGGTCATGCCGATCCGCCGGAGCCCCGCCTTCTCGAGCACACGCTGCGAGGCGATGTTGGGGACGAAGACGTCGGCCTGCACCATCGCCACCCCCAGCTCGGTGAAGCAGAGCCGCACCAGTGCTCGCGCCACCTCGGTGGCCAGACCACGCCCGGCCACGTCGGGGTGCAGGGTGTAGCCGATGAAGGCGATCCGCATGCCGTTGTCGTCGGGCTCGAAGCGGACCATGCAGTCACCCACCACCGCGTCGTCGAGCTCGATCACGAGGCCCAGCAACGGGTGCTCGTGGCCGGGCTGAGCGCGGGCCAGGTTCTCGGCGATGCGCTCGTCGACGTCCTCGGGAGTCATCGGACCGCGCCCGAGGTAGGTGGTGACGTCCTCGCGGCTGCGGAAGGTGTGCACCGCGTCGCGGTCGGCTGGCGTGACCGGCCGCAGCGTCGTGCGACGCGTGCGGACCGGCCACACCAGCCCGGCGAAGCCAGGTGCGTGCTGGTCGGTCGGACGGCGCCCCATCGCCCGAGCCTAACCAGCGAGCGCCGTTACTGCTCCTGGCGATCCGCGTTCGCGTAGATGGCGTCGCGGACGTACACCGCCATCCCCGGCCGGATCTCGTCATAGGTGGCGGTGAACCGCGGGTCGCTGGTGTACATGTCGGCGAGGTTGCGGTGGAACTGCGGGGAGCAGTCGTAGTAGCGCTCGTGGATGTTCAGACGGTGCGCCTCGGCGGCGTCCATCGCGGCCACGCTCGTCGGCGGCTCCCCCGCGTCCATGGCATCGGTGAAACCCTTGTGCAGGGCGTCGCTCTCGGCCTTGACCGCCTCCCAGTCGGCCTTCGTGTAGTTCCTGGTGCGGCGCTGGGACTCCTTCCAGGCGTCGCTGTCGCCCCACCGCTGCTCGGCCTCGGCCTGGGCGTCCTCGAAGCCGTCGCCGAAGAGCTCCTTCAGGTCCTCGGCGGTGGCGTGCTCGTCGTTCATCTCTCTCTCCAGTGCTCGGTCGATCGCCGCGACGAGGTCCTGCATCTCGTCGAGGCGCTGGGCGACGGCCGCACGTTGGCGGCGCAGGTGCTGCTCGACGCTCTCGGGGTGGTCCAGCAGGAGCGCGACCTCCTCCAGGGCGAACCCGAGCCGCCGGTAGACGACGACGTGCTGCAGCCGGGTCAGGTCGTCGGCCGTGTAGAGCCGGTAGCCCGCCGCCGACCGCTCGCTCGGCTGCACGAGCCGGATCTCGTCGTAGTGGTGCAGCGTCCGCACCGTCACGTCGAGCCGCTCGGCCACCTGGCCCACGGTCAGCAGCACCTCGGTCGTCTCCCTCATGTCGACCACTGTGACGCCTCACGCCGCGTGAGGGTCAAGCCCTTGGCTCGGGCACGTGGCGGGGAGGCATGACGCGTGGCCGGGTGAGGGGTTCAGTGCCAGCGGTCGGGGTGCACGTCGCCGGGGATGTCGGCCGCCGGGTCGTACGGGGTGCGGCTCAGCCGGAACGACGCGAGGTCGAGATGGCTGACCCGGCCGTCGTCCCCGCGGACCACCGTCAGCGGCTCGCCATCGAAGTAGCCGTCCAACCCGATCCAGCCGGTCTCGGTCGGGCGCAACCGGGTGCCGCGCAGCTTGCCCGGCTCGCCGAGGACCAGGTGGCCGTCGGCGGCGAGCCGCAGGTCGTAGCCGGTCGTGCCCCAGTACCAGTCGCCGACCAGCTCGAGCGCCGGAGTCTGCTGGGCCTCCGCGTGCCAGGTCGCGACCGGTCGTGGCTCGCGCTCGGCGAGCAGACGCATCAGGTCGGGCGTGAGGGTCGGCGACAGGCCCGAGGTGGCGTTCGCGAAGACCACGCAGCCGTCACCGGTCTCGAGGTCGACGCGCAGACCCGCCAGGAAGCCGGGCATCGACCCGCCGTGGCCGGCGAACCGCCGCCCCTCGAGGTTCCAGACCTGCCACCCGAGGCCGTGGGCCCCGGTCCACGCCATACCGGGGGTGTCGTTGACGACCAGCGGCAGGCACATCTCCTCGAGCGTCGCCGCCGAGAGCAGCCCGGCCGTGTCGCCTGCGAGGAACGCCGCCCACCGCGCGAGGTCCTCGACCGTCGTCCAGAGCTGGCCGGCCGGCGCCATCGCGCCACCATCGTGCTCCGGCTCGACGTGCAGGAGGTCGGCCATCGGGTGCACGCCCCACCCGGGCGCTGCCGCACCGGTCGGTCGGGTCGAGGTCCGCGCCATTCCCAGTGGCTGCAGGAGGTTCGCGTGCACGACCTCGTCCCACCCCGCCTCCCGGAACCGGCCCACGAGCTCGCCCAGCACGGCATACCCGACGTTGGAGTAGTGGAACCGCGCGCCGGGACGGAACCGTAGGGCCGGCCGGCTCGCGAGCAGGTCGTCCCAACCGCCGCCCTGCACCCGCTCCCACCATGGTCCGGACGTCTCCGCCTGGAGGCCGGAGGAGTGCGACAGCAGCTGCGCCACGGTGGCCTTGCCGAACTCCGACCCCACGACGTCGGGCAGCAGGGCATCGATCCGGTCGTCGAGGCCGAGCCTGCCCTCGTCGCGCAGGCGCAGCACCTCGACGGCCACGAAGGTCTTGGTGATCGACCCCATCCGGTACTGCGTGTCGGTGCCGGCCGGCTCGCCGTCGGCCCGCCCGCTGACGGTGCCGACGGCACCCGACCACACGAGCGCGCCACCGCGGACCAGTCCCGCCGCGACCGAGGGCAGCCGGCTGTCGGCCTGCTCGGTGGCCAGCCGCCGGTCGAGCGCGCGGACGGTGGTGGGGTCGAGCGGGCTGGCGTCCGGCATGCGGTCAGGCCTTCTTCGTCGTGGCCTTCTTGGCCGTCGTCTTCTTGGCGGTCTTCTTCGCCGCCGTCTTCTTCGTCGTCTTCTTGGCCGCTCGCTTGCGGGTGGTCGGCCCCTTGGCGCGCTTCTCGGCGAGCAGCTCGGCGCCCCGCTCGGGGGTGATCGACTCCGGGTCGTCGCCCTTGCGCAGCGTCGAGTTGGTCTCGCCATCGGTGACGTAGGGGCCGAAGCGACCGTCCTTGACGACCATCGGCCGCCCCGACACGGGGTCGTTGCCGAGCTCCTTCAGCGGGGCCGAGGCAGCCCGCCCGCGCTGCTTGGGCTGCGCGTAGATCGCCAGCGCCTCCTCGAGCGTGATGTCGAACAGCTGCTGCTCGGTGGTCAGCGACCGCGAGTCGGTGCCCTTCTTGAGGTAGGGGCCGTAGCGACCGTTCTGCGCGGTGATCTCGACCTCGGTGCCGTCCTCCTCGGTCGTCGTGCCGACGACCCGCGGCAGGCTGAGCAGCTTGAGGGCGGTCTCGAGGTCCATGGTCGCGAGGTCCATGTCCTTGAACAGGCTCGCGGTGCGCGGCTTGACCTTGGCCTTGCCCTTGAGTGCGGCGGTCTCCTCGTCGAGGACCTCGGTGACGTAGGGACCGTAACGACCGGCCTTGGCCACGATGTCGCGACCGTTGGCCGGGTCCTGGCCGAGCACCTTGCCGTCGTCCGCGGACTGGTCGAGCAGCTCGCGTGCCTTGGCCGGGGTCATCTCGTCGGGAGCGATGTCGTCGTTGATCGTGGCGCGCCGGGGCGTCGTCGCCGCGTCGTCGCTCATCTCACCGGTGGAAAGGTCGACGCCATGCGGCACGGTCTCCTCGACGTACGGACCGTAGCGACCGACCCGCACGACGATGCCCTCGCCGATCGGGATGGTCGAGATCTCGCGGGCGTCGATCTCGCCGAGGTCCTCGACGAGCTGCTTGAGGCCCTGGCCGGACAGCGGCTCGTTGGCGCGGCCACCGACAGCCGCACCGCTTCCGCCGTCACCGCCGAGCCCATGACCGAAATAGAACCGCTGCAGCCAGTCGGCGCGCTGCTCGTCGCCTCCGGCGATGCGGTCGAGGTCCTCCTCCATCGACGCGGTGAAGTCGTAGTCGACCAGCTCGCCGAAGTGCTCCTCGAGCAGCCGGGTCACCGCGAAGGCGAGCCAGGTCGGGATGAGGGCGTTGCCGCGGGTGTTGACGTAGCCGCGGTCCTGGATCGTGCCGACTGTGCTGGCATAGGTGGAGGGGCGACCGATCCCCTTCTCCTCCATGGCCTTCACGAGCGTCGCCTCGGTGTAGCGCGGCGGCGGCGAGGTCTCGTGGCCATCGGCGTCGGCGCGCAGGGTGGTGATCGCCACGCCCTCGCTGAGCTTGGGCAGCCGGCGCTCCTCCTCGGCCTCCGCGGCCTTGCTGGCGCGCTCATCGTCGCGACCTTCCTCGTAGGCGGCGAGGAAGCCCCGGAACGTGATGACGGTGCCCGAGGCGCTGAACTCGACGACCCGGCCGTCCTCCAGCGTGCCGCCGAGCTTGACGGTGGCGGTCGAGCCGCGGGCGTCGGCCATCTGCGACGCGACGGTGCGCTTCCAGATCAGCTCGTACAGCGCGAACTCGTCACCGCGCAGCTCGCCGGCCACCTGGGCGGGCGTGCGGAAACGGTCGCCAGCGGGACGGATCGCCTCGTGCGCCTCCTGGGCGTTCTTGACCTTCTTCTCGTAGCGGCGCGGGGCGTCGGGAACGTACTCGGCGCCATACAGGTCGCGCGCCTGCTGGCGGGCCGCGGTCAGGGCGGCCTCCGACAGCGTCGTGCTGTCGGTGCGCATGTAGGTGATGTAGCCGTTCTCGTAGAGGCGCTGCGCGACGCGCATGGCGTTCTTGGACGAGAGGCGGAGCTTGCGCGAGGCCTCCTGCTGGAGGGTGCTGGTCGTGAAGGGTGCGGACGGGCGGCGGGTGTAGGGCTTCTCCTGGACGCTCGTGACTGCGACCTGGGCCGAGATCACCTGTGCGGCAATGGAGTTCGCGGTCTCCTCGTCGAGGTGCACGACGTTCTTGGACTTGAGCGTGCCGTCATCGGCGAAGTCGCGCCCGGTGGCGACGCGATCGCCGTCCACCGCAGAAAGCCGCGCCCCGAACTGGTTGGCCGCACCATCGGGCGTGAAGTCGCCCACGACGTCCCAGTAGGACGCCCGGACGAACGCCATCCGCTCGCGCTCGCGCTCGACCACCATGCGCGTCGCGACGGACTGCACACGGCCGGCGGACAGGCCCGCCTTGACCTTGCGCCACAGGACCGGGCTGACCTCGTAGCCGTAGAGGCGGTCGAGGATGCGCCGGGTCTCCTGGGCGTCGACCATGGCGACGTCGAGGTCGCGGGTGGTGTTGGCGGCCCGCTGGATGGCCTCCTTGGTGATCTCGTGGAAGACCATCCGCTTGACCGGCACCTTGGGCTGGAGCACCTCGAGCAGGTGCCACGCGATGGCCTCGCCCTCACGGTCCTCATCAGTGGCCAGGTAGAGCTCGTCGGCACCCTTGAGCAGCCGCTTGAGCTCCGACACCTTCTTCTTCTTGTCGGAGTCGACGACGTAGTAGGCCTCGAAGCCGTGGTCGACGTCGACGCCGAACCGGCCGAACGGGCCCTTCTTGATCTCGGCGGGCATCTCCGACGGGGTCGGGATGTCGCGGATGTGGCCGACCGACGCCTCGACGTCCCAGTCCTTGCCCAGGTAGCCGCCGATCGTCTTCGCCTTGGCCGGCGACTCGACGATGACGAGCTTGCGCCCCTCACTCATGGTTCAAACCTCGGTTCCTGACCCTCGTGTGCAGCGGATTCGTCGCTGCATGGACACGTGCGTCGCCGATGACGGTATCCGAGCGCGTCAAGTTCGTGACGCAGGGTCCATGCCGGGTCTCCAACATTAGTTGAAGGTTCAAGTAAAGTCGGGTATGGTCGAGGTATGAGCGAGACCGCGACCACCACCCGCCAGCCCGTGCTGTACCTCAGCCACGGGGCGCCACCGCTGGCCGACGACCCGGTGTGGACCGACCAGCTCTCGTCGTGGTCGTCGACGTTCGACAAGCCCGCGAACATCCTGATGGTCTCCGCGCACTGGGAGGAGGCGCCGCTGTCCCTTTCCGCGACCACCGGCGACGTCCCCCTCGTCTACGACTTCTACGGCTTCCCGCGGCACTACTACGAGGTGACGTATGCCGCCCCGGGTGCGCCGGAGCTCGCGGCCGACGTCGCCAAGCTGATGCACACCGCCGACACCCCGGTGCACCGCGACGAGACCCGCGGCCTGGACCACGGCGCCTACGTGCCGCTGGTCGAGATGTACCCCGACGCCGACATCCCGGTGCTCCAGATGTCGATGCCCACCCTCGACCCGCGGGCGCTGTTCGACCTCGGCCGCAAGCTCGCTCCGCTGCGCGACCAGGGGACGCTGATCGTCGGCTCGGGTTTCACCACCCACAACCTGCGCTGGTTCAACCCGGCCGGCGGCCCCGACGGCACGCCGCCGACGGCCTCCTCGGAGTTCGACAACTGGGCCGCCGAGGCGCTCGAGCGCCAGGACGTCGACGCCATCCTCGACTTCATGCACAAGGCGCCGGCCGCGCGGGAGGCGCACCCGCGCACCGAGCACTGGGCGCCGCTCTACGTGAGCCTCGGCGCGGCATACGAGTCGGGCAGTCTCGACAACGAGAGCGTGATCGACGGGTTCTGGTTCGGACTGAGCAAGCGGTCCTGGCAGTTCGCCTGACCGCCCCCCGCAATACGGCAGTTGCGTCGGCTTCCGCCCGGCAATTGCCGGGCGGAAGGCGACGCAACTGCCGTATTGCGGGTCGAGTCGGGGTCAGGGGATGACCAGTGACTTGCCCTTGGCGTGGAACTCACCCTGCACGCGCAGCGCCTCGGGGGCGTCGGCGAGCGCCCAGCGACGGTCCATGACCGGCGTGACCAGGCCCCGCGCGACCAGGTCGATCAGCAGCTCGAGGTCGGCGCGGTTGCGCGAGGCCACCTTGAAGGCCGGCCCCCGACGGCTCCCGACCGCGAAGACGAGCGGCACCGCCAGCATCCGCGGCAACGGGTGCAGCCAGGTCGACTTCGGGGACGTGACGCTGACGTAGGAGCCGCCCTCGGCCACCATCCGCTTGCAGGTGCGCAGCGGCAGCGTGCCGGCGTTGTCGAAGAACACGTCGAACGTCTCCCCCAGTGAGCGCAGGTCGTCGCGCGTGTAGTCGATGACCCGGTCGGCTCCAGCGGCGCGGGCGGCCTCGACGTTGCCGGTGCTGCACACGGCCGTCACGTGGGACGCACCCAGCGCCTTGGCGAGCTGCACCGCGAAGGTGCCGACCCCACCCGATGCCCCGTTCACCAGCACCCGCTGACCCCGCTCCAGGCGACCCCAGTCGCGCAGGCCCTGGAGCGCGGTCTCGGCCGCGACCCCGATCGTGGCCGCGGTCTCCAGCTCGACCCCTTCGGGGACGGGCACCAGCGACTCGGCCGGGGCGACGACATACTCGGCGAAGCCACCACCGGACACCTCACCGAAGACGCGCTCGCCCACCTTGAACCGCGTCACGTCCGCGCCCACCGCCTCGACGGTCCCGGCGACGTCCGCCCCCGGCACCTGCCGCTTCGGGCGGCGCAGGCCCAGGGTCGGCCGGGCGAACATCGGGAGCCCGGTGACGTAGTGCCAGTCCAGTGCGTTGACCGACGCCGCAGCGACCCGCACCAGCACGTCGTCGGGGCCGACCTCCGGCACCGGGACGGTTCGCACCGTCACGACCTGCTCGGGTGCGCCGTAGCGCTCGTGCACCGCGGCCCGCATCGTGGTGGGTATGCCGTCTGCCCGGCTCGCTGCCACGGCGGCGGAGCGGGGCTGGTCGAGGTGGTTCATGGTGGTCTCCTCATCGCAGGACTTACGGTGTAAATTTACGCTGTAAGGTAGACCTACGCCGTAAGTCTGTCAATGGCCGAGAGCTAGCATGCGAGTCGACCACCACGCCGACCGGAGGGACCCGTGACCGACACCGCCAAGCGCGCCGCGCAGCGAGCCACGGCGCAGCGAGCCACGGCGCAGCGAGCCACGGGCACGAAGAGCGCGCCACGCACGCCGCTCAACCGCGAGCGGGTGATGCGGGCCGCGGTCGACGTCGCGGACTCCGAGGGCATCTCGGCCGTGTCGATGCGGCGGATCGGCCAGGAGCTTGCCGTCGAGGCGATGTCGCTCTACAACCACGTCGCCGGCAAGGAGGCCCTCCTCGACGCGATGGTCGACCAGGTGGCGGGTGAGCTGCTCGCCGCGGTCGACGGTCTCGAGTCCCCCGATCCCGCCGTCGACTGGCAGGGTGCGCTCCGGGCTCGAGCGCTGGCCGCGCGCACCGTCATGCTGCGGCACCCGTGGGCACCGGGCGTGCTCGAGACCCGCACGACGATGAGCCTCGACGTGGTCCGCTACTTCGACGGGGTGGTGTCGATCCTGCGAGCCAGCGGCTTCAGCAACGACCTCGCGCACCACTCGCTGCACGCCCTGGGCAGCCGGGTGATCGGCTTCTCGCAGGAGCTGTTCGACCCCGGCGACACCGGCTCGGAGGACGCGTCCGAGGAGATGCTGGCGGCGATGGCGACCCAGATCCCGCACCTCGTCGAGATGCTCGGCGAGGTCGCGCACGACGAGCCCGGGGCGACGCTCGGGTGGTGCGACGACCAGACCGAGTTCGAGTTCGGGCTCGACGTCGTCCTCGACGGGCTGGAGCGTCGCCGGGCTTCTACCGTGGTGCCATGATCACCGCCCTGCACACCCTGGTCTACGCGCACGACCCGGCCGCTGCCCGCGACTTCTTCCGCGACGTCCTGCGCTTCCCCGCCACCGACACCGGCGGTGGCTGGCTGATCTTCCGCACCGGCCCGAGCGAGCTCGCGGCCCACCCGTCCAGCTGGGAGCACGGCGGCGAGACCGGCGGGACGGACCAGCGCTTCGACCTGTCGCTGATGTGCGACGACCTCCCCACCACGATGGCCGAGCTCGAGGAGCGTGGCGCCGAGTTCGAGGGTGGGGTCGTCGAGCAGCCGTGGGGCACGACGGTCCGGCTGGTGGTGCCCGGCGCAGGGACGATGACCCTCTACCAGCCGCGCTACGACCCGCCGGCCCTCGGCACGAGCGAGCTCGAGGCCATGTGGTGACGGCGCGCTCCGGGTCGCCGGTCCCGGCACCCCGCGCACTGGCGCCCCGCGCACTGTCGCCCGGCGCGACGGCACCCGCGTGAGGGAGCTGCCGGGCTGGGTCCGGTGGCTGCTGCTCGGCCGGTTCGTCAACGCGCTGGGCTCGATGGCCTGGGTGTTCATCCCGCTCTACCTCGTCTCCGACCGCGGTCTGAGCGAGGGTGCCGCCGGGTCGATCGCGGCGGTCTGGGGCCTGGGCATGATCGCCGGCAACCTGGCGGGCGGCTCGGTCGGTGACCGGTTCGGACTGCGCCCGACCTTGGCCCTGGCCTCGCTCGCGTCGGCGATCGGCTGCCTGCTGGTGCCGTTCACCCCCACGGCGACGCTCGCGGTGGTGCTCTTCCTGATGGGTGCGCTCGGCGGCGTGGGCCGACCGGTGTCGTTCGCGCTCGTCACGAGCGCGCTGCCGACCGAGCACCGTCGGCAGGCCACCGCGTGGATGCGCGCCGTCAACAACGCGGGCACCGTCCTCGGCCCTCCCCTTGGTGGGCTGCTGGCGGTGCACCACTTCGGCGCCATCTTCGTGATCGACGCAGCCGCGAGCCTGATGATGCTGGGGGTCGTGCTCTTCGTGGTCCCGCGCGCGGCGCGCGTCCCGCTCCCGGACGGCACGCCGACCCGCCTGCTCGCGGCGCTGCGGCAGGACCCGCGCTTCGTCCTGCTCCTGCTCACGGTCGTCGCGGCCGACACGGCCTACCGGTTCGCCTACTCCGCCGTGCCGTGGCAGCTCGACGCCCTCGGCGCGGCACCGTGGGTCTACGGCACCACCATCTCCCTCAACTGTGCGCTCATCGTGCTGTTCGAGCCGTGGCTCGCGCACCGGTTGCGAGACCGTGCGCCGGAGCGTCTCATCGCGCTGGGCTTCCTGCTGGTCGGCATCGGCTGGGTCGTCGTCGCGCCCTCGCCCGGCGTCGTCGTGGTGCTCGCAGCAGTCGCCGTCGTCACCGCCGGCGAGATGCTCTACAAGCCGACGGCCACCGCCCATGCGTCCGACCGCGCCCCTGACGGGATGCACGGCCGCTACCAGAGCCTCTACGGCGCGGCGTCGATCGGTGGCACGGTCATCGCGCCACCCCTGGCCGGTGCCCTCTTCGAGGTGAGTCCGCGGCTGATGTGGGTGTGCGGTGGAGTCCTCGGCATCGCCGCCGCAGCCGTCCTCGCCTTCACCGCAGGTTCCGTCCGACGCGGCCCGGCCCGGCGCTCACCCATGCAAAAGGCGAGTTAGCGCCGGGATCCTTCGGCGCTAACTCGCCTTTTGCATGAGATAGCGCCGACAACCGGTCGCCGAGACGCACTGACGGGTATGCCGCGTGGTGACCACGCGGCACACCCGTCTGTCGTCGGCCGGCTCGGGCGTCAGTGAGCGCCGGGGCGACGCCGCGGTGCGGGCCGGGTCGGGTCGTCCTCGGCGCGCTCGACGTCGGCCGGCACGATGATCGGCTTGAGTCGCGCCCAGAGCAGGAAGGCTGCGCCGGCGACCGCAAGCGCCAGACCGGTCCAGAGGTTCGCGTTGACGCCGCCGGTCTTGGCCTCCTCGGTGTCCATGAAGAGGCCAGCGAGGAGCAGCAGCACGCCATAGATGGCGAGCAGCGCACCGATGATGTTGCGGATGTCGAAGGCGCCGGCGGTGTGGCCACCCGATGCCTTGGCCGAGGGGTCGGCGTTCGAGCCGTCGGGGGTCTTGTCAGACATGTGCAGCCTCCTTAGAACGCGAAGTTGAGGACGAGGACCATGACGAGCGCGATCCCGGCCAAGGGGATGGTGCGCTGGTACCACGGCAGGCTGGCTTCCTCCGGGTCGACCAGGTCCTCCTTGGGCGTCTCGGAGTAGACCAGGCCCTTGAGCTCGGACGCCGGTTTCGGCTGGGTCGCCATGCTCACCACGATGCTGAGCACGATGTCGACGACGAACGCGGTCGAGGCGGCCACGAAGCTCGCGCCCTGCCCCGAGAGGGGGATGACGCCTTGGCTGGCCGAGCCGAAGGCGTCCTCCGACAGGAAGGCCACCAGCACCGCCGAGAGCGTGCCACTCGCGAGGCCGACCCAGCCTGCGGTCGGGGTCATCCGCTTCCAGAACATGCCGAGGATGAACGTGGCGAACAGCGGAGCGTTGAAGAACCCGAACAGCGTCTGGAGGTAGTCCATGATGTTCGAGAAGCTGCTCGCCAGCGTGGCCGTGAAGATCGCGATGAGGGTCGCCGCGACCGTGGCGAGGCGACCGATCCGCAGGTAGTAGTCGTCGCTGTGGTCCTTGCGGATGTAGCGCTGCCACAGGTCGTAGCTGAACACCGTGTTGAAGGCCGAGATGTTCGCGGCCATGCCGGCCATGAACGCGGCCAACAGACCCGCGATGGCCAGGCCGAGCAGGCCGTTGGGGAGGATGTCGCGCATCAGCAGCAGGAGCGCGTCGTTGTACTTCACTCCCTCGCCGCTGGCACCACCCGGCGGGGACCCACCGTTCTTGAGGTCCATGATCTCCTTGACCAGCACCCCGGCGACCATGCCCGGGAAGATGACGAGGAACGGCACGAACATCTTGGGGAAGGCGCCGATGATCGGCGTCTTGCGCGCCGCGGAGATGGACTTCGAGGCCATCGCGCGCTGCACCTCGACGAAGTTCGTCGTCCAGTAGCCGAAGGACAGCACGAAGCCGAGACCGAAGACGATGCCGACGACTGACCAGAACGGCGAGTCGAAGCCGGAGAGCGCCTGCCCCGGCCAGGACTCCAGCTGCTGCGCTGCGGGGGCGACCTTGGCCCCCGCGGGCGCGGAGCTCGCGAAGGCCTCGATCTTGTCCTTGAGCCCGCCGTAGCCGCCGACGCGGTGCAGGCCGATCAGGGTCAGCGGCAGGAGCGACGCGACGATCACGAAGAACTGGAGCACCTCGTTGTAGATGGCCGCGGAGAGCCCACCGAGGGTGATGTAGGAGAGCACGATCGCGGCCGCCACGATCAGCGCCACCCAGAGCGGCCAGCCGAGCAGCGCGTGCACGATCGAGCCGAGCAGGTAAAGGTTCACACCGGCAATCAGCAGCTGGGCGAACGCGAAGCTGATCGCGTTGACCAGGTGCGCCCCGGTGCCGAACCGCCGGAACATGAACTCCGGCACCGAGCGGACCTTGGAGCCGTAGTAGAACGGCATCATCACGACACCGAGGAAGAGCATGGCCGGGATCGCGCCCACCCAGAAGTAGTGCACCGTCGGGAGGCCGATCTCCGCACCGTTGGCGGACATCCCCATGATCTCGACGGCACCCAGGTTGGCCGAGATGAACGCCAGACCGGTCACCCACGCGGGCAGCGAACGCCCGGACAGGAAGAAGTCGATCGAGTCGGAGACCGAGCGCCTGGCCATGACACCGATGCCCAGCACGAACGCGAAGTAGATCGCGACCAGGGTGTAGTCGAGCCAGTTCGCGTCGATCAACGGCTCTGCGGCCGGAAGGGCGAGGGGGACGAGGGCGTTCATCAGCGACTCCTGGGCGGTGCGTCGGCGGACCTCATCACAACCTAGGGCGTATGCCGTGAATCGGCACCCGGGGCTGCAACCATGGCTTTCCCGGACATGAGGGGCGCATGATGGGGGATGGACAAACCGACACGTACCGCACTGCGTCGTCTCTCTCGTCGCTCCCTCGCCGGAGCGGTCACCGCTGTCCTCGGGCTCTCGACCGGCCTGCTCCTGGCGACCACCTCCCCCGCTGTCGCTCACGGTGACCACCACCGACATCAGCACGGCCACCACGCCGGTCACCGCGCGCAGGAGGTCGCCCTGCCGGACGGGCTGCGGCCCGAGGGCATCACCTCCGGACCCGGCTCCCGCTACTTCGTCGGCTCACTGGCCGACGGGCGCATCGTCACCGGCGACCTGCGCACCGGGTCGTCGGCCACCCTCCTGCCCGGAGCCGCCGGGCGGCAGCTGCGCGGCCTCTACTGGGACTCGCGCAGCAACCTCGTCTGGGCCGTCGGCAACGTCGCCGCGGAAGCGCACATCTGGGCCGTCGACGCCCGGCGCGGCACGGTCCGCCAGGACACCGTCGTGCCCGGTGCCCGGTTCCTCAACGACCTCGTGGTCACGCGCGACGCCGTCTGGGCGACCGACTCCCGCGTCGACCGGCTGACCGTGTTGGGTCTCGGCCGGCACGGCACCCCCACCGGAACGGCTCCTGTCTTCCTCCCGCTCACGGGTGACTGGCCGGCCGGCGACGGGGTCGCCAACAACGCCAACGGGATCCGTCAGCTCAAGGACGGCTCGGCCATCCTCAACAACAGCCGCGTGGGCGGGTTGTGGCGGGTCGACCCGGACAGTGGCATCGTCACGCAGGTCCCGGTCTCCGGCGGGCCGGGCATCATCGGCGGCGACGGCCTCGAGCTCGACGGCCGCACCCTCTACAACGTGCGTGGCAGTGGCCAGGCCGAGGTGTCGGTCCTGACCCTTGCACGGCGGCACGGCACGTGGACCGCCACATGGCGGGGTGCGCTGTCCGACCCGCGGCTCGACGTCCCGTCGACCGCAACCCTCGTAGGCCGCACCTTGTGGGCGGTCAACGCCCGGTTCGGCGTCGCCTCCCCCGACACCGCCCCCTACTGGATCACCCCGCTGCCCACCCGCTGACCACGAGTCGTGTGCCTGAGAGCGGGCCATGGCTCACTCTCAGGCACACGACTCGGCTAGACCTTGGCGCCGGCCAGGTCGGGGGCCGGGGCCTCCCCGGTGTCGACGTCGATCGCCGCACCGCTGAACTGCGCCGCGTACAGCTCGGCGTAGGCACCACCACTGGCGAGCAGCTCCTCGTGCGAACCCTGCTCGACGATCTGGCCGTCGCGCATCACGAGGATGACGTCGGCGTCGCGGATCGTCGAGAGCCGGTGCGCGATGACGAAGCTGGTGCGGTCGTGCCGCAGGGCTGACATCGCCTGCTGCACGAGCAGCTCGGTGCGGGTGTCGACCGAGCTGGTCGCCTCGTCGAGGATCAGCAGGGCCGGGTCGGACAGGAAGGCCCGCGCGATCGTGATCAGCTGCTTCTCACCCGCGCTGATGTTGCCGCCCTCGGCGTCGAGCACCGTGTCGTAGCCGTCCGGCAACGAGTGCACGAACCGGTCGACGTAGGTGGCCCTCGCCGCAGCGACGACCTCCTCCTCGCTCGCACCCGGACGGCCGTACGCGATGTTGTCGCGGATCGTGCCGCCGAACAGCCAGGTGTCCTGCAGGACCATGCCGATCTCGCTGCGCAGGTTGTGCCGGGTCAGCTGGGTGATGTCGACACCGTCGAGGGTGATCCGGCCGGCGTCGAGCTCGTAGAACCGCATGATCAGGTTGACCAGGGTGGTCTTGCCGGCGCCGGTCGGCCCGACGATCGCGACGGTCTGGCCCGGCTCGACGCAGAGGTCGAGGTGCTGGATCAGCGGCTTCTCGG
Source organism: Pedococcus dokdonensis (assembly GCF_900104525.1). GTDB lineage: Bacteria > Actinomycetota > Actinomycetes > Actinomycetales > Dermatophilaceae > Pedococcus > Pedococcus dokdonensis. The sequence continues at coordinate 3,621,301 of NZ_LT629711.1, read as the reverse complement.
GGTCGTAGGAGAACGACACGTCCTCGAACCGCACCTGGCCGTGGGGGTCGTCGAGGGTGGTGGGCGCGGTTGCGTCGGCTCGCTGCTCAGGGGCGTCGAGTACCTCGAAAACCCTTTCGGCAGAGGCGACTCCGGACTGCAGGAGGTTCGCCATCGACGCGACCTGGGTCAGCGGCTGGGTGAACTGGCGCGAGTACTGGATGAACGCCTGCACGTCACCGAGGCTCATCGTGCCGCTCGCGACCCGCAGACCGCCGACCACCGCTATGACGACGTAGTTGAGGTTCCCGATGAACATCATCGTCGGCATGATGATGCCGCTGATGAACTGCGCGCCGAAGCCAGCGTCGAAGAGGTCGTCGTTCTTGGCCTTGAAGGAGGCGCGGACCTCGTCCTCACGACCGAAGACCTTGACCAGCTGGTGGCCGGTGAACGTCTCCTCGACGATGCTGTTGAGCTCACCGGTGCTCTTCCACTGCTGCACGAAGTGCTTCTGCGAACGCTTGCCGATGGCCGCCGTGACGAACATCGAGATCGGGATCGTGACCAGCGCGATCAGCGCCAGCAGCGGCGAGATGTAGAGCATCATCGCCACCATCGCGACCACCGTGAGCAGCGAAGTCAGCATCTGGCTCAGCGTCTGCTGCATGCTCTGCGCGACGTTGTCGATGTCGTTGGTGACCCGGCTCAGCAGCTCACCGCGTGGCTGTCCGTCGAAGTAGGGCAGCGGCAACCGGTTGAGCTTGTCCTCGACGTCGCGACGCAGGTTGAAGATGGTGCGGTTCACGGCGCCGGTGAGGATCCAGCCCATCGCCCACGACAGCACGCTGGCCAGCGCGTAGAGCGCGAGCACCAGGAGCAGCACCCGGCCGACGGCGCCGAAGTCGATGCCGAAGCCCGGCCGCAGGTGGTCGAGCTTGGCGAGCAGGTCGGCCTGCTTGTCCTGACCCTGCGCTCGCAGCCCCTGCACGACCTGCTCGCGCGTGGCGGTCTCCGGCAGCTGCTTGCCGATGAACCCCGCGAAGATCAGGTCGGTCGCGCGGCCCAGGATCTTCGGGCCCACGGCGTTGAGGGAGACGCTGCCGACGACCAGCGCCAGCACGGCATACAGGGAGGTGCGCTCGGGGCGCAGCAGTCCGAGCAGTCGCTTGGCCGACGGCAGGAAGTCCTGCGACTTCTCGGCCGGCATCCCCATCGACATCGGGCCACGACGCTGGGCGGCGTTCGCCCCCGGGCCGCGGCGCGCCTCGGCGGCCTTCTCCTCCTCCGTCTTCACACCTTCACCGCTGCTCATGCCGCGGCCTCCTCTGCAGATCGCTGGGACTCGACGATCTCGACGTACGTCGGACACGTCTCGAGCAGCTCGTCGTGACGGCCGGCCCCGACCACCTTGCCGTCGTCGAGGACGACGATGTGGTCGGCGTCGATGATCGTCGAGACCCGTTGGGCCACCACGATGACCGCGGTATGCCGGGTGACCGGCCGGAGTGCGGACCGGAGCCGCGCGTCCGTGGACAGGTCGAGGGCGGAGAAGCTGTCGTCGAAGAGGAACACCTCCGGCTTGGCCACCAGTGCCCGCGCGATGGCCAGCCGCTGGCGCTGGCCACCCGACACGTTGGTGCCGCCCTGGGCGATCGGGGAGTCGAGGCCCTGCGGCATGGCGCGCACGAAGTCGTCGGCCTGGGCGATCCGCAGCGCGTCCCAGAGCTCGTCGTCGGTCGCGGCGGAGTCGCCGTAGCGCAGGTTGGAGGCCACCGTGCCGGTGAAGAGGTAGGGCTTCTGCGGGACCAGCCCGATCCGGGACCAGACGTCCTCGAGCGCCGCCTCGCGGACGTCCACCCCGCCCAGGCGGACCGAACCGCCCGTGACGTCGTAGAGCCTCGGGATCAGCGAGAGCAGCGTCGACTTGCCGGCGCCGGTGCTGCCGATGATGGCCGTCGTCCGGCCCGGCTCAGCGGTCATCGAAACCCCTTGCAGGACAGGCACGTCCGCGCCGGGGTAGCAGAACTCGACGTCGCGCAGCTCGACCGTGGTGCCGGTGCGCGGGATTGCCACCGGAGCCGTCGGCTGGACGACCGTGGAGTCGGTGTCGAGCACCTCGGTGATGCGTCCGGCCGAGACCGTGGCGCGCGGGATCATCATCGACATGAAGGTCGCCATCATCACCGACATGAGGATCTGCATGAGGTAGCTCATGAAGGCGGTCAGCTCGCCGATCTGCATCTGGCCGTTCTCGACCCGGTGCGAGCCGAACCACAGGACCGCGACCGTGGAGGCGTTGAAGATCAGCATGACGATCGGGAAGATCATCGCCATCAGCCGGCCGACCGCGAGCGCGGTGCCGGTGTACTGGGTGTTGGCCTCGCCGAAGCGGGCCTCCTCGTGCTCCTCCCGGACGAAGGCGCGGACCACGCGGATGCCGGTGATCTGCTCACGCAGCACCCGGTTGACCCAGTCGACGGACTCCTGCATGAGCCGGAACTGCGGGATCATCCTGCGGATCACCAGGGCGACGGACAGGGCGAGCGCCGGCACGGCGACGGCCACCAGCCAGGACAGCCCGACGTCCTCGCGCAGCGCCATGATGATCCCGCCGACCATCATGATCGGCGCGGAGACCATCATCGCGGCGCCCATGAAGACGACCGTCTGCACCTGCGTGACGTCGTTGGTGTTGCGGGAGATCAGCGTCGGGGCGCCGAACCGCGACACCTCCTGCGCCGAGAAGTCGCCGACGCGCGCGAAGATCCCGGCCCGCAGGTCGCGGCCGAGTCCGGCCGCCGACTTGGCCCCGAGGTAGGTCGCCGCGACGGTGGCGACGATCTGGACGAGCGAGACGGCCAGCATCCAGCCGCCGGTGCGCACGATGAAGCCGGTGTCTCCCTTGGCAACGCCGAGGTCGATGATCTTGCCGTTGAGGCTGGGCAGGTAGAGCGACGCCATGGTGCCGACGAGCTGGAGCGCGACGAGCACGACGACCAGTCCCTGGTAGGGCCTGAGGTAGTCGCGGATGATCCGGATGAGCACTAGTTCTTCCCCCTCGTGGTGCGGGACTGCGTGGTGGTGCGGGACTGCGTGGTGGTGCGGGACTGCGTGGTGGTGCGGGACTGCGTGGTGGTGCGGGACTGCGTGGTGCGGGACGGCGGGGCGGTGCGGTCGAGCGCGCCCTCGAGGACGACGTCGACGAGCTCGGTCGCGGTGGAGTCCTGGCCGTCGAGCATCGGGTGGACGCTGGAGAGCGTGAGCATCCGCAGGTAGCCGATGAAGTTGCGGACCGGGATGCGCAGGCGGTCGACGTCCTCGCCGATGAGGGCGATGAACGCGTTGTCGAGGGCGGTGGTCCCCTCCTGGCGACGGCGCAGGGCGTTGGGGTCCATCGGCCGGTGCAGTGGCTGGCCGCTCGACTGCAGGACGGACATCAGCGCGAAGATCCCCTGCAGGTGCTTCTGCATCACGGTGACGGCGGCGGCGAGCCGGTCGTGCAGGGGCAGGTCGAGGTCGATCGCGCCGAGCTCGGCCTGCACTGCGGCCGTGTCGAACGCCTCGTGCACGCAGGCGTGGATGATCTCGTCCTTGGTTTCGAAGACCCGGAAGATGGTGCCCTCGGCGATCCCGGCCGCCTTGGCGATCTCGCGGGTGCTGATGCCGCGACCCTTGTCCCGCAGCAGCGGGATGGTGGCGGCGATGATCGAGGCCCGGCGGTCGTCCGGGGCCATCGCGGGGGCGCGAGGTGACATGCCTTGAAGTATGAGTGAGTGAGCACTCACTCACAACTGGGTTTTCCACCTGCTCAAACAGCACCATCCATGACAGATGTCGTGCCCCCCACTCACTCGGTCCGCCGGGTTCGAGGTGAACGCGCCGGTGCTTCCGGGCGCGTTCACCTCGAACCGGCGGGCGGGAGGTCGGGCGGTCAGACGAGGAGGCCGTCGGCGACGAGCCCCCGCAGCAGCGGGAGGTCGGGCGGTCAGACGAGGAGGCCGTCGGCGACGAGCCCCCGCAGCAGCGGGAGTGCCGACGACCGCACGGCGTCAGCCTCCTCGCCCAGCAGCTCGGCGATCGCGGACAGCGCGACGCCGGCCGGCAGCGACCCGTCGCAGACGCTCACCAGCGCGGCGCCCACGGTGTCGAGCCGCACCACGCGCCCGAGCCCGCCCCCCTGACGGAGCTGGATCACGGCCGGTTCGTCGTCGCCGGGTCGGCCGTGGCGCTCCTCCACGACGTCGTCGGCACAGCGCCACGCGACGGCCAGCAGCTCGTCGTCGTCGTGCTCGGCCAGCCAGGTGCGGGCCCGCAGCCCGGACAGCACGTGCGAGCCCATCGGCGCCGCCACCGGACCGGTCGCCTCGGTGAGGTCGACGAACGGCTCGCGGTCCCCGACCGGTCGCTGCAGGGTGATCACCCCGAACCCGATCGCGCTCACGCCGCGCGACGCGAAGTCGTCGAGCCACGCGGCATACATCGTCGCGAACTCGGTGGTCGCGCTGTGGTGACCGCCGTCGCGCGACCACGTCTCGGCATACTCCGCCGGGTCCTGCACGTCCCGCTGCACGATCCACGCGTCGAGCCCGGTGCCGGCCACCCAGCCGCGCACCCGCTCGCGCCAGTCGGTGTCGCCGACGACCTCCCAGTTGCCGAGGAACTGGGCGACACCGCCGGCCTCGAGGTGGTCGCCGATCGACCGCACGAGGTCGGCCACGAGGGTGTCACCGGCCTGCCCGCCGTCGCGGTACTCGAAGAGCGGGACGTCTGGGGTGCGTGGCGTGATGACGAAGGGCGGGTTGCTCACGATGAGTCCGAATCGTTGTCCCGCAACGGGATCCAGCATCGATCCCTCGACGACCTCCCACTCGACGCCGTTGAGGGCGGCGTTGAAGCGGGCGAACTCCAGGGCCCTGGTCGAGATGTCGGTGACCGTCACGTGGCGCGCGTGCGAGCCGAGGTGCAGCGCCTGCACCCCGCACCCGGTGCCGACGTCGAGGGCGCGCTCCACGACCGGCCGCGGAGTCCACGACGCGAGCGTGGTCGAGGCGCCCCCGATCCCGAGCACGTGGTCCTCGCTCAGTGGCGCCCTCGTGGCCAGCTCGGGCAGGTCGGAGGCCACCCACCAGGTGCGCCCCTCCTCGCCGTAGGGACGCAGGTCGCAGGTCGCGACGACGCCGGGTCCCTGCTGGCGCACCAGCCGCAGGGCCGCGGCACCGTCGAGCCCGAGCGAGGGCAGCGCTGCCGCCGCCTCGTCGATGTCGACGGCGTCGCCGAGGCCGAAGAGCCGCACCAGGGTCGCAAGCGGACCCGCCGCGGCGGCGGTGACACGTTGCGCGGGGATCATCTGCTCGCGGTCGAGCGCGGCGGAGGCGAGGGGTCCGAGCAGCTCACCGACCGCCTCGACCGTGTATGCCACCGACTCGAGGTCGGCACGGAGGCGGGCGACGAGCACGGGGTCGGCTGCGGGAGTGGGGGCGCTCATCCGTCGAGCAGGCCGCCGAGGTTGAAGCCACCTCCGCCGCCACCGCTGCCGCCGGCCGGGGGCGGCGTCCACTCGCTCGGCTGGACGATGACGAATCCGGGGCCGGAGAACGCGTACTGGAACGCCTCGCCCGAGCCGCCGCGCAGCATCGAGCGCACGTTCATGCTCGACACCACCTGGGGCACGAGGTTGGCCGACCAGCCGACGCAGGCCTGCACGTCGACGTAGGTGGGCTGCTGGCTGCAGTCGAGGATCACCGGCTGCCCGACCGTGTGGATCGCGACCGTGCCGGTGCCTTGGAGCGTGGTGTTGAACAGGCCGCCGCTGAGCATCCCCGCCCCCTGGACCCGCTTGATGTCCCACTCGATGCTGGAGTCGAAGGCGAGCAGGTTGCGGGCGTTGACGCTCAGCGCGTCACCCGTGAGGTCGATGAGGAAGACGAACCCGGCCTCGGAGGCGAAGAAGACGTCGCCCTCCCCCGAGACCCGCATCAGCGAGACGTCCTCGCCGGTGACGACCTTCTTGAACAGCTTCCCGACGCTGCCGGCCTTCTCGTGGTCGAACCGGATCTGACCCTGGTAGGAGACCATCGCGCCCTTGACCGCGAGCACGTCGCCGCCGAGGTGGACGCGCAGCATCTGCGGGTTCTGCAGCGCGAACCGCTGCTGTGCCTGGACTTCGAGGTTGGCCTGGTCAAAGAGCGGACTCTGCATGGGCCCAGCCTAGGAGGTCGACTGGTCCGTGGGCAGGCGGTACGCGTACCAGCTGCTGCGCTCCGCCCCAGCCCGTCGTAGAGGCGCTGCGCGGTCGTGTTGCCGGGCGCGGTCTCCCAGACGAGCCACCGCCTCCCGCGATCGGCCGCGAGCTGCCGGCACGCCTCGATGAGCTGTGCGCCGACACCTCGACCACGGGCGGCCTCGCTGACGAACAGGTCCTCCATCACCGCGAGCGGCTGCCCGAGGGTGGTGTCCCAGCTCCAGAGCACCGTCGCGTGACCCAGCGCCGCACCCGACTCGTCGCGGGCGATCAGCTGGGTGCCACCGGAGGCTGGGTCGAGGAACGCGGTGGCCATCGCTCGCAGCTCGTCGTCTCCGGGGTCGCTCTCGTAGAACGTGCAGTACGCGCGCATCAGCGGCAGCAGGTCCGCCATGTCCTCCGCCGTGGTCGGCCCGATCCGCACCGCAGCCGCATCGTCCATGGCGCGACCCTACGCGCGGTGGCGACCACGCGGCATACCCCTGGGCGGGTGGGGGGGTCGGGTGATTGGCCGGGAGCCTCGGGCGGCCGGACACACCAGAGCGGGCCGGCCCACCCGTGAGGGTGAGCCGGCCCGCTCTGGGGTATGCCGCGTGGAGCTAGCGGTTCGCGGGCTCCTCCACGGCGTCGGCAGCCTCGTCGACGGCCTGGCCCGGGGCGGTCTCGGCCTCACCCGAGTCGGGCGCGGCCGCGTCCACGCGAGCCACGCTCTCGCCGTCGGCGTCGCCACCGATGGAGAGGTCGCGCGCCTTGGAGACGGCGACCGCCGCGATGACGATGACCAGGGCCGCGGCGGCGATTCCGTAGCGGACCGGGTTGTTGCGGTCGTCGCCGAACGACAGGGTCACGATGGCCGGGGCGATGAGCACCGAGACGAGGTTCATCACCTTGATCAGCGGGTTGATGGCCGGGCCGGCGGTGTCCTTGAACGGGTCACCGACGGTGTCACCGATCACGGTCGCGGCGTGGGCCTCACTGCCCTTGCCACCGTGGGTGCCGTCCTCGACGATCTTCTTCGCGTTGTCCCACGCGCCACCGGAGTTGGCGAGGAACACCGCCATCAGGCAGCCGGTGCCGATCGCGCCGGCGAGGAAGCCGGCGAGCGGGCCGATGCCGAGGCCGAAGCCGACGGCCACCGGCGTGAGCGCGGCCAGCAGGCCAGGCGTCGCGAGCTCACGCAGCGAGTCCTTGGTGCAGATGTCGACCACGCGGCCGTACTCGGGCTTCTCGGTGAAGTCCATGATCCCCGGGTGCTCGCGGAACTGGCGACGCACCTCGAAGACGATGGCGCCGGCAGCGCGGGTCACCGCGTTGATGGCCAGGCCGGAGAAGAGGAAGACCACGGCCGCACCGAGCAGCAGGCCCACCAGCACGCTGGGCGTGACGATCTGGAGGTCGAACTGCGTGAGCTGGCGCTGGATGTCCGCGATCTGGTCCTGGGTGAGCGCACCGGTCTGAGCCTTCTCCTGCAGGCCGCGCAGGATCGGCTCGTACTTGCTCTGCCAGGCGTCGGAGTAGGAGCCGAACAGCGCGGTCGCGGCCAGCACGGCCGTCGCGATCGCGATGCCCTTGGTGATCGCCTTGGTGGTGTTGCCGACCGCGTCGAGGTCGGTGAGGATCTGCGCGCCCTCGCCGTCGACGTCACCGGACATCTCGGCGATGCCCTGGGCGTTGTCGGAAACAGGACCGAAGGTGTCCATCGCCACGATGACGCCCACCGTGGTCAGCAGGCCACAGCCGGCGAGCGCGATGAGGAACAGCGACAGGATGACCGAGCCACCGCCGAGCAGGAACGCGGCGTAGACGGCGGCACCGATGATCACCGCGGTGTAGACCGCGGACTCGAGGCCGACACCGATGCCGGAGAGGACGACGGTTGCGGCGCCGGTGAGCGAGGTGCGGGCGACGTCCTTGGTCGGGCGCTTGTCGGTGCCGGTGAAGTAGCCGGTCAGCCACAGGATGATCGCGGCCAGGACGATGCCGATGACGACGGCGGCCACGGCGCGCAGGCGCGGATCTCCGGCCAGGCTGCTGACCGACTCGTTCGTGGAGCCGAGCGCGCCGAACGTGTCGGGCAGGTAGACGTAGGCGGCGACGGCCGAGAGCACCGCGGCGATGACGGCCGAGATGTAGAAGCCGCGGTTGATCGCGGAGAGCGCGTTCTCACCGGGCCGGACGCGGGTGATGAAGACACCGAGCAGGGCGGTCACCGCACCGATCGCCGGGACGATCAGCGGGAAGACCAGGCCGTACTCGCCGAACGCGGCGGAGCCGAGGATGAGCGCGGCGACCAGCATCACGGCATACGACTCGAAGAGGTCGGCCGCCATGCCGGCGCAGTCACCGACGTTGTCGCCCACGTTGTCGGCGATCGTCGCCGCATTGCGCGGGTCGTCCTCGGGGATGCCCGCCTCGACCTTGCCGACGAGGTCGGCGCCGACGTCGGCGGCCTTGGTGAAGATGCCGCCGCCGACACGCATGAACATGGCGAGCAGCGCGGCGCCGAAGCCGAAGCCCTCGAGCACCTTGGGGGCGTCGCCCTTGTAGAGCAGGACCACCACGGAGGCGCCGAGCAGGCCGAGGCCCACCGTCGCCATCCCGACCGTGCCACCGGTGCGGAACGCGATCCGCATGCCCGAGTCACGGTCGCCACGGCGGGCGGCGGACGCCACGCGGACGTTGGCCTTCACGGCGAGGCTCATGCCCAGGTAGCCGATGGCGGCGGAGAACAGCGCGCCGACCACGAAGAACCCGGACCGGCCCCAGCGGACACCCGCGGTGTCGGCAGGGAGCAGCAGGAGGAGGCCGAAGACCAGCACGACGAAGACGCCGAGCGTCTTGAACTGCCGGGCGAGGTAGGCCTGTGCGCCCTCTTCGACCGCAGCGCCGATCTCCTGCATCTTCTCGGTGCCCGGGTCGGCCGCCAGCACCTGCTGGCGGAAGAACACACCCATGACCAGCGCGACGGCCGCGATGACGGCAACCACGATGACCAGGGTGAGATTGGTGCCGTCCAGCTGCAGGTCAGCAGCTGTGGCGGCAGGCGCGAGGCGCGACATTCCATCCTCCTCGATGGGGAAACGTTCGGGACCGCCCACGGGCACACCACGATGGCGCACCGCAGAGGGGACGTTGCAGGCGAGGGTAATGCACGTCACAGGGTTTGTGACGCCGGGTGAGCATCGTCACAGACATTTCGCCGGGCCTGATGGCGGCTTCGGCGACGTCAGGCGGCGGCCGGGCTGGCCAGGCAGCGGCCGGGTGGGGCAGGCAGCGGCCGGGCGGCGGCCGGGTGGGGCAGGCAGCGGCTGGACGGCGGGCGGGCGGTGCAGGCGGTGGCAGGTCAGGCGTTGGAGGCCGCTGCAGCCTCGTCGACCGTCGGGTAGATGTGGAACACCTTGTCGAGCCCGGTGATCTTGAAGACCTTGAGGATCCGCTCCTGGGCGCTGACGATGCGCAGCGTGCCGTTCTGACCCCGGACCAGCTTGAGCCGCCCGACGAGCACTCCGAGGCCGGTCGAGTCCATGAAGGTGACCTTCTCGAGGTCGACCACGAGGTCGGTGCGCCCGGCGGCCACCTGCTTGTCCAGGACTTCGCGCAGCAGGGGGGCGGTGTAGACGTCGATCTCGCCCGCCACGTGGACGATCGTCACCGCACCCTGCTCACTGCTGGAGACCGACAGGTCCACGGCCGCCCTTTCACTTGCTGACATCGATGGTCAAGTACGCACACGAGGAGCAGTCGGTTGGACCGTCTGCTCTCGGGATTACGGTAGCGGCAATGTCCAACTCCAGCCCCACCCCACCCGGCGCGGCGAGCCCCCGACGACCCGGCTTCGACCCCGCGGCGACGCTGGACGCCCTGACCGCCGGGTCGCGGGGCGAGCGGCTCCTGCACGTGCACGAGGTGCCGGCGCGGGCGGCGTCCGTCGCGGACTGGCCGACCTGGGTGGCCCCCAGCGTCTACGCCGCGTGCGCCGGGTCCGGAGTCACGTCCCTCTGGTCGCACCAGCGGACCGCCGCCGACCTGGCGCACGACGGCAGGCACGTCGTGATGGCCACCGGCACCGCCTCGGGCAAGAGCCTCGGCTACCTCCTGCCCGTCCTCACCGCGCTGGTCGAGGGCTCGCAGGCCCCGACCGGCCGCGGGGCGACCGCCCTCTACCTCTCCCCCACCAAGGCCCTCGCCGCCGACCAGCTCGCCCGGGTGCAGGCGATGGCAGTGCCGGGGGTGCGCGCGGCGACCTACGACGGCGACACCCCGACCGAGGAACGCCGCTGGATCCGCGACCACGCCCAGCTGGTGCTCACCAACCCCGACCTCGTGCACCACTCGTTGCTGCCCCTGCACGACCGCTGGGCTCCGTTCCTGCGCCGGCTGCGCTACGTCGTGATCGACGAGTGCCACACCTATCGAGGCGTGTTCGGCTCGCACCTCGCCGCACTGCTGCGCCGGCTGCGACGGGTCTGTGCCCGCTATGGCGCGCATCCCACCTTCGTCCTCGCGTCCGCCACCGTCCGTGACCCGGCGCTGCACGCCGAGCGCCTGGTCGGTATGCCGGTCGTGCCGGTCACCGAGGACGGCTCCCCGCGCGAGGCGATGACCTTCGCCCTGTGGGAGCCCGGCCCGCTCGGCGACGGCGAGGGGCGCAGGTCAGCCACGTCGGAGGCCGCCGACCTGATGGCCGAGCTGGTCTCCCGACGGGTGCAGACCGTGGCCTTCGCCAGGTCCCGCGCCGGTGTCGAGGCTCTGGCGACCAGCGCCCGTCGGACGCTCGCCGAGGTGGAGCCAGCGCTGGAGGCTGCCGTCGCGGCATACCGGGGCGGTTATCTGCCCGAGGAGCGCCGCGCGCTGGAGCGTTCCCTGCGGGCCGGCTCGATCGTGGGGCTGGCCGCCACCAACGCGCTCGAGCTCGGCGTCGACGTGAGCGGGCTGGACGCCGTGCTGCTGGCCGGTTGGCCCGGCACCCGCGCATCCCTGTGGCAGCAGGCCGGTCGAGCCGGGCGGGCCGGCACGCGGTCGCTGGCGGTGTTCGTCGCCGCCGACGACCCGCTGGACACCTACGTCGTGCACCACCCCGAGGTGGTCTTCGGCCAGCCGGTCGAGGCGACCGTGCTGGACCCTGACAACCCGCACGTGCTCGGACCGCACCTCGCGGCCGCGGCCGCGGAGCTGCCGCTCAAGGAGGACGACCTCGCACTCTTCGGGACTCGGGCCCGGCCCCTCGTCGATGCCCTGGTCGCCCGCGGGATCCTGCGCCGCCGGCCCACCGGGTGGTTCTGGGCACGCAGCGACCGCGCCTCCGACCACGTTTCGCTGCGTGGGGCGGGTGAGGTCGTCGGCATCGTCGAGCAGCGCACCGGGCGGGTGCTGGGCACCATCGACGAGGCGTCGGCGCACACCCAGGTGCACACGGGGGCGGTGCACGTGCACCAGGGCGACACCTACGTGGTGACCGAGCTCGATCTCGAGCACGGGACGGCGACCGCCGTGCGGGGCGACCCGGGGTGGAGCACCTTCGCGCAGTCGGTGAGCGCCTTCGACATCGTGGGCGCGGACCGGACGATGGACTGGGGACCGGTACAGGTGTCGTTCGGGACGGTGCATGTGCACACCCAGGTGACGTCGTTCCTGCGCCGACTGCCGAGCGGCGAGGTGATCGGCACGCACCCGCTCGACCTGCCACAGCGGACCCTCAACACCCGGGCGGTCTGGTGGACCATGCCGCCGCAGTGGCTGGCCGCGGCCGGGGTGGCCGAGGTCGACATCCCGGGGTCCGCCCACGCAGCCGAGCACGCCGGGATCGGCATGCTCCCGCTGGTCGCGACCTGCGACCGCTGGGACATCGGGGGCGTGTCGACAGCACTGCACCCCGACACCGGGCTGCCGACGATCATGGTCTACGACGGGCACCCGGGCGGGGCCGGCTTCGCCGAGCGCGCGTTCGGATCGTTCGAGGAGTGGTTGCGGTCGACGCTCGAGACGGTCGGGTCGTGTCGCTGCGAGAGCGGCTGCCCGGCCTGCGTGCAGTCCCCCAAGTGCGGCAACGGCAACGAACCGCTGGACAAGGCGGGCGCGATCCGGCTGCTGCGGGCCGTGCTCGAGTGCGCTCCGGATGGAGCCGCGCGGCCTCCTGCGCAGGCAGGGTCGCCGCCTACCGGCCAGGCAGCGTCAGCGCCTGACGCGCAGGCAACGTCAGCGCCTGACGCGCAGGCAGTTGAGCGGACTGCGGCCACCCGAACTGGAGGGTGACGAAAGGGGCAAACCTGCAGGCCAGCGGCTAGGGTCGAAGCGGACGGTGCACCGCGCACCCCTCAGCGTCGGAGGTATCTCCCGTGATCGTGTTCGGCCTCATCCTCGTCCTGCTCGCCCTGGCGGCAGGCGTCATCCTGTTCCTCACCACGGACTCCTTGACCACGCCCGTCGACCTCGAGTTCGCGGGTTACAGCTGGGGGATGACACCACTGGCCCTGCTCATCACCGGAGCCGTCGCGATGCTGCTGCTCTGGCTCGGTCTGGCGATGATCCGCGGGAGCGCCAAGCGCCGTCGCCGGCCCGCTCGGGAGGCCAAGGAGGCCGAGCGCCAGGCCCAGCTCGAGGAGAGCATCCGCGCCGATGAGCGCAGCCGGGCCGACGAAGCCCACCAGATCGCCCTCGCCGACCGCGACCGGGTGCGCGACGAGGAGTTCCAGGCGCGCCTGGCCGAACGGGACCGCGAGCGGGAGACGGAGTTCGCCACCCGCCAGCAGGAGGCCGAGGAGCAGGCCCGGAGGTTCGAGCGCGAACGGGTCGAGCGGGAGTACGCGTCGCGTCAGTCGACCGCCGGCGGCACCGCGACCGACGGCGGCACCGCGGCCGCCGTCGGGGCGGGTGCCGGGGCGGGGGTCGGTGCAGTAGCCGCCTCGCGCTTCGCCGGTGAGGACGACGCCCACCGTGACACGGCAGACCAGGGCGCGGACCCGAGCGCCACCTCGAGCGAGGCCCAGAGCCTCGACCGGAGCGAAGCCGACGAGGCTGCAGCACCCGCTGCGGCGTACTCCGGAGAGCACACCGGCGACAGCATCGCCGCTGGCGACGACGACCGGCAGACCGGCTCCGGCACCACGAGCGGCACCGGCACGCACGGCGACGACACCGCGAACGGCGCCGGAGCTGGGGCAGCGGACGATGACACCACCCGCAGCTTCACGTCCGACGACCGGTCGGACGTGAGCGTTGATGACGACCACGCCGAGGGCACCCCGGCGGACGAGCCTGACCAGCCGCACCGGACGGTGGCGGACAAGATCATGGGGCGGGACCCCTCCGAGCGGGCCTGACCAGGAGCCGACCTACGCACCTTCTCGCACACCTTCTCGAACTCCTCGAGGGGCAGTGACTCGGAGTGTCGGTCGGCAACGCAGGACCACGTCGCGGCGACGGCCCGGCTCGGGCCGTCGCCGTCGTGCTGCCTCCCCCGGTGCCCGGGAACACCAGGCTCGCGCCGGTGGTGACGCGGTAGCTCACCGAACCGTCCGGAGCGACCACGCAACCGGCCGGACGGGTGCCGTTGCGGGCCGCGACCGTGGCACCGGCGTGGCAGGACGCGGCCGGGTCGAGGCCCTGCTGAACAGCCTGGGCGGCGGCGAGCGCAGCCAGGTCCGCAGCCGCGCGGGCCCGGTGGGTCGCCACCACAGCACTGGCGAGCGCGAGCCCGCCGACCAGAACCACGAGCAGCAGGCCGACCGCGGCGACCGCCAGGACCGACGCCGAACCGCAGTCGCGCTCTCGACCACACCTGCCCCCGGACCTGCACCGCTCGCAGCTAGGGGTCACCACTGGCCACCTCCTCCATGACCGCGACCGCTCGGCCGGCCGGCGCCGCCCGGGACCCCAGCCACCGCAGCCCTGCGGCTGGTTGCCCGCGCACCACGACGGTGACCTGCGCACCGGACCCGCCACCGGACACCGTGAACGACGCTCCCGACGGTGACAGCGCCCGACCCGCGGCCACCGCAGCCCCTTGGTCATCCCCTCGGGCCAGCGCCCGGGCCGTCGCCCGGGCCGCATCCACGCACCGCACCTGGTCCGTCGCTGTGGTCAGCGAGGAGAGCGCGACGAACACCACCAGGACCAGGGTCGGGATGGCGACGGCGAGCTCCACCGTCACCATCCCGCCCTCTCCGGTCAGCTGACCGACCCCAGCGCCGTCGCGATGACGGACGCCAACGCCGAGCGCACCGTCCCCGACCTCACGATGGCGAGCAGGACGGCGGCGAACGCGCAGGCGGCCAGTGTGCCCACGGCATACTCCGCGGTCGTCATGCCGGCCTCGGATCGCCGGCGGATCGTCGAAAAACGTGTGACCAGTGTGCATTTCACGCTGTGCTCCTTGGTTGGGTGAAGGCCGCAGCCCGATTTCACCCAGTCCACCGGAGCTGGCGCCACGTGGCCACGGCCGGCCCGCGTCCCTGTGGATCAGGACGCGGCAGGGCCGTTGCTGTGGACGGGCTGGCGGCTCACGGCACCGCCACGGCGCTGTTCGCGGCGTCAGGCGGCTGCCGGCCGGCACGGGGAACGGGAACCCCAGCGTGACGAACCGGCCCTCCACCTGGTTCTGGGCCCGGCAGTCCTGGCTGCGGGTCGTCGGCGGGTTGCTCGTTGGTACGAGGACCATGCCGACGGGCGACGTCGACCGCCTCAGACGGCCTCGCCCGGGACGTCCCGCTCAGGGCGCTGCGCCCAGGACTCCCGCGGCCAGGGTCGCGACGACCGGCACCACGGCCGTGCACGCGAAAGCCGGAAGGAAGCCGAGGCCGAGTGGCAACACCAGCAGCACCCCGGCTCGGGCGGCGGCTCGCTCGCTCGCCCGCTCACGCTGCTCCCGCACCCGGACCGACGCCTGCTCCAGGAGGTCGGCAGCAGCCGCCCCGGTCTGCTCCGACAGCTGCGTCGCGACTGCGGCGGCCCGCCACCCCGGGCCGGCAAACGACCACGCCTCCCGCGTGGACAGACCCCACTCCAGCGCAGCCACCACGGCCGCGAGCTCGCCCCCGACGGACCCGGTCCCGTCCGCATCGACATCCCCTGCCCGGACGTGGCGCAGGGCATCGACCAGCGGGAGGCCCGCACGGAGGCCAAGTGCGATCAGGACGAGCGCGTCGGCGACGCCCTCGTCCTCGGCTCCGAGGCAAGGACGTCGGCCGATCCTGGGTCTAGTGGCGACCGCCATCCACCGGGCGCGCACCGGCGACGCTTGCAGAGGCTGACCGTCGCCCAGCCTGGTCGGCAAGCGCACCGGTCGGCGGCGGTGGGGAGCTGGCCAGAGCAGGACCGTCACCGCCACCAGGAGGCAGCTCACCGCGACCGTCACGCCACTGCTCGCAGGATCCGGCGGCTCCACGCCCACGCGCCCACACCGAGGGCGACGCCGAGGACGAGACAGGTGGTGCCCATCGCCGAGGAGAAGTAGAGGGACATCGGATCGATCCCCATGACCAGGCCGACGACCGGTCCGGCGGCGGGGAGCAGGCACAGCACGGCCATCGACGCCTTGGGGCCCGCGGTGGTGGACGCGAGGCGCTCTCGAGCCCGCGTCCTCGCCAGCAGCACCTGCTCGGCGCAGGCCAGTGCGTCGGCAAGGGGCGCGCCCGTCTGCTCGCTGAGAGCCCACGCTCGCGCCACGAACGACAGGCCGGCGCTGCCGTCTGTCGCCGCCTGCGCCTGCCACACGTCTGCCAGCGGGGTGCCTCGGGAGGCGGCCGACGACAGGTCGCGCAGGAGAGAACCGAGGGGCGTGTCTCCGGCCGCAGTGGCTGAAGCCGCAGCCACCGCGACGGATGGCGGCACCCCCGAACGCAACGGCCCGGCGAGGACGCCCAGCAGCTCGATGAGGTCTTGCTCGACCGCGGCCACCCGTCGCGCGCTGCGCCACCGGCCCCGGGGTGATGGGCCAGCGGTTGCCGACCGAGGCACGGCAGCCAGCAGCGCGACGCTGCCCGGCCACAGGCAGGCGCTCGCGACGACGGGCGCCAGCACCGTGGCCAGCAGGACCATCGAGGGACCGGGCGCGCCGGTCATGGCTCCACCCCTGCCAGCGCAGCCAGGGCGGGCCAGGCGTTGCACGTGCGCCCGGCCTGAACCGGCTCCCGGAGGTCGAGGGCCAGGTCGCAGGCGGTCTCGGAGCCGGTCCACCGCAGCACCGACAAGGAGACGACCCGTCGCACTCCGTCGTCGCGGGCCAGGTGCACCACGACCTCGAGCGCGCTGGCGAGCTGGGTCTGGACGGCATCGCGAGGCAGTCCCGCCAAGGCACCCAGCGCGTCGAACCGTCGGGGCACGTCGCCGGGTGAGTTGGCGTGCAGCGTGCCGCACCCTCCCTCGTGACCGGTGTTGAGGGCGGAGAGCATCTCTCTGACCTCTGCCCCACGGACCTCACCGACGACGAGACGGTCGGGCCGCATCCGCAGCGCCTGCCGGACTAGGTCGACCAGGCCGACGGCCCCGCGCCCCTCGACGTTCGCGCCCCGACCCTGCAGCCGCACGACGTGGGGGTGGTCGACGGCCAGCTCACGGACGTCCTCGACGACCACGATCCGCTCGCCGGGCGCGACCTCGGACAGCATCGCTGCCAGCAGGGTGGTTTTCCCCGATCCGGTCCCACCCGTCACGACGAAGGAGCGACGGTGCCGGACGAGCCCCCGCAGCACCTCCTCCACCCGTGTCCCGAACATGCCACCGGCTCCCAGCGCGGCGAGCCCCGACCGCGCGGCGCGGGGCACGCGGAGGGAGACGTGCGCTCCCCCGTCCACCAGGGGCGGCAGGATCGCGTGGAGGCGCACCCCTCCGGGGAGGAGCCCGTCGACCCAGGCCTGGCTCTCGTCGAGTCTTCGGCCAGCGAGCGCCGCGAGGCGTACCGCGAGCCGCCGGGCCTCGACCGGGTCGAGGGCCACGGACGCCTCGCACAACGCCCCCTCGCCACGATCCAGCCAGACCGAACCGTCACCGTTCACGAGGACGTCGGTGACGCTCGGGTCGGCCACCAATGCCTCCAAAGGACCAAGACCCAGCACCCGCGCCGCCAGCCGGGACCGCGCCGACTCGACTCCGGTCGCGCCGAGGCGCGCGGCGTCGGCGTCGGCGACCTCGCGCACTGCCTCGGGATCCGGCGGCTCCCCACGCCGGATCCGCTCGGCCACCTGCTCCTCGACACTCGTCACGATGGCCTCGGTCCAGCCAGGACCAAGTCGACCAGACCCGCGAGCGGACCGCTGTCGCGGGTGCCGGGCGGCCGGGCCCGCTCGGCATCGACACGAGCCCGCGGATCGTCCCTCAGGGTGTCGGCCAGCGGCAGGTCGAGGTGCGCCGCGACCTCCTCGGGCGTGACCGCGTCGCCGCGGCGAAGGCGCAGCACCAACGCAGCCGGCAGCGGCAGCTCGTGCAGGCGCTCGGCCACCCCTGCACCGTCGGCCAGCTGGCGAGCCGTGCAGCCGACGACGAGCAGGACGTCGGTGCAGGCGGCGGCCCGGGCCAGCGAGCCGCCCAGGTCGACGACGACGAGGCCACAGACGGCGGCCAACCCGGCCAAGGCTGCCTCGACCACCGCGTCCGGTGGCTGCCGACCCCGCCCCGCGAGCACTCTGGCCGGTCCATCAGCGGGGAGCTCGTGCAACAGCGCAGCGCCGTCGATCCGCCCCTCGGCCGCGGCCAGATCGGGCCAGCGCAGGCCAGGGACGTGCTCCACGCACGCGGTGACGTCCAATGCGCCGCCCTCCGGTGAGCCGTCGACCGCGACCGTGGCGCCGACCAGGGGCGTCGCGCGCACGGCCAGGGCGACCGCCAGGGTCGACACCCCCAGCCCGCCCGACGCGCCCACGACTCCCAGCACCCGATGGTCCATGCCTGCCAGCCTTGGCGAGCTGGAGGCCCGATGACAGCCCGCGCCAGCCGGCCCGTGGATGGGGCACGTCTCCGCGCGGCCCTGTGGACGCGCCATACGAGAACGGGGTCGGTATCGGCCGCCATCGGCGCCGAGCGGCGCTAACTCGCCTTTTGCATGGGATAGCGCCGGAGCCGGGCCGGGCCGACCACCCCGGGGCGGCGCTAACTCGCCTTTTGCATGGGATAGCGCCGGAGCCGGGCCGAGCTGACTACCCCGGAGCGGCGCTAACTCGCCTTTTGCATGGGATAGCGCCGGGGAAAGGGGACGGCCCCGGTCGGGGGGACAACCGGGGCCGTCGACGCGCCATGCTCCGGGGGGAGGAGCCGGTGCGCCGATCCGCTCTACCCACAAGGGGGAGCGGACGACTTCATGGTGGACCATTTATCGTTCAACCGCAACTCGTTCGTGGCGTGTTTCTGCGGCGGGAACCGGACTTTCCGCGAATGCGGACCTTCATTGCGGACAAACCGGCGCCAGCGCGGCTGGGCGCAGGCACCAGCGCGGCTGGCCGCAGGCGGCAGCGGGACCTGACTCGGGCCCGATCTGGGCCGGACAGGGGGATGGCACCCCGCGTCGCGGGGTGCCATCGGCCGTGATCCGCCACGGGTTACCAGGCCTGCATTCTGTAGTTGTCGCACCGGGTCAAGCCCGTCACGATCTGTCCACCAGTGGACTGCCCGCGCGTGGGTGCCCGATGGGGTCACGGTGGCCGTCGGACTCGCGTACGTCGACTTGCCCCCCTGTGTACTCCCGCCCGGCGGCAAACGTAACCCTTGACATTGGTGCGGGAGTGGGGGTCGTGCGTGTCCGGCGGTGACGAGTCGCCGAACGGTCAGGTCAGCCGCCCGGCGCGGACGGCGTCACAGATCTGCGCGCCCTGCGCCGCGCCCGCCACGACGGCGTCGGCGCAGTGCCCGATCCACAGCCCCAGCCCCTCAGGGGTGCCCAGTCCGTATGCCGCGAGCGCACCGAGGTAGGCCGGTCCACCTTGGGTGGCGTGCCCGGCTTCGGACACGACCACGCCGGTCGGGTCGAGCCCGGTGGCCTGCAGGAGGGCCCGCTCCACGGCGCGGGCGACGACGCCGTTCGCGCGCACGAACGGCCGCGCGGTGGCGATCTCGGCGTGGGCGACGGCGGCCACCACGAGCGCAGGGACCGCTGCCCCCGCGGTCATGGCGGCGACCAGCAGGTCCAGCCGCTCGCGCAGCTCACCGGCTGCCGGAGCCGGTCCCAGGTCGCGGAACTCCGCACTCGTCTCCCCCTCCAGGCGGGGGCGGCCCACCTGCTCGGCCGGCAGGAGGTCAGCGGCTGCCGCGACGTGCAGTCGGGCGAGCGCCTGCAACGGTGCACGGGTGACGAGCGACCGCACGTGCTCGCTCTCGGCGGTGGCCGTGACGGCTCCGCGCGCCACGAGCTCGACCGGGTCGGGTGTGAGCGGCCACTGCGCGGCGCCGCGCATCACGTCGCGGACCAGGTCGAGCGGCACCGTCGCGCCTTCGAGAGCAGCGCTGGCCTGGGCCCCCCGGACCCGGGACTCGGCCGAGGCCTCCGGGATGCGGCGGCGCAGTGCCTCGTGCCACCGGAGCTGCTCGCACGCGTCGCGGGCGGCGGCGATCCGCTCGGGCACTCCCGGCAGCTCGGCGAGGGCGCTCAGCGAAGCGATGACGTCGACCACGCAGAGCAGCCTAGAGTTCGCCGTGTGTCGGGCAGCTTCCACCTCCCCACGGCGATCTTCGTCGCCGGTGCGCTCGGACTGCTCTACGCCCTGGTCCGGCTGGTGCGCCACGGCCGCAGCGCGTCGCGCGGCTTCGTGTCCGAGGTCGACCAGGCCACCCACGCCACGCTGCACACCGCCTCCCTGGCGGCCCGACACCTGCAGGACGGGCTGACCCCGGAGGGGACCACCCGGGCGGCCAGGCACCTGCGTGAGCTGCTCGGCTCGGCGGCGGTGGCGATCTGCGATGCCGGCGGCCTGGTCGCCTGGGACGGCGCGGCCGACCACCACGCGACCGACGCACCCGGCCACGCCGAAGAGGTGCTGCGCACCGGCCGCACCATCGTCCTGCGCGCCGGCCAGGTGCAGTGCCCCGACCCTGACTGTCCGGCGCGCAGCGCCGTGATCGCCCCGGTGGTCACCGGCGACCGCGTGGTGGCGGCGCTGGCGGCATACGGTCCCAACGCCTCGGCGGGGCTCGCCCGGGCGACGGAGGAGGTGGCGGGGTGGATGGCCACGCAGGCCGAGCTGGCCGACCTCGGCCACCAGCGCACCCGCACCATGGAGGCGGAGCTGCGCGCGCTGCGCGCCCAGATCAGCCCGCACTTCATCTACAACTCGCTTGCCGCGATCGCGTCGTTCGTGCGCACCGACCCGGACCGGGCCCGGGAGCTGCTGCTCGAGTTCGCCGACTTCACCCGCTACGCATTGCGTCGGGGTGGTGCCTTCACGACGCTGGCCGAGGAGCTCCGCAACGTCGAGCGCTACCTGGTGCTCGAGCAGGCGCGGTTCGGCGAGCGGCTGCGGATCTCGCTGCTGATCGCGCCCGAGGTGCTGCCGGTCACGGTCCCCTACCTCGCGATCCAGCCGCTGGTGGAGAACGCGGTCCGGCACGGGCTCGCGACCCAGGAGCGGGGCGGGCACGTGAGCATCACCGCCAGTGACGAGGGCGCGGAGGCCGTCATCACCGTCGAGGACGACGGCGTGGGCTCGGACCCGCAGTCCATCCGCACGGTGCTCGACGGCCACTCCGGTGACAACGTCGGCCTCGGCAACGTCGACGCGCGGCTCCGACAGGTCTATGGCGACGACTTCGGGCTGGTGGTCGAGACCGCTCCGGGGGCCGGGACGAAGGTGACTTTCCGGGTGCCGAAGTACGCCCCGGGGGTCCACGCGACGACGTAGTCTCTCCCCCATGGCTGGCGCCCCCTCCAGCGACCCGGAGACCCGCCGCCCGCAGGACGCCACCGTCGGCTCCGCGGGTGCAGCGCTGCGCGCCCTGGTCGTCGACGACGAGGCCCCCGCCCTCGAGGAGCTCAGCTGGCTGTTGCGCCAGGACGACCGGATCGGCGAGGTCGTGACCGCGTCGAGTGGGGCCGACGCACTGCGGTCGCTGGACTCGGGCGACATCGACGTCGTCTTCTCCGACATCTCGATGCCCGGCCTCGACGGCATGGAGCTCGCGCGGGTCATCGCCCGCTTCGTGGAGCGCCCGCAGGTGGTCTTCGTCACCGCGCACGACCAGCACGCGGTCGACGCCTTCGCGGTCGACGCCACCGACTACGTCATGAAGCCGGTGCGCAAGGACCGGCTGGCCGAGGCGGTGCGCCGGGTGGTGGCGGCCGTGGAGCCGGGCGGCGCGGCGCAGCCGTCTGCCGAGCCCGAGGACGAGACGATCCCGGTCGAGCTCGCGGGTGTCACGCGGTTCATCACCCGCAGCCAGGTGCGCTACGCGCAGGCCCAGGGTGACTACGCGCGGCTGCACACCGCGACCGGCAGCCACCTCGTCCGCATCCCGCTGAGCACCCTCGAAGAGCGTTGGGCCGCAGCGGGATTCGTGCGCATCCACCGCAGCACCCTGGTCTCCCTGCCGCACGTCAGGGAAGTCCGCATGGAGCACGGGCGCTGCAGCGTGGTGCTCGACGGCGCCGAGCTCCAGGTGAGCCGGCGGCACACCCGAGAGCTGCGCGACCGCCTCCTGCGCGCGACCCTCCGCAGCTCGTCGTGAGCTGCGCGTGACGTCCGCGACCGACCCGCCGGGCGAGCCGAGCCCGCCATCGTCCCCACCGGCGCGGGTCCGGGTCACGAGCACCCGGCGCGACGCCCCCACCCGGCGCGACCTGCGCCCCCTGACCCGGGACATCGACGAGCAGAGCACGTTGGGCGAGGTCTACATGTCCGGGCTGATGTCGGCCCAGCTGCGTCTCGCGTTGCGGGTGCTGGCCTTCGGGGCGGTCGGCCTCGGCGGCCTCCCGCTGCTCTTCCTGCTGGTGCCCGCGACCCGCACCATGGAGGTCGGACGCTTCCCCCTCCCCTGGATCGTGCTGGCGGTCGTCGTCTACCCGGTGGCCCTCATCGTGGCCCGGTTCTACGTCCGGGCCTCCGAACGGATCGAGGCCGAGTTCTCGTCGGTGGTGCGCCGACGATGACCACTCCTTCGGGCCGGGGCCGGTGAACCCGGCATACGGCGTCATCGCCATCGTCCTGGTCTGCACGGTGACCCTGGCGATCGGAGCCTTCGGGCTGCGCCTGTCGCGGACCACGAGCGACTTCTACGTGGCCGGCCGCACCGTCACGCCCTACCGCAACGCAAGTGCCATCGGTGGCGAGTACCTCTCGGCCGCAAGCTTTCTCGGCATCGCCGGCCTGGTCTACACCAACGGCCTCGACATGCTGTGGTTCCCGGTCGGCTACACCGTCGGGTATGTCGTGCTGCTCGTCCTCGTCGCGGCTCCCCTGCGCCGGTCGGGCGCCTACACCCTGCCGGACTTCGCGGAGGCGCGGCTCGAGAGCACGGTGATCCGCAGGCTCTGCTCGGTGCTGGTCGTCGCCATCGGCTGGCTCTACCTCCTGCCCCAGCTGCAGGGCGCCGGGTTGGCTCTCGGCACGGTCACCGGTGCGCCCACCTGGGTCGGTGGCCTGGTCGTGGCGGTCGTCGTGGTCGCCAACGTGGCAGCCGGAGGCATGCGCTCGATCACGCTGGTGCAGTCGGTGCAGTACTGGGTCAAGCTCACCGCCATCGCGGTGCCGGCCTTCGTCCTGCTCGGCGCGTGGCTGGGCGACGGCGCTCCAGGACCACGGGCGGCACAGGACTCCAAGTGGGCCGAGCCGTTGAACGGGCTTGCCGGACAAGGACATCCGGTCTACGCCACCTACAGCCTGTTGTTGGCGCTCGGCCTCGGCACGATGGGCCTGCCCCACGTGCTGGTCCGCTTCTACACGAACCCGGACGGCAAGGCGGCGCGACGCACGACCGTCACCGTGGTGGCCCTCCTCGGCGCGTTCTACCTGTTCCCACCGCTCTACGGGGTGCTCGGCCGGGTCTACCTGCCCGACCTCGCCAGCGGCACCGCCGACACGCTCGTGCTACGCCTGCCGGGGGCGATGGTGCCCGACCACCTAGGCGAGACGCTGTCGGCGGTGCTCGCTGGCGGTGCCTTCGCGGCCTTCCTCTCGACCGCGTCGGGCCTGACCATGTCGGTGGCGGGGGTCATCGACCAGGACCTGCTCCGCCGGCGACTCGGCCGGATGACGGGTGACGACTTCACCGTGGCGCAGGGGTTCCGGCTCGCCACCGTGCTGTCGGTCCTCGTCCCCTATGCCGCGTCGAGGCTCATCGAGCCGGTCGGTCTCGCGACCATGGTGAGCCTGGCCTTCGCGGTGGCGGCGTCCACGTTCTGCCCGTTGCTCGTCCTCGGGTCGTGGTGGCGTGGGCTGAGCACCGTCGGCGCTGCCGCCGGGCTCGTGGTCGGGGGCGGGCTCGCGGCCGCCGCCGTGTGCCTGACGATCTTCGCCGGACCCATCCCCGGCTGGCCGGGCGCGCTGCTGGGGCAGCCGGCCGCGTGGACCATCCCGATCTCGTTCGGCACCGCCGTGCTCGTGTCCCTGGCGACGCCCGGACGGATCCCCCGCCACACCGCCCGCACCATGGTGCGGCTGCACACCCCCGAGGACCTCGCGCTCGACCGCGGCTGACCGGAAGGTGCCGTTGGGCGCACCAGCACGACCGTTCGGCGCACGCGCCCCGGCCACCCGGCGACGGCACGATCCGCACGGCGCGTGACCACGCGCCATACCTGCTGCTCAGGGGGCTGCGAGAGCAGAGTGGCGCCGACCGCGGGACAGGCCCGCGCCACCACTGGAGGTGTCCCCGTGAGCAATGACGCTCGCACGGATCACGACCCGTACGTCGCACTCCAAGAGTCCGCGGACTTCGCGGAGCTCCGGTCCAGGTTCCGCCGGTTCGTCTTCCCGATGACCGGCCTCTTCCTGGCCTGGTACTTCCTCTACGTGCTGCTGTCCACCTACGCCTCGGACTTCATGAGCACCAAGGTGTTCGGCAACGTCAACGTCGGGCTCATCCTCGGACTCGGCCAGTTCGTGTCGACCTTCGTCATCGCGATCATCTACGTCCGCTGGGCCGACCGGGAGTTCGACCCCCGGGCCGCCGCCCTGGCCGAGAAGATCGGGGAGGACCAGCGATGAGCGCCCCCGCCCTCGTCCCCTCGCTCGCTCCTGCGGCGACCGAGGTCGGCAACCCCGGCCTCAACATCACGATCTTCGGGGTGTTCGTCCTGATCACCCTCGCCATCGTGATCCGGGCGTCGCGCAACAACCGCAGCGCCGCCGACTTCTACGCCGGTGGTCGCGCCTTCAGCGGTCGCCAGAACGGCATCGCCATCGCGGGCGACTACCTCTCCGCGGCCAGCTTCCTCGGCATCGCCGGTGCGATCGCGCTCAACGGCTACGACGGCTTCCTCTACTCGATCGGCTTCCTCGTCGCCTGGCTGGTGGCGCTGCTGCTCGTCGCCGAGCTCCTGCGCAACGTGGGCAAGTACACGATGGCCGACGTCCTGTCGTTCCGGCTCAAGCAGCGCCCCGTGCGCATGGCCGCGGCGATCTCGACCCTCGCGGTCTGCTTCTTCTACCTGCTGGCCCAGATGGCCGGAGCCGGTGGCCTCGTCGCGCTGCTGCTCGGCATCGACGACAAGACCGGCCAGTCGCTGGTCATCGCCGTCGTCGGCGTCATCATGATCGCCTACGTGCTCATCGGCGGCATGAAGGGCACCACCTGGGTGCAGATCATCAAGGCCGTCCTGCTGATCCTCGGCGCCGGCGTGATGTTCCTGTGGGTGCTGGGCAAGTTCGGGCTCAACCTCAGCTCGCTCCTCGGCGACGCGGTCAACGCCTCGGGTGGCAAGAAGGTGCTCGATCCCGGTCTGCAGTACGGCAAGACCGGCACCACGAAGATCGACTTCATCTCGCTGTCGCTGGCCCTGGTGCTCGGCACCGCCGGCCTGCCCCACGTGCTGATGCGGTTCTACACCGTGCCGTCGTCCAAGGAGGCGCGGAAGTCGGTCGAGTGGGCGATCTGGCTGATCGGGATCTTCTACCTGTTCACCCTGGTGCTCGGCTACGGCGCCGCCGCCCTCGTCGGCCCCAAGGTGATCGCCGCCGCACCCGGCAAGGCCAACTCGGCCGCACCGCTGCTGGCGTTCGAGCTGGGTGGTGAGCTGCTGCTGGGCATCATCTCGGCGGTGGCGTTCGCGACCATCCTCGCGGTCGTCGCGGGCCTGACCATCACGGCCAGCGCCAGCCTCTCGCACGACATCTACAACTCCGTGATCAAGGAGGGCCGTGCGTCGGCCGAGGACGAGGTGCGGGTCGCCCGCATCACCGCGATCGTGATCGGCATCCTGGCCATCCTCGGCGGCATCCTCGCCAACGGCCAGAACGTCGCGTTCCTCGTCGCCCTCGCCTTCGCCATCGCGGCGTCGGCGAACCTCCCGACGATCCTCTACTCGCTGTTCTGGAAGCGGTTCAACACCAGGGGCGCGCTGTGGTCGATCTACGGCGGTCTCGCGATCGCCCTGACGCTGATCGTCTTCAGCCCGGTGGTGTCCGGCAAGCCGGTCGACCCGGTCACCGGCAAGTCGCTGTCGATGTTGCAGGGCACCGACTTCCACTGGTTCCCGTTGGACAACCCCGGCATCATCTCGATCCCCGTCGCCTTCTTCCTGGGCTGGCTTGGCACCGTGACGAGCAAGGAGTTCAACGCCGCCAAGTACGCCGAGATGGAGGTGCGCTCGCTGACCGGCCACGGGGCCGAGAAGGCGGTGTCGCACTAGGCGGCTCGCAGGGCCGGGTGACCACCCGGCATACCCAAGGACCACGGTGCCGCGTCCCCTCAGGTGGGGGCGCGGCACCGTGCCGTGGCGGGCGGCGCCGTGCCGTGGCCGGCGGCACCGTGCCGTGGCGCGCGGCACCGGACAACCCGCCGGTATGCCGCCGGCTCACCACACAGCGGACCTTTCGTGACGACACGGTCACCTTCGTGCCCGCGGTCAACCGACGTGCTTCGGCGCACGTCAGTGCGGTGTCCGAAGGGAGGACATCATGAACATCCGCAAGCACCTGTCCACTCGACTGGCCATCCGGTCGCTCGTCGTCGCCGTCGCCGCCGGGGTCGTCCCCGTCGCCGCCGCGACCACCTCCGCAGAGGCCGCGCCCTACTGCGGGATCACCTGGGGCTCGACAGCGAAGAACTCCAGCACCATGGTCACCGGTCCGATCACCGGAGTCCGCGCCGGGCGGCACGCCTGCTTCGACCGGATGGTCATCGACCTCAAGGGGAAGGCGCCCGGCTACTCGGTGCGCTACGTCTCCGCGGTCCGCACCGAGGGCGAGGGCAAGATCGTCCCGCTGCGCGGCGGCGCCAAGCTGCTCGTCGTGACCCGGGCGCCGGCCTACACGTCGACCGGCGCGCCGAGCTACACGCCCAGGAACCCGAAGGAGCTGGTCAACCTCACCGGTTACACGACGTTCCGACAGGCGGCCTGGGCCGGCTCGTTCGAGGGCCAGACCTCGATCGGGCTCGGTGTGCGGGCGCGGTTGCCGTTCCGCGCGTTCACGATCCACGACGCGACCGGAAGCCGCCTGGTCGTCGACGTCGCCCACCGCTGGTGAGCCGCTGACGCAGTGTCCCGACCGAGGACACGGCGCGCCGCCGGTTTCGCGCTCAGCCGCGATCCTGCTCGGCGAGTCGTGTCCTCGCTCGGCGGCGGGCCAGCACGACCCGCAGCGCGACGAGGATCACCGCCAGCAAAACGGTGACCCAGAGCCAGGGCACCAGCTGCTCGAGCTGGATCTGCGACCAGGTCCACCACTGCGTGCGCACGAAGTCCCAGGCCGGCTCGGCCACGCGTCGGGCCTGTTCGCGCAGGGTCAGCCCGCCGCCGGAGCCGGGCCGCACCACGTCCCAGCCGTAGGAGAGGGCGCGAGCCAGCAGCGCGAAGACCAGCCAGGTCAGGGCCAGCCGCAGCACCGACAGGATCGTCGGCGCGACCCGCTGCCAGGTGGCGACGGCGAAGGGGAGAGCCAGCGCGACGGCGACGGCGGCCTCGGTCGGCCAGCTGGCCGGGGAGAGCGCGGCGACCACGGTCAGCACCGTCGCGGCAGCCACCGGACCCTTGGACCCGCGTGCGCCGAGGACGATCCCGACGAACGCCGCGGCCCCGAGCAGGATCGCGAGCACCGCACGCTCGTGCGGGTACTCGTCCGAGGCGGGGGCGTCGAGCAGCCAACCGAGGCCGCTGAACACCACCACGATCGCGAAGCGCGGCCAGGGCGAGCGCACCAGCAGCGACACCGAGGCGGCCGCAGCAGTCGCCCCGAGGAAGAGCACGTCACCGTCGAAGACGCTCAGCGGCAGGTGCAGCCACGACGTCACGCCGGCGAAGCCGACCGGCCACCAGAGCGCGGCTGCGAGCAGGATGGCCAGCGGCGGCCAGACCTTGTGCGCCAGGGCGGCTGCGCGCTCGCCGGGTCTCTGGGTGGGGGCGCCCGGGGAGTCGAGGGTCGTCGTCGTCGGGGTGCTCACGGCGCCCAAGGGTAGCCGTTGGCCGCTCGCAGCGTCCGTCGACCGATCACGGCGACCGCTCCCCTTGAAGCGAGGGCCGGATGCGGGTTGGCTTGGGGTGTCACCGCGACCTCGAAGGCGACCTCCACGGCGCTCCTGCGAGAGTTGCCTGCCGATGCTGCCAGGAGGAACCACCGTGTCCGAGACGTCCCAGACGACGAGCCAGACCGAGGGCCGGGACCTCGCTCCCACCCCCGAGTTCGCCGAGCAGGCCAACGGCAAGGCCGAGCTCTACGACGCGGCCGCGGCGGACTTCGAGGGCTTCTGGGCCGAGCAGTCGCGCGAGCGGATCAGCTGGAGCAAGGACTTCGACCAGACCCTCGACTGGAGCGGGGCGCCGTTCGCGAAGTGGTTCGTGGGCGGCGAGCTCAACGCCTCCTACAACTGCGTCGACCGGCACGTCGACGCCGGCAACGGCGACCGGGTCGCGATCCACTTCGAGGGCGAGGGCGGAGACACCCGCACCATCACGTATGCCGAGCTGCAGCGTGACGTGGCCAAGGCCGCCAATGCGTTGGAGTCACTGGGAGTCAGCAAGGGTGACCGGGTCGCGATCTACCTGCCGATGATTCCCGAGGCGGTGGCCGCGATGCTGGCCTGCGCGCGGATCGGGGCCCCGCACTCGGTGGTGTTCGGCGGTTTCTCGGCCGATGCCCTGCGCACCCGCATCGCCGACGCGGAGGCCAAGCTCGTCATCACCGCCGACGGGCAGTTCCGCCGTGGCAAGACCGCCCCGCTCAAGCCGGCGGTCGACGCGGCGGTCGACGGGGAGAGCACCGTCGAGAAGGTGCTCGTCGTCCAGCGCACCAAGGACGACGTCGACTGGAACGACGACCGCGACGTGTGGTGGCACGACGTCGTCGACTCCGCCAGTGACCAGCACGAGGCGGTCGCACACGACAGCGAGCACCCGCTCTTCATCCTCTACACGTCGGGGACCACGGGAAAGCCGAAGGGCATCTTCCACACGACGGGCGGCTACCTGACTCAGGCGGCATACACGAACTCGGTCGTGCACGACGTGCACCCGGAGACCGACGTCTACTGGTGCACGGCCGACATCGGCTGGGTGACCGGGCACTCCTACATCGTCTACGGGCCGCTCGCGAACGGCGCGACCCAGGTGATCTACGAGGGCACCCCCGACACCCCGCACCAGGGTCGGTGGTGGGAGATCGTGCAGAAGTACGGCGTGACGATCCTCTACACCGCGCCCACGGCGATCCGCACGTTCATGAAGTGGGGCGACGACATCCCCGCGAAGTTCGACCTGTCGTCGCTGCGGCTGCTCGGGTCGGTCGGTGAGCCGATCAACCCGGAGGCGTGGCTCTGGTATCGCAAGAACATCGGTGGCGGCAGCGCGCCCATCGTCGACACCTGGTGGCAGACCGAGACCGGCGGCATCATGATCAGCCCGCTGCCCGGTGTCACCGAGCTCGAGCCCGGCTCGGCCCAGAAGCCGATCCCTGGCATCAGTGCCGAGATCCTCGACGACGAGGGCCAGCCCTTCACCGAGGCCGAGAAGGTCGGCTATCTCGTGCTGACCAAGCCGTGGCCGGGCATGCTGCGCGGCATCTGGGGCGACGAGGAGCGCTACAAGGAGACCTACTGGTCGCGGTTCGGCGAGAAGTACTACTTCGCCGGCGACGGTGCGAAGTACGACGAGAAGGGCAACATCTGGCTGCTCGGTCGCGTCGACGACGTCATGAACGTGTCCGGCCACCGCCTCTCCACCGCCGAGATCGAGTCGGCGCTCGTGTCGCACCCGACCGTGGCCGAAGCGGCTGTCGTGGGCGCGTCGGACGAGACCACCGGCCAGGCCGTCGTGGCGTTCGTCATCCTCCGCGGAGGAGCGGAAGACCACGGCGACGAGACGGTGCAGGAGCTGCGCAACCACGTCGCCAAGGAGATCGGCCCGATCGCCAAGCCGCGCTCGATCATGGTGGTCTCCGAGCTGCCCAAGACGCGGTCGGGCAAGATCATGCGCCGCCTGCTGCGCGATGTCGCCGAGAACCGCGAGGTCGGCGACGTCACGACGCTGGCCGACTCCTCGGTCATGAACCTGATCAAGGAAGGCATGTCCGCCGGCAAGGAGGACTGACCACCAGCATTCGGTATGCCGCGGACGCCAGGCGCGTCCGCGGCATACCTGTGTCTGGGGCCGGCGCCGCGGGAGTTCGGGCACTCGGTGTGGGCACGGCGCGACTGAAGCCCCGCTCAGGGCCGCCGGGTTGGTCCCCTGGCCCCGGCGCCGGGCCCGAGATCCGAACTTCGGGGCTGCCTTCGGCGAAGGGCGGGTTTAGCCCAGTGGCGTGACGGATGCGCCCGCGCGGACCGCGCGCGGGATCTCCGCGACCTGGTCGACCACGGCACGGAGCCGCCCCACGTCGTCGGTCGAGGCCGCGGAGTCGAGGGTGACCGAGTAGACGATCCCGGTCGAGCCCCAGTCGTCATCGAAGGCACCGTCCGCCTCCACCGCGACCCCGTCGACCTCGATGCCGAGCCGGGCTGCCTCGCGGTAGGTGTCGTTCAGGATGCACAATGCCACGGACAGGTGCAGCAGCTGCGCACCGTTCGTGGCGGGGCCGGCCACGACGCCTTCGTCCGTCCAGGAGTGCTGCAGGACGATCCCCTCCTCGGCACGCAGGGTGCCGGCCGTCGCTGTGACCCCGAACGATGAGAGCTCCACGAATGGATTCTCCCCCACCGACGTCGACAGCGACGTGAGTGTCCGCCGCGATCAGCCTTCGCCCGGCGGAAGTCAGCTCGTACAGAGGCAGAAGGGGTGACCGGCGGGGTCGAGCATGACGCGGAACGACGTGCCGGGCTGGAACTCGTGCTTCGTCGCGCCCAGCTCGATGACGGCAGCCTCGGCGGCATCGAGGTCGTCGACGACCACGTCGAGGTGCATCTGCTGAGGCACGTCCTGCCCCGGCCAGATCGGCGCGCGGTAGTCCTCCACACCCTGGAACGACAGGCACTGCCCGTAGTCGGACCTCACGTCGATCCAGCCGTCGGACGCGTCGAAGTTGGCCGTGTCCACCTCCCAGTCGAGCAGCGCTCCGTAGAAGGTCGCGAGAGCGCGCGGGTCGGGGCAGTCGAGGACGATGCTGGGAAACCGGGCGATGGCCATGTCCCGCACGGTAGGGCCGGTTGCGGACGATGCGCATCCTCATCGACGCACCTTCGCAGGGTGATCGACGGGTTTGGATGTGAGCGGTGCGGGTAGGCGGACGGGGAACGACATCACCCACAGAAGGAGAACCCAGCCATGTCAGCTGACGCCAAGGTCGCCAAGGAGCTCGTGGAGACCCTGAAGGACGGTCGGGACGGTTACGCCTCTGCGGCCGAGAAGCTGCGTGACAGCGACACCCCCGAGACCGCGGCCGTCTTCGAGCGCTTCTCACAGCAGCGCGCCGACTTCGTCCAGGACATCGTGTCGATGGGTCACGACTACGGCGACGACGTCGACAACAGCGGCACGGTCGCTGCCAAGGTGCACCGCGGCTGGATCGCGCTCAAGGACGCGCTGACCGGCGACGACGCCTCGAGCGTCATCGGTGCCGCCGCGACGGGCGAGGACCACGCGGTGTCGGAGTACGAGAAGGCCCTCGACGAGGACGACCTCAGCCCCGAGTTCCGTGCCCTGCTCCAGCAGCAGCACGCCTCCGTCGTTGCCGCGCGCGACGAGGTCAAGGCGCTGCACAACGTCACCTGAGCGACTCCCAGCCCCGCTCTGCGAGCGCCCGTCCCCCTGGGACGGGCGCTCGTGCGTTGCGACCAGGCCCCAGCCGAGCGAGCCGCGACCTACGGTGAGGGCTCCGGCACCCGTCCGGGCATCGGCGTCCACTCGCCGCGCGCGACCAGCACCTCACGCAGCAGGTCGGGGCGGTCGGTGATGATGCCGTCAACCCCGGCATCGAGGAGCCGCACCATCGACGGCTGGTCGTTCACGGTCCACACGACGACCTTCACGCCGATCCCGTGAGCTCCGGTGACGAGCCGGTCGACGAAGACCTGCAGACGCCCCAACCGGTCCGGCACGTGCAGGAACTCGGCGGTCGCGAAGCGGCGAGCAGGCGGCATACCGGCTCTGGCGCAGGTGACCACGGCGGCGAGGGCACGCCAGCCCAGGGCGGTGCGCACGCCCGGCACCTGCGCACGGACGACGTCCAGGCACCCGTCCCAGGCTCCCGCCACACAGACGCGCTCGCGAAAGTCCCTGTGCTGCAACACCTTTGCGAGCGCCGGGATGGCCGAACGCTCCTTGAGGTCGACGGTGAACCGCGCGTCCGGGAAGGCTTCGAGCGCCTCGGAGAGAGTGGGGATCGGCTCGCGTCCCAGGACCCGCAGCCGCCGCAACGACGAGAGGGTATGCCGCACAACCGGGCCGTGCCCGTCCGTCACCCGGTCGAGGGTCGCGTCGTGGAAGCAGGCCAGCTGGCCGTCGGAGGTGAGGCGGACGTCGGTCTCGAGGTAGCGGATGCCGAGGGCGGTCGCGAGGCTGAACGCGGCGATGGTGTTCTCGGGCGCGAGCGATGCACCTCCGCGGTGGGCGAGGGCGATGGGTCCGAGCTCGGAGCCGTAGGCCATGGCTCAAGCGTGCCCGGCCGAACCGGCCCCGGGGCACGAAAACGGCCCCTGGCACCACTGTTCACCCCATCAGGGCCAACCGTTCGCCCGATGCTGCCGCCCCGTCACCATTCCCCGTCGCTATCTCATGCAAAAGGCGAGTTAGCGCCGCCGAGGAGAGGCGCTAACTCGCCTTTTGCATGAGATAGCGACGCCATGAGGTAGCGACGCCTTGAGATGGCGACGTACGGGGGGCCTGCTCAGGCGGAGGCGCCCTGCATCTCGGCGGCGATGGCAGCGGCCGCGGCATGCATCGGCGCCGTCGCACCCTCGATGAAGGAGTCGGTCATGCGCGGCAACGGCCCAGACACCGACAGCGCCAACGGCTGGGGCGCGCCCGGGATCGCGACCGCGACACACCGCACCCCGACCTCCTGCTCACCCTCGTCGAGCGCATAGCCACGCTCCAACGTGCGACCCAGCTCGGCCATGAAGTCGGCCGGCTCGGTGATGGTGTGCTCGGTGCGGGCCGGCATGCCCGTGCGGCCCAGGATCGCCTGCACCGCCTCGGGATCCATCCCCGCCATGATCGCCTTGCCGACACCGGTCGAGTGCGGCAGCACCCGTCGGCCGACCTCGGTGAACATCCGCATCGAGTTGCGGCTGGCCATCACCTGCCCGATGTAGACGACCTGGTCGCCGTCGAGCATCGCGAGGTTGACCGACTCGCCGAGCTCGTGGGCCAGCCGCTCCATGTGCGGGCGCGCCCACCGGCTCACCATCCGCGACGTCGTCTCGCCGAGGCGGATCAGCCGGGGCCCCAGGGAGTACTGGCGGGACGCCTCCTGCCGGACATAGCCGAGGTCGACGAGGGTGCGCACGAGGCGGTGGATCGTCGGCAGCGGCAGCTGGGCGTCGGTCGCGAGCTGCGACAGGCTGATGACGCCCCCGGCATCGGCCATCGTCTCGAGGATCGCGAATGCGCGCTCGAGCGACTGGACGCCGCCGCCCGCCGCCTTGGTGCCGGCGGCCGAGGGGGCCGCCGAGAGGTCGTCGGAGGGTGCCTTGGCGCTCATATATCTCTCCCCAGTCCTTCCCGAATGAGAAGAAGATTTCGTATCATGGAACAATCCTAGTCTGGAAGCCGCCACCGCGGCACACGACACCACCGACATCTCTCGAGGATCCGCATGTCCGAGCCCACCACCGGCACCGTCGTCGTCAACGCCCCGCACGAGGTCGAGCGGAGCTCCGAGATCCTCACACCGGAGGCGCTGACCTTCCTCGCGGAGCTGCAGAGCCGGTTCGGGTCGCGACGCGACGAGCTGCTCGCGGCCCGCCGCACCCGACGGGCCGAGGTGTCGCGCACCGGCAAGCTCGACTTCCTCGAGGAGACGCGCGAGGTGCGCGAGGGCGACTGGACGGTGGC
Organism: Pedococcus dokdonensis; assembly: GCF_900104525.1. Classification (GTDB taxonomy): domain Bacteria; phylum Actinomycetota; class Actinomycetes; order Actinomycetales; family Dermatophilaceae; genus Pedococcus; species Pedococcus dokdonensis. The sequence continues at coordinate 3,587,525 of NZ_LT629711.1, read as the reverse complement.
CCCGGCCCCGGCCGACTTCGCCGACCGCCGCGTCGAGATCACCGGCCCGACCGAGCGCAAGATGGCGATCAACGCCCTCAACTCCGGCGCGAAGGTCTGGCTCGCCGACCTCGAGGATGCCAACACTCCCCACTGGGACAACGTCATCGGCGGCCAGGTCAGCCTCTACGACGCGGTCCGCCGCACCATCGAGCTCACCACCCCCAACGGCAAGCACTACGAGCTCAAGGACCCCGGCGCCATACCCGTCATCGTGCCGCGCCCCCGCGGCTGGCACTTCGACGAGGAGCACCTGACTCTCGACGGGCGCCCGCTCGTCGGCGCGCTGGTCGACTTCGGCCTCTACTTCTTCCACAACGCCGCCGAGCTGCTCGAGCGCGGCAGCGGCCCTTACTTCTACCTGCCGAAGATGGAGTCGCACCTCGAGGCCCGACTCTGGAACGACGTCTTCACCTATGCCCAGGAGGCGCTCGGCATCCCGCACGGCACGGTCCGCGCGACGGTGCTCATCGAGACCATCCCGGCCGCGTTCGAGATGGACGAGATCCTCTACGAGCTGCGCGACCACGCGGCTGGTCTCAACGCAGGACGGTGGGACTACCTCTTCTCGATCATCAAGTACTTCAGGGACTCCGGGCCGTCGTTCACCCTCCCCGACCGCAACGCCGTCACCATGAACGCGCCGATGATGAAGGCCTACAGCGACCTGCTCGTGCAGACCTGCCACAAGCGCGGGGCGTTCGCGATCGGGGGCATGGCGGCGTTCATCCCGAGCAAGGACCCGTCGGTCAACGAGGCGGCCTTCGCGAAGGTGCGGGCCGACAAGGAGCGCGAGGTCGGCGCCGGCTTCGATGGCTCGTGGGTCGCGCACCCCGGCATGGTCGAGCTGTGCAAGGAGGTCTTCACCGGTGTCCTCGGCGACTCCCCCAACCAGCTCGGCAAGCAGCGAGACGAGGTCTCCGTCAGTGGCGCCGACCTGCTCGACGCCGGCTCGACCCCCGGCGACCGGACGCTCGATGGCCTGCGCGGCAACGTCTCCGTCGGCATCCAGTACCTCCAGGCGTGGCTGCTCGGCAACGGTGCCGTGGCGATCCACAACCTGATGGAGGACGCCGCCACCGCCGAGATCTCGCGCAGCCAGATCTGGCAGTGGCTCAACTCCGGCGCGACCCTCGCCTCGGGCGAGATCGTCACCCGCGAGCTCGTGGACGGCGTCGTGGAGAGCGAGTATGCCGCCCTGATCGACTCCGTCGGCGACGACGAGACCGCACGGGGTGCGTTGGAGACGGCGCGGCGACTGTTCGTGGAGTGCGCGCTCGACCCGGACTTCCCCGACTTCCTGACCCTCCCGGCCTACGCCGAGGTCCTCAAGGCCGAGGGCGCCTGACCACCCCTCCCGCACCTCCGACCCCTCCGACCCCTTGCACGAACCTTTGCTAGCAAAGGTTCGTGAGTGAAGGACAGGTTGCAACCTGTCCACGACACTGTTTCCTTTGCTAGCAAAGGTTCGTGCACGAGGCGGCGAGCGGGGGTCAGGTGCGGCGGGGCATCCGCCAGCGACCGGCGGCGATCTGGTCGCCACCGACCCAGACGCCGCCGATGTCGGAGGTGGTGCCCAGCGCGAACACCTTCGAGAGGGCGTCGTCGGCCGACTTGGCGTTGCCGAGCCCGACGGCCAGCGGGTCGCCCGCCTCGGGCAGCAGCCAGATCGCGTCGAACTGCTTGCCGACCGACAGGTCACCCACGTCGTCGCCGAGGCCGAGCGCCTGCGCCCCGGCCGAGGTGCACAGCCAGAGCAGGTGGGCCGAGGTCAGGGACAAGCCCTCGTCCCCGAGCAGGCGCTGCATGAAGTAGGCCTGCAAGCCCTCCTTGAGCATCGAGAAGCCGGTCCCCGCACCGACATCCGAACCCATCGCCACCCGCACCCCTGCCTCGACGTGGCGCCGCAGCGGGAAGAGCCCGCTACCCAGGGCCGAGTTGCTGGTCGGGCAGTGCGCCACCGACGAGCCACGCGCGGCCAGGGTCGCCAGCTCCGGGTCGGTCGGGTGCACGTTGTGGGCCAGCACCGAGCGCGGGTTCAGGAGACCGTGCTTGTCATAGGTGTCGACGTAGGTCGCACCAGCGAACAGCTCGCCGACTTCCTTCACCTCGGCGGTGTTCTCGTTGACGTGCGAGGTGAACCAGGACCCGTCGACCTCGCGGAAGGTCGCGGCACATGACTCGAGGATCGCGTCGCTGGCCGACAACGAGAACCGCGGCGTCACGGCATACCGGAGCCGTCCCTTGCCGTGCCAGCGTGAGGCGAGGTCGCGCGACTCCTCGTAGGCGCGCTCCGGGGTGGTGAGCAGCGGCTCGGGCAGGATCCGGTCGGACGTGACCAGGCCCGTCGTGACGCGCAGCCCCCAGAGGTCGGCCGCCTCGAACATCACGTCGACGGCCGAGGCGAAGTGCGACCCGAAGACCAGCGCAGTCGTGGTGCCGGCATCCACGAGCCCGGTGACGAAGTCCCTGGCGACTCCGCGCGCCATGTCGACGTCGGCCAGCCGCATCTCCTCGGGCAGGGCGCACTGGTCGAGCCAGTCGAGCAGCGGCATGCCGAGCCCACCGATGACCCGCACCTGCGGGAAGTGCACGTGGGTGTCGACGAGCCCGGGCAGCACCATGCCCTCGCGCAGGTCGAGCACGTCCTCGTCGGGGTGCTCGGCCCGCAACGTCGCGAAGTCGCCCCGAGCCATGATCACGCCACCCTCGACGAGCAGGCCGCAGTCGTCCTGGGCACGCAGCGCGCCACCCGCGAACGGGTCGTCAGGGGTGTCGAGCACGGTGGCCCGGAAGAGCGTCATCGCACGGCCTTCGTCGTCCGTGAGGGCGCACCAGCAGCGCGCGCCTGCGACTCGAACGCCCGCACCAGGTCGGCGGCGACGCTGACGGCGATGGTGGCCGGGTCCTTGCCGGTGAGCTCGGCGAGCCCGATGGGGGTCTGGATCCGAGCCAGGTCAGACTCCGAATGTCCCTCTGCTCCAAGGCGTTGCCGGAAGCGCGACCACTTGGCCGACGACCCGATCAGGCCGATCGAGCCGAGGTGCTGGCAGCGCAGGGCACCGTCGCACAGCGCCGCGTCCTCGGCGTGGTCATGGGTCATCACGAGGACATGGGTGCCCGGTGGCACCTGACCGAGCACGAGCTCGGGCACCGGCGCGTGGTGCACGTGCACCCTGGCCGCCGCGTCGTCGAGGACACCGAGCCGGTCGTGCCCGAGCTGGTCGGCGCGGGAGTCGACGAGATGGAGCTCGACGTCGTGCCGCGCGAGGATGCGGGCCAGCTCGAGGCCGACATGACCCATTCCGAAGATGGCCACGGCCGGCACCACCGCAAGCGGTTCGAGGAGCACCTGCACCTCACCGCCACAACACTGCTGGCCGTGCTCGGCAGGCGCCTTGTCGTTGAGCGACAACGAGATCTGCTCGGGGACCGACGCGGAATCGGTGAGCATCACGCGGGCTCGCGCGACCGCGGTGGCCTCGAGGTTGCCGCCACCGATGCTGCCCCAGGTCGCACCCTCGGCGACGACCATCTTGGCGCCGGCCTCGCGAGGTGAGTGACCCCGCACCGACGCGAGGGTGACCAGCACCCCTGGCCGACGCTCGCGTCGCAGCCGCTCGACGGCTGACAGCCATTCCATGGTCAGGTCCCGGCCCGGGCCGGTTGGGCGGCCTGCTCGGAGTGTGGCCGCAGGGGCGCGGCGTCGGCGTCGGGCTGGTCGGGCACGATCCCGGGCGCTCCCTCGACCATCGCCGTCATGTGCGGGGGCTCGGCGCCACCGCGCGCCTCCTGCACCGCCCAGAAGACGGCCTCGGGGGTCGCCGGTGAGGCGAGGTCGACGGACGTGCCGACCGGACCGAAGGCGGCGGCTGCCTCACGCAGGGCTTCGCGCACCGAGAAGGCGAGCATCAGCGGCGGCTCACCCACCGCCTTGGAGCCGTAGACCGCGCCGTCCTCGTGGGCGCGCTCGAGCAGCGCGACGTTGAACTCCTCGGGCATCTCGGAGAAGCTCGGCAGCTTGTAGGTGCTCGCAGCCTGGGTCGCCAGCCGGCCCCGCGACGGGCGGTCGGACTCGTCCCAGCGCAGGTCCTCCAGGGTCAGCCACCCGGCGCCCTGGACGAAGGCGCCCTCGACCTGGCCGAGGTCGACCAGCGGTGAGAGCGAGTCACCCACGTCGTGCACGATGTCGACCCTGCGCAGCCGGTAGGCCCCGGTGAAGCCGTCGACCTCGACCTCGCTCGCAGCCACGCCGTAGGAGAAGTACTTGAACGGCGAGCCGTGCATCGTCGAGGAGTCCCAGTGCAGTCCTTCGGTGCGGTAGAAGCCGGCCGCCCAGAGCTGGATCCGCTGGAAGTAGGCCTGGTTGACGAGGTCGCCCCAGGCGATCGTCTCGCCGCGGCCGTCGCCCCTGCTGACGCGCCCATCGAGGAACCGCACGTCGCCCGGGCTCGTCTCGAGGCGCTTGGCCGCGACCTCACGCAGTCGCTCCATGATCTGGTCGCAGGCGTTCTTCACCGCGCCACCGTTGAGGTCCGCGCCCGAGCTGGCCGCGGTGGCCGAGGTGTTGGGCACCTTGTCCGTCCTCGTCGGGGCCAGTCGCACTGTCGACAGGGGAACGCCGAGGGCTGTGGCCGCGACCTGGAGCATCTTGGTGTGCAGGCCCTGCCCCATCTCGGTGCCACCGTGGGTGATCAGCACCGAGCCGTCCTTGTAGACGTGGACGAGCGCACCCGCCTGGTTGAAGGCGGTGAGGTTGAACGAGATCCCGAACTTCACCGGCGTCATCGCCAGCGCGCGCTTGGAGTGCTCGTGAGAGGCGTTGTATGCCGCGATCGCGACCTTGCGTGCCGCCACGTCGCCGGACGTCAGCACCTGGTCCCAGCAGATGCCTGCTCGTTCGGGGTGCCGCACCGGCTGCCCGTAGGGGGTGTCCTGCCCGTCGACGTAGAAGTTGCGGGACCGCAGCTCGATCGGGTCGATGCCCAGCTGGGGGGCACACCGTCCGAGGATGTCCTCGATGACCAGCATCCCCTGCGGACCACCGAATCCGCGGAAGGCGGTCTGGCTGGTCTTGTGGGTCTTGGCGATCCGGCCGTTCACCCGGACGTTCGGGATCCAGTAGGCGTTGTCGATGTGACACAGCGCGCGGGCCAGCACCGGCTCCGAGAGGTCGAGGCTCCACCCGCCGTCGGAGGTGAGGGTCGCGTCGAGGGCCTGCAGCATCCCGTTGTCGTCGAAGCCGACCCGCCACTGGGCGTGGAAGCCGTGCCGCTTGCCTGACATGGTCATGTCCTGGGTGCGGGTCAGGCGCAGGCGCACGGGTCTGCCGGTCAGGGTGGCGCCGATGGCCGCGATCGCGGCGAACCCGTGCGGCTGCATCTCCTTGCCGCCGAAGCCGCCACCCATCCGCAGGCACTGGACCGTGACGGCGTGGCTGGGCACCCCGAGCACGTGGGCCACGATGTCCTGCGTCTCGGTGGGGTGCTGGGTCGAGCTCTGGACGAAGATCTGCCCGTTCTCGTCGACCAGCGCGATGGAGCAGTGCGTCTCGAGGTAGAAGTGCTCCTGCCCCGCGAACTCGAACTCTCCGCTGTAGACGTGCGCGGCACCAGCGAAGCCGGCCTCGATGTCACCGCGTTCCATGTGCGGCTTGCCACCCTGGAAGCTCTCGGCCTCGATCGCCTCGCGCACGGTCACCAGCGAGGGCAGCGGCTCGTAGTCGACCTCGACCGCGAGCGCCCCCAGCCGGGCTGCCTCCAGGGTCTCGCCGAGCACCCAGCACACGGCGTGGCCGAAGAACATCACCTCCGACGGGAAGAGCGGCTCGTCGTGCTTGATGCCCGCGTCGTTGACGCCCGGGACGTCGTCGGCCGTGAGCACCCGGACGACACCGGGCACCTCCAGCGCCGGCGCGGTGTCGAGCCGCGTGATGCGGGCGTGGGCGTGGGGCGCCTGCACGGGGTGGGCGTGGAGGATGCCGTGGGTCCGGACCGCGAGGTCGTCGGTGTAGAGGGCGTCCCCGGTCACGTGCAGCGACGCGGCCTCATGCGGGATCTCTTGCCCGACAACGGGATTGGCGGGACGCTCGGACAGGGCGCTCATGCTCCGACCTCCTGTGCGGTTGCTGTCTCGGCGTAGAGCTTCAGCAGCGCGGTGCCGAGCGTCGCGGTGCGGTATGCCGCGCTGGCACGGTGGTCGTCCAGCGGCGTGCCTTCGGCGCGCATCACCGCAGCGGCCTCCCGGACGACCTCGGCGCTCCACGGCCGGCCTTCGAGAGCTGCTTCGGTGGCCAAGGCGCGGATCGGGGTGGCCGCCACGCCGCCGAGGCCGATCCTGGCCTTGCTGACGACGCCCTCGCGCACGTCGAGCGCGAAGCCGACGGCCACGCTGGAGATGTCATCGAAACGCCGCTTGGCGATCTTGTGGAACGCCGTCAACTCGCTGAGCGGCAACGGGATTCGCACGGCACGGATCAGCTCACCCTCGCGCTTGACGGTCTGGCGGTAGCCGGTGAAGTAGTCGGCGAGGGGTACCTCGCGGTCACCGTCGGCCGAGGCGAGGACGACGACCGCCTCCAGCGCGAGCAGCGCCGGCGGCGTGTCGCCGATCGGCGAGCCCGTGCCGAGGTTGCCGCCGATGGTCGCGCCGTTGCGGATCAGCCGGGAGGCGAACTGCGGGAACATCTTGTCCAGCAGCGGGATCCGGCCGGCCAGTGCGCGCTCGACCTCGCTCAGGCTGAGCGCCGCGCCGATCTCGACGACGTCGTCACCGACGTCGAGGGTTCGGAGCTCGGGCAGTCGGTCGATGCCGATCGCGAATGGCGTGCGGACGCCGCGGATGTTGACCTCCACACCCCAGTCCGTCGACCCTGCGACGAGCACGGCGTCGGGGTGCTCGGCCAGCAGGGCTAGCGCCTCGGTGAGGTCGCCGGGACGTGCGTACGTGCCGGTGGTGCCGTCGATCCGCGTCGCGCGCGCCGCTGGTGGCGCGGCAGCCAGCCGCGCGGCATACGGGTCGTCCTCGGCAGGCTCACCCAGCGCGTAGGCGGCGTCGCGGATGGGGCGGTAGCCCGTGCAACGGCAGAGGTTTCCCGACAGGGCATGCAGGTCGAAGCCGTTGGGACCGTGCTCGTGGTCGGGTGCGTTGCCCGGGTCGTTGGCGGTGGCCGCGGGCTCGTGACCGTTCTGTTCCGGGTCGGGTGCGGCGCCGGGCTTGCTGCAGCGCCCCTCGCGGTAGTACTCGGCGGCCATGCTGCAGATGAAGCCCGGCGTGCAGTAGCCGCACTGGGACCCTCCGCGGACCGCCATCTCGTGCTGCACCGGGTGGAGCGCGTCGGGCCGCCCGAGGCCCTCGGAGGTGACCACCTCCTGGCCATCGAGCGCGGCGGCGGGCACGAGGCAGGCGTTGATCGCAGTCCACTGCGTGCCGGCACCCTCGGTGGGACGCGCGACCATGATCGAGCAGGCGCCGCACTCCCCCTCGGCGCAGCCCTCCTTGGCACCGGTCAGTCCCTGCGAGCGCAGCCAGTCGAGGGTCGTGGTGCTCGGGTCGGTGCCGTCGAGGGCACGCGTCGCGCCGTTGACCGTGATGCTGTGCTCAACCACAGCCTGCGTGCTGTCTGACACCATCGCGCAACTCCCGTCGCCCCGTGTGGGGACCATCATCCCCCAGGCAGCATCACCCGGGGGCATGGTTGGGGACAGGAGTGGGTCCGCCGGTTATCCATGCCGAACGACGGCCCTGTCGTTGGTTCCTGAGCACGATACTCTTCAACAAACTGTTGAATCAAGGGTTTGGAGCGCCCGTTTCACGCAGTGGATGGCAGCACTGGTCAGGGGCTCAGTCCGGTTCCAGGGTGAGGTCAGGGGCGAACGGCGTACCCGCTGTCAGGAACTCGATCGCACCAGCCCTTCCGACCTCGCGCTCCACGAAGTACTCGATCGGTATCTCGGTGTAGCTGCCCAGGTAGTCGATCACCAGGGATTCACCTGCCCTGTGGCTCGCACTGCCCACGGAGTGCGACGACGTACCCAAGGCGTCCGTGAACATCAGCACGCTCAGAGCACCAGCTTGGCCGATGACGAGGGTAGCCCCGCTCGGGTGGCTGAGCTCGACGGCTGGTGTGCCTCGCTGTCCGCCCAACTCGGTCACCAAGCCGAGAAGACTGTCGACTGCCGAGACGTCCGCGAGCTCCACCTCCTGCACCGAGTCGGTGTCCGGGTCCAGGTAGCGGGCGATCAACTATCCAACTCCTCTGATGGTCAGGGTCTCGGCGATGGCTCCAGCCGAGCCATCAGGTACGACGTTGATCGTCAACGTCGCACCGTTCGGCACCATGCGCGGCAACAGGTTTCCACAACCGTTGACGCTGCCGCACGGGGAGCGGTTGATCCAGAGCGTAGCCTCGGTCAGCCGTTCGTTGCGCATGATGGATGCGGCATGCGCCTCAACGTGCGACTTGGTCACGATGTTCATCCCCGGCGTCCCCTTGGGCATGGCCGCAGCTGGCGGGTGCCATCCACTGATCAACGCTTCCTCGGTGCCACTGGCGCGGACAAGGGTTCCCGAGGTCTTGCCGCCCGCGTACGCGGGAACCTGCTTGGCCAACGTCTCCGCAGCGGCGACGCTCTCCCGCTTGATCAGGGTCTGGGCGGCGGACTTGGCTGCGGCCTTCGCGACAACCTTGGCCGTGATCTTCGCAGCCGTGGAGACGGCTGCGCCCGGGCCGGGGACAGGGATCCCGATGACGACGCCGACCTGGTGGGTACCGGAGTTGGTGTCGATCCCGGCTCTGGTCTCGACCCCGTCGGCCCAGTGGCTGTACGACGACATGGCGTAGTCGCCGTACGCGTTGCGGTTCGTGCCCAGGAAGACCACCGTGTCCGCTGCCCCACGGATCATGCCCGCGCCGAGGTTGGCCTTGGCCTGCTGACTGTTCGGCCCGGCCAGCTCGATCCCTGCTCGCGCGAGGGTCTTGGCCACGGTCTTGACGCAGCCACAGAAGTGGGCGGCAGCCAGTCCCGGGGAGACGACCACGCTGGCGGCCTTGAGGAAGCCGCCGAAGCCACCACCACCCTTGCTCTTGGGTGCCGGCGGCTTGGGGGCCGGCGGCGGCTTGGGAGCTGCGTAGCAGCATCCTCCGCCACCGCCACCGCCCTGCACGGACATCAGGCCGGTGGGGTCGCTGTTGGTGACCGGGTTGTTGTTGCCGTACCCGTAGGCGTTCATCTGCAGCGGGTCGCCGGGGTCCACCAGCGGGTCGACGCTGATGAACTTGCCCAGGTCGGCGTCGTACTCGCGCGCGCCGAGGTGGGTGAGACCCGTCGCGCCGTCGACGGTGCCGCCGACGAATCCACGCTGGCCCGGCCAGACCGGTGGCGAGCCACGCGTCTCGCCGTACGGCGACAGGCGGCGCGTCGTCAGTGCCCCGGTGGTGTTGGCCACCGACTGCTCCGCCGTGCCGTGTGGGTCGGACGCGAGGGTCGAGACGTCAGCCGAGTTCGCGCCGGTGCGCACCGCCACGGTTGCACCGTTGAAGCTGTAGTAGCGCGTCGCAGTGACCACGGCGGTCGCAGCCGTGTAGGTGACCTCCGTGCCGTTGACGTACAGCGTCGTCTTCCCCGGCTCACGCCGGACCAGCCGGTTGCCCTCCGCGTCGTAGACGTGCTCGGCCAGCACGGTCGAGCCCGACGTGACCTTGGACAGGTGGCCCTCCGCGTCCCAGCTCAGCGACTGCGAGGTCGCACCGACGGTGCGGGTCGAGGTGTTGCCGGCCAGGTCCGGGGCGAACGTGCGGACCGCCGTGGTCGCGCCGTTGACCGTCGTGGTCGCCTTGGTTGCGAAGTGCGGCTGCGGCGAGTCCGCGGCCGGGTAGTCGTAGCTCGTCACCTGGTCGGAGACACCCGGGGCGCGCGAGGTCTCGGTCTTGCGGTTGCCGACCTCGTCGAACGTCCAGGTGCTCCAGTAGGGCGCCGGGCCACCCAGGGCGCTGGTCGACCGAGCGGCCGTGCAGTCACCGTTGCCCGGTGTCCACGCGTCGGTCAGCTGCTGCTGGTAGTCGTAGCCGTAGCACTGGGTGTCGGTGGTACCGGAGGAAGGTACGGCCGCGGACTTCGTGATGTTGCCGGCCTGGTCGTAGGTGCGGCTCGTGACGACGTCCGGCGTCGGCACGATCTCGCGGTCGAGCTGGCTGGTCGCGAGCCGCCGGGTGCCTTCCTCGTAGGTGAACGTCTGCCAGACGGCCTTGCCCGTCGTGTTGCCCATCGCGTACTGCAGGGGTTCGCCGTACGGGCTGTAGACGGTGTCACCGACGTAGGAACCGGAGCCGGTCATGGCGTCCGACTGACCGATCCCGTTGTAGAAGTAGGTCATCACCTCGGCGGGGAGCGGGCCCGCAGCACCCATCACCGCGGTGGCGAGCGAACCGTCGACCTTGTAGGCGAACCGCGCCGTGTAGGTCTTGGCAAGCGGCGCCTCGACCAGGTTGGCCACCGCGGGGATGATCGTGTCGACGCCGGTGGGCCGGTTCGCGGCGTCGTATCCGCTCACCGTCGTGACGAACTGGGCCGATCCCACGTAACGCGTGGCACTGATCGGCAGGCCCTTCGCCAGCGTGCCGTTCGGGAAGCGGTCCCACTCCCAGGTGGCCCGCGGGGTCACGCCGTCGGCCTCGAGGATCGCCTTCTTGCGGTCCAGGGCGTCGTAGCTGTACTTGAGCACGCGCCCCAGGGCGTCCTTGGTCTGGACCAGGTTCCCGACCTCGTCGTAGGTCGAGTCGGTGACCCCCTTGTCCGGGTCGCTCGACCGGATCTGCCGTCCCTGCAGGTCGTAGGTGTAGGTCCAGTCGTTGAGCAGCGGGTCGGTGACCTTGTCGAGGTTGCCGGCCGCGTCGTAGTGGTAGGTGGTCGACCGGGTCGGTCCGGTCGGCGACGCGCCAAGGTAGTCCAGTCGCTCGACGACTTGGCCCAGCGCGTTGCCGATCGTGGTCGTCGGCGTCCCACCCGCGGGGGGATCCACCGTGACCCGGTCACCGCCATACGTCGTCGTCGTGCGCCACTGCTCCACGCCGTACTTCTTGAACACCGACGCGGTGACCCGACCTGCTCCGTCCCGGATCGACTGCGTGAGGCTCGGCACGGACGAGTCGGCCGCCGTCACGATGGTGGTGGCGGGCGCACTCTGGTTGTTGAAGAACGGGCCCCGCTCCACATCGGCGACGCCGCGCGAGTCGTACATCGTGTCGCTGACGGTGCGGCCGCCGCCGTCGACGGCGTCCTGCCGCTGACGCGGTCGCAGCAGGCCGTCGGTCAGGGACACCGAGGCCACGTAGCCGCCCGACGGCGTCAACGTCTCAGTCGTGACCGCGTTGGGTCCGGTCGGGCGCAACGTGTAGGTGAACCGGGTCGTGGGCGTCTGGGTCGCCTTGTCACGACCTGGAGCCCACACCGACACCAGCCGACCGAGGCCGTCGTAGGCAGCGTCGCTGAACTTGCCACTCGCGTCCGTCACCCGGGTGGGAAGACCCCACCGGGCGTCGACGGCGGTGACGGCTGTGTGCGCCGTGAGGACTCCGGCGCCGTCCGGGTCCGGAGTCGTGACGGACACGGACCTGACCGGGCCGCCGGTCGCGGGCGTGTAGGCCGTCGTGGTCGCGCGGTTCTTGGCGTCGTACGCCTTGGTGATCCGGCCGTGGATGTCGACCTCGGAGGTGCTGGTCGTCCGCCAGGCTCGACCGGAGGTCGTGTCGACCAGCTCGTCCGTCCGCGTCGAGTTCCCCTTGGTGGGCGGCGTCGTGAGCGAGGTCGAGAGGTCGTAGTAGTTCCTGCTGTCCGAGATGGTGTTGGCGGTCGTCGGCGTGACGGCACAGTCTCCGTCGGTCGTCGTGGATTGAGAGATGGTCGACATCAACCACGCTGAGGTGTTGCGGTTGTATGTGACCCGCGAGCACTCCTCGTCACCGTTCACCGCCAGGTCGCCGAGCTCCTCGACCCGGGTCGTGTAGCCGTAGGCGTCGTAGACGGTGTTGGTCTGGGTCTTGCGCTGACCACCAGCGGCCAGGGTCGCCCGCAACCGCGTCGAGGTCGTGCCCGTCAGCAGCGACGTCAGGGTGCCGTCGTCCGCCGAGGTCGCGGTCGGGATCCAGGCGTCGTAGATGGCACCCTCGACCTCGGCACCGCCCGGACCATTGAGGACGCGGTGCTCCCGGAGCATCCCGGCAGCGCGCCAGTGGTCGGTCACCGACCCGCCCAGGCTGTCGGTGACGGAAACGCTCTTGGTCCCGCCTGTCGGCGTCGCGCGGTCGCCGTTCATGCCGCGGTAGAACGTGTCCTCGCTCTGGGTCTGGATGGTGCCGGCCCGGCCGACCGTGGTCGTCACCTTGCCGTACCCGCGCCACTGGCCCCAGGTCCGGTACTTGGCCGGAGTCAGGACGGAGTCGTCGTAGCGCCACGCCGGCGACCCGCCATACGTGTAGCTCGTGACGACCGCCTCGGTGCTCGCACCAGAGCGGTCGGTCTCGAGGACCCCGGTGACGAGGTACTTGTGGAACCAGTGCTTCTCCGGGGTGCTGTTGCCAGGTGGCGTGTAGTAGGCCGGGAAGCAGCGTCGGGTGTTCGTCTCGGGCGTCGGGAGCGAGGTGGGCGTGCAGTCGGGGGCGGAGTAGGTCCAGCTGAGCCGCCCGCCGGCCTCGGAGTCGATGGCGTACACCCGCCACTTGCGCAGCGGCGGCGCGTTGTCGACGCCGTCGACACGGTTGTCCATCACCTGTCCGTAGAAGGTGACCGGTGACAGCGGGACCGCCGTGCCGGCCTGACCGGTGTGCTGGATGGTCTTGAGCCACAAGGCCGCCGTCGTCCCGTCGCCGGGGTCGGGGAAGGAGTGCGTGAAGGCCCACGACTCGACCGCGTCGTAGCCGGTGTTCGCCACGTTGCGGACCTGGGTGGCGATCTTGGTCAGGCGCTTGCGGCTGAAGAAGGTCGGGCTGACCTGGGTGGTGCTCGAGCAGGTGGCCGTGCAGATCTGGTCGAACGGCACGTCGGGCCAGTGGTAGGCGTTGGCCGACGTCATGGTGGCCGTGTCGCAGCTGGCCAGCGCGGTGTCGTTGAAGCACCGCTCGTTGACCGTGAAGACGACCTGCGCTGAGGCGGGGGTGGTGTGCTCGGCGCCGTTGCGCTGGCCGTAGTCGATCCGCTTCAGGTAGCCACCCGCGGTGTAGGCGGTGGCGGTGTTGAGGTTGCGCTGGTAACGGTTGCCCTCGGCCGCGTAGTAGTAGGTGAGCGAGTCGCCGTCCGTCGTGACGACGTGGTCGAGGTTCCACCGCCAGGCCCGGTTCTTCTGCGACGTCGCGAAAGAGCCTGCTACGTAGTCTGGCTCGCCCGAGTGATTGCCGAAGACGGGCACCGTCCAGGCCGAGTTGGTCGCCTCGGTCGCCGCGGACGACGCCTTGCCGTAGCCGAAGAAGTACTGCGTGCCGTCGCCCGTGGTGACCTTCCAGTACTCCTTGGCGGCGTCGTCGTTGAGGCCGTTCGCCAGCTTCTCGACCCGTGTCCCGTCGTCGTCACGCAGGCGCCACTGGGTCGTGTTCCCCACCCGGACGAGGTCACCGTTGCGGCCCCCGAACGAGATCGTCGCGTTGTCCCACTTCTCGTTGTTCGTCTTGCCGGCGTCCGTCTTCCAGCACAGGTCGCCGGTCTTGACCGTGTTGTTCGCGCCACTGCCCATGTCGTCGGCACAGTTCGCGTAACGGCGCTCGATGTAGCCCGGCGAGAGCTCGAACCCCTCACCGATCCACGAGGGCTGGTTGTTCGACGAGGTCTGCCGGCCGTCGACCGAGGCGGCCGAGTATCCGATCGAGAGCTCGGGTGCGAGCTCCGAGGCAGCGGGCGGCACCCGCATCGGGTAGCTCCAGCTGAGGTCGCCGCTGGAGTTGCCACCCGACCACGAGCCCGACGCCGCCAGGTTGGTGGCCGAGAAGTCGCCACCGGTGCCCGACGGTCCCGCGGCCGCCGCGAGCGACGCGGTCGCGGCACCGGTCGCAGAGCTCGTCCGGTCGAGGGCGACCAGAGCCGTGAGGGTCGACGCCTCGGGGTCGTTGACGGTGGGGATCGCGGTGCCGGCGCACGAGGTGGTGGAGGCGCCAGCCGCGCAACCACTGCGGTCCAGGAGGCGGAGTCGGCTGGCCCAGTCGCCGCCATACGACTTGGCATAGCCGGCGTAGTCCACGGTGACGCGGACCGCCCCCGGGGCGTCAGCCGTCAGCCCCACCACCGGCACGGCGGTGCTGCCGCTCTTGTCGACCGTGGTCCGCACGGCCACGCTCGCCGGCGCCCCACGCTTGGCGAGGCTCTTCGAGCGCGCGCTACCGGCCAGGGCGGCCGGGGCGGACGCTGGCGCGGCCACCAGCACGCCGGTCTCGCCGGCCCGCTTCAGGGACCGGTCGCCGGACGCCAGCTCGACCACACTCTCGCGCGCCTGCGGCCAGGCCCGTCGATCCATCCCGGGTGCACTGACCGGTGGGAGCTTGCGCTGGTCGGCGGTGGTACCGCCGACCGCCACCGGTGCAGTGACCTGCGTCTTCGGTCGGCGCTTCTCGGTCGGCGTCCCCGCCGATGCTGCCGGGGTCGCCACGAGCAACGACGCCACCAGCGAGGCGGTCACCCCCAGCCCCAGGACCGTTCCGCCAGTGGAGATCGTGCGCATCCCGACCACGCCTTCCGGTGGTTCCCCCGCCCGGCGCCGGTATGGCGTCAGGCCCCTCTGTGTTCACCGTCCGGTCAGCGACCGGACGGGCCCAGCTGCCGCCGGCCCTAGGGCCGGGACTCGGCGAAGATCGTGCGCACCTGTGACTCGTCGAGGACGCCGTTGTAGACCCGCACCTCGTCGACCGCACCGGGCCACAGGTCGGACGGTGCTCCGCTGGAGAGGCTGCGACCCACCGTCAGCGCTCCCGTGGCCGCGAACGGCGGCGCCGTCACCGTCGTCTCCCCGACCTTCGCGCCGTCGACGTAGAGGCGGGCCTTCTTCTCGGCCGCGCTGTAGATCCCGACGAGGTGCACCCACTGGCCGGTCGGCATGGGTTCCGTGCCGAGGGTCGACTGCAGGGCCACCAGTGAGTCCGCGGACCGCAGGATCAGCGAGGGCTTCCCGGCCTGCACACCGAGGTAGAACGCGGCATACGTCGATCCGACCTGCGACACGGCGGTGGGGTAGTTGTTGCTCGTCGGGTTCATCCGCACCCAGGCCGCCGCAGAGAAGCTGCCACTCGTGCCGACCGGTCCGGCCACCGTGGTGGCGGCGTGCTGCGAGGTGCCGTTCACCGACAGCGCCTTGTCGGTCGGGTCGGTGGCGAACTCGGCCCAGCGTCCGTCGACGAAGGCCGGCGCCCCTGTGAACGCGAGGGTGCGAGCGCCCCCGGACCCGTCGGTGCCGTTGCCGTCCAACCGCCACCAGCCGACCGGCGCGCTGCCATCCACGCGGAAGTCGAACCGCTGCACCGGCCCCAGGTTGCCCGCGGCGTCGCGGGTCCTGACGGTCAGCCAGCTCGGGCCGAACTTCGGCATCGAGGCGACGGTCACGGTCTGGTCGACGGTCGGGGCGCTGGTCGCCACGCAGGTGGCGGTGGTGTCGGTGTTGAGGCCGTAGCAGTACGACGTGACGTCGGTGTCCGGGGTGCGGAACAGGAACGAGCCTGACTGACCCACCGTGTAGCCGGCCTGACCCGCAGTGACGGTGGGCGCGGTCGCCGGTGGCGTCCAGTCGGCCCGGAACTGGATGTAGGGGGACCACGAGCCTGACTCGTAGCCCAGGTCGTCGAGGGCCCAGACCCGCACCGTGTAGAGCGTGCCCTGGACCAGCTTGCCCGCCGGGATCGTCCAGACGGCGTCGCTGTTGTGGTTGACGGCGGTGGACGTCCCCGAGGTGAGCAGGACCGAGCCGTTGTAGTAGATCTCGAACCGCCCGCGCAGCTGCCCACCGGCCGTGCCATCGGGGTCGGTGAGGCGAGCCCTCAGGGTGGGCGTGGAGTCCGTCGTCCAGAACCCGCTCGGGCCGCTGCCCGTCGCGTTGTCCATGGTCGGCGTCCCCGGCGCGTTGGGGTCGGCACCGTAGGTGACCGACAGCAGGGGGTAGTTGAGGGTGGCGTCGTTGTCGAACTTGCGCCATCCGTCACGGTTCGACTCGCTGCTCGACTTGAGGCCGAAGGTCAGGGTCGGGCGGCTCACGTCACCCGCGTACTTCTGCACCTCGGCCTGAGCTGCCCAGTCCACCTGGTCGTAGCCGCTGCAGTAGCTCGCGTTGCCGTGGGCCTTGGCGTTGGTCGAGATGGTGTCGGTCCACGACGGGCCGCCCCAGACGGTGCTCGAGGAGATCGCCCCGGTGATGCCGAGCGTGACGCCGGGTCCGTAGGTCGACGCGGTGCAGTCGTTGTTGGGCGTGTGGACCAGCTTGTGCGAGAAGACCGCCGTCCGCACGTGCTTGCCGTAGAGGAAGGCGGTGTCGAACGCGTAGAACACCCTCGAGGTGAAGTACGGAGACTCCCAGCCGTTGTAGCCGACCCGCGCCAGCTCGGTGGCGTGGTTCGGGAACTCCGAGCCGTTGCTCCAGACCATGGTCCAGTACTTGTTCTCCCGCTTCACCGAGAGCGCCGGGTCGATGACCACCGGGAAGACGGTGTCCGGACCCGTGAGCAGCGCGGTGTCGGGGGACACCTGCAGGTGGCCGTTCGCGACCTTCATCGCCATCGGCGCGGTCCGCGACCGAGGCGACTCGCTCGTGAGGGCGGTCTTGCCGTCGACCGGCCCGACCGCTCCGGTGCTGTCCCACATCCTCGGCTCGGCGATGCTGAACCGCGCCGCACCCTTCGCGTCGACCAGGTCGGTCTGCCGACCGGACGCCCGCGGTGACGTCGCGCTGCCGGTCAGGCCGAAGCTGAGCGCCTGGACGCGGGGGTCCTTCGCCGCCCGGGCGTCCTTGACGACGAGGTAGGTCGAGAAGCCCTCCACGCCGGTCTTGACCATGAGGTCAGCGCCGGGGAACACCTCGCGGTAGGTCGCGGTGGTGCCGGACAGCTCCGGGGTGGGCAGGGCAGAAGGCCAGGAGAAGCCGGCGTCCGACCCGGCCTGGGTCACCATCGCGAGCCGGCCGTTGCCGCCACCGGAGAACCGGATCTCCTCGGCCGCCATCACCGGACCCACCGACCCGTCGGCCTTGCGCTCCAGGGTGAGGTCGATGTCCTTCCACGTGCCGGTGCGCTTGGTCCGCACGGGGAAGGCGTTCAGCTTGGCCTCGAACTGACCTGTCGCCGGGTCGGCCAGCACCTTGCGGTGCTCGGTGGTCAGCTCGGTGACCTCCACGGGCCGGCCGCTGCGACGGGCTTCCTGCATGGCGGCCGCCTCGGGCGTGACGGCGGTGGCCGTTGCGACCGGGGCATAAGCTGCACGACCTGCGGCCAACGGCGCCGCCGCGGTCGTCCCGGCCGAGCCCAGCACCGCGGCACCACAGGCCACGATCGTGATGACGGTGAGACCGGTGCGCAGAGCGCCCGTCCTCCCCACGCCGACAGTGCATCCCACAGCGATCCCCCTCGATCCCCCAGGGCCGACCCTCTTGGGAGGGGGCGGCCCGGCCCGCGTGCGGACGGGCTGGGAGAACACTCCTGCGGCGTTGCGCGAGGACGCCAGAGTCGAGACGAAGTCTTTACGGTTGGATGACCAAGTGCCGAGCCACATTCCGTGACGAAACGGACATGAGAAGTGCCCAACCCCACGTTTGAGGGCTCATCGACGGGGGACGAAGGCCCGCTGTCAGCATCCCGAGGGACGTCAGCGACTCCAGAACCGTGGCGTCGGGGCCCGGAAACCAGGGACCGCGGCGGCCTTCGGCTCAGTTGCGCCCGAAGCTGCTGAGGGCCCCGGTGTAGGCCTTCGGCGGCGGCGGGGCGAGCTCGCCGTGCGTCGACGGCCTGAGACCGAGCCGCACGATGCCCTCGGCGAGCAGGGTCCCTGCCGCGACGCCGTCGACCACGGGCACGCCGAGCTGCTCGGTGAGGAGCTCGGGCAGACCGGCCATGCCGGCACAGCCGAGGACGATCGCGTCCGAGCCGTCGGCCGCCAGGGCGTTCTTGGCGAAGGCGAGGATCACGGCATACGTGCGGTCGCGGTCCTCCTCCAGCTCGAGGACGGGGATGTCGCACGCGTGGACGCCGGCGCACTGGCGCTCGAGACCGTAGGTGCGGGTGAGGTCCCACGCGCGGCCGACGGTGCGGCTCATCGTGGTGACGACCGAGAAGCTGCGGCCCAGCAGCGAGGCCGTCTTCATCGCCGCCTCGGCGATGCCGATCACCGGTCTGGACGCCGCCTCCCGAGCAGCGTCCAGACCGGGGTCTCCGAAGCAGGCCAGGACGAACGCGTCCGCCTGCTGGTCCTCGCGGATGATCTCGAGCAGCCCCGGCACCGCGAGCGCCTCGTCGTAGTGGCTCTCGATCGAGGCCGGTCCCATCGACGGGGTCCGGGCCGTGACGACGGTGTCCGGACCGGACACCCGGCGGGCTTCCGCCTCGATGAGGTCCGTCATCGACTCCGTGGTGTTCGGGTTGACGACGGTCAGGTGGATCGTCACTTGACGCACACCTTCTGGTCGAGCGGGCTGTCGCTGACGCCCATGCGGGGGGCGAGCAGCGCGTAGACCGCGAAGCCGACGCCGCAGCCGATGAACCAGGAGTAGTCGTCGAACCGGTTGATGCCCGGGACGAACACCGCCGCGAGGGCGAAGGCGGCTGCGATGGCGGTCGTCCAGATGGCGGCCGGGTTGTAGCCGCGCTTGTAGTGGTAGGCGCCCGACTCGTCGAGGGTGAACAGGTCGTCGACGCAGACCCGCTGCTTGTGCACGACGTAGTAGTGCGCGATCAGCACCCCGAAGAGCGGGCCGATGAAGGCGCCCAGGGTGTCGAGCGTGTAGTGGATCGTCTCGGGGCTGTTGTAGAGGTTCCACGGCGTGAGCAGGACCGAGCCGACCGCGGCGATCATGCCGCCCATCCGCCAGCTGATCTTCTGCGGGCTGACGTTGGAGAAGTCGAAGGCCGGCGAGACGAAGTTGGCGACGATGTTGATGCCGATCGTTGCCGTGGTGAAGGTGAGTGCCGCCAGCACCAGGGCGAAGGTGTTGTCGATGTGGCCGACGGTCTCCACCGGGTCGGTGATCAGCTTGCCGTAGACCGGGAGGGTGGCTGCCGCGGTGAGGACGGTCAGCAGGGAGAAGAAGACGAAGTTGACCGGCAGACCCCAGAAGTTGCCCTTCTTGACGGCCTTGAAGGTGCGGCCGTAGCGGGAGAAGTCACCGAAGTTGAGCATCGGCCCGGAGAAGTACGACACGACCAGGGCGGTGGCCGCCAGCATGGTGGTGAAGACCTTGCCACCGCTGAGCTCGTGGTCCGACAGGTTGAGGTTGACGCTCCAGCCGGCCTTGGAGAGCAGGTAGATGCAGAGCGCGATCATGACGACGTAGACGGCCGGACCGGCGAAGTCGATGAACTTGCGAATTGTGTTCATGCCGGTCCAGAACACCGCTGCCTGCGCGACCCAGAGGAGGGCGAAGGTCGCGTAGCCGAGGGTGGAGAGGCCGAGGAAGCCGTGTTGCGTCACGTCGGCGTAGGGCTGCAGACCGGGCCACATCCGCACCAGCAGGATGTCGAGCGACGCCGACGCGAGATAGGTCTGGATGCCGTACCAGGCCACCGCGATCAGGCCTCGGATGATGGCCGGGATGTTCGCGCCCAGGACCCCGAAGACGGAGCGGCAGATCACCGGGTAGGGGACTCCGGTGCGCTGGCTCGGCTTCGCGACCAGGTTGCAGAAGAAGAGCACGATCGTGATGCCGACGATGAGGCACACGAAGACCTGCCAGCTGGTGAGGCCGAGCGCGAACAGGCTGCCGGCGGTGATGTAGCCGCCGACGCTGTGCACATCGGACATCCAGAAAGCGAAGATGTTGTACCAGGACCAGGTCTGCTCCTTGAGCGGGGCGAGGTCCTCGTTGGTCAGGCGCTCGTCGTACGACGGCTTGATCAGACCCGCTCCTGCGCCGTGGTCGTGCTCCCCGTGGTGGGTCGCGAACCCGGCAGCGGCAGCTGCCTCTTCGGTCTCGAAGGGCTTTTCGGTGGTGCTCATCCGGACTCCTTTGTCCACCGCGTCACCGCGGATGCTTGAGGAGAACGCTAGGAGCGGAGTCGTTGCGGCATAAGGCTTTGAACCGTATATCTGGGTATATCCGTCCCCGGTTCGAGGTAAGAACGCCGGGGACTCCGATCGCGTCTACGTCGAATCGGGGGTCCTCAGTCGCCGATGCGCGCGATGCAGGCGGTCAGCCGGTCGTGGTGCTCATGGGCAGCCGCCTTCAGCCCCTCGGCGTCCCGGGCCACGAACGCGTCGAGCATCCGCTGGTGGTCCTCCCGCATCCCGGCGCGGTCCTGCTCGGTGGTCCGCATCATGGTCTGCACCGGCTCGGTGAGGTTCCAGGCGATGTCGAGCATGTGCAGCAACCGGGGCATCCGACAGGGCGCCAGCAGCGCCTCGTGGAACTCACGGCTGGCCCGCTGGAAGCCGGCCGCGTCGTCCGCGGCGACCGCTCGGTCCAGGGCTTCGTGGATCTGGGAGGCACGCTCGTGGTCCACCGGCCCGGACTGGCGCACCGCGGCTTCGAGGGCGGCCGCCTCCAGGGCGCCGCGCACGACGTACAGCTCGTCGAGCTCGGCCTGCGAGAGGGCGGTGACGGTGTAGCCGAGCCGTGGCTGGTGCTCCAGCAGCCCCTCGCCGAGCAGCGTCTTGAGCGCCTCCCGGACCGGGATCAGGCTCACCCCGAAGAAGGCCGCGACGTCGTCGAGCGGGATCGGGCTGCCCGGGGGCACGGCGCCCGAGGCGATCACCCGACGCAGCTCGGACAGCACCTGCGGCCCGGAGACGTAGGCGTCCTCACGGGTGAGCAGGCTGACGATGCCCGACTGCCGTCGCGGCTGCGCCATGCTCCACCTCCTCGCCTCGCGACCCTAACGCCGTGGCGTCGCCTGCGCCTGCGCTCGCGCTGCCACCCCGTCGGCCTAGACCAGCTGGCGGCTCAGCACCGCGTGCCGGTTGACGTCCTTGTAGAGCAGGTAGCGGAACCGTCCCGGCCCGCCGGCGTAGCAGGCCTGCGGGCAGAACGCGCGCAGCCACATGAAGTCGCCCTCCTGCACCTCGACCCAGTCGTCGTTGAGCAGGTACATCGCCTTGCCCTCGAGCACGTAGAGACCGTGCTCCATCACGTGGGTCTCGGGGAACGGGATCGCCCCGCCGGGCTCGAAGTTCACGATGTTGACGTGCATGTCGTGGCGGATGTCGGTCGGGTCGACGAACCGCTGCGTGGTCCAGGCCCCGTTGGTGCCCGGCATCTCCCCCGCGACCACGTCGGCCTCGTTGGTCACGAACGCCTCGGGCGCGTCGATGCCGTCGACGACCTGGTAGGCCTTGCGGATCCAGTGGAACGTCGCGGTCCCCTCGCCGCGGTTGTGCAGGGTCCACTCCTGGCCCGGCGGGATGAACGCGTAGCCGCCCTCAGCCAGCTCGTGGGTGGCGTCGCCGAGGGTGAGCGTCAGCGCACCCGCCACGACGAAGACCACGCCCTCGGCGCGCGGGTCGAGCTCGGGCCGGTCGGAGCCACCCCCCGGCGACACCTCGACGATGTACTGGGAGAACGTCTCCGAGAACCCGGACAGCGGGCGCGCGATCACCCACAGTCGCGTCTGCTCCCAGAAGGGCAGGAGGCTCGTGACGATGTCGGTCATCGTCCCTCGCGGCAGGACGGCATAGGCCTCGGTGAACACCGCGCGATCGGTGGTCAGCTGGGTCTGCGGCGGCAGGCCTCCGGCAGGGGCGTAGTAGCGCGGCCTCGTCATGACTGTCCTCTCGTCAGGAGCCGACCGCGGGGGTCGGCGTCGATGTCGACCGGTATGCCGTGCAGCCAGGTCTGGCGCACCGCCCCGGTGAGCGTGCGGCCGGCATACGCCGACACGGGGTTCTTGTGGCGCAGGGCGGCGACGTCGACGGTGAAGGACTCGTCGGGGGCGAACACGACGAGGTCGGCCGGCGAGCCGACCGCGATCCGGCCGCGATCGGTCAGCCCCACCTGGTCGGCCGGCCCCTCACCCATCCAGCGCACCACGTCGACCAGGGAGTGGCCTCGCTCGCGCGCCTCGGTCCAGATGGCGGGGAGGCCGAGCTGGAGGCCGGCGATGCCGCCCCACGCCTCGCCGAAGTCGCCGGAGTCGAACCGCTTGAGCTCCTCGGTGCACGGTGAGTGGTCCGACACGATGGTCCGGATCACGCCGTCCTCGAGACCGGCCCAGAGCCGGTCCTGGTTGTCGTGCTCGCGGATCGGCGGGCAGCACTTGAACTGCGTCGCGCCGTCGGGGATCTCCTCGGCGTCGAGGGTGAGGTAGTGCGGGCAGGTCTCGACGGACACCCGCAGCCCCTCGGCCTGGGCCGTGGCGATCAACGGGATCGCGTCGGCGTCGGACAGGTGCAGGATGTGCGCGCGCCCGCCGGTCTCGCGGGTCGCGTCGATCACCTCGGCGATGGCCCGCTCCTCCGCCTCCTTCGGACGCGAACCCAGGAACCCGGCATACCCCTGGCCGTGCGGCTGGGGGGACGACTCGATGGTCTGCTCGTCCTCGGCGTGCACGATGACCAGGGCGTCGAAGGTGGCCGTCTCGGCGAGTGCCTCGCGCAGCTCGCCGGCGGACAGGTGTGGGAACTCGTCGACCCCGGAGTGCAGCAGGAAGCACTTGAACCCGAAGACCCCGGCCTCGTGCAACGGGCGAAGGTCGGGCAGGTTGCCCGGCACCGCGCCACCCCAGAAGCCCACGTCGACGTAGGCCTGGTCGCGCGCCACGGCACGCTTCTCCTCGAGGGCCGCGACCGAGACGGTCGGGGGGATCGAGTTGAGTGGCATGTCGATGATCGTCGTGACGCCGCCGGCTGCGGCGGCACGGGTCGCGCTCGCGAAGCCCTCCCACTCGGTGCGCCCGGGCTCGTTGACGTGGACGTGGGCGTCGACCAGTCCGGGCAGCAGCACCTCGTCGTCGGACAGCTCGATGACGTCGGCCCCCGGCACCACCGTGTCGTAGGGGTCGACCGCCACGATCCGCCCATCGGCGACCGAGACTGCGACCGACTGCTCGGCACCGTCGACCACCGCACGCCTGGCCCTGATGACCACCTGTGCCGCCACGCCCGACTCCTTCCGTTGGGGCCGATCCGACCCTGCCATGACCGTAATCCCTGCCTCAGCCCGCCGCTGCCGGTGTCACCGAACGTGCCCGGTCGACGACGCGGCTGCGGTGGCTGCCGAGCACTCCCCCGTCGGCGCGCACGACGTCGCCGTGGCGCAGGTAGGGACGCGGCTCGGGCTGGCCCATGGCCACCCCGGCGGGGGTGCCCGTGATCACGAGGTCGCCAGGCTCCAAGGTCATGAGACCACTGACGTAGCACAGGATCTCGGCCACCGAGAAGAGCATGTCTCGCGTCGAGCCGTCCTGGCGCGGCGTGTCGTTGACCGACAACCGCAGACGGACGTCGCCGGGGTCGCCGAGCTCGTCGGGCGTGACCAGCCAGGGCCCGACGGGGCAGAACGTGTCGGCCGACTTGCCCTTGGTCCAGGTGCCACCCCGCTCGAGCTGGAGGGCTCGGTCGGACACGTCGTGCGCGAGGACGTAGCCGGCGACCGACGCCAGCGCCCGGTCGTGGTCGCGCTCGTCCTTCAGCGCGCGACCCATCACGACACCGAGCTCCACCTCGAAGTCGGTGCTGACCGACTGCGGGAGCATCCGGATGTCGTCGGTCGGCCCGCACACCGACGTCGGCGCCTTGAGGAAGACGACCGGCTCCATCGGCAGCGGCACCCTGGCCTCGGCCGCGTGGTCGCGGTAGTTGAGGCCGATCCCGACGACCTTGCCGGGACGGGCGATCGGCGCGCCGAACCGCACGTCGTCGGTAGCAGGGATGCGTTGCAGTGCAGCAGGATCCACCGAGTTGAGTCGGCCCAGGAAGTCGCCGCCGAGGTCAGCGGCCAGACCACCCAGGTCGAGCAGCGAGCCGTCGGCCGCGACCACCACGGGCCGCTCGGCCCCGGCCTGGCCGACCCGTGCGAACCTCATCGCCCACCACCGAGGTGCTCGCGCGCGATGCGCGCACCGATCCGGGCGAGCAGCGGGCCCGGTGACGTCAGAGCCTCGTGCCGGCTGCTGGCCTCGTCGACGAGCGCGTATGCCGCCTGCACGCCGGCCGTGGACAGCTCACCAGCCGTGAGCGTCACCTGGCCGGCGACGGCGACGACCGGCAGCCCCTTGGCGTGGGCCAGCGCGGCCACCGCTGCGGGAGCCTTGCCGTGCAGGGTCTGGGCGTCCAGCGAACCCTCCCCGGTCACGACCAGGTCCGCCCCCGCCAGGGCGTCGGAGAGCCCGGTCAGCTCGAAGACGAGGTCGGCGCCCGGCCGCGTCGTGGCCCCGAGGACGGCGAGCAGCCCGAAGCCGACCCCTCCCGCAGCTCCCGTGCCCGGCTCGTCCCGTCGGTCGGTGCCCGTCGCCCGCGCCACGAGGTCGGCCCAGCGGGTCAGCGCGGAGTCCAACAGCTCGACGTCCTGGGGGCCGGCGCCTTTTTGCGGGCCGTAGACCGCCGCTGCCCCACGACCGCCGGTCAGCGGGTTGTCGACGTCGCAGGCCACGACGAGCTCCGCCCCGGCCAGGCCGGGGTGCAGGCCGTCGAGGTCGAGCCGGGTGGCCTCGAGCAGCCCCTCGCCACCCGGTCGCACCGCGCTGCCGTCGGAGCGGCTCACCACAGCACCCAGCGCCTGGAGCAGACCGGCCCCACCGTCGGTGCATGCAGATCCACCGATGGCGACGACGACGCGACGGGCCCCCGCATCGAGCGCGGCAGCGATCAGCTCACCGGTCCCCCGGCTCGAAGCCGCGAGGGGCGCCGACCGGCCGCCGGGCAGCTGGGCGAGACCGGAGACCTCGGCCAGCTCGACCACCGCCTCGGTGCCACGCGCCCCGTAGGCCGAATCACACGGCATACCCGTCGGTCCGGAGGCTCGCACCGGCACCCGCTCGAAGCCGGCCGCCACCGCGGCCGCGAGGGTGCCGTCACCCCCGTCGGCGACGGGGACGACGGCCACCTCGACCTCGGGCAGCACCGAGCGCAGGCCGTCGGACAGGTGACCCGCGACCTCGGCGGCCGTCAGGGTGCCCTTGAACTTGTCGGGGGCCAGCAGGACGCGGGGCATCGTCGGCCTCAGTCCAGGTTGGCGAACAGCGCGGTCGGGGCGTCCTCGCCGCCGGCAGCCAGCTCCTCGAACTCGGTCACCCCGTCGATGGACAGGCCCATCGAGACGTTGGTGACGCGCTCGAGGATGACCTCGACCACGACCGGCACGCGGTACTCCTGCGCCATCGCCTTCGCCTTCTCGAGGGCGGGGAAGATCTCCTCGGGGTCGAAGACGCGGATCGCCTTGCAGCCCAGGCCTTCGACGACCTTGACGTGGTCGACGCCGTAGCCGCCGACCTCGGGGCTGTTGATGTTGTCGAACGACAGCTGCACGCAGTAGTCCATGTCGAAGCCGCGCTGCGACTGCCGGATCAGCCCGAGGTAGGCGTTGTTGACGAGGACGTGGATGTAGGGGACGTTGAACTGGGCCCCGACCGCCAGCTCCTCGATCATGAACTGGAAGTCGTAGTCACCGGACAGCGCGACCACGGTCTCGTCCGGAGCCGCCGTCGCGACGCCGATCGCGGCGGGCACGGTCCAGCCGAGCGGACCCGCCTGGCCGGCGTTGATCCAGTGCCGGTCCTTGTAGACGTGCAGCAGCTGGGCCGCCTGGATCTGGGAGAGCCCGATCGTCGAGACGTAGCGGACGTCCTTGCCGAACGCGCGGTTCATCTCCTGGTAGACCCGCTGGGGCTTGACCGGCGTGACGTCGAAGTTGGTCTTGCGCCACATCGTCGCCTTGCGGTCCCGGCAGGACTGCGCCCACGCGCTGCGGTCGGCCAGGGTGCCGGCCTCCTTGCGCTCGCGGGCCACCTCGACGAACAGCTGCAGGGCGGCCTTGGCGTCGGAGACGATCCCGTAGTCGGGCGCGAAGACGCGGCCGATCTGGGTCGGCTCGATGTCGACGTGCACGAAGGTGCGGCCCTTGGTGTAGGTGTCGACGTCACCGGTGTGGCGGTTGGCCCAGCGGTTGCCGATGCCGAGGACGAAGTCGGACTCGAGCATCGTCGCGTTGCCGTAGCGGTGGCTGGTCTGCAGGCCGACCATGCCGGCGTTGAGCTCGTGGTCGTCGGGGATGGCGCCCCAGCCCATCAGGGTCGGGACGACCGGGACCCCGGTCAGCTCGGCGAGCTCGACCAGCAGGTCGGCCGCGTCGGCGTTGATGATGCCGCCCCCGGCGACGATCAGGGGACGCTCGCTGGCGGCCAGCAGGTCCAGCGCCTTGGCGACCTGGGCGCGGGTGGCGGCCGGCTTGTAGGTGGGCAGCGGCTCGTAGGTCTCGACGTCGAACTCGATCTCGGCCATCTGGACGTCGATCGGCAGGTCGATCAGGACCGGACCGGGACGCCCGGACCGCATCAGGTGGAAGGCCTGCTGGAAGGTGCCGGGCACCTGGGCCGGCTCGAGGACGGTGACCGCCATCTTGGTGAGCGGCTTGGCGATCGAGGCGATGTCGACGGCCTGGAAGTCCTCCTTGTGCAGCTTGGCGACCGGCGCCTGGCCGGTGATGCACAGGATCGGGATCGAGTCGGCGCTGGCCGAGTAGAGACCGGTGATCATGTCGGTGCCGGCGGGACCGCTGGTGCCGACGCAGACGCCGATGTTGCCGGCCCTGGCCCGGGTGTAGCCCTCGGCCATGTGGGAGGCGCCCTCGACGTGGCGGGCCAGCGTGTGGTGCAGGCCGCCGTTCGTCTTCATCGCCTTGTAGAAGGGGTTGATCGCGGCTCCGGGCAGCCCGAAGACGTTCGTGACGCCTTCCTTCTTGAGGATCTCGACGGCCGCTTGGGCCGCAGTCATGCGTGCCATGGGAGGGCTCCTGGTTGAGGTTTGGGAGATGAGGGAGGTCTGGGGAGGTCAGGGGGTCTGGCCGGAGAGGCGCTGGACGCCGCGCAGCAGGGCCGAGTGGTCGAGGCCGCCGTCGCCGTTGGCACGGGCCGAGGCCATCAGCTGGGCGACGAGCCCGCCGAGGGGTACGACCACCCCGGCCTCACGGGCCGCGCTCGTCACGATGCCGAGGTCCTTGTGGTGCAGGTCGATCCGGAAGCCCGGCTCGAACGACTTGCTGCTCATGTTGTCGCGCTTCTGGTCGAGCACCTTCGAGCCGGCCAGGCCGCCCCCGAGGACGTCGAGCGCGGGACCCAGGTCGACGCCATACGCCTCGAGGAAGACCACCGCCTCGGCCAGGGCCTGGATGTTGGCGGCCACGATCAGCTGGTTGGCAGCCTTGACCGTCTGACCGGCGCCGTTGCCGCCGACGTGGACGACGGTCTTGCCGACCGCATCGAAGAGTGGCTTGGCCTCGGCGAAGTCGTCCGCCGAGCCCCCGACCATGATCGACAGGGCGGCGTTCTTGGCACCGGCCTCGCCGCCGGAGACCGGCGCGTCGAGGAGGCGGAAGCCCTTGTCCCGGGCAGCCTTCGCGAGCTCGACCGTCACGTCGGGTCGGATGCTCGAGAAGTCGATGACCAGGGTCCCCTCCTTGGCGTTGGCGAACACACCGTCCTCGCCGAGCAGCACGTCCTGGACGTCGGGGCTGTCGGGCACCATGACCGCGACGACCTGGGCGTCGCGGACCGCGTCCGCGACCGAGCCGGCCGCCGTGCCACCGGCGTCGACGAGCGGCTTGGTCTTGTCCGGGTGCAGGTTGTAGCCGACGACGTCGTGGCCGGCGTCCTGGAGGTGGACGGCCATCGGGCTGCCCATGATGCCGAGGCCGATGAAGGCGATGCTGGTCATGTCGTGCTCCTTGGTGCAGTCGGTGCGAGGTGTCTGGTCAGGCGCCGCGGCGTTCGCGCGGGAGCCAGCCGAAGCTCTCGAGCGTGGTCGCGGTGGTGGGCTTGTACTCGAGGCCGACCCACCCGGCATACCCGCGGGTGGCGAGGTCGCCGAGGTGGCGCTGGAGGTCGAGGTCACCCGAGCCGGGCTCACCGCGACCGGGCGCGTCCGCGATCTGCACGTGCGCCGTGCGGGCGGTGTGTGCCGCGATGGCGGCTTCGAGGTCGTCGCCGTTCGCCGCGAGGTGGTAGAGGTCGAGGAGGAACCCGACGTTGCTCGCCCCGGTCGCGCGGACGTCGTCGACCACGGCGACGGCGTCGGCTGCGGTGCGCAGCGGATAGGGCTTGGGGCCGCTGACGGACTCGACCAGCACCGTCGCCCCGATCCGGTCGGCCGCCTTGGCCGCGAACGCGATCGACTCGCGGCCGAGCTCGTCCTGCTGCGCCGCAGAGGCGCCGTCGACCCGGTTGCCGAAGAGGGCATTGAAGGCCGAGACCCCGAGCCGCTCGCCGATGCCGACCGTGACGTCGACGTTGTCGCGGAACTCCTGGACCCGGTCGGGGATCGACAGCACCCCGCAGTCGGGACCGGCGAGGTCGCCCGCGAAGAAGTTGAGGCCGACGAGCTGGACGCCCGCGTCCTGCACGGCGGAGACGAAGCCGTCGACATCGCCGTCCGCAGGCACCGGCTGGTCGGGCCAGGGCCACCAGAACTCGACCGCGTCGAAGCCGGCGGCCTTGGCGGCGGCGGGGCGCTCGAGGAGCGGCAGCTCCTGGAACAGGATCGAGCAGTTCACCTCGTAGCGCAGTCCGTGGTCCGTCATCTCGATCGCCCTAACTTCCGTATCGTGGAACATGTTTTCCGATTAGTGAGAGAGTAGGCGTCAGCGAGAGACGCCGTCAAGCCCCGGACGGTCGGCGTCTCAGGGAGTGGCCGAGATATATCCGGCGCGCTCGCGGTGCCGGTCGAGCAACCGCTCACCGGCCGAGACCGCCTGGGCCGCAAGGGATTCCTCGTCGGCCGTCGCGAGGCGGTCGCGCTCGACCACCGGGCGGCCACCGACGAGGAGCAGCTCCAGCGGCGGCTGCGACCCGAGGACCAGGGCGGCGACCGGGTCGACGACACCGGCGTGGCCCAGGCCGTCGAGTCGCCACAGCGCGACATCGGCCTGCTTGCCGACCTCGAGGGACCCGATCTGGTCGTCCCAGCCGAGCACCCGCGCGCCGCCGATCGTGGCCAGCTCCAGCGCATCTCGCACGCCGAGGGCCTCCGGTCCACCCCGAGCCCGGGCAAAGAGCAGGGCGTGCCTCGCCTCCTCCACGAGGGACGAGGCCTCGTTCGACGCGGCTCCGTCCACGCCGAGACCGACCGGCACCCCGGCGTCACGAAGGTCGCGAGTGCGCGCGATCCCCGCACCGAGGCGGGCGTTGGACGAGGGGCAGTGCGCGACACCGGTCCGGGTGGCACCGAGGACGCCGATGGCGGCGTCGTCGAAGTGGATGCCGTGCGCGAGCCACACGTCGCCACCCAGCCAGCCGAGCGACTCCAGGTAGGCCAGTGGGGAGAGCCCGAACCGCTCGGCGCAGTACTGCTCCTCGTCGGTCGTCTCGGCCAGGTGGGTGTGCAGCCGCACGCCGCGGTCACGGGCCAGGGCGGCTGACTCACGCAGCAGGTCGGCGGTCACCGAGAACGGCGAGCACGGCGCGACCCCGATCCTCAGCATCGAGTCCGGCGACGGGTCGTGGTGCGTGTCGATGGCGGCACCCGTGGCGGTCAGGATCGTGTCGAGGTCTTCGACCACGTGGTCGGGCGGGAGTCCGCCCTTGCTCCGACCGAGGTCCATCGACCCCCGAGTCGCCAGGAACCGCAACCCGATTCGCCGGGCTGCCTCGATCTCCGCCCCGAGCACGTCGCCACCGTGCGTCGGGAAGACGTAGTGGTGGTCCATCGAGGTGGTGCACCCGGTGCGCGCGAGCCAACCCAGCCCCGCGGCCGCGGCAGCACCGACGACGTCCTCGTCGATGCCACCCCAGACCGGATAGAGCTCGGTCAGCCAGCCGAACAGCGTCGAGTCCACCGCGAGACCACGGGTGGCCCACTGGTAGAGGTGGTGGTGCGTGTTGACCAGCCCCGGCGTGAGGAGGCAGCCGGTGGCGTCGTGCACCTCGGCGCCCGACCCGTCGTCGACCCATCGACCGGGGCCGACGGCGGCGATCCGCGAACCCTCGACGACCATGTGGCCGACGGCGTGCTCGGTCCGGTGCGGGTCCATCGTGGCCACCGTGCAGCCGTCGAGGACCAGTCGCCGGACGGCGCCCACGTCACGACCCCCGGTAGGTGGAGTAGCCGAACGGGTTGAGCAGCACGGGCACGTGGTAGTGCTGGTCGGCGTCCGCGACGGTGAACACCACGACCACCTCGGGGTAGAAGCCCTCGACGCCGCGCGCCGCGAAGTAGCCGCCGGAGGCGAACCGCAGCCGGTAGTCGCCGGCCTCCAGCCGCTCCGGTCCGATGCTCCCGACCCGGCCGTCGCCGTCGGTCACGCCATCACCGATCACGGCGCCCGGGTCGCCCGCTCCCGCCACGGATTCCAGCACCACGGTGATCCCTGCGGCCGGTGTGCCGAGGCTGGTGTCGAGGACGTGCGTGCTGAGGGTTCCCATCAGGAGGCCACCTGTCTGAGTCTGAGCAGCGCGATCTCGCGCAGCTGGGTCACGGTCTCTTCGCGCTCGGCCGCGTCGTCGTTGCCGAGCCGGCGGTCGAGCTCGGCGAGGATCTCGGGTGCCGACCGCCCCGCCGCCCGGATCAGGAACACCCGGTCGAACCGCCGCTCGTATGCCGCGTTGCCCTCCGCGAGCGCGCGGGCCACCTCGGCGTCGGCCGGGTCGACCCCCGCCTGCTCCCGGGCACTGGCGGCGGCGTTGTGGTGCGGGCCGGCAGCCCGTTCACCGATCCTGGGGTGCCCCGCCAGGGCCGCCCCGAGCTCCTCGTCGTCGAGGTGCGCGGCGGCGGCACCGGCGGTGGCCTCCAGGTCGGACCACGCGGCATACGGGCGACCGTCGCGGACCGTGGCGACCCACCGCGGCACCGGGAGGCACGCGGTCAGCTGCTCCTCCAGTTCTGCGGCCGGCAGCGCGTTGAGGTCCTCGAGGGTCATCAGCCCTCCACGAAACGGGTGCGCGCGGAGTGGATCGGGTTGGCGTCGGCCACGAGGTCATCAAACCGGTAGCCGGCGATCTTGGCGATCTCGACGAGCGCAGAGGCGTGTTCCTGCGCCTGGGAGTTGTTCAGTCGCTCCCAGCCGGTGCGCACCACCTGGTCGAACGAGTCACGGTCGCGGACACAGGTCACGAGGGGGAAGCCGAACCGGTCGCGGTACTGCGAGGTGAGCTCGGCCAGCTCGCCGTGGCCCTTCTCGTCGAGGCGGGTGAGCCCGAGCACCGACTGGTCGCGGTAGGAGTCGGAGTCCTCGCCGCCCTCGGCCACGCTGTCGGCGCCCAGGTCGGGGTAGGAGTCGATCAGCTGGCGCTGCTCGTCCTCGTTGGCCGAGAACAACGCCTCCTGGAACGAGCGCCGCAGGTCGCTGGTGTCGCTGAACGGCCGCGAGTCGAAGGCCCGCTCGACCACCCAGCGCGGACCCTGGAACAGGCTGCCGAACGTGTCGGCGAACTGCTCCCGCGACATCTGGTTGACCTCGTTCAACCGGACCAGCGCACCCGGCGCACCGGCCACGGCCGGACCGCGGCTCGAACCCACGTGGTGGAAGAGGAAGTTCAGGACGATCGCGGTGATCGAGCCGAGCGTGATGCCCGAGCCGAGGATGATCTGCGCCCAGTCGGGCACGGCCTTGGCGACGTCCGGCTGGGCCGTGACGTACATGGCGAGGCCGACCGCGGTCGCGACGATCACGACGTTGCGGTGGTCGTGGAAGTCGACCCGCGACAGGGTCTGGAAGCCCACGACCGCGACAGTGGCGAACATCGCCAGCGCGGCGCCGCCGAGGACCGGGTGCGGGATGCCCGCGACGATCGCGCCGGCCTTGGGGATCAACCCGATGACGACCATGATCGCGCCGGCCGTGGCGACGACGTAGCGGCTCTTGACCCGGGTGAGACGCACCAGTCCGACGTTCTCGGCGAAGCAGGTGTAGGGGAAGGAGTTGAAGACACCGCCGATGGTGGTGGCCAGGCCATCGGCCCGCAGGGCGCGCGCGATGTCCTCCTTGCCGACCCGCTTCTCGACGATCTCGCCGGTGGCGAACACGTCACCGGTGGTCTCCACGGCGGTGATCAGCATGACCATGATCATCGAGATGATCGCCGCGGCCGAGAACTTCGGCCAGCCGAAGTGGAACGGCGTCGTGACGCCGACCCAACCGGAGGCCGACACCGAGTCGAAGTGCGCGTCGCCGAGGACCCAGGCCACCAGGGTCCCCACGACCAGGCCGATGAGGACGGCGACGGTGGCCATGAAGCCCTTGAAGATCCGCTGGATCGCGACGATCAGGGCGAGCGTCCCGAGCGCGTAGGCGAGGTTGCGGCCACTGGCGGGGTCGAGGCTCGGACCCGCGCCACCGGCGGCATCCGCTGCGGCGACCGGGAGCAGGGCCAGCCCGATGATGGTGATCACCGACCCGGTGACGACCGGCGGGAAGTAGCGGATCAGCCGGCTGAAGTAGGGCGCCAGGAAGAACGTGAACAGGCCCGCCACGATCACGGCGCCGTAGATGACGAGCAGCCCGTCCGTGCCACCTCCGGCGGCCATGCCGATGGCGATCATCGGCGAGACGGCCGTGAACGTCACACCTTGCAGCAGGGGCAGCTTCACGCCGACCTTCCAGAACCCGATGCTCTGGATGATCGAGGCGATGCCACAGGTGAAGAGGTCGGCGTTGATCAGGTGGATGAGCTCCTCGGTGGACAGGCCGATGGCACTGGCCAGGAGGATCGGCACGATCACCGCGCCGGCGTAGAACGCGAGGACGTGCTGGAAGCCGTAGATCGCGAGCTTCGGGAGGGGCAGCACCTCGTCGACCGGGTGCCGGGAGGTGCGCTTGCTGGACTGCGGTGAGGCGGTGGCTGTGCTCATGACAGGCACCTTTCGGGAGGCTCCGTGAGGAGGGGTTGAGGAGGAACTGCCGGGAGGCGTGGTGCAGGAGGACGTGAGGCGGGACGGCTCAGTGGGTGGTGAGCTTGTCGCGGCTGCTCTCTGCGGCCGCGAAGACCGAGGCGCCCGGCCGGTTGCCGGCCCGCACCTCGTTGAACAGCACGTTGAGGACGACGGCGACGAGCGCGGTGGCGCTGATGCCGGAGTGCATGATCGTGGCGAACCAGTCGGGGAAGGCGTCCCAGAAGGTCGGGGCCGCGATGGGGATGACTCCCACGGCCGTGGCCACCGACACGATGACCATGTTGAGGTTGTCCTGGTAGTCGACCCGCGAGAGTGTCCGGATGCCGCTCGCCGCCACCGAGCCGAACAGCACCACCCCGGCACCGCCGAGGACGGGGTAAGGGATCGCGGCCACGACGGCGCCGACGACCGGGAGCAGCCCGAGGAGCAGGAGCACCCCGCCGCCGGCCGCCACGGCATACCGGCTCTTGATGCCGGTGAGGGCGACCAGGCCGACGTTCTGCGCGAAGGCGCTGGCCGGGAAGGTGCCGAAGACCGGCGCGACCGTGGTCGCGGCCATGTCGGCCCGCAGGCCCGCGGCGACGCGCTTGGCGTCGACATCGGTGCCGACGATCTCGCCGATCGCCAGGATGTCGGCCGTCGTCTCGGTCATGATCACGAAGACCACGATGGTCATCGAGACGATCGCCCCGACCTCGAAGGTCGGGCTGCCGAAGTGGAACACCTGCGGCAGCGAGACGATCCTCGACTCCCCGACCCGCGAGAAGTCCGCCTTGCCGGTGAGGGCGGCGACGGTGGTGCCGACGACGAGGCCGATCAGGATCGACAGCCGCGAGACCGCACCCTGGAAGACCCGGCTGATCACCAGGATGATCAACAGCGTCAGACCCGCGTAGCCGATGTTCTCCATCGAGCCGAGGTCCTTGGCGCCGGCGCCGCCCATCGCCCAGGTGAAGGCGACGGGCATCAGGGACAACCCGATCACCGTGATGATCGTGCCGGTGACGACCGCGGGGAAGAGCCGCACGAGCTGGGCGAAGAACGACGACGCGACGAGGCCGATCAGCCCGGCCACGATGATGGCGCCGAAGACCGGCCGCACGCCGTCCTCGCTGGCGATCGCGACCATCGTCGAGACGCTGGCGAACGAGATGCCCTGCACGATCGGCAACCGGCTGCCGAACGGGCCGAGCCCGAGGGTCTGCAGGAGGGTCGCGAGCCCGCTCAGGAAGAGGCCGGCGGTGACCAGCAGCGCCATGTCGCCGGGCGACAGTCCCGCCGCCCCGCCGACGATGAGCGGGGGCGCGATGACCCCGCCGTACATCGTGAGGATGTGCTGGGTGCCGTAGGCGAGCAGCTGGCCGGGACCGTACATCTGGTCCTCGGGGCGCGTGGAGGCAGCACGAACAGAGGTGGCGGACGTCGTTGTCCGCGGGCGCAGGCGCACGGCGGCCTCAGCAGAACCCGGGCACGGTGAGCCACGCGTCGCCGGCGTCGGAGCCGTTCTCGCGCTGGACCGTGGCCTCGATCAACCCGTAGGGGCGGTCGGCGGCGACGAAGACCTCACCCGGGTTGTCCAGCCCGAACGGGGCGAGGTCGACCAGGAAGTGGTGCTTGTTGGGGGCCGAGAACTTGATCTCGGCGACCTCCGGGTGGGCGGCCAGGACGGCCGAGCCCATCGCGTAGAGACTCTCCTGGAGCGCGCGGCTGTAGGTCGTCGCGAAGGTCTCGAGCAGCAGCGAGCGCACGTCCTCGAAGGACTTGTTCCAGTCGACGCCCTCGGTGGTCTCGTAGCGCCAGCGCGCCACGAGCGAGGTGGCCAGGATCCGGTCGTCGGTCTCCTTCAGCGTCGTGTACTCGTCCTTGAGGTAGCCCTTGAACTCCGAGCCGGTGGACTTGAGCACCACGAGGTCCTTCACACCCGAGACCACCCAGGCGCGCGGCTCGTCGGCGCTGCGGTCCTGCGTGACCACCGTCGTGCGCACCTCGCCGCCACGCTTCACGAACGCGTGGTCGTGGCCGGTGCCGCCGACCTCGATGCGGTCCCAGGCGTACTCCTCCACCTCGATCCGGCTCGCGCTCGCCGCCGGCGTGACGTCGAGGAAGCGGGAGCCGAGGGTCAGGGCGTAGTCCTCGGGCGAGGTGACGCCGTGCTCCTTGGCGAACGCGAAGGCGGTGTTCTTCTGGGTGTCGGTCGGCAGGACGTTGGCCTGGTCACCGGTGGTGTGCGCCTCGGTGAACTCGCCGCGCAGCGCGGTCGAGACGTTGAGGTCACGGATCTCGTGGCGGGCGGTGTCGCGGTAGATGCGGACGACGCGGTTCTCCGCCTTGCCGTACTGGTTTGGTCCGAGGACGAAGCTCATGGGTGCTCCTTGCGGGGGCCCGTCGACCGGGGAGGGTCGTGCGGGCGTCTGGCGCGGGTGGCTTCCCGGGAGGTTCGGAGGTCTTCCGAATGGTGGAAACCCGTTTACGAATGATGGAACCATGACATGGCCGAAGAACCGCCGTCAACAGTTTGTTGAAAACTTCTGCCGCCGCTGCGCCGAACGGTCACCGCTGCAGGTGCTTCCACCGGCGGCCGGACCGGATCGCCCGCACCGTGCTCGGTGACACGCCCATCCGCCTGGCCTCGTCAGCTGCGGACGCGCGGCTCTCGAGGATGGCCACGGCCTGGTCGTGGGAGAGCTTGGCCCACCAGTGCTTGTCGCCGTGGGGGAAGACGCCCTGGCTGACGAGGCCGTCGAGGCGGGCCCGGGGCGTCATGGCGACGAGGTGGTGCGGGTTGAGGCAGTCGGAGTGCACGCAGCCGGCGACGTGGCTGACCTCCTGGCCGGGCGGCAGAGCGCCGTGGTGGCGCGCCCAGACGAGGTGGTGGACCGGCCGCTGGTCGCCGTCGTGACGCACGGTCGGATAGGGATAGGGCCGCCGCGCGAACACCCAGCGCAGGCAGTCGCCCTCGGGCTGGGTCGCCGTCGTCACCCAGCGGTCGAACTCCTCGGGAGCGCAGTGTGGGTCGGGCACGACCGCCTCGCGCCGGTGCTCCACGCCCATCAGGGCAAGGCGTCGGCGGATCGCCTGGGTGGTCACCCCGAACCGCTCGGCCAACCTCGCCAGGTCGCCGCGCAGCCAGACGCCGTCCACCTTGCGGGGCTCCAGCTGCCTGGCCCACCACTCCGGGTCGGCGGGGTAGCGACGCCCCGGCCTCGCGCGCGGGAGCACGCCCCGCTCGCGCAGCCTGCTGCGGACGATCCACCACGGCACACCGTGGGCCGCCCCGACGGCAGCCAGGGACGCGCCGCCCGCGTAGTCGGCGACCATCTGGCCGACGGTGGTCTGGCCGACGGTGGTCTGGTCGAGGAGGTCGGGCTGGTCGGGTTGGTCGGGTTGGTCGGGTTGGTCGGGTTGGTACACGGGCGCCTCTCGCCGGGAACGCTGCTCATCCCTACGGACGCCCGAGTCGCCGCACCATTACGGCGGCGGTGCTCGCCCACGCACCGGGCGACCGGTCACGAGGCACAGATGCTGACCACCGCGCTGCCGCCGTGACGGCGGGATACCGGCCAATCGGCCGAAGTCGGGGACGCACCCCCGCCTCCGGGCACGGGAAACCGGCCCATCGGCCGAGAGCACGGCGCGGGGCTGCAGCGGGAGGGTCAGGCGGTGGGCTCGGCGGCCGCGTCGCGGATCCGGTTGAGGTAGTTGTAGACCGTGAAGCGGGTCAGGCCCAACGCCTCGGCGACGGTCTCGGCGCTGCGGCGCATCTCGAAGGCACCCCGTTCCTCCAGCAGCCGCACCGCGTGCTGCTTCTCGGCTCGCGGGAGGGTGGCCAGCGGCCCACCCAGCTCGCGCTCGACGTCGGTGATGAGTCGCGACAACCCGTCGGTGAGGTCGGTGGCGGCACCGGCCGCGTCGGCCGCCCCCGCTGCTGACCCTGCCCCTGCCTCGGTCCCTGACGGAGCCGGCGAGGTCACTACGGCGTCGGCGTCGTCGAGGGTCAGGGTCACCCGTGTGGCGCCGTGCGACAGCGCCTCCTTGAGTGCCACCGACACCGCGTCGACGACCACGTCGGCGTCACCTTCCACCGACGTGCCGAGCGGGCCCAGGTCGGGCGACAACCCGGCCTGCCGCAAGGCCTCGGCGGATGCGGTGACGTGGGCAGGCAGGTGGTCGTCCTCGCCGTGGAACGGCTCGGTCGTGAACTCCACCCGCACGCGCATGCGGCCAACCTACTGCGCGCGCGCGCCGCCACTGCGCCCCGCCGACCCGTCAGGCGCTGGTGCGCTTGGCGAGCCGGTCGATGGCCGCACGGTCCAGGCCACTGAGCGCCTGCACCTCCTGCTCGTCGGTGGCGCCGCAGTCGAGTCCGCGCACGACGAAGTCCGCGAGGGCGCGAGCCGTCGCAGGCTCGTCCATGACCCCGGACTCGACCCGCCCGACGTAGTTGCGCAGCCGCTCGGTGGCGGCCGGCAGGCCCTCACGGAAGAACGCGTACGTCGCGGCGTAGCGGCTGGGCAGCTGGGCGGGGTGCAGGTCCCAGCCCTGGTAGAAGCCGCGCTCGAGCGAACGTCGCACCAGGCGGGCGTGCAGCGCCCATGCGCGGTGGACGGCGTCCCGGTCGCCGACGGGCAGGATGTTGGTCGACCCGTCGGAGAGGCGCACCCCGGTGCCCGCCGCGGCCACCTGCATGACCGCCTTCGCGTGGTCGGCGGCCGGGTGCTCCATCGACTGGTATGCCGCGGCGATCCCTGCCGAGGCCGAGTAGTCGTAGGTGCCGTAGTGGAGGCCGGTGCACCGGCCGGCTGACGCGTGGACCATGCGCGCCACGAGCGCGGTGCCGTCCGGGCCGAGGATCGACTGCGGGGTCTCGACCTGGATCTCGAACCGCAGGGCGCCCGCGCCCAGCCCGAGTGCCGCCTCGATCGCCTCCGCAGCCTGGACCATCGCCTCGACCTGGTCGACCGACGTGACCTTGGGCAGCGTCACCACGAAGCCGTCGGGCAACGTGCCGTCGGGGGCGGCCACCGCCTCGACGAAGCCGGCGAGCGTGCGGATCCCCCGCGCGCGGGTCGGCGACTCGAAGCACTTGAAGCGAATCCCGTTGAAGGGTGCGGCAGTCCGCGCCGCGAGCGACGTGAGGAGGTCGGCGGCGGCCGCCTTGACGGCGGCATCCTCGACCTCTTCACCGGGCGCTCCGTACCCGTCCTCGAAGTCGATGCGCAGGTCCTCGATCGGCTCGGCGGCCAGCTTGGCCCGCACCCGGGTGACCACGTCGTCGGCGAGCTCCGCGGGCAGGCCGAGCAGGGCGGCATACTCCTGCGCGGTCCCGCCGTGCTCGTCGAGGACGGCGAGCGCCTGCGCACCCCACGCAGGCACCAGACCGGCGTCGTAGCGGTCGGCCGGGACGTAGACCGTGTGGACGGGCTGTCGCGTCGGACGCTCGCCCGGGAACTGCTGCGCCAGAGCGGAATCCGCGTCACGAAGCCGCTCGTCGAGCGCCCGGGTGAGGTCGGTCGGGTCGAAGGTCACGGGTCAGCCCTTGCGCTCGGTGCCGGCAGCGGCGCGCACGGCGGAGGCAACCGCCGGCGACACCTCGGGGTCGAACACGCTCGGCACGATGAAGCTCGCGTTCAGCTCGTCAGGGTGCACGCAGTCGGCGATCGCCTGGGCCGCAGCGATCATCATCTCGTCGGTGATGTCACGGGCACCCGCGTCGAGCAGGCCGCGGAAGAAGCCCGGGAAGGCGAGCACGTTGTTGATCTGGTTGGCGTAGTCGGACCGTCCGGTGGCCACGACCGCGGCGTGGTGGCTGGCCGCGACCGGGTCGACCTCGGGGTCGGGGTTGGCCATGGCGAAGACGATCGCGTCCTGGCCCATCGTCGCGATGTCGTCGCCGTCGAGGAGGTTCGGGGCCGACACCCCGATGAAGACGTCGGCTCCGCGCAGGACTTCCTTGAGCGTGCCGGTGGTGCGAGAAGGGTTGGTGTTGCGGGCGATCCAGCCCCTGAACTCGTCGGCGTGGTCGGCCTCGGGGTCCAGCGCGCCGTGCCGGTCGCAGCCGATGATGTCGGTGGCCCCCTGGGCGTCGAGCAGCCGCACGATGGCGTGCCCGGCGGCGCCGACCCCGGACACCACGATCCGCACGTCCTCGAGCCGCTTGCCGACCACCCGGAGTGCGTTGCGCAGCGCCGCCAGGGTGACGATCGCGGTGCCGTGCTGGTCGTCGTGGAAGACCGGGATGTCGAGCTCGTCGCGCAGCCGCCGCTCGATCTCGAAGCAGCGTGGCGCCGAGATGTCCTCGAGGTTGACGCCGCCGTAGACGGGGGCGATCGCCTTGACGATGCTGATGATCTGCTCGGTGTCCTGGGTGTCGAGGCAGACCGGCCAGGCGTCGACACCGGCGAACTGCTTGAAGAGCGCGGCCTTGCCCTCCATCACCGGCAGGGCTGCGGCGGGGCCGATGTTGCCGAGCCCCAGCACGGCCGACCCGTCCGTCACGACCGCGACGGTGTTGCGCTTGATGGTGAGGCGACGCGCGTCCTCGGGGTTGTCGGCGATGGCCAGGCAGACCCGGGCGACGCCGGGGGTGTAGGCGCGGGACAGGTCGTCGCGGTGCTTGAGCGGCACCTTGGGCACGACCTCGAGCTTGCCCCCGAGGTGGAGCAGGAAGGTGCGGTCGCTGACCTTGCGCACGCTGACCCCGGGCACGGCGGCGATCTCTGCGGTGATCCGATCGGCGTGGTCGGCGTCCGAGGCGTTGCAGGTCACGTCGACGACCAGCGTGTCACCGCGCGACTCGACCACGTCGAGCGCGGTGAGCGCTCCCCCCGCCGAGGCGACGGCCGCCGCCACCACCCCCGTGGTGTCGATCGCGGCAGGCGCCTCGGCGCGCACGGTGATGGAGTACCCAGGGCTCGGTGCGGACATCCTCGTCAGCCTCACTCTTCCACGATGCGGATTCGATCTTCTGTCCCACGGAACTCTAGAGCGATCCGCCGCGCGAGACAAGGCCAACCCGACCTGCCGGATACATTGCCTGCGTGACGACGACCGAGCTGGGCGGCGGCCTCGACGGCGGCGGCGAGCGGGGGCCCCTGCCGCCGCGTGCGCTGATCGTCACCCTGCTCGGCCTCTACGTCCGTGAGTTCGGCGGCTGGATCAGCGTCAGCGCGCTGATCCGGCTGATGGCTGCGGCCGGCGTCGACGAGCAGGCCGTCCGATCGTCGCTCTCCCGGCTCAAGCGGCGCGGCATCGTCGAGGCCGAGCGGCACGACGGAGTGGCCGGCTACGCGCTGTCCGACTATGCCCGGCAGGTGCTCGAGCTCGGCGACCGCCGGATCTTCGCCCGCCCCGAGGAGCACTCGCGCGGATGGGTCGTCGTGGTCTTCTCGGTGCCCGAGTCCGAGCGGCAGAAGCGGCACGCGCTGCGGGCCAGGCTCTCCTGGCTGGGCTTCGGCACGGTGTCGTCGGGAGTGTGGATCGCGCCCGGCCACCTCGCGGACGACGCGCGGGCGGTCCTCGAGGCCGATGGGCTCCAGCCCTACGTCGACCTGTTCAGCGCCCAGTACCTCGCGTTCGGCGACCCGGCCGAGAAGGTCGCGCAGTGGTGGGACCTGGCCGCCCTGGGCCAGCTGTACGCCGAGTTCGTGGACACGCACGCCCCGACCCTGGCGTCGTGGGCCGCCCGCGACGACGCACCGGCCGGCCACCAGGCCTTCGCCGACTACGTCCGGGCGCTGACCGCCTGGCGGCGACTCCCCTACCTCGACCCGGGACTGCCCACCGACCTGCTCCCGGCGTCGTGGTCGGGGACGACAGCAGCCGAGACGTTCTTCGCGCTGCACGCCCTGCTGGCCGATCCGGCCCACGACTTCGTCACCGCGGAGGCCGGAGCCGTTCGTCCGGGATGACCGCGACGCCGAGGATCTCGATGAGCGCCTCGGGCTGCCACAACGCCGTGGTGCCGATCCCCGCCATGGCCGGGTAGACGGGTCCGGCCAGCTCGCGCCAGGCGCGCCCGATCTCGCGACCGTGCGCCTGGTAGTCCGGGATGTCGGTGAGGTAGATGGTGATGCTCACGAGGTCCTCGGGCACGCCACCAGCCTCGGCGAGGGTCGCGAGGACGTTGCCGAACGCCTGCCGGAACTGCTCGACGATGCCGCCGGGCACGATCCGCATCTCGGCGTCGAGCGCGGTCTGCCCACCGAGGTAGAGCGTGTTGCCGCTCAGGGTGCCATGGGAGTAGCCACTGGGCGCCGCGAGCGAGGCCGGGTTGACGGGCACGGGGGTCAGCGGGTGGGCGGACATCGAACCTCCAGGGCGGGCGCTGGTCGGGCTGGGCGTGTCCTGAGCCTAGCCGATCTATTGACGTTTGACGACGATCGTGAAAATCTCGCTATATGCAGTTCGGCACCGTCGCCACCGCCCGGGCTTCGACGGCGGGTCCCTCGACAGCGTGGACCTCCGCGGCCGCGCGCACCCCCGAGGGCTGGCGGGCGCTGCCCGCGCCGGACCTGTCCGCCTACCTCGCGGGCGGTGGCACCCTCGGCCCCGACACCGCACTCGGCGAGCTGCTGCCGCACGCCCGGCCCATCGCGCCGCTTCCCAGCCCGGCCAAGGTGGTGTGCTGCGGGCTCAACTACGGCGAGCACATCCGCGAGACCGGACGCGAGCTCCCGACCCACCCGACGCTCTTCGCCAAGTACGCCGACAGCCTCGTGGGCCCCGACGACGACGTCTCGCTCGCTGCGGGCACGGACGTCGACTGGGAGGCCGAGCTGGCCGTGGTCGTCGGCGCCGAGATCCGCGGCGCCGACCGGTCCACCGCCGCTGCGGCCATCGCCGGCTTCACCGTGGCCAACGACGTCTCGGTGCGCGACTGGCAGTACCGCACGCTGCAGTGGTTCCAGGGCAAGGCCTGGGACCGCTCGACCCCCACCGGTCCCGTCGTCGTCACGCCCGACGAGGTCGACCCGACCGCCGGGCTGACCGTCAGCTGCCGGGTCAACGGCGAGGAGGTGCAGCGTGACAGCACGGCGACGCTGGTCTTCGACCCGGCCGACCTGCTCGCCTACATCTCGACCTTCACCGTCCTGCGGCCCGGCGACCTCGTGCTCACCGGCACCCCGGGCGGGGTGGGCACCGCGCGCGACCCCCAGCGGTTCCTTGCCGACGGCGATGTGCTCGAGACCGAGATCGAGGGGATCGGGTTGCTGCGCAACACGATCCGACTGACCGACTGACCGACTGACCGAACCCACCAAGGAGCGACCTGTGGAACCCGACTTCAGCAAGTACCAGCTCGAGGGCGACGCCTCGGCGTGGGCCGACTCCAACGGCCTCGTGGTGCCGGTCGTCACCCGCGGTGGTCTCGAGGTGGGCGACACCGGCCAGTCCGAGGGCGCCAGCCGCATCTCCGGGGTGAGCATCCAGCACACCCCGGCCAAGCGGCTCTGGTTCGGCAAGGTCAGCAACGACGCCGGCTACCGCTCGGTGCCGCACCACCACGGCGAGGCCGAGACCGGCGGCTACGTCCTGTCGGGCCGGGCCCGCATCTACTTCGGCGAGCGCTTCGAGGACTACCTCGACATGGCCGAGGGCGACTGGGTCTTCGTGCCGCCGTTCATGCCCCACGTCGAGTGCAACCTCGACCGCAACAACCCGCTCACCTGGATGACGACCCGCACCCCCGAGAACATCGTCGTCAACCTCCCGCAGGTGACCGACGCCGAGCTGCGCGACTGGTCGGATCGCCCGTGACCCACCCGACGTCCCAGATCGTCACCGACGCCCTCGTGCTGGAACCCGTTGCGGCGCAGCACTTCGACGTCGCCTTCATCGGCACCACCCAGCCGTGCCCCTGGCCGAAGGCCTACGGCGGAGACATGGTCGCACAGGCGGCCGCCGCGGCGATGCACACCGTCACCGACGGCAAGGTGCTGCACTCGATGCACAGCTACTTCATGCGGCCCGTGGACATCGGCGCCCCGGTCACCTACGAGGTCGAGGTGCTGCGCGACGGTCGCGGTTACGCCACCCGCCAGGTCCGCGCCTTCCAGAACGACAAGGCCGCCTACACCTGCCTCGCCAGCTTCGCCGCCGGCGAGGCCGGGGGCCGGTATGCCGCGCAGCCGGCTCACGACGTCCCCGCACCCGACAGCCTGCCCAGCGCGGCGGCATACCTCGCGGACCGGGAGCCGGGGGACGGCACGACCATGACGGCGGAGTCCAAGGAGTACTGGGCATCCGGGCGCAGCTTCGACATGCGGCACCTGCCGGGGCCGGTCTACCTCGAGGTGGACGGCGGCAGCACGCCGCAGCAGGCGTTGTGGGTCAAGCCGTTCGACGCCCTGCGACCGGTCGACGGGCTCACCGACGCCCAGCGTGACCTGGCCGCGCTGGCCTACGTCTGCGACTACACCATCCTCGAGCCCGTGCTGCGGGTCCTCGACCTGGCCTGGGCGCAGCCCGGGCTCGTGACGGCGAGCCTCGACCACGCGATGTGGTTCCACCGCCCGCCGGCCCCCGGTGTGCTCGACGGCTGGCTGCTCTACACGCAGGACGCGGTCGCGGCGGACGCCGGCCGCGGCGTCGGCCACGGCCGCTTCTTCACCCCCGACGGCGAGCACCTCGCGACCGTCGTCCAGGAAGGCATGATCCGCGCCACCCCCGGAGGTCACTGATGCCGAGCCCGACCGACGACGCCGCGCTCTCCCCCAGCGGCTACACCGACACCTTCGCGCGTGACCACCTCCCGCCGGCCGCCGACTGGCCCACGCTGGAGTTCACGACGCCCGAGCTGCAGTACCCCGAGCGCCTCAACGCCGCGGTGGAGCTGCTCGACGCCACCATCGCGCGGCACGGCGCCGACCGGCCAGCCCTGCGCACCCCCGACGGGACGGTGTGGACCTACGGCGAGCTGCAGGAGCGGGTCGACCAGGTCGCGGCCGTGCTCACCGAGGACCTCGGCCTCGTGCCGGGCAACCGGGTGCTGCTCCGCTCGCCCAACAACCCGTGGACCGTCGCCGCCTGGCTGGGCACGCTCAAGGCCGGAGGTGTCGTCGTCACCACCATGGCGGCCCTGCGCGCCCGCGAGCTCGGACCGATCGTCGAGAAGACCCGGCCAGCCGTCGCCCTGGTCGACCACCGGTTCGTCGAGGACGTCGAGACGGTGCGCGACACCGTGGCCCCCGACCTCGTGGTGGTCGCCTACGGCGGCGACACGGACGACGACCTCACCCGGCGCAGCCAGTCCAAGCCGGGCACGTTCGCAGCGGTCGACACCGCCGCGGACGACGTCGCCCTCTTCGGCCCGACGTCCGGCAGCACCGGCGTCCCGAAGATCACCACGCACTTCCACCGCGACATCCTGTCGATCGACAACACCTTCGGCCGGCACACGCTCCGGCTCACCGAGGACGACGTGGTGGCGTGCACCGCCCCGTTCGCCTTCACCTTCGGGCTCGGCATGCTCGTCGTCTTCACGCTCCGGGCCGGCGCCTGTGCGCTCGTCACCGAGGCTGCCACGCCCGCCCAGCTGGCCGAGCTGGTGGAGGCGCACGGGGTGACCGTCCTCGCGACCGCCCCCACCGCCTACAAGCAGATCATGAAAGCCGGCCACCTCCCGAAGCTGCGCGGGCTGCGCGCGGCGGTGAGCGCCGGCGAGCACATCCCGCAGGAGGTGTGGGAGGCGATCCGGGCCGAGCTCGGGCTCGCCATCATCGACGGCATCGGCG
Source organism: Pedococcus dokdonensis (assembly GCF_900104525.1). Classification (GTDB taxonomy): domain Bacteria; phylum Actinomycetota; class Actinomycetes; order Actinomycetales; family Dermatophilaceae; genus Pedococcus; species Pedococcus dokdonensis. The sequence continues at coordinate 3,542,560 of NZ_LT629711.1, read as the reverse complement.
CCACCGAGATGCTGCACATCTTCATCTCCGCCGCCGGCGACGACATCCGCGCCGGGAGCACGGGCAAGCCCGTTCCCGGTTACCGCGCGACGGTGCTCGGCCCGGACGACCAGCCCGTGCCACCGGGCACCGAGGGACGGCTCGCCGTCATCGGGCCCGTGGGTTGCCGCTACCTCGACGACGACCGGCAGCACGCCTACGTCGTCGACGGGTGGAACGTCACCGGCGACACCTTCGTCCAGGACGAGGACGGCTACTTCTTCTACCGGGCGCGCACCGACAGCATGATCGTGTCGTCCGGCTACAACATCGGCGCCCCCGAGGTGGAGGCCGCCATCGACACCCACCCCGACGTCGTCGAGACGGGTGTCGTGGGCGAGGCCGACCCCGAGCGAGGCTCCATCGTCAGCGCCTTCGTCGTGCTGCGGGAGGGCGTCGTCGGTGACGACGCCAAGGCCCGCGAGATCCAGGACCACGTCAAGGCCACCCTGGCGCCGTACAAGTACCCGCGCCGGGTGCGTTTCGTCGACCAGCTGCCCCGCAACACCAGCGGCAAGCTCCAGCACTTCAAGCTGCGCGACCTGACCCAGGAGAACTCATGAGGATCGCGATCGTCGGCGGTGGTCCGGGCGGCCTCTACCTCGCCGCATTGATGAAGCAGCTCGACCCGGCCCACGAGGTGACCGTCTGGGAGCGCAACGCGCCCGACGACACGTTCGGGTTCGGGGTGGTCTTCTCCGACGAGACACTCGGCGGGATCGAGAGCGCCGACACCACCATCTACCGCGCGATGGAGAGCCGGTTCGCCCGGTGGACCGACATCGACGTGGCGATCGACGGGCGGTCGTCGACGATCGGCGGCCAGGGCTTCGCGGCGATGAGCCGCAAGGAGCTGTTGCACATCCTGCAGACGCGGGTGGCCGAGCTCAGCGTCGAGGTGCACTACCGCACGATGGCCCCCGACGCCGATGAGCTGCGCCGCACCCACGACCTGGTCGTGGCCGCGGACGGCCTCAACTCCCAGGTCCGCGGGCGCTACGCCGACGCCTTCGGGCCCAGCCTCGACCCGCGCCACAACAAGTACATCTGGTTCGGCACCGACCTGGTCTTCGAGGCCTTCCAGTTCATCGTGCGCAACACCGAGTTCGGGACCATGCAGATCCACGGCTACCCCTACTCCGACCAGGGCTCCACCTTCATCGTGGAGATGCACGAGGAGGTATGGCGTCGGGCCGGGTTCGACCGCACCGAGGACGAGGTGTTCCCACCCGGGGTCTCGGACGAGTACGCGGTCGAGCGCGTCGCGGAGATCTTCGCCGACGACCTCGCCGGCCACCAGATCCTCACCAACAACTCCAAGTGGCTGAGCTTCACGACGGTTCGCAACACCTCCTGGCACCACGACAACGTCGTGCTGATCGGTGACGCCGCGCACACCGCACACTTCTCCATCGGGTCCGGCACCAAGCTCGCGATGGAGGACGCCCTGGCCCTGGCCGCCTGCCTCCACGATCACGACTCCGTGCCGGAAGCCCTTGCGGCATATCAGGAAGAGCGCAAGCCGGTGGTCGAGTCGACCCAGCGTGCCGCGCAGGCCAGCCTCGAGTGGTTCGAGAACATCGGGATGTATGCCGACCAGGACCCCGACGAGTTCGTCTTCAACCTGCTGACCCGATCGCGCCGGATCACGTTCGAGAACCTCAAGGACCGGGACCGCGAGTTCGCCGCGCGCATCCAGGCGGCCTTCGCGCGACAGTCCGTGGGTGGCGCCGGAACTGGCGCCGCCGACGAGCTGGCCCCGGCGATGTTCCAGCCGGTGCGGATCGGCGCACTCGAGCTGAAGAACCGGGTCGTCCTGTCCCCCATGGACATGTATTCCGCCGTCGACGGACTGCCCGGCGAGTTCCACCTGGTGCACCTCGGCTCCAAGGCCCTCGGGGGCGCCGGTCTGGTGATGTCGGAGATGACCTGTGTCTCGCCGGAGGGTCGGATCACGCTCGGGTGCCCAGGGCTCTGGAACGACGAGCAGCGCGACGCGTGGGGGCGCATCGTCGACTTCGTCCACGAGCGCAGCACCGCGAAGATCGGCCTGCAGCTGGGTCACTCGGGTCGCAAGGGTTCGACCAAGCTGATGTGGGAGGGCATGGACGAGCCCCTCGCCGAGGGCAACTGGGAGGTCTTCGGGCCGTCCGCGCTCCCCTACGGCGAGGACTGCCACGTGCCCCGCGAGATGACCCGCGCCGACATGGACCAGGTCGTCGCCGACTTCCGCGATGCGGCCCGACGCGGGGTCGAGGCCGGTTTCGACCTCGTCGAGGTGCACGCCGCACACGGCTACCTGCTGTCGTCGTTCCTGTCTCCCGTCTCCAACGTCCGCACCGACGAGTACGGCGGCTCGCTGGGGAACCGGCTCCGCTTCCCGCTCGAGGTCTTCGACGCCGTCACCGAGGTGGTGCCGGACGGCATACCCGTCACGGTGCGGATCTCGGCCACCGACTGGGTGCCGGACGGCAACACCGAGCACGACGCGGTCGAGATCGCGCGCGCCTTCATCGCGCACGGTGCGGCGGCGATCGACGTCTCGTCCGGGCAGGTGACCAAGGACGAGCAGCCGGCCTTCGGGCGGTCCTACCAGACACCCTTCGCCGACCGGATCCGCCACGAGGTGGCCCGACCGGCCGGTGTCGCGGTCATCGCCGTCGGCGCGATCTCGTCGCACGACGACGTCAACTCGATCCTGCTCGCCGGCCGCGCCGACCTGTGCGCCCTGGGCCGGACCCACCTCTACGACCCGATGTGGACCCTGCACGCCGCCGCGGAGCAGGAGTACGTCGGACTGGCGGCCGAGTGGCCGGACCCGTGGAAGGCGGGCCGGCGCCGCCCGCCCACCGCGCGCACCGACAAGATCCCGCCGCGGCTCGCCCTGCTCCGCGAGGGCGCCGAGGACGAGGTGCACCTGCGCTGGAAGCCGGCCCAACGGGTCGACGCATGACCGACCAGTCGGCACCCCCTCCGGTGGCCACGGCGCAGGCCCGGTCGCGCATCGAGTGGGTCGACACCGACGCGGCCGGGATCTACCACAACAGCACCGTGACCCGGCTGGTCGAGTCGGTGGAGGCGCAGCTGGTCCGTGAGCGCGGGCTGGACGGTTACTTCCCGGTGGCTCCGCGGGTGCGGTTCGAGGCGGACTTCGAGGCGCCCCTCTACTTCGGGCAGGAGGTGACCACGACCCTGTCGGTCACGAACCTCGGGCGGTCCTCGATGACCTTCGAGTTCGAGGTGTGGGGCGAGGAGTTCGAGGGGGCGCCCCGGGCCCGCGCGGCCCGCGGCCGGTACGTCACCGTCCACCTCGACCGCAGCGGCCCCGGTCCGGCCCGCAGCACCCCGTGGCCCCCCGACTGGGTGGAACGCCTCACCCGGCGCTGACCCCCGAGCCCGCCCCTAGGCTGCCGCCATGAGCCCCACGCGCCTGTCCGTCGTCATCGCGAGCACCCGTCCCACGCGGATCGGCCACCACATCGCGCAGTGGGTGCTCGACGCCGTGCCGGCCGACGTCGAGGTCACGGTGCACGACCTGCGCGAGCTCGCGCTGCCGTTCCTCGACGAGCCCGGCCAGCCCGCCGACGGCAACTACGCCCACGAGCACACCCGGCGCTGGTCGGCGGCGATGCAGGCGACCGACGCGCTGGTCCTGGTCATGCCGGAGTACAACCGGGGCTACAACGCGGCCCTGAAGAACGCCATCGACTTCCTCTACGCCGAGTGGGAGGGGCTCCCGGTCGGCTGCGTCGGGTACGGCTGGCACGGCGCGAGCTTCGCCAAGTCGGCGCTGCGGCAGACGCTCGAGCGGGTCAAGATGACCGTCGTCGAGGGGCCCGGACTCGAGTTCGAGAAGACCCTCACGCAGGCAGGCGAGGTGAGCGCGAGCCCCGCCGACGACGCGGCGCTCGCCGCCATGTTCCGCGAGCTGCTCGCCGGCGCCCGCCCCCCGCAGGACCGTCCCACGAGCTGACCGGCAGCGTCCGCGAGCTGGGCACCGCGGCCTACCGGGCTCCTGCTCGATAGACTGGCGCTGGTGAGCCGGGAAGTCTGGTCGGCGGCACCGCCTCCACGGCGGCGTCCCTCGCAGACCTGACCCTGAAAGGCGCCCCAGGTGACCCTGACCCCTTCGCGCCCCCGACTCCTGCGCCGGTCCACCTGGACCGAGGCACAGTTCGTCACCGCCGCACTGCGCACCGAGACCGTCGGCGGAGCGCTGCTTCTGGTTGCCGCACTCGTCGCGATCGCCTGGGCGAACTCGCCGTGGCACGAGGGCTACTCGGCTCTGCGCGACCTCACCGTCGGACCGCACGCGCTGCACCTGGATCTGTCCCTCGGCACGTGGGCGGCCGACGGGCTCCTGGCGATCTTCTTCTTCGTGGCCGGGCTCGAGCTCAAGCGCGAGTTCATCGTCGGCGACCTGCGGAGCCCGTCGAAGGCGGCCCTGCCGGTCGCGGCCGCCCTCTGCGGGGTCGCCGTCCCGGCCATCCTGTATGCCGTGACCGTCGCCTCCCTGGGTGGTGGCAGTGCCGCCCTGCGCGGCTGGGCGATCCCCACGGCCACCGACATCGCGTTCGCCCTCGCCGTGCTCGCGGTGATCGGCACGCACCTGCCCAGCTCGCTGCGCTCGTTCCTGCTCACCCTCGCCGTCGTGGACGACCTGGTGGCCATCACGATCATCGCCGTGTTCTACACCAGCGAGGTGCACTTCGGGATGCTCGCTCTGGCGGCCCTTCCGCTGGCCGGCTTTGCGGCACTCGTGCAGAGGCGAGTGGCGTACTGGTGGATGCTCGTGCCGCTCGCCGTCGTCACCTGGGCACTGGTGCACGCCTCGGGGGTCCACGCGACGGTCGCCGGTGTGCTGCTCGGGCTGGTCGTGCCGGTGAAGGCACGAGCCAGTGTCCCGCGGGTCAGCAGCCTGGCCGCAGACGTCGACGTCGCCCACCGCTTCGAGCACCGCATGCGCCCGCTGTCGGCCGGCGTCGCCGTGCCGGTCTTCGCCTTCTTCGCAGCCGGTGTCCGGGTCGTCGGCGGCGGCTTCTCCGACACGCTGGCCGACGAAGCTGCGATCGCTGTCGTGGTGGCCCTGGTCGCCGGCAAGCTGCTCGGCGTCTTCGGCGGCACCTGGCTCTTCGCCCGCTTCACGCGCGCGGAGCTCGATGACGACCTCGCGTGGGCCGACATCGCGGGCGTCTCGCTGCTCGCGGGGATCGGGTTCACCGTGTCCCTGCTGGTCGGCGAGCTCGCCTTCGGGCCGGGCAGCGCGCGCGACGAGCACGTCAAGGTGGCCGTCCTCGTCGCGTCACTGATCGCCGCCGCGCTCGCTGCGGTGGTGTTGCGGCGGCGCAACACCGTGTACCGGCGGATCGAGCAGACCGAGACCCTCGACGCCGACGGTGACGGGATCCCGGACTGCTTCGCCGCCGACCAGCCTCAGGCCAGCGCGAAGTAGCGCAGCCAGAGGTAGACCCACGACAGCGCGACGGTCACGAAGGCGACCACCAGGCCGTACTTCGTGAAGGTCCAGAAGCTGATGGGGTGGCCGTTGCGGGCGGCGATGCCCAGGATGACCACGTTCGCGCTCGCGCCCACCGCCGTCGCGTTACCGCCGAGGTCGGCGCCCAGCGCCAGCGCCCACCACAACGAGTCGTGCTGCGCGTCGACACCCAGCGGCCCCGCGAGATCCTTGATGATCGGAGCCATCGTGGCCACGTACGGGATGTTGTCGACGACCCCGGACAGCACGGCCGAGCCGGCGACCACGACGGAGCTGGCGAGGAACAGCCGGTCACCCACCGCATCAGTGAGGCTCTGGCCGATGTGCTCGACGACACCGGTCTTGACGAGCGCGCCGACCATGACGAACAGCCCGCCGAAGAACACGAGGGTGGGCCACTCCACCTCGGCGAGGTAGTCGGACGGCTCCAAGCGGGAGACCGCCACGGCCGCGCCTGCTCCGAGCAGCGCGACGACCGAGGGTTCGACGTGCAGCACCGAGTGCGTCATGAAGCCGACGAGCACGAGCGCCAGGATCCCCAGCGAGCGCAGCAGGAGTCCCCTGTCCTCGATTGCCTCACGCTCGTCCAGCTCCATCACGGCCTGGACCCTGGCCTCGTCGTAGGTCAGCGCGGAGCGGAACATCACCCGGCAGAGCCCCACGAAGACGACGAGCAGGATGACGACGACCGGCGCAAGGTGCACGAGGAAGTCGTTGAAGGTCAGCCCCGACCGGCTCGCGATGATGATGTTCGGCGGGTCTCCCACCAAGGTCGCCGCCCCACCGATGTTGGACGCCATCGCCTCGGCGATGAGGAAGGGGACGGGTTTGATGCCCAACCGGTCGCACACGAGCAAGGTGACCGGAGCCACGAGCAGCACCGTCGTGACGTTGTCGAGGAGGGCCGACGCGACCGCGGTGATGACGATCAGCATCGTCATCACCGCGAACGGCTTGCCCCGCGCCCGCTTGGCCGCCCAGATGGCCAGGTACTCGAAGATGCCGGTCTGACGCAGCACGCCGACGATGATCATCATCCCGAGCAGCAGGAAGATGACGTTCCAGTCGACACCGGTTTCCTCGCTGAAGAACGCGGTCTTCGCATCGACGACCCCGAGCAGCACCATCGCTGCAGCGCCCCACAGGGCAGCGGCGACCCGGTGGATGCGTTCGGTGGCGATGAGGACGTACGCGGCGATGAACGCCGTGACCACGAGCGCGGTGGTCATGGGGCAGGGTTCTCCTCAGGCAGCAGTGCCCGCAGGAGCCGGCTCACCGTGATGACTCCCAGGATCGTGTCACCGTCCTGGACGACCGCCAGCGGGCTGCGCATCCGGGCCATCACGGCGGCCACCTCGATCGACGTCGCGTCGGCATCGACGACTGGCAGCTCGGCGTGGTCGTCGGCGTCCGGCAGCAGGTCCCGGACGCTCTTGCCCGAGAGCTGCCCGAACAGCTCGTCAGCGGTCTTCTCGTCGTACACCCGGCACAGGCGCGGATCTTCCTGCACGTAGCGGGGGATGGCGAAGCGCAGCACCTGCGAGCCCGGCAGGATGGTCCGCGCCCGGCCGGCGGCGTCGAGGACCACCAGGCCCGGGCGACCGCTCTCGGCCATGGTGCGCGACGCCTGCAGGGCATCCGCCGACTCCTGCACGGTCGGGAACTCCTGCGCAAGGTCTCTTGCTCTCATGACGTCCTTCCTTGGCCGAGCCGCCTGTCCATCGACCGCCGAGTCTAGGGGCCGTGCTGGACGGGCGTCGGTCCTCGCGTTCTGGGTAGGGTCGTGGGGCGGGCAGGTGCCGCAGAACCGGAGGTACGACCCATGACCACTGCCAAGGACTCGTCGCAGGAGCGGACCATCGGCCAGCTCGTCGCTGATGCCACCCACGACGTCTCGACCATCGTCCGCAGCGAGATCGCGCTCGCCAAGGCCGAGATCGCGGCCGACGCCAAGAAGGCCGGCGCCGGAGCCGGCATGTTCGCAGCGGCGGCGTTCGTGGCGCTGCTCGGCCTGATCTTCCTCTTCCACACCATCGTCGCCGTGCTCGACATCTGGCTGCCCGAGTGGGCCGGCTACCTCATCACCACCGGCCTGCTCTTCCTCGTCGCGGCGGTCCTGGCCGTGCTCGGCCGCAACAGCATGAAGAAGATCAAGGGCAAGCCCGAGCGCACCATCAAGAACGCCCAGGACACCGTCACCGCCGTGAAGTCCGCCTCCTGACGGCCGACGCCCCGCACCCCACCGCCACCGTCCCCAGACACCCAGCCGAACGGCATACCCAGTCATGAGCCTCGACGCCTCGATGGCCCTCATCGAGGGCCCGTGGGAGCACCGGTTCGTCGCGGCGAACGGCGCGCGGTTCCACGTCGCCGAGCAGGGCGAGGGCCCGATCGTGTTGTTGCTGCACGGTTTCCCGCAGTTCTGGTGGGCGTGGCGACACCAGATGGCGGCGCTCGCCGAGGCCGGCTACCGCGCGTGCGCGATGGACCTGCGCGGGTATGGCGCGTCCGACAAGCCCCCGCGCGGCTACGACACCCGGACTTCGGCGACCGATGTCGCCTCCGTGCTCCGCTCGCTCGGGGCGTCGCGGGCCGTGGTCGTCGGGCACGGGTGGGGTGGCTGGATCGCGTGGAGCATGCCGACCCTGCAACCCACCGTCACCCGCGCCATCGCGTCGCTGTCGATGCCGCACCCCCTGGTGTTCCGGAAGGCGTCGTTCTCGAACCCACGCCAGCTCAGGGCCAACTCCTACCTCGGCGGCCTGCAGCGGCCGTTCGTGCCCGAGCGGCAGATGACGGTGCACGGCGGCTACGTGCAGCGGCTGTTGCGCGAGTGGGCGTCACCCGAGGGGATCTGGCCGTCGCCCGAGGAGGCGCGGATCTACTCCGACGCCATGGCGCTGCCGTTCGTGGCGCACTCGGCGGCGGAGTACTACCGGTGGGTGGTGCGCAGCCAGGTGCGGCCCGACGGGTGGCGGTTCGCCGCCCGGATGCGCACGTCGATCAGCCTGCCGGTGCTCCAGCTGCACGGCCAGCACGACGGCGCCGTCCTCGCCGACACTGCCGGCGGGTCGGCGGACTACGTGACCGGGCGGTTCGAGCGGCACCTGGTGCCGCACGCCGGACACTTCCTGCCCGAGGAGGCCCCCGAGGTGGTCAACCAGCACCTCCTCGACTGGCTCGCCACGCTCCCCTGACCGCACGCCCGTCCCGCGACGTGTTGCGCGCAGATCGTCGGCGAGGCCCCCGGAACCCGTGACCACCCAGACGCAATAAGTGCGGGAGAGCCCGGGTCAGCCGGCGACGCAGGCGCCGGTGTCCACCGGTGACGCGGCGGCCGACGCGGCGTCGAGCACCGGCTGGGCCTCGTCCATCGTCAGCGCGTAGCCGGTGCGGTCGTCGTCGAGCGACTTGGCGAAGACCACTCCGACCACCCGGCCGTCGGGGTCGAGCAGCGGCCCACCGGAGTTGCCGGGCCGCACCTGCGCGTAGAGCGAGTAGACCTCACGGCTGGTGCCCGGCCGGCCGTAGATGTCGGAGCCGCGGGCGTCGACGACCTCACGGACCCGGGCGGGGTCGAGCCGGTAGGGGCCGTCGAGCGGGAAGCCGGCGACGACACCGCTGTCGCCACGGGCGAGGTCGGCGCCCTGGCGCAGCGGCTCGGCCGGCAGCCCGGGCACGGCGAGCACGGCGAGGTCGCGCTTGGCGTCGAAGAGGACCACGCGACCGGTGTAGGACCGTCCGGTCCCGTGGATGCGCAGGGTCGCCGACTGCATCCCGGCGACGACGTGGGCGTTGGTCACCACGCGCTCGCGCGCGACGACCCAGCCGCTGCCCTCCTGGCCGCGGTTGCAGGCGGCCGCCACTCCGGTGATCTTGATGACCGAGGACGCCGCCTGACGCACTCCGGCGGTCTGCGCGACCGCCGCGTCGGGTGGCGCGACCGGGGTGATCCGCTCGCTCTCCAGGCCGTCGAAGACGCGCGGGAAGCCCTCTCGGTCGAGCACCTCGCGGAACCCCGCGAACAACCGCGACGTGCCCGGGGGGACCACCCGGTCGATCGTGCGCAGCACCCGGGACTCACCGATCGCCTTGGCGATCGGGGCGGGGGCACCGCCGCGCAGGGCGCCGGCGATGAACCAGACGAGCACCGCCGCCGACACCACGACCGCCACCGCCCCGAGGCTGGCGTCGAACCACTGGGCCGGCTTGATCTTCAGCTTGGACCGCAGCGACCCGCCGATGGTCACCGCCACCGCCTGGCCGAGCGAGGCGAGGATGAAGACCCCCGCGATCAGGACCACCGAGCGCAGCAGCGGGGAGGACTCGAGCGACGACCACCGCTCGATCCCCAGCGGCACGAGCCACATCGCGATCGCGCCACCGGTGAGGAACCCCGCCAGCGACAGCACGCTGACCACCAGGCCCTGCCGGAACCCGGTGAAGGCATAGCTGATGAACAGCAGGATCAGCAGGTAGTCGAGGACGGTCAGTCCGAGGAACATCAGGCTCGGCCTTCCGTCGCGGTCCTGGTCAGCGCGTCCCGGGGGCCACCCGGCCGGTAGCGGTCGGGCAGGGGACGCTCGACGCTACGGTCCCACGTCTGGGTCAAACCGCCGAAATCGAGCACAGCCGACAGCAACCCGGCGGTGAAGCCCCAGATGAACAACCCGTCGAACTCGAACCCGGGCCCGCGGTAGCCGCTCGGGTGCGACACGGTGAACCTCGCCGCCGGGTCGAGCAGGGCGGCCAGCGGCGCCCGCACCGCCCGGTGCACCTCGGTGGGGTCGATGGCGTCGACCCCGCCGGGCTCGCGCCACCAGCCCAGGACCGGGGTGACGACGAACTTGCGGGGGCTGAGGTAGATCTCCGGCAGCGTCTCGACGACGTCGATGGAGGCGGGGTCGATCCCGACCTCCTCCTGGGTCTCGCGCAGGGCGGCCGCGGCGTCGGAGGCGTCGGACGGCTCCCGCTTGCCCCCGGGGAAGGAGATGTCGCCGGGCTGGGTGCGCAGGGTGTGGGCGCGCTCGGTGAGCACGACGTCCTCGCCGCCGCCCTCCGCCGGGCCGAACAGCATCATCACGCTGGACCGCCGACCACCCTCCGGCGGCGGCGCGAAGGCCTGGAAGTAGCCGCGGTCGGCCGCGGCGATCGCGGCGCGGGCGCGGTCGAGCCAGGCGGGGCGGCCGGACGTCACGACGCAGCTGCTCCCGCCGAACCGGGCACGGCTGCATAGGGGTTGACGGCCCCGGGCGCGAGCTCGTACTTGAGCAGCTTCGCGGCCTTGACCGGGTCGGTCTCACCCACGCCGTAGGACGGGCACAGCCGGGCGATCGGGCAGGCGCCGCAGGCGGGCTTCTTGGCGTGGCAGGTGCGCCGGCCGTGGAAGATCAGCACGTGGCTGAGCATCGTCCACTCCTTGCGCGGGATGAGCTTGCCGACCACCTCCTCGACCTTGACCGGGTCTTCCTCGGTGGTCCAGCCGAACCGTCGCACCAGTCGCCCGAAGTGCGTGTCGACGGTGATGCCGGGGATGCCGAAGGCGTTGCCGAGCACGACGTTCGCGGTCTTGCGGCCGACGCCGGGCAGGGTGACGAGGTCCTTCATCCGCGGCGGCACCTCGCCGTGGAACCGCTCGACCAGGTCGGCGCCGAGCTTCATCACCGAGTTGGTCTTGGCCCGGAAGAAGCCGGTCGGCTTGAGCAGCGTCTCGAGCTCCTCGCGGTCGGCGCCGGCGAGCGCGGCCGCGTCGGGGAACCGCTCGAACAGCACCGGCGTGACCTTGTTGACCATCACGTCGGTGGTCTGGGCGGACAGGACGGTCGCCACCAGCAGCTGCAGCGGGTTGGCGAAGTCGAGCTCGCAGTGCGCGTAGGGGTAGTGCTCGTGCAGCATGCGGTAGATCCGCCTGGCACGCCGGGTCAGCGCGACGGGGGTCTCGTCGGCGGCGGCGCGGGCGGGGGCTCCAGACACCAGCACAGCCTACGGTGCGAGACAGACATCCGACGCGGCCGACCATGGCACAACCGACGTGGCACACTGTCGCCCGTGGATCACGACGTGGTGAAGAAGGCCCCGCTGTTCGCAGCGCTGGACGACGAGGCGTCGACGACGCTGATGTCCTCGATGACGCAGACCCGGCTCGAGCGCGGCGACGTGCTGTTCACCGAGGGCGACCAGGGCGACCGCCTCTACGTCATCCGCGAGGGCAAGGTGAAGCTCGGCCGCCGCAGCGCCGACGGCCGCGAGAACCTCGTCGCGATCCTCGGTCCCGGCGAGATGTTCGGCGAGCTCAGCCTGTTCGACCCCGGTCCACGCACCATGACCGCGACCGCCGTGGCCGAGACCCAGCTGCTCGGGATCGGCAACGACGACCTCAACGGCCTGCTCGAGGGCCGCCCGGGCGTCGCGAAGGTCCTGCTCGCCGCGCTCGCGAAGCGACTGCGCCGCACCAACGAGAACCTCGCCGACCTCGTCTTCACCGATGTCCCCGGCCGCGTCGCCAAGGCGCTGCTCGACCTCTCGGCCCGCTTCGGCCGCCCGGTCGAGGAGGGCATCCTGGTCGCCCACGACCTCACCCAGGAGGAGCTCGCCCAGCTGGTCGGCGCCTCCCGCGAGACGGTCAACAAGGCGCTCGCCGACTTCGCCACCCGCGGCTGGCTGCGGCTCGAGGCCCGTGCCGTGCTCCTGATGGACGTCGAGCGCCTCAAGCGTCGCGCGCGCTGAGCGAGCGCCCCCACAGCGAGCGCCTCCACAGCGAGCGCCCGCCAGCACGAGACCGAGGTATGCCGCGTGGCCCGGCCACGCGGCATACCCCTGTCTGCGGGGGGGTCAGCCGGTGTAGGTGCGGACCCAGTCGACCTGCAGCTGCTGCTTCGGGAACCGCCGGCCGTCGAGCGGGCTGCGGTGACCGGTGCCGTTGTTGCCGTCCTTGAACACCTCACCGTTCATGATGAGGAAGTAGGGCAGCCCCATCACCTGGGCACAGCTCACCGGTGCGGTGAGGGTGAACTTCCCGGCGCCGCAGACGTCCTTGCCGTCGAGCTGCTTGCCGTCCATGAAGTACTTCACCCGCTTGCCGACCTTCTCGACCGACCAGACGTGGAAGGTGTTGTCCGCGTTGGACATCGGGCCGGCGTGCTGGCGGCGGATGGTCTTCCAGTCCCCGTTGCCCTTGCACGACATGTGGGTCGTGGCGGTGGTGCGGCCAGGACGGTCGCCGTACCACTCCAGCGCGTCGAACTCACCGAGGTTGGTGAGGGCATCGACGCTGTCGCAGTACTGGTCCGTGTTGTGCATCCACAACGCCTGGCGGGTGCCGACGGCAGGCTGGTCCGGCATCGAGGCGCGGAACTCGACCTTGAAGTTGCCGCTCAGCTGCTTGCCCGCGTCGAGCATGTCGAGCCGGCCGGACGAGTAGACCGCCTTCTTGCCGGCGCCGCAGGGTGCCACGGACGCGGTCGCGTTCGTGTAGAGGTCGAAGTTCGTGTGCGTGGCGGACTTCTTCACGCAGTGCCGCTCGGTGGTGATGACCAGGTTGCCGCTGCGCTGGTCGACGTTGCGGGCCAGGTAGTGCGCCTGCGACTTCTTGGCCTGGCTGACCATGATCCGGTTCGCGGTGCTCCAGGCCGTGCGCGACGTGTCCGGCACCCCCTTCCACTTCGCCGGCGCGTTGCCGCCGAACTCCGAGTGCCAGCGCGGCTCCCAGGTGGTCTTGGTCGCGGCGGCAGCAGCGGCCGGATGGGCCGATGGGGCCGCGGCGTCGCTGATCCCCGGCGCGACCGCGGCCACGGCGGCCGTCAGCAGCGTCGCGACAGCCAGACCGGCCCCCAGTCGCGGGCGCGTGATGGTGCGTGTGTTCATGGTGGTTCCCTCCCGTTTGATGAGTCACCGACGCTAGGGAGGGATGTGGGCGAGGTCGATGGGGAGCGGTCCCCGGCACCCGCGGTGCGCCGCCGGGGCTCAGCCGTGCGCGCGGAGGTAGTCCAGCTGCGCCGCCACGCTCTGGGCCGCAGCCGGCCAGACCTCGCGGGGCACGTCGGCATACACCTGCTCGACGACGGCCTGCACCGGGTCGGGGGCTGACGCCGCGCCGTCGGCGAGGGCCTGGCGCACCTGCTCGAGCCGCTCGGCGCGGTGGGTGCGGTAGAACGCGACCATCGCCGACGCATCGGGCACGACCGGCCCGTGGCCGGGCAGGATCGAGGTCACCGTCCCGCCACCGGTGAGTGCCGAGATCCGCTCCAACGAGTCGAGGTATGCCGCCAGCTCACCGTCGGGGTGCGCGACCACCGTCGTGCCGCGGCCGAGGACGGTGTCACCGGTGAGGAGGGCGTGGTCGGCGGCGAGGGCGAAGGACAGCGAGTCGGAGGTGTGCCCGGGCGTCGCGACGACCCGCAGGTCGAGCCCACCGGTCGTCAGCACGTCGCCATCGGCGAGGTCGTCGTGGCCGCGGCCGACCGCGCGGGTGGGGGCGCCGGTCAGCTCGGCGAACCGGTCGGCTCCCTCGGCGTGGTCGGCGTGGCCGTGGGTGAGGATCGTCTGCGTGACGCGGGCGCCGCGGGCTGCCACCGCGTCGACCACGGCACGCAGGTGGCCCTCGTCGAGCGGCCCGGGGTCGATCACGACCGCTTCGGTGGAGCCGGGTTCGAGCAGCACCCAGGTGTTGGTGCCGTCGAGGGTCATCGGGCTCGGGTTGGGACACAGGATGCAGAGCGCCCGCTCGGTGACCTGACCACCGTGCCAGTCGCCGAAGGCCGCAGACGGCTCAGGGGCCTGCGCCGGGCCGGGCGTCACCCCCACCTCCCCCTGCACGAACCTTTGCTAGCAAGGGTTCCTCGTTCGTGGACAGGTTGCAAGCTGTCCACCACTGAGTTTCCTTTGCTAGCAAAGGTTCCTGCAGTCATCGGGGGAGGTCCGCCCGCATCACGAGGCCGTCGCCGGTGTCGACCAGCTCGGGCTGCACGGGGGCGATGACCGGGGTCTCGGCGATGAAGCCGGCCGCGGACGTCGCCGCGGCCACCTCCTCGACGGCCACGACCGTGGGCGGCAGCATCAGCGCCTGCCCGTCGCGCCAGGCCTGCAACAGCTCGGCCGGTCGCACCCAGTCCGCCACATCGGCCTCGGTGGTGTCGTCGTCGGCCCGCTGCCCCTCGGGGACGGCGGCGCTGAAGAACCGGGTGTCGTAGCGACGCGCCTCGAACTCCGGGGTGATCCAGTGCGCCCGGTAACCGAGCAGGTCGGACCGGAGCACCAGCCCGTGCTCCTCGAGCACCTCGGACAGCGACGCCTCGCGGTCGAGCAGCCGTCGCCGCTGCTCGTGCCAGTGCTCGCCGCTGACGTCGGAGACCACCTCGTCGGCGGACCGGCCGGCCAGCAGCACGCCCGACTCCTCGAAGACCTCGCGCACCGCCGCGGCCACCAGCACCCGTGCCGTGGGTTCGTCGACCTCGAGCAGCGCGGCCCACTCCGCCGGGCTGGGGCCGGCCCACGGCAGGGCCGCGTCCGCGTCGCGTGGGTCGACCCCACCGCCGGGGAAGACCATCATCCGCGGGGCGAACTCCATCGTCGCGACCCGGCGCAGCATGAAGACCTCGACACCCGCGTCGCCGTCCCGCACGAACATCACGGTGGCGGCCCGCTTGGGCACCACCGGTCCGGCCGGGTCGGGCGACGCGAGCCAGGCATCGGCCCGGGCCCGCAGCGACGGGGAGTCGGCGATCGGGAACTCGCGGATCACCACGGCATACCCCTCCCGGCTCCCCGATTCGATGTCAACGCGCCCGGATTCACCGGCATGTTCACGTCGAATCGGTGGGGAACCGGGCGCACAGTGCTCAGTCGTCGGCGAGGGCGACGACGATCTCGACCTCGACGGGGGCGTCCAGCGGCAGCACGGCGACACCGACGGCCGACCGGGCGTGCACGCCGGCCTCGCCGAACGCCTTGCCCAGCAGCTCACTCGCACCGTTGATGACACCGGGCTGGCCGGTGAACGACGGGTCGGACGCGACGAAGCCGACGATCTTGACGACCTGGGTGACCTTGTCGAGGTCGCCGACGAGGCCCTTGACCGCGGCGATCGCGTTGAGCGCGCAGATCTCGGCGAGCTTCTTGGCGTCCTCGGCCGGCACCAGCCCGTGGCCGTCACCGACCTTGCCGGTCTGGACGAGCTCACCGGACACCATGGGCAGCTGGCCCGAGGTGTAGATCCGGCGCCCGTCCTGGATGGCCGGGACGTAGGCAGCCACCGGCTTGGCGACGTCGGGCACGGTCAGGCCGAGCTCGGCCAGGCGGTCTTCAACTGCGCTCATGTCAGGCCTTCTCCCGCTTCAGGTAGGCGACCAGGCCGTTGCCGTCGGGTCCGGTGAGGACCTGGACCAGCTCCCAGCCGTCCTCGCCCCACTGGTCGAGGATCTGCTTGGTCGCGTGGACGATGAGTGGCACCGTCGCGTACTCCCATTTCTTGGTGGAGCTCAGGTTCATGCCGCCAGCCTAGCCACCGCTGGCAGGATGGTCGCATGGCCCGTGACCCGATCCAGGTGCTCGACGAGCGGGCCGGTCCGCCGACCCGCACGATGTCCTACGGCGACGACCCCACCCAGGTCTACGACGTGCGGCTGCCCGAGCGGGTGACCCGCCGGCTCACCGTCGTCGTCGTGCACGGCGGGTTCTGGCGCCCCGAGTACGACCGGGCCCACGCCAGCCGCCAGGCCCAGGCCTTCGCCGACGCCGGCTACCCCACCGGGGTGCTGGAGTACCGCCGCCCCGGCATGCCCGGCGGCGGCTGGCCCGGCACCCCCGACGACGTCGCCGCCGGCATCCGGGCGATCCGTCGCGACCCCGACCTCGACCACCCGTGGGTGCTCGTCGGCCACTCCGCGGGCGGCCAGCTGGTCACCTGGGCGGCCGCGCAGCCCTGGGCGCACGGCCTCCGCGGCGTGGTCAGCCTGGCCGGCGTCGTCGACCTCGCGCACGGCGAGGCCACCGGGGTCGGCGGCGACGCCATCCCCACGCTGCTCGGCGGCCGGCCGGCCGAGGTGCCCGAGGCGTATGCCGCGGCCGACCCTGCCCGGCTCGCCCCCGCCATACCGACCGTGCTGGTGCACGCCCGCGACGACGACGTGGTGCCGTTCGAGCTCAGCGAGCGGTATGCCGCGACGCACCGCGCGCCGAACGTGCGCCTCACCCCAGTGGACGGCGGCGGGCACTACGGGCTGATCGACCCCGAGCACCCGGCCTTCGCGAAGGTGCTCGACGCGGTCGACCTGCTCGCCTCCTAGGCTGGACCCATGCCCGAGGCCACCCACGACCTGTCCAAGGTCCGGCTGCACGTGGTCACCGGCAAGGGCGGCACGGGCAAGACCACGGTCGCGGCGGCGCTCGCCCTGGCGCTGACCCGGCAGGGCAAGCGGGTGCTGCTCGCCGAGGTCGAGGGGCGGCAGGGGATCTCGCAGACCTTCGACGTGCCGCCGCTGGGCCACACCGAGACGCGGATCGTGCAGGACCGCAGCGGCGGCCAGCTCTGGGCCATCTCGGTCGACGCCAAGGAGTCGCTGCGCGAGTACCTCCAGAAGTTCTACAAGGTCGGCAAGGCGATGTCGGTGCTCGACCGGTTCGGGGCGGTCGACTTCGCCACGACGATCGCGCCGGGGGTGCGCGACGTGCTGCTGATCGGCAAGGTCTACGAGGCGGCCGGTCGGCGGTCCGGCAAGGGCCCCGCCGCGCCGACCTACGACGCGGTGGTGCTCGACGCCCCGCCCACCGGTCGCGTGGTCCGGTTCCTCAACGTCAACGCGGAGGTCGCCGACGTCGCGAAGGTCGGGCCGATCCGGTCGCAGGCCGACTCCATCACCCGCATGCTGCGCAGCCACACCACCGCGGTGCACGTGGTGACCCTGCTGGAGGAGATGCCGGTCCAGGAGACGGTCGACGCCCTCGCCGACCTGCGCCGCACCGACCTGCCGCTCGGCGCGATCGTCGTCAACCAGCTGCGCGACCCGCTGCTGTCCGACAAGGCCCTCACCGCGGTGCGACGACGCCGCACCGCCCGGCTGACCCAGGGGATCACCGCCGACCTCGAGACGGCCGGCATCCGCGTCACCGACGGACTGGTCACCGGTCTGCTCGACGACGGCGGCCACCACGCCGACCGCGTCGCCCTCGAGCGGGAGCAGGACGCCGTGCTCGAAGCCGAGGGACGGCTGACCGTGCGGCTCCCGTTGCTCGCCGAGGGCACCGAAGCGGGCGGCATCACCGTCCTGGCCCGCGCCGTGGCCGAGCAGGGGATGGTCTGATGCCGCCCCGCACGCGAGCCCGCAAGACGACCTCGGCCGCCCCGGCCGCCAGCTCCTCCGCCAGCGCCTCCGCCGCCGCTGCCCCGCGGCTCGACCTCGCCGCCCTGCTCACCGACCCGGCGACGCGCATCGTGGTCTGCTGCGGCGCGGGTGGCGTCGGCAAGACCACGACCGCCGCCGCGCTCGGGCTCTGGGCGGCCGAGCACGGCCGTCGGGTCGTCGTGCTCACGATCGACCCGGCCCGCCGACTTGCTCAGTCGCTCGGGCTGACCGAGCTCGACAACACCCCGCGACCGGTGGCTGGCATCGGGTCCGACGCGGCCGGTGGCGGGGCGGGGGGCTCGCTCGACGCGATGATGCTCGACATGAAGCGCACCTTCGACGAGGTGGTCGAGCAGCACGCCACCCCCGAGAAGGCCGCCCAGATCCTCGCGAACCCGTTCTACCAAGCGGTGTCCAGCTCGTTCGCCGGCACGCAGGAGTACATGGCGATGGAGAAGCTCGGCCAGCTGCGCGCCGAGGCCGGACGCGACGGTCGCTGGGACCTGATCGTCGTCGACACTCCCCCGTCGCGGTCGGCGCTCGACTTCCTCGACGCGCCCAAGCGGCTCGGCTCCTTCCTCGACGGACGGTTCATCCGGCTCCTCTCGGCCCCGGCCAAGGCCGGGGGCCGCGCCGGCTTCAAAGTGTTCAGCGTCGGGGTCAACGTCGTCACCGGCACCCTCTCCAAGGTGCTGGGCGGCCAGCTGCTCCAGGACGTGCAGACCTTCGTCGCCGCCCTCGACACCATGTTCGGCGGGTTCCGCGAGCGCGCCGACCAGACCTACGCGCTGCTCAAGGACTCCGAGACCGCGTTCGTGGTCGTGGCGGCGCCCGAGCGCGACGCACTGCGCGAGGCGTCCTTCTTCGCCGGTCGCCTCGACGAGGAGGGTATGCCGCTCGCCGGCCTCGTCGTGAACCGCATCCAGCGCGTGGCCGCCCCCTCCCTCACGGCCGCGCGGGCCCTCGCCGGCGCCGAGCAGCTGGCCGACGCGCAGACCGACCCGCAGGCCGACCCGCAGACCCGCTCGACCACCGCTGCCACGACCGAGGGCTTGCTGCGGCTGCACGCCGCGCTCGCGGAGACGGCGGCCCGGCAGGAGCGGCTGGCGGCGCGGTTCACCGCCGGGCACCCCGGCATACCCGTGGTCGAGGTGCCGGCCTCGGCCCAGGACATCCACGACCTCGACGGGCTGCGCGCCGTCGGCACCGCCCTCACCACCCCCTGACGAGCTCCCTACGCCCCCGGACGCCGCAGAACCCCTGGACCGTGGGGGATCGGTCAGGGGTTCCGTCGGCCCGACAGGGGGAGTCGGGGGGTCCGCAAGGGGGTGCGGAGGTCTGGTGGGGTCAGGCGCTCTCGGCGTCGGTCGGGGCCTGGGTGCGAGCGGCCGCGAAGAGGGCGGCCCACGAGGTGATGTTGGGGCGACGCTTGAGCAGGGCCCGGCGCTCGCGCTCGGTCATCCCGCCCCACACGCCGAACTCGGTGCGGTTGTCGAGGGCGTCGGCGAGGCACTCGGCGATGACGGGGCACCGCTGGCAGACGACCTTGGCGGTCTGCTGGGCGGCGCCCTGGACGAACAGCGCGTCGGGGTCCGTCTTCGAGCAGGAACCCAGCGGGGCCCAGTCGGCCTGCCACCCCGTTCCGACGGGCTGGCCGCTCGGCCGCTCCGGTGCGATAGTCATTTCCAGTGCCTCCAGATACTGCTGCTGCAGACGCTTCACCCTGCGTCTAATGTCCGTATCGACGTGTGGAAACGATAGGAAGTGCAACTACTTCCACGACATGGCCCATTCGTGTAGTTCTGGGATGACCAAAGGGACTAGTCATTCCGAGCCATCCCGTCTCGCTCCGATGGACGGTGCGAAAACTAGGGTCAAATCCGCCCTCGCAGGCTCATTTCGCAGCGCTGTTTCACTTGCGCCCCACGGACCCTGACGGGGGCCGTGGCCTGCGCCGGCCACGTGGATCGACGCCATCGGCGTGTCCTGGAAGCAGATCGCCCTCAGCGGCGGCCAGACGGCCGCCAACGCCACGGTCGCCAGGTGCCGGAGCAGCACCGTCTGCGTCCGCAGCCTCGGGAAACCGGCTGGCCAAGGTTCGCCAGTTACCCTGTCGACATGCAAGGACGCGCCACCAACCTCGGAAACGTCGTCAGCCTGCTCGGAGCCTTCGTCGCCACGGCGATGGTCATGGGCCTGCTCACGGCCGGCCTGCTGATCCCCGCGGTGGGGGCCACCGGCAGCGCCGCGACCTCCGGGGTGAAGATGTTCGACGACCTCCCGGGTGAGTTCACCGCCACCCAGCTCTCGCAGCAGTCGACCATCAAGGACGCCCGCGGCGGCATCCTCGCCACGCCGCAGCAGGAGAACCGCATCGTCGTCAGCCTCAAGCAGGTCGCGCCGATCATGCAGAAGGCGCAGATCGCGATCGAGGACAGCCGGTTCTACGAGCACGGCGGTGTCGACCCCCGCGGCATCATGCGTGCGGTCGCGTCGAACGCCCAGGGCGGCGACGTCCAGGGTGCGTCCACGCTGACCCAGCAGTACGTCAAGCTGACGCTGCAGGAGAACGCCCTGCGGGCCAACGACGA
Source organism: Pedococcus dokdonensis (assembly GCF_900104525.1). Taxonomy (GTDB): domain Bacteria; phylum Actinomycetota; class Actinomycetes; order Actinomycetales; family Dermatophilaceae; genus Pedococcus; species Pedococcus dokdonensis. Next base: position 3,522,095 of record NZ_LT629711.1, on the reverse strand, counting down.
GGAGGCCGCCCAGGCGGCCGTCCGCAAGAGCGCGGCCCGCAAGATCCAGGAGATCAAGTACGCGGTCACCCTCGAGAAGGAGATGACCAAGGACCAGATCCTGCAGGGTTACCTCAACCTGGCCTACTACGGCGACCTCGCGTATGGCGTGGAGGCGGCTTCGCAGCACTACTTCAGCGTGAGCGCGAAGAAGCTCAACCTCTCGCAGGCGGCGCTGCTCGCCGGTCTGGTCCAGAACCCCGGCAAGACCGACCCCCGCAACTACCCGGAGAAGGCGCAGGCCCGCCGCAACGTGGTGCTCGACCGGATGTACGCCCTCGGCATCATCTCGGCCAAGGAGCTCAAGTCGGCCAAGGCGATCCCGGTCAAGAAGATGCTCAAGATCAAGAACCCGCTGAGCAACTGCGCCGCCTCGTCCCAGCCGTACTTCTGCAACTACGTCATGGAGTACCTCAAGGACCTCGACAACCACAGCCTCGACGTGCTGGGCAAGACCAAGCCCGAGCGGATCAAGAACATCACCGGTGGCGGCCTGACCATCCAGACCACCCTCGACCCGCAGATCCAGAAGGAGTCGTTGCAGGACCTCACCGAGCGCGTGCCGTTCAACAACAAGGCCCTCCCGAAGGACCCCGCGGACAAGTCGAAGGCGCAGCGGTCCAAGCTGGTCGGCGGTGCGGCCACCATCATCGAGCCGAACACCGGCCGGGTGCTGGCCATGGTCCAGAACACCAAGTACCCGACCACGAAGGCGCAGCAGAACGCCTACGGCTACACCCAGGTGAACTGGAACGTCGACGAGAAGTACAACGGCACGGCCGGCTTCCAGTTCGGCTCGACCGCCAAGATGTTCGCGATCGTGCGGGCGCTGGAGACCGGCACCCCGGTCAACGGCACGGTCCCGTCAAAGTTCGCCAGCACGTCCAAGGGCGCGGTCTACACCCCGCAGGAGATCGGCCAGTGCGCGCCGGGCGGCCCCTACACGATCCACAACGACTACGCGATCGGTGGCAAGCCGCTGCCGCTCAAAAAGGCGACGGCCGACTCGATCAACACCGCGTTCGCCTCACTGACCTTCAAGCTGGGCGCCCGCAACGTGCTGAACACGATGACGAAGATGCACCTGCACACGGGTGCTGGTCCGGCGCTGCCGTGCTACGCGAGCTCGGTGCTCGGCACCGGTGACGTCACCCCGATGACGCTGGCCAGCTCGTACGGGATCCTCGCCAACAACGGCAAGTACTGCCCGCCGAACCCGATCCTGTCGATCACCACGGCCGACAAGAAGCCGCTCAAGCTCGGCGCGAACACCTGCAAGCAGGTCATCGACCCCGACGTCGCCAAGGGCGCCACCGAGCTGCTCCAGGGCGTCATCAAGGGCGGCACGGGGACGCGAGCCTCGCTCGGGTCGCGACCCGCGGCAGGCAAGACCGGCACCACCGACAAGCACGTCGAGTCGTGGTTCGTCGGCTACACCGCGCAGCGCGCGGCCGCCGTCTGGGTGGGCACCCCCTACTCGCAGCGCGGCATGAACGGCATCAGCCTCGGCGGCAGCTACTACGGCGGCGTCTTCGGTGGCGACATCGCCGCACCGATCTGGAAGAAGCTCATCGAGAACGCCTCGCAGGGCCTGCCCGAGCGGCAGTTCGACGACCCGAGCAACAAGATCATCAACGGCGACCGGATCTCGGTCCCCTACGTCAGCGGCATGTCGGTGGGCGAGGCCACGGCGCGGCTCAAGGAGGCCGGCTTCCTCGTGCAGGTCGCGGGCCAGACCAACAGCGGCTACGGCCAGGGGATCGTGGTCTACACCAACCCCAGCGGCTCGGCCCTGCGCGGCTCGACGATCGGCCTCTACACCTCCACCGGCTACAACCCGCCGCCGAAGCCGGAGAAGACCAAGACGCCCGATCCCAAGCCGACCAAGACCAAGCCGCCACCGGGTCGCCGCTGACGGTCACGAAGCCCGCACCGGCTGGTGCGGGCTTCGTCGTCCAGCAAGCACAGCGTCGTCACTGCGGTCCGGTATGCCGCGGGGCGGGCCCCGCGGCCGGGCTCAGCCCTGGCTGAGGGCCTGCTTCGCTGCGGCGGCCACCCGGCCACCGTCGGCGCGGCCGGCCACGACGCCCTGGGCGACCTTCATGACCTGGCCGAGCTGCGGCATACCGGTCGCTCCGGTCTGCGCGATCGCCGTGGCGACGATGTCCGCGAGTTCCTCGTCGGAGAGCTGTGCGGGCAGGTAGGTCTCGAGGACCGCCAGCTCGGCCTCCTCCTGCGCGGCCAGCTCGGGACGGTTCGCGTCGGCGTAGGCGGTCGCGGCCTCCTTGCGCTTCTTGGCCTCCTTGGCGAGCACCTTGAGGACCTCGTCGTCGCTGAGCTCGCGCGCCACGGTGCCGGACACCTCTTCGTTGGTGATGGCGGTGAGGGCGAGCCGCAGCGTGCCGGAGCGCACCTGGTCGCGCTGGCGGATGGCGTCGGTGAGGTCGTCCCGGACGGTGGCCTTGAGGCTCTGCTCGCTCATGGGGCCAGTGTCTCAGGCGGGTGGGGGTGCCCACCCAGCGAGTTCTGCGTTTGCAAGGATGGCGGGGATGAACACCACTGTGGGCACCGCGCTGGGCACGGTCGCCGGCGTCGCCGCGCTCGGCGTGGCGGGCGTCGGGTACGCCGCCGTGGTGGAGCGGAACTGGTTCGCGCTGCGCCGGTTCACGGTGCCCGTGCTGGCGCCCGGGACGCCGCCCCTACGGGTGCTGCAGGTCTCGGACCTGCACCTCGTGCCGCGGCAGCACCGCCGGATCGAGTGGGTGCGCGGGCTCGCTGCGCTCTCCCCCGACCTGGTGGTCAACTCCGGCGACAACCTCGCCGCGCTCGACGCCGTGCCGGGGGCGTTGCACGCGATGGAGCCGTTGTTCGCGTTCCCCGGCGTGTTCGTCATGGGGTCGAACGACTACTACGCGCCGGTGAAGAAGAACCCCGCGCGCTACCTGACCCGCAAGCACGCGGAGGCGCCGCGCGGACGGGTGACGCTGCCGATCGAGGACCTGCGAGCCGGGTTCCGGGCCGGCGGGTGGGTCGACCTCGACAACGCGCGCACGACGCTGCGCCTCGGTGGCACCGAGGTCGAGCTGGTCGGCACCGACGACGCCCACATCCGGATGGACTCCTACGACGCGGTCTCCGGCCCCGCCTCCTCCACCGCCGCGGTGACGATCGGGGTGACGCACGCGCCGTACCAGCGGGTGCTCGACCCCATGGTCGAGGACGGCGCCCGCCTGCTGATCGCCGGCCACACGCACGGCGGCCAGCTCGCGCTGCCGTTCTACGGCGCCCTCGTCACCAACTGCGACCTGCCCACGAACCGCGCCAAGGGGGTCTCGCGCTGGTGGCCGGGGGCCGGCTCGGCTCCGTCGTCCGCGGCGCCCGCCGACGCCGCCTGGCTGCACGTGTCGGCCGGGCTCGGCACCTCGCCCTACGCACCGGTGCGGTTCTGCTGCCGTCCCGAGGCGACCCTGCTGACCCTGGTCCCGCGCGCCTGACCTCACCCCGCCGACCGTCTGTGGCTGCACGCCACGGACGGTGGTCCAGGGTCCGGACCGGGGGGCCGTCTGCGACCCGGCGCCACCTCCGGTGGTGACGGGACCGCCGGTCGCAACCCTGCGGCATACCGATTGGGAGCGGCCGGGTGCGGTGGGCTATCCTTCACTGTCGCTGCTCCCGTCGAACCGGCGTGGGGTGGCGATTGCCACGGGGTGTGGCGCAGCTTGGTAGCGCGCTTCGTTCGGGACGAAGAGGCCGCAGGTTCAAATCCTGTCACCCCGACCACCATCAGAGGGGCCGGACGGCGTCAGCCGACCGGCCCTTCTCCGCGGGTCATTCGCAGCAGTCGGCCTCGCCCGAGACCTCGCCGATCAGCCCGGCACGGATCCGCTCGGCGATCCGTCCGCCGATGACCTGGAGCTCGCCGACCTGCTCCCCCGTCAGCGGGTCGAGCACGTAGCGGCGCACCGCGGCGACATGCCCGGGGGCTGCCTCGACCACCTTGTCCCAACCGCTCTCGGTGAGGATCGCCAAGGTGTACCGGCCGTTGGCCGGATCCGGCTCGCGACGGACGAACCCACGACTCTCGAGACGCTTGACGACGTTGGACAAGCGCGACATCGAGCCCCGGGCCAGCAGCGCCAACTCGCCCATGCGCATCTGACGGTCCGTCGCCATCGACAGCCAGGACAGCGTCAGGTACTCGAACAGGCTGAGGCCGCTGTCGCGCTGGAGCTGGGCGTCGAGCAGGCCGGGAAGCTGGAGCGAGATGGTCGCCACCTCGAGCCAGGTGTCGCGCTCCTCGTCCGTCAGCCAGCGCGGCTCTTCACCCGCGTGCTCGGCCTGGGTGTCGGCTGGCGCCTTGCTGGTGGACATGGGCGCAGCGTACCGACGCGGAGCGACAGCGGACACCCATTTGACTTCAAGATTGAAATGACTGATCCTGTGGCTGACTTCATGCTTGAAGTGAACGGCTCGGCCCCCTACGTCCCCACCCCCGAGGAGAGACCCATGACCCTGTTCCGACTGGATGCCAGCATCCGCGTCGAAGGCTCTGCCAGCCGAGAGATCGCCGACATCGTGGAGAGCGAGTGGCTGGCCGCCCACCCGGGCGACACCGTCGAAAGACGCCACCTCGGGGTCGACCCGCTGCCCTCGGACGTCTGGGCGACCGCGGTCGGCGCCGGCTTCGTCGCCGAGGCCGACCGCACCCCCGAGCAGCGGGCCGCCGTGACCCTGGCCGCCAGCCTGCTCGACGAGCTGCTCGCCGCCGATGCCATCGTGCTCGCAGTCCCGCTCTACAACTTCGGCGTCTCCCAGCACATCAAGGCGTGGATCGACCTGATCCAGACCGACCCGCGGACAGGCGCCGGCGCGCCCCCGGCCCTGGCCGGCAAGAAGCTCGTGCTCTGCACCGTCCGCGGCGGCGCCTACGGTCCCGGCACCCCGCGGGAGGGCTGGGACCACTCGACGGGCTACTTGCGGCGGATCCTTGCCGACGTCTGGGGCGCGGACCTCACCGTGGTCGAGCGCGAGTTCACCCTGGTCGGCGTCAACCCCGCGCTCGACGACTTCAAGGACGCGGCCGCGGCGCTGCACGAGATGGCACTCGCCGCCGCGCAGGAGGCCGGCAAGGCGCTCGCCGTCGCCGCCTGACCCGCTCCGATCGGGGTGTCACCGCGCGCAGTCACGCGCGGTGACACCCCGATCCCCGGGCGCGGTGATACGCCGATCACCGGAGGCCGCCGCGCTCAGCGGACGATCTTGAAGTTGAACGTTGCCGTGCCGAGCGCGCCCATGAGGCGCAACCACACGGGCAGCAGCATCTCCGTGCCGCGCGCGGTGCTGAGGTCGCCGAGGTCGATGACATCGGTGTGGCCGAAGCTCTGGAGCAGCTCGGTGACCGTCGCCTTGGCGGCCTCGTCGTTCCCCGAGACGAAGACCGACGAGTCCGCGCCGAGCTCCGCGGGCTTGACCATGAGCGCCGCCGTGAGGGTGTTGAGGGTCTTGACCACCCGGGCCTGCGGGAAGGCGCGCTGGATCTGCTCGGCCAGCGAATCGGTGTCCTTGACGAAGAGGGTGGGCGGGAACCCGGCCGAGAAGTCCAGCGGGTTCGAGATGTCGACGACCACCTTGCCGGCCAGGTGGTCGGAGCCTGCGGCCTCGAGGGCCGGAAGCGCCCCGGGCCCGCTGGTCGCGTTGACGACCAGCTCCGTATCGGCAGCGGCCTCGCCGAACGTCGTCAGGCCGGCGTCCGGATGGGCCTCGAGCCACTCGCCGAAGGACTCGCCGCGCTGGCGCGTGACCTCGGGGTCGCGGGTGCCGACGACCACGTCGTGGCCGAGCTAGAGGAGGCGGCCGGCCAGGGCCTGACCGACGCTGCCGGTGCCGAGGACTGCGATCTTCATGGCGACTCCCTGGGTGTCCGTCGCGAGTGAGATAGACAGATCTGTCTACTTCGTGGCGCAACGTAGCAGACAGATCTGTCTACTAGCAAGGTATGCTGCGAAGCCCGCCAGTCCCGAAGGAGGCGACTGATGTCCCAGGCCGCGTCCACGCGCCCCAGTGCTGCTCGCGAACGCATCCTGGACGCCGCCTTCGCGCTCTTCTACGCCCGCGGCATACGGGCCGTGGGGGTCGACCTGATCATCGCGGAGTCGGGCGTGGCGAAGGCGACCTTCTACAAGCACTTCCCAGCCAAGGACGACCTCGTGGTCGCCTACCTGGACAAGGTCGACGGCGTCTGGTCGGGGCAGCTCAAGGAGGCCGCCGCTGCTGCCGGACCGGACCCCGCGGACCAGCTCATCGGCCTCTTCGACGCGCTCGGCACCGCGTGCCGGCGCGAGGGCTACCGCGGTTGCGCGTTCATCAACGCCGCCGCCGAGTCGCAGCCCGGCACCCCCGTCCACGACCGCACCGTGGCCCACAAGGCGGCAGTCCTGTCCTGGGTGCACGAGCTGGCGGTGCAGGCTGGGGCGCGCTCCCCCGACACCCTGGCGCGCTCACTCACCCTGCTGCTCGACGGCGGACTGGCCAGCGGCGCACTGGACGCCAGCCCCGATGCCCCGGCGGCAGCGAAGGCATCGGCCCGAGCACTGGTCGACGCCTCGGTTCGGCCGGTGGACGACCGCTGACCCGGCCGCCCACGTCAGGGCCGGTCAGGCGTCGAGGACGGCCTGGGTGGTGGCGACGGCGCCTTTCTCGTGCAGGCCGGTGAGTGCCTTCGTGTATGCCGCGGTGAACCGTTCGTCGTCGGCGAGGTCACCGAACAGGTCGCGGTCGCGGATGAAGGCGAGCGGATCCTCGTGCCGGCGGGCGGCAGCGGCGGTGACCGCCTCCCTGCGACGGTCCACGACGTCGATGGGACGTCCGCGCTCGTCCAGCCCCTCGGCATACCTGGCCCAGGAGGCGACCACGAGCGCCGAGACGTCGATGGCTCCGCCGGTGCGCAGGTTGTGCCGGATCACCGGCACCAGCCACTGGGGGATGCGGTCGCTGGACTCGGCGCAGAGCCGGGTGAGCGGGTCACGGATCTCGGGGTTGGCGAACCGCTCCAGCAGCTGCCGCCGATAGTCGGCCAGGTCGACGCCGGGCACCGGCTGCAGGGTCGGGCTGGCCTCCTGCTCCATGAAGGTGGCCAGCATCCGCACGAACAGCGGGTCCTGGCAGACCTCGTGGGCGTAGGTGTGGCCGGCCAGGTAGCCGAGGTAGCACAGCGCCTGGTGGCTGGCGTTGAGGAGCCGCAGCTTCATCAGCTCGTAGGGCACGACGTCCTCGACCAGCTGCACCCCGGCGTCCTCGAACGGCGGCCGCCCCTGCGTGAAGCGGTCCTCGAGCACCCACTGGCTGAACGGCTCGCAGACCACGGGCCACAGATCGGTCACGCCAAACTGGTCGGTCAGCCGCTCGATGTCCTGCTCGGTCGTCACGGGGGTGATCCGGTCGACCATGCTGTTGGGGAATGCGACGTTGGCCTCCATCCAGTCCGCGAGCCCGGGGTCCTTGAGCCGGGCGAACGCGCAGATCATCCGCTTCGCCACGTCGCCGTTGTCCGGCAGGTTGTCGCAGCTCATCACCGTGAACGGCGCGCGCCCCTGGTCCCGACGACGAGCCAGCGCCGCGACGACATACCCGAAGACGGTGTGGGGCACGGCACCCGGCGCCAGGTCCTGCTGGATGCCGGGGTCGCCGGCGTCGAACTCCCCCGTCTCCTGGTTGACCAGGTAGCCGCCCTCGGTGATGGTCATCGAGACGATCCGGGTGCGGTCGTCGGCGAGGCGGTCGACGACGTAGCCGGGGTCGGCCGGGGCGAAGACCACCTCGACGATCGACCCGACGACCTGGGCCGACCACTTCCCGTCAGGGTGCTTGACGACCACCGTGTAGAGGCCGCGCTGCGCGTCGAGGGTGTCGATGATCCGCCGGTCGTGCGGCAGCACCCCGACCCCGCAGATACCCCACTCGAGCGCCTGCCCCTGGTTCATCAGGGTGTCGAGGTAGACGGCCTCGTGGGAGCGGTGGAAGCCGCCGACCCCGAAGTGCACGATCGAGGCCGTCACCTGCGAGCGGTCGTAGGTCGGCGAGGCGACCCACTCCGGCACCACCGGGAGCAGGGCCGCGCCGGCCGCGGCACGGGGATGGGCGATGTGTTCCTGTGTCACGGATCTGGTTCCTGGTCTCTGGTCCGGGTCTGTGGTCGGGGCCGCGGGCTACTTGATGGCACCCATGGACAGGCCGCGGACGAGCTGCTTCTGGGCGACCCACCCCGCGACGATGACCGGCAGTGCGGCGATGGTCGCCGCCGCCGACAGCACCGCCAGGAACTGGCCGCGGCCGTCGACGAAGCTGCCGAGGAACGGCGGGGTCGTGCGGGCCGCGTTGCTGGTCAGGAGGGTGGCGAGGAAGTACTCGTTCCAGCTGAAGATGAAGCTGATGAGTGCGGCGGCGGCCACCCCGGGCAGCACCAGGGGCAGGACGATGCGGACGATCTCGCGGAACAGTCCGGCGCCGTCGACGCGCGCGGCTTCGACGATCTCGAACGGCACCTCGAGGAAGAACGAGCGCATCATCCAGACCGTCACCGGGAGGTTGACCGCGCCGTAGACGACGGCCAGGACGTAGATGTTGTCGAGCAGGCCGAGGTTCTTGAGGATGATGTAGAGCGGCAGGACGACGGCGGCCATCGGCATGAAGCGGGTGGAGATGAAGAACGACAGCGCGCCCTCGACGTTCTTGACCCGTCGGATGCTCAGGGCGTAGGCAGCCGGGATCGCCAGGACCACGGCGATGATCGTCGCGGTGACCGAGGCGGTGACCGAGTTGATCAGGTAACCCTTCATCCCGCGGTCCATCGCGAGCTGGTAGCCGGTGGTGACCGGGCTGAAGAACACCTTGGGGTTGATCGAGGAGGCGACCGACTCCGGCTTGAAGCCGTTGATGATCATCCAGAAGACGGGGAAGAAGAAGATCAGCACGAGCGCCCAGGTGAGCGCGGTGACGAGTCCTCCACGGACGGTGCGGGTCATCGACTTCCTCCAGCCATGAAGACCTTGAACAGGGTGCGCAGCGCGATGGTGGCCACGATGATCGTGAGCACGACGGTGATGACGCCGTAGGCCGCGGCCTGACCGACGTCGAGACCGATGAAGGCCCGCTCGTAGAGCAGGTAGGCCAGCGTCTTGGTGCCGCCGGTGCCCTTGGTCAGGATGGCGATGGGGTCGAAGACCTGGATGATGATGACCGCGCCGAGCAGGACACCGATCTCGACGTACATCCGCAGGTGCGGCAGCGTGATCCAGGTGAAGGTGCGCCACGGTCCGGCGCCGTCGACCTGCGCGGCTTCGAGGATGCCGCGGTCCTGGCCCTGCAGCCCGGCCAGCAGGATCAGCATCATGAACGGCGTGAACTGCCACGTCAGCACGATCACGACGGCCAGCATCGGGTGCTCGGTGCTCCACGACACGACCGGCAGGTGCAGGGTCCGCGACAGCCAGTTGAGCATGCCGATGTTGGTGTCGAACATCGAGTACTTCCAGATCAGCGCCGACGCTGCCGGCATGATCAGGAACGGGGTGATCATCAGCGTGCGAGCCAGTGCCCGGCCGCGGAACTGCCGGTCGAGCAGCAGCGCGAACAACAACCCGAACAGCAGCGAGCAGATCACCGCCAGCGCGGTGATCAACACGGTGGCCAGGATCGAGGGCCCCAGGTCACCGGACGACAGCGCGGACGCGTAGTTCTTGAAACCGGTGAACCCGCGGTCGGCGGGGTAGAGCAGGTTCCACTTGATCGTCGAGTAGCCGACGGTGAACAGGAACGGGATCTGGGTCAGCAGGATCAGGAAGCCGACCGCCGGCAGCAGCAACCAGCGGGCGGTCCAGACCTCCTTGCTGGTGGTCTTGACCCGACGCTTGTCGGTCGCGGTCGCGGCGACCACGGTGTCGAGCTCGGTGACAGCCATGGGAACTCCCCTTGCGGTGTGTGGAGGCAATTCCGTTGCGGGGCAACGGCGCCGAGGCCGGGCGCCGGGGTCGGATGGGAGTCACGACCCCGGCGCCCTGTCCGTCCGATCCGTGCGAGACCGGCCGGACGTCCTCAGGGTGGGCGGGGACTACTTGTGTGCGTCGCCCGCCTTCTTGGCGATGTCCTGGCACTTGCCGAGGGCGTCGTCCACCGTGCCGCGGTTCGCGAGGTAGTCCGCGACCAGCTGGGCGCACTGGTTGCCGACGTCCTGGAACTCCGGGATCGAGACGTACTGGATGCCGACCCAGGGCTGCGGGTTGACGCCCGGCTGCTTGGGGTTGACCGACGTCATCACGTCGAGGGTGATCGGCGCGTAGGCCGCGGCAGCCTGCTTGTACTCCGGCAGCTCGTAGGTCGACTTGCGGGCACCCGGTGGCACCAGCGACCAGCCGAGCTTCTCGCCGACGAGCTTGTGGTAGTCCTTGCTCGTCGCCCACTTGATGAAGTCGATGGCGGCGTCCTTGTTCTTCGTGGTGGCCGGCACCGCGAGGTTCCAGCTCCACAGCCAGCCGGACTCCTTGGTCTTGTCGACCGGCATGTGCGCGTATCCCATCTTGCCCTTCACCGGCGAGTCGTCGGCCTCGAGCATCGAGGCGGCCACGGAGGCGTCGGCCCACATGGCGGACTTGCCCTCCTTGAGTGCGGTCAGGCACTCGTTGAAGGAGTAGGACACCGGGTCCTTCTCACCGGACTGGTCGAGCAGGGTCTTGTAGAACGTGACCGCCTGCTTCCACTCGGCCGAGTTCACCGTGGCGTTCCAGCTGCTGTCATACCAGTTGCCGCCGAAGGTCTGGACCACGGTCGTCAGTGGTGCGAAGAGGTCACCCCAGCCGGGCTTGCCGCGCATGCAGATGCCCGACATCGAGGACGAGTTGACCTTCTTGGCCGCGTCGGCGACCTGCTGCCAGGTCGGGTTCGCCGAGAGGGTGACACCGGCCTTGTCGAGGACCTCCTTGTTGTACATCAGGATCGACGACTCGCCGTAGAACGGCACGGCATACTGCTTGCCGTCGTTGGAGATCGCCTCGCGCACCGGCGCGAGGAGGTCGTCGACGTCGTATGCCGCGTCGGACTTGAGCGGGTCGGTCAGGTCCACGAGCCAGCCGTTCGCACCCCACTGCGGGGTCTCGTAGGCGCCGATGGTGACGATGTCGTACTGGCCGGCCTTGCTCGCGACGTCAGCCGTGACGGCCGCGCGCAGGTCGCCCTCCTCCATGACCTGGAAGTTGATCTTGGTGCCCGGGTGAGCCTTCTCGTACTCGCCCTTGAGCTTCTCCATGTCCTTCATCTGGCCGTTGTTCACGGTGGCCAGGTTGAGCGTGACGTTCTTGCCGTCTCCGCCACCGCCGCCACTGGACACGGCGCCTGACGAGCAGGCCGCCATGGCGAGCGCAGCTGCCACCACGCCCGCACCCGTGGTCAGGGCGCGCTTCGAACCGAGCATGCCTAACTCCTTTGGTAGGTGAGCCATTCGCGATCGAGCCCCGTCTGTCGAGCCTCGGCCCCGGGTGCCGCCTGGGACGAGGTGGGCTCACCTGGTCCGGCCGCGGTGCCGGGATGAGGGAAGCGTGGCTTCGGCCACGGCAGCCGGACAATGACGCCTCCGGCAGTCTTTCGATACTTTCCCGTGCCGCTCATCTGAGCAGGCCTCTTCACGCCTGAGCATCCGTGCGGCACACTGTCGTCTCGATCCGCTGGGACCGCACGACGGGGGCGATGGAGGTGAGGACTTCGTATCAGTCGACCGGCACGCCACGGCGTCGCCTTGCTGACATGACGCCGCCCGAGGGCCTCGCACCGGCCGGGATCGTCGGGCCGTCGGAGGGCGTCGGGCCGCCGGAGAGCATCGGGCCGTCGGAAGGCATCGAGCTCGCGGCAGAGTCCTTCTCCGGCAGCCCGTACCCGGCCGCACCCCGCCGCGAGGTGATCCCGCCCAACCCGCAGCACGCCTTCCGCGCGCTCACGCACGACTTCCCGAGCGAGATCTGCGGCTGGGGCGCCCACCCCGAGTACGAGATCCACCTGATCACCAAGACCCACGGCAGCTTCATCGCCGGCGACCACGTGGGCACGTTCGCCCCCGGTCACGTCAGCATCATGGGGCCGCTGCTGCCCCACGACTGGGTGAGCGACCTGCCGCCCGGACAGGTGGCGGTCGACCGCGACGCGGTCATCCAGTTCACCGACGAGTGGATCCGCGAGTGCATGCAGCTGATCCCCGAGCTGCAGGAGCTCGACGACGTGCTGGCGCAGTCGGCCCGCGGTGTCGTCTTCTCCGGCGCCACCGCGTGGCGGGCGGCCGAGAACATCCTCGAGGTCGTGCGCACCGAGGGGTCGGAGCAGGTGGCCAGCCTCTTCCGCCTGCTGTCGATCTTCGCGCGGTCACCGCAGGACGAGCGTGAGGTGGTCGCCAGCCCGTGGCTCGGCCGCCCGACCGACGCCAACTCCCTCAACGCCGTCGAGGCCGGCCTGGCCTACATCTTCGAGAACCTCACCGACGACATCCGCCTGTCGATGGCAGCCCGGCTCGCGTACATGTCCGAGCCGACCTTCTCGAAGTACTTCCGCAGCGCCACGGGCATGACCTTCAGCAACATGGTGAAGAAGCTGCGGATCGCGCACGCCCGGCGCCTGCTCGACACCACGACCCTGTCGATCGCCCAGGTGGCCGAGGCGAGTGGCTACCGCAACATGGCCAACTTCAACCGGCAGTTCCTCGCCGAGGTGGGCGCGACCCCGACGGCCTACCGGCGACTCGAGTCGTCGCAGAAGCCGCCGGCCGAGGTGTTCAGCCTCGGCCTGCGAGCCCAGCTCGCCGCCAGCGCCCGCGGCTGAACCTTCCGCACCAATCCCTTTCGCAGCAACCGTGCCCACGCCTGCGCCCGAGACGAGGCAAGAAACGATCGAAAAGGGAGGGCTTCATACCGATCGCCCGTGGTAGACAACCGGGGTGCACACGACCCTCGACTTTGCTGCCCTGCTGGCCCTCCTCGACGAGCGCTCCACCGCCTTCCGCGAGGTGGTCGCGGCAGCGCCCGACCTCGACGTGGATGTGCCATCCTGCCCCGGCTGGTCGCTCTTCGACCTCGCCGAGCACGTCGGACAGGGTCGGCGACGCTGGGCCACGATCGTGGCGGCCGGCCCCTGCGACGAACGGCCGGCCGGCACGGCCCCGAGCGAGTCCGCGCCCGCACCGCGCGATCGGGCGGAGCTGGAGACCTGGCTGGCGGCCGCGGTGGGCGAGTTCGACGCCGCCCTGCGAGCCGCGGGGCCGGAGGCCGGGTGCTGGACCTGGTGGGGCGACTCGCAGTCACCCGAGACGGCCGAAGGTGTGGCGCGGCACCAGGTGCAGGAGCTGGCCGTGCACACCTACGACGCCCAGCTCGCTGTCGGCGCACCCCAGCCGCTGCCGGAGGCGATCGCGCTCGACGGGGTCGAGGAGTTCCTGTCGACCTGCGTGTCGACGGACGAGGTGTGGCCGCACGAACCCCTCACCCTCGGCTTCAACGCCACCGAAGGCCGGGCCTGGCGCCTCGACCTGTCCGGCGACGGCGCCCGCTACGCACGGCTCGGCCAGGAGGAGTCCGTCGACGTCGTGTCGGATGCCTTCGTCAACGCCACTGCCAGCGACATCGTCCTGTGGGACTACAACCGGATCGCGCTGGAGTCGTTGGAGATCAGCGGTGACCGGGTCGGCTTCGAGCGCCTGCGCGACTGGGACCCCGACGCCTGACCCCGCACGCGGCCCCAGCACGCGACCCCAGCACGCGACCCCAGGGCGTGGCCCCGGCGCGTGACGCGCGCGGTCCCTTCCGGGGCTACCGTCGCAGGGCGTAGGTGAACGCGAGCACGTCGTCGCCCGTCGCCAGGCGCACCGAGGTGACCACCCGGTCATACCCCTCGCCCTCGAACTCGTCGAGGCGCTCCCAGTGACCGTCGAGGTCGCTCGAGCGGAACAGCAGGCCGGGCACCTCCGGGCCATCGGCCGCCAGCACGATCGCGGGATACCCGGCGGCCGCGCCCCAGCCCTCCGGCAGCAGCTCGCCACGAGCCGTCGCCGGCTCCCAGGTGCCCACGATGCCGTCCATCACGTGCGCGTTGGGGCGGCCCGGCGCGAGGGTGCCGTAGACGAACAGCCCTACCGTCCACGGCGGCTGGGTCACGCCGGTGACCTCAGCACCTTCGCCATCGCCTTGCCCTTGGCGAGCTCGTCGACCAGCTTGTCGAGGTAGCGGATCCGCTGCATCAACGGGTCCTCGACCTCCTCGACGCGGATGCCACAGACCGACCCGGTGATCAGCGACGCGTTGGGGTTGAGCCGGGCGGCCGCGAAGAAGTCCTCGAAGGTCGTCTGGTCCGCGAGGTGGCGCGACAGCGCAGGCTCGTCGAAACCGGTCAGCCACTCGATGACCTCGTCGAGCTCGGCCTTGCTGCGGCCCTTCTTCTCCACCTTGGCGACGTAGTGGGGATAGACCGAGGCGACGCTCGTGGTGAAGATCCGGTGCACCCCACCGAGCGTAACGGCACGCGTCGGGGAGGATGGGGGGTATGCCGGACATCGCACCTTCCCCGGGTGGCGTGCGCGTCGCGCGTATCGTCACCGCAGGCACCTTCGACCGACCCGAGGGCGCACTCACCCTCGAGAACAACACCTGGGTGGTCGGTGACGACAGCGAGTGCCTCGTCATCGATGCCGGCCACGACGGCCGCGCGATCGTGAAGTCGATCCCGCGCGAGCAGCGGGTGCGTGGCGTCCTCGTCACGCACGGGCACTTCGACCACCTCGACGCGGTCGGTGAGGTGTGCGACGGCACCCGAGCGCCGGCGCACCTGCACGAGGCGGACCGGTTCCTCTGGGACGAGCTCTACCCGGTGACCCCGGACGCGACGCTGGCCGACGGCCAGGTGCTCACCGTCGGTGATGTCGAGCTGCACGTGCTGCACACCCCCGGCCACACACCGGGTTCGTGCTGCTTCCACGCCCCGGCCCTGGGCGTGGTCTTCACCGGCGACACGCTCTTCCCGGGCGGGCCGGGCGCGACCCGCCACGCCTACAGCGACTTCGACACCATCATCGAGTCGGTGCGACGGCTGTTCACCCTGCCCGAGGACACCGTGGTGCTGCCCGGGCACGGCGAGTCGACGACGATCGGCGCCGAGCTGCCACACCTCGAGGAATGGATCGACCGCCGCTGGTAGCTCACCAGCTCCCCAGCTCCCGCAGCGGAGCTATCTCATGCAAAAGGCGAGTTAGCGCCGCTCACGCCCGGCGCTAACTCGCCTTTTGCATGAGATAGCGCCGCCGGGCGGGGGGGTGTCGGGGGTCAGGAGAAGAGCAGGACCGCGGCGAGGACGACGAGCACGGCGGCGCCGTAGATCATCAGGGCCGCGGCGGCGACGGCCGCGAGGCTGTGGCTGAGCCACCACGTCGGTTCGTGGTGCTCGACGTGCGGGTGGGGAACGTGCAGGTGGGCAAGTGCTGTGCGCATGGGCGCACCCCCTCGTGTCGGGTTCCGGCCTCCTTCGAGGGTAGAACCTGCGCCCGCTGTGTCCAGCCAGCCACGCCGGAACACCCGGTGAACGCCGCGTGACGGCCGATCCGCCGAGCAGGCGGTCAGACCCGATCAGCCGCGGTAGTTCTCTACCGTCCGCTCGTCACGCACGGCGGCCTCCGCCGGGTCCTCGCCGAACTCACGCTTGGCGCGACGCTGCCGCAACAGGTCCCAGCACTGATCGAGCTCGACCTCGAGGCTGCGCAGGCGGGCGTTCTCCTCCTCGACGCTGATCTCACCGGCCGAGAGCCGGCTGCGCAGGCCGTGCTCCTCGTCGATGAGCCCCTTGATGTGCTGCTGGATGTCGATGTCGTCGGCCACCTGCTCACTATGTCATCGCCCCCTGTCGCTGGCGAGGGCCCGCTGGTTTCATTGAGGGAGTGGCACAGCATGGACGGGTGGCACCCCGCGGCGTGCCGAGCCGGGAACCGCTGGTCTGCATCGTGGCCGGTGGCGGGGACGTCGACGCCCTCGGGCCGGCGCTCACTGCGCTCGACCCCCCGCTCTCGGACGCCGCCGTGGTGCTCGTGCGGCTGCGCCAGCCGACCCCGGTCAGCGCCGCCGTGGTCCACGCGGTCGTCGACCAGCTGCGCCACCGTGGCTGTGACCCGGTCGTGGTCGGCAGCAGCATCTCGTCGTACGACCGCGACCGCGGCCACCGGTCGGTGTCCGAGCTCGCCCGGCAGGCGGGGCTCGGCGGGCGCACGCCGGCCGGGGCGGCCTACGACGTGGTCGACCTCGGCGCCGACCTGGTGGGCGCGCCGGTGCCCGGGACGAGCGTGCTGTCCGGTCGTCTCGTCTCGCGCTGCTGGGTGGAGTCGCCGACGCGGGTGGTCGTCGGCCGCGCGGTCACCGACCTGACCGAGGGGTATGCCGCGTGCCTGCGCACGCTTCTCGGTGCGGCTCCCGAGGTGGCCGGCGCCGACCCCGCCGACGTCGGAGCCGACCTGCTCACCCACCTGCCGCCGACCCTCGCGGTCGTCGACGCCCTCGCCGCAAGCGTCGGTCCCGACGGTGGCCGGCTGCCGCAGCCGCTCGACAGCCGTGCCCTCGTGGTGGCCACCGACCTGCTCGCCGCCGACAGCGCCACCGCGGCACTGTTGGGGCTGGACCGGTCCGCCGCACCCCTGTTCGAGCGCGCACTGCTCGCCGTCGGCCCACCCACCGGCCGCACCGAGGGTCGCCTCGCGTCGCTCGACGGCGCTCACGCCGCCCATCCGCTGGCCCGCGCCGCGGCCGGGTCGGTGGCCGCCGAGCCGAGGCTGGCCCGCGTGCTGAGCGCTGCCACCGGCGGGCCGGACGACGCCGCGGAGCCTGGCGACCCCGTGCTCACGACGCTGCGTGACCTGCTCACGCCGCTGGTCGTCGCGGCGGACGACCCGGCCGGCCACCTCCCGCTGACCGCAGTCCTGGGCGCCGTCGGGGCCGCCCGCCTCGGCGCGCTCGGTTGGTCGACCACCTTCGACAAGGACACCGTCGACCGGCGCGAGGTGCCGCTGGGCTTCGACCCGGCGGCATACCCGGTTGACCGCTATGACGGGCTGCCCGCCTTCTTCGCACCCTTCGACGCCCTGGTGGAGGAGCTGCCGGAGAACGCCGACGGCATGCGCTGGCGGCTCGTCGACGGGGCCACGGTGTTCGAGGTGGCCCGCGACGTGCGGGCAGACTTCGACCAGTGGGTGGCACGGGTCGACGTGGCAGCAGGGATCAGCCTGATGGCCGACTACCTCGGGGGCCGACGCGTCACGGTCTCGTCGACGGCACGGGGCGGGACGACCCGCACCCGCCAGGCGGAACGCAACCTCTACCTCCCCCAGCCCAACTACCTGGCGACCTGGGGCGGTGAGCCGATCGACGTCTGCAAGATCGAGCTGGTGGAGCGCAGCACCGACACCCACCGGCTGACCTGGCGAACGGTCAGCAGCCCCAACGGATCTGCGGACTACGACGACGGCAGCCTGACCTTCTCACGCACGCCCGGTGGCACCCGGGTCGTCGTGCGCGGACGGCAGCTCTTTGCGCTGCCGGACAGCTGGTCGGGCGTTGACCTCGCGTCGGTCCCGGAGCTGCGCAACCCGCTGCTCGAGGAGGCCTACCGCCGGTTCTTCACCACCACCTTCGACAACCTCGAGGCGTGCTTCGAGGGGCGCGAGTTCCGGATCGGGCGCCCGCCGATGGACCCCGCGGAGCCGCTGCTGACTCGCGCCCTCGACCTGGTGCTGGGCGCGGTCTCGGACTGGGCGGTCGACCAGCGGGCGAGTGCGAGCCAGGCGGAATCTGCTGGTGGCACAAGAGATTCGGGCACCGAGCTCGATGCCCACGGCTTCCGTCACGTAAGGGGCCCGCGATGAGGGTCGCGGTCACCGGCGCCACCGGGATGGTCGGGAGCCAGGTCGCCCTGGCCGCGCTGGACGCAGGGCACGAGGTGGTCGCGGTGGCCCGCCCGGACCCGGGACGTCGCGGACCGCTGACCCTCGCCGGCCGGGAGGTGCCGTCGGCGACGGCTGCGCTCACCGACCCCGCAGCCCTGCGCGCGGCCCTGGCCGGGTGCGACGCCGTGGTGCACTGCGCCGCGGTCTACGCCTTCGGCGACGCGCGCGCGGCCGAGGTGGACCAGGTCAACACCGACGGCACCCGCACCGTCCTCGAGGCAGCGGCAGCGGCCGGCGCGCGCCGGGTCGTGGTGACCTCGTCGTCGGTCACCCGCGGGTCGAACCTGCTCCCCCGCGCCCGCTCCGAGCGCGACGAGCTCGGCCTCGAGCCGGCCCCGGCCTACTACGCCAGCAAGGTCGCCCAGGAGGCAGTCACCCTGGAGACCGGGGGACGGCTCGGCCTCGAGGTCGTCCTCGCGCTGCCGACCGTCGTGCTGGGCGGTCCGTTCAACCGTCTGGCACCGAGCAACGCGATCGTCCTGCGCTACCTGCTCGACCCCACGCGCAGCACCTTCCCCGGCGGGTGCAACGTGGTCGATGCCCGCGACGTCGGAGCCGGCCACCTGACGCTGCTCGAGCAAGGGGTGGCCGGTGAGCGCTACCTGCTCGGCGGTGAGGACGTCAGCTGGCGGATGCTGCACACCCTCGTGTCAGACCTGGCCGGCCTCCCCGGCCCGTTCGCCGAGATGGACGCAGGGAGCGCGTGGGCAGTCTCCGCCGCGGCGGAGTGGTGGGCGGGGGTGCGCGACGAGCGACCGCTGACCACCCGCGACGAGGCGTCGACCGTCGGCCGGTTCTACTGGTACACCTCGGCCAAGGCGCACGACCTCGGGTATGCCGCGCGGCCGGCCAGGGCGGCCGTCGCCGCCTCACTCGCCTGGCTGGCCGTGAGCCCGGACCTGCCCCGTTGGGCTCGCGAGGGCCTGCGACTGCACCCCGAGGTCCGGGCTGCGCGGGACCTCGTGGCCGGGCCGCTGGGAGACCCGTCCGCCGACTCGGCGGTCAGTCCGCGACCTCGACGGTCACCTCCAACATGGCCTCGTCGCCGCCGCTGACCGTCACGCTGCCGACGTACTGCTGACCGGGCTGCACGACGCCCTCGTCGAGGTCGGCGGAGATCCGCACCTGGTGCTCCTCGCCCGCTGGGATCGTGACGTGGTCGGGGTCGACCTCGAGGGTCACGGCGACGACGGTGCCGGTGGCGTCACGCAACTCGCTCGGCTCGAGCTCGACCCGTCGGGCCCGCGGGTGCCGGTTGACCACCGTGACGGTGGCCTGGGCGGTCTGTCCCAGAGCTGCTCGCAGGTGCACCCGCGAGCGCCGGAGGCCATCGTCCTCCTCGGTCGGGGGCGCCTGGGGGGCGCCCCCGCGGTGGGCACCGTTCGTGGTCCTCCGCACGCGGGTGCCGCCGGCCACCGAGGCGTCGCTGATGATCCGAGCCGCGCTGCGCGTCCCCAGCGCCATCAGCTCGCTCGCGTAGTCGAGGCCGAGCGCCCCGGCCTCACGCCAGTAGCGCGCCCCCTCGCGGGTCACCGCGTCGAGGTAGGCGCGACTCGCCGTCGACCGGTCCACGTCGCCTGACAGGGCCGCGCGGCCGAGCTCCAGCGACTGCTTGGCCAGGGTCGACTGGGACTGCAGGGCCTGGCGGGCCAGCTCGGTGATCCGGGCCAGGGTCTCGTCGGTGCCGTTCGTCTCGCTCATCGCGGTCTCCTCAGCAGCAGCAGCAGCCGCAGTCGCAGCCGACGTCGACCGGGTCGCACTCGGCCGGCAGCACCACGACCGCCACTCGTTGGGGACGGGCACATCCTTCGAAGCGCACATCCGCATACGCACTCACGCACGACTCGACGTCCTTGCCGCGTCCGCGGGGGCCGACGACCACGTCGACCGGCTCGCGCGCCGTGGCGGCAGCCGCCCGGGCCGCCTTGGCGGGCGCGTCGTCGGCCTTGCTGTCGGCCTGCTTGTCCGTCGCCTGGTCGGCGGCGTCCCGGCTGGTCGACGAACCGTCGTCGCCCGTGCTCCTGACCGAGACCAGCAACCGGACCACCCGGTCCTCGCACGGCGCGAGGACGAGCTTCTCCTCTTCCAGGACCGCCCGCACCTGGAGGTCGTCTCCGTCGCACCCGTGCCACGGTCCGACCTCCAGCGAGACCTCCCGTTCCCGGCGCCAGGGGTTGTGCAGCCGGAACGGCACGACCCGCACCTCGCCCACCCGGGCACGGACGATGACGTCGGCCGCCGGCACGCAGCAGTCGCAGGCATCGCGACAGCCGCAGCGGTCCTGGCAGCCGCAACCCGCCTCGTCGCGGCCATGGTCGTGGCCATGGTCGTGGTCATGGCCGCGGACGTGGCCGGGTCCGCTGTCGTGGCAGTGGCCGTGGTCATGGGCGTGGTCATGGGCGTGTCCGTGTCCGTCCGGTTCGCGGCACCCACCGGATCCCCCGCAACCGCAACCCTGCTCGCCGTGGTGGCGTCCATGGTCGTGCTGCTCGTGGTGGTGGCCGGGCCCACCGTGCCCACCATGCCCACCATGCCCACCGTGCTTCCCGTGCTGCCCGGACCCGCCACGGTCCCGGCGGCCGGACGCCGCACCGGACGCACCCGGCATACCCATCCCGGCGGCTTCGGCCACGGGACCCCAGGCCCGTGACCACTGGTCCCAGGCCGTCGTCGACTGGTCCACCCACTGCTGCACGGCGTCGGCGAGGCCGTCGCGCAGGGAGGTGAGGTACTCGGGTGCGGTGGTGCTCATGGCAATCACTCCGATGCGTCGCGGGGCAGGATGATGACGTCGAGGTCGGCAGTGCCGACGGGGACCCGAGCGGTGTGCCGCCGGGTGGGGTCGAGCTCCTCGGGGACGGCGAGGGTGCCGCCGAGGACGGACGTGCTGCCGGCCGCGACCGTGGTCGCGCGGGCGAGGGTCAGCGTCACGTCGGGGCCCGGGTCGGGACCGCCGTCGTCGGTGCGGGCGCGCACCACGGCGGCCAGGGACATCGGCACGTTGCCGTCGTTCGTGACGGTCAGGGTGACCTCGGAGCTGCCGACCTCGGCCAGCATCCGGCGCGGTGACACGTGGAGGGCCAGGTCCGGCTCGACCCGCAGCACCGCCTCGCGGCGGATGCCCCCGACCTCGACCTCGGCGGGGTAGTCCCCGGGCGGGGTGTCCGGCTCCAAGCGGAAGGTGACCGGCAGCTCCGCCGTGGCACCCGGGGCGATCACCGCGGCGCCCGTCCCGGACAGCGCCTCCCGCCCCGCGCGGTGCAGGGTGAGTCCGCGCACGGCGACCCGCTGGTCGACGGCGTTCTCGACCGAGACCGTGGCCCGCAGCAGGCCGGGTGGGCCGGTCAGCACGATCGCGTCAGACGTGGGGACGGCCGCGGCCTTCGGGGTCGAAGGTGCGCTGCCCCGGGTGGCGGCCGCCTTCCGGGCAGGCTTGGCCACCTTCTTGGCCGGTTGGCGACGGGCGGTGGTCACGACCGGCTCACAGGTCGATCACGACGGGGCCGTGGTGCTCGGGCCGGATGTGGGTGGTCGAGCTGCCCCGCACGGTGAGGGCGAACAGCTCGAGGCCGAGCACCGACCAGCCCCACGTCTGCTCGTAGGGGGTGCACACCTCGGTTGCCGGCGGTGGTCCGAGCTCGAGCCGCACACAGGTGTCGACCGCCACCGGCTTGAGGTCGACGCTCGACGTGGTGGCGACGGTGGCGTCGGAGTCGACCTTCGAGGTGGTGTTGACCGTCGACGTGGTGGTCACTGGCTCCAGCGTGATCGTCGCGTCGCTGTGGACGGTGTTCTCGCCGTTGTTGGTGTTGGTGGTGCCGCCGGCCAGGGTGAGGTTCATGTGGTCGAGGCCGGTCAGCGTGGACGTCACATCGGCAGTGACGTCGGAGCTGAAGGTGTTGCCGCCGAAGACGGTGGTGTCGATCGTGTAGTCGGCCATCAGAGCTCTCCTGCGGGACGGTGTGCTTCGGACGAGGGCGGTTCGGGGCTGACCAGGTAGGAGTGGTGGAAACCCAGGCGGGGGTCACCCCAGGCGGCCAGTCGTGGGTCGAACTCCTGGAGCTCGGGCATGACGATCCGGTCGCGGACCTCGAGCGACGGGTAGTCGTAGACGGTGATGTGGTTCTGGCCGCGGTTGGCGGTGAAGAGCAGGGTCTGGTCGGCCGACAGCTGGCACGCGTAGATGCCGTCGACCAGTGCACCCCGGCTCACCCTCAGCGACTCGGCGTAGAGGTTGGAGTTGCTGAAGAAGTTGCCGCGCATCACCGACTCGGCGACGGTGTTGGCCGACTGGCGGGTGAGGGCCAGGCTCTCCAGCGCCCCGGGGTGCTCGTCGATGAGGCGGTGCTGGCTGAGGGTGAGCAGGTCGACGAACACCACGGTGTGGCTGCCCCCGGTGCAGAAGATGAGCTCGGAGTCGCTGATCGTCACGTCGGAGTTGATGTGGGCGGGCAGGTCGCGGTCGGCGGCCCAGTGCCGCACCACCCGACCGTCCTCGGCATCGATCTCGAACGCGTACTGCCGCAGCCAGGCCATGCCCCAGTGCTGGTAGTCGCTGCGGTCGGCGGCGTTGACCCTGAACGAGATCGCGTAGAAGACGTCGAGCACCGGGTGGCAGACGACGTGCCAGCAGGTGGTCGGCAACGCGACGCGGCGCACCTCCCCGGTGTGGGTGTCGAGGATGCCGACCTCCTTGGCCTCGCCCCGGGTCGGGTGGTCCATGCCACCGAAGACGATGTAGCGGCCCGAGGCGGTGCGCTTCATCGCGTGCGGGACCATCAGGCCGTGCGGTGCGATCTGCTCTGCCTTGGTGAGCCGGTTGACGTCGAACTTCCAGAGGTGCTCGCCGATGGACGTGACGAACTGGGTGTCGTCGAGCCAGACCAGGTGGGTGCTGCCCTTGATCGTCGTGTCCGGCACCTCGAACCTCAGCGTCGAGACGCGGTCGGCCTCCTCCAGCGTGGCGAGGTCGTAGAAGAGCAGGTGCTGCCCGGTGTTGCCGAGGAAGCCGATCCGACGGGTCGGGTCGACATTCGGGGCGTGTCCCCCGGAGGCGCCGCCGAAGTACTTGACCTTGTAGGCGTGGTCACCGGTCACCGGGTCGTAGTGGAACAGGCACACGCCTGCCCGGCCCTCGAGACCGTTCAGTCCATTGCCGTCGAGGGCGACGTGAAACGCATATGGGTAGGTCCGCACTGGCAGCCCCGGCCTGCTCTGATACCCCAGCGGACCCGGCGGACCGCCGTTTTCACGGTACTCGGGGTCCAACGGGGTCGAAACCCCTCAACGACCATCCAGTGAGACCAACTGCCCCCACGCGCAACCAGATGCCCGTAATGGGCGGAATGCCCTGACGCCGAGGCGATCAGGTGTCGGGCCAGATCCACGCCCAGCGCGAGGCGAGGGCCTTGCGGGTGCGGGCCGACAGTCGGAGGCCGACGATTTCCGGGAGGGTCCACCAGAGCGCGGTCGACCCGGCGTCGGTCGGGAACAGCGACGGCTCGGCACCGCACTCGAAGACCATGTGGACGACGTGCAGGCCGTCCTCGACGAGGCTCTCGAGGTCGATCACCTCCACCCGGGTCGCGGTGAGCGCGCCGGCGTCGGAGACCAGCTGACGCGCGCGGACGACGGGGTCCTCACCCGGTTCGACCAGTGCACCCGGGAGGCCCCAGACCGGCTCGAGCGGTGGACGGGCCCGGTCGAGCAGGACGCGACGATCGGGGTCCACCCCGAGCACGTGGACGGCGATGCGCGTCGTCAGCGGCACGGCAGTCGCCAGTCCATTCATGCTTCTCCCACATCGAGATTCGTCGATGGGAACGTTCCCCGGCTCCCAGTTTGACGCAGCGATCGTAGACGAGCGCCAGCATTCAGCCAACGGGCAAATGTCCGATCTCCGGCCGCCGCCGGAGTCACCCCTTGAGGTCGGGGAACTGGTCGTCGCGGAACTCCTCCGAAAGGGATCGACCGCCGTCGAAAGCGTGCTGCTCACGGTCGCGCAGCTCGACCCGGCGGATCTTGCCGGAGATGGTCTTGGGCAGCTCGTAGAACTCCACCCGGCGGACCCGCAGGTAGGGCGCGAGGTGCTCACGGGCGTGCCGCAGGATCGCTTCGGCCGTCGAGGCATCGGGCTCCCAGCCTGGCGCCAGCGCGATGTAGGCCTTGGGCACCGCGAGGCGCGTCGGGTCGGGCGCGGGGACGACGGCGGCCTCGGCGACCGCAGGGTGCTCGATGAGGACGCTCTCGAGCTCGAACGGCGACACCTTGTAGTCGCTCGCCTTGAAGACGTCGTCGGTGCGGCCGATGTAGGTGATGTAGCCGTCCGCGTCCCTCTGGGCGACGTCACCGGTGTGGTAGTAACCGCCGGCCATCGCCTCGGCCTGCCGCTCCTCGTCGCCGAGGTAGCCGGTCATCAGGTTGACCGGGTGCTCCGAGAGGTCGAGGACGATCTCACCCTCGTCGGCCGGCTGTCCCGTGAGGGGGTCGACGAGGGCGACGGGGACGCCCGGCATGGGCCGACCCATCGACCCCGGCTTGAGCGGCTCCCCGGCGATGTTGCCGACCTGCAGAGTCGTCTCGGTCTGGCCGTAGCCGTCGCGGATGACCAGTCCCCAGGCCTTCTCCACCTGGCTGATCACCTCGGGGTTGAGCGGTTCGCCGGCCGCCAGCAGCTCCCGGAGCGAGCCCCTGCCGCCACTGAGGTCGGCCTGGATCAGCATGCGCCACACCGTCGGCGGTGCGCAGAACGTGGTCACGCCGGCCCGCCGGATCTGGTCGAGCAGGGCCGCCGCGTCGAAGCGCGCGTAGTTGTAGACGAAGATCGTCGCCTCGGCGATCCAGGGGGCGAAGAAGCACGACCACGCGTGCTTGGCCCAGCCCGGGGAGCTGATTGCGAGGTGCACGTCGCCGGGCCGGGCTCCGATCCAGTACGTCGTCGACAGGTGCCCGACCGGGTAGGAGACCTGGGTGTGCTCGACCAGCTTGGGCTTGCTGGTCGTCCCGGACGTGAAGTAGACCAGCATGGGGTCACTCGCGGAGGTGACCGTCTCGAACCGGTGGCCCTCGACCGCATACGCATCGGTGTAGGGGTGCCAACCCTCGGCGCTCCCGACACTGACCCGCAGGTAGTCGCCGGGCACCTCCTCGAACTTGGCGGCGTCGGCGGCGTTGGCCACCACCACCTTCGCCTCGCCCCGCTCCACGCGGTCGCGCAGGTCGGCGGGTCCGAGCGCGGCGGTGGTCGGCATGACGACCGCCCCGAGCTTGAAGATCCCGAGCATCGCCTCCCAGAGCTCCACCTGGTTGCCCAGCATGAGCAGCACCCGGTCACCTCGGCCCACCCCGAGCCCGGACAGCCAGACCGCCACCTGGTCGGAGCGCGTCGCCAGCTCGTCGAAGCCGAGCTTGGTCTCGGACCCGTCCTCCTCGACGATCCAGAGTGCGGTGGTGGCGTTGTGGCGCGCGACCTCGTCGAACCAGTCGATGGCCCAGTTGAACCGCTCCCCCACGTCAGGCCAACGGAACTCCGCAACCGCGCGATCGTGCTGTCCACTGAGCGCGACGAGCGTGTCCCGCGCTGCCCGGTATGCCGTGGTGCTGGGCTTCGGTGCGTCGGGTGCCGTGGTTGCCATGCACCCGACCCTGCTACGCCTGACCGATGTCGGCAAGCAGTGCAGTGAACCAGTCCGTCGTCGGGTCGAAGGCCTTGCCGCCCTTGATCCGCTCGAACTCGACGGCGCGGAGCTGGTCGCCTCGCTCCTCGTCGTGGCCCACCACCCCGGACTCACCGCGCAGGGCCGCGTCGACGGCATACGTGGTGCAGTCCTTGATCAGCGCGAGGTCGGCGTCGTTGGCGGCGGCGGAGCGGGAGAAGTAGCCGCTCTTCTGCACCAGCACCTTGTCGGCGCCGAGCAGGTCGGCGAACTGCTTCGCGAACCACGCGCCCGGGTTGACCTTGTCGAGCTGCACGTGGCCGAACGGGTCGCGGGGCACGTCCTGCCCGGCTGCTTCCATCGAGGCGACGATCTCGGCGACGCCGGCGCCTTCGGAGATGAAGAGGTTCACCCCGTCGAAGTCATCCATCACCTTGCGGAGCCGGCCGGCTTCCTTCTCGATGTCGAGCGGCTGCTCGGGGACGTAGACGCCGTGCACGTCCCAGCGCTGCGCGGCGTTCTCGACCCAGCCGCTGAACTCGGTGCCGGTGACCCAGTCGTGGTGCGCCTGCGCCGTGGCGGCCGTGAGCCAGCCGCAGTTGCGTCCCATCACCTCGTGCACGATCAGCGCGCGGGGGTTGGCGGTGTGCTCGGCGATCACGTTGCGGGCGAACGTCGCCCCCTGCTCGGCAGCGGTCCACGCGCCGAGCGACTGGCGGATCGGGATGACGTCGTTGTCGATCGTCTTGGGCAGCCCCACGACGGTCAGCTCGTAGTCGTTGGAGTGCAGGTACGCCGCGAGGTCCGCGGCCGTGCCGTTGGTGTCGTCGCCCCCGATGGTGTGCAGGACGTCGACGCCGTCCTTGGTCAGCTGCTCCGCCGCGACGTGCAGCGGGTCCTGGCCCTCCCGGACGAGCCCGCGCTCGACGCAGTCCTTGACGTTGGTGAGCTTGACCCGGCTGTTGCCGATCGGGCTGCCACCGAAGCGGTGCAGCAGGTGAGCCTTGGCGCGCACCTCGGCGGTGACGTCCACCGAGTCACCGGTGAGCAGGCCGGCATACCCGTTGCGGTAGGCCAGGATCCGCACGTCGGGGGCGACCTCGGAGTAGCGCTCGATCAGGCCACCGACGGCGGAGGACAGGCAGGGGGCGAGACCACCCGCGGTGAGCATGGCAACAGTGCGTACCGGCATGCGGCCCACTCTGCCGTGTCACCCGTGGCAGTTCCACCATGGTCTGCCCACTGGTCCGTCGCTATCTCATGCAAAAGGCGAGTTTGCGACGTTGGACGCGTCGCTAACTCGCCTTTTGCATGAGATAGCGACGCGAAGATCGCGACGCGGAGATAGCGACGCGGAGGGGTATGGCGTCGAGTCAGCTGATCGACATGACGGCGCCCGCGCGCTCCCACCGCAGCACCGCCAGCAGCGCCGAGGTCGGCAGCGAGACGCAGCCGGCCGTGCCGCCGCCGGTGTCGACGTGGAAGAAGATCGCCGATCCCTTGCCGGGGGTGCGCGACTCGTTGTAGCCGATCACCTGGGCGTAGTTGTAGGCCGGTGTGTTGAGCAGGTTCTCGGCCGAGTCCCACCGTCCGGAGACCGGCTTGCGCTGGTGGGTGTTGTAGAGGCTCGACCCGCTGTCGTCGACCCACACGTCGTTGCCGTCGACGCGGAACCATCCCTGGGCCAGGCCCGGGTTCGCCCGCGCCCCGAAACCGCCACGCAGCGGGTAGGTGCCCGCCGGCGTCCTGAGGTCGCCCTCGCGCTTGGACCAGCTGACGCCGTTGCGGCCGACGTGGCCGTAGTAGGGACCGAGCTCGCGGACGTAGCCGTTGGACGTGCGACGGCAGGCCCGCACCGTCGCGCTCGACCCGGACGAGGTGACCAGCACGACCTGGGCCGCCCGCACCCCCGACGGCACCTTGCAGGTGGCCGCCTGCGGCTTGGGAGACGGCTTCGGTGACGGCCGGGGCGACGGCCTCGGTGTCGCCCTGCGGGTCGTGGTGCTGGGCGTCGGCTTCGACGTCGTGGTGGTCGTGGTGGTGGTCGACGTGGGGGTCGTCGTGGAGCCGGTCGCGCTGCTCGAGGACGCGGTGGTCGAGGTGGACGGCGCCGTCGTCGGACCGGCCGACTCCGCGTCGCCACCACCGCACGCGGCGACCAGCGAGACGACCAGCGGGAGGGACAGCAGCGCCGTCGCGCGAGCGGTGCTGCGGCTCATCGGTCGAAGTGCTGGTAGTCGGGGTTGCTCCAGAGCCCGCCCCACCGCAGGCCCTGGCTGGTGAAGGCGCGCACCGCCGCGCTGCCGCTGGACGAGAAGACGCCCGGAGCGGGTCCGCGTCGGGTCAGAAAGTAGCGGTCCGGGTAGACCGTGCCGTTGTCGGCGACATACGGGTTCTCGAAGTCGTTGACGTCGATGGCGGTGCCGTAGGCGTGCTTGCTGTAGACCTTGCTCGCCTCCTCACCGCCGACGTAGCGGCAGTTGAAGGCCGAGGTGTTGTCCGCCTCCATCGCCGCGTAGTCGTTGGCGCCCGGACCCTTCGGGTTCTTGCCCCACGTCGAGTCCATCGGCTTCATCTGCCGGATCCGGAACTGCAGCGAGTAGAGCCGGGTGAAGGCGGCCGCGGTCTCGTCGGCGATCGAGGCGTTGACCACGATCGAGCCCCGTGAGCGCTTGCCGTCGAAGCCCCAGAAGTTGACCCGCACGTAGCGCAGCTGCGAGCGGCCGACCGGGCAGCCCGACGTCCACGAGACGCCCACCATGCGGTTCCACACCGAGTCGGGCACCCGCGCGATGGAGGCGTTGGCACCCGAGCCGACGGCCGGCTCGTTCTTCGGGAACCGGACGGTCGGCTCCGCCCCCGCCCGCGGCACCGGTGACAGCGCAGTGGCCGGCCTCGGGCTGGGCCTGGCCGCCGGGGTGGAGCGCGTCGGCTTCGGCGGGGCCTGGGTCGTGGCCGAGGTCGTCGTCGGCTTGGTGGTCGTGGGCGAGGTGGTCGTCGAGGTGGTCGTGGGCGGCGCCGTCGTCGTGCTGCTCGGTGTCGTGGCCGAGACCGAGGTGGGGGCGGCGGAGCCGCCCGGGTCGCCTCCGCACGCGGCGAGGGCGAGGCACACGAGCGGCACGAGGGGCACGGCATACACGGGACGGGAGCTCATCGGGCACCCACTGTGCCCTGTTCGTCCCCCTCGAAGCCAGCCCGGGCGCGCCGCCGGCTCAGGTGCTGGTCACGTGCAGGGGCGGGCCACGGTGGGGGTGGGCTGCTTGGGGCGGGCGGGCAGCGGGGGCACCTCGGCGGTCGGGGTGAGCGCGCTGAAGGCGTTGCCGATGACGAGGTCGACGCTGGCGTCGGGGCGGGTGTCCTTCACCAGCTGCGCGCCCGGCACGTGACCCGCGAGCAGGGCGGCGGCCAGGTCACCCTGCTCGCCGTAGCGGATCACCGCCGTGCCGGCCGTCATGGTGCGCAGCGGGTCGTTGGCCACGTCCTCGACCTTGAACCCGCGCGAGGTCACCTCGTCGGCCACGCTCTGGGCCAGCCCGGTCCGGTAGGTGGTGTTGTAGACGTTGACGTGCACCTCGGAGGGGATCGGCTTGAGCCGCGGCGGGAGCGCCACCATGCCTGTGTAGGCGAGGCCCACGACCACGTCGACCGAGGTGCCCTTGCGCGAGTCGGCGAAGAGCTTCGCGCCGGGGATCTGCGACGCCGTGAGCAGCGCCTGGTCGAGGCCGGCAGGCCCGTGGTGCACGACCGCGGGCTGGGTGACGTACCAGGACTCGGGTGCGTTGCTGATGCCGCGGATCTCGAACTTGCGCTTGCCGAGCCCGGCTGCCACCTGGCCGGCAACGCCGTTGCGGCCGGTGGCGTTCATGACGTTGACGGTGAACGAGCCGCGGGCGGGCGCGGGCACGACCACCGGGGTGCAGGCCGGCTTGGGTGGCGCGGGGGTCATCCAGCCGGCCGAGTATGCCGCCGTCATGCTCGCCGTGCCCAGCAGGACTCCCGGGATGGTCACGAAGAGCATGACCTGCCGCAGTCGGTGCTTGCGCCACAGCTGTGTCGGTGTGAGGTCCTCGGCCTTCATCCCTGCCCCCTGGCTCGTTCCCGATCGAGTCACAATCGTCACACCAGTCACATCTGTCACAGGTTGAGCGACACGCGGAGGCTCGTCATCGTCACCCACCCGTGATCCTTGCCCCGCGACCACGGGTCCTTGCGGGATCCGATCCCTCGAAGACCCCGGCCCGTCGGATCCCTCGAAGACCCC
Source organism: Pedococcus dokdonensis (assembly GCF_900104525.1). Classification (GTDB taxonomy): domain Bacteria; phylum Actinomycetota; class Actinomycetes; order Actinomycetales; family Dermatophilaceae; genus Pedococcus; species Pedococcus dokdonensis. The sequence goes on along the minus strand of NZ_LT629711.1, from coordinate 3,492,139 downwards.
GGTCACCCCGGTGGGGCAGGATGTCGGGCCATGGCCTCCCGCAGCCCTCTCCGTCCGTGCGCGTTGGTGGTCGCCACGGCGCTGGCGCTCCCCCTGGCTGCGTGCGGCGGGCCGGACCGGCTGGAGGGCACGGTGGTCGCCGTCGACGACACCGGGCAGAAGGACCGACCGCTCGGTGGCGGCTGGGTCGCGGTCCTCGAGGACGACTCCCTCACCGACTTCCTCGGGCAGTCGGGGATCGACGTGCCCGGCAGCGCTGACCTGCCCTACGCCGCCGGGCGGGTCCTGCACGACGACGTCACCAGTGCCGGCGGGGTGCTGGCCCCGATCGACGACAAGGGTCGGTTCACGCTCACGGCCACCGGTCGGCGCACCCTCTGCCGGCTGGTCGAGGCACCCCAGGTCGACCTGCTCAAGGGGTGCGCCACCATCACCGTGCCGGCCACGGGGCGACTCGAGCTCGGCACCGGTGAGGGCGGGCTGACCGCGACCCTCGACGACTGAGGTCAGCGCGGCTCAGCTGACGACAGCCAGGTCCTTCGCGACCAGCTCGGCGACCTGCACCATGTTGAGCGCCGCGCCCTTGCGCAGGTTGTCTCCGCAGATGAAGAAGTCGAGGGTGTTCGGGAAGTCGAGCGCCTGGCGCAGTCGCCCCGCGAACCGCGGGTCGGAGCCCACCGTGTCGGAGGGGGTCGGGAACTCGCGGCTCTCGGGGTCGTCCAGCACGACGACCGCGGGTGCCTCGACCAGCGCCTGCCGCGCCTCGGCCACGTCGATGCGGCGGGCGAAGGTCGCGTGCACCGCGACCGAGTGGGTGGTGATGACCGGCACCCGGACGCAGGTGGCGGAGACGCGGAGCTCGGGCAGCCCGAGCACCTTACGGGTCTCGTTGCGGATCTTGAGCTCCTCCGAGGTCCAGCCGTCCTCGGCGGCGGTGCCGATCCACGGCACGACGTTGAGCGCCAGCGGAGCCGGGAAGGGGGACTCGGCGCCGAGCTCGTGCTCGATGAGGCGGCGGACGTCACCCGGCTGGTGGCCGAGCTCGCGGTGCCCGGCCACGACCTCGAGCTCGTCGTAGAGGCGGGCCATCCCCACCCGGCCCGCACCCGAGGCGGCCTGGTAGGAGGCGACCACCAGCTCGGTCAGCTCCCACCCGGCGTGCAGCACCCCGAGGGCGTCGATCATCGTCAGGGTCGTCGCCCCCGGGTTGGCGATGATGCCCTTGGGCCGGTTGCGGACCTGGAGCGGGTTGACCTCGGGCACGACGAGCGGGATCTCGGGATCGCCGCGCAGTGCCGAGCTGTTGTCGATGACGACGACACCGCGCTGCGCCGCGATCGGCGCCCAGTGCGCGGCGACCGGGGCCGGCACGTCGACGAGGGCGATGTCGACACCGTCGAAGAACTCGGGCGTCAGCTCCTGGACGACGACCTCGCGGCCACAGACGGTGAGCACCGTGCCGGCGTCCTCGGGCGCCGCGGCGGCGCGGATCTCACCCCAGATGTCGGCGCGCATGGCGAGCACCTGCTGGGTCACCGCCCCCACGGCACCCGTGGCACCGACCAGCGCGAGGGTCGGGCGGGGCGCCCTCGAGGCGAGTGAGGTCACCGGCCGGTGCCTCCGTAGACCACGGCCTCGCCCTCCGAGGAGTCCAGCCCGAAGGCGGTGTGCACGGCGCGCACGGCGTCGTCGAGCACCTCGGCGCGGGTCACCACGGAGATGCGGATCTCGGAAGTGGAGATCATCTCGATGTTGACGCCCGCGTCGGCCAGGGCCTTGAAGAACGTCGCGGAGACCCCCGGGTGCGAGCGCATGCCGGCCCCGACGAGGGACAGCTTGCCGATCTGGTCGTCGTACTGGATCGACGCGAAGCCGACCGTCTCCTGCACCTTCCGGAGCGCGTGCACGCCGGTCTGCCCGTCGGTCTTGGGACAGGTGAACGAGATGTCGGTCAGGCCGGTGTCGGTGGCCGAGACGTTCTGGACGATCATGTCGATGTTGATCTCGGCGTCGGCGCAGGTCTGGAAGATCTCGGCGGCCTTGCCCGGGTGGTCCGGGACGCCGACGACGGTGATCTTGGCCTCGCTGCGGTCGTGGGCGACACCGGCGATGATCGGGGCTTCCACGGTGTCTCCTTCAGCTGGTTTGTCCGTGACGATGGTGCCCTCCTTCGCGGAGAAGGAGCTGCGGACGTGGATCGGGATGTCGAAGCGGCGGGCGTACTCGACGCTGCGCAGGTGCAGGACCTTGGAGCCCGAGGCGGCCAGCTCGAGCATCTCCTCGTTGGAGATGCGGTGGATCTTCCTGGCCGCCGGGACGATCCGCGGGTCTGCGGTGAAGACACCGTCGACGTCGGTGTAGATCTCGCAGACGTCGGCGTTGAGCGCCGCAGCCAGCGCGACGGCCGTCGTGTCGGTGCCACCGCGGCCCAGCGTGGTGATCTCCTTGGTGTCCTGGCTGACGCCCTGGAACCCGGCCACGATGACGATGTGTCCCTTGTCGAGGGCGTCGGTGACGCGCCCCGGGGTGACGTCGATGATGCGGGCCCTGCCGTGGCTGGAGTCGGTGATGACACCGGCCTGGCTGCCGGTGAAGGACCGCACCGTGTAGCCGAGGTCTGCGATCGCCATCGCGACCAGCGCCATCGAGATCCGCTCACCTGCCGTGAGGAGCATGTCCATCTCGCGCGGCGGCGGTTGCGGGCTGACCTCGTTGGCGAGGTCGAGCAGCTCGTCGGTGCTGTCGCCCATCGCCGAGACCGCGACACACACGTCGTTGCCGGCCTTCTTGGCCTCGACGATCCGTCGCGCGACGCGCTTGATGCTCGCGGCGTCGGCGAGCGAGGAGCCGCCGTACTTCTGGACGACGATGGGCACGGTGCTTCTCCTGGGACCACGGGCAGGGGTGCGGGTGGGGCGTGCGGGTGGGACGGGCGGCCAGTCTAACGGCGGTCCTCATCGTGTGACGCGGGTGCCGTATGCCGGACGCGTGGGTGAGTACGAAAGCTCAGGTCCGCTCGTCACCGCGCCGCTAGCCTTCGCGCATGAGCATCGAGGTGCAGGGGGTGCGGCGGGCGTTCGGGGACGTGCTCGCCGTGGAGAGCATCAGCCTCAGGGCTGAACCGGGCGAGGTCACCGCCTTGATCGGACCCAACGGGTCGGGCAAGACGACGCTGCTGCTCATGCTGGCGACCCTGCTCGTCCCCGACCAGGGGCAGATCCGCGTCGACGGGCTCGATCCCGTCACCCAGCCCACGCAGGTGCGGGCCCGGATCGGCTGGATGCCCGACGGGTTCGGCACCTGGGACGCGCTCACGGTGCGCGAGGTGCTGCTGACCATCGCGGCGGCATACCGGATCGCTCCCGACCGGGCGCGGACCCGCACCGACGAGCTCTTGCACACGGTGCACCTCGAGGACCTCGCCGACCGCCGCGCCCGCGTGCTGTCGCGCGGCCAGAAGCAACGGCTCGGCCTCGCCCGGGCCCTGATCAACGACCCGACCGTGTTGCTGCTCGACGAGCCGGCGTCCGGGCTCGACCCACGCAGCCGGATCGAGCTGCGCGACGTGCTGCGCGGGCTGGCGGCGCAGGGCAAGACGGTGCTGGTGTCGAGCCACATCCTCACCGAGCTGCAGGAGGTCGCGGACCGTGCCGTCATCGTGGCTCGCGGCCGCAGCCTGGAGACGCAGAGCCTCGACGGGGACTTCGTCGCGATGGGCACGGCGTCCTGGCGGATCGACAGCCTCGACCCGGACCGGCTCACCGGCTGGCTGGTCGACCACCATGTGCCGGCCCGCAAGGTCGGCGGCGGGCAGACCGAGGTGGAGGTGGCCGGCGAGGAGAACGCCGCCCGGCTGCTGGCCGACCTCGTCCGCGACGGCATCCGCGTCATCGGGTTCACACCCAGCCAGGGCGCGCTCGAGTCCGCCTACCTCGCGGCGACCGAGGACCGGCAATGAGCTGGCACGGCATCCGCACCATCGCGGCCCTCGAGCTGCGCCAGCGGCTGCGCACCTCGCGCTGGCCGATCGTCTTCGGGATCTGGGTGCTGCTGATCGCCGGCGTCAGCTTCCTGTCCTACTGGGCCACCAACGACCCCGACCTGCGCTCCGGCTCGGCGATGTACGACATCGTGGTCTTCTTCGTCCTCGGCCTCTCGATGCTGATCGTCCCGTCCCTGACCGCCACGTCGGTCAACGGCGACCGCGAGCACGGGGTGCTGGCCACCCTGCAGACGACACTGCTGACGCCGTGGGACATCGCGCTCGGCAAGCTCCTGTCGGCCTGGGTGGTGGCGCTGGCATTCCTCGCGACCGCGCTGCCGTTCCTGGCCTGGGCGTGGTTCGAGGGCGGGATCTCCGGCGGCCGGATCGTGCTGTCGCTGCTGGTGCTGGTGCTGGTGCTCGCCGTCACCTGCGCGATCGGGCTGATGTTCTCGACGCTCACCGCGCGGACCGTCTCGTCAGCGGTGCTGACCTACCTGACGATGGGGGCGCTGGTCTTCGGCACGACCATCGGCTTCGGGCTCAGCGCCTTCCTCGTCACGCAGCAGGAGACCCAGCAGGTCCACGGCATCCCGGACAACTGGTACGAGCAGCACCAGCCGCCGGCCTTCGACCCGGCCGACCCGAACCTGACCCCCGAGCAGATCGAGGAGCTCCAGAAGGCGAACCAGCAACCGACCAGAGCCGACTGCACGACCTTCACGCGCCGCACGACGGTCGCCCACACCGAACGGATCTGGTGGATCCTGCCGCTCAACCCGTTCGTGGTGGTGGCCGACGCCGCGCCATCGGCTCCGCGCAAGGAGAACGGCATCTACTCCAGCGGGTTCACGCCGATGCGGTGGATCAGCGCCGGTGCGCGCGCCGCCCGCAACGGACCGGGCGCCGAGGTCGAGGACTCCTGCGCCCGCGACGTCGCGATGTTCTCCGGCGACTACACCGACGAGGGCTCCGACGACCCGTTGCAGAAGGCACTCGACACCGCACCGGTCTGGCCCTACGGCCTGGCGTTCCTGCTGCTCGCCGGGGGCGGCGCCACGGTCCTGGCCGGCAGTCGGCTCCGGACCCCGATCCGGCGCCTCCCGAACGGCACCCGCATCGCCTGACCGCCCGGCGTTCGAGGTGATACCCGACCGGATTCCGGTACAACATCACCTCGAACGGTGGCGGCGGTCAGGGGTGCAGGGCGTCGAACTCGGCCTCGGAGACGGACTCCTCGTCGGCGTCCAGCCGGATGTGCGCGAGCAGCGACACCATCGCCCGCAGGCTGCGGGCGCCCGCGTCACCCCAGGTCGAGAGGTAGCTGAACTGCCACCACCACAGCGCCTCCGACGCGCGCCCGGCCTCGTAGTGGCGCAGGCCGTGCGAGAGGGCTGAGGCGATCTCAGCCACGTCCTCGGACAACGCGCTGCGGGCCACCTCGACGTCGACGAGCGGGTCGACGACGTAGGCGTAGTCGTCGAGGCCCTCGAACAGGTTGGCCAGCGCGCTGCGCAGCGGGTCGACGTCGACGTCCGGACCCGGGTCGGCCTCGAACCGCTCCTCGGGCACGACGTCCTCGATCGCCCCGAGCCGCGAACCCATCAGCAGCACCTGCGACAGGGCCAGCAGCGTCATCGGCATCGCGGCGGCCGGCTCACTGCCGGACGCCACCTCGGTCATGGTCGAGAGGAAGGTGCGCGCCTCGCCGGCACAGTCGTCGGCGAGCACCTGCAGGTCGTCAGACATCGAGCAGCCTCCTGCCTTCGAACGCCCGGCCGAGGGTGACCTCGTCGGCGTACTCCAGGTCGCCGCCGACCGGCAGGCCGGAGGCCAACCGGGTGACCTTGAGCCCCATCGGGCGCAGGAACCGGGCGAGGTAGCTCGCCGTCGCCTCGCCCTCGAGGTTGGGGTCGGTGGCGATGATGATCTCGGTGACCTCACCCGACGCCAGGCGGGTCATCAGCTCCTTGATCCGCAGGTCGTCGGGACCCACGCCGTCGATCGGGCTGATCGCCCCACCGAGCACGTGGTAGCGGCCGCGGAACTCACGGGTGCGCTCGATGGCGACCACGTCCTTGGGCTCCTCGACGACGCAGATCGCGGTGCCGTCGCGGCGTGGGTCGGCGCAGATCCGGCACTGCTCGGACTCCGCGACGTTGCCGCAGGTCTCGCAGAACCGCACCTTGGCCTTGACCTCGGTGAGCACCTCGACGAGCCGCTTCACGTCGATCGCGTCGGCCTGGAGCAGGTGGAACGCGATCCGCTGGGCGCTCTTGGGCCCCACGCCGGGCAACCGGCCGAGCTCGTCGATCAGGTCCTGGACCACACCTTCGTACACATCGGTGAGCCTATGCCCTCGTGGTGTCAGCGCCCGCGCCGCCGCCCCGGACCGGTGCGGGGTGATCCAGCGCGCTATTGCGCCCGGTGATACCCCGAACCGGTGGGGAGCCGCTCGCGGAGTCCGGCCGCCAGCCCCATCACCGTGAGCTGGTCGAACAGCCCACCGACGTGCGCGGCCAGCCGCCGCCTGCGCACCGGGGCCAGCCGCAGGCGCAGGTGCAGCCGGGTGCGGTCGCTCCCGACGGGAGTCAGGTGGAGGCACCAGGTGAGCCGGGTGCGCCCTCGGACCGAGCCGTGGAGCAGGTGGTCGGCCGGCTCCAGCTCGAGCACCGTGAAGGTCGCGTGGGCGCCGCCCCAGTCGGGCACCACGGCGCCGACCTCGAGCCCCTGGAGCTCGGGGGCGACGTGCCGCAACCCGCGACGCTTCGACGGCACGGCTCGTTCGAGCCAGCCCGGGAAGTACCAGCCGGCGCGCTCCTTGCCGAGCTGGACGATCCACGGCCAGACCACCTCGGGTGGCGCGGCGAGGGTGCAGGCCCGGTCCATCACGACGTCGGCCGGGAACACCCGGTCGTCTCCCGGCAACGGAGCCGCCCGCTCGACGGCGGTGGGCCTGGTCAGGAGCTCAGCGAACGGGATCCGGCTCGGCGCCACGGCTCACGGCCCCTCGTCGATGACCTTGCCACCGAGCAGCCGCTCGATCACGGGGCGGCCCACCTCGCCGAGCTCGGCGATGTCCTCGTCGTCGGCGCTGGCCGCGCTGTCGTCGGCGACGTAGGTGTCAGGGGTGCGGGCCGGCTCCTCCGCGGCGACGGCCGCCTTGGCCGCTGCCAACCTCGAGCCCGTGCCCGGCTCCGCGGCAGTCGGAGCCTGGTCCGTGGCCGGTGGCGAGCCTGCGGGTGGTGCCGCCGGGGGCGAGCCGCCCGGGGCCTCGCTGGCCCAGCTCGGCCCGCTCGACGGGCCCGACGACGCCGTCGCCCAGCCGCCGCCGGTCTCGGGGGGCGGGCTGGACGCCGCGAGACCGGCGTATGCCGTGGGGTCGCCACCTCGCTGCCCGGCACCACCCTGCGCGGCAGCACCACCGCCCGAACCGGCAGCGGACGATCCGCCGGACGCTCGCGGCGCCGGGTTGTCGCCCTTCACCGCGGGGTCGTCGGAGGGGAACCGGTTGGCAGGGGTCACGGTGGGGTGCGCCTCGCCGGACGGTGCGCTCGCCGCCGCGTCAGGCGTCGGCACGCCCTCGACGCGGGCATCGACCCCGAGCACGTCGATCAGGGCCTGGCGGACGAGGTCGGCGTGCGGGCCGTGCCGGAAGGTGTTGGCGATGCCGACGGTCGAGATGCCCAGCACCACCTTGGACCCGTCGTAGTCGTGCACCGAGGCGTGCTCCGACAGCAGCGTCCAGGTCGTCCGCTTGTGCTTGAAGATCCAGGCGAGGATGTCGGGCCAGGCCCGGCGGATCGCCGCGACGTCCATCCCGCCGGCGATCGCGGCCGGTCGCGTCGGCTCGGTCTCGGCAGCAGCGGCGGCAGGCTCGGACACGGGCTCGGACACGGGCTCGGGAGCGGGGCTGGTGGGCTGCGGCGACTGGTCCACCGGCTCGGCGACCGCGGGCTCCCCGGCCCCAGTGGGCGAGCCGGTCGGCTCCGCGACCGGTGGCGTCGGGGTCGACGGCTCGGCCTGCGGACGGCTGGGCGCCTCGGAGGCCGGAGCAGCGACCGGAGTGGCCACCGGAGCAGCGGGCGCGGCCGAGGCGGTGGGGGCGGACGCGGCAGGCACGGCCGGGGCGGGGGCGGACGCCGGCGAGGCGGGGGCCGGCGCCGGCGAGGCGGGGGCGGGGGCGGCCGACGCCGTCGTCGCCGGCGGCTGGGCGCCCGAGGGCACCCCCTCGACGTCGAGGCGACGCTCGAGGCGGTCGAGCCGCGCGGCATACCCGGACTCGCCGGAGGCGGCGGGGAGCAGGACGCGCGCGCAGATCAGCTCGAGCTGGAGCCGCGGCGCGGTGGCGCCGGTCATCTCGGTGAGGCCGGCGTTGACGATGTCGGCGGCGCGGGACAACGCCCCGCCACCGAAGGCGGCGGCCTGCTGGCGCATCCGCTCGAGCTGGTCCTCGGGCACGCCGCGCAGCACCGACGAGGCGCCGTCCGGGACGGCCGCGACGACGATGAGGTCGCGCAGCCGCTCGAGCAGGTCCTCGACGAACCGGCGCGGGTCGAGCCCGGTCTCGATCACCCGGTCGACCTGGTGGAACACCCCGGCGGAGTCGGCGGCGGCGAAGGCGTCGATGATCGCGTCGAGCAGCTCGGCGTCGGTGAACCCCAGCAGCGCCGCCGCGCTCTCGTAGGTGAGGCCCTCGTCGCCGGAGCCGGCGATCAGCTGGTCGAGCACGGACAGCGAGTCACGCACCGAGCCGCCGCCTGCACGGGTGACGAAGGACAGCACGCCCGGAGCGACGGCGACACCCTCCTGCTGGCACAGCGAGGCCATGTAGTCGGACAGCTGGCCCGGCGGCACCAGCCGGAACGGGTAGTGGTGGGTGCGGCTGCGGATCGTGCCGATGACCTTCTCGGGCTCGGTCGTCGCGAAGACGAACTTCACGTGCTCGGGCGGCTCCTCGACGATCTTGAGCAGGGCGTTGAAGCCCTGCGGGGTGACCATGTGGGCCTCGTCGATGATGTAGATCTTGTAGCGGCTCTGGGCCGGTCCGTAGGACGCCCGCTCGCGCAGGTCGCGCGCGTCGTCGACACCTCCGTGGCTGGCCGCGTCGATCTCGATCACGTCGACGCTGCCGGCCCCGCCGCGGGCGAGCGCGACGCAGGAGTCGCAGCTGCCGCACGGGGTGGGGGTCGGCCCCTGCTCGCAGTTGAGGCAGCGGGCCAGGATGCGGGCGCTGGTGGTCTTGCCGCAGCCGCGCGGGCCCGAGAAGAGGTAGGCGTGGTTGACCCGACCGGTGCGCAGCGCCTGCATGAGCGGCTCGGTGACGTGCTCCTGCCCGATGACGTCGGCGAAGCTCTCGGGCCGGTAGCGGCGGTACAGGGCGGTGCTCACCTCGGGAACCCTAGTCGCCCCCGCAGACATCCGCGTCCCCCTCCCGGAGCCGACCCGAGAGGCAGCCAGGGAGGTAGTCGGAGAGGCAGCCGGAGCGGCCGTCCGGCGCGGTGGCAGACTGGCGCGGACGAGGGAGGCAGATGTTCGCGCGCCGCAAGCAGGAGACCCCGCCGCAGGCCCCCGGACCCGCGGAGGTCGGGGCGTCGGAGGCCCTCCCCGTGCACCTCGAGGCCACCGGCGTCGGCAAGCACGTCGACGGCAACGTGCTCCTCGCCCCCGTCGACCTCGCCGTCTCGTCCGGGGAGTGTGTCGTCGTGCGTGGCGAGAACGGCAGCGGCAAGACGACGCTGCTGCGGATCCTTGCCGGCACGCTCGAGGCCTCCGACGGCACCGCCAGCCTCGACGGGGAGCCCCTCGACGAGCGCGACCCGGCCACCCGAGCCCGGGTCGCCGCCCTGATCGGCTACCCCACGGCATACCGCGACCTCACCGTCATCGACCACCTCGTCCTGATCGACTCGACGTGGGGTGGCGCGATCGGCACGGCCGACCAGCGCGCCGACGACCTGCTGGTGAGCCTCGAGATCGACCACCTGTCCGAGCGCTTCCCGCACGAGCTCTCGTCGGGGCAGCAGCACCTCTTCCACCTCGCACTGGTGCTGTTCCGCCCGTCCCGGGTCCTCCTCCTCGACGAGCCCGAGCAGCGCCTCGACACCCACAAGCGCGGGTTGCTCACCGAGATCCTGCTGGCCCGCAAGGCCGCTGGCGCCGCGCTCGTGGTGGCCTGCCACGACCCCGCGATGACCGAGGCGATCGCCGACCGCGTCGTCGACGTGGTCGCCCCGTGAGCGGACCACCCGACGAGGCCGGTCCCGCCGGCGACCGCGAGCGCCTCGACCAGGCGCGCCGGGTGATCCGCGGCGGCCTGCCCGAGGAGGGCAACGGCAACATCGTGTATGCCGCGTACGTCGCCGTGATCGCTGCCCTCACCTACGGCGTGCCGGCCTCGCGGGCGTTCTTCCTGTTCGTCGACCCGGGCTGGATCTCGAGGCACCTGACCGGGATCCAGGGCGTGACGGTCGTGGGCGCCCTCGCGCTCGCCATCTGGCTGCTCGCGCACCGCCTGGGCTCGATCCGCGGGCCGGTCGTGCCGGACCTCCCCTACCTCGACCACGTCGCCGTCAGCGCCCTCGACCGCGCCGTGGTGCTGCGTCGTTGGTGGCGGCTGAGCCTGCTCGGTTGCCTGGTCGGGGGCCTTCTCACCGGCGCGGTCGTCGGCACCGGGATGGTGGTCGCCGGGGTGTCGTCGCCGTGGGCACTGCTCCCGGCGAGCGTTGCCGGGCTGGCCCTGGGGCTGGGCTTCGCCGCGATGTGGCTCTGGGGCCAGGTGCGTTCGTGGCCGACCGGTCCGCGCGGTCCCGCAACCGTCCTGCGGTCGCGGACGTCGCTGCGAGCACTGCACCATGTCGCCCTGCGCACCCAGTCCTCCCGCGCGGTGACGATGGGGGGTGCCGTCCTGGCCGGCGACCTGCGCGCCGCCCGGCTCGACGTCGCGTCCCCCACGACGCGGCTGCGCCGGACCCGCCTGCGGGCCCGAGGCCCGGTCGCGGCGCTGGCCGGACGCGACCTGCTGGGGCTGCGGCGCTCGCCAGGGGCGCTCCTCACCGGCACCGTGCTCTGCGCCCTCGGCTCCTGGGCGCTCGCCCACGCGACGGTGCCCGGTGTCCCCAACATCGTCGCCTTCGCCGGGATCATCGCCTGCTACCTCGGCTTCGGCAGCTGGGCCGAGGGCCTGCGGCTGCAAGGTGACAACGCCGGCACCCCGCCCCTGATCGGGCTCGCCTACGGACGCGAGGCGCTGGCGCACCTGGTGACTCCTTCGGCGTCGTACGCCGTGGTGTCCCTGCTCGCCGGCGGTCTCGTCCTGGCCAGCGCGCCCGCGGCCGGGGCTGCCGCCGTGGTGTGGCCGCTGGCCGTGCTGCCGTTGGTCGCGGGCGCCCACCTGATGGCCGCGTTCCGGGGTCTGCCGCCGGTCAGCCTCTTCTCGCCGGGGTCCGCCGTGGTGTCGGTCGCCTTCTGGTACTCGCGTCCGCTGCTGCTCACGGTCATCGGTGGGGTCGCTTCGACGGCGCTGCTGACCCGCTCGAGCCTCTCGAACACCCTGATGGTGCTGGTGCTCGCGTCGTACGCCGCGGTGGCGTTCGGGCGACGCCGGGTCCGGCTCCTCGACGAGGGCCACCGCACCTGACGCCCGCCGGGTCTTTGATGGGTTGACCCCGCCAGGGTGGGGTCAACCCATCAAAGACCCGGGAGTCGTGGCAGACAAAGGGACACCCCGCGTACCTGGAAGAGCTCTCCTACCCTTGCTGCATTCCTGCCCTGGGGGAGTTCGGAGAGGTACCACCACACGGGGTGCCTGCCGCCAGTGTAGACGGGGCGACTCCGCGACAGCCAATCCGTCGAACCGACCGCGTAGGGCGGTCCCCGGTGTCCACACCTCGACCAGTTCGGGGCCTCGTCCAGCCGCGTCTGGTGGCGCAGCTGGGAGACCACCTCCTGGGTACGGACCCCGCCGCGGTCGACGCCGAGGAGGTCGCAGAGACTGGGGGCATGTCGCCGCTGCAGCTGTTCCGTCGCCTCGCCGTCGCCGAGGCGGTCACCTGGGCCCTGCTCCTCGTGGGCATGCTCCTCAAGTACGGCACGGGGACGACCGAGCTCGGCGTGCAGGTCTTCGGTATGGCGCACGGCGTGGTCTTCATCGCCTACTGCCTGGGCGCGGTGTTCGTGGCCGTCAACCAGCGCTGGTCACCGGCCACCACCGCGCTCGCCCTCGCGAGCGCCGTCCCGCCGTTCCTGACGGTGTGGTTCGACCGGCGGGCCGAGCGCCGCAGCCAGCTCGACGGGCCCTGGCGGCTGGCTCCGGGCCGGGACCAGCCGACCGGTCTGCTCGAGCGGGCGCAGGCATGGATGCTCGCTCGCCCGGTCGCGGCAGGCGGCGTGGCGGTCGCGGCGGTCAGCGCGCTGACCCTGCTCGCCCTGCTCGTCGGCCCACCGGCCGCTTCCCAGAGCTGAGCCGCGCCGGTCCTACCAGTGTGGGAAGAGCACCCCGTCGAGGTTGGTGCCCGTGGCAGGGCGCCTCGGCAGCGATTCGCAGGAGCGATTTCAGGGGTGGGGTGCCGCTCGGGTAGCCTCCTCGGCGGAGGATTCGCATAGTGGCCTAGTGCGCACGCTTGGAAAGCGTGTTGAGTGAAAGCTCTCAGGGGTTCGAATCCCCTATCCTCCGCCACCGAACGGCCCCCGCGCGTGCGCTGGGGCCGTTCTCTTGCGCGCGGGTCGCCTATCCTCCACGCATGGCCCGACAGATCCGGTGGCGCGGCGTGCTGAGCCCCGACGGCGCCGGCGACGGCCGGCCCGAAGAGCACACCTGGCAGCCCGGCAAGCCCTTGGTGCCGCCGCGCTCGATCGTCGAGAGCGTGCGGCTGATGCAGTTCGGGGCCTTCCTCGAGGTGTGCGAGGTGCTGCGCGGTTTCCTCACCCGCGCAGAGCTGCGCGACGCGATCCGACGCGAGGTCGTGGTGGGCAAGCTGCCGGCGACCGACGCCGACATCGAGGGAGTCCTGCGGTTCACCCTCGGGCTGACGACGATCGTCGCGGTCGCGGCGTGCGTCATCTGGTTGGCCCTCGCCCGCGCGACCGCGCGGGGGTCGCGGTGGGCCCGGATCATCGCCAGCGTGCTCCTGCCGGTCTACGTGGGGCTGTTCGCGGGAGCGCTGCTGCCGACCGCGGGCAAGTTCGCCTTCACGCTCGCCTTCGCCATCCTGTTCGTGGGTGCGTGGGCGGTGGTGCGGCTGTGGCACCGCGACTCCAGCGCCTACATCCGCTACCAGAACACGCCCAGGGACTGACCGCTCAGCCCACGACGAGGTATGCCGGGTGCTCCGGGAGCTGCCCCTCCTCGCCGAGGCGCCGCCCGAGCAGCAGCGCCCCGTCGAGGGCTCCGCCGCGGGCCGGCGCCAGCTGCGCCCCCTGTGCGGCGAGCGTGGCCACGAGTGCGGACCACACCGGCCCGTCCACCAGCACGCCGCCGGTGGCGACGAGGTGCGGGCTGCCCAGGCCCGTCGCAGCCGCCAGAAGTGCCTCACCGAGCCCCTGCCCCGCCCGCTGGCACAGCCCTGCCGCCACGGGGTCGGTCGGAGCCGCGGCCGTGACCACCGGGGCGAACGACGCGAGCCGCTCCGGGGCGTCGAGGGTCGCCATCAGCTGCCGCGGCCACGACTCGGTCGGGCCGAACCGGTCGACACCGGCCCCGAGGAGCGCCTCGGATCCACCGGACAACCCGTCTGCTGCACGCAGGGCGACCCGCAGCCCTTCGAGGCCGAGCCAGGCCCCGGAGCCCACGTCACCGAGGACGTGCCCCCAGCCGTCCACCCGTCGCCAGGTGGTGGCGAAGTCGGTGCCGAACGCGACCGCCCCCGTCCCGGCCGCGACCACCGCGGCCGGGTGCAGCCCCCCGGTCGCACCCACCAGGTTGGCGACGGCGTCGGAGACCACCACGGTGACGTCGGCGCGCAGACCCTCGCGGACCAGCCGCAGCACCTCGGTCCGATCCGCGAGGAACAGCAACCCCCGCATCGACCACACGACGGTGGCGGGCGGCCCCTCGCGGCCGCCGGTCGCACGCTCCTCGTCGAGGAGGGCCCGCGCGTCGGCGACAGCGGCAGCCACGTCGATGCCGGTGGACCCGATGCGCACCCCGGGCGCGGTGCGGACTGGACCCGCCCCGGCGGCATACCAGGCCTGCAGGCGCAGGCCGGAGCCACCGATGTCGACTCCCACGACCGGTCCGCCCGTCATGGGCGCGACCCGATCACTTCGACATGCCGGCGGTCAAGCCCGCCACGATCTGCTTGGTGGCCAGGAGGAACAGGACGACGAGCGGCACGGTGGTGATCACCAGGCCCGCGAAGACCGCCGAGAAGTTGGTGGCGTTCTCGCCGAAGAAGGTGGTGAGGCCGACCGGCAACGTGTACTTCTCCTCGCGGCGCAGCAGGACGAGGGGGAAGAGGAAGTCGTTCCAGATCGGCACGAAGCGGAAGACCGCCACCGTGGCCAGGGCGGGTCGGACCAGGGGCACCATGATCCGCCAGAAGGTCTGCCAAGCGGACGCACCGTCGAGGGCAGCCGCCTCCTCGAGCTCCTCGGGCAGCTGCCGGAAGAACGTCGTGAGGACGAAGATCGAGAACGGCACCCCGGCCGCGCCGTACATCAGGGCCAGCCCGAGCCGGCTGTCGATCAGGCCGAGGCTGTCGAAGAGGAAGAAGATCGGCAGGATCGCCAGGTGGATCGGGAGCATCAGCCCGGAGAGGAATACCGACTCGATCCCGGCGAACCAGCGCGAGCGCACCCGCGCCAGGGCGTAGGCGGCCATCGTCGACACCACCGTCGAGACGACGACGGCGCCGACCGTGACGAGCAGGGAGTTCCAGAAGTAGGTGGCGAAGTTGCCCGTCGTCCAGGCCTCGCGATAGCTCGTCGTCGAGACCGGCCACGGGGCGCCGAGCGGGTCGGTGATGAGGTCGGCATTGGTGCGGAACGAGCTGGCCACCATGAGCAGCAACGGGATCAGCGCGAAGGCTGCATAGAGCCACAGCGCGATGCTGGCGGTCACGCCACCGACCGGCTTGGCGCGGGCCGAGCCACCGCGTGGCGGCTCGAGCACGCGCTGCTCCCGCGCCGTCGTCGTGGGGAGGGCGGTCACGTCGTGATCCTCCGCTCGTGCCGGCGCAGCACCGCGGTGGCGGCCAGCGCGCCCCCGAAGATGATGAGGAAGAGGAGGGTCGCCAGGGCCGACGAGCTGCCGATCGCGTCGACCGCACCCGAGTCGAAGGCGCTGCGGTAGAAGAGCAGGGAGACGAAGTCCGTTGCCCCAGCGGGGTTTCCGGTCGACCCGCCGAATGCGTACGGCAGCGCGAAGGCCTCCATCGCGAAGATGAAGGTGAGCACCGAGACCGTGCCGATGGCCGGGACCAGCAGCGGCAGGGTCACCTTGAAGAAGGTCTGCCGGTAGGACGCGCCGTCGACCCGGGCCGCCTCGCTCAGCTCCTCCGGCACCCCACCGAGCGCGGCGCCATACAGCAGGACCGGGAAGCCGATCCACTGCCACACGCTCACGAGCACCACCACCCACAGGGCGGTCTTGGGGTCACCGAGCCACGGGAGGGCCCACGACTCCAGCCCGAGCTTGGTGAGCAGCTGGTTGACGGGGCCGAAGGTCGGCGAGAGCAGGAGGGTCCACAGGTAGCCGATCACGATCGGGCTCACGAGGTACGGCATCGCGTAGAGCGTCTGCAGCAGGCGTCGCGTGCGGGCCCTCCGGTGGAGGAGGAACGCGACGGTGAGCCCGATCGTGTTCTGCACCAGCATCGTCCCGATGAAGAAGACGACGTTGTGCAGCAACGCCCGTGGCAGGTCGGTCGTGAACGGCGCCTTGGTGAAGAGGGTCTGGAAGTTGGCGATCCCCGCGAACCCACCCCGGGTCGTACCCCGCCAGTCGAAGAACGCGTAGGAGAACGCGGTCAGCATCGGGTAGAGCACGAACACGCCGAACAGCACGAGCGCAGGGGCCAGGAAGAGCAGCCCCGTCCGTCGCCTCACGAGGTGGGCTTGAACCAGGTCTTGACGCCGGTGTCGAGCTCCGTGCTCACGGCCTTGGCGTCCTTGGACCCGAGCAGCAGCTGCTGCAGGCCCTTGCCCAACAGGTCGGTGCCGGACGGGGCGCCGTAGCGGAAGTCGGTGAGGAGCAGGTAGGGCGAGCCGCTGTTGGTGTAGTTGTCGTTCATCGTCTTCAGCAGCGGGTCGCTGAACTCCACGCCGGGCACGGCCGAGATCTGCTTGATGTCGTCGGCGACCATCTGACCGAACTCCTTGGTGGACATCCACTTCACGAGCTCGGTGGCGGCAGCCTGGTTCTTGGACTTCGTGGAGACGCCGAAGTTGCCGTCGGCCCAGCCGGGGGTGGTGGCCTCGGAGCCACTCGGCGAGCCGGGCGGCGGGGGCACCTGGAACACCCCGATCTGCACCGCGGGGTTGGCCTTCTGGAGGACGGCGAGGTCGAACGAACCACCGGGGATCATCGCCGCCTTCTCCGCGCTGAACAGCGTCTGCGCGTCGGTGGCGGCGACGCCGGTGACGTTCTTGGGCATGTACTTCTCGAGGCTCTTCACGACCTCGACGGACGCGACCCAGTCAGGGCTGGTGAAGTCCTTCGCCCCACTCATCACCTGGTCCTGGAAGGCCTTCCCGCCGAACCGCGGCGCAGCGAGGACCTCGTGCACGATCGGGAGGGTCCAGTCGTCCTTCGCGCCGACGGCGATCGGGATGACGCCTGCGCCGGCCAGCTTGGTGTTGGCGGCGGTGAACTCGTCCCAGGTGGTCGGCGCCCTGAGGCCGTTCTTCTCGAACAGGCCCTGGTTGTAGAACATCTGCACGGTCTGGCGGGCGAACGGCACGGAGTAGATCTTGCCGTCCTCCTTGCCCTTCGCACTGGCCACGATGTTCTCGTCCCAGCCGGTGAGGTCGACCTTGCCGTCCAGCGGCACCAGTGACTTCGAGGCGACGGTCGTCTGGAGCTGGCCGTAGGAGCGGACCTGCGGCACGTCGGGGCCGTCGGAGCCGGCCAGGCCGGTCGCGAGGATCTTGTTGTACTCGGTGGCCTTGAAGGCCTTGAAGTCGACCGACACGTCGGTGTGCTGCTTCTCGTAGGCGGCGAAGATCTTCTTGTAGGCGGCCTCGTCCTCGACCCGCCAGGACCAGACGGTGAGCGTGGTCCTGCCGTCACCGCCCGCATCCCCCGAACCGCCGGAGGGCGCACACGCTGCCAGGGCGGCCGCGAGCCCGACCAGGGTGGTCGCGGCCAGGGCCTTGCTGGTTAGACGGGTCATCAGTTCTCTCCTCTGGGGGCGGGGGACGGGCGGGTCTCAGTCGGGGAGGACGGGGTCACGGTGAGGGCGGCGAGGGCGTCGGCGACCGAGCCACCGTGCTGCTCGATCGCGGCCCGCGCCACGGATGCGTCGACGTGGGCGAGCATCGAGAGCAGGGCCGGCTTGAGCTCGCCACTGGCCTGCTCGAGGGCCGCGCGAGCCTCGGCGTCGTCGGCACCGCTCGCCTCCTGCAGGATCCGGACCACCCGGCCCCGCAGCTTGGCGTTGGTGGCGACGACATCGACCATGAGGTTCGACCAGGTGCGCCCGAGCCGGATCATCACAGCGGTCGAGAACGAGTTGAGGATGAGCTTCTGGGCCGTGCCGGCCTTGAGCCGGGTCGAGCCCGTCAGCACCTCCGGGCCGGTGCGCGCGACCAGGACGTGGTCCGCGTGCTCAGCGAGGTCGGCGTGTGGGTTCGAGGTGACGAGCGCAGTCACCGCGCCCCGCTCCTTGGCGCGCTCCAGGGCCCCACCGACGTAGGGGGTGCGACCGGACGCGGTGAGGCCGACCGCGACGTCGCCGGGTCGGACGGCCTCCGCCTCGGCCCGACCAGCATCCTCGTCGTCCTCGACGTTCTCCACCGCCCGAAGCAGCGCGCCGAGCCCGCCCGCGTGGTGGGCGACGAAGAGGCCGTCGGGCGCGTTGAAGGTGGGGAGCAGCTCAGCGGCGTCGAGGACGGCCAGCCGACCCGACGTGCCGGCCCCGAAGTAGTGCACCGTGCCGCCGCCGCGGATGGCCTGCACCGCACGGTCGACCAGGGCGGCCAGCTCGGGCAGCACCTCGGCCACGGCCGGCGCGACCTTGGCGTCGTCGTCGTTGAGCAGGACGAGGATGTCGAGGGTCGACTCGGTGTCGATCGAGGTGGTCCCCGGGTGGCGCTCCTCGGTCGGCGCGCTCACGCTCACGTCACTGCTCACACCGCGAGGTTAGTTTCCTACGGAATGTCCGTCAAGAATGTGAATGAGTAACAACAGCACTTCTGGCCGACCATGCTGGGTGTTGGGGCGAACGGAGCGCTCCCACCCCGCACCGGTGGCCAGAAGTGGAGCGCTCCCACCCCGCACCAGTAGCGAGAAGGGGAGCCCTCCCACCCCGCATCAGTAGCCAGAAGGGGAGCCCTCCCACCCCGCACGAGTGGCCAGAAGTGCGGTCGGTCAGGGCAGGAGGTGGTGGCTGGCGACGGCAGCGCGGGTCTCCTTGACGGCCTTCCGAGCCCGGGAGAGGTGCCGCTGCGCGACCGCGATGTAGAGGCAGTCGACGATCGTCAGCGCGGCGATCCGGCTCGCCGTCGCACCCGAGCGCAGGCTGGTCTCGCGCGCTGCCGTGGTGAGCAGGTGGTCGGCCCGGGCGGCCAGCAGCGACAGCGGGAAGTTGGTGATCGCGACGGTCGCGGCCCCGCGTTCCCTGGCCAGCTCGAGCGCCTCGATGGTCTCTGACGTGGTGCCGGAGTGCGAGATCCCGATGGCGACGTCGCCCTTGCCCAGCAGGGTCGCGCTCGTCAGCGCGATGTGGGGGTCGTTCCACGCGAAGGCGACCACGCCGATGCGGTGCAGCTTCTGCTGCAGGTCGATGCCGACGACCGCGCTCGCCCCGATCCCGTAGACATCGACCCGGCCGGCCGCCGCGATCGCCGCTGCAGTGGCGGCGAGCGCCTCGCGGTCGAGCTGCTGGGCGGTCTCCTCGACAGCGCTGGCATCGGTGAAGGCCACCTTGGCGATGATGTCGTCGATGGTGTCCTTGGCGCTGATGTCCGTGTCCTGGGCGCCGGTCGAGCGCGGCTGGGCGCTCTCCTCGGCCAGCGCGAGCCGCAGCTGGGGATACCCCGGCAGCCCCAGACGCCGACAGAACCGCAGCACCGTCGTCTCGGATGTCGTTGCCGCCGTTGCCAGCTCGCTGATCGTCAGGGACGCTGCCCCACGAGGGTTGTCGAGCACCTTCTCGGCGACCCGGTCCTCGGCCGGCGACAGCGACGGTCGGATCCCCCGGAGCCGCACCAGCAGCGGGACTGTGGTCGCCGAGCCCTCGGGGCCCCGATCGCGCGATGGCATGGGCTTACCGTACGGCGTCGGTGACGCGCTCACCGGGACCGGAGGGTCCAGCCGTCTGCGGTGAGCAGGGTGGGCGACTTCTCGGCGTCGAGCAGCACGGCGCGACCCGCGGTGAGGCGGATGCCGTCCACGTAGACGCCCCGGCCGAGGTTGGTCGCGTCAGTCGTGTAGCGCCACCGCAGCTGCTGCGCCCCGGGGGGGAGGTCGGCCCGCGCCTGCAGCCAGTGCCGGTCGCGGGTGCCGGACACGGTGCCGTCGCTCGCGCTCTCCCCACCGCGGTCGCGGGTGGTGAACGGCAGGGGCTGCCAGGTGGCGCCGCCGTCGGTCGAGCGCTCGAGGGTGAGCAGGTCGGTCTCCTCCGTGTCGAGGAAGAGGTCGAACCCGAGCCGCGCACCCGAGGCGGGGACCGCCACCGACGGCGTGGTGAGGGTGTGCGTGGCGGCGTTGGCGGCCCCTCCCGACCACGCCGTCGCGCCGACAGCGGGTCGCACGCGCAGCGCCTGTCCCAGGCCTCCGGCCCACTCACGACGGGCGAGGTTGTTGCTCCCCCAGCTGCGCGAGGGGTGCACCCGGTTGGTCAGCAGGATCGCGAAGGAGCGGGAGCTGAAGTCGATGACGATGGAGGTGCCGGTGTAGCCGGTGTGCCCGGCGGTGCGCGGTCCGGACAAGGAGTCCATGTACCAACGCTGGTTCAGCTCGAAGCCGAGGCCGTGGTCGTCGCCGGGGAAGGCCTCGTTGAAGTTCGTGATGAGAGCGGTCACGCTGTCACGGCTGAGGATCCGGTGCCCGCGATAGGTGCCGCCGTTGAGCAGGGCCTGGCTGAGGACGGCGAGGTCGTCGGCCGTGGAGAAGACACCGGCGTGACCGGCCACGCCGCCCAGCGACCACGCGTTCTCGTCGTGCACCTCGCCCCAGACCATCCCGCGGGCGGGGGCGCTCTGGTACTCGGTCGCGGCGGTGCGGGTGCGGTCGATCGGGTTGTAGCCCGTCTTCGACATGCCCAGCGGCGCGGTGATGCGCTCGGCGACCACGCGGTCGAGCGGCTCGCCGCGCAGCCGCTCCACCAGGACCCCGAGCGTGATCAGGTTGAGGTCGCTGTAGAGGTAGGTGCTGCCGACCGGGTTGGTGAGCGGCTGGTCCATCACCGCCTTGATCCGCGACGCCTTGTCGGGGTACTTGCTCCACAGCGGCAACCACGAGGTGAACCCGGAGGTGTGCGTGAGCAGGTGCCGGACCGTCACCGCCTCCTTGCCGTTGGCCGCGAACTCGGGCAGGTAGGTCGCGACCGGGCTCTCGAGCTCGACCTTGCCTTCCTCGACGAGCTGGGTGACCGCCAGCGAGGTGAAGAGCTTGGAGACCGAGGCCAGGTCGAAGACGGTGTCGTCGCGCATCGGCACCCACTGGTCGCGCGGGAGCTCGGTCGTGGCGTCCGCGTAGCGCAACGCCCAGCCGCTGGCGTCACGCTCCACGACCTTGCCGTCGTGGCCCATCAGGCCCACCGCACCGGCATACATCGGGTGCCCGTCGGGCGGGGCGGACTCGTGACCGCGGACCTGGGCGACCGCAGCCGCGATGGGTGCCGGGTCGAGGCCGACGGACGCCGGCGACCCGTCCCGCAGCACGGTGGTGGGCGGCGCGAAGCCGTGGAACGGCTTGCTGAAGTCCTCGGCACTGGCCGGCGTGGCGGTCACGAACAGGCCCCCGACGAGCGTGGCGCAGACGGCCAGGGCAGCAGATCCTCTGGTACGCAACGTCTTCGCACCCAACGTCAGGCGGCTGGGCCGCGGTAGATGAGGTACTGGGCGCGACGGCGGTTGAACGCGGCCAGCTCGTCGGCCCATGCCCCGACCACCTCGTCGGCCGAGGCGCCTGCGGTCACCTGCTCGCGCAGCCGGGTCGACCCGCTCAGCTTGTCGATCCAGTAGGGCCGCGGGTCGTTGTCGACGCGCCAGGCGAAGTCCGCGTAGGTGGACCTCGCGGCGACGAGCATCTCGACGGCCACCCGCAGCGGGTCGAACGCAGCCGGGTCCGTGATGTGCACCTGCACCCCGCCACAGACCTTGTTGAGGTGCTTGCTGAACGTGGGCGTGAAGTACGCCTCGCGGAAACCCACACCCGGGATCTCCCGCGCCGCAAGGGTTTGCGCCAAGCGGTAGTCGACGTACGGCGCGCCCACGAGCTCGAACGGGCGCGTCGTACCCCGCCCCTCCGACAGGTTGGTGCCCTCGAACATCCCCGTCCCCGGATAGACCAGCGCGGTGTCGGGCGTCGGCATGTTCGGGCTGGGCATGACCCACGGGAGGCCGGTCGCGGCATACGGCATGTCACGCCGCCAGCCACGGACCTCGACGACGGACAGCTCCGCGAGGCGGCCACCCGCGTCCGCGGGAAGGAACTCCGCGTCGAAGTAGCGCGCCAGCTCACCCACCGTCATGCCGTGTGCCTGGACGATCTCCTTGGCCCCCACGCCGGAGGTGTAGGCGGTGGTCATCATCGGCCCGCGCGCCGTCCCGCCAGTCGGGTTCGGCCGGTCGAGGACGACGAACCTCGAGCCGGTCGCGACCGCAGCGCGCATGGCCGTGTACATGGTCCAGATGTAGGTGTAGAACCGCGCCCCGGCGTCCTGGATGTCGAAGACCACGGTCTCGACCCCGGCGGTGCGGAACAGCTGCTCCATCTTCGCGGCGTTGGCGCCGTAGGCGTCGTAGACGGTCAGGCCGGTCCGCGGGTCGGTGTGGGTGCCCTCGGAGTCGCCCGCCTGCGCCGTGCCACGGAAGCCGTGCTCGGGCCCGAAGACCCCGACGATGTCGACCGTGCCGGCCTCGTGCATCTCGTCGACGATGGTCCGGAGGTTGGTGAGGATCCCGGTGGGGTTGGTGATGATCCCGACCTTCTGACCGGCCAGGGTCGCCCACCCGTTGGCGGCCTCCCGCTGGGCGCCGGTGGTGACCTTGCGGGACGGCGCGCTGGGGTGGCCGGCAGGTTCGCCAGCGCGGGCACCGGCCGCGGCGAGCGGCACGGCCAGAGCGCCGGCCCCGGCGGTGAGGAGCGTGCGGCGGTTGACATGGGTCATGGCGGTCGTCCGATCGTGGCCGGGTGTGGTCGGGTGGGTGGCGAGCGCGGTCAGTAGGTGAGGCCGTGCCCGAAGGGGTAGAGCACCGTGGCCGGGTCCCCGGCCACCGGGATGTCGACGGGGAGCTTGCCGGTGGGCCGCACCGCACCCGTGATCACCCGGGCCACCGACTGGATCGCGACGGGGCTGTAGGAGTAGGTGGCGAGGTAGGTCGGCGCGTCGGCGAAGTAGGCGATGTCGTAGGGGTCGCGGGTCGCGACCACGACCACCGGCTTCCCGGTCGCGAGCAGCGCCTTGACCAGGTTCTGCTGGCCGCCGTTCGGGTCGGTGACCGCCTTGTCCCAGGCCTTCATCGTCGTGACGACGACCGCGTCCTTGCCCTCCGCGGCC
Organism: Pedococcus dokdonensis; assembly: GCF_900104525.1. Lineage (GTDB taxonomy): Bacteria > Actinomycetota > Actinomycetes > Actinomycetales > Dermatophilaceae > Pedococcus > Pedococcus dokdonensis. The sequence goes on along the minus strand of NZ_LT629711.1, from coordinate 3,469,273 downwards.
GCGACGGCCTCCGCCACGGCGGTGTCGCTCGGCGCGCTACCGGTCTGCTTCACGGTGGTCGCCGCGCCCTCGGCCGCGAGACCGTCGGCGAGCGTCTGCGTCGTCGCGACGCCGTAGCCGGTGACGAGCACCTTCTTGCCCGAGACCGCCATGGGGAGGGTCGCGGTGTCGTTCTTGACGAGGGTCGTCGTGCGGTCGGTGATGGCATCGGCCGTGGCCAGGTGCTGCGGGGTGCCGACCACCTGGTCGAGCGCGTCCGCGTCGACGTACGGGTGGGCGACGAGGCCCCGCCGCACCTTGAGCTCGAGCACGCGACGCACCTTGGCGTCGAGGTCGGCCCGGCTGATCCGTCCGCTGCGCACGGCACCCAGCACCGCGGCATACGCGTCGTCCATGGCGGGCGTCATGAGCAGCTGGTCGACGCCCGCGTCGAGGGCGCGGACCGCGACCTCGGCGTCGCCGTAGAGGTCCCGCACCCCCTGCATCGCGAGGGAGTCGGTGATGATCACTCCCTTGTAGCCGAGCTCTCCCCGCAGCAGGCCGGTCATGATCGGCTTGCTCAGCGTGGCCGGGTCACCGGAGTCGTCGAGCGCGGGGAAGTTGAGGTGCGCGGTCATGATCATGTCGATGCCATGCGCGATCGCGCTCTTGAACGGCGGGGCGTCGACCTGCTCCCACTCCTGCCGGGTGTGGGTGATGATCGGGAACGCCACGTGGCTGTCGGTGGCGGTGTCGCCGTGCCCCGGGAAGTGCTTGGCCGACGAGGAGATGTCGGCGTCGTCCTGGTAACCCTGCACCTGGGCGCCGACCATGCTCGCTGCCAGCGAGGGGTCGGAGGAGAACGAGCGGGTGCCGATCACCGGGTTGAGCGCGTTGACGTTGACGTCGGAGTCGGGAGCGAAGTTGGTGTTGACCCCCATCGCCTTGAGCTCCTGGCCGGTGATCGCGGCGGCCGTGCGGGCGTCGGCCGTGGACCGGCCTGCGCCGAGGGCCATCGAGCCCGGGAACTGCGTGGCCGGCGGGCCGATCCGCGTGACCACCCCCTGCTCCTGGTCGGTGGCGACCTGGAGCGGGATCCTCACCTTGCGGTCCTGGGTGAGCGAGGCCTTCTGCAGCCCGTTGGAGAGGGCGGCGATCTGGGGCGGGTTCTGGACGCTGTCGGTCCAGGCGAAGTAGATGACGCCACCGAGGTGGTACTTCTGCACCACCTCGGCCGGGCTGGCCACGCCGTACAGCGGGATGTTACGGGCATCGGGCGTCGTGGCGTCCTTGCCGTAGACGTTCTGGACGAAGAGCTGGCCGACCTTCTCCTCCAGCGTCATGTGCGCCATCGTCGAGGCGACCCAGCCCCGCCCTGGGCCACTGGAGGCCGAGGGGGCGGGCACGGACGGCGCCGCCGTGGCGAGGCCGGCACCGGCTCCGGCGAGGAGCATCCCGACGGCGACGCCACCGGCGACGACGGTGCGGCGGGACAGGGCTGAGCTGGACATCCGGACCTCCAAGAGCCGACGAGCGAGCACGACCGCTTTGTGTGAACCATTCACCATAGAAGCGGTCACAACGGAACTTACCTACGTCCGGCGTCTGCCCACAAGGCCCTGGGTTGTCCTGGTTGGTCAGGATTTGGCAAGCCGCGGCACCCCGACCGGGTATGCCGTGACGACCAGGTTGTGGTCGTAGTGCCGGGTCCGCGGGTCGAAGCTGCCCGTGCAGGTGAGCAGGACCAGCCGGCCCCGCACAGAGCGGTCGAAGATGTCGGTGCTAGTGGAGAGGGCGCCCTTGTCGACCTCCTTGTTGGTCCGCACCACGTACGTCTGCGTCAGGCCCCGCCCGGTCAGCTCGATCCGGTCGCCGGGCGATGCGTTGAGCAGCTTGGCGAAGAAGCCGATCCCCCGCTCGCGCGAGTCGATGTGCCCGGCGAGCACCACGCTCCCGTATACCTCGCCCGCGAGCGCGCCGCTCACCCACCAGCCGGTGACCCCGGGGTCGGCCGGCAGCTCCAGCTCGCCGCTCGCACCGGTGTCGACCCGCTGCACGGGTGCCGACGCCCCGCCGTCCGAGCTGAGCCGGATCCGCTCCGGGGCGAAGGTGAGCCGTTGGCTTGCCGCTGGGCGACCGACCCCCGCCGGGGGCGGGGTCCTCGGATCACCGGCTGCGCCCTCGCCGGACGGTGACGCAGCCGTGGTTGCCGGGCCGGACGCCGCCGCCGAGCTCGCCGTGGCCGGCCCACCACGCTGCGCCTCGGCCGGTCCGCCGCAGGCGGCGAGCGAGCTGCCACAGAGGACCACGAGGACGACGCGGGCCACGCGGGCCACCGTGGTGGCCGGGCGCGACCGGGGCGCGGTCAGGAGCGCCGCCGCCTGGCGTCGACGCGCACCGGCACCGGCACCGACTTGGCCGCGAGCCGGACCCCCACGGCGACCAGGAGCCCGGCGAGCCCGGCGGCCAGCGCGAAGGGGAGCCACCACTGCGGCTGGCCGCCGGAGTCAGGGACGCCCGCGCGGTGGGCGGCGATGAGGGCCTGGGCCTGACCGCCACTGCCAGCGTCGACCCGGCTCACGTCGGCGCCGGACCCACGCGTGGCGATGGGCAGGACCTGCACGACCGCGTCCATGGAGTCGGTCGCCGCCACCCCGATCGCGAACACCCGGGTCAGCGAAGCCGCGGCGACCGGGAGGTCGACCGGGCCGAACACCACCGGCGCGGTGCTCGCGGTGGGCACGATGTCGACGGGGTAGCTGCCGCGCGGCACCGTGAGCGAGAGCTGCTCACCGTTCGCGACGTTGCTGAACAGCACCTCGCCCTTGACGCGGATGTCGGCCGGTCCGACGGCAGCGGTGTGCGCGACGGCGAGCCGGCCACTGCCGGCTGTCACCGGCGACAGGTCGTTCTTGTAGGTCGTGAACACCGGGGCGAGGGTCGCGTCGGCCTGGCGGTGCAGGACCACGTCGGCACTTGCGCCGCCCTGCACCGTCACTGTCGCCTCGACCGCGGGCCCGCCGCCAGCCGGCTCGGCCTTGAGCGTGTGGCGACCCGGGGCCACCGACAGCGGACCCAGGACCGTCTTGGCGGGAGCCGCGGTCCGCAGGACCTTGCCGTCCAGGCTGAGGGTCATCGTCGTGGCGTCGACACCCTGGATGACGTAGAGGGACCCCTTCGCCGTGGCACCGACAGCCGCGGGGCCTGCCGGGAGCTGGGGGCCCGCCGCCACCGCGACGCCCGTCGCGCCCCACGAGACCGACGCCGCCACGAACAGCGACAGCACCCCTCGACCGTGACGAGCCTGCATCGTCATGCCTCCCTGCGGTCCCCGAAGACCAGACGCTCCGATGATGCGGCCGCGGCCTCCCCAGGCGCTCATGCAAATGGCGTAAATCCGACTCCAGGGCTGTCGGAACGGCTCTGACCTGCACATACTCGTAACCCACCGGCGAGGGGTGGATCGCATGAGCCAGGCACAGGGGCCGGGCACCGGAGGTGGACGGCCCTCTTCCACCGACGTCCTGCTGGCGTGGGCCGCACGGGTCCCCGCGCCGCCACGACGCCGGCCTTCGAGACGCCGGGTGTGGCCAGCCATCGGCGCCGCCCTTGCCGTCATCGCGGTCCTCGCCCTGGTGGCGACGGTCGCGGTCCGCCGGCTCGACGGCAGCCCCACGCCGACTCCGGTCCGCGCCTCGCCGGCGGCGCCGAGCACGACCACCGCGCGACCCGCTGCCGCGGACCCGGGCCGCACCGAGCCGGGCGTGCACGTGCAGGTGACCCCGCGTCCCGACGGAACGCTCGAGGTGGTCGAGCAGATCCGCTTCCTCGGCGCCTCGACCGGCCTGCAGGTCGACCTACCGGTGCTGAAGGGCGTCGTCAGCGGCGCCCGGCCACCGGATGTCCGGATCGCCGACCTCGAAGTCCTCTCGGACGGACAGCGGTTGCCCCAGCAGACCGACTCGATCGCCACCGGGGGGCGCGTGCTGCTGCCCAACGCCCCGCTCTCCGTGGAGCTGCGCTACCGCCTCACCGGTGCGGCGACGGTGAGCAAGCCGTCCACCCCGGGCCGGGCGCTGGTCGTCCTGCCGCCGATCGCCACAGACGACAGCCTCAGCAAGCTGCCGGTCGTCGTGGAGGTCGAGGGGGCGGGGGTCCGCAACGTCGTCTGTCCCGGCCTCGCCACGCGGGACCAGCTGTGCGGGCGTCGCACGAAGTCCGGCTGGCGCACCATCACGTTGCAGCCGGACGCGACCGCGGTCCTGGCGCAGCTGGATCTCTCCCGCTACTGAGCGGTCGCCGGCCGCTCTGGCGGGTCGCGGCCAGGTGGCCCACGATGTCGACATGGGCAACGGCAGCTACCACGCGGCATACCGGCAGAGCCTCGACGACCCGGCGACGTTCTGGGGCGACGCCGCCAAGGCGATCGACTGGATCACACCGCCCTCGCGCGTGCTGGACGACGACCGGCCGCCCTTCTACCGGTGGTTCACCGGTGGCACCCTCAACACCTGCTTCAACGCGCTCGACCGGCACGTCGCCGCGGGGCGCGGCGACCAGGCCGCGCTGCACTACGAGAGCCCCGTCACCGACACCCACCAGACGATCACGTATGCCGCGTTGCTCGACCGCGTGGCGACGTTCGCCGGTGCGTTGGCTTCGCTGGGTGTCGGCAAGGGCGACCGCGTCGTCATCTACATGCCGATGGTGCCCGAGGCGGTCGTGGCCATGCTCGCCTGTGCCCGGTTGGGGGCAGTGCACTCCGTCGTGTTCGGTGGCTTCGCGCCCGCCGAGCTCGCGGCCCGCGTCGAGGACGCCAAGCCCGTGGTCATCGTGGCGGCCAGCTGTGGGGTCGAGCCGACCCGCGTGATCGAGTACAAGCCGCTGCTCGACGCCGCGCTCGACCGCAGCTCGCACAAGCCGGAGGCGGTCATCGTCCTGCAGCGCGAGCAGGCGCGTGCGGCCGTGGGCGAGCGCGACACCGACTGGGAGGAGCTCGACTGGGACGAGCTCGTCGCCGACGCCGAGCCGGCGGACTGCGTCGAAGTGGCGGCCACCGACCCGCTCTACATCCTCTACACGTCGGGCACGACCGGCCGACCCAAGGGGATCGTGCGCGACAACGGCGGGCACGCCGTCGCGCTGCGCTGGTCGATGGGCAACATCTACGGCATCGAGCCGGGCGACACGTGGTTCACGGCCAGCGACGTGGGATGGGTCGTCGGGCACTCCTACATCGTCTACGCGCCACTGCTCACCGGCGCGACTTCCGTTCTCTACGAAGGGAAACCGGTCGGCACGCCGGACGCGGGCGCGTTCTGGAGGGTGATCGCCGAGCACGGCGTCAAGGCGATGTTCACCGCCCCCACTGCCTACCGGGCCATCAAGCGCGACGACCCCGACGGCGCCCTCATGAAGGCGCACGACCTCTCGTCGCTGCAGACGGTCTTCCTGGCCGGCGAGCGGCTCGACCCCGACACCTACGAGTGGGCGAGCCAGCGGCTGGGCGTGCCTGTCGTCGACAACTGGTGGCAGACCGAGACGGGCTGGCCGATCGCGGCGAACCTGCGCGGGCTCGAGCCGATGCCGATCAAGCCCGGCTCCCCGACCGTCCCCGTGCCGGGCTACGACGTGCGCATCCTCGGCGAGGGAGGGCGCGAGCTCGCCGCCGGTGACGAGGGCGCGATCTGCATCCGCCTGCCGCTCCCCCCGGGCACGCTGCCGACGCTCTGGGGCGACGACGACCGCTTCGTCGCCGGCTACCTGTCCGCCTTCTACGGCTACTACCTCACCGGTGACGGGGGGCTGGTCGACGCTGACGGCTACCTCTACGTCATGGGCCGCACCGACGACGTCCTCAACGTCGCGGGGCACCGGCTCTCGACCGGCTCGATCGAGGCCGCGCTGGCGGGACACCCCGCCGTCGCGGAGTGCGCGGTGATCGGCGTGCTGGATGAGCTCAAGGGTCAGGTGCCGCGTGCCCTGGTGGTGCTCAAGGCCGGGGTCGACGCCGCGGCCGACGGTGAGCAGATCGCCGCCGAGCTCAAGCAGCGGGTGCGTGACGAGGTCGGCGCCATCGCCTCGTTGCAGCGGGTCGACGTCGTGACGGCGCTGCCGAAGACGAGGTCGGGCAAGATCCTGCGCAAGACGATGCGTGAGATGGCCGACGGCCGCACCCCCACCGTGCCGGGCACGATCGAGGACGCATCGGTCCTCGAGACGCTGGCACCGGTGCTGTCGCCGCCCGCCTAACCTGTCGGGCGTGCAGGGAGTCCTCAACGGTTTCACCACCATCGGCCTGGTCATCGCCGTCGGTGCGCTGCTGGCCCACCTGCGGATCGTCGACCTGGGCGCCCAGCAGGTGCTGTCGCGGATCGCGTTCTTCGTCGCGAGCCCGGCGCTGATGGTGATCACCCTGTCGCGGGCCGACGTGCACCAGGTGCTCTCGGCGAACCTGGGCGCATCGGTGGCGGCGGTGGTCGTGGCAGCGGGGATCTACATCGCCCTGGCCCGCGCGGTCTGGCACCGGCGGATGGGTGAGACGACGATCGGGGCGCTCTCCGCGTCATACGTCAACGCCGGCAACCTGGGCATCCCGGTGGCGAGCTACGTGCTCGGCGACGCGGCCTTCGTCGCGCCCACGCTGCTGCTGCAGCTCCTGGTGCTCCAGCCACTGGCGCTGGCCTTCCTCGACGCCGACGCGCGCGGCGGCCGGTCCTCGTGGTGGCAGCTGCTGACCCGACCGGTCCGCAACCCACTCACCCTGGGGTCGCTCGCCGGGGTGGTCCTGTCGATCACCGGCTGGTCGCTGCCGACCGTGGTGGCGGCGCCGCTGGGGCTCCTCGGCGACATGGCCGTGCCGGCGATGCTCGTCGCCTACGGCATCGCGCTGCGGCTCGGCCCGGGGCTGGGCCGCGCGGGCTCGGTCGCCGAGCTGGTCACCACCTCGACCCTCAAGCTGCTCGTGCAACCGGCCGTCGCGTGGTTCGTGGCCAGCGTGCTGCTCGGCGTCGACGGCCACGCGCTGCTCGCGATCGTGGTGACCTCGGCGCTGCCCACCGCCCAGAACATCTTCGTGCACGCCACCCGCTACGACCGGGCCAGCGTGCTCGCGCGGGACACCATCCTGATCACGACGATCGGCGCGGTCCCGGTGATCCTGCTCGTGGCAGCCCTCCTCGGCTGACCCCGTCCGGTCCCCCGCAAACGCCCCCGGCGCCAGCTCATGCAAAAGGCGAGTTAGCGACGCCCGGCACCGTCGCTAACTCGCCTTTTGCATGAGCTGGCGACAGGTCCGGCGGGTATGGCGCGGCTAGCGGGAGCGGCGGGCGGTGCCGAAGATCGAACGGGTGATCTCGCGACCGATGACCGTGCCCGCCGAGCGCACCATCGACTTGAAGGCGCTCGACCGCACCACCTGCTCGACCATGCTCGGCTCCTCCTTGGCGGGGCGGGGGGCGCGGGCCGGCGCCTCCGCCTTGGGAGCCGGGGCGGGGGCCTGCTCCGGGGTCGGGGCGGCCTGCAGCCGCGCCTGGAGCTTCTCGTAGGCCGACTCGCGGTCCACCATCTGGGCGTACTTCGACCCGATCGTGGATGCGGCGATGACCTGCTGCACGGTGGCGTCGTCCGACGGCGCCATCAACGACTGCGGGGCGATCATCCGGGTCCACGCGACCGGGGTCGGGGCGCCTCGCTCGGACAGCACCGTGACGACGGCCTCACCCGTGCCGAGCGAGGTGAGCAGCTTGGCCAGGTCGTAGCCGCTGTGCGGGTAGGTGGAGACGGCGGCCTTGAGCGCCTTGGCGTCGTCGGGGGTGAACGCGCGCAGGGCGTGCTGCACCCGGTTGCCGAGCTGGGCCAGGACGTCCGACGGCACGTCCTTGGGCGACTGGGTGACGAAGAAGACGCCCACCCCCTTCGACCGGATCAGCCGCACGGTCTGCTCGATGGCGTCCTGGAACGCCTTGCTCGCGTCGTTGAAGAGCAGGTGCGCCTCGTCGAAGAAGAAGACCAGCTTGGGCTTGTCGACGTCGCCGACCTCGGGCAGGTCGTGGAAGAGGTCGGCCAGCAGCCACATCAGGAAGGTCGAGAACAAGGCCGGCCGGTCCTGCACCGCGGGCAGCTCGAGGCACGTGACCAGGCCCTTGCCGTCGGCGGCAGTCCGCAGCAGGTCCTGGGTGTCGAACTCGGGCTCACCGAAGAATGCCTCAGCGCCTTGGTCGGAGAACGCGATCAGCTCGCGCAGGATGACCCCGGCGGTCGCGGACGACAGCCCGCCGAGCGACTTGAGGTCGGCCTTGCCCTCGTCGGAGTTGAGGAACGCGATGACCTCGCGCAGGTCCTTGATGTCGAGCAGCGCGAGTCCGTTCTTGTCGGCGTAGTGGAAGACCAGCCCGAGGCTCGACTCCTGGGTCTCGTTGAGCCCCAACACCTTCGCCAGCAGGGTGGGACCGAAGGACGTGATGGTGGCCCGGATCGGGATACCGTTTCCGAGCCCGCCGAGCGAGAGGAACTCCGTCGGGTATGCCGTGCCGACCCACTGCTGCCCGACATCCGTCGCGCGGGCGGTGAGCTTGTCGTTCGGCTGTCCGGCCGTAGCCAGACCCGAGAGGTCACCCTTGATGTCGGCGAGGAAGACCGGCACCCCCTGGCCGGACAGCTGCTCGGCCATGAGCTGCAGCGTCTTGGTCTTGCCGGTGCCGGTCGCCCCGGCCACGAGTCCGTGCCGGTTGAGCGTCGACAGCGGGATGCGCACGGGCGCATCGGGGTAGGCCTTGCCGTCGATCACGGCGGCCCCGAAGTGGAGGGCTCCGCCCTCGAACGAGTACCCGGCGCGGATCTCGTCGAGCTGCGCGTTGCCCGCGCCAGCCGGCTCGGACGGGGAGGGCGAAGGCGTCGTCTCGGTCACCTTCGGCACTCTACTGGCGAGCCTCCGGGGACGGGCAGGTCAACCGCCGGGGCCGCGGCGGTGCGGTCGCGGCGGCGGCCCGCCCACGGCATACCCCTATGGTGGCGGGGTGATCTTCAAGAAGGTGGGCGAGGGGCGTCCCTACCCCGAGCACGGGAAGCAGTCGCCACGAGACTGGGCCGACGTGCCTCCGCGCATGGTGCGGCTCGACGAGCTGGTCACGACCAAGCGCACCCTCGACCTCGGTCACCTCCTCGCCGAGGACTCCACGTTCTACGGCGACCTGTTCGCGCACGTGGTCGAGTGGGAGGGCACGCTCTACCTCGAGGACGGGCTGCACCGGGCCCTTCGTGCGGCTCTTCAGCAGCGACCTACCCTCCACGCGCGGGTCCTCGTGCTTGACTGACCTCAGGCAACTGGCCCCAGCTGGTGGGGAGCCGCGCAGACGCGGGCGGAGGTGGGCATGAGCTACGTGGTCGAGTCGGGCGCGTCGCGAGCTCGTCGTACCCGTCGGCGGCGGGCCCTCATCACGCTCGGCGTCGTCGCGCTGATGCTGTTCTTCGCGTTCTGGTACGCGTACTCCTACTACCGCGCCAGCGACAAGGCGAATGCCTCGCCGAGCTCGAGCTGCACCGCCACCGCAACCTCCACGGCACGCACCCCGGGGCAGGTCACCCTCAACGTCTACAACGCCACCGATCGCACCGGGCTCGCCGCGAAGACCGCCGCCGACGTCCGCAAGCGCGGCTACAAGGTCTCCACGGTCAGCAACGACCCGCTCCAGAAGGACGTCAAGATCGCCGCGGAGGTGCGGTACGGACCGACGGGACGGGAGTCGGCCAAGCTGGTGCTCACCCTCGTGAAGGGCGCGAAGGGCGTCAAGGACAGCCGCACCGACTCCTCGGTCGACCTCGTGCTCGGGGCGAAGTTCACCGCCCTGGCCCCGGCGCCCAAGAACCCCTCGCCCGCCGGCGCGACGGGTTCATCCTGCTGACCGGCTGACGACCAGATCAGCGACCTTCGGCTGGCAAGGCCACGCGCTGGGTATGCCGCGTGGTCACCCACGGCGGCCGGCCTCGCGGAGGTGCGCGGCCAGGTCGACGTGACCGAAGTGCTCGGCCCAGTCGGCGGGCGTGCCCCCGAACCGCGTGTCGGTGACGTCGGGGTCGGCACCGAGCTCGAGCAACAGCTGCACCATCTCGCGGTCGCCCTGCCCGGCGGCGGCGTGCAGCCCGGTCTCCCACGGCTGGTCCGACGGCACGTCGGTGCGCGCCCGACGGTCGACGTCCCAGCCCAGCTCGACCGCGCGGCGCACAGCGGCGTGGTTGCCGTGGTGGGCGGCCCACGCGACCAGCCCCGGCCGTTCTCGGATCGCGCCCTGCACGAGGGCCGGGTCAGGGTTCGTGCCGGCGAGGACTGCGGCGACCACCCGCTCCTCGGGTGAGCTCGTGGCGTCTGCGCCCAGGCTGGCCAGCAGCTCCGCGGTGGTGACGTGACCCGCCGCGAGCGCTGCGGCATGAGCAGATCCGGCCTGCACGCCATACATCGTCACGGGGATGGCCGGGTCGACCCCGTGGGCCACGAGGAGCGCGACGCGCTCGTCCATGCCGTGCACGGCAGCCCACCCGAGCTGGCGTCCGAGCATCTCGGCGGGCGACATGGCCGCGCGACCGAGCCGGCGTCGCCAGGGGCCTCCGTCGCCGGTGCCGAGACCGAACTCGAAGAGCAGCTCCAAGTGGCTGTCGTCGCGTCGGAACTGCCGGTTGTAGAGGGTCTGGGCGTCGTTGGGGTCGGCGCCCGCTTCCAGCAGGGTGCGAGCCAGTGCGGGGCCGTGGGGGTGCGGCGGCTGGTCGCCCTCGCCCCTGCCGAAGCACCCGGTCAGGGCGGTGAACGGGCTCGGCAGCCCGTGCCACAGGTATCCCGTGTCGGGGTCCGCCCCGTGCTCGAGGAGCAGTCGCGCGCTCCCGAGCACCTGAGCCTCGGTGACGTGCGGGTCGTGCCGGGCATACGCGAGGTAGGCGAGCGGGGCCCACGCGAACGGGCCACCCTCCCGGGTCGCCGAGCCGTCGACGAGCAGCCGACGCAGGGCAGCCACGTCTGCGCGCGAGGCGGCGACGTGGACGGTGTCGACGGGCACCTGCATCGCGGCCGCCGCGGCCCAGCGCGCAGGGTCGTCGGCACCGTAGGTCAGGCTGCCCAGCCGGAGGAACTCGTCCCGCGGGTCGTCCTGCTCAGGCACCAGGTCGGGCGCCCGGCGGTACGAGCGCACCAGCTCGACGTACCTCTTCAGCGCCGGCCAGCTCGGGTAGCCGAACCGACGCGCGAGAACGCGCTGGGCGTCGGCCAGCTTCCACTCGGGGTGGTCGCGGCGGAGGTCCTTGGCCCGCTTGCGGAGCCAGCCGAGATCAGGGTCGTCGGGCAGGGAGAGCGGTGCATCGGCCATGTCGGCCTCCTTCGCAGCCCGGCGGTCCGCGGCGCCAGGCGAAGGAGGTGGACGAGGTGGGTCTGCTCCGGTGTTGCTCAGGTGGGCTCTGCCCTCTCCGCGGACCGGTTGCGCCCTGACGCGCGCTGCCAGCCTACGCCGGGTGGGCGGGGGAACGGGCACGTAGGCTCGACGCATGATCTCGGTGGAGCTGTCGAGGCGCCTCAACCAGGGCGGCGTGCTGTGGGAGCCCGCGCCCGGAGACCGGTTCACCATCGACCAGCCCAACGTGGTCGGCGAGGTGTTCTGGATCAGCCACCTGACGATCGACGTGCACACCTTCAAGGGTCAGCCGTTGCTCGGCTTCAACGGCACGACCGAGTGGGCGCTCGACTCGGTCACCCTCGACACCGCGCTGTGGTTGCCGCGCGAGGACCAGCTCCGCGAGCTCATCGGCGAGCGGCTGGAGTCGTTGGGCCGCGAGGACGGGCAGTGGGTGGTGACGGTCGCCGGGGAGGAGGGTCGCGAGACCTACGCCGATCCCGACGCCGAGTGCGCCTACGCGCTCGCGCTCCTCAGCCTCACCTGACGCCGTAGAGGTGTTCCAGCGCGAGCTGGTCGAGGTGCTCGAACGCCATCCCGCGGGCTGCGGCCTGCTCCGGGTCGAACGACTCCGACGTGTCGGCGCGCAGCTCGGCGAGCGACTCCCCCGCACCGACCGTCGGCGTCGCGAGCTGGTCGAGCCGGGCCGCCGCCAGGGCCGCCTGCACCTCGGGGTCCGCCCGGAAGGCCCGCGACTTCTCCTTGAGGATCAGGTAGTTGCGCATGCAGCCGGCCGCTGACGCCCAGACGCCGTCCATGTCCTCGGTGCGCGGCGGCTTGAAGTCGAAGTGCCGCGGGCCGTGGTAGCCGCCGTGCTCGACCACGTCGACGGTCCAGAAGGCGCCACGCGCGTTGCCCGCCCCGAATCGCAGGTCCTGGTCGAACCGAGGGCCGTGCTGGCCGTTGAGGTCGAGGTGGAAGAGCTTGCCGTGCCACAGGGCCTGGGCGATGCCGTGGGCGTAGTTGAGCCCGGCCATCTCCTCGTGGCCGACCTCGGGGTTGAGGCCGACGAGCTCGGGGTGCTCGAGCTCGTTGATGAACGCGAGGGCGTGCCCGATGGTCGGCAGCAGGATGTCGCCGCGCGGCTCGTTCGGCTTGGGCTCCAGCGCGAACTGCAGGTCGTAGCCCTGGGCGAGCACGTAGTCGCCCAGGATGTCGAAGGCCTCCTTGTAGCGGTCGAGGGCCGCCCGGACGTCCTTGGCGGCGCCGGACTCGGCTCCCTCTCGACCGCCCCAGGCGACGAAGGTCCTGGCGCCCAGCTCGACGGCGAGGTCGATGTTGTCGGCCACCTTGCTGATCGCGAACCGGCGGACGTCACGGTCGTTGTTCGTGAATCCACCGTCGCGGAACACCGGGTGCGAGAAGAGGTTGGTGGTGACCATCGGCACGGTGAGACCGGTGTCGGCCAACGCCTTCCGGAACGGCGTCAGGTGGTCGAGCCGCTCCTGCGTGCTCGCGCCGAACGGCATGACGTCGTCGTCGTGGAAGGTGATGCCCCACGCGCCGAGGTCCGACAACCGGTGGACCGCCTCGGCCGGGTCGAGCGGCGGCCGGACCGCGCCGCCGAAGACGTCGACGCCCTGCCAGCCGACGGTCCAGAGCCCGAAGGAGAAGTGGTCGTCGCGGGTGGGGGTGAAGTCGGTCATGCGTCGCTCCCTGCCTGGTCGGTGGCCGCTGGCTCGGTGGTCGCCTCGTCCGTGATCGCGCCGTTGGTCGGCTCGTCCTTGCTGGAGCTGAACGCGGCGTCGAACGCCGCCTCGGGGCGTTCGAATGCGAGCCGGCGGACGAAGCCGACCGCCTCCGCCGCGCCGAGCAGACGGTCCATCCCGGCGTCCTCCCACTCCACCGAGATCGGCCCGTCGTAGCCGATCGCGCCGAGCGTGCGGAAGCAGTCCTCCCAGGGCACGTCGCCGTGGCCGGTCGACACGAAGTCCCAGCCCCGTCGGGGATCGGCCCAGGGCAGGTGGGACGACAGTCGACCGTTGCGGCCGTTGCCGATCCGCATGCGGACGTCCTTGCAGTCGACGTGGTAGATCCGGTCCTGGAAGTCCCAGATGAACGCTGCGGGGTCGAGGTCCTGCCACACCATGTGTGACGGGTCCCAGTTCAGCCCGAACGCCGGCCGGTGCCCGATCGCCTCGAGCGTGCGGACCGTGGACCAGTAGTCGTAGGCGATCTCGCTCGGGTGCACCTCGTGCGCGAACCGCACGCCGACCTCGTCGTAGACGTCGAGGATCGGGTTCCAGCGGTCGGCGAAGTCCTGGTAGCCGGCCTCGACCGTCTCCGCGGACACCGGCGGGAACATCGCGACGTACTTCCAGACCGCCGAACCGGTGAACCCGATCACGACGTCCACGCCCAGCTTCGCAGCGGCCCGAGCGGTGTCGGCCATCCGCTGCGCGGCCCGCTGCCGGACCCCCTCGGGGTCGCCATCGCCCCAGATGTCGGCCGGGAGGATGTCGCGGTGCCGCTGGTCGATCGGGTCGTCGCAGACCGCCTGGCCGACGAGGTGGTTGGAGATGGCCCACACGCCCAGCCCGTGCCGCTCGAGGATCTCGCGCCGCCCGGCCACGTAGTCGTCCTCGGCCAGGGCACGGTCGACCTCGAAGTGGTCACCCCAGCAGGCGATCTCGAGCCCGTCGTAGCCCCACGAGGCAGCCAGCCGGCACACCTCCTCGAAGGGGAGGTCGGCCCATTGTCCGGTGAAGAGGGTGATCGGTCGTGCCACGTCGTCCTCCAGGGTCGGGTATGCGGTGCGGTTCAGTGTGTCGGGGCGGGTTGCTCGATGGGGGTCCACGCCGCCCCGCTGGCCGCGCTGGTCTCGACGGCGTCGAGGGCGCGCTGGATGGCGAGTCCGTCCGCGAAGGAGGGCTCGGGGTCGCGGTCCTCGCCGATGGCGGTGAGGAGGTCGACGGCCTGGTGGGTGAACCCGTGCTCGTAACCCAGTCCGTGACCGGCCGGCCACCACGCGGCGACATACGGGTGCTCCGGCTCGGTGACGACGACGCGCGTGAAGCCCGCCTCGGTCGCCGGCGTGGCGCCGTCGAAGAACTGCAGGACGTTCATGTCCTCGAAGTCGAAGGCGATGCTGCCGCGAGATCCGTTGAACTCCAGACGGATCGAGTTCTTCCGTCCCGTCGCGAACCGGGTCGCCTCAAAGGTCGCCAAGGCGCCGCCGGTGAACCGCCCGACGAAGACCGCAGCGTCGTCGACGGTCACCTGTCCACGGCCATCGCTGACCTCCGCCCGCAGGCCGTGGACCGCCCCGGGGAGGGGACGCTCCTTGACGAAGGTCTCGGTGATGGCGCTGACCCCTGCGAGCTGCTCGCCGGTGACGAACTGGGTCAGGTCGATGATGTGCGCCCCGATGTCACCGAGGGCCCCGGACCCGGCGCGGTCCTTCTGGAGGCGCCAGGTCAGGGGAGACTCCGGATCGACGAGCCAGTCCTGCAGGTACTGGGCCCGGACGTGGCGGATCTCACCGATTCGCCCGTCCCGCACCAGCTTTCGCGCGTGCGCGATGGCGGGCACCCGTCGGTAGGTGAACCCGACCATGGAACGGATGCCGTCGGCGCGAGCGCGCTCGGCGGCCTCCGCCATGGCCAGGGCCTCCTCCACGGTGTTGGCGAGGGGCTTCTCGCACAGCACGTGCTTGCCTGCGGCGAGGGCGGCGAGGGCGATCTCGGCATGGGTGTCGCCCGGGGTGCAGATGTCGACGAGGTCGACGTCGTCCCTCGCGATGAGGGCCCGCCAGTCGGTCTCGACGTGCTGCCACCCGAACCGCCGCGCCACCTCCCCGGCCGCCGCGCCGTCGCGCCCGCCGATGGCGACGAGCTCGGGACGCAGGGCCGGGTCGAAGAAGCTGCTGGCGTTCCGCCACCCCTGCGAGTGGGCCATGCCCATGAAGGAGTAGCCGATCATGCCGATCCCGAGGGTCGGCCGGTCGTGTGAGGGCATCGGATCAGGTCAGGACTTGAAGCCGAGCGGCAGGTACTTGTCGACGTTCTCCTTGGTCACCACGGGGGCGTTGAGGACGATCCGTCGGGGCACCTCGACCTGGACCAGGTCCGACAGGCCCTTCTGCTGCACCAGCAGGCGGGCCAGCCGGACGCCGTCAGCGGCCTGGGTGGGCGGGTAGATCACCGTGGCCTCCATCTTGCCGTCCTTGATCCACTGCATGGCGTTGGAGGAGCCGGCACCACCGATGAAGGCGAACTCGTGGCGGTTGGCGTTGTCGAAGGCCTGCATGACGCCGATGCCCTGGTCGTCGTCGTGGTTCCAGATGATGTCGATCTTCTTGGCCGCCTGGAGCAGGTTGGAGGCCTCCTTCTCGCCGGACTCGACGGTGAACTGGGCCGCGACCCGGTTGTCGACCGTCTGGCCACAGGACTTGAGCGCGTCGGCGAAGCCCTTGCTGCGGTCCTGGGTGAGCGGGAGGGCGTCGATGCCGGCGATCTCGGCGATGACGGGGTTGCTGAGGTTCTTGTCCTTGACGACCTTGCAGGCGTAGGTGCCGGCGCTGACGCCCATGCCGTAGTTGTCGCCGAGGATCGTGGTGCGCGCGGCGAACGGGCTGGAGAACTCTCGGTCCACGTTGACGACCTGGATCCCGGCGTTCATCGCCTTGGTGGCGACCTCGGTCAGGGCCGCACCGTCGGTGGGCAGGAGCACGATCGCGTCGACCTTGTCGTTGATGAAGGTCTCGATCTGGCTGATCTGCTGGCTCGCGTCGTTGGTGCCCTCGGCGGTACGGAACTCGATGTCGGAGTACTTCCCGGCCTCGGCCTTGGCGGCGCTGTTGATCGCGCCGAGCCAGCCGTGGTCGGCGGCCGGACCGGAGAAGCCGATGACGACCTTGTCGCCGGGGGCGTCGTTGTCGCTGGCCGCGCGGGGCGCGCTGCTCGAGGAGCTGGTGTCCTCGGCGGTGTTGCCGGTGCACCCGGTGGCGACGACGGCGAGGATGCCGAGCCCTGCTGCGACGCGGACGCCGCGAGACCGGGTGGAGTGAAGGACGGTCATGGTTCTCTCTCTTCTTTGAGATGGCGAGCGGTGGAGGTGCGGGTATGCCGGTGGTGTGGGTCGGGGTGAGCGGTCAGGTCTTGTGGGTGCGGCCGGCGACCCGCTGCTGGAGCAGCACGGCGGCGATGATGATCGCCCCCTTGGCGACGGCCTGGGTCGAGGTGTCGAGGTCGTTGAGCGTGAAGACGTTCGACAGGGTGGTGAAGATGAGCACGCCGATGACGGTGCCGACGATGGTGCCGCGTCCACCGCTGAGGAGGGTGCCGCCGATGACGACGGCCGCGATCGACTCGAGCTCGTAGAGCCCGCCGTGGGTCGAGGTCCCGGTGGCGGTGCGGGCCATGATCATCACCGCCGCGATGCCGCAGGCCACGCCCAGCAGCACGTAGAGCGAGGCCGTGTGGCGCTGGACCCTGATGCCCGCGAGCCGGGCCGCCTCGGGGTTGCCTCCCACGGCGAGGGTGCGACGACCGAACGTCGTGCGGTTGAGCAGCAGCCAGCCGGCGGCCGCCACGAGCGCGAAGATGATGACGAGGACCGGCACCCCGAGGACGCTGCCGTTGAAGAACTCGATGAAGCCGCGGTCCTCGATGATCTGGGTGCGGCGCTTGGCGATCACCTCGGCCAGCCCTCGGGCCGCAGCGAGCATGGCCAGCGTGACGATGAACGGCGCTATCCGCCCGTAGGCGACCAGCACCCCGTTGACGAGGCCGCACGCGGCTCCGACCACGACCGCCGTGAAGACCATGACGACCCAGTGGGTGTCGGCGGCCATGGCCTGGGTCGCAACCGTGGTGGCCCACACCGACGACAGGGCGACGATCGCACCGACGGAGAGGTCGATGCCGCCACCACAGATCACGAAGGTCATCCCGATGCTGACGACGCCGATCACGGAGGCGAGCCGCAGGATCGTCATCGCGTTGGCCAGGGTGCCGAAGCGGTCGCCCGCGGTGGCCAGCCCCACGACACAGAGCAGGACCAGGGCGATGATCAGCCCGAGGTTTCGTCCGGCGGGGCTGGCGAGCACGGCAGCGAGCCGGCTCTGCTGGGGCGCCTCTGCAGCGACGGTCTGCTGCCGGTCCGGGTCCGGGGCGGGCGTGCCGCTGCGTCCCGGGGTGCCGTTCTCGGCGGTGGCGTCGACGCTCATGCGGCGTCTCCTCTCATGATGATGTCGAGCACCCCGTGCTCGTCGATCTCGGTGCTCGGGCCTTCGTGCAGGACGGTGCCCTCACCGACGACCAGGACGCGGTCGGACAGGCCGAGGACCTCCTCGATCTCGCTGGACACCACGACCACGGCCACGCCGCTGTCGGCGAGCCGTCGCACGAGCGCGTAGATCTCGGAGCGGGCGCCGACGTCGACGCCGCGGGTGGGTTCGTCGAGCAGCAGGACCTTGCAGTCACGCAGCAGCCACCGCGCGAGGACGACCTTCTGCTGGTTGCCACCCGAGAGCGTGCGCATCTCCGCGTCGACCTTGCTCGGGCGCACGTCGAGCGCCTTGACCTGCTGCTCGGCAGCCTCGCGCTCACCGACCCGGTCGAGCCACCCGGCCCGGCCGAACCTGGCAAGGCTGGCCAGCGAGATGTTGCGGGCCACGGAGTCGCCCAGCACCAGGGCCTGGCTCTTGCGCTCCTCCGGACAGAGGCCCACGCCCGCACTCACGGCAGCATCGACCGAGCCCGGCCGGAGCGTGCGACCCCCCACCGTCACGGTGCCCTGGTCGGCCTTGCGCGCCCCGAAGACCGTCTCGACGATCTCGGACCGCCCCGCCCCCACGAGCCCGGCCAGACCGACGACCTCGCCGGGGCGGACGTCGAAGCTGACGTCGGAGAACTCGCCCGCGCGGGTCAGCCCGGAGACCGACAACAGGGGCTCGGTCGCGGTGACGCCGGGGCGCGGCGGGAAGACGTACTCGATCGCCCGCCCCGTCATCAGCCGGATCACCTCCGAGGTGGGGGTCTCGCGAGCCGGGAGCCCGGTGGCCACCGTGGCACCGTCCTTGAGGACGGTCACGCGATCACCGATCGTGCGGATCTCCTCCAGCCGGTGCGAGATGTAGATGACGGCGACGCCGTCGGCGGTGAGGTCGCGGATGACCGTGAACAGCCGCTCCACCTCCCCGCTGTCGAGCACCGCGGACGGCTCGTCCATGACGATGAGGCGGGCGTCGCGGGACAGGGCCCTCGCCATGCTCACGATCTGCTGTCCCGCGGCGGAGAGGCTGCCCACCTCTGCCGAGGGCGAGATCTCGGGGTGGCCGAGCCGGGCCATCAGGGCCGCCGTCTCGCGCGCGGCGTCGGCGCGGCGGGAGAAGCCGAACCGGGTCCGCTCGTGCCCGAGGAAGATGTTCTCGGCCACGGTCAGGCCCTCGACGAGGTCGAGCTCCTGGTAGATCGTGGCGATGCCGAGGTCCATGGCTGCCTGCGGGTGGGACAGCTGGATGTCGGTGCCGTTCCACGCGATCCGACCCTCGTCGGGCGCGTGCACACCGGCCAGCACCTTGATCAGCGTGGACTTGCCGGCGCCGTTCTGCCCGAGCAGGCAGTGCACCTCACCCGGCAGCACCTCGAGGTCGACCCCACGGAGGGCGACCACGCCGGGAAAGCGTTTGACGATGTCGGCCATCACCAGCAAGGGCGAGGCGCCGGTGCCTCGGGTCATGGTGGCCAGCGTGGAGCACTTTTGTTCGCTCGTCAAGCAAAAGTTTGAACTCAACCCGAATCATCTGCCTGACGTGCCGCGAGAAGTGCCCTGTGCTTCACTACCTCCGTGAACAGCACGAGCGCACTCACCAGCGTCGCCGGACCGTCGGGTGCCGGCGACCTGTTGCAACTCATGCGTGACGGCACACCCCGCACCCGCGCGGAGCTCATCCAGCTCACCGGGCTGGCTCGCTCGACCGTGGGCAGCCGCGTCGACGCGCTCCTGGCGGCTGGCCTGCTGGCGCCCTCCGGCGAGGCCGCCTCCACCGGTGGCCGTCCCCCCGCCCGGTTCGCCTTCAACCCCCGGGCCCGCGTCGTCCTCGGCGCCGACATCGGCGCCACCCACTCCCTCGTGGCACTCACCGACCTCAGCGGGGCGGTCATCGCCGAGCGGGCCGAGCGCCTCGACATCACGCTCGGGCCCCGCCCCGTCCTCGACTCCCTCGTCCGCACCGGCAAGGCCCTGCTGAAGTCGGCCGGACGCACCCGTCGTGACCTCGCCGGCGTGGGCATCGGCCTGCCGGGACCGGTCGAGCACTCGACGGGCAAGCCCGCAGCTCCGCCGATCATGCCGGGCTGGGACGGCTACGACGTGCCCGCCCACGTCTCGGCCGGGCTGGGCGCCCCGGTCCTGGTCGACAACGACGTCAACATCATGGCGCTCGGCGAGCACGCAGCCGTCTACCCCGACGTCGAGCACCTCGTCTTCGTCAAGGTCGCGACCGGTATCGGCGCCGGCATCATCAGCGGCGGCCGGCTCCACCGTGGTGCCAGGGGCGCGGCCGGCGACCTCGGCCACGTCGCCGCACCCCACGGCGGCGATGCCCTCTGCACCTGTGGCAACGTCGGTTGCCTGGAGGCCATCGCGAGTGGTCCGGCGATCGTGAAGGCGTTGCGGGCCGAGGGGATCGAGGCCTCAGACAGCCGAGGGGTCGTCGAGCTGGTGCGCGCAGGTGACGTCACGACGGCGCACGCCGTCCGGCAGGCTGGCCGCGACATCGGCGAGGTGCTGGCGACCTGCGTCAGCATGCTCAACCCGTCGGTCATCGTCGTCGGCGGGATCCTGGCGCAGTCGGCGGAGAGCCTGCTCGCAGGGGTCCGCGAGGTCGTCTACGGGCGCTCGCTGCCGCTCGCCACCGGCGACCTGCAGATCGTCGCCGCACGCACCGGCGACCACGCCGGTGTGCTCGGCGCGGCCACCATGGTGATCCAGCACGTGCTCTCGTCGGAGCAGGTCGAGGTGCAGCTCGCCGGTCTCGCCGGCTGAGCAGGACCCCGCACGCGTTGCGTCCCGGTCGTCATCCCGACCTCGTCCTCGGGCCGTCGTCGACGGCTGTGGCGCAACAGGTGGTTGGCCACCTGCCGGCTCAGGCCGCCACGTCGCGGCGCCGACCGACGACCAGGATCGCGAGCGCAGCCAGCGCGAGGTAGGCGGTCACCGTCGCCAGGCCCCGGCCACCGCTGACGGCGGACTGCACCCCTGGCGGCAACGGCCCGAC
This sequence comes from Pedococcus dokdonensis, assembly GCF_900104525.1. Classification (GTDB taxonomy): domain Bacteria; phylum Actinomycetota; class Actinomycetes; order Actinomycetales; family Dermatophilaceae; genus Pedococcus; species Pedococcus dokdonensis. The sequence goes on along the minus strand of NZ_LT629711.1, from coordinate 3,448,639 downwards.
CTGCGTCGGGAGCACCGAGCCGATCAGCGACCCGGAGCTGACACCCGGCAGGACGTCGCGCAACGGCTGGAGCGAGGTCAGCGACGTTCGCGCCACCGCGGAGACGAGGTTCTCGATGCCGAGGATCCACACCACCCCCAAGCCGATCGGCAGCGCGACCGAGCGCAGCAGCACGCCGGCGACGGCACCGAGGGAAGCCCACATGGCCATCACCAACCAACCGGATCCGAGTCCCGCGGCGAGGTCGGCCACCGAGGGCCACGCGACGACCTGGTCCTCGGCCTGCGCGATCCCGAACGAGCTGGCCGCGCAGGTGAGGAAGAGGGCGAGCACCCCCGCACCGACCGCGACGACCAGGGCGACCAGCTGGCCGCCGAAGACCGTGGTGCGGCGGGGCCCCTGGGTGAGGAGCGTCTTCACGGTGCCACCGGTGAACTCGTTGCCGGTGACGAGTGCGCCGAGCACGAGGGCGAGCGCGCCCGTGAACACCGGGAAGGCGCCCGTCGTGTTGGTGACGACCTGGTCGGGCAGGGTGCCGGCGAGCAGCTGGGCACCGGTCTGGCCGTCGGTCATCGCATTCCCCGACCCGTTCTTGGAGGACAGGTAGGGGATCACGAAGCCGAACACCTGGTTCAGCGTGATGCCAGCGACGAGCAGGACCCAGGTCGCGGGTCGGCGCCCGAGCTTGGCCAGCTCGGCGCGGGTGACGTCGACGAGGTCAGACATGGCTCAGCTCCTTCTGGTCGGTGCTGCCGTCGTGGTGCGTGGTGAGGTCGAAGAAGACGTCCTCCAGCTCGCGCTCGGCACGGCGCACGCCCGTGACCGACACCCCGGCGTGCACGAGGGCGCGGGTGATCTCGGCCGTGTGCCGCACGCCCACCGAGACCAGCAGCCGACCGTCCTCGACGCGCACCCGCTCGACGAAGGTCAGCGCCCGCAGGGTGGCGAGGGCGGTGTCCGACGGGGTGGCGACGAGCTCCAGCTCGGTCTCCCCGCGCAGCTGCTCGACGGTGCCCTCGCTGACGATGCGGCCGCGGTCGATGACGGCCACCCGTTCGCAGATCTGCTGGACCTCGCCCATCAGGTGGCTCGACAGGATCACCGTCCGGCCCTGCCGCCCCAGGTCGACGATCAGCTCGCGCATGTCACGCATCCCCTGCGGGTCCAGGCCGTTGGTGGGTTCGTCGAGGATGACCAGCTCGGGGTCCTTGAGCAGGGCCGCGGCGACTCCGAGGCGCTGCTTCATCCCGAGCGAGTAGGAGCCGAACTTGTCCCCGGCCCGATCGGCGAGCCCGACCGCCTCCAGCGCCGGACCCACGCCGGAAGCCGGCACGCCGGCATACCGGGCGATGGTCCGGAGGTTGGTGCCACCGGTGAGGTAGGGGTAGAACCCCGGTCCCTCGATGAGGGATCCGATGCGGCGCAACGACTTCGGGTCTCCGGCGGCCCGGCCCAGGACCGAGACGGTCCCGCTCGTCGGACGGATCAGGCCGAGCAGCATGCGCAGCGTGGTCGTCTTGCCAGCGCCGTTGGGACCGAGGAACCCGAAGACCTCCCCGCGGCGGACGGTCAGGCTGACACCGTCCACCGCGGCGAGCGACCCGTAGGTCTTGGTCAGGTCGCGGATCTGCACGACGTCGTCGACGGCTGTCACGACGACCCCATCCGCTTGAGCGTGCTGAGCCGGCGCTCGTACTCCTGCTCGTCGATCTCGCCGGCGGCGTAGCGCTCGGCCAGCTTCGCCTCGCCTGCCCGGGTGCCGGCGAAGCCCTGCACCTGGCGCCAGCGGCGGATGCCGAAGAAGCGGAACGACGCGAAGAGGCCGACGATGAGCAGCAACCAGAGGAAGGGGAAGATCGGCCACCAGGGACCGGGCCCGTAGTAGTGGTCGGGATGGGCGACGAGGCTTGCCGCGGTGGTTGCGTTGGCGATGAGGGTGGTCATGGTGACTCCTTGGTCGGATCGTTGATACCTCGATCCTGCGCGGTGCCAATGCTTTTCGAATCCCACCAGGGGCGACACCTCGTCTGCTCCCGCGGAGGTATGCCGGGACGCGCGACTACTCCTGCGACCACCCGGGCCGCACGAGTCCCGACTCGTAGGCGAGCACCACGAGCTGGGCGCGGTCGCGCACGTGCAGCTTCACCATCGACCGGCTCACGTGGGTCTTGGCCGTCGCCGGGCTGAGGAAGAGGCGCTGGGCGATCTCCTCGTTGTTGAGCCCCTCGCCGACCAGGGCGACGACCTCACGCTCGCGGTCGGTGAGCTCGCCGAGCCGGTCGGCTGCGGGCGCCGCGTGCGGACGGCTGCGGGTCGCGAACTCCCCGATCAACCGGCGGGTCACGCCGGGCGACAGGAGCGCGTCGCCGCTCGCGACGGCCCGCACCCCGCGCAGCAGCTCGGCGGGTGCGGTGTCCTTCACCAGGAACCCGCTCGCACCGATCCGCACTGCCTCGAAGACGTACTCGTCGAGGTCGAACGTGGTCAGCATGACCACCCGCGTGCCCGACAGCCCCTCGTCGGCGGCGATCCGCCGGGTCGCCTCGAGCCCGTCCGTCCCCGGCATCCGGATGTCCATCAGCACCACGTCGGGCTCGGTCTCGCGGACCAGCGCCACGGCCTCGGCGCCGTCGGACGCCTCTCCCACGACCTCGATGTCGTCCTCGGCGTCGAGCAGTGCCCGGATCCCGGCCCGCAGCAGGGCCTGGTCGTCGGCGAGCACCACGCGGATCATCGCTGGCCCCCGGTCGGCAGGTCGGCCTCGACGCGCAGGCCGCCGCTGGCCGCCGCTGTCACCCGCAGCTCGCCCCCCAAGGCACGGGCGCGCTCCTGCATGCCGCTGATCCCGTTGCCCTGCACCAGGTCTGCGAGTCGAGCGGCTCCGTCACCGTCGTCCACGACCGTCACCGTGAGCACCTCGTCACCGTAGTCGAGGGTCACCTCGGCGCGCGTCGCGTGGGCGTGCCGGACGATGTTGGTGATCGCCTCCTGCACGATCCGGTACGCCGCGAGCTCCACCGCCGCCGTGACCGGCCGTTCCGTGCCGGTCACCGTCTTGGTCACCCGGAGCCCGGCGTGACCGCTGCGGTCGACGATGTCGTCAAGGCCGGCGAGGTTGGCCACCGGCGAGCGCGGTGCCGGGGCACCGTCGAGGCGCAGCACGTCGATGAGCGAACGCAGCTCGGTGAGCGCCTCCTTGCTCGCGTCGCGGATCGCGACGAGGGCGGGCTCGACCTGCTCGGGCCGGCGGTCGGCCAGGTGCAGGGCGACACCGGCCTGCACGTTGATGAGCGACATGTGGTGTGCCACGACGTCGTGCAGCTCCTGGGCGATCCGCAGCCGCTCCTCCCCCGCCTGCCGCAGCCGGGTCTCGCGAGCGGCCTGGCGGAAGCTGGCAGCCCGTTCCCGCCAGCTGCGGCCCACCTCACCGGCCGCCAGCACCACCAGGGTCCACGCCACCAGGCCGCCGAACGCCTGCCACGACCACGGCCCGGCGTCGAGGACCAGCCGGCCGAGGGCCTCGCCGGCAAGCACGGTCGCAGCGCCCGCCCAGGCCGCGAACCGGCGTCCGCGCACCACGCTGGCGAAGAGCACGATCGCGAGGCCGAGGAACACCGGCCCGTAGGCGTAGCCGCGCGCGAGGTAGGCCGCTGCCGCGAGGGCGGTCGCCCCCAGCGCAGGGACCGGGAACCTCCTGAGCACCGTGATCGCGACCGGTGCGACGAGGAGCAGCCCGACCGCGAGCGCATCGAGGGCGCGGCGCTGGGGCTGTCCGTGCGAGGCCCCGGCGCTCCCGCCCACCTGGACCAGCGCGACGACGAGCGCAAGGAGATACCGCGCGGCCGGTGTCGTCTGCCGCGTGCCGACACTGCGCCCCCGCATCCACGGTGGTCCCCAGTCGGGATCGGCGGGCTCACGCATGTCCGTCAGCGTAGGGAACTGGCGCGGGTCGCGGCGTCCCCCCGCAGGGGCAACGCGGCATACTCCCGCGGGCGTAGGGCCCGGCTCACGGCGCGGTTCGAGGTGGTCGGCGCCCGGATCCGGTTGGGTCGCCACCTCGAACTGGTGGGGTCAACGGGTGAAGCGCAGCGTGCGCACCTCGAACGGGCCGAGCACCACGGCGACCGTGGCGGGGTCGTCGGTCTCGGGCCGGTCACCCAGCGGCTCCTCGAGCAGGTTGGCCGCGCCCACCGACGAGACCCGATCCGCGACGCGCACGGTGCCCGCCGCCCGCCCGCCGAGCACCTCGTGCACCCGCACGACGAGGTCGCCCGAGCGGTCGGCGGCGAGCTTGACGCTCGACAGGGCGATGCCGTCACCCTCGACGGAGACCAGCGGCTCGAACCCCTGCGCACCCGTCGCCGTGCGGGCCGGGGTGTTGAGTCGGGCGCCCTCGCGCGCAGCTCCGCCGACGTCCGTGCCGATGACCAAGCCGTAGCGATGGGTGTGGACGCCGTGGTCGGTGTCGGGATCGGGAAACCGTGGCGCACGCAGCAGCGAGAGGCGCAGGGTCGTCGTGAGCGAACCGTCGGCCACCCAGTCTCGGGCGACGTCGTAGCCGTAGGTCGAGTCGTTGACGAGGGCGACCCCGAAGCCGGGCTCCTCGACGTGGACGAACCGGTGCATCGAGGTCTCGAAGCGAGCCGCCTCCCAGCTGGTGTTGACGTGCGTCGGGCGACGCAGGTGCCCGAACTGGGTCTCTGCGCTGGTGTGGTCGGCCCGGACGTCGAGCGGGAAGGCCACCTTGAGGAAGGTCTCCACCTCGTGCCAGTCCGTCTCCTGCTCCACGTGGAGCGTCTGGGACCCGGGCGCGAGCGAGAACGTCTGGCGCACGGTCGACTCCGGCGAGATGGTGCGCACGACGACGACCCGCGCGACACCGTCGTCGTCGATCGCTGCGTCGAGCTGGTCGACGGACCTGAGGTCGCGGACCGTGTTGCGGTAGAAGCGGTCGACGTCCCACGCATCCCACTTGTTCGGCAGGTCGGGGTGCAGCTGGAGCAGCGCGCCGGCACCGCCCGGCGCGATGGCGTCGCGGCCGGTCCGGAGGTCGACCGCCGAGGTGACCAGGCCCTCCGGTGACAGGGTCACCCGCGCGACGCCGTTGTCGAGCACCACGTCGTCGCCGTCCCGGTGCAGCTCGACCGAGGTGTCTGGCACAGCGACTGCCGCGGCCCCGCGGGCGACGACGGCACCTCCCGCGGCGACACCGTCGCGTGCGGATCCCGCGCCGTTGACCGCGATCCGGTCGCTGCCGTCACCGACGAGAACGGCCAGCGAGCGCGCCACGAGCTCCTCGGCCGCGCGCTCCACCCGGGCGTACTGCTCGACCGCCTCGCGGTGCACCCAGGCGATCGAGGTGCCCGGCAGGATGTCGTGGAACTGCTGCAGCAGCACCTGCTTCCAGAGCGCGTCCAGCTCGTCGTGCGGGTATGCCGCACCGGCCCGGACCGCGGCGGTGGCCGCCCAGAGCTCGGCCTCGACGAGCAGGTGCTCGCAGCGCCGGTTCCCCGCCTTGGTGCGGTGCTGGGAGGTGAGGGTCGCGCGGTGCAGCTCGAGGTAGAGCTCACCGACCCAGACCGGGGTGCCGGGTCGCGGCTGGCCGTCCTCGCCGACCAGCTCGTCGTGGGTGCGTGCGTAGAAGTCGTCAGGGTGCTCCCAGCGCACCCGCGGACTGCCCTCGAGGTCGGCAAGGCGCTCGGCCCGACCAGTCATCTCGCGGGTCGTGCCGCCGCCTCCATCACCCCAGCCGACGGGTGCGATCGACCCGGAGGCGATGCGGTGGTCGCGGAACTGTCGATCGGCCAGCGCGAGCTCGGCACCGGACAGCTCGGAGTTGTAGGTGTCCATCGGCGGGAAGTGCGTCAGCACGCGCGACCCGTCGATGCCCTCCCAGAGGAAGGTGTGGTGGGGGAAGGTGTTGACCTGGTTCCAGGAGATCTTCTGGGTGAAGAACCAGTCGAAGCCGGCCCGCCGCACCAGCTGCGGCAGGGCGGGCGAGTAGCCGAAGCTGTCGGGCAGCCAGACGCCGTGCGGGCGCAGCCCGAGCTCCTGCTCGAAGAACCGCTGCCCGTAGAGGAACTGCCGCACCATCGACTCCCCGGACGGCATCACGGCGTCGCTCTCGACCCACATGCCGCCCAACGGGAGGAACCGTCCCGCGGCCACGGCGTCGACGATCCGCGACCACACCTCGGGCCGATGCTCCTTCACCCAGGCGTACTGCTGGGCGCTCGACATGCCGTAGACGAAGTCGTCGGTCTCGTCGATGAGGGCGGCCATCGAAGCGGTCGTGCGGGCGACCTTGCGCACCGTCTCGCGGACCGGCCACAGCCAGGCCGAGTCGATGTGCGCGTGCCCGACGGCGGAGATGGTGTGCGCGGACGCACCGGCCGGACGGGCCAGCACCTCGGTCAGCGCGGTGCGGGCGGACGCGGCCGTGCCCGCGACGTCGGCCAGGTCGAGCCGGTCGACCGCGTCGTCGAGGGCCCGGAGGATGCGCGAGCGGCGTTGTCCCACAGGCAGCTCCGCCTGGAGCCCGAGCAACACGTCGAGGTCCAGGCAGAGCGCGTGCACCTGCTCGTCGAAGACGGCGAGGTCCATCCGCCGCGTCGCGTAGAGCGGCTCGGGCGATGCGGTGCGCACGTCCCCCTGGTGGGTTGGCTTCCACCGGACCGGGCCGAACACGATCGGGTTCGCGGCCGCCTCCACGAACAGCTCGACCCGCTCGCCGCCGTCAGCGGAGGGTGAGACGAGCGCCCAGTGGTTGCGGGGGTTCACCGCCTTCACCGGCGAGCCGTCGGGCCGGTAGACCAGCCCCTCGCACTGGAACCCGGGCTCCGCCACGTCGAACCCGAGGTCGACCACCGCCTCCACGCGGCGACCGGCCCACTCCGCCGGCACGTCGCCGGTCAACCTGAACCAGGTCGTCCCCCAAGCCGGCCCCCACGGCGAGCCCACGGCATACGGGGCGTAGTCGAGGGCCAGGCCCGCGCTCGGTGGCACCGGTTCACCCGGCAGGGTGTGCGCCTCCACCGTGAACGGGACGGAGACCGCGTGGACGGCCGGCCAGAGCCGCTCGGTCAGGACGCGCGTGACCCGGCCGACCGTGAGGGAGGTGTCGTCGTGCATGCCTCCACCCAATCGCAAAACGGCAGTTGCGGCCGCTTCCGCCCATCAACTGCTGGGCGGACGTCGACGCAACTGCCGTGTCGCGGGTATGCCGTGCGCCCAGGCGGGCGCGCCGGCTCAGCGCCCGCGGTGGTTGGCGGAGAAGGCTGCGGCACCGCCACCGGACCGGGACGCGCCCGGACGGTTCGACGAGGACCGGCGCGAGGACGAGCCGGCCGGCCGGCCACCCTGGCCGCGTGAGCCCTGCGACGTGGGGGTCTCGGTGCGGTAGCTGGTCGGGCTGGACGACTTCGAGGACGAGGTGCCGCCGCGACGACCGCGACCGCCACCCCCGTTGCCGCCACTGCGACCACCCTGCTGGCGCTGACCACCGGCACCACCACGGCCTCGCTGCGCGCCACCACGGCCACCGGCGTTTCCGTTGCTGGTGGACTGCACCACCGGGGCGGGCGTCACGAGCTCGGCGGCGGGACCGGTCAGGTCACCGATGGCGGGGTGACCGGGCACGACGTCGACGTTGGTCGGCTTGATGCCGGCCTGCCGCATCAGGGTGCGGGTGTCGCCGCGCTCCTCGGGGGTGCTGACGGTGACGACGACACCCTCGGCGCCGGCCCGAGCGGTGCGGCCGGAGCGGTGCAGGTAGGCCTTGTGCTCGGCGGGCGGGTCGACGTGCACGACGAGGCTGACGTCGTCGACGTGGATGCCACGGGCCGCGATGTCGGTGGCCACCAGCACTCGGCTGGAGCCCTCGCTGAACGCCGCGAGGTTGCGCTGTCGGGCGCCCTGGCTGAGGTTGCCGTGCAGGTCGACGGCGGGGATGCCCGCGGCAGTCAGCTGCTTGGCGAGCTTCTTCGCCCCGTGCTTGGTGCGGGTGAAGGCGAGCGTGCGGCCCTGCCCTGCCACGAGCTCGCGCACGACGGCCGGCTTGTTGTCACGCGAGACGTGGAAGAGGTGGTGCTGCATCGCGGGCACCGGCGAGGCGGCGCTGTCGACGCTGTGGGTCACCGGCTGGTGCAGGTAGCGCTTCACCAGCTGGTCGATCGCGTTGTCGAGCGTCGCGGAGAAGAGCAGCCGCTGGCCGTCCCGCGGAGTGGCATCGAGGAGCCGCTTCACGGCCGGCAGGAAGCCGAGGTCGGCCATGTGGTCGGCCTCGTCGAGCACGGTGACCTCGACGTCGCCGAGTCGCACGTGGCCCTGGCCGATCAGGTCCTCGAGCCGACCCGGGGTGGCGATGACGATGTCGATGCCACGACGGAGCGCAGCGACCTGCGGGTTCTGGCCGACGCCACCGAAGATCGTCATGGTGCGCAGCTCGAGCGCGGCGGCCAGCGGGGTCATCGTCTCGGCGACCTGGATCGCCAGCTCGCGGGTCGGGACCAGCACCAGCGCGCGCGGCGTGTGCGGTGTGCGACGGCGACCCGACTTCGCGAGGGCGGCGACGGTCGGCAGCGAGAACGCCACCGTCTTGCCGCTGCCGGTGCGGCCACGGCCGAGGACGTCACGACCGGCGAGCGAGTCAGGGAGCGTCGCGGCCTGGATCGGGAACGGCGCGTCGATGCCGCGCTCCTTCAGGGCCGCGATGACGCGGGGGTGGATGCCGAGGTCGGCAAAGGGCACGGTCGTGTGGTGCGTGGACACAGAGAACTCAGTTCAGCAGTAGGGAGTGGCCGAAGATGCTGGACCACTCACGAATACCTGTGAGCTGACGGCGCCAACCAGTAGTTGGGGCGCGGAGCAGACGACCTGGCGTGCACGACGGTGCGCACGCAGTGGTTGCAACCCTAGCGGGCCGGGCGTTCATTCCCGAATCGCCCGTTCGTCCGGACCTTGCCGTACGCCCGGCGGACCGACCTATGCGGACTCGGACGACCGCGGGCCAGCCGCAGCCAGGTCTCGACGACGGTGTCGGGGTTGAGCGACATCGACTCGATGCCCTGCTCCATCAGCCAGTCGGCGAGGTCGGGGTGGTCCGACGGACCCTGGCCGCAGATCCCGACGTACTTGCCCCGGGCCCGGCACGCCTCGATCGCCATCGCCAGCATCTTCTTGACCGCGGGGTCGCGCTCGTCGAACCCACCGGCCACCAGGGCCGAGTCGCGGTCGAGCCCGAGGGTCAGCTGGGTCATGTCGTTCGACCCGATCGAGAACCCGTCGAAGTGGTCCAGGAAGGCGTCGGCGTTGACCGCGTTGGACGGCACCTCGCACATCATCACGACCTGGAGGTCGTTGTCGCCGCGGCGAAGTCCGTTCTGCGCCAACAGGTCGATGACACCCTGCGCCTCACCGAGGGTGCGGACGAACGGGATCATCACCTTGACGTTGGTCAGCCCCATCTCGTCCCGCACCAGCTTCAGCGCCTCGCACTCCATCGCGAAGCACTCCGCGAAGTCCTCCGACAGGTAACGCGCGGCACCGCGGTACCCGATCATCGGGTTCTCCTCGTGCGGCTCGTACCGCTCACCGCCGAGCATGTGCGCGTACTCGTTGGACTTGAAGTCGCTCATCCGCACGATCACCGGCTCCGGCGCGAAGGCAGCCGCGAGCATCGAGACGCCCTCGGCGACGCGCTTGACGAAGAAGTCGCGCGGACCGTCGTAGGCCGCGATCAGCGCCTCGACCTCGGCCTTGACACCCGGCTCCTGGTCGTCGAGCTCGAGCAGCGCCCGCGGGTGGATGCCGATCTGCCGGTTGATGATGAACTCGAGCCGAGCGAGCCCGATTCCCTTGTGCGGCAACCGAGAGAACTCGAAAGCCTGGTCGGGGGTCCCGACGTTCATCATGATCTTGACCGGCAGTTCGGGCATGTCGTCGAGCGCGGTCTCGTCGACCGTGAACCCGAGCCGACCCTCATAGACGAGGCCCGTGTCGCCCTCGGCGGCCGAGACGGTGACCTCCTGCCCGTCGGTGAGCGCCTTCGTCGCCGAGCCGGTGCCCACCACGGCCGGGATGCCGAGCTCACGGGCGATGATCGCGGCGTGGCAGGTGCGACCGCCGCGGTTGGTGACGATCGCGCTGGCCCGCTTCATCACCGGCTCCCAGTCGGGGTCGGTCATGTCGGCGACGAGCACCTCGCCGGCCTGGAACTCGTGCATCGACTCGGCGCTGGTCAGCACCCGCACCGCACCGGCACCGATCTTCTGGCCGATCGCGCGGCCCTCGACGAGGACCTCACCGCGCTCGTCCATCCGGAAGCGCTGCAGCGTCGAGCCCGTCTGGCGCGACTTCACCGTCTCGGGGCGGGCCTGCAGGATGTAGAGCTGGCCGTCGACGCCGTCCTTGCCCCACTCGATGTCCATCGGACGGCCGTAGTGCTCCTCGATCTTGAGGGCGTGCTGGGCCAGCTCGGTGACCTCGTCGTCGGTGAGGCTCAGCCGTGCCCGCTCGGCCTCGTCGACCGGGACGAAGTCGATCGACCGACCTACGGCGGAGTCCTCGGTGTAGACCATCTTGGTGGCCTTGCCGCCGACGCCCCGCTTGAGGATCGCGGGACGGCCCTCGCGCAGGGCCGGCTTGTAGACGTAGAACTCGTCGGGGTTCACCGCGCCCTGCACGACCGCCTCGCCGAGGCCGTAGCTGCTCGTCACGAACACGGCGTCCGGGAAGCCCGACTCGGTGTCGATGGTGAACATCACGCCCGAGGAGCCGATGTCGGAGCGCACCATCCGCTGGATGCCCGCCGAGAGGGCGACGACGTCGTGGTCGTAGCTGCTGTGCACGCGGTAGGCGATCGCGCGGTCGTTGTAGAGCGACGCGAAGACCTTCTTGATCGCGAGCAGGATGTTGTCGATCCCCAACACGTTGAGGAAGGTCTCCTGCTGCCCCGCGAACGACGCGTCCGGCATGTCCTCGGCCGTCGCGCTCGAGCGCACCGCCCAGCTCACCTCGCCGGGAGCGCCCGCCACCAGCTCCTCGTAGGCGGCGCGGATGTCGGACTCGAGGTCCTCCGGGAACGGCTGCTCCTCGACCAGGTCGCGGATCTGGGCGCCGGCCTCCGCGAGCGCACGGGTGTCCTCGACGTCGAGGCCCCTGAGCGTCGCGCTGATCCGGTCGGCCAACCCCTCGTGCGCGAGGAACCGCCGGTAGGCGTCCGCCGTCGTCGCGAACCCGTCCGGCACGCGCACCCCCGCCTTCGACAGGTGCTGCACCATCTCGCCGAGGGAGGCGTTCTTGCCGCCCACCGACTCGACGTCGGCCAGCCCGAGGTCCTTGAACCAGGAGATGTTGCCGGTCACCGGCGTTCCTTTCGACGGGCTCAGGCGAGGTTGCCCAAGCGGCTGGTCTGCATGATGACGGCTGCCATCTCCTCCACCGACATCGCGGCCGAGTTGATGGAGGGTATGCGGTGTGCCCGGTAGAGCGCCTCGGCCCGCCGGAGCTCGTAGCTGCACTGGGCGAGACTGGCATACGTGGACCCGGGCCGTCGCTCCCCCCGCACCTGGCTGAGACGCGCGGCCGTGGAGAGCAGCCCGAAGCACTTCCCCTGGAGGTCCTTGATCGGCCGGGGCAGGTCGCCGGTGTCGAAGTCCTCGGGCACGAGCGGGTAGTTCGCGACCTTGAGCCCGTGCTGGAGGGCGAGGTACATCGAGGTCGGCGTCTTGCCGCACCGAGAGGGCGCCACGAGGATCAGGTCGGCCTGCTCGAGGTTGCGCAGGCTCGCGCCGTCGTCGTGCTCCATCGCGAACTCGATGGCCTTCATCCGGGCGTCGTAGCGGCGCGTGTCACCGACACCGTGCAGGGCCCCGACACCGTGGGTGGCGTTGACGTGCAACACCCGCTCGACGGTGTCGAGGTGCGAGCCGAACAGGTCGATGAACGCGCCCTCGGTGCGCTGCAGCTCCTTGCGGATCTCCTCGTCGGACACCGTGGAGAAGACCAACGCGGTCACCGAGTCGGTCGTCGCGGCGTCGAGCTCGGCCACCACCTCGCGAGCCTGCTCGACCGTCGTGATGAACGGGATCTTGCGACGCCGGAAGCTCAGGCTCGGGAACTGCGCCAGCATCAGGTTGCCCAGGGTCTCGGCCGAGATACCGGTCCCACCCGCGAGGAAGAAGACGGGGGTGGGCGCGACGGACTCGCTGGGCTCCGGGATCACGACCCCACCGTTCCACGCCGCGCCCCGCTTGCCCAGTCGCCCGGCGCCGACCGTAAAGACTTGGTCAAGAACGCGATGGATCGTGACACCATCCTCGTCCTGATGAGTCCCACAGGTGACGCGCGAAGGCGCCAGTCCTCCGCTGTGATGCGTTCGCGGCGCGACCCCCTCCGAGAGCTGCGCGTGCCCTCAGACCCGGTCCGGCCACACTCACCCTGCACGCACTCGACCCCATGCGATTGGATGCAGGGATGAGCGAAGAAGCCGTTCAGGAACCCGAGGTCGAGCCCACCGACCAGGATCTGGCCGACCAGGAGCCCACGGAGCACGAGCCCACGGAGATCACCTACTCCGAGCAGTTCTACGCGGCGAGACCGCGGGGCCTGCGGCCCCGGGCCAGGCTCCGCGCGCAGGGCAGCCCTGCTCCTGCCGAGCGCGTCGGCGACCCCGAGGGCACCAACGAGGCCTACGTCTCCTGGCTCGTCAAGGAGTCGATGCTGGAGGACGCGAAGCAGATCGCGGCCCAGCTCAGCGGACAGGGCAGCATGTGGCAGAACCCCTTCGCCCGCCCCGACGCCGTTGCAGCGGTGACGGCCGCGCCCGTCTGGTTCACGGCATACCCCATCTCGATGGTGACGCCACCGGGGGCGTCGTTCCTCGCGACCCTCGCCGACGAGGACTTGTGGGAGGCCTTCGCCCGTATCGGGATCCGGGCCCTGCACACCGGGCCGGTGAAGCGGGCCGGCGGCCTGTCGGGTTGGGACCCGACCCCGAGCGTGGACGGGCACTTCGACCGGATCAGCACCCACATCGACAGCGCGTTCGGCACCGAGGACGAGTTCCGCGCGATGTGCGAGGTCGCCACCAGCCACGGCGGCACGATCCTCGACGACATCGTGCCGGGACACACCGGCAAGGGGCCGGACTTCCGGCTCGCCGAGATGAACGTCGGCGACTACCCCGGGATCTACCACATGGTGCAGATCCCGCCGGAGGACTGGGGGCTGCTGCCCGAGGTGCCCGCAGGTCGCGACTCCGTGAACCTCGACATCGCCGCGGAGGACGCCCTGGAGCGGGCCGGCTACATCATCGGCAAGCTCCAGCGCGTCATCTTCCACGCGCCCGGCATCAAGGAGACCAACTGGTCGGCCACCGCCGAGGTGGTCGGGGCCGACGGCGTCGCCCGGCGCTGGGTCTACCTGCACTACTTCAAGGAGGGCCAGCCGTCGATCAACTGGCTCGACCCGTCCTTCGCGGGCATGCGCCTGGTCATCGGGGACGCGCTGCACTCGTTGGGCGACCTCGGCTCCGGCGGGCTGCGCCTCGATGCCAACGGCTTCCTCGGCGTCGAGAAGAGCGTCGAGGGGTCGCCCGCCTGGTCCGAGGGGCACCCCCTGTCGGAGGCGGCGAACCAGCTGATCGGCTCGATGGTGCGCAAGGTCGGCGGGTTCACCTTCCAGGAGCTCAACCTCACCGTCGACGACATCCGGATCACCGGTGAGGCGGGTGCCGACCTGTCCTACGACTTCGTCAACCGGCCCGCCTACCACCACGCCCTGGCGACCGGGAACACCGAGTTCCTGCGGCTCACCCTCAACATCTCGCTCGAGTCCGGTGTCCCGCCCATCTCACTGGTGCACGCGCTGCAGAACCACGACGAGCTCACCTACGAGCTGGTCCACTTCGAGACCCGGCACCGCGACTCGACCTTCACCTACCAGGGCGTCGAGGTCACTGGCGGGGCGTTGGCCCAGCACGTCAGGGGCGAGCTGGTGACCCTGCTGACCGGACCCTCGGCGCCGTACAACTCGGTCTTCACGACCAACGGCATCGCCTCGACGACCGCGACCATCATCGCGGCGGCGCTCGGCTACCAGAGCCTGGAGGCGATCGACGATGCGGCAGTGCCCCGGATCCGCGAGGCGCACCTGTTGCTGGCGATGTTCAACGCGTTCCAACCGGGGGTCTTCGCGCTCTCCGGCTGGGACCTGACCGGGATGCTCACCGTCGACCGCGACCTCGTCGGCCACCTCCTCGCGACCGGCGACACCCGCTGGATCCACCGCGGCGCCTACGACCTGATGGGCTACCAGCCGGAGGCGACCCACTCGGCCTCGGGCATGCCTCGCGCGCGGTCGCTCTACGGCTCGCTGCCCGAACAGCTCGACGACGAGGAGTCGTTCGCCCGGCAGCTGCAGCGCATCCTGGAGCTCCGTGAGAGGTCCGGCATCGCCACGGCGACCCAGGTGGACGTGCCGCCGACGAGTCATCCCGGCCTCCTGGTCATGGTGCACGACGAGCTGGTCTGGTCGGTCGAGGCCGTCGACGGAGTCGACGCGGCCGCGGCAGAGGCCCAGGCCACCGTGCTGAACTTCTCCGGCGAGTCGGTCGACTCGCGCATCACCTCGACGCGGCTCGAGCCCGGCTGGCGGGCCGTCGACGCCCTGACCGGCGAGCTGCTGGGGATGGTCGACGACCTGCGCTCGCTGTCCGTCGACCTGGGCCCGCACCAGGGCCGCTTCGTGGTGTTCGAGGGGCAGGGGGCAACCTCGCCGGCGGCCGAGTGAGCCCGAGTCGGTCGAGCCCGGGTGGGGAGCCGGGGCGATTTCGTCGCCGTCGACCGCTCTAGTAACCTGCTCCGCGGTGGCGTGTCCGAGCGGCCTAAGGAGCACGCCTCGAAAGCGTGTGTGGGTTAACGCCCACCGTGGGTTCAAATCCCACCGCCACCGCCAGCCACAACGAGAGGGACCCGACGGACTCGTCGGGTCCCTCTCGTGCGTCTCGTTCGGGGAATGGAACGGCTGCCACTGCACTTGCAACCTGAGATGACCTCCACCACGACGGACACCACCGGCGTCGGCCTGCGCTCTGACCGCGGGCCGATCCTGCTGGCCCTGATGGTCTCGACCGGTCTCATCGCGATGGACGCGACCATCCTTGCCACCGCCGTGCCGTCGGTGGTCCGTGACCTGGGTGGCTTCGCGCAGTTCCCGTGGCTGTTCTCGGTCTACCTGCTGGCCCAGGCGGTGTCGGTCCCGATCTACGCCAAGCTCGCCGACATCGTGGGCCGCAAGCCGCTGATGCTCTTCGGGATCGGGCTGTTCCTCCTCGGGTCGGTCCTCTGTGGCGCCGCGTGGAGCATGACCTCCCTCATCGTCTTCCGGGCCGTGCAGGGGCTCGGCGCCGGAGCAGTGCAGCCGATGGCCATCACGATCGCGGGCGACATCTACACCGTCGCGGAGCGGGCCAAGGCGCAGGGCTACATCGCCAGCGTCTGGGCGGTCTCGTCCGTCGTCGGCCCGACGCTCGGAGGAGTCTTCTCCCAGCTCGGCATCTGGCGCTGGATCTTCTTCGTCAACGTGCCGCTCTGCCTGCTCGCCGGAGCGCTCATCGCGCGCAACTTCCACGAGCGCGTCGAGCGCCAGCAGCACCGCATCGACTACCCGGGAGCCACCCTCCTCACGGTCGCCATGACACTGCTCATCCTGGGCATCCTCGAGGGTGGTCAGGCCTGGGCGTGGTCGTCGCCGACGAGCCTCGCGGTGCTGGGGGTCGGCGCGGGGCTCCTCGTGGCGTTCGTCCTCGTGGAGCGGCGGGCCGCCGAGCCGGTGCTCCCCCTGTGGGTGCTGAGTCGGCGCCTGCTGGCCACGACGACGATGCTGGCGCTCGGCGTCGGGGTCATCCTCATCGGCCTCACCTCGTTCGTCCCCACCTACCTCGAGAACTCCCTCGGCATCGACCCGCTCGTCGGGGGCCTGGCGCTCGCGGCGCTGACCATCGGCTGGCCGATCGCGGCCACCTTGTCGGGGCGGCTGCTCTATCTCCGGTTCGGTTTCCGGCCGGCCATCCTCGTGGGTATGGCGCTCGTGGTGGTCGGCACCGCGACCCTCGCCCTGGCCTCGCAGCACCCCTCGGTCGCGGTGGTCGCCCTGGCCTGCTTCGTGACCGGCCTCGGCATGGGGCTGGTCGCCAGTCCCTCGCTGATCGCGGCGCAGGCCAGCGTCGAGTGGCACGAGCGGGGTGTCGCGACCGGGACCAACATGTTCGCGCGCTCGATCGGCAGCGCTGTCGGGGCGGCGGTCCTCGGCGCTGTCGCCAACGGCGTCATCGCCCGCTCCGGCCGCCCGGAGACCGACCCGGCGACCGCGACCGATGCAGGTTCGGCCGTCTTCTACGGCGTCCTGGTGGCCGCGCTCCTGACCGTCGTCGCCGGGGCGCTGATGCCCAAGGTCACCGCCGAGCAGACGCCCGCACCCGAGACCCCCTGACCCGTCCCCGGGTCGAGGTGATGTCCGACCGGATTCCGGTCGGATATCACCTCGACCCCGGAGTCTCAGGGGAGGAGCGGTGGCGGCGGATCGCCCAGACCACGATCGCGACCACCACGATCAGGGCGACGATCCCGGCGGCACCACGGCCAAGCCATTTCTCGACCCGGTGGTACGACTCCCCCGCGAGATAGCCGGCTGTGACAGCCGTTGCGCCCCAGGCGATTCCGCCGATCGCGTTCCAGGGCAGGAAGATCCGGTAGCGCATCCCCGACAGCCCAGCGAGCGCCGGCATCACAGCCCGGAAGAACGCCGTCCACCGGCCGAGGAAGACCGCCGACCCGCCACGACGACGGAGGAACTCCTGCGCCGAGTCGAGCCGCTCTCGTCGTCGCTCGAGGATCTTGAGCCCCATCACCCGCGGACCGAACAGCCGCCCGATCTCGTAGCCCACCGAGTCGCCGATGACCGCCGCCAGGATGACGACGACCAGCACCCACGCCAGCGACGTGTGGCCGAGGCTGGCCGTCACACCACCGATGATCGCGAGGGTCTCGCCGGGCAGCACGAACCCCACGAACAGGGCGTCCTCGGCGAACACCACCAGCGCGACGATGAGGTAGACCAGCCAGGGCGGCGCGGACAGGACCTGGTTGACCAGGTTGTTGATGATGCCGCTCACGCACGCTCTCCCTGCTCGACCGGGGCACCGCCGGCGCCGCCGCTGCGGTGCCCCTCGAAGAATTCCAGCAGCACCTGAGAACACTCTGAGGACCGGACACCACCGACCACCTCGACGCGGTGGGTGGCCCGGCGGTCGCGGACGATGTCCCAGACCGAGCCGGTCGCCCCCAGCTTCGGGTCCCACGCCCCCAGCACCAGTCGCGAGATGCGCGCCAGCATCAGGGCCCCGGCGCACATCGGACACGGTTCCAGCGTCACGACGAGCGTGCAGTCCTCGAGCCGCCACTCCCCCAGAGCCTGCGCCGCCTCACGCAGGGCGACGACCTCGGCGTGCGCGGTGGGGTCGCCCTGCACCTCGCGCAGGTTGCGGCCCCGGCCGATGACCTCGCCGGACGGCGACACCACGACGGCGCCGACCGGCACGTCGCCGTCGCGCCCCGCGGCCGCGGCGAGGTCGAGCGCCATACCCATCCACGCGGCATACCGCTCATCGACCGAGGGTCCGCGCGTTGGGGTCACGCGCTAAGTTTCGCCTATGCGCGTCCACGTTGCCGACCACCCGCTCATCACGCACAAGCTGACCTACCTGCGCGACAAGCGCACGGACAGCCCGACCTTCCGCCGGCTGGCCGAGGAGCTGGTGACCCTGCTGGCCTACGAGGCCACCCGCGACGTGCGCGTGGAGCCGTTCGACATCGAGACCCCGGTCGCCCCCACGACCGGCATCAAGCTGTCGAACCCCAAGCCCCTCATCGTCCCGATCCTGCGCGCCGGGCTCGGCATGCTCGAGGGCATGGTGCGGCTCCTGCCGAGCGCCGAGGTGGGCTTCCTCGGCATGCAGCGCAACGAGGAGACGCTCGAGGCGATCACCTACGCGAACCGGCTGCCCGACGACCTCAAGGGCCGGCAGTGCTACGTCGTCGACCCCATGCTCGCCACCGGGGGCACGCTGGCCGACGCCATCCGCTACCTCGCCGACCGCGGCGCCGACGACATCACCGCGGTCACCCTGCTGGCGGCCCCCGAGGGCGTCAAGCACGTCGAGGAAGCGCTGTCGGACCTCGACATCCCGATCACCATCGTCACCGGCGCCATGGACGAGAAGCTCAACGAGAAGGGCTACATCGTCCCCGGCCTGGGCGACGCCGGTGACCGCCTCTACGGCGTCGTCTGACGCCGTTACCGTATGCCGCGCGGCCAGGACGCGCGGCGCGCCTCACCCGTTCGGACAAGGGTTTCGGGCAGGCTGGACCCGCGACGGGCCCGTCCGGCCTGCCCACGGACGGCACCACCCAGACCGAGGAGATGAGCATGCAGCGCGTCAAGAAGATCCTGCTCTGGGTCCTCGTCGCGTTCATCGCCTACGCCATCTTCACCTCGCCCGACCAGGCGGCCGACATCCTCAAGACCTCGGGCGGCATCCTCGTCGACGGCGTCAAGAACGTCGGCAACTTCTTCGACGCCCTGCTCGGCCGCCGGTAACGGTCCGGCCGATGGTCGGCTCCGAACGACGCCACGAAGAGCTCGACCGCTACCTCCTCGACGGCGAACAGCTCGTCACCGCCGTGCACCAGCACTGGGGCAAGGTCGCCGAACCGGTCCTGTCCGGGGTGGCGGCCCTCATCCTCGCGTTCTGGGTTGACGCCAGGATCGACCCCACCATCGGGTGGGTCAGCACGCTGGTCTGGTGGTTCTGGTTCGCGGTCGCGCTGCGGACGGCATACCGGATCGCGGAGTGGCGGCACGACTGGTTCGTGGCGACCGACAAGCGCCTGCTGCTCTTCTACGGGTTCATCACGCGCAAGGTGTCGATGATGCCGCTGATGAAGGTCACCGACATGTCCTACGAGCGGTCGGTGCCGGGACGGATCCTCGGCTACGGCCGGTTCGTCATGGAGTCGGCCGGCCAGGACCAGGCGCTGCGCGAGGTCAACTGGGTGCCGCAGCCCGACGAGCACTACCGCGCGATCTGCGCCGAGATCTTCGGCACCGCCGTGCATGACCAGGACCTCTTCGACGCACCGTTCGACGACTACGGCGACGGGCGCGACGACCGCTGGGGCGACGGGCCTCCGCCGCCGCAAGCCGGCCTGCCCGACCCGTATGACGGGTGGGACAGCCCGCGCCACAGCCCCGCCGGTCCCACTGCCCCGCCGCGACCGGGGTCGTCGTCGCAGGGCTCGCTCTACCGCAGCCCCGACCTGCGGGCCCGCGACCGCAGCGCCGACACCGGGCCCATCCCGATCCGCCAGCGCCAGCGCCCACACCCCCGCACTCGTCCCCGGCACGACCAGGACCCGCACCGCGACCTCGGCGACGACTAGCCACCACTCCTGGCCACGGGTGGTGGGTCCGAGCCTGGTTTCGGGGCCGTTGTGCGGCACAGGTGGCCAGAAGTGGGGGGCCTGGTCCGGGTCGTGAGCTTTTCTTGACTCGTTCAAGATCATGCGGGAGGCTCGGACCGTGCCCACGACGGTCGAGATCGAGCAGCTGCTGCGCAGCGCCGAGCTCCGCGTGACCCGACCCCGGGTCGCGGTCCTGACCGCCGTGCACGACCACCCGCACGCCGACACCGACACGATCATCGGCGCGGTCCGCGCCGGTCTCGGCGACGTCTCGCACCAGGCCGTCTACGACGTCCTGCGCGCCCTCACCGAGGCCCGCCTCCTGCGCCGCATCCAGCCGTCCGGCTCCGTGGCCCGCTACGAGTCCCGTGTCGGCGACAACCACCACCACGTCGTCTGCCGCTCGTGCGGCGCCATCGCCGACGTCGACTGCGCCGTCGGCCACGCCCCCTGTCTCACCGCCTCGGACGACCACGGCTTCGTGGTCGACGAGGCGGAGGTCGTCTACTGGGGCACCTGCCCCTCCTGCGCGACCACCACCACCGAGGAACGACCCGCAACGCCCGGAAGGACGCACCCATGACCGACAGCCACGACCCCAGCACACCCGAGAGCCCGCAGGGGGTGGACCGCAAGGCCGAGGGCGGCTGCCCGGTCATGCACGACTCGGCGACGGCGCAGGGCAGCGAGAGCGAGAACCCGGCCCTCGACTCGCCCCAGCCCAAGACCGGCGGCCGCCCGCGAAAGCTCCAGGACTGGTGGCCCAACGCCCTCGACCTGTCGGTGCTGCACGCCCACAGCCCGCGCGGCAACCCGCTCGGCAGCGACTTCGACTACCGCCGCGAGTTCGAGCAGCTCGACCTCGAGGCGCTCAAGCGTGACGTCGTCGAGGTGCTGCGCACCTCCCAGGACTGGTGGCCGGCCGACTTCGGCCACTACGGCGGTCTCATGATCCGCCTCAGCTGGCACGCGGCCGGCACCTACCGCATCTACGACGGCCGCGGTGGGGCCGGTGACGGTGGCCAGCGGTTCGCGCCGCTCAACAGCTGGCCCGACAACGGCAACCTCGACAAGGCCCGGCGCCTGCTCTGGCCGGTGAAGCAGAAGTACGGCCAGCGCATCTCGTGGGCCGACCTGCTCGTGCTCGCGGGCAACGTCGCGCTCGAGGACATGGGCTTCGAGACCTTCGGGTTCGGCTTCGGCCGTGAGGACGTGTGGGAGCCCGAGGAGATCTTCTGGGGGCCGGAGGACACCTGGCTGGGCGACGAGCGCTACACCGGCGAGCGCCAGCTCGAGGACTCGCTCGGCGCGGTCCAGATGGGCCTGATCTACGTCAACCCGGAGGGCCCCAACGGCAACCCCGACCCGGTCGCCTCGGCCCGCGACATCCGCGAGACGTTCCGGCGGATGGCGATGAACGACGAGGAGACCGTGGCCCTCATCGCCGGCGGTCACACGTTCGGCAAGACGCACGGCGCCGGCGACCCGAGCCTCGTCGGTCCCGAGCCCGAGGGCGCGTCGATCGAGGAGCAGGGCCTCGGCTGGCGCAGCACCTACGGCAGCGGCAAGGGCGCGGACGCCATCACCTCCGGGCTCGAGGTCACCTGGACCCGCACCCCCGTGCAGTGGAGCAACGACTACTTCGAGTTCCTGTTCGGCCACGAGTGGGAGCTGGAGAAGAGCCCGGCGGGCGCCTGGCAGTGGGTCGCCAAGGACGCCGAGGAGGTCATCCCCGGCCCGGCCGCGGACTCTCCCAAGCGCCGGCCCACCATGCTGACCAGCGACCTGGCGCTGCGGTTCGACCCGGCCTACGAGAAGATCTCGCGCCGCTTCCTCGAGCACCCCGACGAGTTCGCCACGGCCTTCGCCAAGGCCTGGTACAAGCTCCTCCACCGCGACATGGGCCCCGTCTCGCGTTACCTCGGCCCCTGGGTGCCGGAGCCGCAGCTGTGGCAGGACCCGGTGCCCGCCGTCGACCACGAGCTCGTCGACGCGGACGACATCGAGGCACTGAAGACGGCGCTGCTCGACTCCGGGCTCACCGTGACGCAGCTGGCGAGCACCGCCTGGGCGTCGGCGGCCACGTTCCGCAGCACCGACAAGCGCGGTGGCGCCAACGGTGCCCGCATCCGGCTCGAGCCGCAGCGCGGCTGGGAGGTCAACCAGCCCGAGCAGCTGGCCCGGGCGCTCGAAGCGCTGGAGCGCGTGCAGGCCGACTTCAACGGGCGCCAGGACGGCGGCAAGCGGGTGTCGCTGGCCGACCTCATCGTCCTCGGCGGCGTGGCCGCCGTCGAGCAGGCGGCGCGGGTCGCCGGTGTCGAGGTGTCGGTCCCCTTCCACCCAGGGCGCACCGACGCGTCCCAGGAGCAGACCGACGTCGAGTCGTTCGCGGTCCTCGAGCCGCGCGCCGACGGTTTCCGCAACTACGTCCGGCCCGGGGCGAAGCTGCAGCCGGAGACGCTGCTGCTGGACCGCGCCTACATGCTGGGCCTGTCCGCGCCCGAGATGACGGTGCTCGTCGCTGGCCTGCGCTCGCTCGGGATCACGTCCGCCGACGCGGCGCACGGTGTCCTCACCGACCGCGCCGGGGCGCTGAGCAACGACGTGCTCGTCAACCTGCTGGCAGCAGGCACGGAGTGGAAGGCGTCGGCCTCCGACGCCGACGTCTTCGAGATCCGTGACCTGGCCTCGGGTGACGTCCGCTGGACGGCGACCGCCGTGGACCTCGTCTTCGGCTCGAACTCGCAGCTGCGCGCGATCGCCGAGGTCTACGCCAGCAGCGACGCGCAGGAGCGCTTCGTGCGCGACTTCGTCGCCGCGTGGACCAAGGTCATGGAGCTGGACCGCTTCGACCTCGCCTGAGCCACACCGCGTTCCAGCACACCGACGTCCGGGTCGGCCCCAGCGGGGCCGGCCCGGACGTCTTGGTATGTCGTGTGCCCGACGCCGCGCCCCGACGGGCGGGGTCGGCGCGCCGGCGCTAGCGTGGCCGGGATCGAGCCGCGCTGCGGCTGACCCCACCCCCCCAGGAGGCGACGCGATGTCGGTGCTGAGGACCAAGTCGATCGAGCAGTCGATCAAGGAGACCGAGGACCCGGACTACGCACTCAAGAAGAGCCTGTCGTGGCTGGACCTCACGGTCTTCGGCATCGGCGTCATCATCGGCGCGGGCATCTTCACCTTCACCGGCAAGGCCGCCAAGAACTACGCCGGGCCGTCGATCGCGATCTCGTTCGTGGTGGCCGCGATCGTCTGTGGCCTGGCGGCGCTCTGCTACGCGGAGTTCGCCTCGACCGTCCCGGTCTCGGGCAGCGCCTACACGTTCTCCTACGCCTCGCTCGGCGAGATCATCGCGTGGATCATCGGCTGGGACCTCCTGCTCGAGCTCGCGCTCGGCGCCGGGGTCGTCTCCCAGGGGTGGTCCCAGTACGCCAACCTCCTGCTCGGGGACATGGGCCTCCATCTACCCGACGCGCTGGCCCCCCGCACCGACGACAACCCCGCCGGACAGTTCAACCTGTTGGCGTTCCTCCTGATCGCCGTCCTCACGGCCCTCGTCGCCTGGGGAATCAAGGAGTCGATGCGGGTCAACCTCGTCCTCGTGGCGATCAAGCTCTTCATCGTGCTGTTCGTCATCGTCGCGGGCATCGCCTACATCAAGTCGGCCAACTACTCCCCGTTCATCCCACCGGCCAAGGCCGGCGCCGACACCGAGGGCATCAAGCAACCCCTCATCCAGGCGATCTTCGGCTTCACCCCGACGACGTACGGCCTCGGAGGCATCTTCGCGGGCGCGTCGATCGTCTTCTTCGCCTACATCGGTTTCGACGTCGTCGCCACGACGGCGGAGGAGGCGAAGAGGCCGCAGCGCGACCTGCCGATCGGCATCATCGCCTCGCTCGTGATCTGCACGGTCCTCTACGTCGCGGTCGCCCTCGTCATCACCGGCATGGTCAAGTACGACCAGATCGACCCCGATGCGGCGCTGGCAACGGCTTTCAAGGACGTCGGCAAGGCGGGCTACAGCACGATCATCTCGTGCGGTGCTGTCGCCGGTCTGACGACCGTGGTCATGACGCTGATCATCGGGGCCACCCGGGTGCTGTTCGCGATGTGCCGCGACTGGCTGCTCCCCCCGTCGTTCGGGCGCACCAACCCCAGGACCGGCACCCCGGTGCGGATCACCATCGTCGTCGGGCTGGTCGTCGCCTTCATCGGGTCGTACCTCGGAAACCACATCGACCTGGAGGAGATGGTGAACATCGGCACGCTGGCCGCCTTCACCCTCGTCTCGATCGCCGTGCCGATCCTGCGCCGCAAGCGGCCCGACCTCAAGCGCTCGTTCACCGTCCCGCTGTCACCGGTCCTGCCGATCTTCGCCGCCGTCGCCTCGGTCTACCTCATGCTCAACCTGTCGATCGAGACCTGGATCCGGTTCCTGGCCTGGATGGCGCTCGGGTTCGTCATCTACTTCGCCTACTCCATGCACAACAGCCGGCTGACCGGGAAGCCCAAGGAGGGCGAGCTCCCCAGCCTGACCAGCACCTAGCCCCAGTTGGCTGCCTTGGTGAGGCAGAACGGGTGGCCGTCGGGGTCGTGCAGCACCACCCAGTCCTCCGAGGGCTGCGGCTCCGCGCGGGTCGCGCCGAGCTCGGTCAGCGCTGCCTCGGCCTGGGCCAGGTCGTCGACGGCGAGGTCGAAGTGGAACTGCTTGGTGCCGGAGGTGTTCGGCCACCCGGGTGCCTTCCAGCCCTCGACCCGGCCGAAGCCGATCCGCTGGCTGCCGTTGACCACCATGCCGTAGTCGCCGTCGGCGTGGGCGACCTCCCAGCCCAGGGCCGCAGCCCAGAACTTCGCCTCGCTGGACGGGTCGGCGCAGTCGATGGTCGTCATGGCCAGGGTCGCGGGGGCCTTGGTCGGGCTGGCGGTCATGGATGTCCTCCTGGGACTCGTGGTGTCGTTCGGTCGTGGTTGCTCCTTCGACCTTCCTAGACTCGGCTCGTGTCGACTAGCACAAACACGACAGGCCGGACCCCGGCGTTGAAGGGGGTGCTGCGCCCCGAGGAGATGGCCCGCCACGTCACCTTCGACGAGTGCCCGCCGACACCCGGCGCAGCGCCGTGGGTGGAGCGCGTGTGGTCGGTCTCGTGGGACCTCCCGGACGGGGTCGAGCACGTCAACTCGATCGTGCCGCACCCGTCGGCCAGCCTCACCGTGGAGCGCGGGCAGGTCGACCGCGACGCTGCGCACGAACCCGGGGTCTGGGTGACCGGAGTCATGACCCAGCGGTTCGACGCGGTGTGCCGTGGACGCGGTGGCGTGGTCGGGGTGAAGTTCCACCCCGGCGGGTTCACCGCGCTGACCGGTGTCGCCGCCGCCGACCTCACCGACCGCAGCGCCCCCGCCGCAGGTCTCGTGCCGGGCTGGGAGGCACTCGTCGACCTGCCGCTGGACGCGCACGCCTCTGCTGAGGCTCTCTGCCGGCTGGTCGAGACCCTGGCTGGCGCCCGCGAGCCCGACCCCGGCTACCGCCAGGTGACCGAGGTGGTGCGACACCTCCAGGACCCGTCGCTCACGCGGGTCGACGACCTCGCCGCGCGGTGTGGGATCTCGGTCCGCGCGCTGCAACGGCTGTTGCGCCGCTACGTGGGCGTCGGCCCCAAGTGGATGGTCGCCCGACGTCGCCTCCACGACGCGGTCGCCACCCTCGACGACGGGTATGCCGGGTCGCTGGCAGACCTCGCAGCCTCGGCCGGGTGGTACGACCAGAACCAGTTCGCCCGCGACTTCGCCGCACTCGTCGGCACGACGCCGAGCGCCTACCGCGACCGGACACCCAGCGACTGACCACCCCACCCGCCCGTGCGCGCCCCTCGTGCGGGCCCGCGGACCGCGACGACGCGGCATACTCGCGCCATGCGACTCTCGGTGGTGCTCGACGTCAACGACCTGCCCGGGCTGGTGCCGTTCTGGGAGGCGGCGCTCGGCTACGAGTCCACCTTCTCGCTCCCCGAGTTCGAGGTGCTGCGACCTCACGAGGGCGAGCCGCCCGGCCCGGTGTTCATCCTGCAGCGCGTGCCGGAGGGGAGGGCAGCCGGCAAGAACCGCATGCACGTTGACGTGCACCCGCCGTTGGAGCTCGGCGTCCCCGCGCTGGTGGAACGGCTGGAGGCGTTGGGCGGTAGGCGAGTCGGCGCTCCCGTGACCGACCTGCTCGAGGCGATCGACAGCTGGTGGCAGGTGATGGCCGACCCGGAGGGCAACGAGTTCTGCGTCGTCGCCGACCAGGGCCACCCGCCCCCCGCCTGATCACGGCGCCCGCGAGTTTGAGGGATCCGACGCGCCTGCGTCCTCCCGATCCCTCAAACTCGCGCGCGGCCGGGAGGTCAGAGCGCCTTGATGATGTCCTCGACCCGGTCCTTCGCGTCGCCGAAGAGCATCTGGCTGTTCTCCTTGAAGAACAACGGGTTCTGCACTCCCGCATAGCCGGTCGCCATCGAGCGCTTGAAGACGACCACGTTGCGTGCCTTCCAGACCTCGAGCACCGGCATGCCGGCGATCGGGCTGCCGGGGTCCTCGGATGCTGACGGGTTCACCGTGTCGTTGGCTCCGATGACGAGCACCACGTCGGTGTCGGGCAGGTCGCCGTTGATCTCGTCCATCTCGAGGACGATGTCGTAGGGCACCTTCGCCTCGGCCAGCAGCACGTTCATGTGGCCGGGCAGCCGACCCGCGACCGGGTGGATCCCGAACCTGACGTTGACACCCTTCTTGCGCAGCTGCGACGTGAGCTCGGCGACCGGGTACTGCGCCTGCGCGACGGCCATGCCGTAGCCCGGCGTGATCACCACCGTGCTGGCGTCGCGCAGCAGCTCGGCCACGTCGGCGGCGACCGTCTCGCGGTGCTCGCCGTAGTCGGTGTCGTCGCTGACCGAGGCCTCCTGGCCGAAGCCGCCCGCGATCACCGAGAAGAAGGAGCGGTTCATCGCCTTGCACATGATGTAGCTGAGGATCGCACCGGAGGACCCGACGAGCGCACCGGTGACGATGAGCAGGTCGTTGCCGAGCATGAAGCCGGCTGCTGCCGCAGCCCATCCCGAGTAGCTGTTGAGCATCGAGACGACGACCGGCATGTCGCCGCCGCCGATCGAGGCGACCAGGTGCCAGCCGAAGGCGAACGCGACCACGGTCATCAGCAGCAGCGGGATGACCGAGTGCGACTGGACGAACCAGACCAGCAGCGCCGCCGACACGACCAGTGCCGCGAGGTTGAGCCAGTGCCGGGCCGGCAGCATGAGGGGCGAGGACTTGATCCGGGCGCTCAGCTTGAGGAACGCGACGATCGACCCGGTGAAGGTCACGGCGCCGATGAAGACACCGACGAACACCTCGACCAGGTGGATGGTGTCCGAGCCGCCGGCCGCGTCGGCACCGCTGGTCGAGCCGAACGAGTTGAACCCGACGAGCACCGCGGCCAGGCCGACGAACGAGTGCAGCATCGCGACCAGCTCGGGCATCTGGGTCATCTCGACGACCCGGGCGCGCCACAGCCCGATCGACGCGCCGATCGCCATGGCGACGAGGATCAGCAGGAGGGTCAGGCCGCCGTGGTCGGAGCGCGAGACCGCCAGCCAGATGGTCGCGACGAGCGCGATGACCATGCCCGTCACGCCGAACGCGTTGCCCTCCTTGGCCTTCTCGTGCTTCGAGAGCCCGGCGAGGGAGAGCACGAAGAGCACGGCCGAGACGATGTATGCCGCCTGCACGAGCTTGTCGGTGACGTTGCCGCCCATCCCGGTTCAGTCCTTCCGGAACATCTGGAGCATCCGGCCGGTCACGGCGAACCCTCCGAAGATGTTGATGCTCGCGATGACGGTGCCGAGGAACGCCAGCACGGCGATGAGCGGGTCGTCGCTCCCGATCTGGAGCAGCGCGCCGACCAGGATGATGCCGCTGATCGCGTTGGTCTCGGCCATGAGCGGCGTGTGCAGGGCGTGCGCCACGTTGGAGATGACGTAGAAGCCCACGATCACGGCGAGCGCGAACACGGTGAAGTGGCCGAGGAAGACCTCCGGCGAGTTCGCCGCGACCAGCCCGAAGACCACTGCGGCCAGCGCCATCGCGACGTACTTGCGACGCGGGTCGGGCGGGGGTTTCGGCGCCTTGGGCTCGGGCACCGGCGCGGCGGCAGCTGCAGGAGCTGCGCTCACCTGCACCGGCGGCGGGGGCCACAACGTCTCGCCGTCGCGACAGACCGTCATCCCCCGCTGCACCACGTCGTCCAGGTCGAGGACGACCCGCCCGTCCTTGCCGGGCGTCAGCAGCTTGAGCAGGTTGACGAGGTTGGTGCCGTAGAGCTGGCTGGCCTGGGTGGGCAGGCGACCCGGCAGGTCGGTGTAACCGATCAGCTTGACGCCGTTGGGGGTCGTGACGACCTGGTCGGCGACCGTGCCGGCGACGTTGCCCCCGTTGGCTGCGGCGAGGTCGACGACCACCGAGCCGGGTTTCATCGAGGCGACCATCTCCTCGGTGAGCAGGCGCGGTGCGGGCCGGCCCGGGATCAGGGCCGTGGTGATGACGATGTCGACGTCCTTGGCCTGCTCGGCATAGAGCTCGGCGGCCTTGCGGTTGAAGTCGTCGCCCATCTCCTTGGCGTAGCCGGTGGCCGACGGGCCCTCGTCCTCGACCTCGATGCGCAGGAACTCGGCCCCCATCGACTCGACCTGCTCGCCGACCTCGGACCGGGCGTCGAAGGCCCGGACGATCGCGCCGAGGCTGTTGGCGGTCCCGATGGCCGCGAGGCCCGCGACACCCGCACCGACGACGAGCACCTTGGCCGGGGGCACCTTGCCGGCCGCGGTGACCTGTCCGGTGAACAGCGAGCCGAACTCGTGGGCCGCCTCGATCACGGCCCGATAGCCACCGATGTTGGCCATCGACGAGAGCACGTCGAGCGACTGGGCGCGCGAGATGCGGGGCACGGCATCCATCGCGAGCGCGGTGACCCCGGCCGCGGTGAGCCGCTCGACGAGGTCGGGGTTGAGCGCCGGGGAGACCAGCGACGCCAGCAGCGCACCGGGCCGCAGCAGCGCGATCTCTGCGTCGGTCGGCGCGTTCACCTTGAGCACGACGTCGCTCTCCCACGCCCCCGCGCCTTCGCCGACGGAGGCGCCGGCCGCGGCATACGCCTCGTCGGTGAAGGCGGACCGCGCTCCGGCGCCGCGTTCGACGACGACGTCGTAGCCGAGCCCGATCAGCTGGCCCACCGTCCTGGGCGTGGCGGCGACGCGGGTCTCCCCCGCCTTGGACTCTGCTGGAACTCCGATGCGCACCCTGGCTCCCGTCGCTGTGCACGACCGTGCAACCGGCCGACCTCGCCAAACCTAGAGGGTGAGCCGCTGCCGTGGCGGGAACGTGTGAGCACAGTCGCGCCCGCCGTCCAGAGGATGGACGACGGGCGCGACCTGCTGCGGGCTGTCGGTCAGACCAGGCCGACGACGATCAGGGCCATCAGGACGATGAGCGTGACCGCCCCCAGGAGGAGGCCGCCGCCGATGTCGGACTGCGACTCGGCGTAGGGACGGTTCTCGTGCAGGTAGTCGTGGGGGTACTTGCGGACTGCGTGACGGCTCATGTCCGCCTCCTTTCAATACGCTACGTACCGTATCGTAACATCAAACGAGTCCGGGGTGATACCGCGCGCTACTGCGCGCGATATCACCCCGATCGACGCGGGTCAGGCCGTGGCGCCGCCGACGTCACCGTGCGGCACCGGCTGGCCGAGCCGGCCGGCCTGGAAGTCCTCGAACGCCTTGCGCACCTCGGCCTCGGTGTTCATCACGAACGGCCCGGCCCACGCCACCGGTTCGCGGATCGGAAGGCCACCGAGGACGACGACGTCGAGGCCGGCGGCATACCGCTCCTGCTGGGTGCGCGCCGAGGAGAGCTGGACGGCGTCGCCGGGTCCGAACACCGCGAGCTGGCCGGTGCCTACCGGCGTCTGGTCCGGGCCCACGAAGCCGTCGCCGCTCATGACGTAGACGAGCGCGTTGAAGTCGCGGCGCCACGGCAGGCTCAGCTCGCCACCAGGGGCGACCGTCGCGTGCACCATCGCCATCGGGGTGTGCGTCGAGCCGGGACCGGCGACACCGCCCACCTCACCGGCGATGACGCGAAGCAGCGAACCGCCGTCCTTGGAGGTGAGCAGGCCCACCTCGCTGGAGCGCAGGTCCTGGTATGCCGGCGCCTTCAGCTTGTCGACGCGCGGCAGGTTCACCCACAGCTGGAACCCGTGGAACAGGCCGCCGCTCACGACCAGGTGCTCCGGCGGTGCCTCGATGTGCAGGATTCCCGACCCGGCGGTCATCCACTGGGTGTCGCCGTCGGTGATCGTTCCGCCACCACCGAACGAGTCCTGGTGGTCGAAGATCCCGTCGATGATGTAGGTGACCGTCTCGAACCCCCGGTGCGGGTGCCACGGGGTCCCCTTGGGCTCACCCGGCGCGTACTCGACCGCGCCCATCTCGTCCATGTGGATGAACGGGTCGAGGTCGCGCAGGTCGACTCCGGCGAACGCCCGCTTGACCGGGAAGCCCTCGCCCTCGAACCCACTCGGCGCACTGGTGATCGAGCGCACGCGGCGCTGGACCGCAGCCGGCGCCAGGGCAGGCACCCGCGGCAGGACGGTCAGGTCGGCGACGGAGACGGCAGGCATGGGTTCCTCCAAGGTAGTTCGAATTTCAACTATCCTCGGAACGTCGGCCCGCGTCAACCCATTCCCGCGCGTCCGCCACGCAGGTCAGTCCCGGCGGTACTCGCCCCGCCGGGTGGGGTCGCCCGCCTCGGCCGGTCGGGTGCCGTCGTCGGCCCGGGCGTCGGCCTCGATGCGATCGTCGAGCCGGTCGCCCGCGACCCTGGAGTCGGCGTCGTCCGCGACCCTGGTGTCGGTGTCGTCCGCGACCCTGGTGTCGGTGTCGTCCGCGACCCTGGTGTCGGCCTCGTCCTCGGTGCGGACGTCGGGGTCGCGCTCGTCGGCCCGGCGCAGGTGCTCGTCACGGGTCGCGCGGAGGTCGTCCAGACCCTCACCGCGCCGCTCGGCCTCGGCCTCGAGCCGCTTCGCCTCGGCGGCTCGCTGGTCAGCCTCGGCGGCTCGCTGGTCCGCCTCGGCGCGGGCCTGCCTGGCCCGGGCGTCAGCCTCCTCGGCGTGCGCCTCCTGCTCCCGCAGGGCGCGGTCGTGCTCCTGCGCCTCGTCCCGCAGCTCGGCGGCCTCCCCTCGCCTCGCCTCCACACGGCGTCCCTTGACGGTGGACGAGAGCGCTACCGCCGCCACGATGAGGAGCAGGACGGCGATGATGATCCAGATGACGGTCGAGGTGGTCATGAGCCCTCCAGGGTCCTTGACGCGGAGCGGCCCGGTGCCGCCCATCAAGGCCGAGCTACCCGCTTCCTCCGGGCGGCAAACCCGCCACCCCTTCGAGGGGCTCGACGACCGGGATCAGGTCGTCGACTCCCGCGAGCCGGGGGCACCCGCGGGTTCGTCCGGTCGGGTCGCGCGCGCCGTGGCGGCCAAGACGTCGTCGAGGAACCGCAGCACCAGCTCCTGCTGGTCCTGGCTGTACTTGCCGATGGCCGCGCGCATCTCGACGCCGAGCGGGCCGAAGACCTGTCGCCCGACCGTCATGGCATCAGGGGTCATCTCGATCGAGACCCGGCGCCGGTCGCTGCTCGCGTGCGTGCGTTGTACGTGCCCGACGCTCTCGAGCCGCCCGAGCAGGGCCGACGTCGCCGGCGCGCTGAGGTTGAGCGCAGCAGCCAGCTCGGTCGGGGTCAGGTGGTCCCCGGTCCGGCCGGCATCCATCACGTGGGCGAGCGCGACCAGGTCGGTGCGGTGCATCCCCACGGCACCGCCGTGCACGTCGATGTAGCGATCCATGGCCGTCGTGAAGGCCCGCAGTGCGTCGATGATCGCGCCGGGCACCGGTTCGGCCGCTGGTTCGGTGGCAGAGGCGGAGCCGTGCCGCTGGCGAGGGGACATGGGGCCAGTGTAGTGTTTCCATCATGGAAATGTTCCACAATGGAGACGACTCGCTCGACGCGACCGCCCACAGCGCCCGACGCGACCCGCACGGCTTCTTTTCACCCGCCGGGCGCGCACTCGGCCACCTCGTCGGCCCACGGGTCAAGTGGCTCGTGGTCGTCGTGGCGGTGCTGGTCTCGGCTGCCGCCTTCGCCTTCGCCGGAGCGGGCCAGGTCGCCCCCGGCCAGAACTCGCTGCCCGACTCGGCCGAGTCGGCCGAGGTGGCTGCCCTCCAGGCCACCCTCCCCGCCAGCGGCGTGGCGCCGGCCATCCTGGTCGTGTCACGCGCGGACGGTCCGCTGACCGAGGCCGACCAACGGGCGGTGGTCGAGGCGACCGAGCGTGCGTCGAAGGCCGTGTCCGCGGCCGGTGCGGCCCCCCGCAGCCCTGGCGCCCAGGCCGCGCCGGGCGGGCAGGGCGGGCCGGGCGACCAGGGCGACCAGGCCGGGCCGGGCGGGCCGGGCGGCGCGAAGCCGCAGGTCTCCGAGGACGGCGGGACCGCCCTCGCCCTCGTGCCCCTCTCGTCCGACGTCTCCGACGAGGTGAACGGCAAGGCCGTCGACGCCCTGCGCGCGGCGGTGCGGGACGGCCTGCCCGAGGGGCTGACCGCCAGCGTGACCGGCGGTCCGGCCTTCACCGCCGACATCGGCAAGGTGTTCGACGGTGCGGACGTCCGGCTGCTGGGTGCGACCGCCGGGGTCGTCGCGCTCCTGCTCCTCGTGACCTACCGCAGTCCCTGGCTCTGGCTCGTGCCGCTCAGCGTGGTGGGCGTCGGCGACCAGGTCGCCAGCAGGGGCATCGACATCCTCAGCCGCTTCTCGGAGGTGAGCGCCGACGGTGCCGTGAAGGGCATCGTCTCCGTCCTCGTCTTCGGTGCCGGCACCAACTACGCCCTGCTCCTCATCGCCCGTTACCGCGAGGAGCTCCGTCGTGTCGACGACCGCCACGACGCGATGCGCCGAGCCCTGGCGTCGGCGGCGCCGGCGATCCTGGCCAGCTCCAGCACGGTGGTGCTCGCCCTGCTGAGCCTCGGCTTCGCGGACGACCGCTTCGTGGTCTCCCTCGGGTATGCCGGTGCGCTGGGGATCGTGGTCGCGCTCGCCTACGCGCTGCTGGTCCTCCCAGCCGCGATGGTGCTGTTCGGCCGGCGGCTGTTCTGGCCGTTCGTGCCACGGATGGGCCAGGAGGACCCCAGCCGCACCGGCCTCTGGCGCCGGGTGGGTGATGCCGTGACCGGCCGACCGGTCACGGTCGGCGTGGCCGCCGTGCTGGTGCTCGGGGCCCTGACTGCAGGTGGCGTGGGCCTGGCCATCGGCCAGACCCCGACCGAGCAGTTCCTCGACAAGCCGGAAGCCGTGGTGGGGCAGGAGCAGCTCGCCAAGGCCTTCCCGGCCGGCAGCGGCGAGCCGGCCGTCGTCATCGCACCCAGCGGTCGCGCCACCGAGGTGCGGCGCACGGTCGAGGCGGTCGACGGGGTCTCCACCGCCCGGCCCGGCGCAGCCGACGCCAGGTGGACCGAGCTCAGCGTGGTCCTCGAGGGGGCCCCGGGCAGCAGCGCAGCCTTCGACCAGGTCGAGTCACTGCGGGCGGCGGTCGACGGAGCCGGGGCCAAGGTCGGGGGCAGCGACGCGGAGCTGCTCGACGCGCGCGCGACGGCCGACCGCGACCGCCTCCTGCTCTTCCCGGTCATCCTCGGGATCGTCCTCGTCGTGCTGCTGCTCCTGCTGCGGTCCGTCGTGGCCGCGGTCGTCCTCGTGGCAACCGTGCTCGCGACCTACGTCGCCAGCATGGGGGCGAGCTGGTTCGCCTTCAGCCACCTGCTCGGCTACCCACCGCTCGACGTCTCCACGCCGCTGCTGGCCTTCCTGTTCCTCGTCGCCCTCGGCGTCGACTACAACATCTTCCTCACCACGCGGGCGCGCGAGGAGGCCGCCGAGGGACAACCCGCCCGTGAGGCCATCGTGCGCGCGCTGGCCGTGACCGGCGGCGTCTTCACCAGCGCCGGGATCCTCCTCGCGGCGGTCTTCGCGGTGCTGGGGGTGCTGCCGCTCGTCCAGCTCGCGCAGATCGGGGTGATCGTCGGGTTCGGGGTGCTGCTCGACACGCTCGTGGTGCGCAGCATCGTCGTCCCGGCCCTGGTCACCGTGCTCGGTGAGCGGTTCTGGTGGCCCAGCCACCCCGGCACACCGTCCCGCGCTCGATAGGACTGCGACCCGGGCACCCCTGGTGCCCGGGTCGCGGCCGAGCCCGCGGGTCAGGTGGACAGGCCCAGGTCGGCCACGGTCTTCTCGCGCATCTCGACCTTGCGCACCTTGCCGGTCACCGTCATCGGGAACTCGTCGACGATCGTCACGTATCGCGGGATCTTGTAGTGCGCGAGCTTGCCGGTCGCGAAGGCCCGCAGCGCCTCGGCATCGAGCGGCTGGGCCCCCTCCTTCATCCGGATCCAGGCGCAGAGCTCCTCGCCGTACTTCTCGTCGGGGACGCCGATCACCTGCGCATCGAGGATGTCCGGGTGGGTGTAGAGGAACTCCTCTATCTCGCGGGGATAGATGTTCTCGCCACCGCGGATCACCATGTCCTTGATGCGACCCGTGATCTGCACGTAGCCGTCGTCGTCCATCACCGCGATGTCGCCGGTGTGCATCCACCCGTCGATCAGCACCTCGTCGGTCTTGTCCTGCTGTTCCCAGTAGCCGAGCATCACCGAGTAGCCCTTGGTGCAGAACTCCCCCGCCTCGCCACGCGGCAGCGTCTCGTGGGTCTGCGGGTCGACCACCTTGATCTCCAGGTGCGGCCCGACCCGCCCGACCGTGCCGACCTTCTGCTCGAAGGTGTCGTCGGTGCGGTTCTGGGTCGAGACGGGCGACGTCTCGGTCATGCCGTAACAGATCGTCATCTCGGTGATGCCTGCCTCGATGAGCTTGGTCATCATCGTTGCAGGACAGGGGGATCCGGCCATGATCCCCGTGCGCACCGAGGAGAGGTCGTAGGTCGCGAAGTCGGGCAGTGCCCACTCGGCGATGAACATCGTGGGCACGCCGTAGAGCGAGGTGCACTTCTCCTCGGCCGTCGCCTTGAGGGTGGCCGCCGGGTCGAAGCCGGGGGCGGGGATCACCATGGCCGCCCCGTGGGTGGTGCAGGCGAGGTTGCCCATCACCATCCCGAAGCAGTGGTAGAACGGCACCGGGATACAGACCCGGTCGGCCTCGGTGTAGCGGCAGAGCTCCCCGACGAAGTAACCGTTGTTGAGGATGTTCCGGTGGCTGAGCGTCGCGCCCTTGGGGAAGCCGGTGGTGCCCGAGGTGTACTGGATGTTGATGGCGTCGTGCGGGTCGAGCCCGGCCTGCACCTGGGCGACCTGCTCATCCGTCGCGTCGTCGGCGCGTGCCAGCAACGCGTCCCAGGACTCCTGACCGAAGACGTAGGACGCCCGCACGTCGGGGCAGCTCCCCCGCACCTCGTCGAGCATCGCCACGTAGTCGCTGGTCTTGAACGACTCGGCGAGGAAAACCGCCGAGATGCCCGCCTGCTTCAGCACGAACTCGAGCTCGTGGGTGCGGTAGCTCGGGTTGATGTTGACCAGGATCGCGCCGATCTTCGCGGTCGCGTACTGCACCACCGTCCACTGCGCGCAGTTCGGTGCCCAGATGCCCACCCGCTCGCCCTTGGTGACCCCGGTCGCGAGCAGCGCGCGGGCGAGCCGCGCCACCTCGGCGCCGAACTCGGCATACGTCCAGCGGATGCCCTGGGCGACGTCGACGAGGGCTTCGCGGTCGCCGAACGCGGCCACGGTCGCGTCGAGGTTGTCGGGGATGGTCTGCTCGAGCAGCGGGACGTCGGTCTCACCCGCGGTGTGCGACAGCGTGGTCATGCCTCTCATCCCACCGCGCACTCCGTCATCCCACAACCCCGTGAGCGCCCGGGACGACGGGCGGAAACCCTGTGTCGGTGGACGGTCGGTGCCGGGTAGCGTCGCCTCGATGAGCGCGACCCTCAAGGCCACCGACCTCGGCGCCGGCCACGGCGCCCGGGCCCTGTTCTCCGGGCTCGACCTCGTGGTCGGCTCGGGCGACGTCGTCGGCCTCGTCGGGGCCAACGGCGCCGGCAAGTCGACCCTGCTGCGGCTGCTGGCCGGCGAGCTGGAGCCCGAGGCGGGCAGCGTCACCCTGAGCCCGCCCACAGCATCGGTGGGTCACCTGCCGCAGGAGCCCGAGCGCCGGGCCGGCGAGACGGTGGCGGGGTTCGTGGCGCGTCGCACGGGGGTCAGCGCCGCCGCCGCCGAGATGGAGGAGGCCGCGCACGCCCTGGGCGAGGGCGGGCCCGGAGCCGACGACCGGTATGCCGTGGCGCTCGAGGCGTGGCTCGCGCTGGGGGGCGCGGACCTCGAGGAGCGGACCGCCGTCACCCTCGCCGGCCTGAACCTGGGGGTGGACGTCGAGACGCCGATGACCGCGCTCTCGGGTGGGCAGGCCGCTCGCGCAGGTCTGGCCGCGCTGCTGCTTTCGCGGTTCGACGTGCTGCTGCTCGACGAGCCGACCAACGACCTCGACCTCGACGGGCTGGAACGCCTGGAGCAGTTCGTCGGGGGTCTGCGGAGCCCGGCGGTGATCATCAGCCACGACCGGGAGTTCCTGGCCCGCACCGTGACGCGCGTGGTCGAGCTCGACCTGGCCCAGCAGCAGGTGGCGGTCTACGAGGGTGGCTACGACAGCTACCTGACCGAGCGCGAGGTGGCCCGGCGGCACGCGCGCGAGGCGTACGAGGACTACGCGGACACCAGGAGCCGGCTCGAGCAACGCGCTGTCACACAACGGAACTGGATGACGGTGGGCGTCCGCAACGCGCGGCGCAAGAAGACCGACAACGACAAGTTCATCCCGGCATTCCGGGCCGAGTCGGCCGAGAAGCAGGCGGCGAAGGCGCGCCAGACGGAGCGCATGATCGAGCGTCTCGAGGAGGTCGAGGAGCCCCGCAAGGAGTGGGAGCTGCGGATGAAGATCGCTGCGGCCCCGCGGTCGGGGACCGTCGTCGCGTCGGCGTCGCATGCCGTGGTGCGACGTGGTGACTTCACCCTCGGACCCGTCGACCTCCAGGTCGACTGGGCTGACCGCGTCGTCGTGACCGGCGCCAACGGCTCGGGCAAGACCACCCTCCTCGGACTGCTGCTCGGCACGCTCCCCGCCGACGAGGGGACGGCCGGGCTGGGCTCCTCGGTGCGGGTCGGCGAGGTCGACCAGGCCCGCGGGCTGTTCGTCGGTACGCAGTCCCTGGCGCGAGCCTTCGGCGAGGCGCTGCCCGACTGGCCGGACGCCGACGTCCGCACCCTGCTCGCCAAGTTCGGTCTCGGCGCCGAGCACGTGCACCGGGCCGCGGAGTCGCTCTCCCCGGGTGAGCGCACCCGGGCCGCGCTCGCCCTGCTCCAGGCCCGCGAGGTCAACCTGCTCGTGCTCGACGAGCCGACCAACCACCTCGACCTGCCCGCGATCGAGCAGCTGGAGCAGGCACTGGACTCGTTCGGCGGGACCGTGCTGCTGGTGACCCACGACCGCCGGATGCTGGCCGACGTCAACGCGACCCGGCGCTGGCACGTCGAGGACGGTCGGGTCCAGGAGCTCTAGCCCGAGTTGTGTGCCTGAGCGCGGTCCATGGACCGCGCTCAGGCACACAACCGGGGGTCAGAGGAAGATGTCGGGCGCGAGGCCCTCGTCCTTGCCCGTCATGGAGTAGGCCGCGAAGTCGGCCACCCCGCGGGCCCTCAGGAGGTCCTCGTCGATCAGGGT
This sequence comes from Pedococcus dokdonensis, assembly GCF_900104525.1. Classification (GTDB taxonomy): domain Bacteria; phylum Actinomycetota; class Actinomycetes; order Actinomycetales; family Dermatophilaceae; genus Pedococcus; species Pedococcus dokdonensis. Next base: position 3,411,260 of record NZ_LT629711.1, on the reverse strand, counting down.
CTGGCCGTTGAGACCCTGTCCGTCGGTGGTGAGCACCTCGTAGGCGGCGTCGGCGACGATCTCGGGCTTGCGGCTCACCTTCACCATCTGGTCACCGCCCGGCAGGTTGCCGATCGCGTCGGTGGCGACCAGGGTGGCCGGCCAGAGACAGGTCGACGAGACGCCCTTCTGTCCCAGCTCGTGCGCGAATCCCAGTGCTGCCAGCGTCATCCCATACTTCGCCATCGTGTATGCCGGGTGGCCGGCGAACCAGCGCGGGTCCAGGTTGATGGGCGGGGAGAGCGTCAGGACCTTGGGGTCCGGGCTGGCCAGCAGGTGCGGGATGGCCGCGCGGGTCAGCATGAAGGTTCCGCGGACGTTGATGTCCTGCATGAGGTCGTAGCGCTTCGGCTCGAGCTGGGCGGTCGGGCTGAGGTTGAGGACGCTGGCGTTGTTGACCACGACGTCGATCCCACCGAACTGCGCCGCGGTCTTCTCCACGGCAGCCGCGAGGAGCTCGTCGTCGCGGACGTCGCCGACGATCGGGAGCGCGTGACCACCGGCCGCCTCGATCGCCGCGGCCGCCGTGTGGATGGTGCCGGCCAGCCGCGGGTCGGGCTGGTCGGTCTTGGCGATCAGGGCGACGTTGGCGCCGTCGCGGGCTGCGCGGACCGCGATCGCGAGGCCGATCCCGCGGCTCCCGCCGGACATGATGATGGTCGTGCCGGAGAGCGTCGTCATGGCCCGGAGCCTAGTTACCGATCGGTAGGTCCGGAACCTGGAGCACGCGTGGCCCTCGTCACGCGCCGTCGCCGTCGTCTCGCCCACGCAATACGGCAGTTGCGTCCCCTTCCCCCCGGCAATAGTTGGGCGGGAGTGGACGCAACCGCCGTATTGCGAGGTGGGTCAGGAGGCGCGAGTCAGGCGGAGGGGGCGCCGGTCCCGGTGGTGGCCGCGACCTTGACCTCGTCGGCCATCGAGACGGTCGTGCGCAGCGGCACCTCCTTGACGAACAGCACCGCCAGCAGCGCCACCGCGGCGAAGACCGCACTGATCAGGAAGATGTGGCCGGTCGCGTCGCCGTAGGCCGCGCGGACGATGTCGGCGATCGGCGCAGGCATGTCCTTGAGGTCGAGGGTGCCGGTGCCCCCACCGGACTGGGCGGCCGCAGCAGCCTTGGGCCCGAGGGCGGCGAGCCCGGCCGTGATGTTGTCGCGGACCCCGTTGGCCAGGACCGCACCGAGCACGGAGACCCCGATCGCGCCACCGAGGGTGCGGAAGAAGGCGATGGTCGCCGAGGCCGCGCCGATGTTGCTCACGTCGACCGAGTTCTGCACCGCGAGCACCAGGTTCTGCATCATCGCGCCCACACCGAAGCCCATCAGCGCCATCGCGACGCCGATCTGCCACATCGGGGTGAGGTGGTCGATCCGGCCGAGCCCCGCGGTCCCTGCGACGAGGAAGACCGCGCCGCCGATGATGATGCCCTTCCACCGGCCGGTGCGGCTCACGACCTGGCCACCGACGGTGGACGAGAGGAGCAGCGCACCCATCAGCGGGATCGTGAGCAGACCGGCATGGGTCGGGCTGTAGTCCCTCGAGATCTGGAAGTACTGGGTGAGGAAGGTGGTGCCACCGAACATCGCGACACCGACGGCGGCGCTCGCGATGACGACGAGGCCGGTCGTCATGCTCTTGAGCAGCCGGATCGGGATGATCGGCTCGGCAGCACGCAGCTCGACGACGACGGTGAGGACCAGTGCCACCACGGTGCCGCCGAGGTACCAGACGGTCTGCGCCGACCACCAGGGGAAGTCGTTGCCCGCGAAGGTGACCCAGAGCAGCGGCAGTGACGCGGTGACCCCGATCAGGCCCGCGCCGAGGTAGTCGATCTTCGGCTTCCGCTTGGCGGTCGTGATGTGCAGCGTGGCCTGGAGGACGAACAGCGCGATGACGGCCAGCGGGATGCAGACGTAGAACGTCCAGCGCCACCCGAGGCTGCTGTCGACGATGAGCCCACCGAGCAGCGGGCCGCTCACGGTGGCGACGGCCATCACGGCACCCATGTAGCCGGCATACCGACCGCGCTGGCGCGGGGCGATCATCGCGCCCATGATCGACTGGGTGAGGGCGGTGAGCCCGCCCATGCCCAGCCCCTGCACGACACGGCAGGCGATCAGGAAGCCGACCGTCTGCGACAGGCCGGCCGCGATCGATCCGGCGACGAAGACCAGCAGGGACAGCTGGACGAGGAGCTTCTTGCTGAACAGGTCGGACAGCTTGCCCCAGATCGGGGTGCTCACGGTGGTGGCGAGCAGCGACGCGGTGATCACCCAGGTGTACTGGCGCTGGGTGCCGCGCAGGTCGCCGATGATGGTCGGCAGGGCGGTCGAGACGATGGTGCTGCTGAGCATCGCGGTGAACAGGCCCGCGAGCAGGCCGGTCATGGCCTCGAGGATCTGACGGTGCGACATCTCGCCGGTGCCGGCGGCGGTGGACGCCGCGGCGGTGGTGCGTGCGGGTGCGCTGGCGGACACGGAAGTGACTGACATCAGGGCTCTCTGTGGGTGGTCGTCGCGGATGCGGTGGCGGGTGCGGGGTAGGTGGGGTGCGCCTCGGCGAGGCTGGGCGCGAGCGGGGCGTGCCGCGGGGCTGCGGCTCGCTCGCCGGCCCGGCGCAGGGCCTGCTCCAGCGTGCGGAGCAGGCCGGGGAGGCGTTCGACGTCGTCGTCGGTGAGGTCGGTCAGGGCGTCGTCGAGGAGGGCGACGTACTGGTCGGAGATCGTCGCGAGCTGGTCGCTTCCCTCGGCGGTGAGGGTGATGTGGCAGGCCCGCGCGTCGACCTCATCCTTGTGGCGGACGACCAGGCCGTCCTCCTCGAGCCGGCTCAGGGCCCGGCTGACCACGGAGGGCGCGACGCCGGTCGCCAGCGCGAGGTCACCCGGCCGGTCCTCGTCGGGCTGGGTGGCCAGCACCTTGAGGATGGCCAGGGGAGTCCCCGACGCGCCGAGCTGGGCCTGGCGCTGACGAGCGATCGAACGACTGGCCCGGATCAGGCTGGAGAGTGCCGAGAGGACGTCGTCGGTGGCTCGGTGCTGCGTCGCGGGTGCGTCGGTGAGGGCGGTCATGCGGAGTCCTTTGGTTGCAGAACACAACCATAACTCCAGTTAGTTGCTACACGCAACTTCTGGTCGACCGCAGCCGGGTGTCAGCGCGCCTCGCGCGGGCCGGCACACCCGACCGGAGGATCAGGGGGCGGTGTCGTTGAGGAGGCGCAGGAGCCGGGCCAGGTCGGCCACGTCGTCGGCGGTCCAGTCGGCCAGCCGGGCCTTGAGCCGTTCGCGGCGGCCCGCGAACGTGCGCTCGAGGGCCTCGGAACCGGCGGTCGTCAGCCGCACCTGTCGGGCTCGGGCGTCGGCCGGGTCGGGGATCCGCTCGATCAGCCTGAGCTCCTCGAGCGTCGTGAGGTTCCGGCTCGTCGTCGACTTGTGCAGGCCGAGCACGTCGGAGATGTCACCGCCACGGGCCCCTCCCCCGGCGAGGGCCAGGTCGCGGATCGCGACCAGCACGGCATACCCGGCGGAGTCGAGGTCGGGGTGCACCTGGGCGGCGGTGCGCTGCTGAGCGCTGCGGGCCCGCCGGAGCAGCCGGCTCAGCTCGACCTCGAGCTCGCCGAGGTCTGACGTGGGTGCCATGGAGGGGAGCCTAGGGGCTGGTTGTCGGCCGGGGGCGCGAAAGCCGGTCAAGGAAGGCGACGAGCAGCGCCTCGCGCAGGCGCGGCGGTGCCACGTCGAGCAGCGCGTTGACCGGCGCGAACCGCTCCGGCAACGTCAGCTCGCCGTCGGCGCCGGCCAGCCCGGCCACCTGGAGCAGCCCGTCGAAGGCCGCCTCGTCGAGGGTGGCGGGGTCGATGGCGCCGGCCGCCGCCACGAGCTCCGGGGCGACCCGCACCGGCCCGGCCGCCACCGCCGCCGCGACCGAGTCGGCCAGCGCGGCCAGGAACTCCGGCACCAGCGGAGCCGTCGCGGCGCTCAGGGTCAGGTGCATCGTCGGTGGCTCCCCACCGAACGCCATCTGCGGCTGCACGAACCACCCGCGGGACTGCATCTCGTCGCAGATCGTGAACACGTCACAGCTCTCGTCCACGCGCAGGGCCACCAGCGTCGACTCGGGCGCGGCGACCACGGTCAGCTGCGGGATCGCGGCCAGCCCCGCCAGGAGCGCCCGTATGCCGTCGCCGACCTGGGCGGCCAGCGTCGCGTAGCCGTCGTCGCCGAGGTGCGTGACCACGGCCCAGGCTGCGGCCAGCGGGCCGCCCGACTTGGTGGACTGGGTGGTCGAGTTCAGCATCGTGTAGCCGGGCCAGTCGGCGGCGGCGAAGAACTGGGGTCTCCGCAGGGCGGCCGTGCGGTGGAGCAGCAGGGAGACTCCCTTCGGCGTGTAGGCGTACTTGTGCAGGTCGACCGAGATGCTCGTGACGCCCTCCACCTCGAAGGTCCACGCCGGCAGCTCGGCACCGGCGCGCTGGAGGTAGGGCAGCACCCAACCACCGATGCAGGCGTCGACGTGGCACCGGGCGCCGGCGGCAGCCGCCGTCCCCGCGATCGCGCCGACCGGGTCGACCACCCCGTGGGCGTAGGAGGGCGCACTCGCGACCACGAGCACCGTGCGGTCATCGATCGCGGCGGCCATGGCGTCGGCATCGGCCCGGAAGGTCACCGGGTCGACCGGGACGAGCACCGCCTCGACACCGAAGTAGTGGGCTGCCTTGTGGAACGCCGCGTGGGCTGTCGTCGGCAGGACCATCCGGGGTCGTTCGACGTCGGGGCGGGCGTCGCGGGCGGTCTGCACGGCCAGCAGGATCGACTCGGTGCCTCCACTGGTCGCCGTGCCGACGTAACCGTCGGGTGCGTCGAGCAGCCGTCCCGCGAAGCCGACCAGCTCCTGCTCCATCTGCAGCAGGCTCGGGAAGGCGGTGGGGTCGAGGCCGTTCGCCGACGCGAACATCGCCAGCGCCCGACGACCCAGCGCGTCGGCGTCCGCCAGGCCCGAGTCGTAGACGTAGGCGAGGGTGCGCCCGCCGTGGGTCGGCAGGTCGCCCGACCGCATCGCCTCGAGCCGGGCGACGACCTCGTCGGTGGACAGTCCCATCAGACCTCCTCGTGCGTGGGGACGGCGGCACCGGACACCGCTGCCTCGTCGAGACGGTAGCGAGCCAGGAGGAGCAGGCTCACCGCCACGAGGGCCGCCGGCACCACGGAGAAGCCGATCCCGATCGCAGTGACCGCCGAGTCCGGCTGCACTGCAGTCGAATCCGTCGAGGAGACGTAGCCACCCACGGCGAGCACCACGGCATACAGGCCGGGGCCGAGGGCCAGCCCGAGCGTCTCGCCCGCGGTCCAGACGCCGGTGAAGACACCGATCCGGTTCGCGCCGGAGCGGGCGGCGTCGACCGCGGCGACGTCGGGCAGCATGGCCAGCGGGAAGACCTGCGCACCCGCGTAACCCACACCCACCACCGCGACGGCGAGGTAGACGAGGACGAGCGGCAGCGACCGGGCGGCCACCAGTGCCAGGGCGCCAGCCGCGAGCAGGACGGACGCGGCGGCATACCCCCAGCGCTTGCCGCGGACGGCGCCCACCCGCTGCCACACGGGCGTCACGAGCAGCGCAGGGCCCACGAAGCAGACGAACAGGACGGTCGAGGCGCCGGGCCGCCCGAGGACGTGGCGGGCGACGTAGTCGACGCCCGCGAGCATCGCCCCGGTCGCCAGCGCCTGGAGCACGAACGTGCCGAGCAGCATGCGGAAGTCCTTGGCAGCAGCCACGATCCGCAGCTGAGCAGCCAAGCCGCCCGCGGACGCCGGCACGACACGAGTGGGAGCCGCTGCGGTGCCCCGCCACGCCCCGAGCACCCCGACGAGGATGAGCGCGGCGACGACGAGGCCCATCACGCGGTAGCCCTGGGCGGGCCCGACCGCGTCGCGGATCGCCGGGGCCGACGCCCCGCTGACGAGGATCGCGAGCGCCAGGACCGCCACCCGCCAGATCATCAGCCGGGTGCGCTCGCCATAGTCGTCGGTCATCTCGGCCGGCATCGCGACATAGGGCACCTGGAAGAACGCGTAGGCCGTCGCGCAGGCGAGGAACGCGACGACGACCCACGTGGCGGACACCCCCTGCGGCGAGGCAGGTCCGGCGAAGAGCACCGCGAAGGCGAGCGCGAGGGCGACCCCGCCGCGCAGGAGGAACGGTCGGCGTGGGCCCGACGGTGAGACCGTGTGGTCGCTGATCCGGCCGGCGACCGGGTTGAGGACGACGTCCCAGGCCTTGGGCAGGAACACGATCGCGCCCGCGAGCCCGGCGGCCACCCCGAGCCGGTCGGTGAGGTAGGGCAGCAACAAAAGCCCCGGCACGGTGCCGAACGCGCCCGTGGCGACCGACCCGAGCGCGTAGCCGCGCACCACGCGTGGTGGCAGCGCCGACGGCGGCGCGGATCGCGGCGTCACGCGCCGACTCTAGGGGGGCGGGCGGCGCCGGGCGGGTGGTTTGACGCGGCTCGCGACACGGGCCTATATTCCACGCGGAATATTTCAGCCGGAACAGTCGACCCTTTCAGCCGGAACAGTCGACCCTTTCAGCCGGAACAGTCGACCCATTCAGCCGGAACGGTCTTCCCGGCGCACCCGACCAACCCGACGAGCGAAGGGACGTGGCACCGCATGACGCTCACCCCCCTCGCCATCTCGGCGCTCGCCCTCCTCAACGAGCGGTCGATGCACCCCTACGAGATGTACCAGCTGCTGCTGGAGCGCCACGAGGACCGCATCGTCCGGGTCACCCCCGGGTCGCTGTACCGCACCGTCGACCGGCTCACCGCCGACGGGATGGCCGAGGCCACCGGCACCGGGCGCGAGGGCAACCGCCCCGAGCGCACCACCTACGCCATCACCGATGCCGGACGCACCGCCCTGGTCGCGCGCATCCGCGAGATCCTGCGCGAGCCGGTCAACGAGTTCCCCACCTTCGCGCTCGCCCTCGCCGAGGCGCACAACGCCCCCGCGAGCGCCGTGTGCGCCGACCTGCGCGACCACCTCGCGGTGATCGAGCGCGAGCTCTCCGACATCGACTGCCTCGTCGACAAGGCCAGGGCTCGCGAGGTCGCCGAGGCGTACTGGATCACCGCCGACTACATCCGTCACATGACCGTCGCCCAGCAGGACTGGATCAACGGCTTCATCTCCCGACTCGAGAAAGGCGACCTGCCATGGCCGCACCCACAACCGTGAGGACCGACCTCCCCGCCGACTACCGTCCCTGGCCGGCGCTGTGGGCGATGGTGATCGGCTTCTTCATGATCCTGGTCGACTCCACGATCGTGTCGGTGGCGACGCCGGCGATCATGCAGGGCCTCGACTCCGACGTGAACGCCGTCATCTGGGTCACCTCCGCCTACCTGCTCGCGTATGCCGTGCCGTTGCTGATCACCGGCCGGCTCGGCGACCGGATCGGGCCGAAGTACGTCTACCTCGCCGGGCTCGCGCTGTTCACCGTCGCCTCGCTGTGGTGCGGCCTGACCAGCACGATCGCGATGCTGATCATCGCCCGCGTCGTGCAGGGTCTCGGCGCGTCGCTGATGACCCCGCAGACGATGGCCGTCATCACCCGCACCTTCCCGGCTGCCTCGCGCGGCCAGGCGATGTCGCTCTGGGGCGCCACCGCCGGCGTCGCCATCCTGGTCGGGCCGCTCCTGGGTGGGCTGCTCGTGGACGGTCCCGGCTGGGAGTGGATCTTCTTCATCAACGTGCCGATCGGGGTCGTCGCCTTCGTGCTGGCCATGCGCCTGGTGCCCCGGCTCGAGACGCACAGCCACACCTTCGACTGGGTCGGCGTGGCGCTCTCGGCCGTCGGCATGTTCCTGCTGGTCTTCGGCATCCAGGAGGGCGAGACCTACGACTGGGGCCAGATCAACGGCATCCTCTCGGTGCCCCTGCTCATCGTCGCCGGCCTGGTCATCTTCGGCCTCTTCATCTTCTGGCAGAGCCGGATCCGCACCGAGCCGCTGGTGCCGCTGGGACTCTTCCGCGACCGCAACTTCTCGCTGTCCAACATCGCGATCAGCTCGGTCGGCTTCTCGATCACCGGCATGGCCTTCCCGTTCATGCTGTACGCGCAGGTCGTCCGCGGCCTGACCCCGACCAGGTCCGCCCTGCTGCTCGTGCCGATGGCCGTGCTGTCTGCCGCGCTGGCACCCGTCGCAGGCAAGCTGACCGACCGCATCCACCCGCGCACCATCACGGCGTTCGGGCTGGCGCTCTGCTCGGCCTCCCTCTTCTGGCTGAGCCGGGTCACGACGGTCGACAGCAAGACCTGGCTGCTCCTGCTGCCCATGGCGCTCATGGGTGTCGCGAACGCCTTCATGTGGGCCCCGCTGGCCGCGACCGCGACCCGCAACCTGCCGCTGTCATCCGCCGGTGCCGGGTCGGGCATCTACAACACCACCCGCCAGGTCGGCGCCGTGCTGGGCAGCGCCGCCATCGCGGCCCTGATCGAGGCCCGGCTCACCGCGAACCTCCCAGGCGTGCCGCAGGACATGTCGCAGCGCACCTCGGGGGTGAAGCTCCCGCCGCAGATCGCGGACGGCTTCGCCACGGCGATGTCGCAGACCCTGCTGCTCCCCGCCGCAGTGCTGCTGATCGGCGTCGTCGCAGCCCTCGCCTTCACCAAGCCGACCCACTGAGTGCTGCGCGCGAGACGGAGTTTGAAGAATCTCCCGGGCCATGGTCCGGCGGACCCTTCAAACTCGCGCGTCTGAGAGGCTGGCGGGCGTGCAGCGACTGCGTTTCACGGGCGCCATCGCCGGGGTCGGCTCGACCAGCGGCGTGCGGTTCGTCGTGGGGCGGTGGACCGAGTCACCCCTCGGGTCGTTCGCCGACGTGATGGTCGAGGACGCTGCCGGGCACCGGACGCTCCTCGCCCCGGACGACGAGGTCGCCGACTTCGTCCAGCAGACCTACGCGTTCGACGAGGTCGTCACGACACCCGTGTCGGTGCAGGCGACCACGGACGGCTGGGACGTGCAGGCGGAAGGCGCGCTCACGGCATACCTGGCTCTCGGGCCCCGTATGCCGCTCGGCTGGCTGCTGCGCGCGGTGCCACCGCCGGTGGCGGCCAGCCCGGCCTGGGCCACCCTCATCGACCCGGTCGCCAAGGTCGTGATGCGCGGGGTCCGCACGCGCGGGACCGCGCTGGAAGGACGCCGCGAGTGGTACGGCGCCACCGACCTGCGCTCCGTGTCGAGCCTCGGCGGCTCGTGGCGCGGCACTCCCCTGGGGCGGCTGGCCGACGTCGACCCGCCCTGCCGGTTCGGGTTCAGCTCGACTCCGACGCGCCCGAGCGTGACCAGCGTCGTGACCACGGTCGAACTGCTGGGAGACTGAGCCCGTGCGCCGAATCACCCAGTCCCGCAAGCTCCACCAGGTCCGCTACGACGTCCGCGGCCCGATCCTGGTCGAGGCCCAGAAGCTCGAGGCCGAGGGACACAAGATCCTCAAGCTCAACATCGGCAACCCGCAGCCGTTCGGGTTCGAGGCCCCCCAGGCGATCCTCCAGGACATGGTGCACCACCTGCCGAACTCGCAGGGCTACAGCGACTCCCGCGGCATCTACTCCGCGCGCACCGCGGTGGCGCACTACTACCAGTCGCGCGGGCTGACCGACACGCACGTCGACGACGTCTTCATCGGCAACGGTGTCTCCGAGCTGATCTCGATGGTGCTCACCGCCTTCGTCGACGACGGCAACGAGATCCTCGTGCCCGCACCGGACTACCCGCTGTGGACCGGCGCCGTGACCCTCGCCGGCGGGACGCCCGTCCACTACCGCTGCGACGAGTCCAACGGCTGGAACCCCGACCTCGCCGACATCGAGTCGAAGATCACCGAGAACACCCACGCCCTCGTCGTGATCAACCCCAACAACCCCACCGGTGCCGTCTACAGCGACGACATCGTGCGCGGCATGGCCGACATCGCCCGCCGCCACAACCTGGTCCTGATGTCAGACGAGATCTACGAGAAGATCCTCTTCGCCGACGACGTCAACCAGCCCGTCCACCACCACACCGCGACGTTCGCGGGCGACGACGTCCTGTGCCTGACCTTCAGCGGGCTGTCCAAGGCCTACCGGGTCTGCGGCTACCGCGCCGGCTGGGTGATGGTGTCCGGACCCAAGGAGCTCGCCACCGACTTCCTCGAGGGACTGACGCTGCTGGCCAACATGCGCATGTGCGCCAACGTCCCCGGGCAGCACGCGATCCAGACCGCGCTCGGCGGTTACCAGTCGATCGAGGAGTACATCCACCCCGGCGGTCGCTTCTACGAGCAGAGCAAGACCGCGTGGCGGCTGCTCAACGAGATCCCCGGCGTCTCCTGCGTCGAACCGCACGGGGCGCTGTACTGCTTCCCGCGGCTCGACCCGGACGTCTACCCGATCGAGGACGACCAGGCCTTCGTCATCGACCTGTTGCGCAGCAAGAAGATCCTGGTCACCCACGGCACCGGCTTCAACTGGTTCGAGCCCGACCACTTCCGGCTCGTGACGCTGCCCGACGTCGAGGTCCTCACCGAGGCGATCGGGCGGATCGCCGACTTCCTGGAGACGCAGCGCGCCTGATGGACGTTGCGCGCCGCGGTGACGCCGGGCTGCTCGCGGCCGTCGCCGCGGGTGGCGTGCTCGGTTCCCTCGGCCGGTATGCCGTGGGGCTGGCGCTCCCCCACGTCGCCGGCTCCTTCGCCTGGTCGACCTTTCTCGTCAACGTGACCGGGTCGCTGGCCATGGGGGTGCTCGTGGTCTGGGTGCTCTCGATGGCACGGCCGCACCCGTGGCTGCGCCCCTTCCTCGGGGTCGGGGTGCTCGGCGGTTGGACGACCTTCTCGTCCTACGGGCTCGACATCCACGCGATGGTGCAGGCGGGGCACGGACTGGTCGCCGCGGCATACCTCGTCGGGTCACTGCTCGTGGGTATCGCCGCGGTGGGGATCGGGATCACGATCGGCGAGCGGCTCTTCGGGCGGCGCGCGTGAGCGGCTCGGGCGCGCTGCTGGTGGTGGCGGGGGCTGCGGTCGGGGCGCCGCTGCGGTTCGTCGTCGACCGGTGGGCCCGCGACCACACGCGAGCCGGCACCATCCTCGGCACGCTGGTGGTCAACCTCGTGGGCTCGTTCGTGCTCGGCCTCGTGGCGGGGGTGCCGCACCCGCCGGAGTGGCTGATGCCGCTGGTGGGCATCGGTTTCTGCGGGGCGCTGACGACGTTCTCGACGCTGGCGTTCGAGACCTGGGTGTTCCTCGAGGAACGCGCTTGGAAGCCATTCGCCGCCAACCTGGCGCTCACGCTGGGCCTCGGCCTCCCTGCCGTCTGGCTCGGCTACCTGCTCACCTCCTGAGTCGAGAGTGCACGACACGCTACGCGGGCGGTCCCGACGTCAGCGTGTCGCGCACTCTCGATGCGGTTCGAGCGTCTCGGAGTCAGTGGTCCGTGGGCTGGCTCGGCATGGCCGGCAGCTGGCGCGCGACGACCGCCGCCACGAGCATCAGCCCGACGAGCACCGCGAGGGCGACCTCCATCGCGGGCCGGAACATCTCGACCGGCACCGGCGACTGGTGGCCGTCGACCACGGAGAAGAACAGCGACCCCAGCACCGCGACCCCGGCGGCCCCGGACAGCTGACCGGTCGTGCTGAACAGCCCCGAGGCCGACCCGGCCTTGTCGACCGGCACGTCGGCGAGGGTGAAGACGCCGATCGGCGACACCATCAGGCCGAACCCGGCCCCGGCCACGACGAACCCGGGCAGGAACGTCCACACCGACGTCGAGGCGTCAGCCCCGTGCACCGCGACACCCAGGACGACGGCGCCGGCGGCCCAGGTGAGCGCCCCGATCTGCAGCACCCGCCGGCCGATCCGCGGCGCCAGCACCGCGACACCCACCCCCGCGAAGACCGTCGTCGTCAGCGCGAACGGCACCCCGGCCAGACCGGCCTTCAGCACCGACCAGCCGAGCCCTGCCTGCAGGTAGATGGTCTGGCAGAGGAAGTAGGACGCCATCGCCATGAAGAGCAACGAGTTCATCGCCGACCCGGCCGCGAAGCCCCGACCGCGGTAGAGGCCGAGCGCGACCAGCGGCTCCCGACCGACCCGCTCGGAGCGCACCTGTGAACGGGCGAAGAGCCCCAGCACCACGACACCCGCAGCCATCGCGGCATACACCCAGGCCGGCCAACCCAGCTCGCGACCCATGGTGAGCGGGTAGAGCACCGCGAGCAGACCGGCGGCCAGCACCGCCACTGCGCGCAGGTCGATCCGCGGCCTCTGTGCCGCAACGGATTCCGGCACCCAGCGCACTGCCGCGATGATGGCAAGTGCACCGAACGGGACGTTGACCAGGAAGATCGAGCGCCAGCCCAGCCCACCGAGGTCTGCCTCGGTCAGCAGCGCGCCGATCACCGGGCCCAGCACCGCCGACAGCCCGGCCAGGCCGGTGAAGAGCCCCATCGCCTTGGCCCGCTCGTGCGGTGCGTACATCACCTGCAGGCTCGACAGCACCTGCGGGATCATCGCCGCCGCGGCCATCCCCTGCAGCGCGCGGAACCCGACCAGCGCCTCGGCGTGCGGCGCGAACCCGCAGGCAGCCGACATGAGCGTGAAGCCCACCAGGCCACCGAGGAAGACCCGCTTGCGACCCCAGAGGTCACCGAGCCGCGAGCCGGTGATCAGGCCGACCGCGAACGCCAACGGGTAGGCCGCCACCATCCACTGCAGCTGCGCGGCGCTGGCCCCGAGCCCGGACTCGATGGTCGGGAGCGCGACGTTGACGATGGTCGTGTCGAGCAGCTCCATCGTCGACGCGAGGAACAGGCTGAGCAGCGCGATCGTCCGCGCCTTGCCGACCGGCAGCGCGCCGCGCGCGACGGCCTGCGTCTCCGTCGGGTCGGCCGGCGGCGTGCCCGGCTCGGTGCGGTGTCCGGTCTCGACCGGTGGGTATGCCGTCGGCTCCCCGTCGCGGGTGGCCTCGAGTGTGGTGGTCATGCCCTTCTCCTCTGTCCGTCCGTGGATCTCCTGTCAGGAACCACGCTAGGAAGACTTCCGGTCACTTCCTGACCGCTTTCCCGTGCATCCTGAAGTCATGGCCAACACCAGCTCCCGCACCCTGCGACTGCTCTCGCTGCTCCAGACCCACCGGTTCTGGGCCGGCCCGGAGCTCGCCGACCGGCTCGAGGTCTCCGAGCGCACCCTGCGCCGGGACGTCGAGCGGCTGCGCGAGCTCGGCTACCCCGTCGACTCGGTCCGCGGGGTCGAGGGTGGCTACCAGCTGGGAGCCGGCGCGACGATGCCACCCCTCACGGTCGACGAGGACGAGGCGATCGCGATGGTCGTGGCGCTCAACGGTGCGGCCCAGCTCACCGCCGGCGCGCTGTCCGAGGCGTCGGTCAGCGCGCTGTCCAAGGTGGTGCAGGTGCTGCCACCCAAGCTGCGTCGCAGGGCCGAGGCGCTGCGCGCGGTGACCGACGACTCGCCCTTCTCCGAAGCACCCGCCGTCCACGCGGACGTCCTCGCAGCGGTGGCCCAGGCCACCCGCGACACCGAACGCATCAGGTTCACCTACGAGGCCCGCGGTGGGCAGGGCGCGGGCGAGGCGGTCCGCCGGCACGTCGAGCCCCACCGTCTCGTCACCGTCGGCCGCCGCTGGTACCTCCTCGGCTACGACCTCGACCGCCAGGACTGGCGATCGTTCCGGCTGGACCGGCTGACCGAGCCGTTCGGCACCCGGTCACGCTTCCGGCCGCGTGAGGTGCCGGGAGGTGACGCGGCGGCATACGTGCGAAAGGGACTGTCCCGCAACGAGACCCGCGTCGTGGTGCGCGCCCGGGTGCAGGCGCCGGCAGAGCAGGTCGAGCGCCGCACGGGGCGCTGGGCCCGGGTCACCCCCGTCGACGACGAGACCTGCCTGCTCGAGATGGATGCGGTGCACCCGGGGTGGGCGGCCTTCGGGTTGGGCGTGGTCGAGGCGCCGTTCACGCTCGAGCAGGCGACGCCCGAGGTGCTCGACGTGCTGCGGACGTGGTCGGCCCGCTTCGCCGCCGCCGCCGACGGGGCCCGCTGACACACCCGGCTGCGACACTGCCCGCATGAACCCCACCTGGCAGCTCACATTCGACTGTGCCGACACCTCACGCCTCGTGGCGTTCTGGTGCGAGGCGCTGGGTTACGTGCCGGAGCCGGCCCCCGACGGCTGGGACTCGTGGCTCGCCTACTGGCGGGCGGCCGGCATCCCGGACGACGAGCTCGAGGGCGCGGAGGCCGGCAGCGGCGCGATCGTCGACCCCGAGGGCGTGCGCCCACGCATCTGGTTCCAGGAGGTGCCCGAACCCAAGTCGGGGAAGAACCGCCTGCACCTCGACGTCAGGCACACGCCCGGGCGCGAGGCGATGGAGTATGCCGCGCGGCGGGCGAGCATCGAGGCCGAGGTCGAGCGGCTGGTCGGACTGGGCGCGAGCATCGCCTACCGCAACGCCCCCGAGGGCGCCGACTACTACGCCGTGACCCTGCGCGACCCCGAGGGCAACGAGTTCTGCGTGGTCTGAGGCGCGGCGTGGCAGCCTGACCACCGCGGCCTGAGAGGGTTGCCCCGTGCTCACCACGAACGACGTCGCGAAGTGCGAGGCCTGGTTCGACGACCACGGGTTGCCCTACTTCGTCGAGTCCGGCCACGACGCCATCCAGCGGGCCCTGGCGCCGCGGGTGGTCGGCCTCTGGGCGGCCTTCGCCGCGGTCCCCGCAGTGCTCGTGACCGTGCTCCTGCTGAACCTGGACACCGGTGCGGGCCCAGCCGTGGCGGCGGGGCTGCTGATGGCGGCGGCCGTGGTGCTGGCCCGGGCGGTGCGCATGTTCCGGGTGGGACGGATCGGCCGCTGGGCGCTCGCCCACGCCTGGGAGAACCGGTCGCTGATCGGTCCGCTGGCCACCCGGGCGCTGCCGTTCCTCCTGCTGTTCATCACCTTCCTCTTCATCAACACCGAGGTCTGGCAGGTCTCGTCGGCCCTTCCGAGGCCGCTGCTGTGGGTGTGCGTGGGCATCTTCGCGGCGCTCGCGGTCGCCTTCCTCGCGCCGTCGTTCCGCAGCGAGATCGAGCGGGTCGGCGCCGAGATCGAGGGAGAGCAGCTGGCCGCGACCTGTGTCGGCACGCCGGTCGCGTCGGCCGCCCGCGAGATCCTCGCCGAGCCGCACCTCGCGTCCGAAGTGGCCGGCATCCGGCTGCCGCCCCTGCAGCGCCGCAACCTGATGCTGATGCTCTTCATCGCGCAGGCCATCCAGATGCTGTCGCTGGCCCTGATCGTGTTCGGCTTCTTCGTGCTCTTCGGCTCGGTCGCCATCCGCCCCAGCGTGATCGAGGCCTGGGTCGGGTCGCCGCCGCACTACACGGGGCCGTTCCACCTGGTCAGCGACGAGCTCTTCTCGGTGGCGATCTTCCTGTCGGCCTTCGCCGGCCTGTACTTCACGGTCCAGGCCGTGATCGACCAGAACTACCGCCGGGAGTTCTTCACCCGGATCCAGGACGACCTGCAGCGCGCGATCGGCGTGCGCAAGGTCTACGTCGCGCTGCGCGCCCACCTCGCCACCGACCACCCGGCCTGACCCCGACGTAGGCTCGACCCGTGAACCCCCGCGTCTCGCTGGTCATCGGCATCGTCCTCGTCCTCGTCGGGCTGCTCTGGACGCTCCAGGGACTCGACATCGTCGGGGGCAGTGGCATGAGCGGGGTCGCGATCTGGGCGGTGATCGGGCCGTTCGTGGCGCTGGTCGGCGTCGTCGTCGCCCTCGGTGCCCGCCGCCGTCGCTGACGACTCGACCGTCCCGTTCGCCCTGCGAGTGGGGCCACGCGGAACACCGACAGGTCGCTCAGGGAGTGGAGAGCTCGCCGCTGAGCACGACCTCCTCGGCGACCTCCCGCAGCTTGCGGTTGGTCTGGTTGCTGCGGACCCGCAGGAGCTCGAAGGCCCGGGCGCTGGTGACCCGGTGCGATGACATGAGGACACCGATCGCCATCCCGATGACCCGGTTGCTCTCGAGCGCGGACTCGAGATTGGCGGCTCGCTGGGCGTCCTGCACCGCGACCTCGCTCCGGCCACGGGCCAGCTCGAGGTGGCTGCGCAACCGCGCCGCGAGCTCGACCGGCTCGAACGGCTTGCGCACGTAGTCGTCGGCGCCGGCGGCGAGCCCTTCGGCGACCTCGGCGGTGCCCGTCCGGGCCGTGAGCAGGACGACGGGGACGTGCGCCCAGGCCCGGTCGGCACGCAGCATGCGGACCAGGTCCAGACCGCTCGGCCCGGGCAGCATCACGTCACACAGCACGATGTCCGGGGCCTCGGTCGTCCGCATCGCGGCAGCGGCGTCGGCGACGGCCACGACCGACCAGCCGTCGGCCGCGAGCAACCGGCTCAGGTAGGCCCGCACGTCGGCGTGGTCCTCGACCAACAGCAGGCGTGGCGCGTCCTCGGCAGCCACCGAACCAGCGGGGAGGGCGACGACGTCCGCGTCGGGCAACAGCCCCTCGGCCCCCGTGGCCAGCTCAGCACGCCGGGGCGGCAGGGCCCCCTCGGCGTGGCGCACCACGGGCATGGTCACGGTCACGGTCGTGCCCTCGCCGAGCCTGGACTCGAGGCTGACCCGCCCTGCCTGCGTCTCCACCAGGTCCCTCACGAGCGCGAGGCCGATGCCGGTGCCCGCCACGCCGCGGGCGGGCTGCTGGACGACCTGGTGGAAGCGCGCGAAGACCTTGTCGACCTGCTCGGGGGCGATGCCCCGGCCGGTGTCGGCCACCGCCAGCTCGACGGTCTCGTCGATCCGGCGCAGGCTCACCCGGATGGCCCCCGACTCGGTGAACTTGTAGGCGTTGGACACGAGGTTGCCGACCACCTTGACCCACGTCTCGCGGTCGGTGACGACGAGCCCCACGTCGTCGACCTCGGCGTGCAGTGCCAACCCGGCCGACTCGATGGCGCTCCGGAACATGCCGAGGACGTCCGTGGTCAGCTCGGCCAGGTCGACCGGCTCCGGTTCGGGGACCAGCTGCCCTGCCTCGGCCCGAGCGAAGTCCAGGAGCGCCTCGACGAGGCGGTTGAGCCGCGTCGAGGCCCGGGCGATCGCGTCGACGTGCTGGGCCTGCTCGTCAGACAGTCCGGACTCACGCAGCTCGCGGACCGCGGCGAACGCCACCGTCAACGGCGTGCCGAACTCGTGGCTGACGTTGGCGAAGAAGGCGGTCTTGCTCGCGTCCAGGGCGGTGAGCGCCGTGGTCCTCGCCCGCTCCACCTCACCCATGCGCGCCTCGGCCAGCAGGGCGGACACCTGACGGCCCAACAACGTGACGAAGGTGAGGTAGGCGTCGTCGATGGGGCGGTAGGGATTGAGCCCCAGCACCACCACTCCCTCCAGGGACCGGGTGGGGTCACCGAGGGGGAGGATGTGTCCGCCGGTCGGTCGGGTCGGCCCCAACGGCCCCGGCTCGGCGTTGAGCTCATCCGGGTCCCAGATGTGGAAGCCCCCGGAGCGAGACGTCGCCACCTTCGCGACGGGGTGGTGGCCGTCGAGGGCGATCGACGCGGGCAGGGTCGAGTTGGCCGGGCCCAGTCCGTAGTCGGCGGTGCGCACCAGGGCGCCTCTGTCGGCGTCCGGGAGGTAGACCGCAGCGAAGGGGACCGTGTAGCGGTTGCCCTCCAAAGCCGCCGTGACCTTGCCTGCCAGGGTGGCGGCGGGCTCGGCACTGCTGAGGACCGCGAGCTCGCGCACGGTCTGGAGCCGACGCGATTCGATGCGCGGCGCGGTCACGTCACTGGTCGCGACGAAGACCCCCAGCACGGCACCGTCTGCGGACCAGACCGGGCTGTAGGAGAACGTCCAGTAGGTCTCCTCGGTGAAGCCGTGGCGTTCCAGGAACAGCAGCAGGCTCTGCTCGTAGTTGGCGACGCCCGACTCGACCACCTTGCGGGCCATCGGACCGACCTCGGCCCAGATCTCCGGCCAGCACTCGGCACCGGGTTGCCCCATCGCGCCCGGGTGCTTGGACCCGAGGAACGGGCGGTAGGCGTCGTTGTAGACCTGGACCAGGTCCTCGCCCCACCACAGCAGCATCGGCACCTTCGACGGCAGGACGGTGCGGATCGCTGCGCACAGCTCGGGTCCCCAGCTCTCGGGCGGGCCGAGCGGGGTGGCTGCCCAGTCGGTGGCACGGGCGAGGGAGGCTGCCTCGTCGTCGCCGGGGAACAGCGATGCGAGCAGCTCCGAGGAATCAGTCATCGGGCACCCAGGAGCAACATTCAGTGCCACCCGCTGCGCCGACTGTCTGACCGCGGTTGAACGGGAGAACTCTAGACAACCGGGCAAAACCGTTTCAACTCGACTCACCGAGGTTTGGCCCGGGCTCCCGCGGGGCACGACTCGGACGTCCAGTCCCCGATCGGCAGGTGGTCGTCATGAGAAAGCCACAGCGGCTCCCGCAGCCCACCCTCGATGAGTACGAGTGGCAGGACCGCGCGTCGTGCCGGTCCGTGCCGGTCGCCGTCTTCTTCCAGTCGGAGAACGCGCGTGGCGGGGTGAGGGCAGCCGGGGAGGAAGCCGCCAAGCGGGTCTGCCGGGTCTGCCCGGTGATCGCACAGTGCCGGGTGCACGCCATCGCCGCCGAGGACTACGGGGTATGGGGTGGGCTCACCGCCCTGGAGCGCGCGGCGATCCGCGACCAACCTGCCGCAGCAGGTGCGGGACGTTCCCTCCGTCGCGGAGCAGCCTGATTCCCACCTCCACGCCGTAGCTCCCAGAAGGGTGCGACCGGCCTCCTGCGCCTCGATGCACCGGCGGCGGCCCCGGGGCTCAGCGGGCGAGCAGGGCCACCACGTCGACGAGGGCGATGCCGATCGCCGCGAGGAACGGCACGCGGCCGCGCCCGACGACCGCGACGACGGTGAGCAGCACGCAGCCGCCCAGGACCGTCCACGACCAGGCCGGCACCGTCCCGGCGGGGCCGAGGGTGGCGACCGCCGAGCCGGCCAGCAGGACGGCCGGGGCCAGCATCCGCACCCGAGCGGCGCCCAGCCGCTGCGGCAGGCCGTGCACCCCGGTGGCGGCGTCGTCGGCGAGGTCGGGCAGCGCGTTGAGCAGGTGCGCACCCACGCCGAGCAGCGCACCGGTGGCCACCATCCACCCGGGGGGCCAGCCCCGGTCGGGCCCCGCGAGGGAGACGACGGCGGGCAGGATCCCGAAGGCCACGGCATACGGCAGGGCGGACCACCCGGTGCGCTTGAGGCCGAGGTTGTAGGCCCAACCCGACCCGACCCCGAGCAGGAGGTGGGCCAGGCCCGAGCGCCAGCCGCACGCCATCGACAGGACGAGGCAGGTCAGGCCTGCGGCGCCGATCGCGGTGCGCACCAGCTTCGTCGAGACCTCGCCCCGCGCCACCGGCTTGTCGGCGCGGTGGACGGCGCGGTCGCGGCCGGCGTCGAGGAGGTCGTTGGACCACCCGATCGTGAGCTGCCCGGTGAACACGGCGGCCGTCACGAGGGACGCGGGGCGGGCGGTGAGGTCGAGCGCGACGGTGAGCAGTGCGGTCAGGACCGTGACGGCGACGGTGGGCCCGGCGTGGCTCGCCCGGACCAGTGCGCCGAGCGTCCCGGCCCGGGGCCGCACCGGCGGGCCTGCCGTCGTCGGCTCGGTCGTCACGCAGCCACCCTAGGTCTCGGCGGTGCTTGCGGGCGCGAAGCGTCCGGCTGTGCCTAGGCTGACTGGGTGAGCCGCATCGTGTCCGTCGCCGGGGTCCTGCCCGAGCACCGCTACGCCCAGGCCCAGGTGACCGAGGCCTTCGCGAGCGTGCTCGGCGCGCACGGGGTGGACCGGCTGCTCCTCGAGCGCATCCACGCCAACGCGGGGGTCAGCCACCGGCACCTCGCGCTGCCCCTGGAGCGCTATGCGGAGCTGCGCGACTTCGGCGAGGCCAACGACGAGTTCATCGCAGCAGCAGTCGACCTCGGCTCCGAGGCGGTCGTCGACGCCCTCAAGGCCGCCGGCCTCACCCCGACCGACGTCGACCTCATCGTCTCGACGACCGTCACCGGCCTCGCCGTCCCGTCCCTCGAGGCCCGCATCGCCGCCCGGATCGGGCTGCGCCCCGACGTGAAGCGGCTGCCGATCGTGGGCCTGGGTTGTGTGGCCGGGGCTGCTGGCGTCGCGCGGGTCCACGACCACCTGCTCGGACACCCCCGCGATGTGGCGGTGCTGCTCTCGGCCGAGCTCTGCAGCCTCACCGTCCAGCGTGACGACACCTCCACGGCGAACCTCGTTGCGAGCGGGCTCTTCGGCGACGGGGCCGCGGCCGTCGTGCTGCTCGGCGCCGAGCGGGCCGCCGAGGTCGGCCCGGACACCGGTCACGACGTGCGCGTCGTGGCGACCCGCAGCCGGATGTACCCCGACAGCGAGCGGGCCATGGGCTGGGACGTCGGAGCCTCCGGCCTGCGGATCGTCCTCGGCGTCGAGGTGCCCGAGCTGGTTCGGGCCAACCTGCGCGAGGACGTCGACGGCTTCCTCGAGCAGCACGGGCTGACCCGGGCCGACATCGGGTTCTGGGTGGCCCACCCGGGTGGCCCGAAGGTGCTGGAGGCGATGGCCGACGCGCTCTCGGTGCCGCGCGAGGCGCTCGGCGTCACCTGGGACTCGCTGGACCGGATCGGCAACCTCTCGTCGGCCTCGGTCCTGCACGTCCTCGCCGACACCCTGCGCGACCACCCACCGACACCCGGGAGCCACGGGGTGCTGATGGCCATGGGGCCGGGCTTCTGCCTCGAGCTGGTGCTGCTGAGAGCGGCCGGCTGAGGCGGCCATGACCACCTCCCAGCTCTGGTTCACCGTGCTCGTCGCTGCGGTCGGCGTCGAGCGCCTCGCCGAGATGGTCGTGTCGAAACGCCATGCGGCCTGGGCCTTCGCGCGCGGCGGCGTCGAGTCGGGTCGCAGCCACTTCCCTGCGATGGTGGCGCTGCACACCGCCCTCCTGGTGGGCGCCGTGGTCGAGGTCGTCGCCACCGACCGGCCGTTCGTCCCCCTCCTGGCCTGGCCGATGCTCGCCCTCGTCGTCGCGGCCCAGGCCCTGCGCTGGTGGTGCATCCTGACGCTCGGACCGCAGTGGAACACGCGCGTGATCGTGGTGCCGGGGGCTCCCCTCGTCGCCGGCGGCCCCTACCGGCTCCTGCGCCACCCCAACTACGTCGCCGTGGTCGTCGAAGGGGTGGCTCTGCCGCTGGTCCACACCGCGTGGCTGACCGCCGTGGCGTTCAGCGTCCTCAACGTCGCCCTGCTGTCGGTGCGCATCCGGGTCGAGGAGCAGGCCCTCGGCGTCCGGCCGGGCGCGACGTGAGCGTCGACCTGCTCGTGGTCGGCGGCGGACCGGTCGGGTTGGCCACCGCCCTGTATGCCGTGCGGCGTGGCCTCACGGTGGAGGTGCTGGAGCCGAGACCCGGCCCGGTGGACAAGGCCTGCGGCGAAGGGCTCATGCCTGGCGGGCTCACCGCCTTGGCTGAGCTCGGCGTCCATCCGGATGGCCACGCCGTCAAGGGGATCCGCTACCTGTCGGCTCGCGGCAGCGCCGTGGCCGACTTCCGGCACGGCCTCGGGCGCGGAGTCCGGCGCACCGAGCTGCACTCCCGGCTGGCGGGCGCGGTCGAGCATGCGGGCGTTGCCGTCCACCGGCTCTCCGCCACCGACCTGCGACAGGACGCCGACGGCGTGGACGTGGCGACCAGCTCGCCCGGCGGCACGGAAGGACCGACCCTTCGCGCCGGCCACGTCGTCGCGGCAGACGGGCTGCACTCGTGGACCCGGCGCCACCTGGGCCTCGACCACCCCCCGGACCGGGCCGCGCGCTACGGGCTCCGTCAGCACTTCCACCTCGCGCCCTGGTCGAACCACGTCGACGTGCTCTGGGCCGCGGATGCGGAGGCCTACGTCACCCCGGTGGGGGACGACCTGGTCGGGGTGGCGGTCCTGAGCCGCCGGCGGCGACCGTTCGCCGAGCACCTCGCGCAGTTCCCCTCCCTGGCCTCGCACCTGGCTGGTGCCGAGCCCGCCACGGCGGTGCAGGGAGCCGGGCCGTTGCGGCAGCGCAGCCGCCGACGGGTCGACGGCCGCGTGCTCCTCGTCGGCGACGCCAGCGGCTACGTCGACGCCCTGACCGGCGAAGGGATCTCGCTCGGCCTGGCGCAGGCTCGGGCGGCCGTGTCCGCAGTGGCGGGCGGGCACCCCCGGGACTACGAGCGGGCCTGGCTCGCGGCCACCTGGCGCTGCTCGTTGCTCACGCACGGACTGCTGCAGGCCACCCGGCCGCAGGTCGCCCGCCGGGCACTGGTGCCACTGGCGGCACGCGCACCCTGGGTGTTCTCCGCAGCCGTCAACGAGCTGGGTCGGTCCGCGTGACCGAGCTCGTCGTCCTCCTCGACGACCAGGGTCGCGCGGTGGGCACGCAGGACAAGGCGACCGTCCACCATGGTGCGACGCCCCTGCACCTGGCCTTCTCGGCATACCTCGTCGACCCGGAAGGGGCGCTGCTCGTCACCCAGCGGGCGCCGAGCAAGGCGACCTTCCCGGGGGTCTGGACCAACTCGGTCTGTGGGCACCCCGCGCCCGGTGAGCCGCTCGACGCGGCAGTGCGGCGGCGCGCACGGGACGAGCTCGGAGTGACCATCGGCGCGCTGCGGCTGGTGCTGCCGGCGTTCGCGTACGTCGCCGAGCAGGGCGGTGTGGTCGAGAACGAGCGGTGCCCGGTCTTCATGACCGAGCTGACCAGTCGCGAGCTGACCCTCGACCCCGCGGAGGTGGGTGGCACCGAGTGGGTGCCGTGGGCGGACTTCTCCGCCGAGGTGCTGGACGGCCGGCGCACCGTGTCGTCCTGGTGCCGCGAGCAGGTCGAGCAGCTCGTGCTCCTCGGTCCCCAGCCCCGGGACTGGCCAGCCGCCGACCCCACACTCCTGCCCCGAGCCGCTCGCCTCGCAGGTTTGGCGCGGACCGGGGATTGGTGACGGGGAAGGCCCGGCCACCAGGAGCGGGGCACGAGTAAGGCCCCCGTCGCGTTGCCGCGAGCGGGGGCCCCATCGTCTGTCTCAACTCAGACCTGGTGATCGCCGGAACGACGATCGAGTGCGCCCGAAGGGATTCGAACCCCTAACCTTCTGATCCGTAGCAATTCGCGGACGCCGGCTGGACGTGACTCGACACGACTTACAGAGGATCTCGGTGGCGCATCGTCGCAGGTCACAGCGCTGTAGACGCGTTCAGTCGTCCAAAGCCGAGTGTTGTCGGATTGTTACTCAGTTCGTTCAGAGTCGGGCTTCTTGGGCCCATTTCTGGGCCTGCCTCCTCGATCTGCAGATGGCCTCCGTGCCGCGGAGTGGCTGATTGGATTGCATGCCCGCCCCAACGACTTCTCCGCGAGGCGGCGCAGAGATCCGACCTAGTTCTCGGGCAGTGCGTACACCGCGCGGGCAACAGAAGGCCGGATGTTGCACGGGGCGGTGCACGGAGACGTAGGGATGGCTGATGACGTGCGGGTTCGCCTCTGCCTGAAGATCGGAACGTCAGCCTTCGACCCTGCGCGGCTCAAAGAGCGGCTCGAGACCCCACGGGCCGGGTGATCGCCATGGAGTCGCGCATTCCATGATTCCCGCGTTAGCTCGACTTGGCCACGTCTTAGAGGACTGCGTCAAACCCCCCACGCCTCGATTGTGAGCTGGGCGCGGTGGTGGGCGTAGTGCAACACCGGGTAGGCGTACACGTCCGCCAAAGTCATGAGCGGTTCGAAGTACGGGTCCCAGCTGGTCGGGAAGGGCATGCCACGGCGCAGCCGCTCCTCCGGCTCCTGCTCGAGGCTGGTGACCAGGTGGTCGATGGTGCGGTCGCATAACCAGCCCATCCGGGCGTGGTTGAACGCGAGTACGCCGCCGCAGGCCCCCGCGTAGTTGACCCAGTGGAACGGAATCCGCCCGGCGTTCAGCAGGCTGGCGAAGCCGCGCCCGACCCATGGCGGCATCGAGCTGATGAGGCGGACCAGCGGCAGGAGCCGACGCACGATGAGGAACCCGAACACCATGTGGAACAGCAGCTGCTCGTTGGTCCAGGCCGTCCCGTTGCTCCGCGCGCGCAGCCGCTCCGGCGTGGCGATCGCGAGGAGTTCGTGCAGGTCGCGCCGGCATCCGGTCAGGTCGCCGACGATGGCGCCACGATCCACCTGCCCCGCGCCCTCCTCGTCCTGGGCGGTCATCGGGTGGCTCGAACCATCAGGGCAGGTGCCTGTCCAGGCGTCGGAGCAGCGGTCCGACGATCGGCCAGTTCTGAGCGCCGGCGCGCATGACCCGCCCTCTGGCCGAGGCACCACCCTGGCGTGCGAGAGCACCCGGTGTGCGGCGGCCGGCGTCGGCGGCGGAGCGCGCGCGCCGGTGCAGCCAATGCGCGCACCCGGCGCACACCCCGACCTCCGGGTGCGTCCCAAGCCGGGACAGGTCTTGCTCGTCGAACGTGTTCCCGCAGCACCAGCAAGCCGGGCGCTCGGCCCCCTCGTGCTCCACCGCTGCAGCTGTCATTAGCCCATCGTCGCCCCACACCCCCCGCGTCGCCAGAGGTCAGGGCTCCCCCGTTCAGGCGGCCCGCTGCCTCAGGGCGTCAGCGAGCTGGCGGACCGTGGGTGAACCAGCCATGCCATCCGCGGTGGCGTACACGCGACACGCCAGTGCCGGCACGGCATCCGGCTGCCCAAACGGGTCGGTGCCCTCAAGCCAGACGGTGGGCGACCCCGCGAAGCCAACCCGCTGCGCTTCCTCGATGGTCTCAACCGCCAGGGTGGTCACCTCAACCGGGACGCTCGCCTGCTCAGCCGCCATGTGCACGCGCTCCACCGTCGTCCGCCAGCTGGGGCATCCGGCGAAGTACAGCACCGTCACGTCCATGCTCATGCCCTCATCATCGCCTCACGCCGAATCGCTGAGACCACCGACCGCCCAATCTGCTTGCCGCAGGCATCCGCGCTCACGCGGAGCGGGGCGCGTACATGATGACCCCGACCCCAACCAGGCAGACCAAGACGCCGACGATGTCGGACCGATCCGGACGGAACCCATCGAACACGACACCCCAGGCCAGCGACCCGGCGACGAACACCCCGCCGTACGCGGCCAGGATGCGCCCGAAGTTCGGGTCCGACTGGAAGGTGGCGACGAACCCGTACGCAGCCAGCGCCAGCACGCCGGCGCCGACCCACACCCAGCCGCGGTGCTCACGCACCCCCTGCCAGACCAGCCAGGCCCCACCGATCTCAGCGATGGCGGCGGTCAGGAACAGCAGGATGGAGCGGATCACAGTCATAACAGCCATGCCGTCATCCGCCTTGGGCCCATGTCCGAGCGGCGCGGTGGTGCGGGTGACGTCGACCGGCCCGGGCGCGGCCGGCGTGCATGAGGCCGCGGCGACCGCCTTGCGGCGACGGGTCAGAGCGAGTCCGGCGGCCCCCGCGACGACGAGTGCGAACACGGTCCCGGCGAAGACGAAGGTGACGGCCGTCGCGGCAAGTCAGGTTCCGGGACTACTTGTCCACCCTGGCCTGAGCGCCACCGGGTAGAGCGCGCACCCCGGAACGGAAGTCATTCCATATAAATATAGAATGAGGAAATGACCTCGTCCGAGCCCACCCCCGCCTTGCCGGTCCGCATCCTCCCGCTGGTTGACGAGGGGCTGGGGAACTCGGCCTACCTGCTCGATCTCGGTGACGGGCGCGGGTTGGCGATGGACGCGAGCCGGGACCTTCGGGCCCTGCACGCGACCGCCGACCAGCGCGGGCTGAAGGTAGCCTTCGCCGCGGACACCCACCTGCACGCGGACTTCCTGTCCGGCTCGCTGGGTCTGGCTGCCAGTGATGGTGCGACGGTGTTGGCCTCCGCCGCCGGCGGCCGCGAGTTCGCCCACAGGGCCTTGGCCGACGGTGACGAGGTCGACCTCGGTGGCCTGACCCTGCGCACCTTGGCAACTCCGGGCCACACCCACGAGCACATCGCGTTCGAGGTGCTGGACGGCGCGAACACCGTCGGCGTGTTCACCGGCGGGTCTTTGCTGGTCGGGTCCGCGGCCCGCACCGATCTCGTCTCGCCCGAGCTAACCGAGGAGCTGGCCAGGGCGCAGTACCGGTCGCTGCAGCGCCTCGCCGGCCTTGATGACCGGGTCGCGGTGTGGCCCACGCACGGCGCCGGGTCGTTCTGTTCCGCACCCCCCGGTGCCCAGCGGACCTCCAGCATCGGGACCGAGCGCGCCACCAACCAGCTGCTACGCGCGCCGTCCGAGGACGCATTCGTCCAGGCCCTGCTGGGTTCGTTGGGCACTTACCCGCCGTACTTCAGCCGGCTCGGCGAGGTCAACCGCCTCGGGCCACCCTTGGTCGACGGCGACTCCCTGAACCCCTTGGAACCGGGACAGGTTCGGGCGCTGGCGTCGGCCGGGTCCCCTGTCGTCGACGTGCGCGCCTTGGAGGCGTTCTCGCGCGCCCACGTGCCCGGGGCGGTGTCAATCCCGTTGCGGGACGCGTTCGCGACCTGGCTCGGCTGGCTCATCACCCCCGGCACGCCACTGGTCGTGGTGCGTGACGCCGACCAGGACCCCGCCGAGATCGTGTGGCAGGCGCGCAAGGTTGGCTACGACCTGTTCGCTGGCGAGCTCACCGACGGGATGACGTCGTGGAGCGCAGCCGGGTTGCCCACCGCGTCGATCCCGCTGGTCGCCGCCGACGCCCTGGACGGTGCGACCGTCCTGGACATCCGCCAGAGCGGCGAGTTCACCTCCGGACACGTGCCCGGCGCAGCCCACGTCGAGCTCGGCACCCTGACCGGCCACCCCCTCCCAACTCTGCCGGCGGGACCCCTGGTGGTCATGTGCGGTCACGGGGAGCGTGCGATGAGCGCCGCCAGCCTCCTGGCCCGCGCCGGCCGACGTGAGGTTGCCGTCCTGGCCGGCGGACCCGGCGACTGGGCGGCCACGACCAGCCGGACGTTGGAGACCGGACGATGAGCGGCACCAACGCCCCCGACTCCACGGACGCTGCGCGGACTGAAGGAGCTCCAGCCATCCGGTTGGGGCTGCGGCAGAACGCCGCCCAGTTCGGGCTGCTCGTTGCCGTCAACGCCCTCGTCGGCGGGATGCTCGGGCAGGAACGCACCGTTCTTCCGCTGCTGGGCGACCGCGAGTTCGGGCTGAAGGCGTACACCGCTGGGCTCAGCTTCATCCTCGTGTTCGGGCTCGCGAAGGCGGCCACGAACTACTTCGCCGGCACGATGGCGGACCGGTACGGGCGCAAACCGGTCCTGGTCGCTGGGTGGCTGGTCGCTGTCCCGGTGCCGCTGATGTTGATCTGGGCTCCTTCGTGGGCGTGGGTCATCGTCGCCAACGTCCTGCTCGGCATCAGTCAGGGCCTGACCTGGTCCACCACCGTGGTGATGAAGATCGACCTGGTCGGGCCGGCCCGCCGTGGCCTGGCGATGGGGCTAAACGAGGCCGCGGGCTACGGGGCCGTGGCCGTGACCGCGTTGCTCACCGGGTACCTGGCCCAGTCCTACGGGCTGCGCCCGGCACCGTTCCTGCTCGGCATCGCGTTCGCCGCCCTCGGCTTGGGTCTGTCCACGCTGGTCGTGCGGGAGACCCGCGACCACGCACGCCTGGAGGCCGCCGGCCATGTCGCCCGGGACGACGGGTTGCATGACCACCTGCACGCCGAGCTGGGCAACCGGGCCGTGTTCACCCAGACGAGCTTCCGTGAGCCCGCGCTGTCCTCAGCCAGCCAGGCTGGCCTGGTCAACAACCTCAACGACGGCCTGGCGTGGGGACTGTTTCCCATCCTGTTCGCCGGCGCTGGCCTGAGCGTGGGACGCATCGGCGTCCTGGCCGCGGTGTACCCAGCCGTGTGGGGTGCGGGGCAGCTGGTCACGGGTGCCCTGTCCGACCGGTGGGGTCGCAAGTGGCTCATCGCCTCCGGGATGTTCCTGCAAGCCGTCGCACTCGGGCTTGTAGCACTCGGGGACTCGTTCACCGTATGGGCCCTCGCTGCTGCGTCTTTGGGGCTGGGGACTGCGGCGGTGTACCCGACGTTGCTTGCGTCCATCGGTGACGTTGCCCACCCGGCATGGCGCGCCCGTGCGGTCGGCATCTACCGGCTGTGGCGCGACGGTGGGTTCGCCGCAGGCGCACTTCTGGCTGGTCTCATCGCCGACGCCGTGGGGGTCCGAGCCGCGATCTGGGTGGTCGCCGCCCTCACTGCAGCGTCCGGGCTGGTGGTGGCTGTCCGCATGTACGAGACCCACCCCCGCTCCCACCGACAGCCAAACACCACCGCCACAGACCCAAACCCAACCCCGACGCCGACCGCCGAGCAGGAGGTTCACCATGGGTGACCGCGACGCCAAAGCTGCGCTCTTCGCCGAGTTCGCCGCCACCGGGAAGGCCCTGTCCAACCCGTCCCGCCTCGAGCTGTTGGACCTGCTCGCGCAGGGGCCACGCAGCGTCGAGGACCTCGCCGCCGCCGCGGACCTGGCCGTCGGCACCTGCTCGGCTCACCTGCAGACGCTGCGGGAGGCTGGCATGGTCAGCACTCGGCGCGACGGCAAGCGCGTCTTCTACTCCTTGACCGGCGACGACGTCGCCGCCCTGTTCGCGCAGCTGCGCACCGTCGCCCAGGGGCACCGCCCGCACACCGAGCTGGCCCGCCAGGCGTACCTGGGGCCCGACGACACGACCGCGGTGAGCACCCAGGAGCTGCTGGACCGCTTGGGCGACGGCCGCACCGTTGTCCTGGACGTTCGCCCCGGCACCGAGTACGACGCCGGGCACCTGCCGGGGGCGGTGAACATCCCGCTGGACGAGCTCGCCGACCGACTCGCTGAGCTGCCTGCCGGGGCAGACATCGTCGCGTACTGCCGCGGCAGGTACTGCGTCCTGGCCCACGACGCCGCGCGGCTGCTGAACAACGAAGGCATGACGGCTCGACGCGCGGAGGACGGCGTCCTGGAATGGCGCATCACTGGCAGCGCAAGGCTGGACGGAGCCGCCTGACGGGTAAGTCCAGGCCGTTCGCTCAGTACAGGCACCAGCTCAGGACATAGTCGGCCGGGCTTGCCTGCAGCGCCTGCACTGCCCACACGGTCACCGGTGCCAGCGCGGGCAATGCAAACAGTCCCACGCGGAGCCGGTACCGGGTTCGCCACAGGGTGACAGCCCACGGGATGGCGACCAGGGCAGCGAGCAGCACGAGTGACCGTTGAGCTTCGCCGAGGTCAGCAGCCTGTGCGGGTTCGTTGCACACGCCCGCGTGCATGAGGGTCTGGTACGCGGAGACGACGAACGTGACGACCCACGTGACCAGCATCCCGACGACGATGGCGGTCCACCGGGCCGGGCGCCAGCCGCGCCACCGGATCAACGGACGCCAGCCAGTGTCTACACCAGTGGACGCACAAGTTGGACCGACGGCACCCTGGCCGGGCGCCTCCGACGAACCTGCTGTGTGCATGCCCAACCCTGACGTGTCCCAGTGCGCACCACATCCGCTCAGGTACTCACCGGAAGCGACCCCGCGTCAGCTCAGGAGGGACCCGCCTCTGGTCCAGCGTGACGTCCGTCCGGACGCTGCGGCTCAGAGCGCCCCGGCTCCTCGAGGTGTTGCTTCAACGCGGTCAGGTTGGCGGGCATCTCTTTGGCCGCTTGGCGGCGCACCATGAGTGGGACGAGCAGCTTGCCGATGCCGTGGCCCTCGAAGTCGACGGCGATGGTCAAGCGGGAACGGGCATCGTCGAGCGGTTCGACGGTGACGTCGACGATGGCTCGGATGGGGCCGTCGATGCCGTGCACTCCCCACCGGTGCGGCGGCTCGATGTGGGTGACTGTGGAGGTGGAGGACCGGACGGCGCCGCCGATGCGGCGCGACGTCAGGCATCGGTCTCCGACCTTGGGGGCGCCGGTGGCCTCCATGTGGCCGTCGACGACGCCGTTCTGCCACTCGTGGAACCGGGTGGGGTCGGTGGCGTAGGCGAACACGTCCGCAGCGGCGCGGTTGACGTCCATGGTCACGGCGACCGGTGCCATCAGGACGCCCCGTTGGTGATGGCGGCGTACCGGTCCAGGTACAGCGGCCAGCCCTGGTCGCCGTCGATGCCTTCATGGACCGCTTCCCAGCCGGGTCCGTGCCGGTAGATGTGGCGGTGCTCGAGCACGACACGTGTCTGACCGCCGCTCAACGGCGTGAACTGGACATCGACTTCGCTGGTGTTCGCCGGGTCGGTCTCGACCTGCCAGGTCGGGCCGATGTCCCAGCTGAACACGACCCGGCTCGGCGGGTCGTAGGTGAGGATTCGTGCCCACCGGCACTCGGACCCGTCCGTGCCGCGGTCGATGATGTGACCTCCGACGCGCGGCTCGAACACGGTCGCCGCGATGGGCACTGCCAGCAGGTTGTGCTCGGCCGGCTTGAAGTCGCCGAACCCGTCGGTGAACAGGGCGAACGCCCGCTCAACCGGGACGTTCACCACCACTTCCTTGCGCACCACCGGCGCGGCGGTCTGGGTCATGACTGCTCCCTCGGTGTCGGTTCGTTGGTGTTCTGTACGTACCCGGTCAGGGCCCGATTCCAGAAGGTGTCGAGCTGGTCGCGCATCGCGGCCACACCCTCGGGGTTGAGCCGGTAGATGCGGCGAGTGCCTTCGGCCTGCTCGGTGACCAGGCGGGCGGCCTTGAGCACCTTCAGGTGCTGGGACACCGCGGGCCGGCTCACGGGCAGGACATCAGCCAGCTCACCCACGGCGCGGGGCCGTTCGGCCAGGCACTCGAAGATGGCGCGTCGCGTGGGGTCCCCGAGGGCGCTGAGCCCATCCACCTGTTGGTTAGCCACCACGAACCGTAAGTTATCACTTACCGATCGAGTTGCCCACCCTCGACCGCTGCCGGGTACGCGTGGACGACTGCTCGTCGCAGGCGAGGAACGGCGGCGAACATGTGTTGCTGCGCCTCGTGCGCCAGGTCATGGGCGGCCGCGGCGCTCACGCCCGTCTCTACGTCGAGGGTGACGTCTGCCAGTAGCTCGTGACCGACCCACCGCATCCGCAGGTCACGCACGCCCACCACGTGCGGCATCGACGCCAAGGCGTTCTCCGCGGCTTCGACCTTGTCCGGTTCCACGCCGTCCATCAGGCGCCGGAACACCTCGCGCGCCGCAGTGCGGAGCACCATGACGATGGCGACGGTGATGAGCAGGCCCACCAACGGGTCTGCCCAGTTCCAGCCGACGGCTACACCTCCTGCCCCGCCCAGGACCGCCAGGGAGGTCAGGCCGTCGGTGCGCGCATGGTGGCCGTCTGCAACGAGAGCTGCCGAGCCGATGGCGTTGCCCTCGCGGATCCGGTACGCGGCCACGGCTTCGTTGCCGAGGAAGCCGACGAACCCGGCGAGGGCCACCCAGCCGAGGTTGTGTACCGGTGCCGGTTCAAGCAGCCGGCGGACGGCCTCCCAGCCAGCCAGGACTGCGGAGGCGGCAATCATCAGGATGACGAAGAGGCCGGCAAGGTCCTCGGCGCGCCCGAACCCGTAGGTGTACCTGCGGGTCGGTGGACGCCGACCGAGCCAGAACGCCACCCACAGCGGGATGGCGGTGAACGCGTCGGAGAAGTTGTGGATGGTGTCGGCCAACAGAGCGACCGACCCTGACGCGAGGAAAACCAGCAGCTGGAGGACTGCGGTGAGGGCCAACCCGACAAGGCTGACCTTGACGGCGCGGATTCCGCGGGCGCTGGACTCCAGGGCGTCATCGACGGAGTCCGCCGCATCGTGGGAGTGCGGGGTGAACACGTGGCGAACCCGACCCAGCCACCCGTGCTGGTGGTCGTGGTCATGGTCGTGGTCACGCACTGGCTCGCCCTCGTGCGCATGCTCGTGGCCGTGCAGGCCATCGACAACCCGTGACTCGTGGGGCTGGTTCGGCACGTTCGGCGGCGCGGGCATGAGTTGAGCATACCTGCGTGTGTGTGAAGGTACGCAGGCGGTAGGGTCTGCTGTGTGCACGACGAACTCCCCACCCTGTCCATGCCGCACGACGACCAAGCCCAGCTGGCGGCGGAGACCTTCCGGATGCTGGCCGACCCGACACGGATCAAGCTGCTCTGGGCGCTGATGCAGGGCGAGTCATCGGTGACCTGCCTGGCCGAACTGGCCGGGGTCACGCCGACGTCGGTGAGTCAGCACCTGGCCAAGCTGCGACTGGCTGGCTTGGTCCGGGGACGCCGGGAAGGGACGTTCATTTACTACACGGCCGCCAACACCCATGTGCACGCCTTGTTGGCTGAAGCGCTGTCCCATGCGGAGCACACCGATTCCGACCTCGGCTCGGAGGGCACGCACCGGCATGCCCTTCGTGCTGGCGCCCCGCCCACGTCTGACGCCGCCCCATCACCCCGCTGAGGAACACTGACCGGGCGAAATCACGTCACGAACCCTGCGAGGCGGACGCTGACGTTCAGCTCGCCGAGAGCAGCCCCTTCATCGCGGCGATTTCCTTCGTCTGACCGTCGATGATGCTCTGCGCCAGGGTCCGAACCTGCGTGTCTTTCGTGGTGGCCAGGACGTCGTTGGCCATGGTGAGAGCCCCCTGGTGGTGGGCGACCATCATCGTCAGCCACATCCGGTCGAACTGGGCACCGGACGCCTGGCTCAGCTTGGTCATGTCGGCCTGGCTCATCATGCCGTCACTTCCGTGGTTCATGCCGGCCACACCGTTCATGTCCGCGGAGCCGGTGGGTGCGCCCCACGTGCCCAGCCATCCGGTCATGGTGGCGATCTCGGGGTCCTGGGCAGCCTTGATCTTCGTGGCGAGAGCCTTGACGTCGGCGGAGGAGGCCCGGGTCAGGGCCAGGTCGGCCATCTGCACGGCCTGCTGGTGGTGCGGCACCATCGTCTGCGCGAACATCACGTCGGCTGGGTCAACCTTGGCCGTGGACGTCGCGCTCGAGCTGGCGGTTCCCATTCCGTTCATCCCGGTCATGCCGTTGTGATCGGTGTCTGCCCCGCCGCAGGCGCTGAGGGCGACGGCGCCCGCCAGGACAGCGGTGACGGACAGGGCACGAGCGGTGGTGCGCACGGCGTGGACTCCTTGCGTTGGGGGCGGGACGCGGGTGCCGGGCCGGAAGGGGGGACTCGCGAGCCCGGCACCCACACCCACCACTGTCCGGTTCGTCCCCTGAGGGTCTGGTCGGTATCCGATGAAGGTTCGATGAAGAACCAGTAGGACCAGGTCCGCGGCGCCCTCCCCCTGTGGTCGGGCCACTCGACCTCCGGCTGCCGTTGTCCGGGTGGGGGCGTCAGGTCCGGTACGAAAGCGTCGTCATCATCCCGGCCTCACCGTGGTAGGCGTTGTGGCAGTGCGTCATCCACTGGCCCGGGTTCGTTGCGTCGAGATCAACGGTGACCGTACGCATCGGGGCCACAATGACCGTGTCCTTGCGCACTCCGGGGCGGCCGGAGGCGTCGACGACAGCGAACGTGTGGCCGTGCACGTGCATCGGGTGGAACATCATCGTCGCATTCTTCAGCCGCAGCCTGACTCGCTCGCCCTGGCGCACGTCCAGCGGCCGTTGCCGGTCAAAGGTGCGCCCGTTGATGGTCCACACGTAGCCAGCCGAGGACCCGCCCATGCCGCCACCCATCCCGCCCATGGAGCCCCCGAGGACCAGGTCGTGGGTGCGGTCCACACGGCGGGCCGGGAGTATCGCTGACGCACCTGGACTGAGGTCGGCCACGGTCAGGACGCGCCCGTCGAGCTCGACCGGTCGCGCCGCAGGGGACGGAACCTGCCCGGCAGCGGTACGCACCACTGCCAGACCCTGGCCTTGCTTGCCCTCCGCCGACGCCACGAGCGGGAACGCACCGTCGCCCAGGGTGAGCATGACGTCGACGCGTTCACCCATGCCGAGCAGGACCGCGTCACCGGTCACGGGCACCACGGGGAACCCGTCGGCGTGGGTCAGGCTCAGCTGGTGCCCGCCGACCGCAACACGGAAAGCGGTGTCCGATGCGGCGTTCACCAGGCGTACCCGGACCCGCTGCCCGGGACGACCGGTCAGTGTCACCGGCGCCGCTGGCACGCGGCCGTTGACCAGGTAGTACGGGTAGGCGACATCGCCGGCGCCACCCAGCAACGGTGACCTCATCGACTCACCACCCATGCCACCTCCACCCATCCCCATGCCACCCATCCCGCCCATGCCGCCCATACCGGACCCCGTGGCGGACTTCAGCGAGGCCAGGACCTGGTCGGGGGTTTGTCCGGTGCCGTCGACCCAGTCGTCCAGGACCACGACCCACTCCTGGTCGTACGCGCCGGGTTCGGCCGGGTCGTCCACCACCAGGACTCCGTAGAGGCCCCTGTCGAGCTGGACCCCCACGTGCGGGTGGAAGAAGTACGTGCCCGGGTCGGGGACGGTGAAGTCGTACCGGAACGAGGTGTTCGGGGCGACCGAGGCCTGCGTCATGTCGGGGACGCCGTCCATGTCGTTTCGCAGCGCAATCCCGTGCCAGTGCACCGTCGTGGGCGCCGGAAGGCCGTTGCTCAGGTCGACGACCAGGCGGTCACCTGCTCGGGCACGGATCGTGGGGCCCGGCACCGACCCGAACGACCATGTGTCGACCACAGGTCCGCCCAGGTCGACCCGTCCCGGCGCCGCAACCAGTCGGGAGGTCACAGTCCGTCCGGTGTGCCGACGGGCACGGTCGACTGCCCCCACCACGGGGGAGGTCGGGCGGACGAGCCGCGACGGCGGGGCCCCGCACGCCGCAAGGACTCCCAACCCGGCCAGCCCGGCGCCCCCCGCCAGAACTGCCCGTCGCGCCAGGGACACGGACGGCGGGACGGTGTAGGCGGGGTCGAACCAGTGTCGCGTGCTCGATCGGCTCATGCCCGGCTCATCAGGGCGGCAAGCCGGGCCCGGTACTCGGGCTCGTCGATGTCACCTGCGGCGAACCGCTGCTCGAGCAGGGCCCGCGCCGCCGGGGACACCTCGTGCCCGACCGGGGGCGCCGAACCGTTGTCGGTCCCAGCGACCATCGTGCGGTCACGCGCACCCCACGGCCAGCGGATCACGGCCACGATGGCCACAGCCACCAGGACCCACAGCACGACCATCATCACCGACATGACCACCCAGCTGCCCCAGCCGGTGTCGTAGCCACCCATCATCAGGACCACCCTCTTCATCTTCTCGTTGTGTGTCCTCCCAGCGTGCGACGGCCCCACCACACCCCCGGTCGCGCAACGATGAAGGTTCACTGAAGAAGCACCCGGTAGGGCTCTTGGCAGCTCGGCCGCGCGCGATGGCCTGCGACGATGTCGCCATGAGCACCTCCGACGCCGCCCAACCAGCCAGCGAAGTACGCGGGCTGCGCGCTCTGGTCGTCGAGGACGACACCCCGATGGCCGACGTCATCGCCAGCTACCTGGACCGCGACGGGTTCGAGGTCCGCACCTGCGGCAACGGCCTCGACGCGGTCGACGTCGCCCGAGAGCTCGACCCCGACGTCGTCGTCCTCGACCTCGGGCTACCCGGGCAGGACGGGCTGGAGGTGTGCCGGCAGCTGCGCACCTTCTCCGACGCGTACGTCATCATGCTCACCGCCCGCACCGACGAGGTCGACACCCTCGTCGGGTTGTCCGTCGGGGCCGACGACTACATGACCAAACCGTTCAGCCCCCGAGAGCTCGTCGCGAGGTTGCGCGCCATGCTGCGCCGCCCCCGGCCCATCGGCGGACACGGGAATGCCGCGCCGCAGCTGCGCACCTTCGGCGACCTGTCCATCGACCCACTCGGCCGCGACGTTTGGATTGGTACCGAGCCGGTTCCCTTGACCCGCACCGAGTTCGACCTCCTCGCTGCCCTGTCAGCCAGGCCGCAGATGGCGTTCAGCCGACGACAGCTCATCGAGGACGTGTGGGGGTCGGGATGGGTCGGTGACGAGCACCTCGTCGACGTCCACGTGCTCCACCTGCGTCGCAAGCTCGGTGACGACGCCACCACGTCCCGGTTCATCCGCACCGTTCGCGGCATCGGGTACCGGATGGGGACCGGCGCATGACCACCCCGGCGCAGCCGACGCCCCCGCCCTCGCCCGAATCAGCGCGCTCAACGCCGTCGTCACGAACGCCGGCACCTTCGTCGTCAGGGCGGGAACGGCGGCGTCCCGCGGGGCTGTCGACGCGCCTGCTGCTCGCCCAGGGGCTGCTCCTGGTCGCCGGGGCAGGCACAGCATGGCTCGTCGCCATCGCCATCGGCCCCGGCATCTTCCACCAGCACATGATCGAGGCCGGCGGCACCCACACCCCGGCCGAGCTCGACCACATCGAGCGCGGTTTCCGTGACTCGCTCGTCGTGGCGCTGTCCACCGGCCTGGTCGCCGCCGTCCTCATCGCCCTGGTCGTCACGTGGTGGTTCAGCCGACGCCTGCGCACCTCCACCGCTGCCGTCGCCGCGTCCACCACCCGCATCAGCCACGGCCACTACGACACCCGCGTGCCGACCGTCGGCCTCGGTCTGGAGTTCGACCACCTCGCCGACACCGTGAACGAGCTCGCCACCCGCCTCGGGCACGTCGAACAGACCCGCACCCGGCTGCTGGCCGACCTCGCCCACGAGATGCGCACCCCCCTGGCCAGCATCGACGCCCACCTCGAGGCCATCGAGGACGGGGTCCGCACCACCGACGCAGCCACGATGGCCGTCCTGCGCGGCAACAGCCGGCGCCTGCACCGCTTGGCCAACGACATCACCACCGTCAGCCGCGCTGAGGAAGGACGCCTGGACCTGCGACGGACACCCACGGCAGCGGCCGACCTCCTGCGCGGCGCCGCCTCTGCTGCCGCGGACGCCTACTCCACCGCTGGTGTCTCCCTGCGGACCGAGGTCAACACCCCCGCCACCATCGACGTCGACCCCGACCGCATCAGCCAGGTCCTGACGAACCTGCTCGACAACGCCCTGCACCACACCAGCGCCCCAGGAGCAGTCACCCTCAGCGCCCGCCGCGGTCACGACCACACGGTCGAGCTCGTCGTCACCGACACCGGCGACGGCATCAGCGAAGCCGACCTGCCGCACATTTTCGAACGGTTCTACCGCGCCGACCCGTCCCGCCAGCACCGCGGCGGCAGCGGCATCGGACTGACCATCAGCCGCGCCATCATCGACGCCCACGGCGGCACCCTCGTCGCCACCAGCAACGGACCCGGATGCGGCGCCACCTTCACCGCCACCCTCCCCGAATCCGGGCACCACCACCCCTGACCCGCCGTGCGGCGGGCCCCGCACAAGGACCTTCACCCCTTGACATCATACCCCTAGGGGTATCGTGGTGGATATGGACACGACCCCCGACCACGCGAACCACTCCGACCTGCCGGGGGATCTGCGGGTGTCGTCGGTGAAGGACCCCGTCTGCGGCATGGACGTCGACCCCGCCACCAGCGAGCACCGCACCGACCTCGACGGGGGCACCCACCACTTCTGCTCGCCCGGGTGCAAAGCGAAGTTCGACACCGACCCCAGCGCATACCTGGTCGCCGGACCCGAGGCGCACCTACACCACGCCGACCACACCGCTCACGCCGCCGCCGCTGGCGACTCCGGTGGTGGCGTGGCGGCGGCCGAGTGGACGTGCCCGATGCACCCCGAGATCCGCCGGCCCGGGCCCGGCACGTGCCCTATCTGCGGCATGGCTCTCGAACCGGTAACCGTCACCGCCGACAGTGGCCCCAACCCCGAGCTGGCCGACATGACCCGCCGGTTCAAGCTCGCAACCGCGCTGAGCATCCCGGTCCTCATCCTGGGCATGGGCCGCGACCTGGTCCCAGCCCTGCACGATGCCGTCTCCGCGACGGCGTCGAACTGGGTCCAGCTGGCATTCGCGACACCGGTCGTGCTGTGGGCAGGTGCCCCGTTCTTCGCCCGGGGCTGGACCTCGGTGCGCACGATGAAGCTGAACATGTTCACCCTCATCGCGATGGGCACCGGCGTCGCGTGGTTGTTCAGCGTGGTCGCCACCGTGGCGCCCGGGGTGTTCCCGGAGTCGTTCCGCATGGACGGCGGGGTCGCGGTCTACTTCGAAGCGGCCGCCGTCATCACCGCCCTCGTCCTGCTCGGCCAGGTCCTCGAGTTGCGCGCACGAGAGAGCACCTCGGGCGCCATCCGGGCGCTGCTCGACCTGACCCCGAAGACCGCCCGCCGACTCGACGACTCCGGGACCGAGACCGACGTGCCGCTGGAGAGGGTCGTCGTCGGCGACCTGCTGCGCGTCCGTCCCGGGGAGTCCGTCCCCGTCGACGGACAGGTCCACGACGGGTCCTCCACCCTGGACGAGTCCATGGTGACCGGCGAGTCCATGCCCGTCACCAAGGCGGCAGGCGACCCGGTCATCGGTGGCACCGTCAACCAGACCGGTTCCCTGGTCGTGCGCGCCGGCAAGGTGGGCGCCGACACGATGCTGGCCCGCATCGTGCAGATGGTCGCCGACGCGCAACGCTCCCGGGCACCCATCCAGCGCCTCGCCGACCGGGTCTCAGCCCTGTTCGTGCCTGCCGTCATCTTGGCGGCGATCGTCGCGTTCATCATCTGGGCCACGCTCGGCCCTGACCCCCGTCTCGCGCACGCCCTCGTGATCGCCGTCAGTGTGCTCATCATCGCCTGCCCCTGTGCCCTCGGCCTGGCGACACCGGTGTCCATCATGGTGGGAGTGGGACGAGGTGCGTCGTTGGGCGTGCTCATCAAGAACGCCGAGGCGCTCGAGCTGCTCGAGAAGGTCGACACCCTCGTCGTCGACAAGACCGGCACCCTCACCCAGGGACGGCCATCCCTGACCCACATCACGCCTGCGGCCGGGTTCGACAAGAGCGACGTGCTGCGCCTGGCGGCCGCAGTCGAACGACCCTCCCAGCACCCACTCGGGGCAGCCATCGTCGCCGCCGCCACCGACGCCGACCTGACCGTCCCGGAGGTGACACACTTCGACGCCCCCACCGGCAAGGGAGTCCTCGGAACCGTCGACGGGCGACGGGTCCTGGTCGGCACCGCCTCGTTCCTGACTGCCGAGAACGTCCCCACGAGCGCTCTGGACGGGGAGGCGGACCGGTTGCGCACCGACGGCGCCAGCGCCGTCTACGTCGCCGTCGACGGAAGCTTGGCCGCGGTCCTGGCCATCGCCGACCCCGTCAAGGACACCACCGCATCAGCCCTGAACGCCCTGCGCCGGGACGGCCTCGAGGTCGTCATGCTCACCGGCGACAACACCAGGACCGCCCAGGCCGTCGCACGCACCTTGGGCATCGACCGGGTCGAGGCCGAAGTCATGCCCGACCACAAAGCCGACGTCGTCACCAGACTCCGCGCCGAGGGCAAGGTCGTGGCCATGGCCGGCGACGGCGTCAACGACGCACCCGCCCTCTCCGCGGCCGATGTCGGCATCGCCATGAGCACCGGGACCGACGTGGCCATCGAGAGCGCCGGCGTCACCCTCCTGCGCGGCGACCTCAACGGCATCGTCGCAGCCCGCGCCCTGTCCAAGGCCACCATGGGCAACATCCGCCAGAACCTCGTGTTCGCCTTCGTCTACAACGCTGCCGGAATCCCCCTGGCAGCGGGTGTCCTGTACCCGGCGTTCGGGCTGCTGCTCTCACCGATGATCGCCGCCGCAGCGATGGCACTGTCATCGGTCAGCGTCATCAGCAACGCGCTGCGGCTACGGAGTCGTCGCCTGTAGGCGGTATCCGCGTTGTCGTAGGGACTGGTGAGGCCGTGAGCCCTCGCCCGGTCAGCGTTCAACGCGTCTGCCAGGCGGAGCAGCTGACCTCATCCGAAGGTGACCGACCGGCGCCTCACGCTGCGGTGAGAGCGGCGACGGCCGGGTTTGAATGTGTCAGCGAGGACGACGAACTCGTCTGCAGCAAGCAGCGGGAGCACGGTGCGCTCTCGTCCGCGTTGCCGCCGACGAGGGCGTTGACGAAACCGCGGCAGGTTGGCGCGTCGGCTGAGGGTGGGCGTGACGGCGTGGCCCGCGCCGAGTGTCGAGGGCGCGGCGGGTGTAGGCATCTCAGGCGAGGGTGAGGAAGAGCTTCTCCATCGTGGCCTGGTCCTCCGCGTTGATGCCGTCGGGTGAGGACATGCACTCACGCATGCCGGAGGAGACGATGGCGAAGCCGGCCCGGTCCAGGGCTCGGTTGACGGCGGCGAGCTGGGTGACGACGTCGCGGCAGTCGCGGCCTTCCTCGATGAGGCGGATGACGCCGCCGAGCTGGCCCTGGGCGCGGCGCAGGCGGTTGATGACGGGGGTCATGTCGTCGGTGTTGAGGGTGACCATGGTGGTGCTCCTTGCGGGGAGGTGGTGGCGGGGTCAGGCGGTGAGGGCGGTGAGGGCGGCCGTGAGTCGTTCGCGGGCGTCGGCGGCGACGTCGATGAGGTTCTCGTTGCGGGTCATGGTGACCATGACCTTGGGGTCCATGGCCTCGACGAGGGTGGTGGTGTCATCGATGGCGCGGACGACCACGTTGCACGGCAGTAGCAGCCCGATGGACGGCTCGGCCTGGACCGCGGCGTACGCCAAAGGCGGTCGGCAGGCGCCGAGGATGACCTGGGCGGGGATGTCGACGTCGAGCTTGGCCTTGAGTGTGGCCGCGAGGTCGATCTCGGTCAGGACGCCGAAGCCCTGGTCGGCCAGGGCTGACCTCGCGGCCTCGAGGGTAGGTCCGAACGGCTGGTCGACGGTGGCGCTCAGGGCGTAGCTCACGGGTGAGTCTCCTTGGTCAGTGCTGACGGTGGCGCTTGGCGGAGCCGTGCGGGTGCTGGCGGCAGCCAGTCACGCGGGCTGGGTCTGCTGGGCGAGCTGGGTGCGGATGGCGTCCATGTCCAGGGCGCGCACGCCGTCGATGACCTGCTCCAGGCCGGCTGCGGGCAGGGCGCCGGGCTCGGAGAACACCAGGATGCCGTCGCGGAACGCCATCAGGGTGGGGATGGACGTGATCTTCGCAGCAGCGGCGAGGGCCTGCTCGGCCTCGGTGTCGACCTTGCCGAACACGATGTCCTCGTGCTGGATCGAGGCTGCCTCGAAGACCGGGGCGAACTGGCGGCACGGGCCGCACCAGGACGCCCAGAAGTCGACCATTACGATGCCGCCGCCGGTGATGGTGGACTCGAAGTTCTGCCCGGTCAGGGTCGTGGTGCTCATGGGGTTCTCCTTGGTCTGCTGAGGTGAGGATACCTGCTGGGGTATGCAGCGCCCGGCCAGTCTGCTCCATTCCCAATGCCCGGAGGGATACCCCGTGGGGTACGTCACATGCCCGCTTCGCGATTTGACGGGAATGCCCCGGGGGGTACTACTCTTGGCCTCATCGGATACCCCACTGGGTATCGGAGTCCCCGTGAAGGAGAGCCGTCAGATGTCCGAGGTCAGCCTCGAAGCGTTCGCCGCGGCCCACGCCGACGGTGCTGCCGTCATCGACGTCCGGGAGCCCGGCGAGTACGTCGGTGGCCACGTCCCCGGTGCCGTGCTGATGCCGATGGGACAGCTGCCCTCGCGCACCAGCGAGCTCGCCCGGGACCAGACCGTGTACGTCATCTGCGCCAGCGGCAACCGATCCGGCGCCATGACCGACTACCTCGTCCGCGCCGGCTTCGATGCCGTCTCGGTCGCCGGCGGCACGTCCGCCTGGGCCAGCACGGGCCGCCCCGTCGTCACCGGACAGCGCCCGACCGCCTGACCCTGCCCGGCCAGCAACGCACCCAGACCAGTCCCGGAAGGACACCCATGAGCACCGCCACCACGACCGTGAGCACCCCGGTCATCGTCCCCATCGACACCCCCACCCTAGGTGACCGTTCCTACCTGGCCCATGACGGTCAGGTCGGCGTGGTCATCGACCCGCAGCGCGACATCGACCGCGTCCTGGCCCTGGCCTCGGACGCCGGCGTGCGCATCACCGACGTGTTCGAGACCCACATCCACAACGACTACGTCACCGGTGGCCTCGCCCTCGCCCAGGCCACCGGCGCCCGCTACCACGTCAACGCCGCCGACGAGGTGTCCTACGACCGTTCGCCCATCAGCGATGGCGACGTCATCGACGTGTCCGCAACGATGCGGGTCCGCGCCATCGCGACTCCCGGCCACACCTACACGCACCTGTCCTACGCCCTCGAGTCGGCCGAGCAGGCGGGCGACGAGTTCGAGCCGGTCGGCGTGTTCACCGGCGGGTCCCTGCTGTTCGGGGCTACCGGCCGCCCGGACCTGCTGGGGCATGACCACACGAACGACCTGGTCCACCACCAGTTCGCGTCGGCCCACCGCCTCGCGGACGAGCTCCCCGAGCACACCCACGTCCTGCCCACCCATGGCTTCGGGTCGTTCTGCTCCGCCGGCTCGACTGGCGACACGACCGCCTCCACGATCGGGGCGGAGAAGCGCCAGAACCCGGCCCTCACCCAGGACGAGGAGCGCTGGGTCGCGAACACCCTCGCTGGCCTCGACGCCTACCCCGCCTACTACGCGCACATGGCCCCCGCCAACAGTGCCGGGCCTGTCGCCCCAGACCTCGCCACCCCCGAGGAAGCGGACAAGGACACCCTCGCCGCGCGCATCGCGGCCGGTGAATGGGTCGTCGACCTGCGCACCCGCACCGCGTACGCAGCCGGGCACGTCACCGGCACCCTCAACTTCGGCCTCGACGGCCAGTTCGCCACCTACCTCGGCTGGCTCATCCCGTGTGGCACCCCGCTGACCCTGCTCGGGGACAGCCCCGACCAAGTGGCCGAGGCCCAGCGTGAGCTCGTTCGCATCGGCATCGACCACCTCGCCGGCGCCGCCACCGGCACCCCGCACCAGTGGACCGACGACGAACTCGGCGCCTTCGAGCGGGCCGTGTTCGGCGACCTCGCCCAGGTCCGCCACCACCGCCGGGTCACCGTCCTGGACGTCCGCCGCGCGTCGGAGTTCGACACCGGGCACATCGACGGCGCCTTCAACATCCCCCTGCACGAGCTGCTCGCCCGCGTCGACGAAGTCCCTGCCGGTGAGGTCTGGGTGCACTGCGCCGGCGGCTACCGCGCCTCCATCGCCGCCTCGGTCCTGGCCGCCCGCGGCATCCCCGTGGTGGCAGTCGACGACAGCTTCGACGAGAACGCCGCCAGCTCCGGCCTGCCCATCACCGCAGCGGCCTGACCCTCTTTCACCCGCGTACGACCCCATCCCTCGAAGGAGAACCACCATGTGCCGTCCCGCCACCTGCAAGGTCTGCGGCAAGACCACCTGGGCCGGCTGCGGCCAGCACGTCGACCAGGTCATGGCCAGCGTGCCCCGCTCCGACCGCTGCCCCGGCCACAGCGCCCAGGAGCAGGCCGCCGCCGGCGGTGGGTCATTCCTGAGCCGCCTGTTCGGCAGGAACTGACCGGTACCCACCCAAGACCGGGCGTCGCCCTCATCCCCCATGGCGGCGGCGCCCAGACCGGGACGCACACCCCCCGTACCGCGTCCTGGTCAACCCGTCGGGGGCCGGCGCCCCTGCGCCGGTCCCCGACAGGCCCACGAAACCTAGGAGAGAACACCCACCGTGTCGCCCCTGGTCCTGCCCCTCGGAGTGCTCATCGGCCTCGCCCTCGGCGCCCTCGGCGGTGGCGGCTCCATCCTCACCGTCCCCGCCCTGGTGTACCTGCTCGACCAAGACCCACGGTCGGCCACCACCAGCTCCCTGCTCATCGTCGGAGCCACGTCCCTCATCGCCCTGGTCCCGCACGCCCGCGCCGGACGCGTCCGGTTC
The DNA here is from genome assembly GCF_900104525.1 of Pedococcus dokdonensis. Lineage (GTDB taxonomy): Bacteria > Actinomycetota > Actinomycetes > Actinomycetales > Dermatophilaceae > Pedococcus > Pedococcus dokdonensis. The sequence continues at coordinate 3,367,341 of NZ_LT629711.1, read as the reverse complement.
GTTCAGGGTCTGACGTTCGGAGCTCTGGGGACCGCGGGGTCGTTCGCCGGGTCCGCACTCGCCTCACACGTGGACCCGCAGGTGCTGCTGACCGCGTTCGCCGGCCTCATGCTCGTCGTCGCCACCCTCATGATCCGCCGTTCCCTACGCAACCCGCAGTCGAGCAGCGACCTCGAGGACCCCACCGTCGAGCCCATCCTCACCTTCCACCCCATCACCTGCGCCTGCCCCCGCCTGGCCAAGGTCGTCGTCACCGCCACTGCCGTGGGCCTGCTCACCGGGTTCTTCGGAGTCGGCGGCGGCTTCGTCCTCGTCCCCGCCCTCGTGCTCGCCCTGTCGTTCCCGATGCCCGTAGCCGTCGGCACCTCGCTGCTGGTCATCGCCGTCAACAGCGCCACAGCCCTGACCGCCCGCATTACCACCGGTGGCACCCACCTCGACTGGCGCCTCATCGCCGGGTTCACCGCAGCCGCCATCGCCGGCAGCCTGTTCGGCGGCCGCATCACCACCCGCGTCGAACCCCGCCACCTCACCCAGGCATTCGCCGTCCTGTTGGTCGCCGTGGCGGTGTACATCGCAGCCAACAGCATCGCCTCCTTGCGCTGACGTCAGGACGGGGGACGTTGTGTCCTGTGACTTCCAAGCCCTCTCTCTAGCGTCAGTAGTGCTGGATCAGGAGCTAGGAGTGAGACGCTTGAGGCGACTACTGGTTCTCGGTGGCGGTACTGCCGGGACGATGATCGTGAACAAGCTGCGGCGCAGGCTGCCGGCGCGGGAGTGGGACATCACCGTCGTCGACCGCGACGACGAGCACCGGTACCAGCCCGGTTACCAGGTCTGACGGTCGGACCTGCCGCCCGGCCGCCGCGTAGCCGGCCGAACGGGAGGGCGACGATGACGACGCGTTCGCGCCTCCTGGATGCGGGCTTGAGAGGTGAGATGTTGCACGAGTTGGTGCACGGATGATCGGAAATGGCCGCTGACCTGCGCGTTCGTCTACGTCTGAGAAGCGGAAGGTCGGCGGTTCGACCCTGCCTACGGCCACCAGCAACACCGCAGGTCAGGCACTGCGTATCCCTTCGTCAGACAGCCCACGTTTCGAACGACCGCGATCTGCCCCTCTGAAGGTGTGCACGCCACCGGCTCGAGTTGAGTCCAGCACAGTGGTGTACGGCGAGGAAAGGGCGCGGATCACGAGCCCGAGCCAAGGTCTGGGGGTCACAGCTCGGGCGTTGCTGCCTGCCCTCCGGCATCCTGTTCGGACGCTGCTCGCGCCGGGCCTTCTGGGTGGTGAAGGTGCCGGTCGATGGCATCGGCGACGGCGCCGTCGGTCAGCGGGAGCGCGTGGGCGTATTCGCGCAGGGTAGTGGCGGCGTCGGCGTGCCCGAGCCGGGCCTGTGCAGCGAGGATCTCGCCGCGAGCGACCAGGAAGGTCGCGACGGAGTGCCGCAGCCGGTGCAGGGTGGCGTCAGGGACTCCGGCGGCGTCGCGCACGAGCGCGAAGCGGTGACCGAGGACTTCGGCGCCGAGTCTGCGTTGGTGGGCCAGGTCGGGGCTGAACAGCCATGGACCCACCGGTTGCCGGGCTCGCGTCGACCATTGCCGTTCCAGGTGGTGCCACAGCTGTGCGGTGGAGCACCCGACCGTGAGCGCGCGGCTTCGTCCGGACTTGGGCGTCGTGAGCTGACCGGCGGACAGGGCGCGTTCGATGGTCAGGACGCGGCCGTCCAGGTCGGCCACGCGCAGGGCGGCCAGCTCGCCGCGGCGGGCGCCGGTGTCGGCGGCGAGCCGAACCAGGAGCAGGTCCTGCTCGGCGCGGCGCAGCCGGCCCGCGGAGCCGGTGTCGCCGGGGCGGTGGTTGGCGTGGGCTTCCAGGACGGCGGTCTCGGCGGTGGCGATCAGCGCCCGCACGGCGTGGTCGGGCAGGGGGCGTCGGGGTGGGACGCGGCCGGGGCTGCGCATCCCGCGCAGTGGGTGCTCGGGCAGGGTGCGTTCGTCCCAGGCCCAGGACAGTGCCGAGCGGAGCACCCGGAACCGGCCGCCCACCACGGACAGGGTGGCGCCGGCGGCGGTCCATCGTGTCATCGCGGCCCGCACCAGCGCCCGCACCGAGAGGACCTGCTCCGGGAGGCTGAGCAGCGCCGGCTCGTCATGCAGGCTCGTGCGGCCCGTCCCCGCCGCGGACTGACCCAGGCGCAGGCCGCAGGGGCCCGGGTCGGCGAGAGGCTTCGCCTGCTGGCAAAGCCCGCACCCGCCTCGAGCGTGGTCTGTGCACCGCAGCCGGTGTGCTGCCCTGCCTGATCCCGACCCAAGCGGTGAGGCCCGAACCACCCTGGAGGTTCGGGCCTCCGGCCTGACAGGGGTCAGGACGCTTGTGCGAGCCGCGGGGCCAGCGCGGCTACCCGTGTCGCGAGGTCGTCGTAGGCGGCGTCGAATGCGGCCTCCGTGCCGTGCGGAACCGGGTCCAGGACCGACCAGTGCACCCAGCCAAGGCCGCCGAGCTCCTCGTGCGCGCGGTCGCACACGGTGATGACCAGGTCCCCGTCGCGCGCGACCGCGTCGAGCAGCTGCGGGGCGACGTCCGGCACCGGGAGGCGGTGGCGGCCGGCGGTCTTCACCGCACCGGGATGGATGCGTTCACCCGGGTGGGTCCCAGCGGAAATCGCGGCGATGGGGCTGGCTCGGCGCCAGAGCGCGGCGGCCAGGTGGGAGCGGGCGGTGTTCGCGGAGCACACGAACACCACGCGTGAGGCCGAACCCAGCACCGATCCGCCAGTCAGGTTCGGGTCGGCGGCAGGGCCCAGCGAGAGGTACCAGCGGCGCCCGTCGCCCTCGGAGCGGCGACGGGTCACCAGGTCGGCCTGCTCGAGGACCTTGAGGTGGTGGGCCAGCAGGTTCGACGGCACGTCCAGCTCGGCGCCGACCTCGGATGCTGACGCATCGCCCACGGTGAGCAGGTCGACGATCTGCAGGCGCGTCACCTCCGCCAAGGCCCCGTGGACCTTCGCTCGCGACTCCAACTCGGCAGTTCGCTCAATGTTCATTGCCTCAAGTTTGACTGAGACGTTCTCCCGCGTCAACATGGTCGGGTGAGCACTCCCGCACCGCCGCTGCCCCGCCGTCTCCTCGCCGAGTTCCTCGGGACCGCCCTGCTTGTCGCCGTTGTGGTCGGGTCAGGCATCGCCGCCCAGCAACTGTCCCCGGAGGACGTCGGGCTGCAGCTGCTGGAGAACAGCATCGCGACCGTGCTCGGGCTCACCGTCCTGATCCTCCTGTTCGGTCCCGTCTCCGGTGCCCACTTCAACCCGGTCGTGTCGTTGGCCGACTGGTTCCTCGGTCGTCGCACGGGGCACGGCTTGACCCTGCCGGACGTGGGCGCGTACACGGTTGCGCAGGTCCTCGGCTCGATCGGCGGGTCGGTGCTGGCCAACGCGATGTTCGACGTCGGCACGTCGATCTCCACCAAGGACCGTGCCACCGGTGGGCGCCTGCTCGCCGAGGTGGTCGCCACCACCTTCCTGCTCGCGCTGATCTTCGCCCTGGTCCGCTCCGGCCGCGGCGCAATCGCGGCCCCCGCCGTTGGGGCTTACATCGGGGCCGCGTACTGGTTCACCAGCTCCACCTCGTTCGCCAACCCCGCTGTCACCATCGGACGCATCTTCTCCGACACGTTCGCCGGGATCGCCCCCGGCTCCGCCGTCGCGTTCATCGCCGCCCAGCTCGTCGGCCTCGCCGTCGGGATCGTCGTCACGCTCGGCCTCTACCCGGACATCAGCGCCACCGCCGACGACGTGGTTGTCCCCCACCCCGCCCACTCCACGCCCAGGAGTACCCCGTGACACTTCACGCCACCGACCCGTACTCCGCCATTGTCGACGACCTCGCCTACTCGTACGACGGAGTGTTCTCCCGCGAGAGTGTGGCCGGAGCCGTGGCCGATGCGCGCCACCTCCTCGAACCGGTCTCGACGGTGCAGACGTTCCTGCCGATCCTGGTGGCCAGGCACGCCAAGGAACAGCTCACGGCGGCCGCCCAGGCCGAAGGGCGCGTAGCCAAGGCCGTCCCAGAACTGCTGTTCGTGTGCGTCCAGAACGCCGGACGGTCGCAGATGGCCGCCGCTCTCGCCGAGCACCTGTCCGCCCACCGGGTCCACGTCCGGTCCGCCGGGTCCGCCCCGGCCGGGAGCATCAACCCGCTCGTCGTCGAGGTCCTCGCCGAACGCGGTATCGCCCTGACCACGGCTTACCCCAAGCCCTTGTCCGACAACGTCATCGGCGCAGCGGACGTCATCATCACCATGGGCTGCGGCGACGCCTGCCCGATCTTCCCCGGCAAGCGGTACGAGGACTGGAACGTCGCCGACCCCGCCGGGCGGCCCATCGAGGTCGTCCGTGACATCCGAGACGACATCCAGGCCCGCGTCACCGCATTGCTGCGCGACATTCTCAACTGACCCCTCCACCCCAGGAAGCCACCATGAGCACCGACCAGGCCACCAGCCGCCCGTCCGTCTTGTACGTCTGCGTCCACAACGCCGGACGGTCCCAGATGGCCGCCGCCTACACCCACCACCTGTCCGGTGGCGCCGTCGAGGTCCGCTCCGCCGGTTCCGCCCCCGCCGAGTCGATCAACCCCGCCGTCCGCGAGGCCATGCTCGAAGAGGGCGTCGACATCTCCGCCGAGAAGCCCAAGATCCTGACCAACGAAGCCGTCCAGGCCTCCGACGTCGTCATCACGATGGGCTGCGGCGACACCTGCCCCATCTACCCAGGCAAGCGGTACGAGGACTGGACTCTCGAAGACCCGGCCGGGCAGGGCGTGGACTCGGTCCGACCGATCCGCGACGAAATCAAAGAGCGAGTCCTGACCCTCCTCAAGGAGCTCCAGGTCGAGCCCCTCCCGCGCCGGACGTGACGTGACGTAACGTGAGCGGACGCCGGGAGATGGTCTCGGCGAGCTAGTTGATCATTGGCGGCGGGACCGGCGCCGCACAAGGCGGGACCTGAACACCAGGGAAAGCTGCAGCTGCTCGTTCGTCCAGGCCTTTTCGATTCCCTTGCTGCAGGCGCGCAGTCGCTCCGCCCGCCTCGGGAAGCAGGTCTGCGAGGTCAGCTCGGCACGCGGACAGTGAGGGTCGTAAGGAGGGCGGACAGCCAGGGCATTCGTCACTGAGCGATTTCGCCGAGGACGTAGATGACGAGGAAGCCGAGGAAGAACATAGCGGCGAGCAGAGTCGTCTCCTGTTCCTCGTGGGCCTCGACGAGGAGCTCCTCAACGGCGAGGTAAAGCAGCGCCGCGGCGCCAAATGCCAGGACGGCCGCCAGCACCGGTCTGGTCGCGTCGCTGAGCAGGGCAGCCCCGCCAATGGCCCCGACAGCTGTCGACAGCCCGACCGCGGAGCAGGTGACCGCTGCCCGGGTCCTGCTCAGACCTGAGTCCACGAGTTCCGCGGCCAAGGACAGGCCCAGGAACAGGATCTCGATGGTCAGCGCGATCGTGAGGATGAGGCCCTGAGTTGCACCGAGGGTTGCTCCCAGCCCAACCAGCACCCCGTCCAGGAGCAGGTCGATCGCCACGGTGGCCAGCAATGCCAGAGGCACGGCTGCCGCGGTGGTCCGTGCGGCTGCACCCAACGCGGCCTGGTGCGATTCCAGAGCCTTCTCGCGGTTGCGGCTGTATGCGCTCAGGGCGAGCAGGACGGCGACACCCGAGGCGAACCCGACCACCGCCCAGGGCAGGTTCCCCTCCTCCCGGAGCCCTGGCAGGACCTCTCCGACGAGGGCAGCCATGACGACCCCGGCCGCGAAGTGCTGGATGCCGCTGGACAGGCGCGGCCCGGGGCGGCGCAACACCGCGGTGACGGACCCAGCGACGGCTGCGCTAACCGGGAACGCGACAAGTATGGCGGCCTGCCCCACGGCGTTCATGAGCCTCTCCTTGCTTGGTCCGGCGGCGCTTGTGGCTGCCCGTGCTTCGGCCGCCCTTTGAGCCAGCACGTGGGTATGCGCGGCCGGTTGCCTTTCGTCGTGTGGCAGGAACTGGCGCGCGCCATCGCCGGCGCGCTCACCGCCGCTCCTGGCTCAGAAAGTGTGCCACCCATGCCGCGGCAGCGAAAAGCACCGCGGGAAAGAGCAGGGTGGTGGCGCTCAGAGCTCCCCGCAACGCGAGCACAATTACTAGACCAAGGATGGCGAGTGCCAACGCCGGCAGGGCACGGCCTCGGCGGGACCGGCGCAGCGGCGCAGGCTTTGCGACGGGATCTTCAGCACGCTGGGGTGGGCTGTTGTCGGAAGCCCTCATTCCCTGCGGCCTTCAGGCCGGGCGGGCAGGACGACCGAGAACTCGGCCCCCATGTCAGGGCCGTCGCTATGAGCAACGAGCCGTCCTCCGTGGGCTTCGGTGATGGCCCTGCTGATAGTCAGTCCGATGCCGGCGCCGCCGTGATCGCGGTCCCTGGCGGTGTCGCCCCGGTAGAACCGCTCGAACAGGTGGGGCAGCGCGTCCGCCGGGATGCCTTCGCCGGTGTCCTGCACGGTGAGCGTGACCGTATCCGTGGCGACCTGCGCGCTCAGCTGGACGGTGCCGCCGGGAGTGGTGTGCCGCAATGCGTTTGCGAGCAGGTTGGACAGGACCTGCGCCATGCGCTGCGCGTCCACGCTGACGACATACCCAGCCCCCCTACGCGGGTCGGCGAGCAGGTTCACCCCCTTGCGGGCGTACCGGTCCCGGAAGGTGGCGCCCGCGTTCCAGATGAGGTCTGACACCGCAGCGTCGTGCAGCTCCAATTGCATTCGACCCTCTTCGGCGCGGGAGACGTCGTCGATGTCCTCAATGAGGCGGATGAGGCGGCTTGCTTGTTCGCGCATCACGGACGCGGTGTCCTCGTCCCACTCCACGACCCCATCCTCCAGACCCTCCAGGTACCCCTCGATCGTGGTGACGGGGGTACGCATCTCGTGCGCAAGATCGGACAGGAGACGGCGGCGGGTGTCCTCCACGCTGTCGAGGCGGTCGGCCATCTGGTTGAACGCGACCGCCAGCTGGTCGAATTCGGCACCGATGCCGGATGCGGACACGTGCACGTGTCGACCCTGGGCCACGTCGCCCGCGGCCTGAGCCAGTGCGGTGAGGGGGCCTTGGATGCGCCGTGTGAGGTAGACGCTGACAGCCAGTGCGATGAGGAGCGCGGTAACGAGAGCCACCGCGAGGGCGATGAAGTTCGCGGACGCGAACGCGTCCTCGATGTGGTCGAGCTCGGGCGACTGGGTTGTGTGCCCAGCCTGCTGCAGGTGTTGGTGGAACAGCGGCGGGCCGACAAGGATGGCGACCCCCCAGCAGATGACCAGCCCAGCCACGAGCACGATCGCCTGAGTCACCAGGAGCCTGGTGACCAGTCCGCGTCGAGTCAGCATCGGTAGCGGGGACCTCATTCGCCGCTGCCCATCCGGTAACCCACACCGCGCACGGTGCGCACGTACCGTGGCGATGTCGGGTCGTCCCCGAGCTTGCGACGAAGGTGTCCGACGTGCACGTCGACGAGCCGTTCGTCACCACTCCAGGCGGAACCCCAGACATCCTCGATGAGCTGGGCTCTGCTGAACGCGAGCTTGGGCCGTGCGGAGAGGACACCGAGGATGTCGAACTCTGTTGGTGTGAGCTCGATCTGCGCCCCGGCGACGTGTACCTCGCGGCCAGCGGCGTCGATCACCAAGTCGCCGAACACGCGTGCCGGTTCCTCCGTGACGGTGTGTGCGACTGGCCCGGCTCGTGGTCGGCGCAGCATGGCCTGGACGCGGGCAATCAGCTCCCTGGGGCTGAATGGTTTGGTGACGTAGTCGTCTGCACCCACGGACAGGCCTACGAGCTTGTCGATCTCGTCGTCACGGGCGGTCAACATGACGATGTAGCAGTCGGAGAAGGTGCGCACGCGCCGGCATACTTCGACGCCGTCCATGCCAGGGAGGCCAAGGTCAAGGATGATCAGGTCCGGCTGCGCTTCCCTGGCGGCCTCGACGGCCTCGGGGCCCGAGTGGCACACCTGCGCAGCCATGCCAGCCTTCGTCAAGTACCCGGCGATGAGTCGTGCGAGAGCACGCTCGTCGTCGACGACGAGCACTCTTGCGACGGGTTCTGGACCGGTTCGGCCCTGGACGGCTGTCAGGCTCACGCCTCCAGTGTCACTGCCGGGTGCTTCGGAAGGGGCTGCGCTCCGCCTTCCCACGGCGGATCTTCGTCAGATCTTCATCGTTTCTCGGCAGTTTCACGGCAGTCATGTCGGACTGTGGCACACAGGACCGCCACACGGGCCCTTCAGCCGGTCGGTCCTAGGCGCGGCCGAGCACACCCCTGCGCTCCGGCCGCGCCGTCCAACCGGTTTCCGACCAGCAAGGAGTTCCCCGTGTCGCCGTCCGGCAGCGCGAGCAAGCAGGCCCGCGATTCCGCCCGAGACAAGGTGACGCAGCTGCGCAAGAAGCAATTGCGGGCCGAGCGGCGGCGCAGCGTCGCCATCTGGAGTGCTACCGCCACCGTGCTGGTCCTCGTGGCCGGCATCGTGACGTTCTCCATCGTCCGGGAGCAGCAGAACAAGCCAAGCCTGAAGCAGGTGGCCACGTACACGGTGGAATCGGGCCACACCGACAAACCGGTGACCTATGCCCAGACCCCGCCAGCGGGTGGTGAGCACGCCCCCGCGTGGCTGAACTGCGCGACGTATGACAAACCGGTCCCGAACGAGAACGCCGTGCATTCAATGGAGCACGGCGCGGTGTGGATCACCTACAAGCCCGACCTGCCGGCGGCCGAGGTTGCGGAGCTGAGCAAGTCGATGCCGGACACGTATGCGGTGCTGTCCCCGTTTGAGGGTTTGAAGGCGCCCGTTGTTGTCTCCGCGTGGGGTCGACAGTTGCCATTGACGGGGGTCAACGACTCTCGTCTGCCAGCGTTCATCCGTGAGTTCCGCCAAGGTTCGCAGGCTCCCGAGCCGGGAGCTCCCTGCACTGGTGGGACCGACGGGACGGACGCCGCGCCGGGCATGGGCTCGTGAGTCGCCCACGTCGGCACACCGCAGCTCCTGCCCTCGCAGTCGGTGCAGCGTCCCGGACGGATGCCGGGGCGCTGATTCCGAGCCAGGTCGACGATCCTCGTCGCGGGCGCGGCGCACGGCTCGAGGTCGTCCTCGTTGCTGTCGTCCTCGCCATGGCGGCGCTGTTCACGGCTGGGCTGCTCGGTTACGGCCTCGCCGGCCGCAACACCCACCCGGGCGACAACAGCCCGGAGGCTGGCTTCGCCCGGGACATGCAGACCCACCACGGGCAGGCCGTGCAGATGGCGCTGACCATTCGCGACAAGACCACCGATCCGACGCTTCGCACGGTCGCGTACGACATCATCACCAGCCAGCAGCAGCAGTCCGGGCAGATGTTCGGTTGGCTGACCCTGTGGGACCTGCCGCAGACGGGGTCGGAGCCCGCCATGGCGTGGATGTCCTCGGCCGGGCACGAGATGAACGGCATGGGGCCTACCGGCACGTCGGCGACGTCAGGGACCAACTCGGCCAGCCCAATCGGGTCCGCGAGCATGCCCGGCATGGCCAGCCCCGCCGACCTCAAGCGTCTGGACGCCGCCTCCGGGGTGGCGGCCGAGCGCCTGTTCCTCCAGCTGATGATCGCGCACCACCGTGGCGGGGTGCAGATGGCGCAGGCAGTCCTTGAGCGCACGAACCGCCCCGAGGTCGTCGCGCTGGCGCAGGCGATCAAGTCGGCGCAGGCCGCCGAGATTGAGCAGATGGAGACCCTGCTGCAGTCCAGGGCGTCCACGTGAGCCGGCTCCGGACACGACTCTTGGTGGTTCCGGTGACGGCCGGTGCGGCCCTGCTCAGCTTCACGCCGCCGGTGGCCGCGCACTCCGAGCTCACCTCGTCCACGCCCGGCGCGAATGCCGTGGTCACCAGTGCGCCGTCGACCGTGCGGGCAACGTTCTCGGATCGCATCGAACCGAAGTTCTCCAAGGCAACCTTGGCCGTGGCCGGCGGCGCCCCCCGGGCGGTGCCGGTTACGGTTGACGGTGAGACGCTCCGTGTCAGCGTCCCGGACGGTCTCCGGCTTACGGGCGCCTGGAAGTTCGCGTTCCGGGTTGTCTCCGTCGATGGTCACCCGATCTCCGGAACGATTGCCTTCACCGTTCGCCCGGCTGCTGCCTCGACCGGCAGGTCACCAACACCTACTCCGACAGCGTCCGGCAGCACCACACCTCCCGCGGCGGCAACGACCACGGCGACATCGCCCCGGGCATCTGGTCACCAGGACTCTGATCCGCTCCAGCCTCGGCGCCGCCTCATCTACTGGGTCGAAGGGATTGTGGGAGCGATGCTGCTGCTGGCCGCCGCCCTCTACTGGGCCAGGGATCGAGGCTGATGGCACCCTCGATTCCTACCCCAAGCCCGCCCTCCACCACACCCGCCGATCAGGCCCGGCGGGCGCCACGCATCGGGCCCGTCCTCGTCCTACTCCCCGGCTTCGTCAGCGTGGCCGCGTTGGTCGTGGCCGGAGCCATCCCCCAAAGTTTTCCTGGCCTGCCGGACCCGGGTGTGGCGACGCGCTTCGGGCTCCCCGTCGTCCGTGGCTTGCGCGACTCGAGTGCCGCCATCACCGTCGGCATGCTCGTGATGGCCGCGGCTGTCCTGCCACCAGCGAAGCGCGCAGGCAAGGACCGCATCGAAGGGACGCGCGCCCTGGCACTGCGGTTCGCAGGAATGTTCGGGTCGGTTTGGGCGGTCGCCAGCGTGCTGATGCTCGCGTTGACGTACTCCGACCTCGCCGCTGTCCCGCTGGCGACAAACAGCACCTGGCGGGGCATTCACTCCTTCGTGACCGACTTCGACCTGGGCCGGTCCTTGGCCGTCAGCGCCGCCCTCGTCATCGTTGCGGCAGGCCTGGCCGCCAGCGCCCAACGAATCGCGACAGCCGGCTGGGCACTGGTCGTCGCCATCGGGGCCCTGCTTCCACTCGCGTTGACCGGGCACGCTGCCGGAGCCGCCAACCACAGCCTCGCCGTCGACGCCCAAGCAGCCCATCTGGTGGGAGTGACCATCTGGGTCGGTGGGCTCACCGCGCTGCTGCTCCTGCGCAAGCAGCTGGGGTCCGCACTGCCAACCAGTGTGAAGCGTTTCTCAACCCTGGCGGGATGGGCCTACCTGTTGGTGGCGGTGTCTGGTGTCGCAGCTGCCCTGGCACGGCTGGACAGCCTCGAGGTTCTGCGCAGCCCCTACGGGGCCTTGCTGGCCGCGAAGGCGCTGCTGTTCACCGGGCTGGGTGCCGCGGGCTGGGCACACCGTCGCTGGCTTCTGCCCCAGTTGTCGGGCGTTGACGCTACCCGGAGGTTCACTCGGCTGGTGCTGGGCGAGGCAACCGTGATGTCGGTGGCCATCGGACTCGCTGCGGCACTGTCTGCGACGTCGCCGCCGCCCGTCGGCTCGTCCGGTCAGGAGAGCACCGCCGAGTCCCTCCTTGGCTACCCCATGCCCCCTGCGCTGGGTACGGACCTTCACTGGCTGACCCAGTGGCGGCTCGACAGCATCTGGGTCCCGGTGTCCGTCGCCGGCCTCGGCTGGTACCTGCTGGCGGTACGGAGGCTGAAGGCTCGCGGCGACGTGTGGCCCCCAGGGCGGACCGTGGCATGGGCCGCCGGATGCATCGTCATGATCGTTGCGACCAGCGCCAGCCCCGGGGTGTATGGGCGGGTCCTGTTCAGCGTGCACATGGTCCAGCACATGACGATCGCGATGACGGTTCCCGTCCTGCTGGTGTTCGGTGCCCCGGTGACGCTGGCGCTGCGTACCCTGTCATCGCGAGCGGACGGCAGCCGCGGACCGCGCGAATGGTTGCTGGCTATCGTCCACTCCCGCCCGTTGGCGGTGCTGGGCCACCCCCTGGTTACCGCCGGCAACTTCGTCGCGTCGATGGTCGCCTTCTACTACAGCCCACTGCTCGACCTTGCGTTGCGGACCCACACCGGACACGTGCTGATGACACTGCACTTCCTGCTGTCCGGGTACCTGCTCGCCTCAGCCCTCGTCGGTATCGACCCCGGCCCAGCCCGGCCACCATACGTGTTTCGGCTACTCCTGCTCATGGCCACGTTCGGGTTCCACGCCCTGTTCGCAGTCGCCTTGATGAGTAGCAGCACCATCTTGTCGCAGGACTGGTTCGGCACCTTGGGACGACCCTGGGGGAACTCCTTGGCCAAGGAACAGTACCTCGGCGGCGCGCTCGGATGGGCAATCGGCGACTACCCCGTCGCGATGATGGCAGTCGCCATGGCCGTGGGCTGGATTCGCTCCGACAAGCGCGAGGCACGCAGGTACGACAGGCAGGCAACCCGCGACGGCGACGCCGCGCTGGCCGCCTACAACGAGCACCTGCGCCAGCTCCACGCCAGGCATGCGGGGCCCCTCACCACACGGACTGCCAAAAGAGAACAGGCCAGTCAGGGCGCCGAAACCGTCAAGAGGGAAGAGCCGCAGAGCGATGCCTGACTTCCTCAAGTACGTCGCCGCCCTGATCCCCTCCACCGGCGTCGGGTTCCTCTTCTACCTGGTGATCCGGGCGATGCTCGAAGGTGACCGCCGCGAACGTCTTGCGCTGTCCCAATGGGAAGCGGCCCGTAGTCAGTCGACCCCTGCCCCCGCGGACCAGAGCGAGTCCTCCACACGCGCGGACCTCGAGGCGCCCGACCCGGAGTTGAGGCAGCCCGATCAAACCGGGTTGCTGCCTCACGAGGTTGAGGCGGTGCAAGGTATCGAGCGCGACGATGAAGAGCCCTGCGGGCCAGGGTGCGGGCTGGCAGGCCGCGACGCGTGAGGCTGCTTGTGCGAGCCGTCGCGGCTGCGGCTGCTGGCGTCGGACTTGACCTCGCGTTCCCGGGCGTCGGCTGGTGGCCGGCGGCGCCGTTGGCGCTAGCCGGTCTCTTCGTGCTGTTGCGCGGCGTCCGGCCGGCCGTCGGCGCCCTGGTCGGTGGCCTGTTCGGTCTCGGCTTCTTCGTCCCGCACCTGGGCTGGTCGGGGATTTACGTTGGACCGGGACCTTGGCTTGCGCTGGCGGCCCTGCAGGCGGCATACATCGCGGGGTTCGGTGTCGCGGTTGCCCTGCTCGGCCGCGTCGGTCCACAGCGGACTGGTCAGTTGATGCTCATGGCGCCTTTGTGGGTGGCCCAGGAGGCGGCACGGGCCCGGACGCCATTCGGTGGTTTCCCATGGGGCCGGGTCGCATTCTCGCAGGCGGACAGCCCGGCCTTGGGGTGGGCATGGGCAGGTGGTGCACCAGTCGTCTCGTTCGTGGTCGCATCAACGGGGGCGTTGCTGGCAGTGGCAGCCTTTGAGATGCGAGACCGGCGGGGGCGGGCTCACGTCACCAAGAACCCGGCAACGCCACTGGCTGCCGTGGTCGGTTCCGCCTTGCTGATGGCCGGCGGCGCCCTGCTTCCGCTAGGCGCCGGAGGCGATGGGGAACCTAGCCGAAGCGTTTCCGTGGCGGCGGTCCAGGGCAATGTCGCGCGTCCAGGACTGGACTTCAACGCCGAGCGCCGTCAGGTCCTGGCCAACCACCACGCCGGGACGCTCGCACTGGCCGCGGACGTGCGAGCGGGTCGAGTGCCTGCCCCCGACGTGGTGCTGTGGCCGGAGAACTCCAGCGACATCGACCCAACCAGGGACAGGCTGGCAGCCCGGGACATCACCGCGGCAGCCGAGGCCGTCGGCGTCCCCGTAGTCGTGGGAGCCGTGCTCGCCGAACCGGCCCCGAGAGTGTCCAACGCGACGTTGGTGTGGTCACCGCTGGGCGAAGTGACTGACTCATATGTGAAGCGGCGTCCAGTCCCCTTCGCCGAGTACGTGCCGTACCGGTCCTTCTTCCGCACCGTGACGACCCAGGTGGACCTGGTCCGGACCGACTTCGCCGCCGGGAAGGGCGCGCCCGTCATCAACGCGGGACCGGTCCGTTTCGGCGTCGCCATCTGCTTCGAGGTCGCCTTCGACGACCAGCTGCGTGATGCGGTCCGGCAGGGAGCGGGAGTGTTGCTCGTGCCGACGAACAACGCAACCTTCGGCCGGACCGACGAGAGCCTCCAGCAGCTGGCCATGTCGCGCTTGCGAGCGGTCGAGCTGGGCCGGTCAGTCGTGCACATCTCGACCGTTGGGGTCAGCGCCCTCATCCGACCGGACGGGTCAGTCACCTCGAGCGGCGGACACTTCACCGCCGAGGTTCTGTCGGCCACCCTTCCGGTCAGCACCGCCCTGACGCCCGCCGCTCGACTGGGCGCCTGGCCAGAAACGCTCATCGGGGCGGCCGGGTTCGCCGTGCCGGGGCTCGTGATGGCTCGCAACCGCACCGCCCGACGTCGCCGACGTCGGTGATGACCGCCGCGCCCCCGTTGCGGCGGCTGGTCCGGCTGCTCCGAGTCTGAGGGCAGGTGGGGTTCGGCGAGGACGGAAAAGCGGACACCTAGCCCGTCCCACTCGCCCGGCTATGCTCCGGTGCCATGCCGGGGCCACGCCGAACTCTCGTGCTCCTGTGTGTTGCCGTCACCATGCACGCGCTGGCCGTCCTGGTGCAGGTGGTGGTGGCCGGCTCCTACCTCGACGGCTCGGGTAAGGCCATGGTGGTGCACGGGTCGGTCGGCCTGTCCGCGGTTTTCCTTGCCGTGGCCCAACTGATCGCGGCGGTGCTCTTCTGGCGGCCCGGGCGTGGTGGACTCTGGCCGACAGGGGTGGCCGCACTGCTGCTGGCCGCCAACGGGCTCGAGGTGGGATTGGGTTACACCCGATCGCTCGCCATTCACGTGCCCCTCGGGGTAGCGATTGTGGTGGTCTCGCTAGCTTTCGCTGCTTGGGCACTCAACTCGGCCAGCCGCCTCGTACCGACCGAATCCGACGCGGGTACCCCTACCACGCCCGGTGCATCTACTGGGGCCGCGGCATGAAGCGACCGCGGGTGACGCTCAGACTGCTGCAGGCGATCCTGGTTGTGCATGCGATCGCCGTTGTGACCCAGCCCCTGATGGCGGGCTTGTACCTGTCCGGTGACGTGGATGCCATGAACAACGTGCACAGCCCGATCGGGTCCTCGCTGTGGCTGATCAGCGTGATCCAGCTTGCGATCGCACTCCTGTACTGGGGATTCGGCGGCGGCCAGATCTACCCCGCGGGCGCCACTGTCGTCCTGTTCGTCGCGGAGTTCCTGCAGATGTTCCTCGGCCAGGCCCGCCTCATGAAGATGCACCTGCCGCTTGGAGTCACGATCGTGACCAGCGTGTTTGTGTTCACCGTCTGGTCGTTCACCACCGCAGCTCGCGAGCCCCGTCCGGCGAAGCAGGCGGAGCCGGTCGGATGACTACGACCCGGCGCATTTTTCTTGGCGGTGCTCTCGGCGCTGGCGTCAGTCTCGCGGTGCCCGGCTGTGGCATCAACCTGCTGCCCGGCCAGACCGGCGAGCTGTTGCACAGTGAGGCGCCACTGCCCCAGCCGTACGCCGTACCCCTGCCAAGGCCGCCGGTGAAGAAGTCCGTAGCCACGGTCGGCGGCGTCGACCACTACCAGATCACCCAGGCCGAAGCCGAGGTCGAGATCCTCCCCGGGCTGCGGACCAAGATCCTGGGGTACGACGGCCTCTTCCCGGGACCGACCTTCGATGTCCGCAGCGGCCAAGCTTGTGTCGTGGAGCAGGTCAACCGGCTTGCGGTGCCCACGTCGGTGCACCTGCACGGTGGCCACACCCCGGCGGCGAGTGACGGCTGGCCGCTCGATCTGGTGATGCCGCAAGGCTATTCCCAACAGCATGGGCAGGGCCGTCATGACAACGGCGACATCAGCCAGGTGCGCCGGAGCCACAGCTATCCGAATTCCCAGCGCGCGGCAACGCTGTGGTACCACGACCATCGTATGGACTTCACCGCGCCCCAGGTGTATCGCGGCCTCTTCGGGTTGTTCCTCATCCGCGACGCCGAGGAGGATGCGCTGTCAATGCCGCACGGCGAGCGCGAAATGCCGCTGATGATCACCGACCGGGCCTTCGCCGCAGATGGCTCGTTCCGCTACCCGGCGCTCGACCCCACACTGCAGCGGACGCCGGGCGTCGAGAAGGACTACATGGAAGGCGTCCTCGGCGACGTCATCCTGGTCAACGGCGCGCCCTGGCCGGTGCTGGAGGTGGATGCCGCCAGATACCGCTTCCGGGTGCTCAACGCCTCCAATGCCCGTCGGTACGAGCTTCAGCTCGATCCCGGCCCGGCGAAGCTGGTTCAGATCGGCAGCGACGGCGGCCTACTGGGCAAGCCGATCGGGCACGACACGGTGATCCTCGCCCCGGGAGAGCGGTTCGACCTGATCGTCGACTTCACGTCCTACTCAGTCGGCACCGAGGTGACCCTGCTGAACCGACTGGGGCAGGGGTCGACCGGCAGCGTGATGCGGTTCAAGGTCGCCCGCAGTGCCCCCGACGACAGCGCCATCCCCAGGCGACTCTCTTCCTACGAGGAGCCTAGGGCGCGGAAGGGCACAGTCAGACGGAGGTGGACCTTCCAGCGCGGCAAGGCCGGTGATCACCAGGGGTGGCTGATCAATGGCAGGCCGTTCGACCCGAACGAGATGGAGGCTCGGCCGAAGCTTGACAGCTACGAAATCTGGACGTTCGTCACCGACGTCCACCATCCGGTGCACGTGCACCTCGCTCCGTTCCAGGTGCTCCGCCGCGGCGGGAAGGAGCCCGGCCCGTACGACGCCGGCTGGAAGGACACCGTCGACATTCGGCCAGCCGAGGTGGTTGAGGTGCTGGTCCGGTTCACTGCGCACAAGGGCAAGTACCTGATCCACTGCCACAACCTCGAGCACGAGGACATGTCGATGATGGCCGCTTTCGAAACGGTCTAGCCCGCAGGGGCGAGTGTGACCGTGTGCGGCTCATCAGGGCCACGCCGCGCAGGTACACCGCGCCGCCTATCGGCTGGGCCGCGCGACCGACCGAAGTCGTCGCGGCGGGATTACATTCCGGAGTAGGAGTGCATGCCGACGAAGTACATGTTGACGACGGTGTAGTTGATGATGATGCACCCGTATCCGGCTAGGGCGATGATGTTGGACGAGCGCGTTGACCAGCCAGACGTGGCACGCGCGTGCAGGTATGCCGCGTAGACGACCCAGATCACGAACGTCCACACCTCTTTGGGATCCCACTGCCAGTAGGCCCCCCACGCCTTCTGCGCCCAGATGGCGCCGGCGATCAGGGTGAATGTCCACAGCGGGAAAGCCGCCACGTGCAGCCCGTGTCCCAGCCGGTCCAGGGCGGCGGCGTTGGGCAGTGCGCGCATGAACGAGCGACCCTGTGAGGCCGCCTTCTCGCGCCGGTCCTGGATCATCTGCAGGACGGTGACCGCGGCGGCGAGCGTGAACAGCGCGACCGCCAGAATGGCGATGCTGACGTGGATGACCAGCCAGAACGACCGCAGCGACGGCAGCAGCGGGCTGGCCTCGGTGTAGAACACCGTGACCGCCAGCCCGAGGGTCAGGACGACCGGCCCCACCACGAAGGTCCCGAGCCAGCGCACGTCCCGACGAAGGCTCAGGACCAGGTAGGTAACGGTCACGGCGGCGGACCCGGTGAGGGAGAACTCAAACATGTTTCCCCACGGCACCCGCGACACTGCGGCTCCGCGCATGACCGCAGCAGCAACGAGCAACACAGCTCCCAGCCAGGTCAGCGATGTCCCGATTCCGGCGGCCTGACGCGGTGCCGCCGGAGTACTAGGCGCCGCCGCCGGGCTTAGGGCCACGGCCGTTGGACCAATGGCGTGAATGGTGTGGCTTGCGGTGGCCGCGGCCGGCACGGGCGCCGGTGCGCCGTCGCGGGTCGTTGCCGACGTTTGTCGTGACGTGCTCCGGGCCAGGTCGACGACGAAGGCGATCATGGCCGCCGCGAGCACCACGATGGCGGAGTACGCGGCAATGTTGGCGTACTGGGACAGCATCGGGTGAACGGTCATCGTGGGTCTCCGTCGGGGTTGTGGGAGCGGTGGCCGCGGTTGGTGTCGGGGCTGTCCGCGTTAGGGCTGGCCGTGTCGCGGGGCGCATTCGCGATGGCGGGCCCGAGAAGCTTTTCCAGCGCGGCGACGATCCGGTTCAGCTCTTCGGGCAGGGCCGGGTCGTCGTTCTTGCTGATGCCTGCGAGCACGACCTTGGTGCGCGGGCCGGTCGGGGGGTATGTCTCGCACGGATCGAGGCGTGCGAACACGCGACGCCGACGAATGGTCAGGGAAAGGACGAGCCCGCCGAGGGCGGCGAGTGCTCCAGCCAGCGCGTACCCCTTGCCGGGGTCGTACCGCACGGAGAGCCCCGCGAAACGGTCCACCCGCTCGAGGGTGATGGTGCCGCGCCCGCCCGGCAGGGTGACGTCGTTTCCCGGGGTGAGCCACAGTCGTAGCGGTTGGCCGTCGGGGCGGCGCACCTGCGACATGCCATCAGTGTTGAGCGTGTACACCGACTGGGATCGGCCGGAGGCGAACATGTCACCCTCGTACATCGTCAGGGCGAGTGCTGGGGCTCTGGTGTCCGGAAACACCGACACCGGCCCCGCGGTCGGGTCGATGGTCGCGGTGGGCAGGAACAGTCCCGTGAACCCGAACTGTTTCGGGCTGGCGGCGGGCACCTTGACGGCACCGACGGAGCGGTAGTTGTTGTCCTGGGGCAGGAAGGGCGTCGCTTCCCGGTACAGGACGTTTCCCTTGCTGTCGCGGACGGTGACGACGGGTGCGTAGCCGTTGCCCAGGAGGAAGACCGACGTACCTGACAGGGACAGTGGGTTGTTCACGCTCAGCCGCTGCTGCTGGGGCGGCGCTCCGGGGGCGGTCGTGGTGGTGGTGTCGGCGATGAAGTCGCGGGGGGCGCCGAACTGGGCGCCGGATGCACGGTCCTCGAAGGTGACGTCCATCGTGTTGACGCGGACGGTGAAGGGGGGCAGCTTGGCCGGGTCGACGAACGGTCCGGGGCTGAGGGTGCCGTACCCGGAGGCGGTGCTGGCGAAGGTCTGTCCGGCAGGGACGATGACGTCACCGCGCCACCCCCAGAGGTAACGGGCGCCGACGGCGGCGATGACGACGATCAGGGCTGTGTGGAAGAGCAGGTTCCCGGTCTCCCGGGCTTGGCCGCGCTGCGCGCTGAGCGCCCGTGGGTTGGTTGGGTCCGGTTTGCGAAGCCGGTACCGGCGTCGGCGAAGCACGGAGCGCAGCGCCTGCTGTACCTGTTCAGGCCCTCCCGCGACAACGAACTGGGTGTGCGCTGGCAGCCTTGTCAGGCGAGCGGGGGTCCGAGGGGGCGTCGCGCGGAGCGCCTGCCAGTGCGCTCGGGTGCGGGGTATGACGCACCCGACGAGTGATACCAGGAGCAGCAGGTAGATGGACGCGAACCATGGTGAGGCGTACACGTCGAACAGGGACAGACGGTCCAGCCATGGGCCGGTGGTGCGGTGCCGGTCCAGGTAGTCGCTCACCCGGGCGGAGTCGATGTTGCGTTGCGGCAGGATCGAGCCGGGGATGGCGGCGACGGCCAGCAGCAGGAGCAGGAGCAGCGCGGTCCGCATGCTGGTCAGCTGCCGCCACGCCCATCGTGCCCACCCGGCCGCGCCGAGGCGGGGTTGGGTGATGGGCCCGTCGCCCGGAGGTGATGGGGTTGGGCGGGTGTCCGTGCTCGCGGTTGTCATGGTGCGCTCACAACGCGGTCGTGAAGGAGCTGACCAGCCGAGTCTGGAGGGTGGCGACGAGCGTGTCCCACAGGCCGGTGGTCATGAGCATCCCGGTGGCGAGCAGCACTGCGCCGCCGGCACGGTGCACGGCGAGACGGCGGCGGCGCAGCGCCGACGCGAGCCGGTTGGCGCCGGTGGCCCCGGCAGCCAGCGCGAGCAGGGGTA
Organism: Pedococcus dokdonensis; assembly: GCF_900104525.1. GTDB lineage: Bacteria > Actinomycetota > Actinomycetes > Actinomycetales > Dermatophilaceae > Pedococcus > Pedococcus dokdonensis. The sequence continues at coordinate 3,347,395 of NZ_LT629711.1, read as the reverse complement.
GGCCCAGTCCGGCGCAGTACGCGGCGGCGAGGATGACGCCTCGGCTGGTGGCGTCGGTGTCGGCAGTGGTTGTGGCCAACGCCATGACCGCTCCCAGGGTTGGTCCGCTGCATGGCGCCCACCCGAGTCCGAACACGACCCCGAGCAGCGGGGAGGAGGCCAGTCCTGGCCGCGGCTTCCATCGCGGTCGCCATCCAGACTGCGGTCCGACGCCGAGAAAGACCAAGGCAAGGACGATGACGATGACTCCGCCGGTGCGCATCAGCAATGCGCGGTGTTCGAGCAGTAGGGCTCCGACGGAGGAGAACAGCACGGCCCCAGCGATGTAGACAGTGCTGAATCCGACCGTGAACAGGGCTGCGCCGATGACTGCAGTACGCCGACGGATTGCGGTCGCGGCGCCGGAGTTCGCGTCGGTAAGGTGGGCCATGATTCCCGGGACCAGCGGCAGCATGCACGGGGAGGCGAACGCGATCAAGCCAGCCAGGCCGCTGATGGCGATGGCGGCTGGCATGGCGCCGCCAAGGATCGTTGGGACGGGTTCGAGTATGGGGAAGCCCACGGTCACTGTCCGCTTGACTGGGCGTGCTCGAGCAGCGCGTCGTGGATCAGACCGGTCAGGGTGGACTCGTTGACCGGGCCGAGCACCCGGGATGCCAGCCGTCCACGGGAGTCGAGCACGAGCGTGGCGGGCACGGTGGGCGCTTTGCCGTTTAGTCCGAGCATCGGCTTGCCGCCGTCGAACGCTAAGGATGGGTACGTGATGCCGCGGGAGCGTACGAATGCTGCGGCCGACTCGGGGCTCTCTTTCATGTCCATCCCCATGAAGGCGACCGGCTGCTTGTCCCGCTGGGTTTGGGCGTAGACCTTCTGCAGCACCGGCGCCTCCTTCACGCACGGGGCGCACCAAGACCCCCACACGTTCAGGACGAGGACCTTGCCGCGTGCGGTGTCGGAGGACCATGCCTTGCCGTCCAGCGTCGTTCCCGAGATGAGCAGCGGCTGATCGCGTTGGCTCAGCGCGATCAGCTGCACGCTCCCGTCCCCGGACACGTACCCCTTGCGGTCCCCGGCGCGGGCCTGCGACGCGACCGAGTTCGGGTCGCTGCTGCACCCCGTCAGCAGCGCAGCGACAACAGCGCCGCCGGCCCACGCACGGAGCACCTTAGAGGCGAACACCACGCTCTTCCAACCAGGTGTACCCGTTGACGGCGGATCCTGCGGGCAGGACCTGAAGGTGCAGGTGGGGTCCAGTGGAGCGACCGGTATTGCCGACCTCGCCAACCTTGTCACCCGGGCCAACCTGCTCCCCGACGGTCACGGCGATGGAGGACATGTGCGCGTAGTAGGAGATCGTGCCGTCCCAGTGACGCACCTCGACCTTGTTGCCGTAACCGCTCTGCGAGCCTGCGAAGATGACCGTGCCGGAGCTGAGCGACCCGATCCGGGTGCCCGAAGGCGCGGCCAGGTCGAGGCCCTGGTGCTGGCGACCCCAACGGGGTCCGAAGCCGGACGTGAGGGTGTACCCCTTCAGCGGCGACACCCATGCCCGAGCGCGGCGCCGCTCTGCAGCTGCCTGTTGCTTCTGCTTGGCCTTGGCTGCGGCTCGCGCCCGGCTACGGGAAACCCGTTGCGCTTGGGAGGCTCGAACGGTGGCCAGCTCGGCACGGATACCGGCTTCCTTCTCCAGCTGGGCCTCTCGCGACGCATCGGCCGCGGTGAGCATCGCCGGCAATGCCGACGCCGCTGGACGTGCTGCGGCCGCGCTGACGAGCTCGCCAGGGCCCCCAGCTGCCGTGACCGCGACCACGACCACGCCGACGGCGCAGCTGGTCGCCCCACCGAGGACGGCTCGGCCGCGGCGCGGAGCGCGGTGACGTCCGCCGCGGTGACGTCCGGCGTACTGATGTCCAGGCATAGGCTGATCTCCTCAGACGCAGTCCCGGCGTCCGGGTGGACGTGGGTCGGTGGGCGGTGGGTCGGTTCTTTCTGTTCTGCCGCTTCCCGCGGCAGGCGTCAGCCTCCCGCAGCGATGTCGGGAACTTGCTGGCGTTCCGTGAAGGTTTGATGAAGGTCCTCGACACGGACTAGTACAGTTGCCCTAACATCTGAGCATGCGCTCAGATGACACGGTCATTGGTTTGGACGGCTGCTCCGTCCAATGTGTCCACCCGGAAAAGGTTCAGATGGTGCTCGACGCCACTCTGCCAACAGACGACCTGGCCCGGGCAGCAGGCATGTTCAAGCTACTGGGGGACCAGACCCGTTCCCGCCTGCTGTACGCATTGCTCGAGGCCGGTGAACTGTGCGTGTGCGATCTCGCCGCAGCGACGGGAACCCAAGAGGCCACGGTCTCGCAGTCGCTGCGCATGCTACGCGCTTCCGGCGTGGTCAGCGGGCGCCGGCAGGGACGGCTGGTCTTCTACCGGCTCGCGGACGGGCATGTGCGGATGCTGCTCGATCTGACGCGGGAGCACATCGCCCATGAGGCCCTCAGCGCTGGTGACGGTGCAGCTCGGTCCACGGCGAAGGCAACTCGATGAGTGGCGGGCACGGCCACAGTCACGGGCATGCAGGTGGTGCGCACCGGTGGCGCCTGCAGTTGGCGTTCGCCCTGGTAGCAGGCTATTTCGTCGTCGAGCTGGTCGCGGGCCTGCTGTCCGGTTCCCTTGCCCTGCTGTCCGACGCTGGGCACATGGCTGCAGATGTCGTTGCCCTGGGTGCGGCGTTGGTCGCCACTCGCATTGCGACACGGGCGGACACGACCGGGCGGCGCACGTTTGGTTCCTACCGGGCCGAAGTATTCGCTTCGGGTCTCGCGGTCCTGCTGATGCTCGGCGTCTCGGTCTACATCGCGGTTGAGGCCATCGGCCGCATCGGCGGGACCGCCGAGGTTGCCTCCGGTCCAATGCTGGTGGTTGGGGGTATCGGCCTGGTCATCAACCTCATCGCCCTGTTGCTACTCCGCGGGGGCGCTAGCGAGAGCCTGAACGTCAAGGGCGCCTACATGGAGGTCGTCGCGGACACCGTGGGATCCGTGGGTGTCATCGTCGCCGGGGTGATGGTCGGAGCGACCGGCAACGTGTGGTGGGACACCGGCATCGCCCTGGCCATCGCCGTCTTCGTGGCTGTCCGTGCCGTCATCCTGGGCCGCGAGGTTCTTACCGTCTTGGGTCAGCACGCACCCACCGACATGGCGCCAGTTGAGGTGGAAAGTGCCTTAGCTGCGGTCCCAGGTGTCACCGACGTGCACGACCTGCACGTGTGGACGCTCACCTCTGGAATGAACGTAGCCACTGCGCACCTGATGACAGGAGAGGACACGGACCCGCACGCGGTCCTCGACGAAGCCCGCCGGGTCATGCGCGCGAAGTTCGGCGTCGAGCACGCCACCCTTCAGGTCGAACCGAACACGCACACCGGATGCAAGGAGGTCACCTGGTGACCACGTGGACCACCCTCACCAGCCCCGAGCGGCGCGCGACTCTGATGCGCAGGGCCCAACTGCTGGCAGCGGCATCCGTCACGTACAACACCGTTGAGGCAATCATCGCGATCACAGCGGGGAACGTTGCAGGTTCCTCTGCTCTCGTCGGGTTCGGCCTTGACTCCCTTGTCGAGGTGTCCTCCGGGCTAGTCATCCTGTGGCAGTTCCGGCACCACATGCCCGAGAGTCGCGAACGAACAGCGCAACGCCTCATCGCCGTCTCCTTCTTCGCGCTCGCCGCATATCTGACCGTGGACGCCGGACACGCCCTGCTCACCGGGGCGCGACCCGAGGACAGTCCCGTGGGCATCGGCCTGGCCATCGCCTCGCTGGCCATCATGCCGTTCCTGAGCCTGTGGCAGCGACGCACCGGCCGCGAGCTCGGCTCCGGCGCCGTAGAAGGTGACGGCACCCAGACGCTGCTGTGCACGTACCTGTCCGCGGTGCTGCTCGTCGGCCTGGTGCTCAACGCCACGCTGGGCTGGTCATGGGCCGATCCGGTGGCCGCACTAGTCATCGCCGCCGTGGCCGCACGCGAGGGCTGGCAGAACTGGCAGGGCGATGACTGCTGCGCGCCAGCCGCGTTGTCCGCCCTTGGAGAGGGGACTGACGTCTCGACCGCGGCCACAGACGGCTGCGGCGACGCCTGCTGCGCTCCAGCCGCAACCGAAAAGCATGAGGAGACCAGGCAGGTGGCAACCAATCCGCTTCAGCTCACCCGGCGAGAGGACCACTCCTGAGCCACCGCATACCGATCACCATCCAGGCCGCGTTCGAGGCGTCCCGCTGAAACGGCCGATGCCACTCCCGCCGGACCTGGCCGAGCTGCTCGCGAACCGCTCGCCGCTGACACTGTGTCAGGCTGCGGAACTCGAACGTGCCTGCGCCCGTTGCCCCAAACGAAACCCGTCACCCGCCTCCCCACCCCTGCTCTGGAGCTGACCTGTGAAGCGCAACGCCGTCATCTCGGCTGTCGTTGTGGCCGTGTTCGCGGCAATCGTGACCGCCGCCCTGGCCCTCGGACCCGACACCACCGACCCTGCCGAGGCCAGTGAGCCCGGCACGTCGGCCGGCCGACTCATTCGCGACGACAGTCACAGACTCGGCGCCCCCGGCACCGGCAAGGTCGTCCTGGTCGAGTTCCTCGACTTCGAGTGCGAGTCCTGCCGCGCCGCCTACCCCGTCGTGGAGGACCTGCGGACCAAGTACACGGGCAAGGTCGACTTCGTCGTGCGGTACTTCCCGATCCCGAGCCACACCAACGCGGTCAACGCCGCGGTCGCGGTCGAGGCCGCTGCACAACAGGGCAAGTTCGAGGACATGTACAAGCGGATGTACGACACCCAAACCGAGTGGGGCGAGCAGCAGGACTCCAAGGCCGACGTGTTCCGAGGCTTCGCCGCCGAACTGAAACTAGACATGGCCGCATACGACAAGGCCGTCGCCGACAAGGCAACCGCGGAGCGGGTCGAGCGCGACCGCAAGGACGGCCTCGCCCTCGGCGTCAAAGGAACTCCCACGTTCTTCCTCAACGGCAAGCAGATAGAGCCAGCCTCAGTAGAGGACTTCCACGCCCAGATCGACGCCGCGCTAAAGGGCTGACACGTGAACGCAACGGGCACGACCAGCGGCCCCCTGGCGTCCAACAGCACCAACCCGGACGGCGCCGCCGCCGAGGTCAGGAACAGGACAGCGTGGACGCTGACCCTTGCCGGGCTTGCCGGGCTGGCCGCCGCGTTCACGCTGCTCGTGGAGAAGGTCGCCCTGCTCGCCGACCCTGCCTATGTGCCGACCTGCAGCATCAACCCGGTTCTCTCCTGCGGATCTGTCATGAACACTCCACAAGCCTCCGCCTTCGGATTTCCCAACCCCATCCTCGGTGTTGTCGGTTTCACTGCGCTGCTCACCCTGGGCGTCGTCCTGCTGGCCAGCGTCACCCTGCCCGGCTGGTTCTGGTGGGGTATCCAGGCCGGGACCACCTTCGGGGTCGCGTTTGTGCACTGGCTCATCTTTGCCAGCCTTTACCGCATCGGGGCCTTGTGCCCGTACTGCGTGGTCGTCTGGGTAGCCACCATCACCGCGTTCGTCACCACCACCGCCCACAACGTCAGAACCGGTCGATTCCCGGTGCCGACCCGGTGGCGAGGTGCCGCGGCATACACCCCTAGCGTCATCACCTTCTGGCTGGTCGCCATCGCGTCCTTGGCCCTCGTCCGGTTCTGGGACTACTGGTCCACCTTGGCCAGCTGAGCGGCGCGTCATCCCGGCCTCGCGGTTTGGCCATATGCCCAACCAAGTAGAGCTGGCCGGACACCTCCGACGAGCGGCGACCGGCCGGCCGCACCGGACGAGTCCATGCCCACGGGCGGTCAGGTGACGTCGATGAACACCGGGTTGGAGTAGAACCACAGGTCATCCCATGGCGACTCGAGGCCGTCGGCGGCAGGCTCAATCTCGTCGGTGCTCGTACCACGCACACGGACGTATCCCTTGGAAGTCACATCCCGCAACGTGTGTCGGATGACGTACTCGTCACCCCGTCTGCGGAAGTCACCGGTGCCGTACCGGGCCACGACCTTCGTGGTCGCGTTGGCGGCCGCATCACGGTTGGTTACCGGGCCTGTGACGTCGCCTGCGATGATGTCGACGCGGTTGACTCGAGGCCGGTCCCCGTTGCCGTTCTTACCCTGCGGCGGCTTGAATCGGATCTCGATCTCGACGTCGTTGTCCCGGCCCCGCTTGACTGTCACCGTCTGCCCCACCGTGGCTACACGGCCGGCATGGGAGGCGGTGACGTCCAGTCCTGCGATCAGGTCCCCCGTGGTGACGAAGATTCGGCCGGTGCGCAGACCGTCCATGATGTCCGCGTAGTCCTGACGGGCATCGACGTAGGTCTTGGAGTACTCCCCCGGCCAGAAGTCCGACCCGCCTCGGGTCCAGTGGACGTGGGAGTCAGAGGTCGCGGTGATCCACCACTTGCGGCCTTCGCCGAGCAGTGAATCCCAGAGCCCGCCGACCATTGCTGTCATCTGGTCATAGCCACCATGCGTGGGATAGTTGCCATACGCCCCGCGGGCGCCGCCGTTGAGCGGCCCCGCCTGGTGACCAGGGGCGCCCTCGAAGCCGACGTACACGGTCGGGGCGGCGTCTTGGTTGTTGCGGAACTCGCGTGGGGTGTCCTGGCCCCAGACGCCGAGCCCGGTCGCAGAGCGGGACGCGTGGTGCGCGATCACGAGGGGCTTGCTGGCCATGTTGTCGGCATAGTTGAGGAACTCGACCATCTTGGCCTCGGTGTCCCGCGACGGGTCGCTGGGAAACGCGTCGAGCTTGGCGTACCGCGACTCGAGGTCGTACAGCAGCTGTGCCTCGTTGTTGCGCCGCGGAATCATCAGCGTGTGGTGGTCCATCTGAGGTGCATCGAACTCCATGCCCCAAAACTGCAGCACCTCGGGTACCAGGTCGCGAGACTTGAGCAGGTCCGGGTAGGCGAGCTCCAGATTGACCTTGGAGTGGGTGGGGCCACCGTGGTCGGTGCACATCACCCACGCGAGCCCGAAGCTCTTGGCCATGATCGCGTTCGCAACGATCGGGTAGACGGCGTCCGCGCCCTTGGTGAAGGTCGGCGGGTTCTTAGTGGTGTCGAACCGGCCCGAGTACTCGGAGTGGATGTGGTGGTCTCCGGCACGCCACGCGCGACCGCCGCTCCTCCGCGACGACGTGTCGGAACCGGCGGCAAACGCGGGGGTGGGAAGGGCCGCTGACGCGGCGGCGAGGGTGGCGCCTACGCCGCCGTACTTCAACAGCTGGCGGCGCGAGGGGGGAGCGGCCTTCGGGTCCGCCGCCTCCATCGCCTCCCAGCCGTCTTGCGGTGCCTGGCCGTGCTCGTGACTGTGACCATCCTCGTGCGCGTGGCTCATGGAAATGCATCTCCTGGCAGGAAGGTAGAAGTGGTGATGACATCCGACTCCCACCCGATGAACTCCGTGTAAACGGCGGACATGCAGAGGCAGAACTTGAGCAAGCCGACACGGACGAGCTTCGGAGCCGCGACACCGATGTCCAAGTTCCCGACTCGCCGTACGGCCCGTCGGCTTGGCCGGCGGGCGGTTAGGGATCGGGCCTTTCGTCTGCGCTGGGCGAGCACGCTCCGAAGTACGCGCCGAGACCTCGAAAACTAGACCAGTAAGTCCCTGCGAATTGGCCGCCCCAATTACCTCTCGCAGCGCGGCCCTGGCCGAGCCGCGGACAAGCTAAGGATGCTTAGGTCGTGAAGGGCCTTGCGCCCATTGGCGCTTCGCTCAGTGTTCCGGCGGGTCTGGTGGGCCTGCGGGCTGGCGGCGTCGAGGAGTGCCGCGGCGCTCATGGCTGTCCCGTTAGCTTCGATGAGGGAGTTCGCGGTGGCCGCGATTCCGGCGCGGACGTGGTCGGGCAGGGAGACGGCTCGGTTGGCAAGAAGGTCGCGGGGCGTGACCCACGCGGCGAGGGGGCTGTCGTCGATGGCCGGGGCGTCTCGCGGATCGTGGCGCCGGGTGGCGATCGCCAAAATGTTCACGGTTCGTGCGGCTCCGCTCAATTCGGGGTCGGTGGCGGCGTCATGATTGACGTGCGCCAGGTCGAGGTTGGTGGCCAGTACCTGCTTGGCGAGTCGGCCGACCCGGCGCAAGTCGGTCCTTTGGCCGATGAGCGAGTCATGGGCGATGGTTGCGCCGTCGTGAAGGAGTTCGTACAGCGCGGCCCGGGTCTCGAGGGCCGCGCGGGCGAGGTCGGGGTCGACGCGGCGTGAGGTCGGCGGTGTCAGGTCTCTCCAGAGGCCGGCCATGATCTCCCAGCCTTGGTGGCTTGCCTCGATCGCGGGCAACAGGCGGGTCGTGTACTGCTGCCGGTCGACATGTCCGTAGTCGGCGGCGGCGCGTGTGAGCGTGCTGGTCGCGGTGAGAACCATTGCCTGCGTGCGGGCGGTGAGCATGAGATCCGCGGTGCTAACCCGGTCGCTCAGGGTGCGGTGGGTCTGGACGTCCCAGATGGCCAGGGCTTGGGCCAGCCGTCCTGCGGCTGGGGGCTCGCGGTGTTCCCCCGTCAGGCGGCCGGGGTAGGTGCCGGCGATGACGGCGCCGGCCTGCTGCTCGAACGCGGTTAGCCGCGCGTGTGCGGCGCGGGCTTGCCGAAGTGAGTCCCCGGTGGTTAGTGCGCCCCGTGTGGCCATCTTCATCTCCAGCTCGCGCACCCGTCGGCCGACGGCGACGGCGACCCCGTGGGAGCCGATGTACAGGGTGTGCATGATCCGGGTCCTGGCGGCCTGGAGGTCGCGCCGTTCGGGCTCGCTGAGTGGCGGCCGAGGAATAGCGTGACGGCTGATCAGATCGGTTGCTCCGGTGAAGCTCTCGGCTATGCCGAGGAGGCGGTCGTCGGCGGGCCCGTCTCCTGGCCAGGCTCGCCCGCGTCCGGTGCGATGCATGGCTTCGCTCATCGCGCGAAGCTGTCGGATCGCGAGGTCTGCGGAGTCGGGAAGGTGCTCCCCGGTGCCCGGTTGGGGAAGGGTCACCGGTGGTAGGGCCTGCCAGAGTTCGCCGGCCGCCTGGACGACTTCACCCCAGGTGCGCAGCATCGTGGCGGCGTCCATCTCGTCGACGTCCATCAGGATCGCTCTGGCGGCGTGGTCGGACTCGAGGAGGAGTTCGCCGACGCTGCGTTTGTCCCGGCCGGTCATGGCGCGTGCTCGCTGAGCAGGTCGCAGATCGCGGCGATCACCTGTGACGTTCCGGGCGGGAAGTCCTCGATGGGGCGCAGCCGGGTGAGCTCTTCGGCGGCGCGCAGCAGCTTCAGCGGGTCGGTCTCGACGGGCGCGGGGTCGTCGACGTTGTGGCCTGCGGGCAGCAGCTCGAGTGCCAGGGACGTGGCCAGATCCAGACCGATCCCCAGGAAGCGCAGGGCCGGGCCGGGATTGGTGGCGGCCTGGTCCCAGGTCATGTCCGAGGCGCGCGCCAGCAGTCGGGCTACGGTGCTCAGGCTGTCGACGGCGTGCAGATCGATAGGGCTGGGGTCGGCGCTCATCATGGCTGTTCTCCTTGGTTCGTGAGAGGTGTACAACCCGATCCACTCAGACCCCGCCGGGGCGCGGTCAGGCCTGCTTCCGAGCCTGTGCATGACGCCGCCGGGGTGTCGTAGGTGGGGACGACGCTGCTCTCGTAGGCCTAATGGCCACCGGTGCCCCTCTGGAGGTCAGCACCGCCCGCCGTCGAGGTTTTCGCACTAGTGCCCATCTCGACTCGAGGAGGAGGAGACGGTGGTGATGACGACGATGAGGAAGGTGGGCGCGTACGGGCCTGCGGTCGTGGTCAGCATGCTGCTGGCGTTCGTGGTGGGCGCGGTGCTGCCCGCGACGGTGGGCCTAGCGGTGTTCGTTTGCGGTCTGGCCACCATGCTGGTGCTGCTGGTCGGAGCCGGGGAGTCAGCGGCGGTCCGGGTCCTGTTCCGTGCCCGTGACCTCAGCTCGGCCGAGGCTGCGGCGCTGGCACCCGCCGTGGCCCTGCTGTGCCAGCACGGAGTCCCCATGGGCACGCTTCGGCTCCAAGTGCGGGACGGCGCGGTGCCTATCACGGCTGTCGGAGCGGGCCGCAGCACCGTCGTGGTCTCGGCCGGCCTGGTGGCCGCGGTCCGGGACCGCCAACTGCCCCTCGACCAGGAGGCGGCGGTCCTCGGCCATGGTGCGGGCGTCGTCCTCAGTGGCGCCGTGCGTTCCGATTTGGCGCTGGAGTTCTGGACGCTGCCGTGGCAGGCCCTACGTGGACTGGCCGACGGCCTCTTGCTGGCCTTCCGGTGGTTGCCGCCAGTGCGGTGGGCGTGGACGGGCCGGTTCATCGTTGCGGCGATCGCCGCAGCGCAGGCCGGAGCGGTGCAAAAGTGGCTTGTGGCCGCCATCATCACCCTCGTGGGCGCCCTGTCCTACCTCGTGAGCCCCTGGGAGCGGGCCTGGGCCACGACGATCCGCGAGCTCGGCGACGAGCAGGTCCGCCAAGCCGGCCTCGCTGAGGCTCTGTCCCGGTTCTTACTGCGCTGCTCGAGCTCACCGGAGGTACACGAACGCGTCCATGCGCTGACCGGCCCCGCGCAGCGGCCCCAGCTGGCCGTCGTGGCCCCCCGGGCGTAGCTCCGTCAGAGCCGCGGGTCGCGCAGTCGGCGTGGCAGCGGTCGCGGTTGGGACTGCTTTCCCCATGGCCGGCCCGCATTTGCTCACAGCCCCGCCTCGTCCGGGTCCAGAACGGACCTCAGGTCACTGGCACAGCCTGCTGGTGGGTTCCTGGGATCCACCACCGCCGCGCACCGGCTGCACAGGTCGACCCCCGTCGGAGCGCCCACCCAGACACACCCGCCGAGGCAGGCACGCTTCTGCGTACAGCCGCACACCAGACAGGCACGCCGCCGCGGATCGCCGCCCGCCTCAACGGATTCGATCTCTACAGCGAGATCCTCGGCGGCGGCCAGCAGCTGCTGCGCCGCCCGGGGGTGCCGTGTGCGTCGGAGCACCTCGGCCGAAGCCAGCATCGCCACCCGCTGGTGTCGCAGTCGCGCCAAGACCATCGGCTCCAGCACCACTTCGCTCGTCAACGCGTGCATCGTGCCCTTCCTCTCCTTGCACCCCGGGAACAGTGGTCCCGCACCGTCAGCCTGTACAGGAGTAGGGAAGCCAGCGGTTCGTCCCGGGCGCCTTGTCACTGCCCAAAGACGTCGTCCAGTGCCTTGGTGGACAGACCCGCCGGCCGCCCTGGCCGTCCACCCGGACCCGCCTCCACGGCTTTGGTTGCGGAACCCGGGATAGCCCGCTGCCCACCGCGTCAGGACGGATCGATGAGCTACACCAAGGCCTGGGAAGTCGGATACGCCCGCGACCGGGCCCATGGCCGCCGGCGCTACGTCCCCGCAACCGACACACGAGCCAAGCTCCAAGAGCTCGTGGACGCGCAGGTCCCCGTCCGGGCGATCGCGCGGGCTAGCGGCCTGAGCGGCACCGCGGTCGCTCACATCATGGACGGTCGCCATGAACAGGTACAGCGGCAGACCGCGGCACGGGTCGCGTCGTTGACGCTGAACGACGTGTATGCCCGGGCCTCCGGGAGCGTGCCCAGCGTCGGCGCCGTGCGCCGCGTGCAGGCGTTGATGGCCCTCGGGTGGCGCAAGGCGGACCTCGAGGCCGAGGGTGTCCCCTCCGGTCAGCTCGTCACGCGATCGCGCGACCTGATCAGCATCCAGGGCTGGCGGCAGGTGCGGGACGTCTACGACCGCCTGAGCATGACCCTCGGCCCGTCCCGGGCTGCACGCGACCGAGCTGCGGCCCGCGGCTACCCCCCACCACTGGCGTGGGACGACGAGGCGATCGACGACCCGCGAGCGACGCCCCAGCACGGCGCCCCGGTGGAAGCCTCCTTGGACTCGGTCGTGGTCGATCGACTGGTGGCCGGCGGGTCCGCCGGCACACGGTGCGATACCGGTCTGCAACTAACTCAGGATGAGCGGGTCGCAGCGGTCCGCGGGCTCTCGACGGCAGGGTATTCCGACCGCGAGATCGCGGAGGCGATCGGGGTCTCGCCCCGAACGGTGTTGCGACTTCGTCATCGGCAGGAGATCTCAGCTGGTCGCCCCGGCACCCGACCAGGTTCCTCCGAGCGTGAGGAATCGATGCCAGTCGACCCCACCGGTTCGCAGCGTCTGCGCCGATCCACCGGGCTTGAGAAGGTCGCCGGGTACGGGACGGCGCAGCCTCGGGGCGCAAACGTCGGGCTCTCGGCGCGCCGGCTCTCGTGAGCAAGGAGCTGGCCGGACTCGATGGCCGCTGAACGGTCGCGGAGCGCCGTGCTCAGGGGTGCCCGCCAGGACATCGTTGACGTAGTGGACAGGCGCCCCTTGGGTGAGATGCCATGACGGCCACGTGGACTACCCGCCCGTGAAGGTCATCGTCCACAACGGCGGCGTCGACATCTCCTCGGCCGGCTGACCGCCATTCGGCCTCGGTCGCCGAGTGAGCGTCATCAGCTGCGAACCGGGTGGTTGGGCAGCCGACCGGCCACCATCGTCAGCTCGCCACCCGCCCGGCGTCTCGAGGCGTCGACTGCGACCACGACGGCTTCCCGCAGGAAGCCCGACCGGCTCAGCACCACGCCACCGGTCCGGCGGTCCTCGACGATCGCCTGCTCGAGCGCGGCCCTGGTGCTCGCTCGAAGCGGGTGGTGCCTGTTGAACCCGCGCCGGCCGTCCCCGGCCGGCGAGTGCTCAGCTCGCAGGCGTGCGCGGCCACGGACCCCGCGCGCGGCGTGCTGCTCGATGGCCCGGTGGAGCCAGCCGATGAACGCATCCGGGCCGTTCGGGTCGTTATCCAGGTCGGCCACGTATGCCGCCCGCGCCAAGTGCCAGGTGTCCGGGTCCCAGTAGGCACCCGTCGAGATCGTGTCCTCGACGGTCTTCGCCATGGTGCTCCTCCTTCGCGTCCTAACACCCACCCGCTCGTCATTCCCGGTCACCCGCGCCCTTCTCCTCGTCGGCTGGCGCGGCAGCGCACGGGCCCTGCCAGGACGCGGCGGGAGTGCCGGGGAGGCCACCCGCCGGCACCCGTTCTCCACAGTCGAAACCCGTCGCCGGTGCCTTGTCCACAGGCTCGCCGCACGCTCTACGACCGGGCCTTGGTTCCGACGAGGATAGCCCATGTCAGTTCGTTCTATTCGACAGGAGAGCATCACCGATGAACACCAACGCCACGCCGCAGGCCGCAGCCGCGGCCGCCGAGCAGATCACCCTCGTGCAGATCGACCCCGCCACCGCCGTCGTCGGCCTAAACGTGCGCAGCGAGGCCAACCTGACCGCCGACTTCGTGTCCAGCATCCGTGAACTCGGTGTGCTGGAGCCGGTGATCGGTCACTACGACGCACAGGGCCGGTTCGTGATCCTGCGCGGCCAGCGGCGCGCCCTTGCCGCCGTCGAGGCCAAGCGCCCCAGCATCCCGGCCGTCATTGTCCAGCAGCCAGAGGACGCCGACCGGATCGTGCACCAGATGGCCGAGAACGACCACCGCAGCGCCATGACTACCGCCGACCGGATCGCGGGCGTCAAGCAGCTGGCAGCGTTCGGCTTGACTGCGGCGCAGATCAAACGGCGCACGGCACGGCCCCGCACCGAGGTCGACGCCGCACTGACTATCGCAGGTAGCGAGTTGGCCCAGAAGGCCGCGCAGCGCTGGGACTTCCTGACCCTGGACCAGGCCGTCGCGCTGGCCGAGTTCGAGGCAGACCCCGACGCGGTGAAGGACCTGATGGTCGCCGCCAAGGACGGCCACGGGTTCGACCACACGGCCCAGCGCCTGCGCGACGCCCGGCTGGACGCCACCGCGATCGCCGCCATGACCGAGACCCTGACGGCCAAGGGAGTGCGCGTCGTCGAGCGGCCTGCCTACGACGACCACAGCACCCGGACTCTGGACCGGCTCGCCGCCACGGAGGGGGGCCGCGCTTACAACAAGGCCACCCACGCCACGTGCGACGGCCACGCGGCCTACCTCAGTGTCACCACCGCCTGGGAGAAGGACGAGAAGGGCAAGGAGGTCCGCCTTCGGAAGGCCGAACCCCACTACGTGTGCACGACGTGGCGCGCCGCAGGGCACGTGGACTTGTGGAACCACGGGGGCGCATCGTCCAAGCCCAAGGCGGCCGACATGAGCCCCGAGCAGCGCGAGGCGGCCCGTGCCGAGCGGCGCGACGTGGTCGACTCCAACAAGGCGTGGGACAGCGCCGAGCCGGTGCGGCGCGACTGGCTGGCCGCCTTCGCCAGCCGCAAGACCGCGCCCAAGGGGTCGTCGGCCTTCCTCGCCCGTGTCCTCACCGAGCACCCCGAGGTCGTCGCGAGCGTCGGCGGATCGCAGTTGGCCGCCGAGTGGTTCGGGCTGAAGCACACCGGTTACGGCTACGGCAGCGGGTGGACCGCGTTGATCGAAAAGGCCACCGAAGGTCGAGCCCAGGTCATCGCCCTGTGCCGACTGCTCGCAAGCCTGGAGACGGGCACCGACCGGCAGTCGTGGCGGCGGGTCATGCCCGCCACCGCCGACTACCTGACCTTCATCACCGCGAACGGCTACGACCTGTCCGACGTCGAGAAGCGGGCGGCAGGTCTGACCAAGCCCAAGCCCGCGCGGCGCGCCCGCACCAAGCCGGCCGCCCCAGCCGCGCCTGCCACCCACGCCCCCGAGGCAAGTATCGACACCCCGGACCCTGAGCCCACGCCGGGGAGCGAGGACGCCAGCGACGCTCCGACCGACGCCGGCGCGGCCACCCCGGCCGCCTGACCCGGCTACTCCGGTGCGCGGGTTGTCGAGGGGACAACCCGCGCACGCGCCCAGCAGCTGCTGACGACCGATGAGCCAAGCCGCATCAAGCGTGCGGCGTCGGACGCGCACACCAACGCCTGACCCCCCCGGCACAGAGCCCGGAGCGCTCGACCAGGAGCCGCGCTCCGGGCTCTGCCCACGAGATCACCAAAGGGGCAGCTGCTCGCCGAAGATCCGCGTGAGTCGCCGCAGGTCGTCGGCGACCAGCTGCGGATCCTTCCGCGCCAGGTCCCGCAGTTCCCGCGCTCGACGGCGCGCGCCCCGAGGGTCACCCAGCGGGGAGCCAGTCAGCGCCCGGCGGATGGCCCACTCGCGCCGGTTCTCGACATAGGTCGAGGCGACCACGTGCTCGGGGTGCACCCGCTGGCACAGGGGGTTGTCGCACCGGTGCCCGAGGACCTCCGTTGCGGCCAATGCCTCGACGCCGTGCACCTGGGCGAAGCCGAAACGATGCGCGATGATCACCCGCTCCGGCGCGAACCAGAACCGGCCGTGACCCTTGCCGCTGATGGCCCCGGTCCACCACCAGCAGTCGCTCCCTGCGACCCGCACAATCTTGCGCCCACGCCGGGCCACCGTGTCGGCATCCGCGACCGCCGCATGGAGCAGCGCTAACCCTTCCTCGTCCAGCCGCCGAGCACCCACCGGCGCGCCTCAGTCGGCAGAGGCGTCGCTCGCCGTCCGGGACGACGACACCTCGTCCCGGGCCAGCGCGCACAGCCGCGCCGCCTCCCGACGGCTCAGGCCCTGCCCGCACCACTGGATCGCCTCGTCCAAGCCGAGGCCCTCGACGGCCGTCATCTGGTGCAGCGCCTCCCCCGCTCGCTGCTCGCACCGCCGCACCATCTCATCGCGCTCCCCCAACGCCACCATCACCTCGATCCCACGGGCACTGAGCCGCTTCTCCCGCTGCACCCGCTGCTCGCGCATCTTGGACTGTGCGCCCAGCGCAGCCCGTCGGGCCAACTGTCGAGCGCTCTGCTTGCTGACCGGCCTGTCCTGGGTCTGACTCATCGCCTTGTCCTCTCTGATCACGGAAACGTGCCACCCACGAACGCCACGGACCGCTCCGCCAGTGGACAACCATCACAGCCCACGCCCACACCCGAACTCCCTTCCGTGCCTCCGACGTACCCCAGCCGAAACCGCCCACCGCCATGTCCCACACACCTCATGCATTCCCGGTCCTTGAACGCACAACTACTGTCCATCAGCGCGGGCGCGCAGGGCTTCCGACGGGTGTGACCATGTCGATCCACAAGCTGACCGCGGGCAGCGGGTACGACTACCTGACTCGCCAAGTGGCCGCCCAGGACGCGACCGAGAAAGGGCACACCGGCCTGGCCAGCTACTACGCCGCCAAAGGCGAAGCGCCCGGCCAGTGGATCGGCTCCGGCATGGTCGGCATCGACGGGCTGTCGGCCGGAGACGTGGTCACCGCCGAGCAGATGCAGGCCCTGTTCGGCTCCGGTCACCACCCGCTCGCGCAGCAGCGCCGCGACCGGCTGCAGGGCCCCTGTCTGACAGATCAGGACTTCCAAGCCGCCACCCGGCTGGGCGTTCCGTACAAGGTCTATGCCCGCGATGTGTCCGCGTTCCGGCTGGAGGTCGCGCAGCGCATCGCCGAGCTAAACACCAGTCGCGGCGTGGTCGGCAGCGCCGCCCGTGAGGTGGCCGTCTCCGTCGAGGAGAGGGCTCGGATCCGCTCCGAGGTCGCGGTTGAGTTCTTCCGCACGGAGCACGGTCGGGACCCCGCCGATGCGCGGGAGATCGCCGCCACTATCGCCAAGAACTCCCGACCCCACACCACGGCGGTCGCCGGGTACGACCTGACCTTCTCCCCCGTCAAGAGCGTCAGCGCCCTGTGGGCAGTCGCTGATCCCGCCACGGCGGCGCGGGTCGAAAGGGCACACCAGGCGGCGGTGAAGGACGCGCTGTCGTTCCTGGAGGAGCACGCCCTTTTCACCAGGTTGGGCACCAACGGGGTCCGTCAGGTCAACGTGCAGGGGCTTGTGGCCACCGCGTTCACGCACCGAGACTCCCGCGCCGGCGACCCGGACCTGCACACCCACGTCGCGGTGGCGAACAAGGTGCAGACCATCGATCCAGGAGGCGCGGGCCGGTGGCTGAGCATCGACGGCAGGGTGCTGTTCAAGGCCAACGTGGCGGCCTCCGAGCAGTACAACACCTCTCTGGAGAAGTACCTGCGCGCCGACCTCGGCCTGCGTTTCGAGGAGCGGCCAAACCCCGATGCCCGCAAGCGTGCCGTGCGTGAGGTCGTCGGGGTCGACCCTCGGCTGAACGAGCGCTGGTCGGCCCGCCGGGCCAGCATCCAGGCGCGGCGGGCCGTGCTCGCCCAGCAGTTCCAGAGCGCCCACGGGCGCCCGCCCACCGAGGTGGAGTCGATCCATCTGGCGCAGCAGGCGACGTTGGAGACCCGCGAGGCCAAGCACGAACCGCGCAGCCTCGCCGAGCAGCGGCGGTCGTGGCGCCAGCAGGCCGTCGAGGTCCTCGGCGACGACGCCGCTGTGGCCTCCATGGTGCGGGCTGCGACGGCGACGCCGACCGCGGCGCCGACCCGGGTCGACGCAGCGTGGATAAGGGACACCGCCGAACGGATTGTGGGCACGACTGAGACCCGCCGCAGCACGTGGCAGGTGTGGCACGTCCGGGCCGAAGCCCTGCGCCAAGCCCGCGCCGCGGACCTGGCGGTCAGTGACGTCGACCGGGTGGTGGACCTGCTGGTCGACGAGTCGCTCAGCCAGCACTCAGTGCGCCTGTCCCCCGATGGCGATGGGGTCGCAGAGCCGGCGCAGCTGCGTCGCCGCGACGACGAAAGCGTGTACACCGTGCACGGCGCCGAGCACTACACCTCTGCCCGGGGTGCTCGCCGCCGAGCAGCGCCTGGTCGCCGCGGCGGCACGCACGGATGGCCGGACAGTCAGCAACGAAGCCGTCGACGTGGCGCTGTTGGAGACCGCAGCCAACGGGGTCACTCTCAACGCCGGGCAGGTCGCCCTGGTGCGCGGCATGGCCACCTCCGGAGCTCGACTGCAGCTGGCGATCGCCCCCGCCGGAGCGGGCAAGACCACGGCGATGCGCGCGCTGGCCCGGGCCTGGGAGAACGGCGGCGGGACCCTCATCGGACTCGCCCCGTCGGCCGCCGCGGCCGCGGCCCTGCGCGACCAGATCAACACGAACGGCGCCCTCCGCACGGACACTCTCGCCAAGCTCACCCACCACCTCGCCAACGGTGACCTGCCCGAGTGGGCCACCCAGATCGGTCCGGACACGCTGGTGGTGATTGACGAGGCTGGCATGGCCGACACCCTCTCCCTGGACGCAGCCGTGGACTGGATCACCGCCCGAGGAGCCAGCGTCCGCCTCATCGGCGATGACCAGCAGCTCGCGGCGATCGGCGCCGGTGGGGTGCTGCGCGACCTCGACGCCACCCACGGCGCGCTGCGGCTCACCGAGCTCATGCGGTTCGCCGACCCGGCCGAAGGGGCCGCCTCACTGGCGCTGCGCGAAGGCCTAACCGACGCACTCGGGTTCTACCTCGACAACCACCGCGTCCACGTCGGCGACCTGACCACCATGACCGAGGACGTCTTCGACGCGTGGCAGGCCGACCGGGCCGCCGGCCTCGACGCGATCATGCTCGCACCCACCCGCGACCTGGTCTGCGACCTGAACCAGCGGGCCCGGGTACACCGGCTCGCACAGGCCAGTGGTCCCGACCAAGCAGCGCGAAGCGTGAGATTGGCCGACGGCAACCACGCCTCCGCCGGGGACCTGGTCATCACCCGCGCCAACGACCGACGGCTCCGGATCAGCGCGTCGGACTGGGTCAAGAACGGCGACCGGTGGACCGTGCTGGACGTCGACCCCGCGGCCACCGGTCGGGGGTGCCTCACTGTGCAGCACACCCGCAACGGGCGGGTAATCGAGCTCCCCGCCGACTACGTGTCCACCTCGACCGAACTGGGCTACGCCACCACCGTTCACACCGCCCAAGGCGTGTCCGTCGACACCGTCCACGGTCTAGCCACCGGGCAAGAATCCCGCCAGCAGTTGTACACGATGCTGACCCGCGGCCGCCTCGCCAACCACGCGTACCTCGAGGTCGTCAGCGACGGCGACCCGCACAGCGCCATCCGCCCCGAAAGCATCGCTCCCCCCACCGCGACCGACCTGCTGGAGCGCGTCCTGGCCCGAGACGACTCCCCCCAGTCCGCAACCACCATGGCCCGGCAAGCCGCAGACCCCGCCGTCCAGCTCGGGCAGGCCGCCACCAGGTACACCGACGCGCTGTACGTCGCAGCCGAGGACCTGCTCGACCGCGGCACCCTCGAGGGCCTCCAGCAGGCCGCGGAGACGGTCGCCCCTGGCCTGACCGCCGAGGCCGCGTGGCCCACGCTGCGCGCCCACCTCATCCTGCTCGCCGCCACCGGGCCAGACCCGGCACAGACCTTGGCCCAGGCCGTCGACGGTCGCGAGCTGGACAGCGCCGCAGACCGCGCCGCCGTGCTGGACTGGCGCCTGGATGACACCGGCCTGCGCAACGCCGGACCCGGCCCCCTGCTATGGATCCCCGCCATCCCCCCACGCCTGGCCCAGCACCCGCAGTGGGGCCCCTACCTGCGCCAGCGCGCCGAACTGGTGACCGACCTCGCCGCCCAGGTCAGGGCCGATGCCCAGTCCGCGCCGACCCCGGCATGGGCACAGCAAGGGGCAGCCCGCCCGAGCCCGGCCACGCTCGGCGATGTCGCCGTGTGGCGCGCCGCCATGCATGTGGACCAGGACGACCGCCGACCCACCGGTGCGCCCCTGTTGCAGAAGGCCCCGGCGCGGTGGCAGCAGCGGCTCAACACCGCCGTCGTCGGCGACCGCACCCCAGCCCTGCAGGAATGGGGCGAGCTCCTGCGCCGGACCGCACCGGCAGCCTCCCGCGACGACTTCACCCCGCTCCTGGCCGAACGACTGGCCGCCATGTCCCGGGCCGGCCTGCCCACACGACAGCTCCTGGCCAGTGCCCTGCACCAGGCCCCGCTGCCCGACGACCACGCAGCCGCCGCACTCTGGTGGCGGCTGAGCCGCCACGTGGCCCCGGCAGTAGCCCAAGAGGTCGACCGCGGCCACCCCCTCCACTCCGACTGGGCGTCCGACCTGACCGCCAAGATCGGCCTGGCCCGTGTCAAGCAGATGCAGGCCGGCAGCTGGTGGCCGGCGCTGGTCAGCACCGTCGACCACGCCCTGCAGTGCGGATGGCCCCTGAAGGACCTGATGGACGTGGCGGTCGTCGCCGACAGCGACGTCGACCCCGCCCAGGCCATGGTCTGGCGTCTGTCCGTGCTGACCGACCCGCCACCCTCGGCCGAAGACCTCGACCCTTCCCACCCCGACGACCAGGCCCCGCCAGACATGTGGGCCAGCGACCCGGGCGGCGCGGATGCGCCGCACCCGATGGCACCCGAGGTGTGGGAGGCGACGCCAGCCTCGCTCGACGCCGACCCTGGACCCGCACACACGCCGCTGGAGCTCCTGGACGCCGCGCTCGAGGACCGGGCTCTGCTTGACCAGACGGAGCTCACCGTCGACGCGCAGCTGCAGCTGGCGGCCCTCGAGCGATCGGTCATGGGCCCGCTGCGACCGAGCGACGCCGAGATCGAGCTGCAGGTTGCCCGTGCCGCGGAGCTCGACTTCGCGCCCGTGCCTCCGGCGCGGATGCTCGAGGTGAACCAGCTGGCGCTCGACTTCTACTGCGACCAGTACGAAGGCAGCTGGGCGCAGGGGTATCTGGCCCAACGACTTGGACAGGATCCCGCGCGCACGCCGGGCCTGCGACCGGGCTGCGCCCCCGCCGGGTGGACCAATCTGGTCAGGCACCTTCGCCGCCTCGGTGTCACCGATGAGGAGATGACCGAGGCCGGCGTCGCCACCCCCGCACGCACGGGTCGGCTTATCGACCGGTTCCGCGACCGCGCCGTCATGCCGATCGTGCACGAGAGCCAGGTGCTCGGGTTTGTGGCCCGGCGAAACCCAGACCTGGGGGACGACGACCAGGCTGGACCCAAGTACCTCAACACCGCCGACACCCCCCAGTTCCACAAGGGCGCGCAGGTGTTCGGCCTTGTGCCCGAGCTGAACCCCGCCAACGCGACACTTGTCCTCGTCGAAGGTCCTTTGGATGCGTGGGCCGTCACCATCGCCACCGGCGGGAGCCATGTGGGGATCGCCCCACTGGGTACGTCTCTCACCGATGAGCAGGCCAGCCAGATCGCTGGCCTGTGCCGCCCGCTCATCGTCGCAACCGACGCGGACCTCCCCGGACGGGTCGCCGCCGAACGGGACTACTGGCTGCTCACCCAGCACGGACTGGACCCGAGGGCCGCCACCTTCCCCGACGGGCTGGACCCGGCCGACGTGCTCAACCGGGATGGCACTCCCGCCCTTGAGCGAGCACTGGCCACCGCGCGGCCACTCGGCGAGCTGCTGCTCGACGAGCGGCTCACCAACCTGACCGGCGCGGCTGCCCTGCACGACGCCGTGCAGGTCCTCGCGGCCAGGCCTGCAGAGCACTGGACTGCCCTGATCGACACAGTCGCCGCGCGACTGCGGTTCTCCCCCGCCCAAGCCCGAGCCAGCCTAGGAGCCAGCCTCCAAGCGTGGAACCGCGACCCGCGCGCCGCGGCGCAGGCCCGACTCGACGAGGTCTCCGACGTCAAGGCTCGGCTCACGGCTGCTATCCCGGCGATCGCCGTCGACCGCTGGGCTGCGCTGGCATCCGAAATCGATCCTCGACTTGCCTCCGAGGCAGACTGGCCGGCCCTTGCCGCCATGATGCAGCTGGCCCACCAGGACGGCCACAACGTGGCGGCCACCGTGCGACGGCTCGTCGAGAACGAACCGCTATCGAACCTGCCCGCCCAGGACCTGCGATACCGACTTGTCGCCGCCCTACCACTCGACATCGCGGCTGCCGCTCGGAGCCCAATCGCGGACCAACCTTCCAGGGCCGCGCGAGCGCAAGAGCGCCGCACGCCCGGCAAACCCTCTCCGCGTCCGCAGCAGACCCAGGTCCGTTGACAAGGCCAGCGCAGTCGCGGTTGCCGGGCTGCTCCTGCTGTCCTGCGCCCCACAGCGCCCACTATGGGCGCCCACCTCGCCTGTCGGAGATTCGGCTAACGACGACGAGTACGGCTCGAAACGTCCTTCATTGCTGCCGCTTATTTGGCTGCCCTGATTCGGGAGCCAGAGTCGGCGGCGCAAGTGCGGCTGCAACTCGCGACAACATGCCGCTCCGCCGTCATGGGCGACCCCGCGTTGCCTCCTCATTGAGGCGCCCGATGATCTGTGATGGCCATGAGCATTGTCTGGCGCGGGTGGGAGGATCCAATGGTGGCTGGCACACCATTGGAGGTTCGGACTCCTGAGCGCCCCTACCGCGAGCCTGCCCCAAATCGGGCGCCTCGGTTGATATGGCGCGTTATGGTGCTCGACATGACGCAGGGGTCTGTCTCACCGTTGCCCGTTCTGAGAGGGTCCCCTCACCGTCATACCAATTTCATGGAGGAGTTCCAGGGAAGCTACCTCCGCGCCATCGCCGCGGCATCTGGATGTCTTGTCGCTCGCTTTGATATCGATGACGGCGTGGACGCGCAGTTCAATCACAAGTCTTCACAACACACTGCGCAGCCGGATCTAACCGCCCGCTTGGAGATTCAACTCAAGGCCACACACGCTCCCCCCTCGGTTGCCTCGATCTCGGCCAAGATGAGGCAGGACCGATTTCAGTACTACAGAACCGCCTCACCGCTGATGCCAAAGATCGTCGTCATCATGCACCTGCCCCAGGACCAGGCAGACTGGGTTATAGCCTCCGAAGACTTTCTCAGGATCCACCACTGTTCCTACTGGGTGAACCTGGCAGGCCTCCCCGACTCGTCAGCTGTCGAACCGTCGGTCAAAGCGCCACGCGCAAATGTCTTCGACGACGAAGCACTGTGTTCGATCATGCAGCGTATTGGGCAGGGTGGGCAGCCGTGACCATTGAGCCGAGCGACCTCGGTGCGGTGTTGTACCGCTTGGCCTGGTCGCGCGAGCCGATGACAACGGAGCGGGCACCTTTTGAGATCTGGCAGTCTCCAGACGGGGCTCTTGAGGCCTTCGTTCCTCTGGACCAGTCTGCGGGTGACTATCAAGGTCTTCTTGATCGCGCTGTTGGCCTGGTCCGGTCCAGCGATCCTGTTGTGTTCGACCGCTTCGTCCGTGAGCAGGAGATGAAGCGCGACGCCGATCTCGCCGAGACGACGTGGCGCAAGGAAACGCCCGCCCCACCTGGCCTCATCACTTGGCTGTCCGGCGAGGAGATGCATCTCCTGGCGCGGGATCAGTTAGTTGCCTCCGCCAAGGCGACTGTAGAGAGGCGCGCCTACTACGGCAGCCGGAGCGCGTACCTGGCCAAAAACTTCATCGACAGTAGTTTCATGGCAGCACCCGCGGCTGGCAGCTTCATTGTGACGGCACTCAGTCCGTTGGGCCGGTCGTTCTACATCTCGCAGGCTGCGGAGAATCGAGCTACGGCGGCTGATGCTCGACTCGTCGACCCGGAGAGAGTCTCCGGCCGCGAGATCCTTAAAACCTACGAAGTTGCCTTAGACGCGTTGCAGGTTTGTTTGGCGGATTATGCGAAGGCGCCTCGGATCGAGCCCTTCGTCGAGGCCGTGTCCAGTGGCGTGTCCTACGAATTGACCAAGTCACTCAGCGAGCTCGTCGCTGGGGGCGACACCGCGGTCGTTATCTCGCGGGGTCAGTCTCAAGGCCGGGAGGTGGTGTTTGAGGCGCCGACCGCACAAGTCCTTGCCCGTGCCACAACGGCACTATCGCGAGACCCAGAACCCATAGACGCGACCTTGACAGGGGAAGTAACCCTCCTGAGCCGTTCAGTTGGTGGTGGTGACCGGGTGATCCGCCTAGACGTGATGACTGGCGGTGGTGGTGCGATTGGCAAAGCGAGGGTCCGCTTGAACGCCGAGCAGTACGAAATGGCCCTCGAGGCCCATCGTGAAGAAGCCCCATTGCTCGTCAGGGGGGAACTCAGCCGAGAAGGAAACCTTTACTGGATGTATCGGCCTGATCGCGTCTCTATTGTCGCCCCCGAGATCCAGCCCGCGAGCACAACTACATCGCGTGACTTCGACCAACCCGAGCTACCCTCGGAAGGGTCAGACGGCCCCACCTAGGAAATATCGGGATGACGACACGACGCTCCGCCTCTTAGCTACAGAAGACGCCTTTGGTCGGACCGCGTCCCTTCGGCAGAGCCGTCCCACATGTGACGTCGGCGGGGCGCGACACTAAGTCAGGTGAGCTCGACGGCTGCGCACTCGTGAATGAAGCGATAGTGCCTCTCCTCGGGTTCCGTCATGGCAATGATGTCCAGCGGTGGGTGCAGGTCGATCCAGCAACGCTCTGCCCGCAATGTCTCCACAAGTGAACGTCGGCCATAGACGACCAGAACGTCGAGATCCCGTGGCTTATCGCTCGTCAGAGCAGACCCGAAGAGCCAGACCCGTAGCCCGAGCCCCTGAGCAGCCTCAACAAATTCGTTGAGGTGAGACCATCTCGTGGGCATCAGCCCTTCCATGAACGGGAAAGCTCAGCGACGAACTCGTTCATGAGCATGAGTCTTACCCCTGCGTTGCGGGCCACATCGACCGCTGCTTCAGCGAAGCCACCGGTGCTTGGGTTGGTGGCGATGATCGCGTCTAGTCCGAGATCGTCATACCTGTCCAAGATCGACAGGAGCTGATCCGCGGTCGCCTCATACGTGTCGAAGGTCGCGACCGTAAGGATTTCTGGAGTCACTCGGGTGCGCGTGATCTGGTAAGCGTCCTCGCCCACGCGACTCCAATCCCGAACTGCTGGGTTGGTGTTGAGCCGCTTTGCAACGTAACTCCGTTCTCGCGCAACAAACTTGCTGATGTCGGTCGAGTGCTCTAGCGCGGAGGACAGCTCGCCCAATCTGCCAACGGCGACCCCGCGCTGTTCGGCGAACGGATATACGTCGTTGGCGGCCCCGCGACGAAACACAACGATGAACCTTGCCTCGGGAAATTCTCGGAGCGACTGCTTCAGGTCTGCCACTGTGAATAGGCCAGTGATGCCATCTGGGCAGTACACGTGCGCATCAGGCATGCGGTGACGCTCGACGGTGAACCCCGAGTCACCGACTTTAGTGATAGCCCATGGCGTTCGATCCAGACGGTGCTCGCGCTCTTCCGTCAGCTTGTCGATCGCCCAGTCGCGCGCGCTCACGGCTGATCCTCCATGATGCTGTTCATCCCCTCCGGAAAGCGTTGGGTGCCCGCGGTCCAGTCGCCAAGTACGTGCCGGGCATCGAACTCCGCGACGTGAAGGCCGAAGATATCGGCCGTTGCACGCTCGTGCGCTGTTAGCAGGTCACGATTTCGGGTCAGAGCCCGCGTGATCCTCTGGTTGTTCGGAACAATGGTCTGCCGCGCGTGTTTACGCCAGAGCGCTGCGCGCTCATCGGACATGTTTCCTTCGACCGGGCCGTACGTGACAAAGATGGCCCCGTTCTGCGCCAACAGGGGTTCGATGTAGCGTCTCGCGGCTCCTCGATCTGCGAACTGCGGGGTGCCGAACGCCTGGGCCAACAGGTCCTGGTGGCGAGCCTTCCACGAATGGAGGAGCTCGATTGGGTAGTTCTGGGGTGTGCTGTCGACCAGGATGTGGCACTTGGGGCACAGCACCGTCACGTTGCTGTGGTGTGCGCGCTGAACCTTTGTGAGGCTCGACTTTCCCCGAGGTCCTTCTGTGCTTGCTCCGACAATGTGAGCCATCTGGGCGAAGTCGACGTCGGCATCGTCGGCAAACAGGAAGTCACTGCAGGCTGGAGACTGGCAGTACCCTCCGGACTCGCTCCAAAGCCGTCGCTTGGTGGCCGTGCTGAGGGGTACACGTCTGCAGGCGGATGGTTGTTGCGTTCCGGCAGCCATGGAGGACAGTCTTACTCATCACCGGCAGCGGCGTGCGTGCTTCGAATCTTGCTCCGTCGGGCCCCGGCAGCGTGCTCGAAGCGTCTGGCGCGACTGCACCGATTTCCGACCTCCGGCTTGGACTAGGAATCACCGGAAGGTTCTGCGTCGCCGCGGCGTCAACGGCAAGGCTCTCCGTGCGTCATTCCGCCGCTTTCGCTGTCTCTACTTTGCGCCCTAACGCTTACCTGCGCCGCGCTTAGATGCCGCCACGAGGCCCCGGAGGCAGTCTGAGCCGGTCCCGCGCGGAAGCTTCGATCCGCTCAGCAGAAGTTGGAGCGCAGAAGACGCGACGCAGGTAGCGTGCCAAGATGCCGCATCCCGCCACCATCGGATCGATCGACGACCTCCTTCTGGAGATCTCTCGAAGGATAAGCAATCACCCTCCGTCTCCGGTCTGGTTTCGCGGACAGCGCGACGCCGCCTGGGGCGTCTCACCCACCCTTTGGCGGCGCACTCCAGCGGGGCGATACACGACCATGGACGAGCGCAACTTCACACACCGTTTCCGAACGCGCGCCGCCATACGCTATGCAGCTGCGCCCGCTTACGATGACCACGCCGGTTGGCTGAGCCTGATGCAGCACTACGGACTACCGACGCGCCTCCTTGACTGGAGTCGATCTCCCCTTATCGCTGCCTACTTCGCGGTCGAGGAGTCTCTTGTAGCCGACTCGCTGCCACCGCGCGACGCGGCCATATGGATGCTCAACCCGCATGCCCTGAATCATTTTCATGCTGGGACCCTGGTCACGCCCGCTCTCAGATCGATGATGTGCGAAGGCTTGGTTAAGCCGGCTTTCGCCGGGAACAACCGACAGTCGTCGGGGCGTCGGGCAGCAACGGTCATCGCGGCGATGGCAACCGAGAGTGATCTGCGCATGTTCGTCCAGCAGGGCTGTTTCACGGTGCATTCGCCATCGGCCCACGATCTCCGTTTGCTGACCAGTTCCGACGAGTTTCTCTGGCAACTCCGGATCCCAGCTGAGCTCGTTCGTCGTTTCGCCGAAGACCTCCGGACCCTCGGCTACAGTCGCGGGGATCTCTTCCCAGACCTTGAGCATCTGGCTTCTGATTTCAAGACCGAGTTTCCGCCCGGTTCGATCGCTGGGACTAAGGCTTGACAGGGCACGCCCATGCCTAGCTGGGTGAAGGTGCGGCACCTCGGCCGAGACGTTTCCGCCGCTGCGGTGCGCTCGTCATACCGCCGCGAGTTCGCTTCCGTCGCAGTGAACCGCGAGTTCACGGCCTCGTCATGGACAACTCCGCGCGGGTCAATTCGTTGCAAGTCGCCTCGGACAACGTGACCAGAGAGTGCCTGCGAAGGCGGCATGGCGAATCGTCGAGGCATGCTTCGGCGAGATTCCGCGGAAATCTACCTGGCTTTGACCTATGCTCAACTTGCAACTCCGGGAGCCTCCACCACATGGGGGCGGCGAGGCGCCCACGGTGAACGCTCGGTCAACCAGCGTTCTGTCTTCCGTGTCTCCGGTTTTAGTGTGGCGGGCGCTCTTGAGTGCCCGCCACACGTTTCGGTGGATCGGGGTGCTAGATGACGAGCATCATCGCTTGGTGCGGGGTGGACTCTCGAGGCCCCGCCTCCATATACATCGCCGCAGACAGTCGCGTCACTCAAGGCCGACATGTGCTCAGCGACGGAACGCGAAAGACGTTTGCTGCGGCGCGATCGGCACAGATTTTCGCCTACTGCGGCCATGTACTCGGCCCTGCATCCACTCTTGGATCAGTGAGCGAGACCTTGGAGCGCATGACGTCGGCCAATGACATCGCGACTGCGCAAGAACAGTTTCGAGAAGCAGTAGAAGCGGGCTGGAGCCTCCACGCGCCTGTTCCGGTTGAGACCGTTCTCCTGCACGCCGTGCGATGCGGCGGGCCAGCTATCAAGACGACCACGTTTGGTGTGCAGATCGTTCGGATCGCGGCTGGAAGCAAGGTGGTCGACCACCAAGTGCTCAATGTCCCCACCAGCCAGAGTTCGTACCTAGCCATTTTGGGGAGCGGGGAGCGAGCCGTACACAGGAGCTTGGCCCGCTGGATCCCGGTCGCTCAAGGAGACGGCCGCGACCGAACTAGTCGAGCCGTTTTCTCGGGCTTCTGCGACTCGATAGCCGACGCATCCGACCCAAATACGGGAGGGGCGCCCCAATTGGTGGGCCTTCGCCGGACCGGACTCTCTTTTACGTTTGGAGTTGTCTGGGAGGGTGCGCCCTACGTGAGCGGAGTACCGGAAATCAGCGAAAACGAAGACATTGAGTATTTCGATCGCCACCTACAGCGCGTAGATCGACACGGCCGTTTGCTTCCAGGAGCGCAACGGCACGCACAGCGTCCGATCCACTGAGGGTCGCGTCATTGCGCCGCGAGGCGGACAGCGGCCACTCGCGGCTGGTCTCGCAAAAGCCGGAGTCACCGACGGGCCCGCGAGGGGACATTCGAGGAATCCTCGCCCACGTCGACTGCGAACTCCCTCCGTGCCGTGGCCACGAGTTGGCTGAGGCCATCATGACGACCGCTCTGAGTCTGGACACCGCGCAGCGCTCCAATGATCTCGCCCATTGAACGGCTCGATGCGCGCAGCGCGGACCCGTTGCCAAATATGAGCATCACGCCTTGGGCTTGAACTACCATCTTTTGCAGTTCATAAGCATCTGCAGTCGACAGCGGAACCGGATCTCCGTTCTCGTTAGGTTGATCAATGCGCGTCTCTGCGTCTAGAACGGCTGTGATGAACTGCCCGTACGCCAGGCGTCGTTGTTCCTTGAGGTAGGCATTCTCAGCATCTCGTTTGGCACGGACCTCGAGCCGCTCGGCATGCCGATGGGTGAGCAGCAATCCCACGATGGACATGCCCCCAGTAACCAGGGCGCCAGCGAGGGCGCCGACCAGCGCCCAGTACGTCTCGGTCATGCACCCCATCCTGACGGCCGGGTCAGACAAAGACCCCGCCGGCACTGGCTTTGGCACCGGACGTCTACCGCTTTCGGGTGCCCACTTGCCGGAAGCAACGCTCGAGTAGCGGCAAACATGCACGGCGTCTTGTCGCCGCCAAGCAGCCGCATAGCGGCATACGTGGACTCCGGCCCGGCGGTGAGCTCCTGGATACGGCAACGCGGGCGACTTCCGCGCTCGGGCAGACAAGACCACCGCGAGTGTGATGAGTTGGGGGCGTGATCCGGACTTGCCCTCTTTGCTTCAGCGCCGACGACGTCACCTACGAGCGTCTTCCCGATCGCCTCGTACGGTTTACGTGCGCTCGTAACCACGAGGACGCTGGTCCACACCTTTGGGTCGAGACACTGGACGCGGTAGCGCTCAGCGACGAGGCAGACGCCGGCGTTACTGACGAGCTGCTCGATCCACTCTCTGCATGTGTCGAAGTCGGAGGGCCTTGGGAGGAGTACGGCATCGTCGAGTACAGATTCCGCCAGCGATACCCCGACTTATTCGCCGCTCACGTCCGCGACCGCGGGCATCGGATGTTGGGCCCGCATAAGGTCACTGCCTCAGGCGTTCGATTTGCGATAGCACTTGGTCGCCTTGCTGACCGCGGGGAGTTACTCCAAACCTACGGTCCCGCGACTGGTGCGTGGGCTCCCCAAGAAATCACATACTGGGCCCGGCCTCCCGCATCCGCGACCACAAGCCGCCTCACCTGGGCGCAGTGGTGCCTCGACCACGGCCGTTCTCCCGACTGGACAGACGCCGATCGCGAAGGCTTCTAGCGCGGCGAGGGGAAAGCCCAGCGGCGCGCCAACTCGATAGGCGGGGCGCGATACGCGCGTCACACCGCCGCGTCAGCTCGGCCACTTCCCCGCACCACGGCTATGTCTCCACGCCGCCCAAGGAGTGTGCGCGCGAGAGATCCCGCCAGGTCGGTGTGCGATGCCCAACTGCACCCGTTGAACCGCCTCAGTCAGAACCACGCTCGCACTGTCGGGCGAAAGTAGGGCAACGTCCAGTCCTAATCGAGACTAGGCAGATCGCGGATTACGAAGCCAGAGGGGGAGCTCTGAAAAAGGGCGGTGTCCGGAATGGCTTCCGCATGTGCTTCAGGCGTGACAGTGACATTTGCGACTCGCGCAGTCACCCACCGCTGGTCGGGCCGGAATAGATCAGGTTGTTCGGTGACGATGCGGTCAACCAGTTGATCGATTCGATCCTCCATCCACGCTGGTAGGTCTGGCGTCTTGGCTCGGATCAGAGCACCAGTCATCGGAAGATGGAGGTACCAGCGACGTACCTTGCTCTGGGTGAAGGCCAGGACTGCACTCGGAGCCTCGACTGGTGCAGTCGGCCACAAGGCTCGATCGATTTTGGCCAAAGCGGTGAAGTACTCGGCCCAAAGACCGTCCAGGGCATCAAGTCCATCGCTGTAAGCGTCGACTTCTAGGTCCGGCCGGACCGCCTGCAGCGCGGACAGCACTTCCCGGTAGCCCGCGATTCCAGCCCACATGGCCACTGGAGCCAATTCCAGGGACAGCCCCGTGCGGAAAATGCGGAAGCCGTTTGGGCTATCGAACACGGTGCCAAGGGAGCCCGCCGCGCTGCCGTGGCTTACCAGGGAACCGAGCTTGTAGTAGGTGTATAGATGTTCAAGTCCCGCGACGGTCGCGCGATCCTTCAAGGTGCGTTTTGTCCAGTTGCGCGAGAACCAGTGACCGTGTTCGGCGACGGCTGCGTTGAAGCGACGCTTAGAGGCGACCCCTGCCTTCCTGAGCGCACGCGTGTACTTGCGACGCGCTGCCGCATTCAAGCGATCGGCTCCAGGCTCTAGGTCAACCATCATTGCTGGTCCCAAGTCCAGATGCTCCGCATACCGTGAGGCCTCGGCCAAACTCGAGGTCACCGTGCGCAAGTTGATGGCGTGTTCGATCACGGAACGTGCTGCTCGCATTGCAGACCGACCCGAGCCCGTCTCGATGTCATCAAGCAGATCTCGGAAGTCATTAACGGCGAGGTTGAACAGTAGACGGACCGACTCGTGGGTGGTCGAGTCACCGACTACCTGAGATACCAAGGCCAACTGTTCGAAGTTGACCAGTTGCATGGTCGCCGGCAGGAGAGGAACGCCCTTGGCGATCTTCTCGGACATGTCCTCGTGGTGGAGAAGTGGGCGATCTTCGGGAAGCGGTTCACCGAACGTTGACCCAGACATATCAGCGATTCTTGCGCAAACCATCCAACCGAGGCAGACGGCGCGCGAGTGGGCCACACGAGGGCGCGGTTAATTCATCTTGCTTGGCTCGGTGGCCCCCGGCCGCAGGAGGCTGCTCAGGTTTACCCCATTGAGGTTCACGTGGTCCCTTGCGTTCATCTGGGCTCACAGCGTTCGTCTGACTACGTGCTGTGGATCGCTCGCCATGGCCAACTCGCTGAGGCGCTTGACCCAGTGGTTGGGACGTCCTGTGGGGCCACGAGCTGAGTGCCGTTCTGGGTGAGTCATACCGCCGCGAGGCGGACAACTTGCGTGGCGCGAGCATGGTGCGGGACCTGGTCAGCCCGTGCGGTCCAAAGCGAGTCTCGCTCAAGTGGGCCTGGACCGTGTCGGGCGGCGCTACGGGCCCGTTCGCCGAAGTCGCCAGCTGTTGTCGGGGGGCCGACCTACTATCGCCAACATGCCAGAGGATTCGTTGCCGATGTCAGAGGTGACCAATCAGATTCTTCAGCGAGACTTTCAAATAATCAGTGATCTGTTCGAGCCAGACCCGGATCCCGGCCGCTGGCCAATCCATCCCAACAGTTCCCTTGCCAAGGACGACTCGGTCACCAAAGGGTTCGATCCGATCTCATCGCAGTTCGAGGGGCTCATCCATTCGGCGATGGACAACCTCCATGGCGTCAAAAGCATGATTGTGGACGCTGGCGCGATCCATACGTTTGCGGAGTACGCCATGATCCGCGCTGGCATCGAGACATCCGCGACTGCGTGGTGGTTGCTTGCTCCGGCAAGCCGGCAGGAGCGTTGCACCCGGTCGCTCAGGATCTTCTGGAAGGACGCATGCGACGGTGGGACTGCCCTGGAGGGCTCGACCGCTGGGGTCCAGTACAAAGAGCGCAGGCTCACGCATCTCAAGGCGGTGGCTGCGAAGGCCGGGATCGAGGAAGGTGCCGCCAAGCGACATCCCTCGGCAACGGGGGTTCTGCGGGAACTGGATGAGCGGCACGGGCTTGCGGCACTACTCGTCTGGCGCGCGTCGTCTGGAATGGTCCACGGGCGCCGGTGGTCGACCTTCGCACTCTCAGATCTCGAGCATCACGATTCACTGCGGTCGCCCGACATGGTCCATGTCAGGATTACGGGGAACATGGATCGACTGGCTATGAGCTACCACATCGGGTGCTTGGTGCTACAGGAGGCAATGCGGCTCTTCCACATGCGTCGAGAGCCCCCAACATGCCGGGTCTGATTCGCGAGTTCACCGCAGTGGCCGTTGCCCCAGCGCCCACAGCCCGGCCATGGGGCTTCATGAACCTGCGTCATACCGCCGCCTTACGGCTCGGTCCGGGCGAAGAGGGTCTTCGACGAGTGAGATGGCATCGTGGGCACGGATCGCGGTAATTGGTCCTACTTGGAGCGGACGCGTTGGTGACGTCTCGAAGCCAATACGAAACGCCGGACAAGGCAGCAGTCATCGTGGTTGATTAGCAATCTCAGGCTATAGGCGCAATCATTCTCTTCATGGCCAAGCAGACGACGGTAACCATCACCGATGACCTCGACGGTTCGACCAACGCGAAAGAGGTCTCGTTCAGCCTTGATGGCAGGAGCTGGGTGATCGACCTCAGTGCGAAGAACCGCGCCGCCCTGGAGAAGGTGCTTAAGCCCTACATCGCTAAGGCGACTGAGCAGGGCCGCGGCAGCCGTCGTGGCAAGGCAGTTCGCTCGTCCTCTCGAGCAAAGTCACGTACTGATCTTGCGGCGGTGCGGGATTGGGCGAAGAACAATGGTCATCAGGTGAGCGACCGTGGCCGGATCAGTGCGGATGTTCTGAAGGCGTACGACACGGCTCAGTAGCCCGTGAGGCATAGAGGCTGATGGGCGGGGCGGGGCAGAGCATCGGCATAACGCCGCCATAATCCGCCCACCGATCTCTGAGTGACCCGGACGTTTCCCATCTGATGGCCAGCTGCGAATCCGGTGTGGGAAGGGCCGCAGCGGTCCTCTCCATTTCCACAGCCCGAGCAGGTTGCTGCTAATAGTCGACGATCTCGCCAGTGCCGGTGTCGATGGTCTGGCCGTCGACGACCCGAAGCCGTGGGCCGGCGCTGTCCTCGCTCGCCGCAGGCCGGCTTTGGTGAGCGGCGACGTCCCGGTCGAATGCGTGCACGCGTTGGGTCGTGGCCGGCTCCCCCAGGTGACGCGAGTGGCGGCCTTTGGCTGGCAACTGCTGGTGTCCGTCCTCGCAGT
Source organism: Pedococcus dokdonensis (assembly GCF_900104525.1). Lineage (GTDB taxonomy): Bacteria > Actinomycetota > Actinomycetes > Actinomycetales > Dermatophilaceae > Pedococcus > Pedococcus dokdonensis. The sequence continues at coordinate 3,314,051 of NZ_LT629711.1, read as the reverse complement.
GATCCTTGACCCTCTGACGCATTCGATCGATGAAGGCCAGGAGGGCGTAGCGGTGCCACTCCTCGAGGGCGTCGCTGCCGAGGGCCAGCGCGGCTCGTCGACGTTGGTCGGCCAGCACGGCTAGTTCACGCACCAGGTGCGGGTGTTGCGGCCAGCAATATGGGACGACACCGGCGACGTCCCATACGTACTCGCTGTTGAGCCAGATCGTGAAGGCCTCGAGCCAGTCCCACAGCTCGCGGCGCAGCTGCGGACGGGTGAGGCTGTCTGGGTCCCAGGGCCGTGGCAGCGTTCTGAGGCTGCCCAACGCTTTGCGCTGCTCGTCGGTCCCGTTGAGTGCGAGGTCGAGTTCGCGGTATGCCTGCTCGAGCTGGCGTCCCGGGTGCGGGAACGTGGCCACCATCGGGCCGGATGTCGGGTCCGGGCTGCTCATTGGCTTCATGCTTATCTCCGTGCTCAGCTGCTGTGGTTGGTTAGGCCTCGTCGGCGGGCCTCGACGAGTGCGGCGGTGCGGCGGACGTCGACCGACACGGTGGCGGCGTGCCGGCTCCGCCCGAGGAGGGTCCTCGCCTGCTCCTGCTGCGCCAGCAGGGTGCGCCCGGCTCGTCCGTCGATGCATCGGGTGAGCCGGGCGATCATTGGTTTGCCGTTCTCTGACACGACCAGGGCGTGGCGTTCCTTGAGTTGCCGGACCTCGGCGGCGGTGAGGATGGGGATGTCTTCGGCGGTGGTGGTGCGGCCGCCCATCTGGCCGGTCTGCCAGCTGGTCCGCGAGATCCGCACCGGACCCAGCAGGTCGGAGATCTCCTGGTTGAACGCGACGTCCTTGGAGCCGCCGAAGAGGATCAGGTTGTTCGTCAGGCCTAGCAGCGTTCGAGCCTCCTGGTCCCCGAAGATCGCGGACAGCTGCGGCCGGGTCTGCGCTGCCCAGATGAAGGAGATGCCCAGGGCGCGCTCGTTGGCCATCCGGGTGCGCAGCGTGGGCAGCGGCGCCGTGGAGGGCAGCTCGTCCAGGCAGGCCAGCATGGGCGGGCACAATCGACCCCACCGCGACGTCTGTGCCTCGACCAGCGCGGTGTCCAGGACGTGCTCCGCCACGGCGGTCATCAGCGGCGACGCGCTCGCGTACGGGTCCTCCCGGCCGAGCAGGTAGATGGTGCCGCCACGGCGGATCACATCGGCGATGTCCGTGGCGGTGCGCCCAGGGCCGGGGACGCAGCGTCGCCGGATCGGTTCTTGGAAGAACAGGCTCAGCGCCTGCTGCACCGTGGTGACCGTGTTACCGGCGGTCCGGTCATCGCCGTGCAGCGCCCCGTGGAGCAGTCCGTGCCAGAACGGGGCAGCATGGGGGTGTTCGCGCAGGATCTCGGTGGGGTCGGTGGCACTGAGGGGGTTGGCCACCCAGCGGAGCACGTCCTCCAGGTCACGCCCGGTGAGGGCCGCGGCGTGAAAGTACGCCTGGATGACCTTGGCCGCCTCGGCCGCGTAGAACCGGGCAGCGTCGTCGCCGTGCCCGCCGGCGACGGCGCCCTTCACGGTGCCCGCGGTGAAGGCCTTGGCGCGCCGCTCGGCGACCATCGGGTCGACGCAGCCGTCGATCGGGTCCCACACCAGCTCCGGCAGACCGATCGCCAGTCCGAACGGGTCGAGCACCACGCACGGGCGCTGCTCGTCCTCCCCCGCCCGCGGCGCCTGCCTCGACGTGAAGCTCAGCAGAAGGTCGTCGACCTTGGTGAGCGTCACCAAGGCGGCTCCGGGAGCGCGCAGCAGAGCGGGGATGAGCAGGTCCAGGGTCTTGCCGCTGCCCTGGGGTCCGATCACCCCGGCGGTGCGGTCCCACGGCACCCACAGCTGCCCGCCCCGCGGCTGCTGCCCGTTGCCCAGTCGCCACCCAACCTGTTCGGGCCGGAAGGGCGCCCGCCGGCGGCCGCCTTTCAGTGCCACTTCAGCGTTCCCTCCCGTACAGATCCGGCCGGACGACGGCGCCGACCTTGCGCAGCCGGCTCCGGCCGAGCAGCCGCGCGGCTTCCTCCCGCGAAGCCATCCCTTGGATCCGTCCGGGCCCCCACCGGCCGAGGCCGACCTTCCCGACCCAGACGGTCAGGGTAAGGACCATCGCCTCCGCAACACCGACCCACACCCTGACTGCCGTCGCTCCAGCCAGGTGGGCGGCCGTGCCGGTCAGGCCTGCACCGGCGCCGCCACCGAGCACTCCGGGCACGCTGGTGAACAGCGTCTCCCGGGAAGGCAGGGTGAGCCCCCCTCCGGCGACGAGGTTGGCCACCGCGCGCCCGGCATGGACCCCGAGGACCAGCAGGAGGACCGTGGCGACTACCGCCGCCACGGGGATCTCCCAGGTGAACGGATAGGGGTTGGTTCGACGTGCTCGCTGCATGGGCTGCTCCCTTCCTGCCACCCCAATGCCCGATAGCGATCCTGGGTGGTCACATCTGCGCTCAGCCGCCCCGCACGGGCACGTTCGGGTCTCAGGGTGCCGCCCGGGACGGCTGGTCGGAGACGTTGCCGACCCGCCAGATCTGAAAGATGTGCTTGACGGTCGCCTTGCAGGCGTAGCTGCCGTAGGTGACACCGTGCCGGCCGTCCATCGCCTCCACGGTCGTCTGCTTGCTGGGGTCCAAGACCATGGCGACATGCCCGATGGTGTTGGGCCCCAGGTAGGAGTCGTAGAAGATCAGGTCGCCGGGCCTGGCCTGCCGGGGGTCGACCCGGAAGCCGTTCCCGGCCGCGAGCCAGTCGCGTTGCGCCTGCGCGGTTCGCGGGGTGCTGATGCCGATCTGGGCGTACGCGGTCTGGGTGAACGAGGAGCAGTCCCACGCGTGGGGTCCCGTGGCGCCCATGACGTACCGGTCCCCGACGTGGCTGGTCGCCCAGGTGAGGGCCACCCGCAGGCGGTCGCTGGTCAGCGGTGGCAGGGCAGGGTTCCCTTGTCCTGGCCCGCACTCGGTGCTGCTTCCCAGCACGGTGCCGCTGCCGTAGGCCGCGGCGTAGTACAGGACGTCGTTGACGTACCAGTCGGCGTGGTTGTAGGCGAAGATCGCCGCCCGCACCCCCGCCGGACCTTTGGTGACACCGGACTTGGTGAGATAGTTCGCGGCCGACATGGCGCTGTCGGCGTCGTTGGTGATGTCCGCGCGGCCGTCGCCGTCGCCGTCGACCCCCATCGTGACCCAGGTGGCGGGCAGGAACTGCATGAGGCCCTGCGCGCCGGCCGAGCTGGTGCCGTCGTTGCGGCCGTGGGCGGTCTCCTCCATGCCGATCCCGGCGAGCAGCGTCCACGGGATCTTGTACCGTGCCGCGGCCGCGAGGTAGACCGCCTTGACCTGGGTGGGGATCGGTTGCGCCGGGTGGCGCAGCGACGCCTGTCGAGGTGTGCCGGGTGGGGGCAAAGGGAAGCCGACGCCGCCCTCGTTGACCGGCACCCCGGGGGGTCGTGTCCAGCTGGCCACGGCTTGGCCGTTGAGGGGTGCACCGTGGGCCAGCATCCACGGCACGGGGTCGGTCGGCGTCCCGCCGAGGCGGATCTCGAAGTGCAGGTGGTCGCCGGTGCTGGTGCCGGTTGATCCCTCGACCCCCAGCTGCTGGCCGCCGACGACCGTCGCGCCGGTGCTCACGCTCAGGGACGCGAGGTGGGCGTAGCGGCTGACCACCGCTGCCCCGGTGGTGTCGTCGACGTGCGCGACATCGACGACGTTGCCATACCCTCCCTCCGCGCCGGCGAAGGTGATTCGCCCGGCCCCGATCGCCACCACCGGTCCGGGTCCCGGTTGTGACACCAGGTCCTGCCCCGTGTGCAGGCGCCACTGGTGGTAGATCGGGTGGAACTCGCGGCCGAAGCCGCGCTGGCCAACGGTGTAGGCCTGCGCGAACGGGGGCCGCCAGGCGCCGGTGACCGGTGTGACGCCGCCGCAGGCGATCGTGCGCAGCTCCTGCGCGGCCGCCGGGGCGCTCACCGTCATCACGAGCAGGGCGACGGCCACCGGCAGCCCGAGCATCAGCAGCAAGGCCGGGATGAGGAACAGCGCGATCTTCTTCATGGGTCGGCTCCGGTCCGGCGATGGTCAGGCGGCGCCTGCGATGGCTTGGTTGGTGAAGGTGAGCTCGCGTTCGACCGGGTGCAGCACGGTCTGCACCTGGTAGTGCTGCTCCCCCACACACCACAGAGCCCTGCCCTTGCCCTGCATGGCCCACCCGGTGACCAGGTCGCGCGCCATCGGGCCCAGTCCGAGCATGTTCTCCAGCTCGCGGGCCACACCCAGATCCTGGCCGTGCAGGATTTTCACGTCGGCCAGGTGCAGCAGGTCCTTGGCGATGGCGACGGCCTGGGAGCCGGTGTCACCGGCGGAGAGCAGGTCGGAGGGCTTGTGCGCGACGGCGAACTGGACGTCCCCGTCACGTCGGGACAGGCGCAGGTCGGCGTCGAAGGACTTGACCGCCTCCGGGCCGAGCCGCAGCTGCTTCCACGATTCGTCGCGCACGACCACCCGCAGGTCCCCCGGTACTGCCCGCTCGCGCATGCCTCGACCCCAGGAGTTGAGGCAGGTCAGGGCGATCCCGATCGCCTCGTCCCCCAGGGGCTCGAGGCGGGACAGGCTCAGGGACTGGATCGGGGCGGACCAGTCGACGTCGATGGTGGTGTGGTCGTCAAACAGGCCGGCCAGGGCGCCATTGACGAGCTGGCCGAGGGCGTCTCGCAGGAGCCTGGTGTCGTCGAGGAAGTGCCGCAGGTCGGCGTACCGGCAGGTTGCGACCAGGTCGGCGGTGGGCTTGTCCAGAAGCTGCCACAGCTGGGGAATGGTGGTCTCGGTCAGGTGGGACTGGCCGTGGGTGTATCCGGTGAGGGTTTGCAGGGCTGCCTTGACGACGACTTCGTCGGTAGGTCCGAATGGGACCCGCTGCTCGCCGATCCGTTGGCTTCCGACGAGGCCTCGGACCAGGGTCAGCCAGCGCCCGAAGACGACCGCGGCGCGGCCTTGCGCCTGCGCGGCGTCCAGCTGGTCCCAGCCCTGGAGGAGAGGCCCGAATGCCAGGGGGTTGATGCGGGTGGGTAGGCCGTGTCCGATCGCGAAGGGTTCGACCCCGAAGAACCGGCACAGTCCCTCGTACTCGTCCTTGGGGTCGCCGAGCACCAGGATGCGGTAGCCGAAGTCGGTCATCCGCAGGCAGAACGCCTTGGTGGTTGCCGACTTGCCGCGGCCGGGTTTCCCGAAGCTGAAGATGTTTGGGTTGGTGACCGGGACGTCGTCGTCGAGGACCCACCCGTGGGGGTCGGCGTAGAACGCGCCACCGGAGAGCATGTCGATGCCCATCTGGGCTCCGGTCGGCGGGAGCCCGGGGGTGGAGATGAACGGCCAAAGCACCGGCGCCTGGTCGGAGGTCATGCGCCAGCTCGAAACGGGCGCGGCCGCCGGAGCCCAGCCGCTGCCGGGACGGCGAGGCCCACGGCGTGACGCGTGCCGGAACAGTCGCGCCTCCTTGGTGGCTTCCTGCACCGTTGGGACGGAGGGCAGGTCGTGGCCGAAGTCGGCGAGCAGCCGTGAGACGGTGCGCCCCGCTGCCCGGCGGCCTCCTCGGGTGCGTTGCGAGGGACTCATTGTTCAGTCCGCCTTCCGGGTGAGGCTGACGCCCAGCGGGACGGTCGACGCGGCGAATGCGACGTCCTGGGCCAGGTCCAGGCGCAGCGGCGCGAACCCTGCCCGGCGCACGGACCCATCGAGGCGGCGCCCGAACTCGGACACCCTGACGGTCTTGGGGACGGTGACCGTGCAGACGGCGTACGGCCGGGTCAGGGAGTTGCCGCGGGCGAGCTTGGTGTCCAGCCGGCGCACCTTCTCGGCCTCGTCCCTGGCCTTGGCGTTCTGCTTCACCTTCGCCTTGACGCGCAGCTCCTCGCCGATGTCGGCAGCCCACTCGCTGGTGGCGCTCTGCCGGCCGGCCGCCGACTGGCTCAGGATCGGGTAGGCCACCAGGAAGGAGCGACGCTCCCCCGGCTCGGTCGGGGTCAGCACCGGAAGCAACGCACCCATCGCGGCACCCTTGACCGGGAGCTTGATGGTGGAGCTGACGCTGTTCCACGCGTCGTGGCTGTAGTGCCGGGCCACCGGGTCGGCCCCGGACGGTCCGGCCATCGCCCACGGGACGTCGGCGTTGACGCCCGGGTCGGCGTGGCGGGCGCCGAGGGCGTCGATGATCCCGGCCCGATCCCCTGGGGCGAACCCGGTCCGGGAGGCCAGCGCGAGCTCGGGGCTGGTCAGCCACGTGACGCTGGTCATGCCCAGCCCGCCGCGCAGCTGGGCCTCGATCTCGCCCAAGACGCCGTAGATGACGCGGGCGCGTCCTTCGAGGCCGCCGCCGGACTCCTTGGCCGCCTTGCCCAGCCGTCCCTCGGGGATGACGACCGTCACGAAGGACTCGGTGCGCACGCTGGCCCGCGTGAGAGTCTGCTGCAGCTCGTCGTTGACCTGCCGGGCCCCCGGGGAACCGCCGGGCCGGCGGTGCCGGGCCAGCCACTGGTCCCGTTCGGCGCCGTCCTCGGGGACGGTGCGCACCAAGAGCAGGATCTCCTCGACCAGCCCGGTCTGGGAGGCCATGTCCAGCAGCTCGCTCAGACCCCGACCCTGCCGCTGCCGCTCCTCGATCTCGCGCAGCCCGATGCCCGGGTGGACGACGGCCGCAGTCACCGCCCACGTTCGGGCGGCGTGGTTCTGGATGATCGCCACCCGGGAGAACGAGGCCCCGTGCGGTGGCCCGTCATGGATCTGCACGGCGTGCAACGCTCCGGGCAGGTCGGGCTCCTGCAGGCAGTCCACCTGCCCTCGGGTCGCCTTGGAACGAAAGCGGGTCCACCCCGCCAGGCCGCCCGCGGCGAAGGCCAGACAGGCCGCCACCCAGCCGAAGGTGGACCGGCCCCGGACCGGGGTCACCGTGACCACGGTGATCGTGGCCCACAGCGCCAAGAACAGCACCGCCGAAATCCACGCGCCGGCCTGGACGGACCAGAACACCGGCATCGTCGAGCCGGCCACGACTGCCAATTGCCACCCGGACAGCCCGAAGAACCACCCGATCCGGGCCCGGCTGTAGTCGCTGTAGATGACCGCCATGAGAGCCTCCTCTGCTTTTCGAACAAGGGCTTTCGGTTTTGGGTGATCGATCAGACCGGGACGATCGGCACGGCCGCCGCAGCACCCGCCGCCTCGCCCCCCGCGGCGCCCGCGCCCCCGGCACCACCAGCGGAACCAGCCACTGCGCCCGGGGAGGGTGTCGGCGCGGGCGGCGTCCCGACCCCAGGTGGTGCGGGGGGAGTGATGCCGGCCTCCGGCGTGGTGTTAAGGCTGGAGCCGTTGATCTGGGGGTTGTCGTCGTCTGCCTGCGTGCCGCCGCTCCTGTGGCTCGACACTTGCTTGGTCTTGCTGAAGTCCGGGACGTAGTTGTTGTGGCCGACACCCATCTGGTTGGTCACGTCGGCGGCCACGGCCGCCCCGCGCGGCCCGATGCTCTCCATGGCTGCCATGCCTGCGCCGACGGCTTGCCCGAGCCCGCCTCCGACCTGGCCCATCAGCCCACGCCCACCGGAGCTGAAGCGCGCGCTGGTGGAGTCCTGCCCGGAGCTCTCGCCCTGGGAGCGGCCGTTCGTGTCGGTGGATGACGCGGCCGAGGACCCGCCCTGCGCCTGACCCTGGCCGGCGAGGACACCGCTGAGGCCGCCCTGGGCGGCCAAACCGGCCCGCAGCGCGGACCCGGAGCTGGTGCCGGGATCGACGAACGCCAGAAGCTTGAACAGCGCGAGGGGGCTGAAGCAGCCGATGCAGATCAGGACCACGCCGGGCACGGCAGTCCCGATGGCCTTCTGCAGCGTGTCGCTCATTCCGGTGGCGACCCCTGAGGTCATCTGCACCCCGATGCCCAGCACCAGGACCATCACCACGGGGGTGAACGCGGCGGCGATGAACCAGCGCAGACTCTTCCAGAACCAGCCCTGCCCGGCGTCGCTGACCAGTCCCCCTGCGGCGATCGGGGTGGTCGCTGCCAGCACCATCAGGGCGCCCGCACGGGTGAGCATGACCAGCAGGTGTCCGATCGCGGCGAACACCATGAAGATCCCCATGAATCCCAGGACGGTGGCGATAGTGCCGTCGCTGATGTCCTGGGTCGAGATCTGGGTGCCGAGCGGGTCGAACTGGGCCCACCCGTCGATGTGCAGCAGCGTGGACATCAGGGCGCGAGTGAGCCCTCCGCAGGCGGCGACGACCAGCACCGCCAGGGCGATCCAGCCGGCCCACACCATCACGAACTGGCCCGTCCCGACCAGGACCCGCGCCATCGACTTGCCGTCGCGCCGCGCGGCAGTCAGGCCCAGCTGCACCATTGCCAGCAGGAGCATGAGGGCTCCGGCGATCCAGAAGGTTATCTGGTACACATGCGCGCCGGGGCCCCCCTCGCGCAGGTCGGGGACGGTGAACGCGTCGACGATGGTCAGGACGAGCTTCAGCAGCCAGAGCCCGGCGTTCCAGAGGCCGAGCATTGCGGCGGTCCACCCGTCGGCGACGACCCTGCCGGCGGCTGAACCGAGATAGGTGAAGGGGTTGAGGAAGTCCACGGCGCTACTCCCTGCTGGTCGGGGTGCTGGTCGGGGTGCTGGCCGCGCCCGCTTCGTCGCTGCTGGCCAGGTCATTGAAAACCCAAGTCCGCCACCCAGCCTTGAAGGCGATGTCGGTTCCCGGCCACGTGCAGGGTGCGGCCGCGGCGGGAGCGCCGGGCGCGATCATCCAGCGTCCGCCATCCCCGCCCGTCCCCGTCGAAGTGGCGTGCCATTGCATGCGTTCGCAGTATCCGTAGCCGATGCGGGCCTGCACGGTGATGGTGGCCCGCACGTCCAGCAGGACACAGGCCAGCACCCAGCTGGCCCCATCGGTGCCTTTGACCTGTCCCGCCGCGGGGGTCGCGGTCACCGCGACCGTGAGGTCCTTGCTCTGCCCCTGCCCCGCGCTGGCGAGGAAGTTCTGGACGTTCTTGGTCAGTGCCCAGTCGGCGACGCCTGCCCCGCCCGGTAGCGCCCACTGTTCGTAGACCTGGTTCGCCTGCGGGATGGACATCCCCTGCAGGACGGTCGTCTCGATGGCGGCCAGCTGGCCGACCGCTCCCTGCGGTGTGCGAGGGAAGCCGGTCGGCACCCGCGCCGGTCCCACGTCGGTGGCCGCGGGCACGTCGATGACTGGGCCGGTGACCGCGGCAGGGACGCCGCGCCTGGCGTCGTCCGGGGCCACCTTCAGCATCGGGGCTGCGGCCACCCTGTCTCGGTAGGCCGGGCCGCTCCCGGAGGCGACCGGCTTCGGACCCGCCGACCATGCAGCCGAAGGGGGCGTCGACGTCGCTTCTGCGGTCCGCAGGACGTAGTAGAGCGCCAGGGCTAGGCCGGCCACGAACAACACTGCTGCCCCGACCCCGGCCGCGAGGGTTGCCAGCAGGCGCGGTCGTCCCCACCCGCCGCTGGCGCTGTCCTGGTCAGCGCGGCTCATCAGATACACCCAGCGCCGGTCATGGCGCGCACGATTCCCGGCAGCACCAGGTAGCCGATCACCGCCAGGAAGACGACGACCACGCCGACGATGCCGGCCTTGGACGCGTGCGGCATGCCGAAGATGCGGCCCGCGACGATCGCGCCGATGCCGACGACAACGCCGAGCACGAACAGGATGATCGTGCCCCACAGGACGTAGCCCATGAGCTGGTCGGCGTAGCGCTGCGCTCCGGGCGGGGCGACGGGGCAGACCTGCGCGAGGGAGGCGAGCTGGCGGGTGAGCGCCTTCATGACGGGTGTCCCTTCGGGGTGGCTCCGGCGACGCTGGCGTGGAGCAGGTGGCCTGCTGCGGTGAGCAGTGGGGTGGGCAGGGCTTGCGAGTCCAGGCCCCGCACGGCGAGGCCGCGGTCTAGCGGGATCAGGTGCATGGCCGCGCGCTGGTCGAGCTGCCGGGACAAGGCGCCGAGGCTGTGCTCCAGGCCCCGAGGCCACGTGCGCCGCGGTGGACCGAGGATGGCGCCGATGACCGGTGTTCCCTCCAGCAGTGCCAGTGCCCCTTCCAGGCGCCGCAGGCCGGGGATGGTGGCGGTCGTGACGGCCACGACGTGATCGGCGTGGAGCACCCGGTCGGACAGCCAGCTCGGGCTGGCCAGGAGCTGTCCCAGCTCCCATCCGACGTCCAGGACGGTCAGCCCGAGCCCCGGTGCCGCGTCGGTTGGGGGTAGCACTTCGTCGGGGCTGACGTACATGTCCGTGCTGCGCTCGAGGAGGACCTCGCCTCGGGTGCCCTGGAGCCAACCTGTGGGGTGCTGGCCCAGCTCTGCGGTGGAGGCTGGCGCCAGGCCGGAGGCCGTCACCGTGCAGCACTCCACGACGCGGGCGCTTCCCATCGTTGCCGCGGCGGCCTCGGCGGCAGCGGTGGCGAGGCTCAACGCCAAGGTGGTTGCGCCGACCGATCCGGCGCACCCGATGACGGGGAGCACGGCCTCGTGGGGCTCCCACGACCGCCCGCCGGTGTCACAGCTGCTCGGTGTGTCCGGTCGCTGCCTGGCGCCCGGGTGACGGCAGAAGTCGCCGGCCTGTACTGCCTGCCACGCGCGCTTGAGCTCCTCAACGCTCACCGCGGGTCGCGCGGGTGCCGGGTGGGTGGTCAATGAGGTCACTGAGCGCTCCCGTTCCCACGCGCCGACCTGCTGGCCTCGAGGGAGGCGCGCAGGCTGGGCGCGTCCAGTCGGGCCAGGGCGGCGCGCGCAGTCTGCACCTGGTGCAGCCGGTCCACGCATTCCGCGGGCTCGACAAATTCCTCGACCTCGCTGTTGGCGACGACGATCAGACGTTGGAGTTCGGTCCCGTCGTTCATGGTCATCACCCCGCCGCCCAAAGCCGGCCCGCGGCGTGCCGGCGGACACCTCACGCCGAGACCCGCTGGTGGGCGCCGCAAACGGTCCGCAGAACGGAGACCGACCGGGCTGCCCGCCGGCGAATGGTCCGGGCGGAGACGCCGCGGTCCGCGGCCAGGGTTTCGGAGGCTGCCGGCGCCATCAGCCCGGCATGGCCGCGACCCGAGCGGGCGGGGCTGGCCAGGTCCGCGGCGTGCGCCAGGCCCAGCAGAAGCTCGCCGTCATCATCGGACAGGGCACCCGCGCTCATTGCGAGCTCGAGGATGTCCAGCAACTCCTCTTCAGCCGTGGGGCCAGCCGGGAGGACCCCGTAGGCGGCCTCGGTCCACACCTGCGCGGAGGGCGGGAACGGGATGGTGCGGTCGCCCAGGGCGCCGATCCCGAGGTCGCGCATGACGCCCTTGCGCGTGTTCATCAGGATGTTGGCGGCCACCTTGTGGCCGCGCTGCCACGGGAAGGTCCGGGCCTCGACCCACAGCTGGGCGGCGAGGATCTCGTCGATCCGACGGCTGAGCCGCCCGAGACGGAACGCGAGCAGGCTGGCACCGGGCAGGAGCACCCAGGCCAGCGCTGCGGTCGCGGCGACGTCGTCGCCGCCGTCCGGCGCCGACAGTTGGGCCAGGGCCAGCAGGACACGGTCCGCCTCGTCCCAGTCGGCGGCCTGCAGCCAGGCCGGGAGATCCGCCAGCTCGTCGACGACGAGCAGCTCTTCGTGTGACATCTGCCATCGCGACCAGCGCTGGCCGGCCAGGGTCAGGACCTCACTGTTGGGGTCGGCCAGGCCCAGGTGTGTTGCGACACTCATCTCGGGTTCCTTCCGTCGTGTGGACACGGCAGGAAGGTCTCGGTCAGGCGTCCCCGGACTCGTCCCCGTCCTCGGCCAATCAGGAGGGGGTACGTATCCCGCGACCGGGGGTACGACCCGCGTGACCTGCAACGATGCGTTGTACCCCAAGTCGACGACGTTCTCGTGCGACAGGCCTTGCGCCCCCTCGGCTGCGGCCAAATGAGGGTGCAGCGATGTCGGTCGCGAAGGGCACACCCGTGGGTGTGCAGCCGCACCCCCGCGTCGCCGCCCTGATGTTCCCCTCGGGAGGGCGACCGCTCGCCGGCCGCCGGTCGACGTCGGCACTCCCGAGTACCTCGTGACCGTGGGCGTCGCTCCGGCAGCCAAACCGCGACTAGCCCTCCTGGACAAGCGGGCAGCAAGCTTCCCTGCCATCCGCGGTCGAGCGCGACGAGCGCGGTGGGCTCGGCTCGACCGGCGCTTCGAGCGCACCCCAACCGACACGGCAAAGGACCTGCTGCGCCTCGCCTCGGAGGCCGAGGTCCCCGACGCACCCGAACTCAGGGCGCAACCATCAGCGGACTCGCCTAGAGACCCGCTACCGCTCCGATTGCGCGGTTCTAGTGACCGGCCCTCGGCCACTAGGCGGAGATCGCCGGACGGGACGGATCAGCCCAAGATCGATTGACGGGCATTGGCCGCGGATAGACGCAACCTGCGTATCGCGCAGACATTCGGGGCCACGGCTCGCGGCCTAAGGAGGTTGTCTGTCCCTACTGGCCATGGACAACGTTGCCTATTGGCTCAGCCAACACGCGCACGGACCGCAAACTTGCCTGCTAGCGCCCGTTCGCAACCCTGCGTGCCCTCTTCTGATCGTCAGGGATGTCTCTACACAGCTCAGCGAGGTCACACTGGGAGCATTTGTCATCCCAAACGGGCAGTCGTGGAAGATCGTTGTCGCGCAGCGCGTCGCCTGCCGTCTTGATCCGACCACGGACGGCGCTGAGCAGCGGGTCCTCTACCAGTTCGCGGATCGTCTTGCCCTGCTCGTCTAGGTTGAGGACCTCGATTAGGTCGGCACGCCGACCGGTCAACTCCTGATAGCCGACCGCGTACACATGAAGCTGGTCCCGCGTGACGTCCTCGTCCTGCGCCCTGGCGGTCGACTTGAAGTCGACGATCGCCACCTCGTCACTGTCGAGGCGGCGAATGAGGTCGATGCGGCCATCAACAGTGATCCCGGGCGCGACGTGTACCTGGATCTGCTTCTCGCTGTGGATCGTTCGCTCCAGGTCCGCAGCGTGCTCGGTCAGGTAGCGCTCGACTGACTTGATCGCCGCGTCGCGTAGCGCTGCCTTCAGCGCTGGATACGCGTACGGAGCGTGCAGATGTCGATCAACGAGGTCCTCTGCCGCGCTCGGCCCGACGAGATCCCCGTCGAGGGCCCGCTTGTGTGCTTCAGCCAGCGCGTCGTGCAGACCCTTGCCGTAGCCGAGGGCCTCATGGAGCGGCGGGTTGAAGCCGTACAGGAAGCGCAGCTTGAACTGGTAAGGGCATTCGAAGAGGTACTTGAGCTCGGAGAACGAGAGGGAGACGTTAGGGAGTTCCTGCTTGGCGTGTGGCTGAAGCGTCGGCGAAGGAGCCCTCAACTCGCGAGTCAGAAACCAGGACTGTCGAGCGCAGTGGTCGAAGAACTGCGATCGTCTGCCGTATAGCCGATTGCCCGGCACCGGGGAGTAGGACAGGAACAGGTACTTCTGCGCACGAGTCACCGCCACGTAGAACAGGCGGGTTTCATCGTCCACGGTCCCCCGGTAGCGATCGGGGCTCGCGACCGCGGTGTCCGGGATCACATGGAAGAGACCAAGCCCGCCCTGTCGTTTAGCTGGGAAGCGGTTGTTGCGGAGGCACGGGACGAACACGACGGGCCACTGCATGCCCTTGGCTTGGTGGACCGTTGAAATCACGACGGCGTCGGGCGCGGCGTAGCCGACGTCCGCGCCTGCGTCGGCGTAGTAGTCGGGCGCTTGGTGCTCCAGCCAGTCGGCGAACGACCTGTATTTCTGTTCAGGGTCGGTGTTGAAGTAGATGGCCTCGAAGTCCGAGATCGCTTGGCTGAACTTGCCGAGCTGATAAAAGACCAGCTCCGCGCGGGCGGGATCTCCGGGGACGGTGTCTTCGCGGAGCGTCAGGGCTTCGAGGAACTCGAGATACAGGCGCTGGATGTTGTAGACGCCCCACCTTTTGCCGCGGTCGAAGTCGCGCCCCTCGTTCAGCACCTGCATTGCTGCCGTCCAGTCACAGCAGGGCGGGAGCAGCGACGCGTCGTCGAACAGGTTCCGCAGAGCGACTCCGTCGATCTGGCTCACGATGTAGCGGAAGACGCCTACGATCGCGTGGATCTCGGGGCTGTCGAACAGCCGGTTGAGGCCCTTGATCACGAACGGAATGTTCCTGCGGCGCATCTCGTCCACCAGTGGTCCTGCGTCGCGTGCCACCGAACGAAACAGCACCGCGCAGTCTGACCACGACAGGCCGCGCGGATCTGCCCCCGGTCCGTCCACAAACGCAACTCCACGCATGGCCTGTATACGTTCACAGATCCACGAGGCCTCAGCGTCGGGGTCGGCGAAGTCGAGAGCCAGAAGGTCACCTCGAGCGAAGTCCTGATGCCCGGCCGCGACCATCGCCTTCGAGAGCCTCGCCTCAAACGGGATGAGCTCCGCCACCGAACGGCCGACTTCGACAACACCCTTGCTTGAGCGGAAGTTGTCGTCCAGAGTTACTTGCCTGACGCCGGCGTATCGATCGCTGAAGGTCAAAATGTTGCTGACCTCGCTGCCGCGCCACTGGTAAATGGTTTGGTCGTCATCCCCGACGACGCAGAGGTTCGCACTGAACTGCACGAGCCCACGGATGAGTCGTTCCTGGAGCGGATTGACGTCCTGATACTCGTCTACGACGACGTATCTGATCGCGTCGCGGATGTGGCGCTGCACGAGCCCAGCCTCAGCATCTTCAGCAGGGTCGGCCTCAAGAAGTTGCACTGCGAGATTGATCATCTCGGTGAAGTCGAAGTAGGCATTGTCGTAGAGCAGGCGCATGTATTCCCAGTGGGACTTCAGTACGCCGGATGGGACCCGCTCCTCATCGATAGTGTCTTCTCGCAACACGCTTGTCGCTTGCATGTAGAGCTTCGAGTGGAGGAACCGACGTAGCCGCGGTGTGCCGGGGGAGAGCGTCGGACATTCGGTGAGGCCGGACTTCCTACTGTTGCGATCGATGAACAGCCTGGTCGTGATGTCGGTCAGGACCGAGAACTTGAAGGTCTCTGGCACCAGTCGCTGGACCAGGTCCAGTGCGTAGCCATGCATGGTTCCTACGTACATCTCGGCGATGCCTTGAGTGCTCACGCCCTCAGTTTCAAGAACCGTGTGGATGCGCTCCTTGAGCTCGGCCGCAGCCTTCTCGGTAAAGGTGAAAGCGATGATGTTGCGGGGCTCAACCTTCGGCTGCTTGAGAATCTCTGCCACGCGTTGGGAGATGACCTGTGTCTTGCCCGATCCCGCACAAGCGATGATCTGGAGCGGCTCGTCCAGGCAATCGATGGCCTGTGCCTGTGCCTCGGTATACGCGGTCATGACGTTGCGGGCACCTTCGCATACGCCTTGGTTGTGGCAGATGACTTCTCGATCTTCTTGACGCGGGCTTCGATCTCCTCAGCGAGCCAAACGAGGCCCTGTGCGTGCGCGGCCCTCATCGTGCTGGGCAGGATGGTCAGTGCCTCGGCCTTGCCTGCCGTGCTCAGTTGGAAATGCCACTTAGCCCCACACTTCTGCTTCGAATCGATGGCGTCCAGCTCGCCCACGCGCTTGACGACGTTTTCCCAGAGGGAGGACGGGATCAAGTCCTCAATCTCGACGTCATGGCCTTTTGCGCACCTGTTCGACCAAGATGCTAGCGACACGAGTTCCTTGTTCTTCGCCCAGCCGAAGTCCTCGAGCTTCGAAATGGCCGCTCGGCCTTGATCGTCATGGTCGAGGATCGCGACCACCGGTTTGTCCGTGGCAGAGCGCGCCAGGATGGCTTGAAAGACGACCTTCTTGGCGCCGCCTGCGCTGATGATGTGGATGCCTTCGAGAAGTTCGGAGCGTCCTGCGGCGCGGCACGCGATGCGCAGGAACTCGCCATCGGTGTATCCCTCCGTGATCACGACCGCCCGTGTACCGGCCGGGATCGTAAGAGCCCGTTCGAGCACGCCAGCCATGCCAGCGTCGCGATAGAGCGATCCGATCAACTCGGCTCGGCTCTGATCTCCAGCACAGGTCGCGGCCTTGCTCGTCACGCCGTCCGGCCGCTTTCGCAGTTCGGTGATCGATGCGTCCGCGCGCCTCGACAGGACGTACGGCGAGTGAGTCGTGACCAATAGGGAGACGTCGGACCGCGTGGCCAGTTCCTCCAGTTGTTGCATGATGGCTTCTTGGGCCGCGGGATGAAGGAACGCCTCAGGCTCCTCGACCGCCAACACCAATGAGCGTCTGCTCTGCTCAGCCAGGTACTGGAGCATGGAAACCAGCACGGCCCCACGGACTCCGGTTCCCTTGTCGACGAGCTGCGTCGTGACGAGGTCGTCTCCAAGCTGGACGTCAACCGAGGACAACGTCTCCGCAACAGACGGTAGGTCCGGCACCAGCTTCGCGGACGCGATCTCCGGAAACATCGCACCGACCCTGTCCTGGATCTGGGCCCGAAGCGGTTCCAATAGCTCAGCCCGCAGCGCCTCTAGGTATTCCGCCCGCGCCTGCTCCGCCTTTCCAAGCTCCTCGCCCAAGTGGTCTGCGATCACGAGTTGCAGGATCTGGCGGAACTTACCCTGCAAGAGCGACTCAAGGTCTTCGCCGCTGTGCACGACCGCTGAGCGGACCACCGAGCGAAACTGAGCCTCGAGTTTCAAGTGCTGCTGGCTATCGGCAGGCAACGATGCTGCGCCGTAGCCCCTCGCTTGGAAGGTCGTCTGCCGGCCGCCATGTCCTGCAAACGACGTGACCATTCGGACCTCCCGATCTGCGGCATAGGTCTGGATCTTCCCCGTCGTTGCGCCCTTGCGTGCCTTGCGAACCGCCAGCTCGAACTCTTTCGCACGCGTCAGAAGTGTGACCTCGGGGCTCGTCTTCCCCACGTGGAACGTCAGCGTGATCCGCGTCGTCGGCGGAGCACCCAGTGCGCCAGGCCGCGCCGGACGGTCCCTTTCCGGGACGTACTTCGCGTCCGGATCCAACGCAAGCTCCAGCGCGCGCACGAGGTTGGATTTGCCACAGTTGTTTGGCCCCACGAAGTAGTTCACGCCGGACGAAACATCGAACTCGTGTTCGCCAGAGAAGCTTCGGAAGTCTTTGATCCGGATGTGGGTGAGCTTCATACGTCGAAGACCTTCATGACTTCGTCGCCATAGTCGTTGATGACCTTGACTGCGATCTTGCCGGTCTCCGGCTTCGGGAAGGGGCGGGACGTGGTCTGATACAGCGAGTCCCAGGCGTCCACGTCGATATCCGCCTTCAGGGCCGTCTTAAGTCTCTTATAGGGGTCGGTGTCGCCAGTGAAGTAGCAGTGGCGGACGAAGAAGGACTCCTCGTTGTAGTCCGTGTCGATCATCCAGAGCGCGATGCGGCTGGTGTCGTTGCTGCGGACCTCGCCAGTTGTCGGGTCGTAGACGTCGACGCCCTTGAGGTTGACAACATAGCCGTCGGCCGTGTCTTCGATCTCGATGTCGGGCTCACCGAACACGGTGAAGAGGTTGCCGGCACCGGTCTTCTTGAGTTCCTCACCCATCAACAGGTCGGCGTTCATGCGGACCATGAGGACCGGGATGCGGCCGAGTTTCCGCGCACCTGCGACATTCGCGAAGCCTTCGTCCGATGCTTCCACCGTGACGCCGTCGTCCTCGGTCACTCCAGTCACCTGCGCGTCGAAGGCAAACCCGAGGATGCACAGCAGGTCAACGTCCTCGGCGTTGATGGCTTCCCGTGCCGCCTTCTTCACGTATGCCGGGCTGACCGTTCCGTACTGAGGTCCGATGGCAATCGCCACGCGGCTTGGTGCATCACCTTCCGTATCACCTGCCCGCTCCCCGATCGCCTGGATGTACTCGCCCGCGTATGTCTCGAACGAGGCGAAAGTGATGCGCTCCTGACGCCGCCCGTTCTGAATACCGGCCCTGGCGAGATTGTCCAGAATCGACTGCTCGAAGTTCGGCGCGGCGGCCTCCTTGGCGGCCTCGGTCTCGGCACGTGACTCGGTCGCGGGTCCGCCGGAAAAGGCCAGCGACCGGTGAGGGCTGAGCGACTCGACCGTGAACGGGCCCGCAACCCTGACCTTCTTGGGGTCCTCGAATGGCTTGTCATAGAGCAGTTCGAAATCCGAGTGACGCTTGATAGCCGCGTCGATCTGTCCGCGAGTCATTGCCTCCTTAATCTCGGGGTTACTCGCGATCGAGCGCAGCATGACGTGCGGGACTCGGTCATAGACAAACCCCTGACGGATATCCCCCGACACCTCCTGTCTCGGAAGGGCAAGTGCTGTTAGCGACTGCTCCTTGTCGAGGCCCTGACGCGAGTCGGCGAGGAGGTACCAAGGGTGCCGTGCGCCCATGACGCGCTGGCGAGCCAGTGCGAGCGCCACCCTAGACGTGTCGATGGTGATCCAACGACGACCCCACTGCTCGGCGACCGCTGCCGTGGTGCCACTGCCGCACGTCGGGTCCAGGACAAGATCGCCGGGATCACTGCACATGAGCATGCAACGCTCAACGATTCGTGGAGCGGTTTGCACCACGTACGTCTTGTCCGTAGCACCGCCCAGGTCGTTCCAGATTTCGGTGTAGGGAAACGCCGGAAAGTCATCGAAATACCTGACGTAGCGTGGGGTCTTTCCAACTACTTCCACGCGTCCAGCCGCGAGCAGCCGCGACATGCCCAGCTCATTCGTCTTCCACCTGGCCTGCATACTCGGGGTGTACGCCACGCCGCCTACCTCGATGGGGAACCAAGAGGCGGCGCCTTCGCCCTTTGCCCGGCCCATCGCTTGGCTCGTGAGGTCGCTAGTCGTGTACAGCCGGGCATCGTCAGGAATCAACGTCGGGTCGCGCCGTTCCTCAGGCGTAAGAGTCCGGGTGAGATCGCCGATTCTCACTCGACCGTATGAACCCGCACCCTCCGCACCGACCGCCTTTAGCCGCCAGAGGGGGCGGTACTTCATGACCGTGAGGTCTCGCCCGTACCAGAGAATGTAGTCCGCTGTGCCCCCAAGATATGGGCTCGTGGAACTGCTCGTCTTCGTGACCGTAACCATGGTGACGAAGTTCTCTGCTCCGAACACCTCGTCGGCGAGCGAACGAACCAGATGCACGTTCTCATCGCCGATCTGAACGAAGCACGACCCTGAGTCAGTCAGCAACTCACGCGCTACAAGCAAGCGATCTCGCAGGTACGTCAAGTAGGAGTGGATGCCCAGCTGCCAGGTGTCGCGAAACGCCTTGATCTGTTCGGCCTCCCTCGCGGCATCTGACAGCTTGCCGTCCGTGACATCGCGACTCCGGGTTGAGACCTGCCAGTTGGAGTTGAACTTGATGCCGTAGGGCGGGTCTATGTAGACCATCTGCACCTTGCCTCGCAACTGCTCCCGCTCGGCGAGAGAGGCCATCGCCTGGAGCGAGTCGCCAAGGATCATGCGGTTTGACCAGTTCGCATCGTGCTTGTAAAAGTCGACCTGGTCGAGTTCGGCGAGGCCATCGAAGGAGTCGAAGAGGGTCAGTTCTGGCTCGTCCTCGCTCCGGGCCGCCGTGCGACGGAGGTTCTCGATCAGGACCCGCGGATCGATCTTCTCTTGAATGTAGATTGGTGGTGCGTCTGTAACGAGGTCGCCGTCGTACCCTTCGAGATGATTCGCCGCCGGGTACTTGCCGCGCCAGACCAACTGCGGGTCGAGACTCTCGTCCCGGGCGTAGCGGACTTGGCGAATCTCTTCGATCGACGGATCCACGAATTCGTGGGCGTCGGCGGTAGGGATGTTGGTCCGCTTGTCAGTGTGCTTGATCGCATCGACGGGGGTCGAGCCCTTGGAGGTGTTACGCGCCACGAGCGCTCCTTGCGTCATCGTCGAAGTCGAGTAGGTCTGGGTCGCCGATGATGGGCCCGTCGTCGTACAAGAGCTGAATCGCCTCGGCGAGCTGGGTCTTGAAGTCGATTGGATTGGTCATCTCGATATAGCCCCAGCGACCGAAGCCGCCGTGGTTGTTCACCGATGCGCACCATGAGTCGCGTGCGGTCGTGGCTTTGGCGGTCGTTGGTCCGGGGCTCTTCTGACTGCCGGACACCTCGATTATCAGTGTCCGCGCCAAGTCATCGCCGTCGAGTGGTTGGAGTCGCACGAGGAAGTCGGGAACGTAGGAGTGGGTGCGGCCCTTGTGGACGTACGGGATGCTGAACCCGAGGTGGTCGTTCTTGACGTAGGCATCGACGTTCCGATTCAGCTCGAGCTCGGAGGCGAGGAGCTGCTCCCAGGTGTTGCCGTCCTTTCCGTCGAGGGTGACGTGAGAGACCTCGGACTTCTCCGTGGACACGGTGGATTTGCGGGTGTCGAAGTCGACGTCGCCCGTCGAGCCTTCAGGGTCGAACCGGTTGAGCATTGGTCGAAGCCGCTCGCGCCGGTTGCCGACCTGACGTGTGATTGCGTTCCAGACCTGCTCGGCAGCTTCCGCCTGCACCTCCGTGATGGTCATGAGGTGGGCGAGCGTGTAGCCCTCGGCGAGCCGAACCCTTTGGTCGATCCATTCCCGGCACATCCCGATGAGCCTCGGGAACAGCCACGGTCGCTTGTCGTCAACCGTGTTGAACCGAGTGTCCAGGATTCGCTTGGCCAGGGCGAAGGCAACCTCCTGAGGCCGGTAGGCGCGGTCCTCGCCACCCTCACTCTCGCCGGCACCGACCACGCCCTGCATCTCCACCCATCGCGGGACGGTGTTCGGGCCGATCTCGAAGGCGGGTGCATTCTCCAGGTCGAGCCAAATGTCTTCGTCGGGGAGCTCGACCCTATAACCGGTTAGCTTGGGGAACTGGATGCGAAGGTGTTCCCGGCCCTCGATGGCAGCGACCTGCTGGACCGGCTTGGGTGGCAGCGGGTCCTTGATCGGCTTGTCGGAGGAGATGAACTGGAACGGGATGCCGTAGACGTTGGCGTACTCCGGCTCGAAGTAGCCTTGATCGTTCACGGCATACGACCGTCGTCGCAGGCCTCGGCCGACTACCTGTTCGCACAGGAGTTGGCTGCGGAACGCGCGGACTCCGAGGATGTGGGTGACGGTGTTGGCGTCCCATCCCTCGGTGAGCATGGAAACGCTGACGACGCAGCGGATCTGTTCGCCGAGCTTGCCCTTCTTGCCGACCGTGTTCATCACCTCGCGGAGCAGGTCCTCGTCGGTGAGTTGGTCGGTGTCCGCTCCCGGGTTGCGACGCCGGAACTCGGCCTTGAACGAGGCGATCTCAGGCCCTGCGGCGAGCTTGAAGTCGGCCTTCATGGCCTCGCCGGACTCAAGCTGAGCCGAGTCGATGAGGACAGTCCGTGGCCGCGCGAGTGGCCGGCCGTCCTGGACGTTGCTCAGCAGCGCCAGGTTCCCGGGCTTGTGCGCGACGACCGCGTCGTCCCCGACCACCTCCTCGCCGGCAATCCAGTCGTAGACCAGCTTGCTCACGACGGTGTTCGGGCAGACGACGATGAAGACAGGTGGAGTCTCGCCATGTTGTGCGAGCTCAGTCTCCCAGTGGTTGAAGGCCTTCTCGTAGCTGCGATGGAGGCTCCTGAGCCCACCCTCGAGCTCGGGCGGTGGCAGCCAACCGGCGACGTTTCCCTTTGCCGCGCGTTTGGGTAGGGCTTCGCCGACGAAATCCCAGAGGCGCAGGTATGTCACCAGTTCGTGGGCGGCGTCGTCATCGACCGGGGTTCTTGGCACCTTCACGATGCCGGCCTCGATCGCATCCATGAGTGAGAAGTCGCTGACGGTCCAGGGAAAGATGTAGCCCTCGTTGTAGCCGGAGCCAGCGAGGTAGAACGGCGTTGCCGAGAGGTCAAAGATCTGCTTGACACCGACGTGCTTGGCGACCGCCTGAAGGCCCTTGAACCAGACCCTGGCCTCGTCGTTGGCGGCCTCCTGTTCCTTGGCGGCCTTTTCACCGGCAGGGAGAGGCTTGTCCATGTAGCAGTGATGGGCTTCGTCGTTGAAGACGATGATCTGCTGCTTGTCCGCGCCGAGGTCACGCAGGACACGACTCACCATGGCCTGGGGTGTCTCCTTGAAGGGGTCACCCTTCATGTCACCCTTGAGCAGCAGGCGGGTGTTCTTGGCGACGCCCTTGATCTCCTTGGCGTCCTTGAGCTGGAAGGCGTGGTAGTTGGTGATCACGATCCGGGCGTGCTCCAAGCCGCCCTTGAGGTCGGCAGGGATCAGGTCACGGAGGTCGTAGTAGTTCTCCGTGTCCTCCGGAAGGAGCACCCGGAGGCGGTCTCGGATGGTGATGCCGGGCGCGACGATCAGGAAGCGGTTTGTGAATCGAGCGTCCCGCGGCGATTGGACCTTGTTGAGGGTCTGCCAAGCGATCAGCATCGCCATCACGACGGTCTTGCCGGAGCCGGTCGCCATCTTGAGGGCAGCTCGCGGCAGACCGGCATTGTGGAGATCGTTCTGCGGCTCCAGTCGCTGGCGCCAGTCCGCATAACTATGAGTTCGACCCGCGACTTCGGTGAGGAAGATCGCCGTCTCGGCAGCCTCCCGCTGGGCGAAGATGACCCGATTCTCTCGCTCGGGGTCAGCCCAGTATTGAAGGAGCTTTCGGGTGATCGGTGTCACGCCGGCGTACTCGCGCCCACGACGCCACTTCGCGACGTCCCGTCGGACGTCGTTGATTAGGCTGTTCCTCTCTCGGCGCTCTCCCGTGGCGTCGAAGTCGAAGGACTCCTGGACGGAGTCGCCCTTGCCCTTCTGGCCCTTCCGGGAAACGGCGATCGGGATGAACGACTCACTGGGGCGACGGCCCTCCCTGACTTCGCCGGTGGGGCCCTGCGGACCGATCTCGTAGTACCGGTCCGGCTGCTCATATGGCGAGTTCAGGATGGGGTTGTCGATCGTCCCCGTCATGGCTGCCGCGCCCTGCTTGCTCCCACAATGGGTCACCCTAGTGAGGTCAACCGACGGATTGGGCGGATTCGGGCGATTCGACTGACCCTGTCAGCCTTCCTCGATACCGTTCTTCGGAACGGGGAAGGATCGGGCATGGCGGGAACGGCAAGCGAGCCGACGACACTGTCGAGAGCGTCGGACCATCTCGGGAACCTTGCAAACATTCTCAAGGATCTCGGGGGCGGCGGCACCCTTTTGCACGAGCTGACACAGAACGCGAACGACGCGGAGGCGGACCGCATCACCTTCGTCGCGTCACACCAGGAGCTCACCGTCTGGAACTCCGCGGTTTTCACCGACTGTGGGCATCAAGAGAAGTCGAAGCGGTGTCCTTGGAAAGTTGACGAGGGCAGGCGCAGTTGCGACTTGCACTCATTTCGCGAGGTCGCGGGGCGCCACAAGGCCGATGACGCCCGGACCACAGGAGCGTTCGGCGTGGGCTTCACGGCCGTCTATCAGGTCACAGACCATCCAGAGGTGCTCACGGCCGGGCGACACCTGATCCTCGACGAGTCCCGTGACGAGAACAAGAGGATCGTCCTATGCCCCGGGGGCTGCCCGCGAGACCACGCATCTGCCGGTACGACCTTCTATCTGCCTTGGGCCCGGCAGCACACGCCGCTGCGCCGAGACTTGAGCGCACCCCCGCTCACCGATGCAGACGTTGCCCGGCTCGTCGACGAACTGCACGATGCAGCCGGCGCCGCCCTAGTGTTCCTCGACCGAACTCAAGTACTCAGCATTGAGTCGCCCGAACGGACGTCCAAGGTCGGCAGGCGGCAGCAGGGTAACCGGATCACCATCACGGTCAACGGTGATTCCTCGGAGTGGCTGCTCCTCGAGGGCGAGGCCGAGGGTGCGGACCGGCTGAAGGAGGAGTACGAGCCCGATTCGAGCAGATCCTCACTAGTTCAGGTCGCCGTACCTGTCGAGGAAAGTGTCGTAGGGCGCATCTTCGCGGATCTCCCTACCGAGACTCGGACCGGTTGGAGCGGCCACGTCAACGCCACGTTCTTTCCCAGACAGGACCGGAAGGGAGTGGAGTTCGATAGCCGAGGGTTTCGCGGCAAGTGGAACGACATCCTTATTGATGCCGCAGCCGTCCTTGTCGCCGACAACCTGGAGACCATCGCACAGGAGCTCGGCCACCGAGTCGCGTGGAACTACCTGGTGGACGTTGAGAGGGTCAACCGCGACATCGCCAAGGATGAATACCCGGCGGTGTTCAGCGAGTTCTTCGAACGGGCGAAGGAGCTCGCTTCCGCATCGCGGATCGCGCTACTTGCCGACGACACCGGCGTCTTGCCGGCCGGCACGCTCGTGCCACGAGACGAGGAAGAGTACGACGCTGTAGAGGTCCTGCTCCGACTAGGCGTCCCGGTCCTCGCGCCGTCGATTCGCCCGCTAGCTAGGCAGACGACGCTGACACAGTACGGCATGAGCCTCCTCGGGATCTCCGATGTTGTTTCGGCCCTGGAGAAATCCGGGATAGCTGAGGCGTGGGAGCCGGAGCGCGACGACGCACTGCTCACCGCTGATGACGTCGACGCGCTCCTGCGCTTGGTCAACCACCTTCAAGAGCGTGGCAAGTCGCTGCTGGCCAACTCCAGTATCGCTGGCGTGGCGATCGTCCCCTGCGTGGACGGAACGTTCGCGGCTGCGAGCCGGGTATCTAAACTCGAGGAGGACGACCGCGCGCTGTTCGAACTTCTCGACCCCGACCTGAAGATCGTGGACACAGAGAGATTGGCTGGACTCTGTCCTAACCTTATCGACCTCTGCGACGACATCAACCCTGAGCGAGCGGTCGCGATCTTCGAAGCCGATCCAGCCGCTCTCGAAGTTGCGCCCGACCTGGTGCTTGACTGGCTGGACAACCACCGGGCGGCCCTGGCTCAAGAGCTTCGAGCCCGCGTCAGCGCTCTTCCCCTCTTCCCGAGCACCGGTGGCGAACTCCGGCCGCTCACGGAACTGTCGCTGTCGTCCGACTTTGACGACCTCCTTGGCGTCGCCGACGTTGTGGACCGTGACAAGACCGCCGGCCATACCGACCTCTTGCGCCTACTCGGAGCCCGGGAGCTCGACGCCGTGGAGTACCTGCTGCGCCATGTTGCGCCGGCTGCGGTCAATGGCCTCAGCACCGATCAAGCACGGCAAGTGCTCGAGATCATTCAGCGCCACCGCGTCGAGCTGGACCAGACACCGGGCGCCCGCGAGATTCTCCGCCAGACACCGCTCGTCCCCTGCTCCGACGGACTACATCCGGCCCACAACGTCCACCTGCCCAACCCGGCGCTTACCCTCATCGCACCTGAAGCGCCCATCGCCGACACTCGCGGTATGGCGTCGCACCTTCTCGAGACGCTCGTGTGGCTTGGGGTGTCGGCACATCCGAGCAATGAGGTTCTGAACGAGGCTGCGTTCAGACTCGGAGAGCAAGACGTGACCCCGGACGCAGACGTCGTTCTGGCGATCCTTGATGCTCTCCCCAACCCGCCCGAGTCAGAAACCGTTTCCGGTTCGTTGCGATCGCTACAGTCCGCAGCCTGGCTCCCCTGCGAGGGAGGTGGCCGCGACAAGCCGGACCAAGTCTTTGCAACGTTCCAGCGATACCTATTTGAGTCGCAGGGCAAGAAGCTGGCGCTCCATGTGACCGACCAAGGTCGACTCGCCCCGGTCCTGGAATGGCTGGGGGTCCAGAGGACGCCGGCAACAGCCATGGTCATCGCCCACCTGCGCCACTGCGTATCTGGCAACAGCCGGTTGCACCCCGAGGTGTACCGCGCTCTTGGGCAGGCGAAGGAGGAGCACGCCGTCAGGGCGCTGAGCCGCGAACCTTGCGTTCAAATCGGCGATGGGGTGTTCGTGGAGCCCAACACCGTCTTTTGGTCAGATCCCGGACTCGGCGAGTGGGCACATGTTCTTGCGCCCGGCCACCGCGATTACCAAGCCTTCTTCGATCGGGTCGGGGTCAGCGAGTCAGCGCAACCGGCTCACGTCGAGGAAACACTGCGCCGAATCAGCCGAGCTGCTGGCAATACACGGCTCGATGAGGATGCCAAGCGGGTTGTCCATCGCTGCTGGGAACTGCTCGACCAGCATCTGCATGAGTCAGCAGACACGCTGCCTAGGCTCGGAGCGATCAGGTCCGCCGTGGGCCCACGTGACGTGCTGGAGAAGCCCGAACTGCTCCTTTTCGCAGACGGCCGTCGGCTTGCCGAGACCATCCTTCTGATCAGGGACAACCTGATTCGGCGTGACCGGTCCACTCATCGTGCGTTGGCGGCAGCCGGGGTTCGACCTGCCGAGGAAGTGATCACTCCGTGCATCAATGAAGGGGCGCCTTCGACTGAAGCGTCGTCGCTTGCTGCGCTTGTGGACGACCGCAGGCCGGCACTCGAGCGTCTTGCGGAGGCGCAGCGCGTAGAGGACGGGGCCCAGTACGACCTCAACCGACTGGCCGAGACGGGTATCGAGGTAATGCCTGACCTCACCGTCGAGTACGTCACACGATTCGCGCACCAGCATCAGGTCGATCCTCCCCGACCAACGGAAGCGATCTACCTACCCGACGAAAACCGCCTGATCGTTCGAACGGAGACCCCCAACCGTCACATTGCTCGAGAGATCGCGCTTTGCATCGCCCCCGGCATCGACGTCAGCTCCCTGGCGCCATCCATCCTGGAAGTTCTGACTGCCTCCGATCTCACTGGTGCGATGACTGTCCTCGACGAGTACGGGGTGCGGGATCTGGACCACACGGAGTGGGAGCGCGTGGGCAGCCAGACTTCGGTCGAGGTCGAAGATCTCGACCTCGACCCCCTTACCCCGTCCGACCCGGACCTCGCCTCAAATCAGCTCGATGACCCGCCCGTTTCCTCGGACGACGATTCAACGGACTACGCGGCCCTCGACGCAGCGTCCGAGCCGGGAGGTAACGCGGACGGCGATGGCACACCGTCATCGACCAACTCGAGCCGGAAGCGCCCCCAACGTCGCTCAGGCAGTGGGCAACGGCGGACTCACATGGCTTCCTTCGTGTCGTTCGACGACGAGGACCAAGGCCACGACGACGGCGGCGACGAGGCGCCTGAGAAGTCACCTGTGGATATCGCGGGCGTCCGCCGTGTCCTCGAGTACGAGAGATCCTGCGGCCGGACCCCAGAGGAGCAAGCTCACAACAACCCCGGCTACGACATTCTCTCCAAGGACTCAGATGGCGCCGTTCTTCGTCGCATCGAGATCAAGTCAATCGGCGGAGCGTGGACTGGTTTCGGCGTCTGGATGTCGGCAACACAGCTCGAGGAGAACCGCACCCACCCAGACGACTTCTGGTTGTACGTGGTGGAGCACGCGGAGGACGACGACGCTGCAGTGATTCACCGAATCCAAAACCCCGTCGGCGAGGCGACAAAGTTCGGATTCGACGCGGGATGGCAGGCACTTCGCGAACCAGAGATCGAGCGCGATGAGTCGGGAAAAGCACTGATTGCTTCGACCCGGCGGCTTCTCGTATGGGATGGATCTACGTCCGCGTCGCAGCCGCCCGCCGATTGACCTGGTTCGTCCGGCCGCCCATCTACAGGCATATGAGACTGAGTGCGGAGCCATCCTCGATGACAAGGGCAAGGAGCGACGGTGGCGTCCTATTGCCCGCGGCGCGAGGGGGCGCCCTTAGTGGGCGGTTCGACACTGGTCCGCACGCGACCCGATTGTGACTGCTGGAGGGGCTTGGGGCTGCTGACACTCTGGCTCGGTCAGCCGGCCTTTCGGGTCCGCTCGTGCCATTCGCGTGTGGCTATGACTCGCTTGGTTCGGTCCGAGAGTTCGGGCGGGGCGCACTCGTCGTCGGTGCGGTTGCACACCTCGTCGCGCAGGATCCGCTCTGCCTCGCGGGGGTGACCTTCGGCGTCGGCGACCGCGGCGAGATCCAGCCTGGGGATCTCCTCGTCGGGGGCCGCGATGGCCGCCGTTTCTGCGGCCAGCCGGGCTTGGCGGGTATCTCCGGCCTGGAGGCTGTAGGTGGTGACGAGGTGCGCGACGTCGACGATGGCGCAGACCATGTGCTGGTCGAGGCGGTCGCCCTCGGACAGGAAAGACCATCCGCCGTCGCGGAGCCGATCGAAGGGCCGGCCCTGGACCAGTCGAAGTGCCTTGCGGAGGTCGTCGACGCCGTCCGGTCCGCGCGACTCGCCCCGAACGCGGAGCCTGCGGAAGAGGTCCGCGTCAACGAGCAGGTCGAGAACCTCGTACACGCCGACACCTCTGGCGATCGCCGCTGGCGCCTTCCGTGCGTCGGGCAGGTGGGCCTGCCCGGTTCGCGGGTTCGTGCCGAGCCAGTCGCGGACGATGCGGACATAGTCCCGGGCCTTGGCCGGCGTGATGCTGAAGGCGTCGGCCAGCTCTTCCGGGGTCGCCCCGTGTGCTCGGGTGGCCAGGTAGGCGAGCATCTCGGTGTAGTACGGCTTGCGCTTGGTGACCGGGGTGCCGCGGGTCCGGGCGGCGACCGGTCCGAGCAGGGTCAGCCTGGGCAGGGGGCAGTCCTGGGACCACCACATCGCCAGGTCGTCACCCAAGGTGGGGTCAGCGTCGGCCACGGCGTCGCGCACCCGCTGCGGCACCTTGGGCGCGAGGGTCTCGAGGTCGTCGCGCGTGGTGGCGCCCTTGCGCAGATAGTCCTGGTCGTCGTGCTGCAGGAGCGAGCCCGCCCGGGCGTCCTCGTCGGCCGGGGCGTGTCGCGCGGTGGTGTGTTCTTCACGCAATGCTCCGGCCTCGTCCGACCAGGCCCGCCACCCGTCGCGGGCGTGCTGGTCGACGGGCACGGGTGCGTCGGACAGGTCCTCGCTCTGCGCCAGGAGGGCGGCGCAGCCTTGGGCTTCATCCCTGGTCAAGCCGACGGCAATCAGGTCGAGGCCCGCATGAGGGAGGCTAACCCGGCCGTTGCCGGTGACGCGCAGGACCAGGCCCGGGGTGCCCTCCCGCTCGCCGCGGACGACCACGCATGTGCCTGTCTGACCGGGGTGCCGGTAGACGGTCTGAAGCAGCTGCTCCAGGGCTGGTGGCAGCTCACGTGCCGCGGACTCACCGGGTGAGGCTTCGATCCCCTCATTCGCGTCGACCAACAGGAGCCGCGCCGGCCAAGCGTCGGCGCCGTCTTGGCGTGCCCGGGCGGTGGCGATGTCGGCGTCGGCTTCGGCGCTGCGGTCGATCATGGTGATGGCGTCGGCCAGGGCCTCCGCCGCCGGATCCGGTTCACCGCCGGTGTGGACGCGAATGCGGTCGGTGTTCATGTCCGCGACCTCGTGTGCGACGCCGACCAGGTCGACGCGGACCCCGTGCGACCAGGGGTTGCAGGCGATCTCGGCGGCCAGGTACCGGGCGAAGTCGCGCCCGAACGTGGCGTCCCCGGTGATGCTCAGGTCAAGGTCCTCGATGTTGAGCATCCACACGCTGCCGTCGTCGCCGGCACCGATGGTGACCAGCAACGGGTACGGGGCGGGCTGGTCGGGGGTGAGCGGACCGATGTCGCGCAGGTCGGCCCCGGCGGGCAGGGTCCAGTGCAGCTGGTCGGCGCTCCCGACCCAGGGTCCTTCCAGTGTGGTGGGGGTCGAAAGGTGCAAGGTCAGGGCACGCTGGGCCAGCTCCACGGCGGCCAGCTCCGGCATGGGCGCGGTCGAGGCGGCAGTCGCCGCGGCGAGGCGTCGCAGGGCCTCGTCCATGACCTCGACGTCGACGCTCGCCGGGCCGCCGGCCGCGGTGAGTGTCTTCTCCACGGGTGCGAGCAGCGGCTCAGGGGCGGCGATGGTGCGCCCCGGGCGTCGGGCCCGGAACTGGGCTTTGCGGCGGCCGCGCAGTGCCAGCAACATGGCGCCGGCCAGCATCGCTCCCCCACCGGTCAGACCGGCCAGCATCCACGCCCCATGCCGGGGGTCAGCGTCGTCGTGGGTGTCACCGCTGGTGGCCGCGGGGGTGGGCTCTGGTTGCTGGACTGTCGGCGCGTCCGCCCGTGGCGTGGTCGGCGACTCCGGTGCCGCCTGTGGGGCAGCTGCCCGCGGGGTCGGCTGGGCTGGGGCGGCCGGCTCGGAGGATCCGGGTCGGGGGTGCTCGGTGCCGGTCTGCTCGCGGTGCGGGCCGGGCGTCTCTGAGGCGGCTGCCTTCATGGCCGGGATGGACAGCTTCCAGCCGGGCAGGATCAGGTCGGGGTCGCTCAGGTGTCGACCGTCGGGCTGCACGGCGTCCTTGGATGCCTCGAAGATCTCGGGGTACTTGTCGCCGTTCCCGAGCTGCTCCTGCGCGATCTGCGACAGGGTATCGCCGCGGCGGACAGTCACCACGTGTCCCGCCATCTGTGTATCTGATTGGGCGCCGGTGGACGACTCTCCGGTGGGCACCTGGAGGACCTGCCCGACGGTGAGGAATCCCGGGTTCGGTCCCAGGACGTCACGGTTCAGGTCCGCCAGTTCGGTGTAGCGGATTCCCGCCCCCAGGTACCGCTCCGCGAGGGACCAGAGCGTTTCGCCGCGCTCGACGACGTGCTCCACGGTCGCCGGATCGGGCCGCGCCGTCGTGGCATGGGTGTGACTGGGTGTGGCGCGCGCGGGCTCCGGTGTGGGGCTGCCCTGATCGGCGCCGGTGACGGGGGTGGCTGCGCGGGCGGCCGCGTTGGTGACGGTCTGGGTCGTCACGTGCGTCGTCATGGGGGCGGCTTGGGCGGGGGTGCCGGTCAGG
The DNA here is from genome assembly GCF_900104525.1 of Pedococcus dokdonensis. GTDB lineage: Bacteria > Actinomycetota > Actinomycetes > Actinomycetales > Dermatophilaceae > Pedococcus > Pedococcus dokdonensis. The sequence goes on along the minus strand of NZ_LT629711.1, from coordinate 3,283,368 downwards.
GGGGCGGTCACGAACAGCAGGATCGCGGCGCCGACCAGGCCCGCAGCTGCCGCCTGGGGCGCGTGCAGGCCCGGCAGCCGCGGCGCGCGGACGCCGCGTGCCCGGGCCAGGATCTCCAGCGCGATGGACCCGGTGAGGAACAGCCATGCCGCCCACCCCAGAACCCTGAGCGCACCCAGTGCCAGGGTGCCGTCGTCCGGGCTGGTCAGGGCGGTCCGGGCCTGGTCGAGTGTGGGCCAGGTGTCGGGTAGCGGGTTGGCGCCGACAGCGAGGAGGGTGATCGGCAGGGCGATCACGATGGCCACGATGGTCAGGGCTGCGATCAGTCCGGTGAGCCGGGTTCGTAGTGTCATCGCTGCACCCCTTGCAGTGCTCTGGTGATGGTTGCCTGCCCTTGGCCGGTGACGGTGAGGTGGTTGATCCCGATGATGGACAGGAACTTGGTGGTGTAGACCGCGCTGGTGGTGACCTCGATGGTGTCGCCGCCGGTGACCCGGGCGGCGCCGGCGACGTCGCCGGCGGCGAGGTAGGTGCGGGCGGCCTGGACTGCTCGGGAGGTGTCCGCGATGGCGCCTTCACCGCGGATGGCCGGTGCGGCCTGGAGTTGCTGGCCGCCGACTCGGGCTGCCTGACGGGCGACGTCTCTGGCGTGCTGTTGTGCGTACACCTGGCCACCCAGGTCCACGACCATGCCGACCAGCACGATCATGACGAAGCCGGTGGTCACGATCCAGAGGGTGATGGAGCCGCGCTCGGACGCGACGGCGACGCGGCGGCCGCGGCCGAGGAAGCCGCGCAGCCCGCCACCAAGACGGCTGGTCGAGCTGACGAGCTGGGCGTTGGTGTCGTGCATCTCCTCACCGCTCTCGGTAGGTGTCCAGCGGCGAGGACATGCTCGCTGACACGGTTCGGGTGCCGGGGACTCCGGGTACGGCTAGGTCGGAGAGGTTGACCACGCAGGTGACGGTGGCCCGCACGCTGGCCGGGGTGCCGACGGGCGAACCGAAGCCGCTGGTGTCGACGCTGATGGTCATCCGCAGGCAGTTGACGTTCTGGTTGCTCAGGGCCTGTGTGGCCGCGGCCCTGGCCGTGTCCGCGGCCTGGGCCTGTGTCCGCGAGATCGAGGCGGATCGGGCGGCTTCGGCGGCCGCCGATCCCACGGCCTGGTTGGCGACGGCGACCCGGCCGGCGAACACGATGAGCCCGACGAATAGCATGAAGGCCGGCACTCCGATGGCGGCCTCGATGACGGCCGATCCTCGCTCGCGCTCCGCGGCCCCAAGGTGCGGCCGGCGCCGTGTGCGGCTCACTGGGTGATCCTCTCGACGGGGGCGCTGGCGCTTTGGGTGACCGTGGGTGCCCACCCGGGGATCACGCTCAGCGAGCGTCCGGTGACGGTCACGGTGGCGTTGGTGGTGCTGCGTGAGCTGCGGACTTGGGGTGCTGTCAGCACGTCGTCACCACCCGCGGCGGTGACGAAGGCGTAGGCGTCGTGGGCGCCAGCCGCGCCGGACCCGCCCAGTCCAGCCGCGGTCCGGACGCCCTCTTGCGCGGCGGCCAGGGCGACGGTCCGCGCGTGGTAGAAGAGGGCACCTTGCATGCCGAGGAACATCACCGCGAACAGCGCCGGCATCAGCAGCACCATCTGGATCGAGGTCGATCCACGGTCGTGTCCATTGACCGCCGGACGGCGGTCACGGAACGAGAACCTGCGGGGCCGGTGCACAGTCGGCTACTTGATCTCTGCGGCCTTGGTGCGCACATAGTTCGTGATCGCCAGGACGACGATCCCGACGATGGCGATGACGGCCACCGCCCAGATGACGTTCTCGATCGTCACCGAGCCGCGCTCGGGGTCCTTGGTGGCCTTGCGGATGGCGGTGTCGCGCAAGGCGATGCCGAGGGTGTGCAGTGTTGCTGCGAGGTAGTACATGGGGTTCTCCCCCCTTGGTTGGTCGGTTGGTGTTGGTCGGGGCCCGGCGCCCGGAGGTTGGCTCGTTGCGTGGGTTCTGGCCGGTGGGTGAGGTGGTCAGGGGCTGCCTGCGATCACGCGCAGCAGGGCCGGTGCGACGAGGATGGCCAAGAAGATCACCCCCAGCAGGCTCATCGGGATGGACATCTTTTCGCCGACCTCGTTGGCCCTGGCCTTCTCGGTGGCGAGCATCGCGCTGCGCATCCCTGCGGAGCGCGCGCGCAGGCTCCGGTAGATCTGGGCGCCCTCCTCCCCGGACAGGCGCATGATGTCGGCGAGGTCGTCGAGCTCGGGCAGCCCCAGCTCGAGGGCCAGAGCGTGCAGGGCATCCCATGGGGTCAGCCCGGACCACCGGGTGCGGGCGAGCTCCTCACCGAGGCGGCGGAACACCCAAGAGTCGCCCACACCGGCGGCTACCTCCATGGCCTGGCGGGGGCCTGCGCCGGAGTTGCGCTCGAGCGCCACGAAGTCGATGTACGCGCCGAGAGCGCGGCTGAACTCGGCCCGTGCCTTCTTCGCGTCGTCGCGGACGTTGTAGTTGGGCAGGAAGAACATGACCGCGGCCAGGCCGACCGTCGCGACGACGGGGATGACGACGGGCAGGCGCGCCCCGAGGAGGGTGAAGAAGGTGCTCAGCAGTGGCGGGATGGCCAGCCCGAGCAGGGCGAACATGACCTTCTCGCCGTAGTAGCGGCTGACCGGGGTCCGCAGGATCGCCAGCTCCTGGACCGGGACGGTGCCCCAGGTGCCGGCCGGCAGGGTCTTCATCCCCCAGACGCCCAACCGTTCGCGGGTGTCGCCGGCCGGGTGCATCGCCTCGACGGCGCGCCGCTTGGCGTGCTCGGGTGACAACCGCCCTAGCGCGTCGCCCAGATCGGGGTCCGCGGGAGTCAGACGCCAGACCAGCAACGCCACCCCGAGACCGATCAGGGCGCCGGCGGTCAGCGCCAGCTGCAGACCGGTGGCCATCATCGGGCTGCCTGCCTGGCGGCGGACCCGATGAACCGGGGCAGCGGTTTGCCGCTCGACATCGTGCGCATCCACAGCAGCGTCGCCACGTACAGGCCGAGCAACAGCACCAGCAGCAGCTGTCCGATCGGTGACCCGTAGGGGCGGACGTAGTCACCGGTCAACGCCAGAACCCCGAGGACCGAGATCGTGATCAGGGTGACCCAGCGCGCGGTCGACCGTGGCTTGGCCCGGTCCGACTCGATCTCTCGCCTGGCGGCGACGTCCGCCGCGGTGGACTCGGCAAGTGCTTCCAGGACGCTGGCCACCCCAGCCCCTCGGCGCCGGGCCGCCAAGATGAGGTTGCCGGCGATCAGGTCACCTGTCGCGTCGTCGAGCTCGTCGGCGAAGGCGCGCAGGGCGTCTTCGGTGGCCCAGCGGGCACGGAGCCGGGACGCCAGGCGCGTGACCTCTGGCCGGATCGCCTCAGGAGTTGAGCGCAGGGTGGAGATCAGTGCCTGCTCGAGGCCGACGCCAGCGGTGAGGATGCCCGCCAGGGAACGGGTCCACTCCTCCATCGCCTCCAACCGGTCGATCTTGCTCGCCGAGGGTGGGACGGACAGCAGCACGGGCACGCCTGCGGCCGCCGCAGGCACGAGCGGGATCGCGATGATCCAGCCGGTCAGCACCGCTACCGTGACGCCCACCGCGGCGCCTGCGGCCAGCAGCAGGCGGGTGCGCCGGCCCAGCGCCGCGAGCCGCCCCAGGGCGGCTCCTTTGCCGATGGCACTGCGCGCGAGCGCCGGGGCCGGAGCCGGGTGGGGCCGCAGCCCAGCGACCGTGCCCAGCAGACCGGCGACGATCAGCGCCCCGGCCACGGCCGGTACCAGCGGGGTCATGATGCGGCCTCACTGTGCCCGTAGAACTCCTCGAGGGCGAATCCCCACGCGGCGAGCTCGCGGTACTCATCGGGCAGGACCGCAGGCTCGGCCTGCCGGCTGCCGGGCGGTGCGAGGAAGACCCGCTGGACGGCGTACCCCTTCTCACGCTCTCCGGGGGTCAGCGTGAGGATCTCGGTGACCCAGCGGGAGCGTTGCGCGGTGCCGTCGGCCAGCGGGGTGGTCTCCAGGTGGACGTGCACGATGATGTCGATGCTGGCCGCAATCGCCCGCACGGCGTAGTCGTGGGTGATGTGCGGCCCGGCCTCCATGGCGCACGTCACCAGCTTGCCGATCGCTCCTTCCGCATTCTTGGCGTGGGTGGTGGAGATCGAACCCGCGCCAGACTCCATGGCCTTGAGCATGGCCAGAACCTCCGGTCCTCGAACCTCACCCACGATCTGACGGGAGAGGTCGAACCGGAAGCTGTCGAACATGGCTTGGCTCAGGGTGAACTCGCCGGCCTGGCTACCGTCGGCGGCCCGCTCGCCCGAGCCGGGACGCGCCTCCCACGGAAAGACATACGGGTGCTGGTCCTTGAGCTCATGCAGGTGAAGCTCGTACTCGGTCTCGAAGGTGCCGATGATCTCGTGCTGGGGGATCTCCGCACACAATGCCCTGACCAGGGTGGTCTTGCCTGCTCCCTGGGCGCCGGACACCACGATGCTGCTGCGGGACTTCACGGCCGCGGACAAGAACGACGCCGCCAGCTCCGTGAGCGTCCCGCGGTCGACCAGGTCGGCCAGGGTGACCCTGCGCAGCCGGTGCCGCCGGATGACCACCGAGGGGCGCGGCGTGACCCATGCCGCCGCGGCCAGCCGTGCGCCGCCGTCCAGACGCAGATGCAGGCGCGGCTGCCCCTCCGAGAACGGCCGCGGGTTGACCTCCGACCGGGAGGCCAGGAAGACCAGGAAGTCGATCAGCTCCTGGTCCGAGTCGGCCACGGGTGGCCCGGGGATCAGGCGGCCGTCGGTGAGCTCGAGGAACACCGAGTCGCAGCCGAAGATCAGGATGTTCTCGACCCGGTGGTCGTCCACCAGTGGTTGCAGTCGCCCGAGCCCGAACAGGGAGTCGTCGACGGCCTTGGCCAAGGCGTCCTGTTCGGCGGTGTTCCACGCATCCTGGCCGGCGCTGACCCGCTCGTCGTGCTCGTTGTTGAGCAGCTCGAGGATGATCGCGCGGCCCTGCTCTCTCTGCGCGGCCGAGCTCAGGTGGCCCCGATCGTCCCCGAGGGCGGCACTGAGACGGTCAGAGGCCTGTCCCCGCAGCGCCGTGACCAGGCACCAGTCAATGTCGGCGCCGTGCCGATAGATCCTGGGCACGTAGCTCCGGGGGATGTCCAGGTCGCCGTCGGGCACCGCCGGGGTCAGCGGGCGCGACACGGTCGGTGCCGGGTCGGCCGATGGTGACATCGAGAACGATCCGCGCACCCTGCCCGGGCTGGCGGCGGTCCCGCGGTTCGGCGATGGCGCGGCGAACAACGGCAGGGATGCCGGGTCCGTGGGGTGGGTGCCCGGCTCGCGGCCCGCCGTGGTGTTGTTGTTCGTCATGCTGTCCCCCCGACGAACTGCGCGGCGAGCTGGCCGCGGTTGGTGGTCACCGCGGACTGGATCGAGGTCCGCGCGGCGGTGAGGCTGCGGACGAGGCGGGAGGAGTCGAATCGGCGCGGGGCCTTGGCGCCCTTGGCGAACACGTCGGCGCCCGCGACGTCTTGGGCCAGGGAGGCGATCACCGGGATCTGCAGGACCTTCTGGACGTCGCGGGCGGAGTAGGGCTCCCCCTGCCCCACGAGCAGCAATCCCAGCGACGACATCCCGCCGACTCCTTCAAACTCGGTTCGTAGGGTCTGCGCCCACGACCGGGCCGCGGACAGGGACACCAGGTCGGTCCGGGTCACCATCAGGGCCAGATCGGCCGCGTAGATCAGAGGTTCCGGGCTCCCGGCCAGGCCGAGCCGACCCGCGTCGACGATGACGTCCTGACCCGTGGCCTCCAGTGCCTTCAGCTCCGCGGCCAGGGTCTCCCATAACGGCAGCAGACTGCGCGCCTGCCCGTGCGCGCGGGTGCCCGGCAGCAGGGAGACCGCCGAGTCGGGCGGGCCCGGCATCCGCACCGTGGACTCGGCGATCGCCTCGCTCAGCTGCCCGTGTCGCTGCGCCAGCGCCAGATCGATCAGCGAGTTCGTCGGCGCCGACTCGGCACGCAGGTAGCCGGCGAAAACAGCCGACCCACCCGTCGGGTCACCTTCGACCAGCAGCACCGGCCGCGACCATGTCAGGGCCAGCCCCAGGGCCGAGGCGGTGACCCCAGGCGACCCCGAGGCGGAGAACAGCACGATCAGAGCCATGGCTCAGCGCTCCCGGCTGTCCAGGACCAGCGCCACCTTGCCGGTCGCCGCCCGAGCCGCCAGCTCGGCGGCCTGCTCCTGCGGCACCTCGACGGAGACCACCGTCTGCCCGTTCTCGCCGTTCGGGTAGAGCCCCACCACGGTCGCGGAGATGGCCTCAGGGGGCTCCTGACCCACGTCGCCCTGTTGACCCGGGGTCGCCACGATGCGCACCTGATCGCCGGCCAGCAACGTCTCTCCCGGCATCAGCGAGGGCGGCAACGCGACCCCCACGACCGACCAGCCCTTCCCAGGCAGGACCGAGGTGGTCACGTCCGCAGCCGTGACCAGGCTGCCGGCAGCCATGTCCATCGCCGCGCGCTGGCCCACGAGGCTCCCCAGGCGGTCGCTCGGAAGCGTCCTCAGGGCGGGATCCACCCCGACTTGGACCGTCATCAGGTCGCCCTGGGTGATCGTCTCCCCGCGGGTGACGGTTTGGCGCAGCGCCACCACCTCGTGGGTGTTGCTCGTCGACGACCACGTCCATGCCCCCAGCAGTGCGCCGAGGATGACGGCTGCAAGCGACGCGGCGACCAACACCGGTCGACGACGGAGCTTCGGCGCCGGCGTCACGGACGTCTGGCCTCCGTCGGCGCCGCGCTTGGATCGACGCCGGCGCACCGGTGGCGTGCCTCGTCCCCCGCTCACAGCGGCGGAGTCGGCAGTCTCGATAGTCATCGTCATCGGTTCCCCCTCGAGCTGCTCAGCTGCTCAGCTGCTCAGCACCTGGGCTTCGCCCATGGTGATCGTGGCCGTGTCGGTGAAGTCCAACGGGATCGTGCCGCTCAGGCCGATCCCGGCCCATGTGACGACCCAGTAGGTCGTGGCCCGCACCCTGTAAACGCCCTGCCGGCTGTAGGTGTGTCCGCAGGTCGGGGACGACTGCTTGCCGTAGGAGTCGTCATACGGTGTGCCCGGCCCAGTGCACGTGACCGTGGTGCCGTCGCCCATAGCCCAGACGATGCGCTGGGCCTTCGCGGTTGCCGTGACCGTGAAGCCATCTGCCGACGCGGACTGGGTTTGCGGCCCCCACGTGGTCGCTCCGGGGTTCTGTGCCCACATCCACGTCGGCATGCCGATGATCCCGACGCTTCCCGCTCGGGGCTCCGGCACGATGCCGATGCTGATGGCGCGGAGGTTCATCCGCGCGACCGCCTGCCGTGCCAGCACCTGCGGGTCCGGCGGCGCACCGTTCGGTGGCGTGGCCAGCCAGAGCCAGAAGGCAATTCCGGAGACCGGACCGATACCCACCGGTCTCGTGCAGGCGTAGACCTGACCGGTCGTGCGCCCACCCCAGGCCGGGTCACTGAACGGTGGCTGCGGCTGCAACACCTCGGCGTAGCACTGCTGCGACTGAACCCACCATCCATCCGACGAAGAGCAGGGCACCTCCTTCGTCGGCGAGGTCAAGGTCGACGTACATGTCGGCAGTCCGACGGGCTGTTCATCCCCGCCGCCACCACCACCTCCACCGCCCCCACCGGGGTCGGTGACGATGACGATGATGCACTCCCCACTCCAAGGATCAGGACTCGTGCCGGGAGGGCATGTGACCGGCGGGTCCGTGGCGAACGCTGGCGCCGCCAAACCAAGCAGTGCAACAGCAATCGCTAGGGCAGACACGGCGCGTCTCAGCATGGTTTCCCCTTGAGCGTGTCGACGGTGACGAAGAAACCCCGCGGCGCCTTCACAACGGTGTACGGATACCGCATACGATCTGGGCGCTCCGGCCGCACGACGGACTTGCCCGCCTTGTCCACGATGTTGACCTTGCTGACGTCGATGCACGCCGAAACCGAGAAGGTCTTGCCGTCCGTCGTGGTCGCGGTCGGAGAGTCGACAATCGTTCGACCCACCAGGGTCCAGCCTTTGGCCTGATAGGTCCCAAGCGTGTTGCGGGCCTGAATCGCCGCCTGGTCGCGTGCCACAGTGGCGACTTGGTTCAGACTCTTCTTTGGATCGGCAGCTAGCTCGTCGAGGACACCCCAGTAGCGCCCAACTGTCTCCTCCGCCGACTTGAGGTCCTTCTCGGCCGGAGTGAGCGACGTTGGGGACGACGTCGTGCTGGTCGTCGACGTGGGCGCCAAGGTCGTTCTGGTTGACGAGGTCGCTGCGGGCGGCTCGGGGTTGTTGCAGGCCGAGGTCAGCACCACTGCAGACAGGGTCACGGTCAGACCGACGGCGCGGCTTCGACTTCGGGACGTCATCTGTTCCTCCTCGATTCATTGCGCTAAGGCTCCGATTGGCCCCTGGGGGGACACCTACGGCTGAGTCGATCGCGAGCAACCAGTGCTTCGCCAGCACCACAGAACGCAACTTCTAGGCGTGATCTCACAGCATTTACCTCGCGAGCCGAGTGCTGCGGCCAGCCGGCCGCAGCAGCGGGGATCCGGCTTTCATCGAGGTCGCGGATGGTCGCCAAGGGCCTCGACAGGAGGTAGCGGTCGGCGTCCACCCAGCTGGGTTGGCCTGCGCTTGGGGAGTCCGGTGACGGCGCCACCCCCAACACGATAGACCATCGGCGCGTTTAATGCTTTTCTGGCTTAATCTAATTAATCTGTAGATGCACTCTGTGGGCCGTGAGTACCATCGGATCATGGACAGTGCGGGCATCCCCGATCTCGCGAACAAACTCCAACGCCTCTTCCGGACCATCCCACAGCCCGACGGACGGGGCTGGTACACGAACGAGGTCGTGGTACGTGAACTGGCTGCCGGTGGCGTGCCAGTAACTGTTCAGCACCTCAGCAACCTGCGTAACGGTCGTCGAGACAACCCGTCTGCGCGCCTCCTCGCGGGCATCGCGAAGGTCTTCGGCGTCCCCGTCGGCTATTTCTTCGACAGCGCCGAGGAGAAGCGCGTGAATGAGGACCTTGAAACCCTCTCTCAGCTTCGTCGTATGGGCGGCCTGCGCCTCCGCGGAGACCTAGATGCGGAAGGCCTGGTGCAACTGCTCGGCGCGCTCAAGGAGATTCAGCGCATGGAAGGCAAAGGCAATGGCGAGGACTGAACGTCAGCGCGCGAGCGTTCGGCTGCGCGAGGCGGTTCGCACGGGGCGGGCTCTGATCCGCGAGAGCGGCACGATCGATGGCCTGATTGACAGCTTGGCTCGTTCCCGCGAGAGGGACGTCCGAGTCATTGAGGTCCTTCTAACGAGTAACGCGCCTTCGGGCGCCTGGATCCCCACCCTCCAGTATGACTACTTCCTCGTCCCATTGGGTGCGTCACCGACCAGGCGCTGTGCCGTCCTCTGCCACGAAGTTGGTCACCTACTGCTGCACCACGACCCAGCGTTCCACAGCAGCCTGAGCCCGAAACTTCTTGCCGCCGTAGCGCCCTCTCTCCCAATGGACACGACGCGAAAGATGCTGCAACGCACCGGGTATACCAACCACGAGGAAGCAGCAGCTGAGTACGTCGGAACATCGCTAGCGGTCGCGCTCGACGACTGTGCCCGCGCGGCTGAGTGGCAAGCCTCCTCAAGGCTATCCGCGCGACTGCGATGACCGCTTTCGAAGTGCTCACGGTCGCGGCGCTGTGGGGCGCCGGGGCTTACAGGGGCGTCCGGGCACGCCGCAGACCCGCCACCTGGCGCACCGCTTTGGCAGTCTCCGTGATGGCGCTCGCCATTGCCGCCACCGCTCACTTCAACCGTATCCGGCTGGACGAGTGGGTGAACATCTCCAACGTGACGAACCTTGGCAGCCGCTTAGCGCTATGCGTTGCCGTGGCCAGCGCGCAGATCTACCTCTTGGGCACTCGTCACTCGGACATACCTGAGGGCCAACGCCGCGCCATCTACGCCGTCAGCGCGGCCACCGCGGCAACATCCTCCGCGGCTTGGCTCGCCGCCCCGATCCACACCGTCGAGCTAGCAGACCTGGGCGGGGCTCCCCGCCACTTGGCGAGCCTCGTCTACATCGTGACGATCTACCTCTACCTTGCATGGTTCGAGGTTGGCGTGGCCCGATACGCCCACCAGAGCTTTCGCTCGGCTCGGGGCACAGACCCTCCGGCAGCCGTGGCCATAGCCCTCATCGGGGCCTCGGCCTGGTCCGGGATCGCAGTCCTCTTGATGTGGACGACGCACAGTTCCGTCGCCCAGATCGTAGGGCGGTCGACGCCCTACCTCGACCGCTTGGCGACGGTGCTGTTCCCAGTTCCTCTCATCTTGTTGGCGTCCGGCCTGCTCGCACTCCCGGTACTGCCGGCCCTTGCGCACCGTCTCGCAGCACGACGGCTGACCCTCCGGCTGGATCCTCTGTGGCGGCTGATGGTGAACCAGCATCCCCATGTGCACCTCCCGCTACGTCAGGACCGGATCACACAAGTTCTCGACCCGCGGCTCAAAGCTCAGCGGCGCCTCATCGAGATCTCCGACGGACTCGAGGAACACCAAGTGGCAATGCCGAGCACTCTCATGGAACTCGCTCGGGCCATGGGTAAACCTGTGGTCCGGAGGCCCGGTGCCGTCTCCGCCAAGGACGCCCTGACCCAGCTGGACCGGGCACCGTGGCCCCGACCACTAATCAGCCTGAGCGACGCGCTCAGAAGCGCCGAACGCTCGCAAAGGAGAGACTGAATGCGGACCGATTTGGACGACCATTCGCGGTTGAACAACGCCCGAAGCACCCCGGCTGCCCGGCTGATCGCTGGTGCCCTGACACCCGCGAACGTGGTCCTCGCGCTCATGGCCTATCTCGCCGTCAAGTACACCGCCAGCCTGTTGGCCGCTGCCGCCTGGTGGCTAGCCGCTCTCGTTCTCGTGGTTGGGGTTCCCTACCTCATCCTCTTCCGCGCCCTTCGCAACGGATCGGCCGACGATCGACAGGTAGTCCGCCGCTCTCAGCGACCCGCACTTATGGCGTCCGCCGCCGGCGCGGTCACTTTCGCGCTGGTCGTGCTGTACCTGGCCGGTGCTCCCCGGCCATTGGTCTGGCTCATCCTGGCGATGATCTGCGGCCTCGTCGCCATGGGGCTCACCACCATGGTGTGGAAGGCCTCGATGCACATGGCGGTTGCCGCTGGGGTAATCGCCGTTCTCGCCATCGAAGTTCTCAGGGCCGGCATCGCCGCAGCCTTGCTCTTGCCGGTGCTCGGATGGGCTAGATGGCGCGACGGACGGCACAGCGTCATGCAGCTGGCAGGTGGAGCCGTCATCGGCGCCACTGTCGCCGGCGTCGTGTATGGCTTCCTCCGGTGACACCGTAACCACATCCGCCTCAACGGACTTCGGCTCAGCCTCCATCATGCTGGGCGCGCGTTGACGACACCGTTGTGCTGGCTCTGGCCAACACCGCGCCAAGGCGTCCCCCTGTGACCCTCAACTGTTAAGGGGCATGGTGATGTCTCGGGTCGCGGTTCCGGGCCACAGTGCAGCCCCTATTCGCCGAGCCGCCTCCACCCGAAGTTCATCGACCGCGTGGGAGTAGCGCTGGGCCGTCGCCATCTCCGTCCATCCCATGATTGCCATGACCGTTCGGAGGTCAACGCCCTGCACCAGGAGCAGGGTCGCTGCTGTATGCCGGGCATCGTGCAGTCGGGCATCACGCACCCCGGCGGCTCCCAAAATCGCCTTCCATTCACGCCAGTCGCGAGCTGGGTCCATCGGGCGACCGGCTTCGTCAGGAAAAGTCAGATCGAGGGAACTGGTCCATGCGGGGCCAACCCGCAGTCGCTCCTGCGCCTGGTCACGACGGTGGATCCGCAGTTCTTCAACCAAGGGTGGGGGCAGGGAGATGGAGCGCCTAGAGGCGTTGGTCTTCGTCTCTACCAGGCGGATGCCACCATTTCGCCGACTTGGACAGTCAGCCCCACGCTTCCAGCCACACGCGGGCTGGGAACCGCCAGCTACGAGGCGGCACCCGTGCTCCCAGGTTTGACGCTGGACGGCTCGCTGAATGCGCATAGTGCCCTTGTCGAAGTCGATGTCACGCCACTGGATACCGAGGGCCTCGCCCTGTCGTAAACCAAGCGACAGCGCGACTGACCAGCGCGCAGCGTTTCTGCGAGTGCGAGCGGCGCCAAGGATCGCCACGCACTCGTCCCTGGTGAGCGGTTGGACCTCGCGCCTTGGAATGCGGGGTGGTCGAGCGATCACGGCTGGGTTCGAAGCAAGACGCTGCCGCCGTACCGCTTCATTCAGCCCGGATCGGAGCACACGATGGACGGCGTGGACGAGGCTGGCCGAGCTGCCGGCGTCCAGCATTCGCCGATAGTGCTGTTCCAGGGTTTCCGGGCGCAACGAGCTGAGTCGAACGGAACCCAACACAGGAACGATGTGCACTTCCATCTGGCTTCGGTACGTCGACAGCGTCTTCCATCGGACCGTGGATGGCAGGACATTCTCGAGCCAGTGCTCCAGCCACTGACCAAGTGTGGGATCGGACTCGGTCCATGTGTACTGGCCAGTGTCCCGTGACCGTTCCAGCGCTCGGACTGCCCGGTCGAGTTCGCCCTTGGCGCTTCGACTGATGTGCTTGCGATCAGGACGGCCATCCAACCGCGTCCCCATGGTCACCCGCGCGTGCCAGCGACCGTCCTTTCCCCGGTACTTGGACGAGGTGGTCTCTTCGGGGGAGAGTCGCCGTCTACCCTTCATCGGGGTCCCTAAGGGACTGGAGGTAGCGGTTGAGCTCGCGTCGCTCGACTCGGACGGAACGGCCGATGCGAACAACGTGCATGTGATGGCGTGCTACTTCACGCTCGACGCTGCGCCGCGTACACCGCAGATGCGATGCGACCTCGCCAAGCGTCAACAGAAGTGTGGGCTGAGTGTCCTCGGTGGCCCTCTGGGCAGTTGCAGTGTTCATGCCGAAATACGCCAGACCGGAGCCGTCTGGTGGTCACGGGAGGGCACGACAGATCCCGCGTCTTGGACCCACGAGGACTGGTGCACACCACCAGTCTCCCGAATCGACCGGAGCCACCGAGGTCTCATTGTTGAGCCCATTCTTGGGCCCATCGGACGACCCAGGCAGCCCGAGCGATACCAGGGACGAGTAAGGCCCTAACCGCGTCTCCGCAGGTCAGGGCCCCAAACGTCTGTCTCAACACAGAGTGCGCCCGAAGGGATTCGAACCCCTAACCTTCTGATCCGTAGTCAGATGCTCTATCCGTTGAGCTACGGGCGCAGATGTCGCCCCGGAGGATCCTTGTGGGACTCACGGAGCAACGACGGGCAAGACTACCGGCTCGACCCCGCGCCGACGAAATCGGTGCGCCACGCGGTCGGGCCGGCCCGACGGCACACCTCCGTCGGGGGCTGGCGGCGCACCCTGGACCGAGGGCCGCGGGGGTCGGCGAGCTGCCACGCCCTTCCCGACGATGACGGCGGAAAGGCAAGAAACGCAACGGATTTCGCTGCGTTTTTGCAAGACGTGCAAGAAGCCGACAATGGCCGCAGGGCTACCCGCCGGTTGTGAGGCTTTTCACGAGCGATCTAGACCGAGCGCGGTACCTACTGGCGCGTAGGGGGGCGTACCTTGGCCAGATCACGAGCGTTCACCATGTGGACACGCGGCCGGATGGCCGCAGGTCGGCGTGGACGCGACACCTCATGATCCGGGGATGACCGCCCCGGACGAAAGGGACGGCCGATCACATGACGACCGAGGCGACGCACACCGACCAGCGGGCAGGCGGCACGACTCACGCCGGCCTGCAGGCATGGGTCGACGAGGTGGCCGCGATGACCACCCCCGACCACATCGAGTGGGTCACCGGCTCCGACGCCGAGTGGACCCGACTGACCGACAAGCTCGTCGAGGCCGGCACCTTCGTGCGCCTCGACGAGGAGAAGAAGCCGAACAGCTTCTACGCTGCCTCCGACCCGACCGACGTCGCCCGGGTCGAGGACCGCACCTACATCTGCTCCGTCGAGGAGAAGGACGCCGGGCCCACCAACAACTGGATGGACCCGAACGAGATGAAGGACCTCATGCGCGGGCTCTACGCCGGCTGCATGAAGGGCCGCACGATGTACGTCATCCCGTTCGTGATGGGCCACGTCGAGGCCGAGAACCCGATGTTCGGCGTCGAGATCACCGACTCCGAGTACGTCGTGGTCTCCATGCGCGTGATGGCCCGCTGCGGGGTCAACGTCCTGCGTCGCATCGAGGAGCTCGGCGCGGACGCCAAGTACGTCCCCGCCCTGCACTCCGTCGGCGCCCCGCTCGAGCCGGGCCAGGCCGACGTGAAGTGGCCGTGCAACACCGAGAAGTACATCGTCCAGTTCCCCGAGGAGCGGATGATCTGGTCCTACGGATCCGGCTACGGCGGCAATGCCCTGCTGGGCAAGAAGTGCTACTCCCTGCGCATCGCCAGCGCGATGGCCCGCGACGAGGGCTGGCTCGCCGAGCACATGCTCATCCTCAAGCTGATCTCCCCGGAGCAGCAGACCTACTACGTCGCGGCCGCGTTCCCGAGCGCCTGTGGGAAGACCAACCTGGCGATGCTCGCCCCGACGATCCCCGGCTGGAAGGTCGAGACCCTGGGTGACGACATCGCCTGGATGCGGTTCGGCGAGGACGGCCGCCTGTATGCCGTGAACCCCGAGTTCGGCTTCTTCGGCGTCGCCCCCGGCACCAACGAGCACACCAACCCCAACGCGATGAAGACCATCAACAAGGGCAACTCCGTCTTCACCAACGTCGCGCTCACCGACGACGGCGACATCTGGTGGGAGGGCCTGGAGAACACGCCGGCCCACGCGACCAGCTGGAAGGGCGAGGACTGGACGCCCGACTCAGACGAGCTCTCCAGCCACGCCAACAGCCGCTACTGCACCCCGATCGAGCAGTGCGACATCCTCGCAAAGGAGTACTACGACCCCAAGGGCGTGCCGATCTCGGCGATCTTCTTCGGCGGTCGCCGCAAGACGACGGTCCCCCTGGTGACCGAGTCGCGCGACTGGGTGCACGGCACGTTCATGGGCGCGACGCTCTCCTCGGAGACGACCGCGGCCGCGACTGGAGCCGTCGGCGTGGTGCGCCGGGACCCGATGGCGATGCTGCCCTTCATCGGCTACAACGCCGGCGACTACTTCCAGCACTGGATCAACATGGGCAAGGACGCCGACGCGTCCAAGCTCCCGAAGATCTTCTACGTCAACTGGTTCCGTCGGGACGAGGACGGTGGCTTCCTCTGGCCGGGCTTCGGTGAGAACAGCCGCGTGCTCAAGTGGGCGATCGAGCGCATCGAGGGCAAGGCCGCCGCGGTCGAGACCCCGATCGGCCACGTGCCCACGCCCGAGTCGCTCGACACCGATGGCCTCGACCTGAGCGACGCCGCCCTCGAGGCCGCCCTCTCCGTCGATGCCGAGGAGTGGAAGGCCGAGATCCCGCAGATCGAGGAGTGGTTCGAGAAGTTCGGCGAGACCCTGCCGACGCAGCTCCGGGTGGAGCTCGACGGCCTGAAGGCTCGCCTCGGCATGGAGTGACCGAGGTGAGCTAGATCGTGTGCCGCCCGCGCGGCATACCGACGAAAGGCCCGGAACCCCTGTGGTTCCGGGCCTTTCGGGTTGCTTTCAGGCCTCTCGACCCGACTCGAGGACGGCGAGGTCGCGGATGGCGTACTGGTGGTGCTGCCACTCCTCGTTGATGATGCATCCCACGACGTCGGCGACGAGGAAGTCGCGCGACTCGGGATAGCCGGGCTCCGTCACGGGCGTCGTGCGGCCGGCCAGCTGCTCGTCGGTCAGGCCGTCGACGACCTCACGCATGGTGGTCATGCGGTCGCGGCGCAGGGCGAGCACCTCGTCGAGCGACGGACGCGCGTCGGGATCGCGGGGCACCGCCGGGATGTCACCCATGTCGTCGTGCGGCAGGTCCAACGGGCTCCAGGGCGAGGGGTCGCCCAGCAGTGCGCGACGGATCCACGAGTCGGTGGCGAAGACCAGGTGCCGCTGGGTCTCGATGAACGACCACTCGTCGTCGACCCGCGTGTGCAGCAGCTCGGGGTCGAGGCGGCCGGCCCGCTCGAAGGTCTCCGCCCACCGTCGCTCGAGGATGTCCCAGGCCGCTCTGAACTGCGCAGGCGTGCGCGGCCGCATCTTGACGCGGTCGGGCTCGCGCCGGGTGAGCTCCGCCTCGACGAACTCGGTGACGTCGACACCGTTGACGACGAGACCCTCGACGTCGCCGGTGATGACGACGTCGACGACCTGCGACCCCGTGATCCGGGCGCCCTTCATCGCGACGTTCCGGAACCGCGCACCGGTCAGCCAGGTGTCGTCGAACACCGCGCCCGTGAGGTCGTGACGCCGGAAGGTCACGCCCCGGTGGGTGGCGTCGAAGCCGGGGTGGGAGTCGACCTGCTGCCCTTCGCTGTCGCTCATCGGGTCGGCCAGGTCCACGCGCCGGACACCGGCTGCCACCCCGGTGGCGGGTCCTCACCCACTCGGCCGTCGACCGCCTCGCGGAGCAGGTCTGCCTGACCGGTGTGCCGGCCGTACTCCTCGATCTGGTCGAGGACGAGGCGCCGGATGTTGGCGTGGTGGCCCTCGCCGTCACTCACGTGGGCCATGGCGTCGGGTCCTCGGTCGCCCAACGCCGCGGCGAGGCTGGCACGAGCGCGCGCCACGGCCCCGTCGTAGAGCGCATAGAGCTGCTCGGGGGAGTCGTCGCCGGCGGACTCGAACTCCCAGTCGTCGCTGTCGTCCCAGCCGTTGTCGGCCCAGACCGGGTCCATCGGGGCACCGGAGAGCTTCACGCTGAACTTGTGGTCCTCGTTGGCGGCGAGGTGCTTGAGCAGGCCACCGAGGGTCAGCGCCGAGGAGCCGACCCGGGTGGTCAGACCCGCGGCGTCGAGGCCGTCGGCCTTGTAGCGGAAGGTGGCCCGCAGCCGGTCCAGCGCACCGAGCAGCGCCTGCTCCTCGGTGCCGGCCAGCGGCGGCTCCCACGGGGTGTCCGAGGTGGTGCCCGAGGTCGTGTCCGTGGTGGTGTCGTTCTCAGCCATGGCAGCACGCTAGAACGGGTTCCGGACGTTCCTCTGCCGGATCTGCTCCTACGCTGTGGCCATGTCGTCCCCCACCTCCTCCCGCGCCGACACCAGCCCCACAGCCCGAGCCCTGCTGGCGCTCGAGCTGATCCAGTCCACTCCCGGGATCGGCGCCGGTCGGCTGGGCGAGCGGCTGGGAGTCACCGAGCGCGCGGCCCGCCGCTACGTCGCGATCCTGCGGGAGGCCGGGATCCCGGTGGACTCCGAGCGCGGCCCCTATGGCGGCTACCGGGTCGGGCGCGGGCTGCGGCTCCCCCCGCTGATGTTCGAGGCCTCCGAGGCCCTGGCGCTGGTGATGGCCGTGCTCGACGGCCACCACGAGGCCGCCGACCCGGCCGATCCGGCCGGCAGCGCGCTCGGCAAGATCATCCGAGCCCTGCCCCAACCGGTCGCCGCGCAGGCCGAGGCCGTCCGCCGCGCCGCCGCACCAGCTCCCGACCGCGCGGCCGCGCGACCCAACCCGCAGACCACGACGACCCTCGTCGGGGCCAGCGTGGAACGGCAGCGGGTCCGGATCGGCTACCGCACCGAAGCCGGACGCGAGTGGTCGCAGGACGTCGACCCGTGGGCCGTGGTGGTCCGGCACGGCCGCTGGTACCTGCTCTGCTGGAGCCACGTCGCGAACGCCGTCCGGGCGTTCCGCATCGACCGCGTCACGGCCGTCTCGGTGCTCACCGAGACCTTCGAGGCACCCGCCGATCTCGACCCCGTCGGCCTCCTGGAGACCCACCTGGCCACCGGCTGGGAGTACGTCACCGAGGTCGTCGTGCAGGCGCCGGTCGAGCGCGTGCAGCGCTGGTTGCCGCGGGGGCTCGGGCGGCTCGAGGAGGGTGCCGACGGCACCACCAGGCTGGTGGGCAGCACCAGCAACCCCTCATGGTATGCCGAGCAGCTGGCCGTCCTGCCCGTCGCCTTCCAGATCGTGAATGGTCCCGAACTCCGTTCGGCTGCAACGGATCTCGCGCGCCGGATGACTGACGCAGTGGTCTGACCGGGGACTGCTCCCCATCGACGGCGACGCCGCTCGACGCTGGAATCGGTGGCGACACCCATCGTCGATCGGAGCAGACCCATGACCACACCACGACTCAAGCGGACCCTCGTCGCCGTCTCGGCGGCGGTCCTCGTCGCCACGACCGGCGTCGCCGCCGCAACGGCCGGCCAGGGGCACGGCGGCCGAGGCAACGGCGGTGGCAACCAGCAGAGCAACCAGGGCAACCAGGGCAACCAGGGCAACCAGGGCCAGGGCGGTGGCAACGGCGGTGGCAACCACCAGTCGGGCCACGGCCAGGGCGACAGAGGCGGCAAGGACCACCAGGGACAGGGCGGCAACGCCGGCCCGAGCACCGGGTCGGGCGGCAAGAACCACCAGGGCAAGAACCACCAGGGCAAGGACGGCAAGCGCAAGGACGGCAACGGTGGTGGGACCCGGAACGCCGCCGGAGCGACCGGGGAGGGCGACGACCTGCGCTACCCCGGCGTCGACACCATGGCGCTGCCCGGCACCGACCGGTTCATCAGCTACGGCGCGAGCGCCAGCGAGGGCGGTCACCGCTACCGGGTGCCCTTCACCGTGCACGGCTCGGGCAACGTGCCCACCACGTCAGCCACCATCACCGGCGACGCGCTCCCGCGCACCGGGGCCTGGGTGGCACCGGGATCAGGCATCTGGGCACCGGCCGCGTACCACCAGGCCACCGGCGACGGCGCCGGCTACTACCTCTTCTACACGGCCACGCACCGCGCGGACGACGGCCGCAAGTGCATCGGCACGGCCTGGTCCGACACCGCACGCGGGCCGTTCAAGGCCGCCGACCAGCCACTGGTCTGCCCCACCAAGGGCAACCGCTGGGCCCTCGACGCCGACGTCGCGCGCGGGCCGAAGGGTGGCATCTGGTTCACCTGGCGGGACGGCCAGCGGGCCCAGGGCCCCGAGTCGGCGCTGTCGGTGGTGCGGCTCAAGCTCGACGCGCACCACCAGGCCCGCCCGGTGAGCGCCCCCACCGTGATCATGCGCAGCGACCACCTGACGTGGGCGCACTACCGCGACGGGGCGGGCGTGACCGTGATCGAGAACCCGGCCCTGCTCTGGGACAACGGCTGGTACCTCTTCTACTCCGGCAACTCGTGGCCGACGAACTACTACGCCACCGGCATCGCCTCGTGCGGCCAGCGGCTCACCGACGGTCTCTGCACCCCGATCCCCGGCCCGCGCAAGGCGGTCTTCGCCTACACCGGCCCACAGGAGCACCTGCCGCGGGACATGTACGTGCACGGCCTGCCCGGGAACAAGCGGGGTCCCGGGGCGATGGCGCCGTTCCGCAGCAACGACGGGCACCTGTGGGTGACCTGGAACTACTTCCGCGACGGCAGCCGTGAGCGGTTCAGCCGCACCGGGCGGCTCGTGCGCACCGGCAGCGGGACCGGCGCGGACTTCCGGGTCGTCGCCCTCTGACGCACACGGCATACTCGCGCGCATGGCGCAGAGCGACTCCCACCGTCCCCGCGGCGTGGTGTTCCCCGAGGTCGACGGCAAGCGCAGCACGTCGACCCTGGGGCGCACCGTCGTCGCGGACGCGCTCCGACCGGTCGACCCGGTCGGGGCGCAGGCGGCCGAACGCGAGACGAACTGGCGACAGGGCTACCTGACCCACTTCCGCAGGATGGTGGAGGCCGGTCTGCTGGACGACGGCGAGGCAGCCGTCGACGTGGCGCGGGCCGGCCTCGACTCCCTGCACGAGCGGATGCGGGTCGCGACCTCGGGCGGTGACGTGCCGCTGGCTGCGGCCTTCGACGGGGGCGACGTGGCCCCCCTCGGGACGGCGACCGTGCGCGGCACCGGTGCGCGCAGCACCGAGCTGAGCCTGCCCCTGCACGGCGAACGACTGCGCGGCGACGCCCTGCGCCGCCAGCTCGACGACTGGACCTGCCGCGGGATCATCGAGCCCTCGGCGGCCGAAGCCGTGCGCACCGTGCTCGCGAACCCCGACTGGCTGGACCTCAGCGACCAGCGCGTGGTCGTGCTCGGCGCCGGGGCGGAGATGGGACCGCTGCGCTCGATCCTGTCGTGGGGTGGCCACGTCGTCGGGGTCGACCTGCCCCGCCCCGAGATCTGGAAGCGGGTCCTCGAGGTGGCCGCGGGGAGTGCCGGCACGTTGCACCTGCCCGTGGCCGGTGACGCGGCGTGGTCGGCGGGCGACCTCGCCGCCCGCGCCGGGGCCGACCTGCTGCACGGCCTGCCGGCCATCGCCGACTGGCTCACCGCGACCGACGGACCACTCGTGCTCGGCAACTACGTGTATGCCGACGGCGCCACGAACGTCCGCGTCTCCACCGCCGTGGACGCCCTGAGCGTCGAGCTGATGGCGCGGCGCCCCGACGTGGCGCTCGCCTTCCTGGCCACGCCGACCGATGTCTTCGCCGTGCCGGGGGACGCGGTCGAGCAGTCGACCCGCAGCTATCGGGGCCCCTCGACGCCGATGCGCCTGGTGCGACCGGCGTTGCGCACCGTCAGTGGCGGACGCCTGCTGCGCCGCAACTACGCGCCCGGCACCGACCCCGGGCTCAACGACAGCCTCGTCCCCCAGCAGGGACCGAACTACGCGCTCGCCAAGCGGCTGCA
Source organism: Pedococcus dokdonensis (assembly GCF_900104525.1). Classification (GTDB taxonomy): domain Bacteria; phylum Actinomycetota; class Actinomycetes; order Actinomycetales; family Dermatophilaceae; genus Pedococcus; species Pedococcus dokdonensis. The sequence goes on along the minus strand of NZ_LT629711.1, from coordinate 3,262,504 downwards.
ACGCTGGCGGGCCACCGTCGCCCGGCGCGACGGCCGCACGGTCTCGCTCAACGTCGCGCCACCCACGCGGACCCGGTCGGTGGTGAAGAACCGCGCCCTGGCCAGCGCCTACGCAGGCGCACACCGGTTCGGCATCGAGGTCTTCGAGCCGGCCACGAGCAACACGCTGATGGCCGCCCTGCTCGTCCACGACCTGCGCACGGCGCCGCAGCCGCCGACGACGCCGTGGCGCGAGGAGGCCCAGGGGGCGGTGCACGGCGGCCTGTGGCGCACGGCATACGACCCGCGCAGCGCGCTCGGCATCGCCGTGGTCCTCGGCCTCGGCTCCGCCCGGACCTGATACCGCGTCCTCCACGGGACGAACGGCGCCCCTCCTCTTCGGAGGGACGCCGCTCGCGACTGGGGAACCCTGGGGGATTGAGCGCCCCGGTCAGCCGGCCCGTGCCGCCTTCACGGCGAGCACCGGACACTGCGCGTCGAGCAGCACCTGTTGCGAGGTGCTGCCGAGGATGAGCTTGCCGACCGGGGTCCGACGCCGGACCCCGATGACGATGAGGCGGGCGCCCTTCTCCGCGGCCACCCGGAGGATCTCCTCGGCCGGGGCCAGCTGGTCGGTCGCCTGGATCACCTCGTGGGCGATCCCGGCGCCGGACAGCTCGGTGTCGATCGCGTCGATGTCCGCGGGGCTCGCGAACGTCGGGCTGGTGAAGTTGCCGCTCTGGCCCGCGTTGACCACCACGAGCGTGGAACCGTCGAGCACCGCCTCGTCCTTGGCCCGCTCGAAGGCGGCGATGCCCTCGGGGGTCGGGATGTAGCCGACGACGACGGTGCCGCTCACGACGATCCCTCGAGCCGCTTCGCCCCGGTCATGATGGCGACGCCCTCACCCATGTCGTGCGTCTGCGGGGTGATCACCCCGGCCCGCCCACCGAGTCGCTGGATGTGGATCCGGTCGGCGACCTCCCAGACGTGGGGCATGTTGTGGCTGATCAGGATGATCGACAAGCCCTTGTCGCGCAGCTGCTTGACCATGTCGAGCACCATGCCCGACTCCTTCACACCCAGGGCAGCCGTCGGCTCGTCGAGGACCACCACCTTGCTGCCGAACGCCGCCGCTCGTGCGACCGCAACGGCCTGGCGCTGGCCACCGGAGAGCGTCTCCACGGCCTGCCCCATGTTCTGGATGGTCTGGATGCCCAGCTCCTGCACCGACTGGCCAGCCCGCTTCTCCATGCCCTTCTTGTCGAGCATCCGCAGCACCGACCCGAGCGGGCCGGGGCGCCGCTCCTCGCGGGCGAGGTAGAGGTTGCTCGCGATGTCGAGGGCGGGGATCACGGCCAGCTGCTGGTAGACCGTCTCGATGCCCGCCTCGCGGGCGTCCTGCGGCTTCTTGAAGTGCACTGGCTGACCGTTGAGGGTGATCTCGCCCGAGTCCGGGACGTAGGCGCCGGTGAGGCACTTGATCAGAGTCGACTTGCCGGCACCGTTGTCGCCGATGACCGCCAGCACCTCACCGGGGTAGAGGTCGAGGTCGACACCGTCGAGGCCCACGACCCGACCGAACGTGATGACGAGCTTGCGGGCGGAGAGCACCGGCTCCTTGGCGTAGATCTCCTCCTTGCCCGCCGGGATGCCGCCATGGGCGACCTCGAGCGTGCTGGTGCTCATGCCTTCACCTTCCTGATCCACTGGTCGATGGCGACCGCGACGACGACGAGGATGCCGGTCGCGAGGACACGCCACTGCTGGTCGACCCCGAGCTGGGAGAGCCCGAAGGCGAACGTCTGGACGATGAGCGCCCCGATCAGGGTGCCGATGAGGCGTCCCCGACCACCGAAGAGGCTGGTGCCACCGATGACGACGGCGGTGATGCTCGCCAGGTTGGCGTCGGGCGCCGCGTTGGGTGTGGCGGCTCCGGCGCGTCCGATCAGGATCCAGCCGGCGATGCCGTAGATGAGGCCGGCCACGGTGTAGACCGCGAGGAGCATCCGCTTGCTCGGCACACCGGAGAGGCGGGCCGACTCGGCGTCGTCACCGACCGCGTAGACGTAGCGACCCCAGGCCGTCTGGGAGAGCACGAACCCCATGACGACATAGAGGAGGATGACCACGACGATGCCCCAGGTGAGGCGGAAGTCGCCGATCGCGAACCCTTCACCGAGGAAGTTGAGCAGCCGAGGCAGGTGGTCGGCCTGGATGCTCTCCCCGCCCGAGTAGAGCAGGGCGATGGCCGTGAAGATGCTCAGGGTGCCGAGGGTCACGATGAACGGCGGCAGGTTGATCCTGGTGACGAGCAGGCCGTTGAGGAACCCTGCGACGGTCGCCAGGGCGACACCGATGAACAGCGCCAGGATGGCCGGCATGCCGCCGTCCTTGGCCAGCGTGGCCGTCACCATCATCGACAGCACCATGATCGCGCCGACCGAGAGGTCGATGCCGGCCGTGAGGATGACCAACGTCTGCCCCACGGCGAGGGCCGCGACGACCGCGGTCTGCTGGAACAGGATGCCCATCGAGTTGGCGGTGAGGAAGGTGGGCGTCGCGATGAAGAAGGCGATGAACGCCACCAGGAGCAGGAACAGCGGGCTCAGCCAGGGCTTGCCGTGCAGCTGGTGCTGCACCCGCTGGAGGGGGGACTGCTGCCGCCGAGCGAACTCGGCAGCAGCAGACGTGACGTCAGCCGACATGGTCAGTTGCCCCAGCAGATCTTGGAGCCCTCGTCGGAGGTGATGCTCTCCACGCCGTCGGCCTTCTTGTCGGTGACCAGCGCGACGCCGGTGTCGAAGAAGTCGAGCCCGGGCGACACCTGCGGCTTCTCGCCACCGCGGGCGATCTTGGCGATGGCCTCCATGCCGAGCGTGGCCATCTTCAGCGGGTACTGCTGGGCGGTCGCACCGATGACCCCGCTCTTCACGCTGCTGACACCGGCACAGCCACCGTCGACGGACACGATGAGGGCGGTCTTGCCGGCCGCCTTGAGCGCAGCGTTCGCGCCGACAGCCGTCGGCTCGTTGATCGTGTAGACCAGGTTGATGTTGGGGTTCTTGGCCAGGCACTTCTCCATGGCCGAGCGGCCACCGTCCTCGGCGCCCTCACCGGCCTCGTTGCACACGATCGTGTAGTCGCCGCCCTTGCCACCGGTGTACTTGCCGGTCTTGGCCTCGTCGCCGTTCTTCTTGCCGTCGGCCACGTCGATGCCCATGCCCTCGAGGAAGCCCTGGTCACGGTTGTAGTCGACCGACACGATCTTGTCGTCGAAGAGGTCGAGCAGCGCGATCACCGCCGGCTTGCCGTCCAGCTGGGCAGCGGCCCACTGACCGTCGAGCTTGCCGGCGTTGCGGTTGTTGGTCGCAAAGGTGATGTCCACGGTGCTGGGCGGGTCCGGCGGCGTGTCGAGCGCGATCACGAAGAGGCCGGCGTCCCGCGCCTTCTTGATCGCGGCGTTCACCCCCGTGCTCATCGGGGTGATGAGGATGCCCTTGTCGCCGCGGGCGATGGACTGCTCGATCGCATCGATCTGGCCCTGGTCGTCGCCCTCCTTCTTGCCGGAGGCGACGGTCAGCTTGACGTTGTTCTTGGCCGCGTCGGCCCTTCCGCCCTTCTGCATCGCCACGAAGAACGGGTTGGAGGAGTCCTTGGTGATGAGGGCGATGCCCACCGTGGCCTCTCCGCCTCCGCCGGTCGTGTCGGCGCCGCCTCGGTTGCAGGCGCCGAGGGCCAGCGCGGTCGCGGCGGCGAGGGTCACCGCTACAGTGCGGCGGAACGTGGGGGTCTGCAGGGTGCTGTGAGGCATGAGGTCTCCCATCTCGAGCGGCAGCAGTGCCGCGTGACAACGTTGTCAAGGAAGTTTGTAGCCCCTTGCTTGTGCTTTTGTCAACGGTTCCTGTACAACTGCTCCCGTGATCGTGACATCGTTGTCAGGGGCCAGTGGCCGACGCCCCCGCGCCACCATGCGGGAGGTTGCTGCTCTCGCCGGGGTCAGCCTGAAGACGGTCTCGCGGGTGGTCAACCGCGAGCCCGGCGTCTCCAGCGACGTCGTCACGAGGGTCGAGCGCGCGGTCGCCCAGCTCGGCTACCGCCACAACCTCGCCGCGAGCAACCTGCGACGCGGGCACGGCAAGACCGCCATGGTCGGGGCGCTGCTCCAGGACATCAGCAACTCGTTCTCGTCCAGCCTCCTGCGCAGCCTCGAGGACGCGGCGCGGGACCGCGACGTGGTCATCGTCGCGTCGAGCCTCGACGAGGAGCCGGAGCGCGAGCGGACCCTGGTCGAGGGTCTGGTGCGGCGTCGTGTCGACGGGCTCCTCCTCATGCCGGCGACGGACCGGCACGACTACCTCGCCGACGACCTGCGCAGCGGCCTGCCGATCGTCTTCGTCGACCGACGCCCCAACGGCGTGGACACCGACTCGGTGACCGTCGACAACGCGCGCGGCTCGCGGCTCGCGGTCTACCACCTGGTGGCGCACGGGCACCGGCGGATCGCGTTCCTCGGCGACCTGCCGAGCATCCAGACGGCCCGGCTGCGGCTCGAGGGCTTCGAGGCCGCCATGAACGCACGACACATCCCGCTCCACCCTGCGCTCGTCAACACCTCGGTGCGCTCGCCCGAGGACGCCGAGGCCGCCGTCACCCGCCTGCTCGAGCTGCCGGAGCCACCGACAGCCATCTTCGCGGCGCGAAACTCGTTGGCAGTGGGCACGATCCGCGCCCTGCACCGGCTCGGCAAGGCCGGACAGATCGCGGTCGTCGGCTTCGACGACTTCCCGCTGGCCGACATCGTCGACCCGCCACTCACCGTGGTCCGACAGAACGTCGGCGCGATCGGGGCCGAGGTGGCGCAGCGGCTCTTCGCCCGGATCGACGGCGACACGTCTCCGCCGCGCCACGTGGTGCTCGCCCCCGAGCTCGTCGAGCGAGGCTCCGGGGAGATCCGCCCCTGAGGTCAGGCGCGGTCCGCCAGCCGTCGCTGCGAGGATGACGGGCGCACCGAGCCACACACCGGGATGGCGCTGAAGTCCTTGCGGGGCAACGGTTCAAGCTGCGCCCCGCTCGCCGTGCGCCGCTGGTATGCCGCGTGCCTGGTTCGCGTCCACCGCGCCAGCTGGTGTCGGGGCAGGATGCCGACGTGGATCACGTCGTGCTCGCGTTCGGGTCGCTCGGGACGGGTTGCGACTGACCGGGGACACCCTGCCCCGGCCCTTGCGGCAGCTGTCCGCCGGGGAGCTGGGAGGTGCCGCCCTGCTGCGTGCCCTGCTGGGTGCCCTGCTGACCGAACCCGCCCTGGGGCCCGAAGCCGCCCTGGGGGCCGAAGCCGCCCTGTCGGCCGCCCGGCCCGAACCCGCCCTGCTGCACCTGGCCGCCCTGCGTCGTCCCCTCGGGGAGTGCCGCCGCAGCAGCCACCGCACCCATCGAGCTGAACCCGATCGCGAGCGCGGCAGCGATGGCGGTCTTGCGCCCGCTCCACGGGGGCGGGTTGAGCGCCGGTGCCGTGGCCGGCGCGGACTCGGCCGACACGGCACCCGGCATGGTCTGGGTCTCGGTCCGGGCCCATGCGAGGTGGTCGGTGGGCTCGTCGGTGCGGGAGGTGGTCATCGTCGCTCCATCGTGGGTGTCGAGGTGGTCGACTCCGACCTTCGGGTCCCACGCTGTGGCCGCGCTGTGCAGGAGGTGTCGGACGACTGAGGCTTCGCGACTAGCCGTGGGCCCGTTTGTGGGCGGACCGCCAGGAGGTGTACTCCTCGACCTGCTCCACCGCGTCCCAGGCGACCTTGAAGATGCGGGCCGACTCGGCCTTGACCGGGTCCTGCGGACCTCGCGGGAGCTCACGCCTGCCGTGCGCTCCGCTCTGACCCCGGCGACCGGCAGGCACGGGGCCGTCGTACTTGCGGCCCCCGGGGTGGTTGGCGTAGCGCCGGGCCCGCGTGAAGCCCATCTGCAGGTACTTGCGCGCCATGTCCGCGCCCACGAGGTCACCGTCCGCCAGGTAGCGGTCGAAGGCCGCCCGCAGGGCCATCGCACTCTCCTGCGCGACGTCTGGGGTGCGGAACCGCCACAACGGCAGGAGCTCGTCCTTGTAGGGCTGCACGGTGAGCACACCCTGCTCACCCCGCCCGACGCGATACCGCTCGGGGTGCGACCTGACGTCGTCGCCACTGGTCGTCACGTGACCGAGTATCCCTGCCGCGCACGACCTCGGCCACAGAGCGCTCACAGGAACCACACAGGAGCGGTGCGGCTGGGGCACAAGGTCGCGGGTGTTTCCTAGGAGCATGAACACGCAGCAGTCCTCCTCCGCCAAGCTCCAGCGCCTCGACGGCTCCCCCGTCCGCGTGCTCGTCGTCGACGACGAGAACAACCTCACCGAGCTGCTCGGGATGGCGCTGCGCTACGAGGGGTGGGAGGTCCGGACCGCCGCCACCGGCGTCGCCGCCGTGCGCGCGGCTCGGGAGTTCCAGCCCGACGCCGTCGCCCTCGACATGATGCTCCCCGACTTCGACGGCCTCGAGGTGCTGCGCCGGATGCGCGGCGACAACCCCAACGTGCCGGTCCTCTTCCTGACCGCGAAGGACGCGGTCGAGGACCGGGTCGCCGGGCTCACCGCCGGCGGCGACGACTACGTCACCAAGCCGTTCAGCCTCGAGGAGGTCGTGGCCCGCCTCCGCGCACTGATGCGCCGCACCGCAGTCGTGACCGACCAGTCCGACTCGGTCCTGGTCGTGGGCGACCTCAGCATGGACGAGGACAGCCACGAGGTGAGCCGCGGCGGCGAGCAGATCAACCTCACGGCCACCGAGTTCGAGCTGCTGCGCTACCTCATGCGCAACCCCAAGCGCGTGCTGTCCAAGGCGCAGATCCTCGACCGGGTCTGGAACTACGACTTCGGTGGCCAGGCGAACGTCGTCGAGCTCTACATCTCCTACCTGCGCAAGAAGATCGACGCCGGCCGAGAGCCGATGATCCACACCATGCGTGGGGTCGGGTACGTCCTCAAGCCCGCCCCATGACCCCCGCCGCAGCCGCGGGCTCGGCCCGCTCCCACCTCAACCCGGTCACCTGGTCGCTGAGCACCAAGCTCGTCGCGACCGTCGTCGGGCTCTTCCTGGCCGTCACGCTTGCCACGTCGTCACTGACCGTGGTGCTGTTGCGCGGCTTCCTCACCGACCGTCTCGACGCCGACGTGGTCGCCATCTCGCAGCGGCTGGTGGGGGGCCCCGGCGGCGGACCCGATGGCGACGGCGACCGGCGGCCGGTCGGCGCTCCCCCCGGCGGAGCGGGCGGGTGGATGAGCCTGGTGCTGTCCAACGGCACCGTCGTGAGCAGCTACTACGACAAGGGACAGACCTCGGGCACCCTCAGCGAGGAGCAGATCGAGGCCCTCAACGCGGCGAGCATCGGGCCGTCACCGCGGACCGTCGAGGTGGAGTCGCTCGGCACCTACCGGGTGGTGGCCGCCGTCGACCGCCAGGGTCGGACGGTGATCTCCGGCCTCCCCATGGAGAGCGTCACCGGGACCGTCAGCCAGGTCATCACCCTCATCGCCGGCGGCACCATCGTGGGTTTCATCCTCGTCTCGGCCGGCGGGCTCTGGCTGGTGCGCCGCAACCTCGCTCCGCTGCAACGGGTCGCGCACACCGCCACCCAGGTCTCCACCCTCAAGCTGGACTCCGGCGCCGTCGCCCTCGCAGAGCGCGTCCCCGACACCGACGCCGACCCCCGCACCGAGGTCGGGCAGGTCGGGCTCGCGATCAACAACATGCTCGACAACGTCGAGGGCGCGCTGCAGTCACGCCACGACAGCGAGCAACGGGTGCGCCAGTTCGTCGCGGACGCCTCGCACGAGCTCCGCACCCCCCTCGCCTCGATCCGTGGGTATGCCGAGCTGTCCCGTCGCGAGCGCGAGCCGGTGCCCGCGTCGGTCACCCACGCGCTGTCGCGCGTCGAGTCCGAGGCGTTGCGGATGCAGGGACTCGTCGAGGACCTGCTGCTGCTGGCTCGGCTCGATGCCGGTCGGCCGCTCGACCGCGAACCGGTGGACCTCTCGCTGCTCGCCATGGACGCGGTCAGCGACGCGCACGCGGCCTCGCCGGACCACCGCTGGGAGCTGGACCTGCCCGACGAGCCGGTCGAGGTCACCGGCGACTCCGCGCGGCTGCACCAAGTGGTTGCCAACCTGCTCGCCAACGCCCGCACCCACACCCCGGCCGGCACGCGCGTCGTGACGTCGGTCAAGCCCGATGGCCGGTGGGTACGGCTCAGTGTCACGGACGACGGGCCCGGCGTGCCGGAGGCGTTGCAGCGCAACGTGTTCCAGCGGTTCACCCGTGGCGACGACTCGCGCAACCGCGCCGCTGGCTCCACCGGGCTGGGGCTCTCGATCGTCGATGCGGTCGCCAAGTCCCACGGTGGCGACGTCGAGCTGCGCTCGAGCCCGGGCGACACGACCTTCACGGTCCTGCTCCCCGCCTGACCCGGGTATCCCTCCCGCACGTGTTGCGTTCTGGTGGTCACGGGAGTGCCGACTCGCGGGTTCCGTGACGACCTGAGCGCAACGAGTGGGGCGACCAGCCGCTCATCGGGCCGCCTCAGGGGTGCCACAGGGACCGCACAGGGGTGGCCCGGACGGTAGGGGCATGGACACGATGACCCTCCACCGCGACGCCGCTGGTCGGCCCGCGCGGCCCGCTCACGCCACCGCTCCCACCCAGGCAGGTCCGGCCGCACCGACGACACCGAACCGGATCCAGCGCCTGTGGCGCGGTCCGGCCGGCGACCCGGTGTGGGCCCGACCCGCCCTCCTCGGCCTGCTCCTCGCGACGGCCCTCTTCTACCTCTACGACCTCACCGCCAACGGCTACGCCAACTCGTTCTACTCCGCGGCCGTCCAGGCCGGCAGCGACAGCTGGAAGGCGTTCTTCTACGGCTCCTCCGACGCCGGCAACTCGATCACCGTCGACAAGCCACCGGCCTCCCTCTGGGTGATGGCGCTGTCGGTCCGGGTGCTGGGGCTCAGCTCGTTCAGCATCCTGCTGCCCGAGGTGCTGATGGGGGTCGCCACGGTCGGCGTCGTCCACGCGACCGTCAAGCGTCACTTCGGCGCCGCAGCCGGTCTCATCGGCGGTGCGGTCATGGCGCTCACGCCGGTGGCCGTCCTCATGTTCCGGTTCAACAACCCCGACGCGCTGCTCGTGCTGCTCATGGCCCTCGGCGCCTGGGCCACGATGAGGTCGATCGAACAGGGTTCGGCCAGGTGGTTCGCGGTCGTCGGTGTCTTCATCGGTCTCGGCTTCCTCACCAAGGCCCTCCAGGTGCTCCTCGTCGTGCCCGCGTTCGGGCTCGCCTACCTGCTCTTCGCGAACACCACGCTGCGCCGCCGGATCACCGGCGCGCTCATCGGGGTCGCCTCGATGGTCCTGTCAGCCGGCTGGTGGGTCGCGATCGTCGAGCTCGTCCCGGCGAGCCTGCGCCCCTACATCGGCGGCTCGCAGGACAACTCGTTCCTGTCCGTCACGTTCGGCTACAACGGCCTCGGCCGGATCAGCGGAGACGAGACCGGCTCGGTCGGCGGTGGCAACGGCTGGGGCACCACCGGCCTGGGTCGGATGTTCAGCTCCTCCATCGGCGGCCAGATCTCCTGGCTGATCCCCTCGGCGCTCATCCTCCTGGCCGTCGGCGTATACCTGCGCGGACGCGCGCCGCGCACGGATGCCCGCCGCGCGGCATACCTGGTCTGGGGCGGTTGGCTGCTCGTCACGATGGTGACGTTCTCGCTGATGGCCGGCATCTTCCACGAGTACTACACGGTCGCGCTGGCGCCCTCGATCGCAGCACTGGTCGGCATGGGTGCCGCCGAGGCGTGGGAGCGGCGGCACAGCGCCGTCGGCTCGATCGCCCTTGCTGCGGCGACCGCCGCGGCCGCGACCTGGTCGTTCATCCTCTTGTCCCGCAGCGACTGGCAGAGCTGGCTGCGCATCACGGTCCTCGTGCTCGGCCTGGCCAGCGCGCTCCTACTGCTCGCGATCACCCAGCTGCACCGCCGGTTCGTGCCGGTCGTCGTCGCCGGCGCGCTCGTCGCCGCACTGGCCGGCCCGGCCGCCTACAGCGTGCAGACCGTGGGCACCGCCCACACCGGGTCGATCGTGACAGCCGGTCCGACCGTGGCCGGCGGCCGCGGTGGAGGTATGCCGGGCGGTGGCCCGGGTGGCGCCGGCGGGACGCGCACGGGCGGCGGGATGGGCGGCCTGCTCGACGCCACGACCCCCAACACCGAGGTCGTCTCGGCCCTGTCGGCCGACGCCGGCTCGTACCGGTGGGTCGCCGCGGCGATCGGCTCGCAGAACGCAGCCGGGATCCAGCTCGGCACCCGGCTGCCCGTGATGGCCATCGGTGGCTTCAACGGCAGCGACCCGAGCCCGACCCTGGCCCAGTTCCAGCAGTACGTCGCCGACGGGGACATCCACTACCTGCTGGCGAGCGGGTCGGGCGGAGGCCCGGGCGGGATGGGCGGCGGGATGGGTGGTTCGGGCACCGGCTCGCAGATCTCGCAGTGGGTGGCGGCCAACTACACGCAGGTGACCATCGGCGGGACGACGTTCTACGACCTGACCCAGCCACTCGCGTCCGGGAGCGGCTCGGCCGACACCTCGACGACGACCCAGACCACCTGAGGCCGACGCGATGACCGCCCCCGTCCTCGATGTCGTCGTTCCCGTCCACAACGAGCAGCACACGGTCGCCGCCTGCGTCCGCCGGCTGCACGCCCACCTGGTGCACACCTTCCCCTACCCGTTCCGGATCACGGTGGCAGACAATGCCAGCACCGACGCGACGGTCGCCGTCGCCTCGGCGCTGGTGGCCGAGCTCCCCGGCGTCGCGCTCGCGCAGCTGCCGCAGAAGGGGCGGGGGCGGGCGCTCAAGCAGGTGTGGCTCGAGTCGGACGCGCCGATCCTCGCCTACCTGGACGTCGACCTGTCGACCGACCTCGACGCGCTGTGGCCGCTGGTCGCGCCGCTGATGTCGGGGCACTCCGACCTGGCCATCGGCTCGCGGTTGGCGCGCGGCTCGCGGGTCGTGCGCGGAGCGAAGCGGGAGGTGATCTCGCGCTGCTACAACCTCGTGCTCCAGGGCGCACTGGGCGCCCGGTTCACCGACGCGCAGTGCGGTTTCAAGGCGATCCGGGCCGATGTCGCGGCCGAGCTGCTGCCGCTGGTCGAGGACCCGACCTGGTTCTTCGACACCGAGCTGCTGGTGCTGGCACAGCGGTCCGGCCTGCGGATCCACGAGGTGCCGGTCGACTGGTTCGACGACCCGGACTCCCGGGTCGACGTGGTCGGCACCGCTCTCGACGACCTGCGGGGGGTGCTGCGGGTGCGGCGTGGGTTGGCGTCTGGGCGCCTCCCGGTGGCCGAGGTGGCCGCCCGGATCGGCCGGCACCACCCCACCAGCGGCACCTGGCGCCAGGTGAGCCGGTTCGCCGCAGTCGGCGTCGTCTCCACGGCGCTCCATCTGGGCCTGTTCGCGCTGTTCGCGGCGACCCTCGCCTCCACCCAGACGGCCAACCTCGTGGCGCTGCTGGTCGCGACCGTCGCCAACACCGCCCTCAACCGGCGCTGGACCTTCGGCATCCGCGGGGGTCTCGGTCGGCTGCGGTCGCAGGCCCAGGGCCTGGCGGTCTTCGGGGTGACCTGGTCGCTGACGGCCGGCGCGCTCGGCCTGCTGCACCTCTGGGTCGCCGCCCCGTCCCCCCTCGTCGCGACCGGGGCCGTCGCCCTGGCCACCGTCGCGTCGACCGCGCTGCGGTTCGTGGCGATGCGGACCTGGATCTTTCGGCCGGGCCCTCAGTACTCGGTGAGGACGAACGTGCCGTCCTCGTCCTCGAACACGACCACTCCGGTCCAGTCGAACCCGTCCACCGAGCCGTGGCAGACCGTCACCAGTCCCTGACCCACCTGCGACCGCTCCGGGCAGACGATCTCGTCCACCGTCCCGCCGTCGTCCTCGACCGCGGTCGTCAGCGCGACCTGCAGGTCCGAGTAGCTCGCCCCCTTGTCCACGACGTTCACCTCGCCGGTCAGCACCGGGCTGCCGCCGCTCGCCACACCCACCCCGATGAACAGCGCGATCGCCAGCACGCCGAGCAGGGCCAACCCGCTCATGACCACGGCCGCGACGGCCAGCCCGTTGCCACCCTTGGGAGCGGGCGCGAACGGCTGCGGTGCGAACGGGTGCTGCGGCCCGGCATACCCGGGATGCGCCACCGGGTGAGGCGGCACGGCAGGGTGCCGCGGCACGGCATACCCGGGCTGCGCCACCGGCGCCCAGGCCTGCGGGTCCTGCGGCGGCTGGTGCCCGGGCGGGCCGAACGGGTCGGTCGGGTTGGACGGGAACGACATGACACTCCTCGAGGTGCGGATGTGGAGAGGATGCCCCAGCCGCCGGTTCGTCACGTCCGAACCCCACAAGAGTGACCGAACGGGTGCCCGCAGCCCGACACGAAGCAGGGCCCGACGCCATGGTGTCGGGCCCTGCTCGCCGTGGCGGAGACGGAGGGATTTGAACCCTCGATGGGCGATAAACCCAAACCGCATTAGCAGTGCGGCGCCATAGACCGGACTAGGCGACGTCTCCTCACCCGGCCGCCGGAGCAACCGAGCCCGCACAGGGTATCCGGACCCCCGCGACGGGAGCAAAGCGGCCCCGTGACACCGGGGCCGGCACCGCGATCAGGTGCAGATGTCCTGCGACGCGGTGCGTGCCTTGATGGTCTCGCTCGGCCCGGTGCTCTGCGTGGCGGTGACGCTCGGCTTCGGCAGCGGGGTCGTGCCGAGGCGGTTGGGCACCTCCACGGCCTGGGGCGAGTCGAGGCCCATGCTCAGCTCGATGGTCGAGCCGAGCAGGTCGTCGGCCCGGATCTGCGCTCCGGGGTAGGCCGCGGCAACGGTCCGAGCGGCCTCCTTCTGACCCGGGCCGTAGCGCACGACGACGCCGTCGGTGGGCTTGCCGGTGCCCGTCACGTAGGAGTCGATCTTGAAGCCCTGGACCTGGAGCTCGGCGGCCGTCTGCTTGGCGAGTCCGGCGATCCCGGAGTCGTTGGACACCCGCACCGAGATGGCGTCCGGGCTGACCGTCAGGGCCGGTTCGGAGGTGGTCGGCGAACCAGTGGCCGTGGTCGTGCCCGACGGCACCTTGGTGCCGGGCAGCGGCTGGTCCTTGCGGATCGCCTTCCAGATCGTGTCGGCGCTGCTGGTCCACTGCACGCGGTTGGGGTCCGGGGCGTAGGACTCGGTCGGGAGCTTCACGAACCGGATCTGGTCGGTGCCGATCTTCTGCACGCTCTGCGCGATGTCCTTCATCTCGCCGATGTCGAGACCCTTGTCGGTCGTCATCGCCGACGTCGTGGCGTTGAGGAACCGGAACAGCTTGTCGGGCCGCAGCAGCAGCGACGACTTGGTCGCCTCCTGGATCACCGACGACAGGAACGCCTGCTGCCGGTCGATCCGGCCCAGGTCCGACCCGTCGCCGACGGTCTTGCGGACCCGCACGTAGCCCAGCGCCTGCTGGCCGTTCACCTTCGTCTTGCCGGCCTTGAGGACCAGGTGGCTGTCCTTGTCGTCGATCGGCTCCGGCGTGCACACCGTCACCCCACCCAGCGCGTCGACCATGTCCTGGAACCCGCGGAAGTCGATCACCACGAAGTGGTCGATGAAGATCCCGGTCAGGCCCTCGAACGTGCGGATCGTGCAGGCCGGACCACCCAGGGTGAAGTTCTGGTTCCACTGCCGGATGACGCCGTTGTCGACCTTGTCGTTCTTGTTCTTGCAGTCCCGCGGCGCCATCGTCATCGAGTCGCGCGGGATCGACACCACGATCGCGGACTTGCGGTCCGCCGACAGGTGCACGATCAGGTTGGTGTCCGACCGGGCCCCGGTCATGCCGTACTCGGTCTGCCCCTTGCCGAGCTTGGTGCCCTCACGGCTGTCGGAACCCATCACGAAGATGTTGACCGGGCCGAGGTTCGTCTGGGCATCCGTCGTGGCCTGCGGCGTCGGGCGGTCGCCCAGCGCGCTGGTGATGTCGAGCCGCTGGATGTTGCCGTTGAGCTTCACGTAGGCGGCGACGCCGAGGACCAGGGCCACGACGAGCACACCCGCAACCCCGAACGCAGCCCGACGCATCCAGGGGTGCCGGTGCTTCTTCGCCGTGTGCCGGTCGGACCGGCGGCGGGGGGCGGTGGCGTGCGCGCCGTCGCCGGACGCACCCTCGGGGGTGGGCGCGCTGTCGGGGGACGCGCCCTCGGGGGTGGGCGCGCTGTCGGGGGACGCGCCGTCGGTGGGCCCTGAGCCGTGGGTGGGCTCGCTCAACGTGTACCTCTCTGACTCCGTAAAAACGCCACCCCTGCAGGTGGCCGGGCGACGAATCGCCCCCGCGAGTGTACGGGCGCTTCCTGAGTGTTCCGGCTTTCGCGCCTTGTCCTGCAGACGCCATACGAGGGCATCTGGTTGTCTGCCGACCTGCCCAGGGCGACAAATGGGACGAAGCACTGCGACCAGTGGGGTTGGATGGACGCATGAGGACACGTGCAGTGGTGGGGGGAGTCTCCGTCGTCGCGCTGGTCGCGGCGGCCGCGGGAGCCGGTCTGTGGTGGCACCACCAGGAGCGGGAGAAGGAGCTGGACGCCGCGGCCCGTGAGGAGGTGGGCGCCTTCGCCAGCTCGTGGTCGGGTCGCTCGTTCACCGATCCGGGCATCATCTTCACCGGCACGAGGAGCGACGTCGTGCAGGCCGACTTCACCAAGGCCACGGCCGGGCTTGGCTCCGGCCCGGTGAAGGTGACCGCCGACGGGGTGCGTCGCACCGGCGACCGCGCCACCGCCACCGCGCACGTCGCGTGGACGCTCGCCGGTGGCGTCACCTGGTCGTACGACGTGCCAGTCACCGTCGAGCTCGCCGAGACCGGCGGCGACCGCTGGGCCGTCACCCTCCCCAAGGACCACGCGCAGTGGCACCCCGAGCTCAAGACGGGCGCCACGCTCACCGCGAAGCGCACCTGGGGCGAGCGCGGCACCCTGCTCGACCGGGACGGCGAGGCACTGACCCCGATCGGCAAGGTCTACCCGGTGCAGATCGACCCGTCCCGCGCCACCGCGGCCACGGTCCGCGAGCTGGAACGGGTGGTCGACGAGCCGGCCGGGTCACTGGTCGCCAAGCTGGCCGCCGCGACCAAGGCCGGCAGCAAGGCGCCGATCCCGGTGATCACCTACCGGCAGTCCGACTTCGACGAGCGCAAGGCCGCCCTCGACGCCCTCAAGGGCGTCATCTACCCCGCGCGGGAGCAGCCGCTCGCCAAGACCCGCACGTTCGGCCAGCCGTTGCTCGGCTCGTTCGGTGCCGTCACCGCCGAGCAGATCACCAGGTCCAAGGGTCGGTATGCCGCGGGCGACTACGCCGGGCTCAGTGGCCTCCAGGGGCAGTACGACGCCGTCCTCGGCGGCACCGCGGGCGTGCAGGTCACCTCGAGCACGGCGCCGGACACGCCGATCTTCGCCAAGGACGCCGTGCCCGGCAAGGACGTGACGACGACGCTGTCGCCGACCGTGCAGGACGCCGCCGAGAGTGCGCTCGCGTCGACCGGCGACGTCCCGTCGGCGCTGGTCGCCGTGGACGTGAAGACCGGTGACGTCCTGGCGTCGGCCAACTCGCCGGAGCTCGGCTTCGACCGGGCGATCACCGGCCACTACCCGCCCGGCTCGGCGTTCAAGATCGCGACGACCTGGTCGCTGCTGACGTCGGGCAAGGTCTCCCCCGGCACCTCGGTGACCTGCCCGAAGAACTTCGTCGTCGACGGCCGCTCCTACAAGAACTTCGAGGGCGAGTCGCTCGGCACCCCCGACTTCAGCACCGACTTCGCGCACTCGTGCAACACGGCGTTCGTGCAGCTGTCGACCAGGCTCGGCGACGACGACCTGGCCAAGGCGGCCGGCGAGCTCGGGCTGACCGGGTGGGCCAAGACCCTCGGCGTGGCCAACGCGTTCGACGCCAGCATCCCCGACAACAACGGCAAGACCGACAAGGCGTCGGCCTCGATCGGGCAGGGCCGCAACGTCGTGTCGCCGCTGGCGCTCGCCGTCCTCGCCGGCAACGTGGCGCGCGGCTCGACGATCGCGCCGGCGCTGGTCACCGACCCCGCTGTCGACGGGGCCGACCGCACGCCGAAGGAGCTCGACGCCAAGGTGGTCGGCCAGCTGCGCACCCTGATGGGCGAGGTCGTCAGCAGCGGCACGGCGACCGTGCTCCGGGGGACCCCGGGTGGCACGGTGCGGGGCAAGACCGGCACGGCCGAGTTCGGCAGCAAGAACCCGCCCGAGACGCACGCGTGGTTCGTCGGCTACCAGGGCGACGTGGCGTTCGCGGTCCTGGTGGAGCAGGGCTCGAGCGGCGGAAGCGTCGCCGCGCCGGTGGCGAAGAAGTTCCTCACCGCCCTCGCCCGCTGACACCGCCCCGTCCCTGACCGGATACCGGAACGCAACAAGGCCCCCACCGTGCGGTGGGGGCCTTGTCGGAAGACTGTTGGTTGAGCAGTCCTCGGATCAGATCGGGCGAACGGCGTCAGCCTGGGGGCCCTTGGGACCCTGGGTGACCTCGAACTCCACGCGCTGCGCCTCGTCCAGCGAGCGGTAGCCCGAGGAGTCGATCGCCGAGTAGTGGACGAACACGTCCGGGCCGCCGCCGTCCTGGGCGATGAAGCCGAAGCCCTTTTCAGCGTTGAACCACTTAACGGTTCCCTGTGCCATGGGGTAACTCTTTCTTTTGTAGCCATTGGGGATCCGCACTTTGCGAAACCCCGGCTGCCGTACACACCCCCACGGACGGACCCTGCCCGCCCTCAGCCACCTGACTCTCCGAGGATCACTCCTAGGAAAGCAAATGCCCGCTCTGATGGTGCTAGGGCGGGCACTTCGACGACCTGCGAGGAACTGCTTGATGCAACCGGGAGAAACGCTAGCACGCACCACCCGGATCGTGCCCCCCATGGTTTCGTCAAATTCCGGCGCTTCCGAGTCGGCTCGGAGGCCACCCCGGGACGGCTCCCGCGGTGGGGTGGAGCGGGCGGCTCAGGTGCCTCGCACAGCACGGACGGGGGGACGGTCGCCGCGGATCACGGCGACCATGTCGACCACCCGGCGGGTGGCGCGGACGTCGTGGGCGCGGAACACGGTGGCCCCCAGCCAGGCCGCGACCGCGGTCGCCGCGAGGGTGCCCTCCAGCCGGTCGTCGGCCGGCAACCCGAGCGACTCGCCCACGAAGTCCTTGCGCGACAGCGCCTGCAGGATCGGGAACCCCAGCTGCGCGACCTCGGCCGTGTGCCGCAGCACCTCGAGCGAGTGCGCCGTCGTCTTGCCGAAGTCGAGGGTCGGGTCGATCAGGATGCGGTCCTGCGGTATGCCGGCCTGCCGGGCCGCCGCCGCACCCTCGGCCAGGGTGCGCAGCACGTCGCGGACGACGTCGAGCGGGTCCGGTCCGTAGGTCACCTTGACCGGGTCGGTGCGCGGGGGGAGACCCCCGGTGTGGGAGCAGACCATGCCGGCACCGATCCGGGCCGCGACGTGGACCAGCTCGGGGTCGTGCCCGGCCCAGGTGTCGTTGACCAGGTCGAGGCCGTGCAGCCCCGCCTCCCGGGCGACCTCGGAGCGCCAGGTGTCGAGGCTGAGTGCGAGGTCGGGGTAGGTGGCGCGGGCGTGGGCGAGGAACGGGACGACGCGGTCGATCTCCTCCTGCGGACCGACGACCTCGCCCTCCTGACCGGCCCGCACCCCACCGATGTCGATGATGTCGGCACCCGCCTCCACCGCGGTGTCGAGGGCGCGCTTGGCCGAGTCGAGGTCGGCGTGCCGGTTCCCGGCGAAGAAGGAGTCGCGGGTCCGGTTGATGATGCCCATCACCGCCGGCCGGGCGGCGTCGAAGGTGCGGCCACGCAACCGCAGTGGTGGCGTCCGGGGCAGGTCGAGGGCGCGCGGCTCGGGCAGGCTCACGTCGTCATCCTCGCACCCCGTCCGAGGACAGGCCGCGCCGCGGTTTCCGCGCGCATCGGCCAGCTGACGCGGCGCGTCGTGTCCTCGGTGATGAAGAGCGGGACGGGTTGCACCGCATACCCGGGCGCGGAGCCGACCCGGTGCACCACCATGGAGCATGACCACCCCCACCACCGCGCCGATCCGGCGCTGGATCGTCCGCCTGACCATCGGGTCCTTCTCCCTGGCCGCACTGCTCGGCATCGTCGCCCTGCTGGGGGGTGGCGACTTCGGCGAGACCGAGGGCCAGATCCTGCTGACCACGCTGCTGGTGGGCGTCGTCAGCATCGCAGTGCTCTGCTACCTCACCACCGCGGGCCGGCGGTCCCAGCCGGCCGGGGTCGTCGGCGGGGTCGTCGTGCTGGTCCCGCTCGTCACCGGTCTGCTGTTGATCTGGCTCGACACCGGCGACCGGAGCGACGACGCCCTGGTGAAGACGTTCGCGATCGGCGGCATCGTCGCCGCGACCATCGCGCAGGTCTGCCTGCTGCTGATCCCCGGCGAGAAGGCGAACCCGCTCGCCCGTCGCCTCCTGCTCGCCACGATCGGGGTCGCCGCCCTGCTGGCGGTGCTGACGAGCCTGCTGGTGCTCGGCGTGCACCCGGGCGACGACACCTACTACCGGGCCGTCGGGATCGTCGCGATCCTCGACGTCCTCGGGACGGTGGTCGGGGCGGCGCTGATGAAGTTCGGGCCGGGCGCTGGTGACGCGCAGGGTCCGAGCGCGTCGACCGGCGGCGTCGTGCTGCCTGCGGACCTGACCGCCGCCCTCGACCGCGAGGCCGCCCGAAGTGGCCGGTCCCGCGACGAGGTGGCCGCCGAGATCCTGCGCAGCCACCTCGCCGCGGAGGAGTAGCCGCAGGTCGGCCGCCCCACGGTGGGTCAGGAGTCGAAGCCGAGCCCAGCGCGGTCGAGGGCGCGCAGCCACAGGTTGCGACGGCCCTCGTGGCGGTCGGCGCTGGCGAGCGCCCACCTGGTCAGCTGGATCCCGGTGTAGGCCAGCGGTTCCGGCGGGAACGGAAGGGGTTTCTCGCGCACCATCGCGAGGCGGGTGCGTTCGGTCTCGACTCCGGACAGTAGGTCGAGCATCACCTGCGCGCCGAACCGGGTCGCTCCCACGCCGAGCCCGGTGAACCCGGTGGCGTAGGCGACCCGGCCGCGGTGGGCCGTGCCGAAGAAGGCGCAGAACCGGGTGCAGGTGTCGATCGCCCCACCCCACTGGTGGCTGAACCGCAGTCCCTCGAGCTGGGGGAAGGTCTCGAAGAAGTGCGTCGCCAGCCGGTCGAAGGTGGCCGGTCGCTGGTCGAGGCTCGGCGCGAGCTGTCGGCCGTAGTGGTAGATCGCGTCGTAGCCGCCCCAGAGGATCCGGTTGTCGGCCGAGAGGCGGTAGTAGTGGAACTGGTTGGCCATGTCGCCGACCCCGGCCCGACTGGCCCACCCGAGCGAGTCGAGCTGCGCGGCGCTGAGCGGCTCGGTCATCAAGGCGTAGTCGTAGACCGGAACGGTGTGCCAGCGGGTGCGACGAACCAGCGATGGAAAGGCGTTGGTGCCCAAGGCGACTCGCCCGGCACGGATCACCGCGCCGGCTGCGGTGGCGACGTCGACGCCCCCTCCCGCGGTGGTCAGCCCGGTCACCCGCACGCCCTCGGCGATCCTCACCCCGAGCGACTCGCACGCCCGCGCGAGGCCCCAGGCGAGGCGGGCCGGGTCGACGATCGCCGTCTCGTCGGACTGGAAGAGACCCGCCAGGTAGGTGGGCGAGTCGAGGTGCGCCCGAACCGCGTCAGTGTCGAGGAACTCGCCCTCGCTCTCCTCCCGCAGCCACTCGACCTCGTGCGGCTGGGTCGCGACGGTCAGCTCACCGGAGCGGCGGAAGTCGCACTCGATCCCGTAGCGCCGCACGGTCGCCTCGATGCCGTCGAGGTTCTCGACCCCCATCCGGTGCAGCACGGCATACTCCTGGGGCCAGCGGGAGCGGCCGTTGGCCTCACCGTGGGTGAGGCTCGCCGAGCAGAAGCCGCCGTTGCGCCCCGATGCCGCCCACCCCACCGAACCGGCCTCGAGGACGAGGACGTCGCGCGAGGGGTCGGCCTCCTTGGCCAGCAACGCGGTCCAGAGCCCGGAATAGCCCGCGCCGACGACCACGAGGTCGGCCGACCGACCGCTCGGGCCCAGGGACGCGAGCCCGGGGCAGGGCGCCGGGCGGTCCGGCTGGTCGAGCCAGTAGACCGACGGCGCCGCGTCCGCCAGTGCGGGATGTGGGCTCATCGGAGGCCGCCGGTGGCGCTAACTCGCCTTTTGCATGAGATAGCGCCGGGCATGCGGTCAGGCGTCCGCGCCGGTGTAGAACGCATCCGCGACGGTGAGGGCCTCGTCGAGGATGGCCAGCCCCTCGCGCACCTCGTCGGCAGTCGTGGTGCACGGCGGGACGACGTGGGTGCGGTTGAAGTGGATGAACGGCCAGAGCCCGCGCTCCTTGCAGGCGGCTGCGAAGTCGTTCATCGGCTTGGCGTCCGCCCCACCGGCGTTGAACGGCACCAAGGGTTCACGGGTCGCCCGGTCGCGCACCAGCTCCAGCGCCCAGAACACCCCGAGCCCGCGGACTTCCCCGATGCTCGGGTGCCGCTCGGCCAGCTCGCGCAGGCCGGGGCCGATGACGTCGGCGCCCAGCGAACGGGCGTGCTCGACGATGCCCTCCTCCTTGAAGATCTCGATCGAGGCGACGGCGGACGCGCAGGCGAGCGGGTGGCCCGAGTAGGTCAGCCCACCGGGGAACGGCCGCTGGTCGAAGCTCGCGGCGATCCGCTCCGAGATCACGACTCCACCCAGCGGCACGTAGCCGCTGTTGACTCCCTTGGCGAAGGTGATCAGGTCGGGCTTGACCCCCCAGTGGTCGATTGCGAACCACTCACCGCAGCGCGCGAACCCGGCCATCACCTCGTCGGCGATCATCACGATCCCGAACTCGTCGCACAGCTCGCGCACGCCCTGGAGGTAGCCGGGCGGCGGCACCAGGATCCCGTTGGTGCCGACCACGGTCTCGAGGATGATCGCGGCGATCGTCTGTGGTCCCTCGACCGTGACGAGGTCGCGCAGGTGCTGCAGCGCACGCACCCCCTCCTCCTGCTCGTCCCGGGCGTGGAACGCGGAGCGGTAGGGGTACGGGCCCCAGTAGCGCACGATGCCCGGCATACCCGGCTCGGACGGCCAGCGTCGCGGATCGCCAGTCAGGGCAATGGCTCCCGCAGTGGCGCCGTGGTAGCTGCGGTAGGCCGCCAGCACCTTGTGGCGTCCGGTGTGGAGGCGCGCCATGCGCAGCGCGTTCTCGTTCGCCTCGGCCCCGCCGTTGGTGAAGAACACGCGGTTGAGGTCGCCCGGCGCCAGCTCGCTGATGAGCCGCGCGGCCTCGGATCGTGCGTCGTTGGCGAACGCCGGGCTGATCGTCGTGAGCCGACCGGCCTGCTCCTGGATCGCCGCCACCAGCTTGGGGTGCTGGTAGCCGATGTTGACGTTGACGAGCTGGCTCGAGAAGTCGAGGTAGCGCTTGCCGGTGTAGTCGGTGAAGTGGGAGCCCAGCGCGTCGGCGATCGGCAGCGGGTCGATGAGTCCCTGCGCCGACCACGAGTGGAAGACGTGCGCGCGGTCGTCGCGACGCACCTGCTCCTCGGTGTTGCTCGTGAAGGCACTGGCCACGGTCAGCTCCTCGATCGTCATCAGCGGGTCCGGGGGAAGCCGAGGTCGACGCTCGACGTCGCCGGGTCGGGCCAGCGCTGCGTGACGACCTTGCCGCGGGTGTAGAAGCTGATCCCCTCGGGGCCGTACATGTGGGTGTCCCCGAACAGCGAGTCCTTCCAGCCGCCGAACGAGTAGTAGGCGACCGGCACCGGGATCGGCACGTTGATGCCGACCATGCCGACCTCGACGTCGTACTGGAACTGGCGGGCCACCCCACCGTCGCGGGTGAAGATCGCGGTGCCGTTGGCGTACTGGTTGGCGTTGATCAGCGCGATGCCCGCTTCGTAGGTGTCGACGCGCACGACCGACAGCACCGGGCCGAAGATCTCGTCGGTGTAGACGGTCATCTCGGGCTGGACGTGGTCGAGCAGGGTGGTGCCGAGGAAGAAGCCCTCCTGCGGGTGGTCACCGGTGCGGCCGTCGACGACGACGCTCGCGCCGGCTGCCTCGCCGGCGTCGACGTAGGCGGCCACCTTGTCGCGGTGCTCGGCGGTGATCAGCGGGCCCATGTCGGTGTCGGGGTCGGCGCCGTCGCCCACGGTCAGCTTGGGCAGCCGGGCGGCGATGGCGTCGACCAGCGGCTGGGCGACCTCGCCCACCGCCACGGCGACCGAGAGGGCCATGCAGCGCTCACCGGCCGCGCCGTAGGCGGCGGACACCACGGCGTCGGCGGCCATGTCGATGTCGGCGTCGGGCAGGACCAGGGCGTGGTTCTTCGCGCCCCCGAGCGCCTGGACGCGCTTGCCGTTGGCGGTGCCTCGCTCGTAGATGTACTTCGCGATCGGGGTCGACCCGACGAAGCTCACGGCCGCGATGTCCGGGTGGTCGAGGATCGCGTCGACGGCGACCTTGTCACCGTGCACGACCGTGAAGACGCCGTCCGGCAGACCGGCTTCCTTCCAGAGCTGGGCGAGGAAGAGGGCTGCGGACGGGTCCTTCTCGCTCGGCTTGAGGATGAAGGCGTTGCCGCAGGCGATCGCGTTGGCGCACATCCACAGCGGCACCATCGCCGGGAAGTTGAACGGCGTGATTCCGGCGACGACACCAAGCGGCTGGCGGATGTTGTAGACGTCGACGCCCGTCGCGGCCTGCTCGCTGAACCCGCCCTTGAGGAGGTTCGGGACCCCGGTGGCGAACTCGACGTTCTCCAGTCCGCGGGCGATCTCACCCGCGGCGTCGGACAGCACCTTGCCGTGCTCGGCGGTGATGATGGCGCTGAGCTCGTCGGTGCGCTGGTGAAGCAGCTCGCGGAAGGCGAAGAGCACCGCTGCTCGTCGGCTGAGCGAGGAGTGGCGCCACTCCCGGGCGGCCTCGACCGCGCTGGCGACCGCGGCGCCGAGCTCCTCGGCGGAGGCCAGGTCGACCTCGGCGGTGACCACGCCGGTGGCCGGGTTGTGCACCGGAGCAGAGCGTCCGGAGGTGCCCGCGGTGGAGCGGCCGTCGATCCAGTGGGAGATGCGCGTCGTCATACCACCCACCATACGATCCACTCGCTGGTAACACAATGTCACTATTGCTATGGTACAAACCATGACCGAGCTCCTGTCCGCCCTCGAGCACCGCCTCGACCAGCCCACCGCGAAGGGCCTCGCCCACGCGGTGTCGGCCGCGATCCGTGACGGTGAGCTGGCCGCGGGCGACCGCCTGCCGCCGATCCGGACGGTCGCGGCAGAGCTGGCGCTGTCGCCCACGACGGTGAGTGCCGCCTGGGCACTGCTGGCGCGGTCGGGCGCGGTCCACGCCGACGGACGACGCGGCACGACCGTGCTGGAGCAGGGCGGCCCGGCCGGTGGCCGCTACCGGCAGGCGCTGCGGCACGAGTCCGTCTTCACCCTCGACCTGTCGACCGGGGTCCCCGACCCTGCGCTGCTGCCCTCGCTCGGCCCGGTGCTGACGTCGCTGACCTCGGCCCCGAAGACCGGCAGCTACCTCGACGACCCCGTCCTCCCTGCGCTCGCGGACGTCCTGCGCGCCGACTGGCCGTATGCCGCCGACCACCTGTCCGTGGTCGACGGCGCCATGGACGCCATGGACCTGGTCGTGCGCACCACGCTGCGCTTCGGCGACCGGGTGGTGGTGGAGGACCCCGGCTTCCCGCCGCTGGTCGACCTGCTCGAGTCGGTCGGTGCGCAGCTGGTCGGCGTGCCGCTCGACGCCGAAGGGCTGTCCCTCGCCGCCCTCGAGGAGGCGCTGCGCGAACCCGTGGCCGCGGTCTTCCTGCAACCCCGCGCCCAGAACCCGGTCGGCGTCACCATGACGGCGGCCCGGGCCCGCGCGATCGCGGCCCTGCTCGACGGCACCGAGACCATCGTCGTCGAGGACGACTCGGCGGCCGGCCTCTCGGGCGAGACGCTCGTGAGCCTGGGACGGTGGCGACCCGACCACACGGCATACATCCGCTCCTTCTCGAAGTCGCACGGACCGGACCTGCGCCTCGCGGCACTCAGCGCCCCTGCCGGACTGCACCGCGCCGTGACGGCGCGACGCGAGCTCGGCCAGGGCTGGTCGAGCCGGCTGCTCCAACAGGTGCTGCTCGGGTTGCTCACCAGCGAGACCGCTCGCGCGGAGGTGGCCCACGCCTCGAGCACGTATGCCGCGCGGCGGGCCCACGTCGTCGACTCCCTGGCCGCGCGGGGCGTGGCGGTGCCGGGCACCGAGGGGATCAACATCTGGGTGCCGGTCCTCGACGAGACGGCCGCCGTCGTGCTGCTCGCCAGTCGGGGCATCGGGGTCGCGGCGGGGGCACCGTTCCGGCTGGGCCCACCTGAGGTGGGCGGGCACGTGCGGGTCACGGTCGGAGCGGTCACGGGAGACCTCGACGAGGTGGCCACCGCCCTCGCCGACGCCGCCCTGGCGGGCGGCCGCCCGGGCCGCGCACGCTGACCCGTATCGACCTGGTCCCGGACGGCACGAAGGCCGGGCTGCAGGGTTGCCCGGCCTCCGGCCCGCCGCCCGAAAGCGGACGTCTCATCTCCCCCGTCGCTGAACGCTAGTCGCGTGAAGGCTGCTTCAGGATCCTTCAATTCGCGTATGAGTGAGGTCGAACTGTTGGGATCGCATCACGAATTTTGCTGCTATTCAACACAATTCGGGCGTCAACCCCGGGGCCGGCGAGCTTGCTCGTGGCGCACCCTCCTGCTGCCCTCCACGGTACTCGCTCCAGCCCGGAAGGGAAGGTCTGGAATAGTTGGCGCGCAACCCGGGCGGGTTCGCATAGTGGCCGAGTGCAGTCGCCTTGAAAGCGACCAGAGGGCAACCTCTCGTGGGTTCAAATCCCACACCCGCCGCCCGCGCCGAAGGGCCCGACCGCCAAGCGGTCGGGCCCTTCGCCGGTGCTGGGAGGGCTCGGCGTCACGCGAGGGTGAGGAACAGCTTCTCCATGGTCGCCTGGTCCTCGGCGTTGATGCCGTCCGGCGACGTGAGGCACTCGCGCATGCCGGAGGAGACGATCGCGAAGCCGGCCCGGTCGAGCGCGCGGTTGACGGCGGCGAGCTGGGTCACGACGTCCTTGCAGTCCCGACCCTCCTCGATGAGCCGGATGACGCCGCCGATCTGGCCCTGCGCCCGGCGCAGGCGGTTGATGACAGGGGTCATGTCGTCGGTGTTGAGGGTGACCATGGCGGGGCTCCTGGGTTGGTGCGTGCGGCGTGCGGTGTCGAGGCGGGGGCGCCCCGGCTGCACTCGGGGCCGATGTGACGGGCCGATTTGACGAGGATACCCCCCAGGGTACTAGTCTGCGAGCAGCTGGATACCCCCCGAGGTATCCTCTCCCTCACCTCCCACCGCGAAAGAACGCCCATGAGCGCCCCCACGACGGCCACCGTGGTCATCGTCCCCATCGACACCCCGACCCTGGGTGACCGCTCCTACCTCGCCCACGACGGCTCGGTGGCCGTCGTCATCGATCCGCAGCGCGACATCGACCGCGTCCTCGCCGTCGCCGACGAGCACGGCGTCGCCATCACCCACGTCTTCGAGACGCACATCCACAACGACTACGTCACCGGTGGCCTTGCCCTCGCCGCGGCCACGGGCGCCGCGTACCACGTCAACGCCGCCGACCAGGTCGCCTACGAGCGCACTCCCGTCAGGGACGGCGAGGTGGTCGAGGTGTCCGACAGGATGCGCGTGCGGGCCATCGCCACCCCCGGCCACACCTACACCCACCTCTCCTACGCTCTCGAAGCCGCGCCGACCGCGGGCGACTCGTTCGAGCCAGTGGGTGTGTTCACCGGCGGATCGCTGCTCTTCGGGGCGACCGGCCGGCCCGACCTGCTGGGCCACGAGCACACCCACGAGCTGGTCCACCACCAGTTCACCTCCGCGCACCGGCTCGCCGACGAGCTGCCGGAGCACACCGCAGTCCTCCCGACCCACGGCTTCGGATCCTTCTGCTCGGCCGGTTCCACCGGCGAGGCCACCGCCTCCACCATCGGCGCCGAGCTGCGGCAGAACCCGGCCCTGACCCAGCGGCGGGAGCGGTGGGTCGCCGACACGCTCGCCGCTCTGGACGCCTACCCCGCGTACTACGCCCACATGGGACCCGCCAACAGCGCCGGACCGACCGAGGCCGACCTGAGCGCTCCGCAGGCGGCGGACAAGGCCACCCTGGCTGCGCGCATCGCGGAGGGCGAGTGGGTCGTCGACCTGCGCTCGCGCACCGCGTTCGCCACCGGTCACGTCACCGGCACCCTCAACTTCGGCCTCGACGGCCAGTTCGCCACCTACCTCGGCTGGCTCATTCCGTGGGGCACCCCCCTGACCCTCCTCGGCGACAGCCCGGGCCAGGTGGCCGAAGCCCAGCGCGAGCTGGTCCGCATCGGCATCGACAAGCTCGAGGGAGCCGCCACGGGCAGGCCTGAGGACTGGACCGACGCAGGCCTCGGCAGCTTCGAGCGGGCGGTGTTCGCCGACCTGTCCGAGGTCCGCCACCACCGCCGGGTGGCCGTGCTGGACGTGCGCCGTGCGAGCGAGTACGCGGACGGGCACATCGACGGCGCCACCAACCTCCCGCTGCACGAGCTGCTGACCCGCATCGCCGAGGTCCCGAGCGGCGAGGTGTGGGTGCACTGCGCCGGCGGGTACCGCGCGTCCATCGCCGCATCCGTGCTCGCCGCCCATGGCCTGCACGTGGTCGCCGTCGACGACAGCTTCGCCGAGAACGCCGTCGCCGCGGGCCTTCCCATGGCGACCGCCGCCTGACCGCCGGTCTTCGACCCCACCGACTCATCCACCGAACTGAAGGAGCACCACCATGTGCCGTGCAGCGAGCTGCAAGGTCTGCGGCAAGACCACCTGGGCCGGTTGCGGCCAGCACGTCGACCAGGTCATGGCCGGCGTGCCGCGCGCGGACCGCTGCCCGGGTCACAGCGACGAGGAGAAGTCAGCCGCGTCCGGCGGGGGCCGGCTTGCCAGGTTGTTCGGTCGCTGACCTCTCCGCGAGGCCGGACACCGACCACAGCGCACCACGCACAGCCGGAAGGAGCCGCACCCGCGTGTCACTCCTCGTCCTGCCGGTCGCACTGCTCATCGGCGTGACCCTCGGCGCCCTCGGAGGCGGAGGGTCCATCCTCACCGTCCCGGCCCTGGTCTACCTGCTGGGCCAGGACCCGCACCTGGCGACCACCGGCTCCCTGCTCATCGTCGGGGCCACCTCCCTGATCGCGCTGGTTCCCCCGCCCGGCGTGGCCACGTCCGGTTCGGGCAGGGCCTGGCCTTCGGTGCGCTCGGCACCGCCGGCTCGTTCGCCGGCTCCGCCGCTGCCGCGCAGGTGCGGCCCGAGGTGCTGCTGACCGCCTTCGCCGGGCTCGTCCTCCTGGTGGCCGTCCTCATGCTGCGCCGCTCGCAGCGACCCGAGGCGGACACTGCGCGTGAGCCCGGGCCGATGCTGTCGCTGCGGCCCCTGGCCTGTGCCTGCCCACGCGTGCTCAAGGTCGTCGTGACGGCCAGCGCGGTGGGGCTGCTCACCGGCTTCTTCGGCGTCGGCGGCGGGTTCGCCCTCGTGCCCGCCCTGGTCCTGGCGCTGTCCATCCCCATGCCCGTCGCGGTCGGCACCAGCCTGCTGGTCATCGCCGTCAACAGCGCCACTGCCCTCACGGCCCGCGCCAGCACGGGTGCCACCGGGGTCGACTGGACCGTCGTCGTCGCCTTCACCGTGGTCGCCGTCCTCGGCAGCCTGGTCGGCGGGCGCCTGACTGCCCGCCTGCCCCCACGGCAGCTGAACCGTGCCTTCGCCGTCCTGCTGGTCGCGGTCGCCGCCTACACCGCGGCGACGAACGCGCCCGCGCTCTTCTGACCGCACCCACGACGCCTGTGCCCGCCGCACACCTCGGGTCACCTGCTCGAGAAGCCTCTGACCTGCGGTCTTGTTAGGGTCGAGGAACCGACCAAAGGATGCGAACCATGGCAAAGCTCTCGTTCCTCGCCGGTCTCGCTGCGGGCTACGTGCTCGGGGCCAAGGCCGGCCAGAAGAGGTACCAGCAGATCAAGACGCAGGCCGACCGGGTCTGGGGCAGTGACCCAGTCCAGGCGCGGGTCGACACCGTCAAGCAGGCCGTGAAGGAGCAGGCGCCCGTCGTGGCGGCCAAGCTCGGCGACGCGGCCAAGTCCGCGGGCGCGAGCGCCAAGGAGCGCCTCACCGGCGAGGACCTTCCCGAGACGACCCACCGCGGCACCGACCGCCGGCTGCACGCGGACACCACCGGGTTCGGACCCGGTCCCGGCCAGCTCCCCTAGCGGACGCGCACAGCGAAGCGGCACGGCATACGAGGTCTGGTATGCCGTGCCGCTCCTGTTGCTGGACGCAACGTTCGTCGCCGAGGAGGTCAGGCCTGGCGCGTGCTGGCAACCCCCGACCAGCACCTTCCTCGACCTGACCTACCCGGCGACTCGCCCCGAAGGGCGGGACGGCAGCACGCCCCCACGACCTGCCGTCCGATCCGCCGGCACCCCTGTGCCCGGCGGCCCTCCACGTGCTGGATCCGTCGCCCCCTGCGACAGATCGTGCACGACATCGGGTTTCCTTTCGTTGTGTCCACCTCGTCCCCCGACCAGGCCTGACAGTGGACAAGAGCGGGGCCCGGGGTGCCTGATACATCGCCGCCAGAAGTTTTTTCCGGCACCTGTCCTGGGCTCCGACGCGCCAGCCCTCCCGCGAGATTTCGGTCGGTGTCCGGTATCACCCGACCCGTGGGCTTCTCCTGTCCGATGAAGCGATCCCTCACTACGCTGAACACCGAACTGCGTGGTCGGCACCACCACAGGAGAATCCCATGGCAGCATCGGCTCCCCCGCCGCAGTCCGGCCCCGGGCCCACGCCCTCGGTCGCCATCCCGCGCTCCGCGGCGCGTCGGCTCGACGTCCGCGTGCTCGACCCCGCGAAGGCGGTGCGCCTCGACGGCGACGACGCCCTGGAGCCGACCCTGTATGCCGGCAACCGCCTGGTCGTGCGCGGCCTCGCCACCCGCTCGGCGCAGGGACCGATCAGTGCGCTGTCTGCGATCGCCGAGCGACTCGGCTACTCCGTGGAGGCCCGCCGCGACGAGCGGTTCGAGGCCCTGGTGGAGCAGAACGAGCTGGGTGACCGGGTCGACCCGGCGGTCTCCACGACCGTGGAGTTCCGGCCGTTGCCCGAGCGCCCGGTCGAGGCCCCGGATGCCTGGCTGATCCTGCAGACGCTGCGCGCCGAGGACCCGAAGTCCGCGAAGTCCGTCAGCCTCAGCCACATCGTGACGGCCACGGGCTACGGCTCCGGCGTCGGCTACGGCTCCGGGGTCGGGTACGGCTCCGGCGTCGGGTACGGCTCCGGGGTGGGCTACGGCTCGGGCGTCGGCTACGGCTCCGGCGTCGGCGACGACGACGTGCAGCTCCCGGGCGGCGGCCCGTCCGCCCGGTGCCCGGTGGTCTGGGGCGCGCCCGCACCGGCACCGACGCGCAAGACCGGGCCGGTCGTGGCGCTGCTCGACACCGGCCTGGGCCAGCACCCGTGGTTCACCGACCGGGTCATCCGGGACGTGGAGGTGGAGGGCCTGCCGATCGGCCTGCGGTTCACGCCGGCCGACGACCCCGAGCTGACCGGGTGCACCCTCGACCGGGTCAACGGCGTGCTCGACCCGCTGGCGGGCCACGGCACCTTCATCGCGGGCATCGTCCGTCAGCACTGCCCCGACGCCACCCTGATGATCGTGCCGGTCATGCACGGCGACGGCGTCACCGACGAGGCGTTCCTGGTCGAGACACTCGGCCTCCTCTTCGTCCGCCAGCTGCTCACCCACGCCAAGCGCGGCAAGGGACCAGCCATCGACGTGCTGTCCCTGTCGCTCGGCTACTACCACGAGACCCCGGGGGCCTTCGACGACGAGCCTGCCTTCGCCGGCATCCTGCGCGGCCTGGCCAGCACCGGCGTCGCGGTCGTCGCAGCGGCCGGCAACGGCGGCACCAACCAGGAGTTCTACCCCGCTGCCTTCGCGGTCGCGAGCGGGTTCGACATCGGGATCGCCAGCGTCGGGTCGCACAACCCCGGCGACGACAGCGTCTCGGTCTACTCCAACACCGGATCGTGGGTCACGGCATACCGGTGTGGCACGGCGGTCGTCAGCACGATGCCGACCACCTTCGACGGCAGCCTGCAGCCGGTGCTCGCCCAGCGCGCCGGGCAGGACCCGGCTCGGGCCACCTGCGACCCCGACGACTACTCCAGCGGCTTCGGGCTGTGGAGCGGCACGTCGTTCGCGGCGCCGGCCTACGCCGGTGAGGTGGCGGCCGCACTGTTGCGCTGCGAGCTCGCCGAGGACGCCGAGCCCAAGACCCGGGTCGAGGGTCACGGCAGGGCGCTCGCCGACCTGCTGGAGCGACGCAAGCACGCCAAGGACGCGCGCCTCGAGCTGCGCCACGCGATCGAGGGGGGCCACCGGTGATGCACGCCGAGGGAGGCACCCGCAGCCTGGCCGAGCTCGCCGCCAACGCGTTCAGCGACTACCGCGACGGCCGCCCCGAGGGCATGTCGGAGCTGGTCGACAGCACGACGGCACTGCTCTGGCACACCGCGCGCGGCCAGGGCCTCAGCTCGGCCCAGGCCGAGGACGTCGTGCAGACCACCTGGCTCGCGCTCGTGCAGCACGCATCGTCGATCACCGACCCGCGCGGTGTCCTCAAGTGGCTGCTCACCACCACCCGCCGCGAGGCCTGGGCGGTGTCGAGGAAGTCGCGGCGTGAGGACGTGCGCGAGGACATCGGCGACGCGCTCGCCGACGTGCCGGTCGCCGGCGACGAGCCCGCCGAGGCCGTCGTCCGCAGCCAGGAGCAGGGCGCGCTGTGGCGCCACTTCAAGGACCTGCCCGAGCGCTGCCAGCAGCTGCTCCGGGTGATCGCGCTGGCCGAGCGTCCCGACTACGCGCAGGTGGCCGAAGCCCTCGGCATGCCGGTCGGCAGCATCGGGCCCACCCGCGGCCGGTGCCTGGCCAAGCTCCGAACAGCCCTGCTCGGCGACCCCGGGTGGGCGACGTCATGACGCCGGAACAGGAGTGGGAGGCCCTCGCAGCAGAACTCATCGACGACCAGGACCTGCGCACCCTGTCGACCCTGCGGTCCATCCTGCAGGCCAGCGACCCGGTGCCGAGCGGCCTGGCCGAGCGGGCCAAGTTCGCGATGTCGGTCGCGGCCCTGGAGGCCGAGATCGCCGAGATCACGACGACCACGGCCGAGCTGGCCGGGGTGCGCTCGACCGACTACGACCGGGCCGGCACGATCACCTTCTCGAGCGAGCAGCTCAGCGCGATGATCACCATCGAGCTGGTCGCCGGAGGGGACGGCGGCACCGCCCGGCTGAGCGGATGGGTCACCACCGGCCCGACGCACATCGAGCTCCGTGAGCGGTCCCGCACCCAGGAGACCACCACGGACGACGCCGGCCGGTTCACCTTCACGTCGGTGCAGCGCGGGCTGGTGCACCTCGTGATGCGCCGGCTCGACGACCCGGAGAGCCGACCCGTCATCACCCCAGCCATCGAGATCTGAGAACCGAGGGACGACATCGAGGTTGCTGACCACCAGGTCGCCGAGCTCCTGGCCCGAGCGCGGAACCTCAACGAGATCGGCCGGTTCCGCGACGCCGAGCGCGCGCTGCGGCGCGCCCTCGCGCTGTCCGACCGGCTCGACGAAGCCGAACGGGTGCCGACCCGGGCCCGCCTCCTCATCACGCTGGCGTGGCCGACGCTCGCGCTGCACGGGCTCGACCAGGCGCTGGCGATGCTGGCCGACTCGCGCGCGCAGAGCGACTCGGAGCGGCTCCGTGCGCTGAGCTGGATCCAGGAGGCGGTCGTCCACGTCTCCTGCCAGGACTGGCACTCGGCGCTGGCCGCGCTCGAGAAGGTGGGCGACGGGCACGCGCTCCTGACGCCGGGCGAGGACGTCGCGGCTCGGATCAACGGCGGCCTGGCGCACCTGTCGCTGCTCGAGCTGGGGGCCGCGCGCGCCGACCTGCGCGCCGCACTGGAGGTGAGCGTCGAGCACGGTCTGGTCGAGCAGGAGTTCAAGGTCCGGCACAACCTCGGGTGCCTCGAGTACTACGCCGGCCACCTGCCCGAGGCGATCCGGCTGATGCGCGAGGCCGACGAGATGACGGTCGACGTCGGTCGGGTCCGGGCGCAGCACGACCTGGCCCTGGTGCTGCTCGAGGTCGGCCTGCTCGACCAGGCCCGCGAGACCCTCGGCCGGGCCCTGGCAGCGGCGCGCCGCGACGGGCACCGCCTGGAGGAGGCCGACCTGCGGCTCGACCTGGCCACGACCGCCCTGCTGCGCGACGACCTCCCGACGGCTCGCGAGCACCTCGATGCGGCGGTGGCCGCCTTCCGCGCGCGCGGCGCCGGCGAGCGCCGCCGCAGCGCGGCACTCCTGCGCGCCTCGGTCTCGCTCGCCGAGGGCGTCGTGCCGCGCGGCCTGGACCGCACGCTCGCGCCGTGGCTGCGCGTCGAACGGCCGGTGACCCCGGACGAACGGCTCGCCGTGCGCGTGCACGTGGAGTCCCTGCTCGCGCGCGGCTCGGTCACGGACGCCGGGTATGCCGTGCAGCGCCTGCGTGGACGGGCGCGGCAAGGCTTCGCGGCCGACATGCACGACCGCCTGCTGATCGCGAAAGTCGCTGCGGCAGAGGGAGACCGGCCCAAGGCACGCCGGGTCGTGCGCACCGCCATGCACCGACTCACCCAGCGGCAGGCCCCGAGCCAGAGCCTGGAGATCCGCTCCGCCCTCGCGTTGCACGGCCGACGGCTGGCCGACTTCGACGTCGACGACGCCCTGGCCAGCGGGTCGGCGACGCGGGTGTTCGAGGCCGTCGAGCGGTGGCGCGCGGTGTCGCACCGGCTCCCCCTGCTGTCCGCACCCGAGGACGAGCGCTCCGCCGAGCTGGTCGCGGAGCTGCGGCTGGCCCGGCGCGAGTCGGCGTCACCGGGGGACGACGGCACGGCGGCGCGGGCCCGCGCGGCCGAGCTCGAGTGGGAGGTCAGCCGACTGGACTGGTCGCGGGCCGAGCAGGACGACGTCGGTGAGGCGGTGGCGCCGGTGGGCCACGGCACCACCCGCGAGCTGCTGCGCGCACGCGGCGAGCAGGCCCTGGTGTGGGTCGCCCAGGGCGGTGAGGAGTTCGTCGTCGTGGTGACCCCTCGGGGCAGCCGGCTGCACCACGTGGGGTCGGCCGTCGAGGTCGCCGGGCTGGCCGACCGGTTGATCCGTGACCTGCGGGCCCACGCGTTCGCCGCGACCAACCCGGCCATGGAGGCGGCGGTCGGCCGCGCGGTCGCCGAGTCCGTGGCCGCCCTCGACGAGCGGCTGCTGACCGGGCTGCAGCTCGCCCACGGCCCGGTCGTCGTCGTGCCCGGTCGCACCCTGATGGCGGTGCCGTGGGGCATGCTGCCCGGCCTGGCCGGGCGGCCGGTGACGGTGGCACCGTCGGTGACCCGCTGGTCGACGCCGCTGCTGACCGCAGGCCCGGTCCTGCAGCGCCCGCTGTCGGTGACCGCCCTGACCGGGCCCCGGCTGGCGCGGGCGGCTGCCGAGTCCGCTGCCGTCGTCCGCGTGTGGGAGGCGGCCGGCGCCGCGGCGAGCGACCACCGGTCGGCCACCGCCCAGTCGGTCCGCGACGCACTGGGCAGCGCGGGCGTGGTGCACGTCGCGGCCCACGGCACCCACGAGCCGCAGAGCCCGTGGTTCTCCTCGCTGCACATGGCGGACGGCCCGGTCTTCGCGCACGAGCTGCCCCGGCCGGCGACCGCGCCGCACGTTGTGCTCTCGGCCTGCGACGTGGGCCGCCTCGACCCACGGCCCGGTGACGAGCCGCTGGGTTTGACCGCCGCCCTGCTGGGTCTCGGGGTGCGCAGTGTCGTCGCCCCGGTCGCCCCGGTGTCCGACGTCGTGGCGGCCGAGGCGATGGTCGCCTACCACCGCGAGCTGGCCGGCGGCCGGTCGGCGTCCGAGGCGCTCGCGGCCACTCTCGCGGAGCACCCGCGCGCAGGAGCCTTCTGCCTCTACGGCACCGACTGGCGGCCCGAGGCTCAGATCCAGAGAGCGGGGTCCCTGAACATCGCCTCGTAGGGGTCCTCGGTGCCCTGCGGGAACCGGATCGTCGCCGGGATGCCCGTCGCGATCGCGCCGGTCGGCACGTCCTTGACCACCACCGAGTTCGCACCGATCTGCACGTCGTCGCCGATGTGCACCGGACCCAGTACCCGCGCACCGGCACCGATGGTCACGCGTGACCCGACGGTGGGGTGCCGCTTGACCCGCTGCATCGACCGGCCGCCGAGGGTGACGCCGTGATAGAGCATCACGTCGTCACCCACTTCGGCCGTCTCGCCGATCACGACGCCCATGCCGTGGTCGATGAAGAAGCGGCGCCCGATCACGGCACCCGGGTGGATCTCGACGCCCGTGACGGAGCGCACCAGCGTCATGACGACGCGC
The DNA here is from genome assembly GCF_900104525.1 of Pedococcus dokdonensis. Taxonomy (GTDB): domain Bacteria; phylum Actinomycetota; class Actinomycetes; order Actinomycetales; family Dermatophilaceae; genus Pedococcus; species Pedococcus dokdonensis. The sequence continues at coordinate 3,227,748 of NZ_LT629711.1, read as the reverse complement.
GCGACCGGCTTGGTCCACCCGCCTCGCACCCACAGCCGGTGGGCGAACCGGTAGGCCCAGATGGCGTGCAGCCCGGCGGCGTTGAGCGCCACGTCGACCCGCGAGGTGGCGGCGGGGTCCCGCGCGATCGCGGCGTCGAGGTCGTCGACGATGCGACTGCGCGCGCGCCGTGCATAGAGAGCGAGGGTCATCGGGTTCCGTTGCAGGAGAAGGGTTGGAGCGAGGGGAGGTCCAGTCGGGCTCAGTCGAGCAGGTCGGAGAAGAGGATGGTCGACAGGTAGCGCTCGCCGAACGACGGGATGATGACCACGATGGTCTTGCCGGCGTTCTCGGGCCGGCGCGCGACCTGGTCGGCCGCGGCGAGCGCGGCGCCGGACGAGAGGCCGACCAGCAGGCCCTCCTCCTTGGCAGCACGACGGGCCCACTCGACCGAGGTCTCGGCGTTGACGTCGATGACCTCGTCGTAGACCTCGCGGTCGAGGATCTCGGGCACGAAGTTGGCGCCGATGCCCTGGATCTTGTGCGGGCCGGGCTCGCCGCCGTTGAGGATCGCCGACTCCTCGGGCTCGACCGCGATCACCTGCACCTCGGGCTTGCGGGACTTGAGCACCTGGCCGACGCCGGTGATGGTGCCACCCGTGCCGATGCCGGCCACGAGGATGTCGACCTGGCCGTCGGTGTCCTTCCAGATCTCCTCGGCGGTGGTCTTGCGGTGGATCTCGGGGTTGGCCTCGTTGGCGAACTGCCGGGCCAGGATGCCCCCGCGCTCGGCGGCGATCTCCTCGGACTTCGCGACACAGCCCTTCATGCCGAGGGCGCCCTCGGTGAGCACCAGCTCGGCGCCATACGCGCGCAGCAGGGCCCGGCGCTCCTTCGACATGGTCTCCGGCATGGTCAGGACGACTTTGTAACCACGAGCCGCGCCGACCATGGCGAGCGCGATACCGGTGTTGCCCGAGGTCGCCTCGACGATGGTGCCTCCGGGCTTCAGCGCGCCCGACGCCTCGGCGGCGTCGATGATCGAGACGCCGATGCGGTCCTTGACCGACGAGGCCGGGTTGTAGAACTCGAGCTTCGCGGCGACGGTGGCCTCACTGTCGATCAGCCGGTTGATCCGCACCAGCGGGGTGTTGCCGATGAGCTTGGTGACGTCGTCATGGATGGGCATGCGGGCTTCCTTGCGTCGAGGTGCCGCGCGCGGGCCGTGCGCGCGGACATGGCTGTCGTCCGGTTCAGCGAACCCGACGTTATGTATATTCCAACAGATCGTTATGCACGTTGGCAACGCGCTCTCGGTGGGCGGGCGCGCGGGCGGGGCCACCCGACATACCGCTGACTGCGGCAGCGTCATGCGACGCGACTTTGACACTGCTCACACAGGGGTAAGCAGTCGCTTACCGGCCAGTAGAGTGGCGGCCATGTCTGCGCTCCAGATCGTCGCGCTCGTCGTCTGCGGGGTCGTCACCCTGGTGGCCGTCGCGCTGTTCGCACGGGTCATCCGGCAGTTCCTCGCCGTGTTCCGGCTCGGCCAGCCCGACGTCACCCGTACGGGTGACAAGGGGACCCGCACGGTGACCCTGCTGCGGGAGTTCCTGGGTCACACGCGGATGTCCCGGCTCCCGGTCGTCGCCGTGGCGCACTGGTTCACGATGATCAGCTTCGGGGTGCTGTTCTTCACCCTGCTCAACGCGTTCGGGCAGCTGGTCAAGGCGGACTTCACGCTCCCCCTCATCGGGCACTTCCCGCCCTACGAGTGGGTCACCGAGTTCTTCGCCTGGACCGGTCTGGTCGGCATCATCGCGCTGATGGCGATCCGCCAGAAGAACCACCCGCGCTCAGCCGCCGGCGAGGGTGGTCGGCGCTCGCGGTTCTTCGGCTCGACCTTCTGGCAGGCCTACTACGTCGAGCTGACCATCCTCGGGGTCACGATCTGCATCATCACGCTGCGGGCGCTGGAGTACGCGCTCGACAAGCTCGGCGGCACGACCGGAACCACGGCGGTGGGTCATGCGGACGCCCTGCACTACCCGCTGACCGGCTGGCTCGGCGGCCTCTTCGACGGCGCCTCGGTCGACACCCTCGAGCAGACCATCGTGGTCGTCGCCGCCGTGAAGATCCTGATCTCGTTCGCCTGGATGATCACGATCTCGCTGCAGCCCACCATGGGTGTCGCCTGGCACCGGTTCCTCGCCTTCTTCAACATCTTCCTCAAGCGGCACGCCGACGGGCGCACCTCGCTCGGCGAGCTCCAGCCGCTCATGGTCAAGGGTGAGCCGATCGACTTCGAGAACATCGAGGAGCTCGACGAGGACGCCGCCCTGGGCGTCGGCAAGGTCGAGGACTTCACCTGGAAGGGCCTGCTCGACTTCACCACCTGCACCGAGTGCGGCCGATGCCAGTCGCAGTGCCCGGCCTGGAACACCGACAAGCCGCTCTCCCCCAAGCTGCTCGTGATGGCGCTGCGCGACCACGCGCACGCCAAGGCCCCCTGGCTGCTGGCCGCCGAGGGCGACCGCCCCGGTCTGGGCGAGAGCGCGGCCGCGCTGGCCGAGGTGCCGCTGATCGGCGACACCGGCTACGACATCACCAACCCGCTGGCGGCCTACAACCCGCACGGGCCGGACGCCGTGATCGACCAGGACGTGCTGTGGTCCTGCACCACCTGCGGCGCCTGCGTTGAGCAGTGCCCCGTCGACATCGAGCACGTCGACGCGATCGTCGACATGCGCCGCTACCAGAACCTCATCGAGTCGGCCTTCCCGAACGAGCTCGGCGGGCTGTTCAAGAACCTCGAGAACAAGGGCAACCCCTGGGGCATGGCCGCCCGCGCCCGGCTCGACTGGGCCAAGGACCTGCCGTTCCCGGTGAAGATCCTCGGCCAGGACGTCGAGTCGGCCGACGACGTCGACTACCTGTTCTGGGTGGGCTGCGCCGGCGCCTACGAGGACCGGGCCAAGAAGACCACCCGCGCGGTGGCGGAGCTGCTCGACCAGGCCGGGGTGTCGTTCGCGATCCTCGGCGACGGCGAGTCCTGCACCGGTGACTCCGCGCGGCGGGCCGGCAACGAGTTCCTCTTCCAGATGCTCGCCCAGCAGAACGTCGAGACGCTCAACGAGGTGGGGGCCACCAAGATCGTCGTCACCTGTGCACACTGCTTCAACACCATCAAGAACGAGTACCCGCAGCTGGGGGGCAAGTACGAGGTGGTCCACCACACCCAGCTGCTCAACCGGCTGGTCCGCGAGAAGAAGCTCGTGCCGGTGGCCCGCCCGGCCGACGTGCGTGGAGGGTCGCCGAAGTCCTCGACCAAGGACGTCGCCTCCACTGCCGAGACGGTGACGTACCACGACCCCTGCTACCTCGGCCGGCACAACGGCGTCTACGCCCCGCCGCGCGAGCTGATCGGTGCGCTGCCCGGCGTCGAGCTCAGGGAGATGGAGCGCACCAAGGAGAAGTCGTTCTGCTGCGGCGCCGGTGGGGCCCGCATGTGGATGGAGGAGAAGCTCGGCACGCGGATCAACACCAACCGCACCGAGGAGGCCATCGGCACCGGCGCGGAGCGGATCGCGATCGGCTGCCCGTTCTGCCGGGTGATGATGTCCGACGGCCTCACCGCCGCCCAGTCCGAGGGCAAGGCCGAGGACGTCGAGGTCGTCGACGTGGCCCAGATGCTGCTCGCCGCGGTCAAGCGTCGCGAGGACCCCCAGCCCGAGCCCACCGCTGACAGCGAGCCCCAGCCCGCCCCGGTCGCCTGACCCCGCCCGCCGGCAGTTTCCTTTGCTAGCACAGGAAACTGGTTGAGGGACAGGTTGCAACCTGTCCACGACACCGCAACCTTTGCTAGCAAAGGTTCGTGCACCGTGCGGGGGTATGGCGCGGGGCTGGGTCAGCGGGGCGCGTCGACGCGACGCACGGCCGCTTCGTCGAGCACCCCGGCCTCCGCGCGGGTCGGTGCCGCCCCTCCGCGGTCGGCCGGCCACCACCAGGCGCGCGCCGGGTCGGCCGGCGGCTGCGGGTAGCGGCCCACGAGGTCGTCGACCATCGCTGCGAGCCGTTCGTGGAGCCGGACGGTCAACGCCTCCGGCGACTCTCCCGGAAGGGGCACCAGGGGTGCACCGACCAGCACCTCCACTGCCCTGCCACGACGCAGCGACCACCGCCCGTCGACGGTGAAGATCCGGTGGATGCCCCAGTGTGCGACCGGCACCAGCGGCGCCCCGGTCGCGAGCGCGAGATGGGCCGCCCCACGGCGGAAGTCCTCGACGTCCTTCACCACGAATGCCCGCCCGATGGTGGCCTCCGGATAGACCCCGACCACCTCTCCGGACCGCAGCGCCCACAGCGCCTGCCGGGCGGCGAGCTCACCGTGCGCGCGGTCGACCGGCAGGTGCGCCATCGCGCGCATCAGTGGTCCGGACACCCGCGACCTGAAGACCGACTGCTTGGCCATGAACCGCACCAGCCGTCCGCGCCGCACCGCAGCCAGTCCCACGAACATGAAGTCGAGGAAGCTGCTGTGGTTCGCGGCGACGACCACCGGCCCGGCAGCAGGCAGGTGCTCGACGCCGGTCACCCGGATCCGCAGTCCCAGGGCACGGAACAGCACCCGGCACAGCCGGATGACGACGCGGTAGGTGAGGTCGGGCACGCGGGTGGTTCGTGGCCGAGGCACGGGCCGGTTGGGATGACCCCGCCGGGCCGGACGGGCGCTCAGGCGATCTCGACCATCAGGGCGGCGAGCTTGGCGCGCGAGGCGATCTCGAGCTTGCGGAAGATGTGGGACAGGTGGGCGTCGACGGTGCGCGGCGACACGAACAGCTGCTCCGCGATCTGCCGGCTGGTCAGCCCCTCGGCGACCAGCTCGGCCACGGCCCGCTCGGCCCGCGTCAGCGCCCGCAACGGTGTGGCGGCGGCGTCGTTCGGCTCCTGACCAGCACCGAACAGGCTGGTCACCCCGGCGACCCCGGCGGCGGTCAGCTGCCCTGCCTCCACCCAGCCGGCCGGGCAGTCGCGCGGCGACCCCGCGGCATACGGCACCCCCGGGCGCTCGCGACCGACGGCGCGGCGCCCGACGCGCAGTGCCGCCGCCGCCCCCGCGATCGCCCGGTATGCCGCCGTGCCCGGTTCCCCGGCGATCGCCGCCAGGCCGTCGAGGGCGTCCGCGGCGCGCAGGGGCAGGGGCACCTCGACGCAGCGGCGCAACACCGACAGGTAGGACGGCCGCGCCTGGAGCGGCTCCCCGAGGGCCATCAGCGCGTCGGCCACGAGCAACCTGGCCTCGACGGCGTCGCGGCCCAGCTTGCTGCTGTCGGCGAGGACGACGATGTCGGCCGCCAGACCCGCCGCCCGGGTGGTGTCGCCGCCGGCGAGCAGCTCGCGGGCGTCCTGGAGCAGGACGACCAGCCGCACGGCCCACGGGAGCGTCTCGGCGTCGACCGGCAGCCCCGGTCCACCGGCCACCATGCGGTGCACGGTGTCGGCGAGCAGGGTGATCCGGTCCTCCCGGATCTCCTCGGCCTGCGTCCGCGCGAACATCGCGAGCGAGGCGGCCTCGACGAGCTGGCCCCGCTCCCAGGCCATCTTGGCCTGCAGGGTGCGGGCCGAGAGCGCGATCCAGAGCTCGTCGGCGGGCGGGGCGTCGACGATGAGGGTGGCGAGCTGCTCCGCCTCGTCGAAGTCACCGGCGGAGACGCACACGTCCATCAGGGTGCGACGCACCTGGCGGATGACGTAGGGGTCGCCCTGACCGAGGGCCAGCGTGCGCTCGGCGTCGCGCCGGGCCGAGGCGAGGTCACCCGCGTCAAGGTGCATCTCGGCGCGGATCGCCGCGGTGCGGGCCAGCTCGAGGTCACGGTCGGGGGTCTCGCTGCCGAGCGCCGAAGCGTGCTGGTCGGCGCGGTCCAGGAGCCGCAGGCCCTCGTAGGTGCCACGCACCTCGGATGCGCAGATCCCGGCCCGGCGGGCGAGCTGGGAGCCGATGATCGGCGGTCCGTCACCACTGGCGAGGGCGGCGTCCATCAGCTCGAGCGCCTCGCGGGCCCGCATCGCCGCGGACAGCGAGGGGAAGGCGCGGTTGGCGATCGCATAGCCCTGGGGGCGGGTGGAGTCGTCGGCGCAGGCGTGCCGCACGGCGGAGTCGACGAGGGCCAGCTGGGCCAGGAACGGCTCGTCGGCCGACCCCGCGTTGACGGCCTTCGGCACCATCCGGTCGGCCCAGGCGAGCAGACCGGCGAACGCCTTCGCCGCGTCGTCGGTGTCGCGGGACAGCAGGCGGCCGGCCTCCCGCATCGGGGGCAGCAGGTCGAACCGGCCGTCGGGCTGCACCTCGACGAGGCTGCGCCGGGCGAGCGCAGCCGCGAGCTGCACCGCCTGCGGTCGGCTGACGCCACAGACGTCGGCGAGGACGTCGAGCCCGACCGGGCGACCGATCACGGCCAGCCGGCGGAAGCACTCCTGCTGGGCGGGGTCGAGCAGGTCGTAGGAGGCGCGCACCGCGTCGGCCAGGCTGTCGGCCGGCGACACGTCGCTGACGCCCACCAGCGCGATCTGGACAGCCAGCTGCTCGATCAGCGACGGCAGGCCACCGCTGGCGCGGAGCAACCCGCGCAAGGTGGCGTCGTGCTGCTCGAGGTCGATCGGGTGGCCACCCGCCGCTGCGACCCGGGCGAGCAGCAGCTCGATGGCCGGCCCCTCCAACGGTTCGCGCGAGGACGGCACGTGCAGCGGCGGCAGCCGCAGCACCTGCTCGTGCGGGCGACCCGAGACGGTCGTCGCGGTGCAGAGCAGTCGCCAGTCGGAGGCGTCGTCGAGCAGGTCGTTGAGGAGCTCGCCCAGGCCGTCGATGGCGTCGACACCGTCCAGGACGACGAGGGTGTTGCGCCCGTCCAGGGCACGCTTGAGGGCCATCGTCGGCGAGTCACCGGGGGCGACCTCGGCGTCGAGGGAGCCGAGGCAGGCCTGCACCAGCGACTCGACGTTCCCGTGCTGGTGACCGGCCACCCAGACGACCCCTTGCTCGGCCCCGGCCGTGTGCCGGGCGACGAGGGTCTTGCCACACCCCGGGGCGCCGGTCAGCGTCACCCACCGGTTGCTGCTGAGCAGGAGCCGGAGGCGGTCGAGGACGTCGTCACGACCCACGCACGGAGTCAGCACCCCGACAGGCTATCCGGTAGGTCAGCAGGAATATCGGTGGTTTCACCGATGCCCGCCCACCCTCACCTCGGCCACTCTGGTGGCAACGGAAATCACCGGATCCGAGGTGGCGTGAGGCGCGGAGGGGCGCCTCCCGAGATCTCGGATCAGGGATTGGGCAGACCGGGGGGTCATGCCGAAAGGCCGGGTGCGGGTCCGGGGGGACACCGCACCCGGCCTTCCTCGTGTCGGGCTGGGTCAGTCAGGCCGGGAGGCCGGGCCGGACCGTCGGGTCAGGCCAGACCGGCCTTGGTCAAGAAGTCCTTGGCCACCGTGTCGGCGTCCTTCTTGTCGACGACGACCTGCTTGAGCAGGTCGGACAGGGTCGCCGTGTCGAGCTTGGCCGACACCGCGTTGAGAGCGCCCTCGATGGTCGGGTTGCTCTTGCTCTTGGTGATCAGCGGCACGACGTTCTGCGCGGCATACATGTTCTTCGGGTCCTCGAGCGCGACCAGGTCGTTCGCAGCGATGCTCGGGTCGGTGGTGAACAGGTCGCCGGCGTCGATCTGGCCGTTCTTGAGCGCGGCCAGCGTCAGCGGGCCACCGGCGTCGAGCGGGCGGAACGCCTTGAACTCCAGGCCGTAGATCTTCTTGAACCCGGGGATGCCGGTGTCACGGGTCTTCCACTCGGGCGGGCCACCGACGGTGAGCTTGTCGGCCTTGCCGGCCAGGTCGGCGATCGACTTCACGCCGAGCTCGTCGGCGCGCGACTTCTTCATGACGAGCGCGTCCTTGTCCTCGGCCGCTGACTTGTCGAGCACCGTGAGGGTGTCGGGCACGGAGGACTTGAGCTCGGTGTAGACGGCCTCGGAGTCGGTGCCCGTCTGCCCCTTCTTGAAGTAGTCGCGCAGCACGCCGGTGTATTCGGGGATCAGGTCGATCGACCCGTCCTGGAGCGCCGGGATGTAGGCCTCACGGGCGCCGATGTTGAGCTTCTTCTCGACCTTGACGCCCTTGGCCTCGAGGGCACCGGCGTAGATCTCGGCGAGCAGGGCGCTCTCGGGGAAGTCGGCCGAGCCCACCTTGATGGAGCTCGACGAGCCACCACCAGAGCTCGAGCTGGAGGTGGTGGCGAGCGGGTCGCCACCCGAGTCGCCACACGCAGCGGTGGCCATCAGGGCTGCCGCCGTCGCGATGGTGAGGGTGATCTTGGTGAGTTTCACGGTCCCACTCCTGGGGTTGGTCATGAGGTCGGGCGACCTCGACGATGTTCAGGGGGTCTGGGCATCCACCGTACGTTGCGACGACGGAATGTCTACATCAAGGGGGGTATTACCTTGGTTACGGTTCGATGACTGCCGCCGCGATCTCCTGCTGGCTCCGGCCCCGCGGCCGGTCAGGCCCGGCGACACGACGTAGCGCTGCACCAGCGCGAGCAGCAGGTCGACGACGAGGGCGAGCACCGCGACCAGTAGTGCCCCACTGGCCATCTGGGGGTAGTCGCGGATCTTCTGGCCGTCGATCAGGAAGCGACCGAGCCCACCGGTGCCGGCCACCGCAGCGAGCGTCGCCGTGGCGATCACCTGCAGGGTGGCCGAACGGAAGCCGGAGAAGATCAGCGGCAGGGCGTTGGGGACCTCGACCTTGCCGAGCACCTGGGTGCCGGTCATGCCCATCCCCTTGGCGGCGTCGCGGGCGGCCGGGTCGACGCCCTCGACCCCGGCGTAGGCGCCCGCCATGATCGGCGGGATCGCCAGGACGACCAGGACGATCAGGCTCGGCACCAGGAAGGCCGAGTCGCCGGCCAGCTTGGGGAACAGCCAGAGCACCATGAGGTAGAGCAGGCCGAGGCTCGGGATCGCCCGCGCGGCGCCGGCCAGGTTGACCACGAAGAACCGGCCGCGGCCGGTGTGGCCGATCGCCAGGCCCAGCGGGATCGCGATCAGGCAGGCGAAGAACAACGAGATCGCGGAGTACCAGAGGTGGGTGAGGGTCTGGCCCGGGATGCCGTCAGGGCCCGACCAGTTGATCGGGTCGGCGAGCCAGTCGATGACGCCGTTCACGCCCGGCCCCCCGTCGCCCGCAGCCACGGCGTGAAAAGCCGGGTCAGCCCGATGATGATGACGTCGAAGAGCAGCGCGAGCACGACGCAGCCGATGATGCCGACGATGAGCGGGTCGTAGAAGTCGCGGTTGAAGCCGTCGCTGAAGAGCAGGCCCAGCTGCTGCACGCCGATGATGGTGCCCACGCTGACGATGCTGACGTTGCTCACGGCGGCGACCCGCAGCCCGGCCGCGATGACCGGCACGGCCAGCGGCAGCTCGATCGCGAAGAACCGCTTGCCGCGGGTGTAGCCCATCGCGGTCGCGGCGTTCTGGACATGGTCTGGGACCGCACCGAGGCCGTCGGCGACGGTGCGCACCAGCAGCGCCAGGGTGTAGAGGGACAGCGCGATGATGACGTTCTTGGGGTCGAGGATGCCGTAGCCGGTGAAGAGCGGGAGCATCACGAAGAGCGCGAGGCTGGGGATCGTGTAGAGCAGCCCGAAGCCGGCGGTGAAGGGCGCGTAGAGCCAGGAGTAGCGGCGCGCCAGCCAGCCGAGGGGCAGCGCCAGGAGGAGCCCGACCAGCAGCGGGATCCCCGCGAGCCACGCGTGCGTCCACGCCAGCTTCAGGACCTCCGAGACGTGGTCGAGGAACCAGGTCATGCCGCCGGCGCTCCCGGGTTGTCGGGGTTCTCCAGCTCTGGCCGGCTGGCCTCCTCGATGGCGGTGAGCACCTCGTGCGCCTTGACCGTGCCGACCAGCGCCCCGTCGTCGTCGACGATCACGCCGCGGCGGCTGGGGCTGGAGAGCGCGGCGTCGAGCGCGGCCCGCAGGGGACCGCTGGCCCGCGCGACCGTGCCGCCGCGGTGCAGTCGCTCGCTGGTGACCTCGCCCTGGATCCGGGCCGGCTCGACCCAGCCGAGAGGGTGGTTGCGGTCGTCGACCACGAGCACCCAGTCGGCGGTGACGCCCTCGACCCGCTCGCCCATCGCGACGGTGCGCTCGGCGGCGAGCGGCAGCCGCGGGGTCGGCTGGAACGACAGAGCGCGGTAGCCGCGGTCGCGCCCCACGAAGTCGGCCACGAAGTCGTCGACCGGGTGGGACAGCAGGTAGGCGGGCTCGGCGATCTGGGCCAGGTGGCCGCCGACCTTGAGCACGGCCACCTGGTCGCCGAGCTTGATCGCCTCGTCGATGTCGTGGGTGACGAAGATGATCGTCTTGCCGAGCTCACCCTGCAGCCGAAGGAACTCGTCCTGGAGCTGCTCGCGCACCACCGGGTCGACCGCGCTGAACGGCTCGTCCATCAGCATCACCGGGGGGTCGGCGGCGAGCGCCCGGGCCACCCCGACGCGCTGCTGCTGACCGCCCGACAGCTGGGCCGGGTAGCGCTGGGCGAACGCGGGGTCGAGACCGACCCGCTCGAGCAGCTCCATGGAGCGCTTGCGGGTCTCGGTCTTGTCCATGCCCAGCAACCGGGGCACGGTCGAGACGTTGTCGATGACGGTGCGGTGCGGGAAGAGACCGGCGTGCTGGATGACGTAGCCGATGCCGCGTCGCAGCTCGGACTCCTTCATCCGCCCGGTGTCCTTGCCGTCGAGCGAGATGGTGCCCGAGGTCGGCTGGATCATCCGGTTGATCATGCGCAACGACGTGGTCTTGCCACAGCCCGAGGGACCGACGAGCACGGTGATCTTGCCGCTGGGCGCCTCGAGGCTGAGGTCGTCGACAGCCACGGTGCCGTCGGGGTACTTCTTCGTGACACCGTCGAAGGCGATCATGCGCATCAACCTAACCCAGCACACCGACAAGCGACACTGACGGGCGATACTGGCGGCGTGACGCACCAGGTCCACCTCGACGGGCACAGCCTCGACCTCGACGCGCTGGGGCGGGCTGCCCGCGGCGCGACGGTCACGATCGCCGACGACGCCCTGGGGCGGGCCGCAGCGTCGCACCGCAACGCCGCCGAGGTCAGCACGATGCGCCCGGTCTACGGCCGCACCACCGGCGTCGGCGCGGCCCGCGACGAGAGCACCGACTCCAAGGTCGACCACGGGCTCCGGCTGCTGCGCTCGCACGCCGCCGGGTGGGGCGAGGTGATGCCGGCCCCCGTCGTGCGGGCCGCGCTCGCGGTGCGGGCCAACCAGATCCTCGCCGGTGGCTCGGGGGCCACGCCCGCACTCGCCAGCGCCCTGGCCGACCTCGTGGGCGCGCCCGAGTCGGACCTCCCCGTCGTGCACCGCTACGGGTCGCTCGGCACCGGCGACCTCACCGCCCTCGCCGAGGTCGGCCTCGCGCTGATCGGGGAGCGCGAACGCATCGGCGGGACGAAGCGCGCCGACGTGCAGCTCACCTCGGCCGACGCCCTCCCGCTCATGTCGTCGAACGCGTTCGCGATCGCCGAGACCGGGCTGCATGCCGCCTCGCTGCACGAGCTCGCCCGCGCCGCCGACACGGTCTGCGCACTGAGCTTCGTTGCCCTGCAGGGCAATCCCGAGGCAGTGAGCGACACCGCGGCGGCTGCGACACCGTTCCGGGGAGCGCAAGAGGTCATTCGGGTCCTGCGCGAGCTGCTCGACGACCAGCCGGGCCAGCCAGCCCACCTCCAGGACTTCTTCGGGCTGCGCACCTGGCCCCAGGTGCACGGCCCCGTGCTCGACACCGTGCTCGACCTCAAGCGGGTCGTCGAGACGGCCGCCAACACGGCGTCGGAGAACCCGCTCTTCACGGGCACCGCGGACGCCCCCGAGGTCACGCACCACGGTGGCTTCCACGCGGCATACCTGGTGTTGGCGGTGGACACGACGCTGCTGGCGCTGACGCGGTCGGCGCAGGCGGTGCAGTCGCGGATCAGCCACACCCTCACCGACTCGGACCTGGGCCTGCCGCTCTTCCTGTCGGACGCGACGAACGGATCGTCAGGAGTTCTGATCGCGGAATACGTTGCGGCGTCGGCACTTTCGACGATCCGCGGAGTCGCGTCGACCCCGTCGAGCGTGCAGACCGCCGGGGTGTCGGCGGGGATCGAGGACGACGCGTCGTTCGCTGGGCAGGCCGCCGTGCGGCTCGGCGAGGCGACCGCTGCCTACCGCCGGATGCTCGCGGTCGAGCTGGTGTGCACCGTGCGGGCGCTGCGGATGCGCGGGGTCGTCCCGGTCGGGGAGCTGGGTGAGGCGTTCGCGCGGTGCGCGGCGCTGCCCGCCGGCATCGAGGACCGCGACCTGTCACCCGAGCTGATGATCGCCGAGCGCATCGTCGAGCGGTATGCCGTGTCGACACCGCAGGAGCGCTAGGGCACCAGCGCGCCGGGAGGGGGTGAGCCGCGCCGCCGCGTCAGGACCTGCCGGACACGACGAGCGCGGCTGACCCGGACCGCACGTCCGAGGTCAGCCGCGCTCTGTCCAGAGCGACCCAGCCCTACCGCGCGGCCGCCGGTCCCACCGGAGCAGACGCGCGCCGGGCCCGTGCGTGGCTAAGCGTCAGCACCAGCGCGAGCAGCATCGCCGCGGTCAGCCAGCCCATCGGCCCGTGGCCGAGGTGACCGGCGATCGGGAACGCGGGAACTTCGAGCGGCACGAGCGTCGGGCTGAACTCGGAGGTGTCGCCGACCGCGCCGACGCCGCCCGTGGCGGTGCGGATCACGATCACACTGACCAGGTCACCCGGAGCCAGGCCGGTGCCGCTGAAGGTGCCGGTGAAGGTGCCGCCGGTCACCCCGGAGATAGCGCCCAGGTAGCTGGTGCCTTCGCCGGCTCGCAGGCCGTCGGTGCCGATGTCGCCGGTCGAGGGACCACCGACCCCGTAGACCTCGACCCGGTAGGTGGAGGCGTCGTCGCACAGCACACCGCCGATGTCCAGCGTCCCGGACCCGTCGATCGTGACGGCGACGATCAGGGCGCGAGCGATGTTGTTGTTCGCGCCGCTGGTGGCCGCGGCGGTGCACGAGCCAGCCGTGTCCGGGCTGTTGAGCGAGACGCCGTCGCGGTCGAGGTCGATCGCGTTGGCGGCGTTGCCGCCGAACTCGTTCCTGGTGATCTCGTTGCCGGTCGCCGAGGCGTCCACCCCGACCCCGAAGCCGGAGGCCGGCGTGGTCCCGGTGGCACCGGTGGAGACGTTCTCGGACACCGTGTTGGCGCTGCTCCTGATCCGGATGTTGCCGCTGCTGACGCTGGCGCCGTTGGTGCTGTCCGTCACGGTGTTGTTGGTCACCAGGTTCGCCCCGACCTGCGCGGCGGTGGTGCCGACGAGGATGCCGAACCTGGAGTCGGTGGCGTAGTTCTCACTCAGCGTCCAGTGGTCACCTTCGATGGAGTAGGCGGCCTGGGTCAGGCCGGTGGCGTAGTTGTGGTCTGCCTGGTAGGTGCCCGCGACCGTCGGGGAGCCGGGCCGCACGACCAGGCCGTACGAGCCGCGGGTGAAGTAGTTGTGGTCGATCGCGTAAGCCCCATGGCTGTAGGTTCCGCTGTTGACCAGCAGGTTGGTGTTGACGGTGTCGGTGGATGGCGCGCCGTCGGGGGTGGCGCCGAAGACGTTGTTCGTCGCGGTGAGCCGGCAGCTGGACTCGACCTGGCTGTAGGAGCCGAGGTTGGGGTCGCCGTTGGCGCCCTTGACGAACGAGATCCCGTTGAGGGTCAGGTCGGCGGACGCGCTACGGCAGCTGATCGTGACCCAGCCCCCGACCGCGGTGTTCACCAACCGGGCGTTCTCCAGCGAGAGGACCAGCTCGGGGCGCGGGATCGAGCCCACCGTGTCGCTGCCGGTGCCGACGGAGGTGTTCGGGTCGACCACGGTGCCGGGTGCGGTGTCGACGACGGTGCTGCCGTCGACGTTGCTGTGTGCGGTGCCGTCCAGAACAAGGTCCTGGGTCACGATCGGCAGCGTCACCTGCGTGCTGCCGTTGGAGGTCGAGTCGACCAGGTGAACCGTCCACCACGACCCCGCGCCACTGCTGTCCGTCGGCGCGACCGCCGGGACGAACCGCATCGTGTTGCCGCCCGGGTAGACCTCCGAGTTCGCCATCATCTGCCGCACCGAGCCCTGCCCGGTGTCGTTGGTGTTGGTGACGACGTTGAAGCTGAACCCGAAGTTGACGTTGTCCACGCCAGCCGAGCTCTGGGTCACCGCGGTGACGGTGCGCGCGCCGGTCGCCGACGTCGGGACGTCAGCGGACGCCGGCGCCCGACCTCCGTAACACGGGCCACTCGCAGCCAGCGTCGTGGCCACCGGGGTGGGGGTGCCGCGCACGCAGGAGGCGCGCACCGCGCCCGGCGCGCCGAGCGCGGTCGCGTTGCTCGAGGCGTAGGTCTGCTCCCCCACCATCCCCGTGGTGCCGGCCGCATTGCGGGTCGGCGCAGCGGACGTCACGAAGTACTGCGCGCCCGTGGTTGTGCCCGTGAAGGTGTAGGACCCGTTCGCTGCGGTCGTGGTGGTGGTGACCAGCGTGTCACCGGCGCCCAGCACACCATCGCCGTCGCTGTCGGACCACAGCGAGACGCTCACGCCGGCGATTCCGTTGGCGGTGCTCGCACTCGCCGTGCCCGCGACATCCTCGAACACGGTGCCCGAGATCGCTCCAGGCGTCGCCGCCCCCGCCGGCGCGGACGTCAACATCACTGCGGTCACGGCCGCGAGCGCGATGCCGCTGAGGATCCGCACCGGCGCCGCCGGGAGGCGACGCCGTGTCGCGGGTCGAGAAGACATGGACGATCTCCCAGTTCTTGTCGGGTGGGGTGGGGCTACGTGTGTCATTGCTTCACTTTCCTGATCACGTCGCCCGCGCCAGCGGGCGACGGTGGATCGTCGGGTTTGGATCCTGGTGCCGACCGGAAACGGAGATTGGTGCGCGGGGCGCGGTCGGCGGCCGCCCTTGCTTCCTAGAGACGGGCCTGGGCGGGCCGCATTACACGGCGCGGCCCAGATTGCTCCGGGGGTGGCGGCGCTCGAGGTGCGGACGGGAATCTCGGGTTGTCCCGCAGCACGATCGGCAACCGCAGATTTGTCGGCGTGCACGAGCGCTGCCGTGCGCCGCGCTGCGATCTTGCTTGTCGGTGGACGCGCACGTGCCGCGATCGCCAGCACGTCGAACTGCCCTCGCCAGACCTGCTCCCGGAGGTGCGCCGATGCCCGATCACGACGCTCTCGGCGAACCGCAGGCACGGGACCCCTGGAACTTCACGAGGCTGCTCTACGACCTCGAGGCCTCCGAGATCGACCTGCCGCACGTGGTGATCTGCCGAGCGCCCGGCGCCGATGTCGACTCCTTCTCCGGACCGTATCCTTCGGCGCTCGAGGCGTTGATGGCCGCCGAGATCCAGAACCGGGTGGAGCGTGCGGCCGGCGGAGTCGGGGAGGTCACCTTCCACGTGGCCGCCATCTACCCTCCTTTCGAGACTCCCCGCCTACCGCCCGGCGGGGTCGGCGACTGTGTCGCAGGCGGTCGCGCCGACGCGGCTCGGCCGGTCGACGGCGCAGTGCCCACGGCTGGCCCGGCGCCCGACCCGACGCACCGGATCAGCGGCTGGCTGAGCCGCATCGCCGACGTGATCCACACCCGCCACCGTCACCAGCGGGCCTGAGCCGTCGCCGAGGTGCGAGCAGGCGATCGTGTCCTCAGGCGGCATACTCCCAGTGCCATGGTTCCGGCAGCGCCCCGGACGGCTCCGCCCAGGCGGGGTGGAACCAGCCGTAGAGGGGGGCGTTCTGGCGCAGCCACAGGTGGGCTGGCGAGCCGAAGCTCGCGACCCCGCCGCACAGGTCGACCGCGAGACCGCGGCCGTGGTTGCTGGTGCCCGGCGTTGCCGCCCATCGCCCACGGGTTGCCTTGATCCTGACCTGCTCGTCGTAGGACCGGTACGAGTCCGTGACGCACAGCGGCGAGCCGGTGTCGCGCAGGTAGGCGCGGCTCATCGCGTTGAACGCCGCGGCTGCAGCAGGGCGCAGGCGTTGGTTCTTCGCGCCGTAGAGGGGCAGAGTGCGCTCTCGGGGAACTGCCCGTTGGGGTAGGCGCCGACATTCGCGCTGCAGGGCACCCGCGCGCCACTGCCGAGCGCACCCGCATCGGCCCCGGCCGCCATCAGCTCACGCGACAGGGCAGCGGCCTTGCGGTCGCTGCTCCCGAGGAGCAAGCCGGCGATGGGGCCGGACTCGGCCACCTGCGTGGCATAGCGGTCGCGGAGGACGTCGAGCTCGCGTCGTTGGTCGGCGACCGCCGCCTCCACCTCCCGCTTGGCTGCCGCGGCCCGCTGAGCCGAAGTCTCGGCCTTGTCGCTGGCGGCATCAGCCGCTCGCGCCGCAGCCGCTTGCGCCTGCACCGTGGCCTGCAGCTGCCGCACCGCGTCGCCCCGGCGGTCGCCGAGGTATGCCAGCTGAGCGGCGGTGCCGGACGCCTCCTGCGGCGAGGCACCCAACAGGTCGATCATTCTCCCCAGGTCGCCCAAGGCACCCTCGCCGTCGGCGTAGATCCGGTAGGCCACGTCCGCAAGGGTCCGGCGGTCACGGGCGAGCTGGGCGCTCAGCGCTCGCTCGATGGCCAGCTGGTGCTGTTTCTCCGCATGGGCCAGCTGTGCCTGCTCGACCGCGGTGGCGTAGGCCTGCAGCACCTCGTTGGCATGATCGGAGACGACCTTCAGTCGAGCGGTCGCCATTGCGAGCTGACGGTTCGTGGCAGCGATGCTGGTCTGGAGCCGTCGTCCCGCCGCGAGCTGTCGTTCCAGCTCGTCCGCGGGCAGACCCTGCTCGTCGAAGGTCGACTGCCGGCCACCACCGTACTTTCCGCTGTCTTTCGGCGCCGGTGCCGCACCCGCGGCCCCGACCACCGCGAACCCGACCACCCCGACGACCAGCACCGCCACGGTGGTCAGCCGCAGCGCGACCCGAACCCGGACTCCTCTCACCGGCCTTGGCGGTCGTCGGCCGTGGCGGCACTCAAGGCGGCGGCGACCCGCGCGTTGGCGCTGCACGGCAGCATCCGGCCGAAGGCCGGTTCCGCGTGCGTGATGGTGCTGCGGTGCTCCACGAGGGCGGCGACGAGAATGGCCCGCACCCGCTCCAGTCGCACCTCGGCAGCCTCCGCTCGAGCCTCGGCCTCGACGACTGCGTCGAGCGCGGCTGCCAGTCGCTGGCTCTGACGGAGGCGGGTCACGATGGTGGCACTCATAGCAGTCCTGGCCTTTCCTGGCGGGGGTGACGACGTCCGGCCACGAGGTCCGATCCTCGCGGGGCTGTCACACCGAGAAGGACGGACGACGTCCTCGACCATTACTCCACCGGCGGCCGCCGGGCTGGTCGGCCGTCGCGTCACACCCGTTCACCACGGTTGGTCCGCCCACGACGCGAAGACCCCCGCGCAGACCATCGACAGCACCAGCACCATGGACGCGGCCGTGCCTCCCGGGCGACGCAACAGCAGCAGCACCGCCGTGCTGGAGCCCAGGATGAGCGAGACGACGGCCAGGAGAAGCGCCACCAGGGCTGCGGAGGTGGCTGGGTAGACAGGTGTCATGGGCTCGGGTCGCAGAGTGCCGTGGTGTCGCTGCTAGTGCAGCCGGGCGCCCTGGACCGCCGATCGCAGCTCGGCCACCCGCTCCTGCAGGTCGTTGCGACCGGGCAGTGGGGCCAGGTCCTCCAGCGCCAACAGGGCCGATCCCACCGCACTCGACAGGGGGGCGGGAATCTCGCCGGGCACCTGGAAGGTCTTGGCGCCGTGGGTAACCAGATCGCCCTGGACACGCAGCAGGAGGTTGGCCAGCTGAAGACGATCCGGGCCGGGCGGCGTTCCCTCAGCGCAGGAGAGCAGCGCGTCCACAGCTGCGAGGGTGCGCGTCACGGCCTGGTCCATGGACGTGGTCCCCTGACGTGGTTGGGTCTCGACGATCATGTCGCGGGGTGGCCAGCCAGTGGCGGTGTAGCTGCATGCAGGCATGGCCTGGCTGCTGGTGCTGGCAGGTCGAGTCGGGCTGAGGCGGTGCACCCTGAAGAAGAACGGGTCTGAAACGTGCATGGGTGGGTGGTTGCTCCGTGCTGTGCCGGACTGGGAGGTGGCAGGGGGAGACTGGCGCGATCGTCCAGCAGGGCACAAGGCTGCTGCTGGCTCGGTCTGCGCTCGAAGTCAGTCCGTGTCGGTGAGGTCATCGTCGGGATAGAGAGCCGCCACATGAAACGTGAGATCACCGCCACCGCTGTTGACCTGGATCCGATGCTGGGCTTCGGCCGCGGTCAAGGCGTCCACAGCATGCAGGTAGGGGCCCGAGTACGTGACGACTCCGAAGTCGTCACCGCGAGTCAGCACGATGTGTGGCAGATCCAGCTCCGAGAGCTCCATCGCGACCAGGAAGTCGCTGATCCTGTCGTCACTCAAGGCACTCATGAGTTCGTCATATTCCATGATTTCTCCAAATCAGATGACCACTTAGAGCCGCAGACGTTTCGCCTGGACTGGCCCCGGCGGTAGGGGTGCACGCCGTCGGCCCGTCACTGACGGAGACGAAGTCGAGGTCGGAATATCACACCCGCAGGCCGTCACTTCGCATCATCCGCGGGCTCCGGTCGCACTCTTCGGTGCGGTGACACCCTTCCTCGCTGCCTGCCGCGGAGTCGTCACGGGGTCGGCATACACGTAGACGTTGTCGACATATGACCTCCGCTCGGCGTCGAACGATCCGCCACACGTGATGAGCGCGAGCCTTCGGGGCCCGACAGCACCCCGGAAGGCACCGTGGTCGACGGGTTCGGACTTGCCCCGGGCGCTCACGCTGGCGACCCTCCAGCGGGTGACCCTTCCGGACGCATCGCTGGTGTAGATCGTGTTTCCACGCTTGAGGTAGGCCAGTTTGCCGAAGGTGAACGGGCTCATTCCAGCCCAGTTGACGTGGCCGGCGATGGTGACCTCACCCGTGTCGGAGGCCAACGAGGCCGATCCTGGCCAGAGCCCCACGGTGGTGGAGACGTGCGGGGGGTCCAGTACGCCGTCGCCGTCAACGGTGGCCAGACCGATGTGACCGCTGACCTCGAGAACGGGTATGTGGATCGTCAGCGGATCGAGCATGGGCAGAGCGGCCTGGGCCGGGACGTCGTCTGCGCCCAGGACCACCTTGGGAGCAGCCTCGGACGGATCCTGGCCCGGCAGGGGAGCCACCCATAACGTCGGGGGGGTCTGGCCCCGGATCAGGAGCACCGCGCTGATGCCGGCCGCTGCGATGAGCACTGCGGCCAGGATCACGCGGAGGGCGTTAGCGCGTCGACGCGAGATCATCGGCGTGAGAAGTCATCGCGGGGCCAGCCCAGTCCTCGGGCCGGGCGCCTCCACCGAGCAGCCACCTGACCGCGGCTGCCGACCGGTCGGCAGCCGCACCGTCGCCATAGGGATTGCCGGTATCGGGGCGGGTCGGATCATCGAGTCTGCGAGACACGGCCTCGAGAATTGCGGCTCGATCGAGGCCGACGAGGTCGGCCCAGCCCGCCTCGACTCCCTCGGGACGCTCCGTCGTCCATCGCGTCACGACTGCGGGAACCCCGATCGACGGCGCCTCCTCCTGGAGGCCTCCCGAGTCCGTGAGCACGACGTCGGCACTGCACAGCAGGGTCAACATGTCGTCGTAGGGCTGAGGAGGCAGCAGGTCACAGCGATCGGTGCCCGCAAGGACCGACTCCACGTCGGCAGCGACCACGGGGTTGGGGTGCGTGACCACTGACGCCCGGAGGTCGGGGTATCGCGCCAGGAGCTCACGAACGCTGCCCGCCACGGTCCGCACCCCCTCGCCCCAGGCCTCGCGTCGATGGACGGTCACCACCAGGTGGCGCATCAGGCGCCCGTCCTGCGCGCTTGCGGTCCGGGCGCGAGCGGCAGGCAGGAGCGTGGCCAGCGCGTCGACCACGGTGTTTCCTGTGACGACCACCCTGTGTCCGTCGCGACCCTCCAGCGCGAGCGCCCGCGCAGCGCGAGGTGTCGGGGCAAGGTGGAGGTCGGCGAGGTCTGCGATCAGGCGGCGGTTGGTCTCCTCGGGAAAGGGATTTCGAGGGTCACCGGTGCGCAGTCCGGCTTCGAGATGCACCACCGGCACCTGGCGCAGATGTGCGGTGAGAGCCACCGCCATGGCTGTGGTGGTGTCGCCCTGCACGAGCACGGCTGCAGGCAGCTGCGTGTCGAGCAGGCGGTCGACAGCGTCGCTGACGAGGTTGATCAGCTCGCGCAGCGAGCCCGCACGGCGCTCGATGTCGAGGCCGATGTCTGGCGTCAGGCCGAAGGGCGCGATCGCCTCGGCCACTCTGCCCGGTTGTTGGCCGGTGTCGATCAGCAACGGGTTCAGACCGGCCCGTCGCATCGCCGTCATCATCGGGGCGACCTTCACTGCTTCGGGTCGGGTGCCCACGATGACATGGACGAGGGGCGCGTTGTCTGCGGTGGGTTTCGGTGAGGGCGACAGATCATGGTGCATGGGTGCGGTGGTGCTTTCGGCTCGGTGAGGATGGCGGGTCGAGGTGGACGGCGGGTCGGGGTGGACGGCGGGTCGGGGTGGACGGCGGGTCGGGGTGGACGGCGGGGCCGCCACGGCGGTTGCTCAGCGCAGGGCACTGGTCGGCGGGGTGCTCGTCAGGGGGCGTGGCTCGCCCGGTCGCGGTCGGAGCAGCCTGCGCAGTCGGACGGCGGCTGCAGAGCTGCGTGAGGGCCCCCGGTGCCGCGGTGGCCCAGGAGCCACGGACGGGCGGTCGCGGGGCGGACTCGCGGAACTGTGGACCGGTGTCGGTGCTTCACCCGGTGACGCCGCTCGGGCCGGATCGGACTGGGCGGCCACCCGCTGGGTCTTCGCCCACCCGTTCTGCCCCGGACGAGTCTGAACAGACCGCTCCAGACCGAGAGGAGCATGAGGTAGGTGTAGAGCCAGTAGCCGACCGCCAGAGCGAGGGTCCGACGCCACGAGGTGTCCGGCTCGCAGCGCAGCTTGTAGGCAAGCGCCCAGATCGCCAGGGGAAGGAACCCGAACAGGACCGCGAGCGGGATGATCCCCCAGGCTCCGTGGGTCAGCCAGGCGATCGGGCCGCCGACCGTGGTGAGTGCGAAGTAGATCATGACGACGGAGGCCGCCGCGTAGACGAGACTGCCCAGGATCTGGGTCCAGGGAATGAGCAGGAAGTAGGCGATCTCGATGGCGGCGGCGGTGGACAGCCACGGACTCGTGAGCACCCGCCGGAAGTACTTGGCACACTGCATACCGCCCTGGGCCCACCGGGCCCGCTGTCTGATCAGCTTGCGGGCCGAAGGCAGCGCCTCCTGCGCCACCCAGGCGTCATGGCAGTAGCTGTTTCGCAGGCCGACCAGGAGCACGTGCAGACCGAACTCGAAGTCCTCCAAAAGGGATCCGTGCCACGGCGAGTCATGTCCTTCGGCCACGGCGTTGAGGGCGCTGAGCCGGCTGAACTGACCGTTACCGCCCATTCCAGCGCTCGACATCCGGTGTCTGAAGTGCTGCATCGCAGCGATGACGGTGCGGAACTCGAGGTCCTGCAACAGGACGAGCGTGCGGCCCAACCGTCCTGAGGCCGCCGGATGGTCGCCGTCAGGGCGGTCGATCCCTCGGTTGATCATGCGCACCTGGAGCTGCACGGCACCGACCTGTGGATCCGCGAAGCCGGACTCGCCACTGATGACGCGCAACGCGTCCGGGTCCAGTCGGCCGTCGGCGTCCAGGACACCCACGATCACGTCGGTCTCCGGCCGAGGACTCGCGGCCTCCAGCCGGAAGGCCGTCAGGCGGCGCCACGCCGCGTTGAGCGCCTCTCCCTTGCCCTGCCTGGCGTCGGGTGCGCGACGGCTCACCAGGTGGATCTGCGGGTCCCCGGCCTGCAGGCGCGCAAGGATCGTCCCGGTGGAGTCAGCGGAGTCGTCGTCGATGCACCACAGATGCGCGGCCGGATGATCCCGGCGCAGCTGTGCGACCGAGCTCTCGATGACCGCCTCCTCGTCGAGGCAGGGAATGATGAAATGCCACTCGTACCTGTCCGGGTCACCCGTGCTCGCCACGGTCCGCCGCATGAAGGGCAGCAGGATGGCGAACACGTACGAGATGAAGACGACGCAGAGGACAACGGCGAGGCCGTTGACGACATCCAGTCCGATCATGCCGGCGCCTGGGCGCGCGCCCGCGAGAGAATGCGGGCGAAGACGTAGACCCCGGTGACGAAGCCGACCGTGGTGATCAAGGACCCGACGAAGACGTGGGAGACCTCGTACCCCGGGTCGATCCCCCACCTCTTGATCGCGAAGATGATCGCCAGCAGTCGGATCTGGTTGCACACGACGAAGGCCGCCGACAGCGCGAGTATCGCCAGCACGGCAGTCACCACGGGTGCCGCCCGGTACCAGCAGATCACGGCGGCGCAGAGGGCAAACAAGGCGATGAGCGGTCCGACGGAGCAGCCGAACGTCAGCTGGAGGCCGACGGCGCCGCTGGTGTCCGAGAAGAACACCGTTGATCCGGCGCGTACAGCCGGCTGGCCCAGTGCCTTCAGCACGAGGGTGAGCAGACCCGCCTCGTAGCCACGCACTACCGCGTTCTCCACCATCAGGGCCGCGCCGACCAGCAGCAAAGCGACTGCCATGGCCCGCGACGCGAGCTGGTTCGGTTTCTGACGTGGGGGCGCCAGGTCAACGGAGACGTCCGGGGTCATTGCGTCACTTTCTCGAATGGTTGTCATGGGTTGCAGCAAGGCGGAGGCTCGCTGGGTGGTGCTGTCGTCCCACCCGGAATGGACGTGCGTGACGGCCCGATGGACAGCCCCTCGTCTTGGTAGAGACGGATCTGCCAGAGGCGCATTACATGGGCAGACACAGCGACCCCCATCGCTCGGGATCCACGGTCGGAACGCGGTAATACCGCCAGTCCTCGATCGTCATCCCAGCGAACGGCTCGGTGCCTGGTGTGCCCGGCCGAGCGATTCCCGCACGCACAGCGAGAGAGACCAGCGCCCATGACCAACCTCGCCGCACCGACCACCTCGAACCACTCGGCTGACCCCGGCAGTGAACAGGCGGTGACCCTGACAGCGTCGCTTTCGGGACTGGAGCTACGTCAGCGGCGTCAGCTGATCGGGGACCACGGACTCTGCCGGTCGTCCCCGCACCCCGAACACTGGTGGCCAGAGCACCCGAAGAATGTCTCGCCCATCCAGAGGCGCGCCTACGCCGCCAGGCTCTGCGCCAACTGCCCGGTGATCGGCCACTGCCTCCAGTACGCCGTGGCGGCCGACGAGCGGCATGGCATCTGGGGCGGGCAGTCCGAGGAACAGCGCCGCGCGGTGCGCAGCCTGCTCAGGCATCTGGATGCGACGGCCTCGACAGCTGCGCCGGACCTCGAGCTCCGAGACGACCACTCACCCGGCCGACCGGATCACTGAGGGGTGGTGGGCACGGGGATCGTGACGCTGCTGGTCGGCGGACGATGGCCCGGAGTCCCGGTGGGCGACACCGTCGGCCACGCCGTCGGCCGCCTCGTGGGCGACAGCGTGGGCGACAGCGTGGGCGACAGCGTGGGCGACAGCGTGGGCGACAGCGTGGGCGACAGCGTGGGCGACAGCGTGGGCGACAGCGTGGGCGACAGCGTGGGCGACAGCGTGGGCGACAGCGTGGGCGACAGCGTGGGCGACTCGGTGGGCGACAGCGTCGCGGACACCGTCGGCGACACCGTCGGCGACTCGGTCGGCGACACCGTCGCGGACACCGTAGGGAGCCCGGCCGACGGCCTCCGGCTCACCTGCGGGGACGGCGACACCAGGGAAGCAACCGTGGTCGGACGGACCGTGCTGGGCGTGACCCGGCCGAGGGCCGGCGCGCTGGAGGTCCTCGTGGACGACGGCGACCCGGCGTTGTTCACGGGGCCCGTGACGAGCTGCGCGGGTCTTGCGGCCGAGCGCGGTTTCGGGTTGGCTTCGTGGCCGGCGACGAGCAGCCCAACCGTGACGGCCACCGATGCGGCGGCGGCGGAGCCGACGACCCACCTGGTCGAAGCCTCCAGCACAGTCCGGGACAGGCCAGGACCGGGGCTGGCGCTGGCGCTGAGACTGGGACTCTGCATCGGTGCGGTCGAGCCGGCGGCCGTCGTGGCGAGCGGCGACCACGACGCCACGGAGGGGTAGACCAGCGGCACCCCGAGGAAGGCCGCGCTCAACGACTTACGCAACTGTGGAGCGTCCGCGACCAGATCGGAGTAGGCCCGCTCGCAGTCCTGGCAGGTTGACAGGTGCTCTCGCACCCTGGCGGTCGCCGACTCCGACAACGAAGCCCTGACCAGGCCCGGTAGACGCTGCCGGACCCAGTGACACTGCGCCGACTGGGCACTGGCGACGTGGAGCTGCAGGTAAGACTGCCGCAACCGCTCCTTCGCGCGCATCAACCGCACCGCCGCGGCACCGGCACTGATCCCCAGGTGCGTCGCCAACGCACTGGGTCCCTGTTCGTCGATCAGGTTGTGCCATAGGAGCAGCTGCGACTCCTCGTCCAGCCCGGCCCAGGCAGCCCGCGCGAATGCATGCTCGTCTGCGGCAAGAACGGCCTCTGCCGCGCCACCACTGCCGGCGTCGCGACTGCTGACCTGTGCCGCCTCCTCCAAGGCAACGTCGTCGTTGACCAGGTGGACTCGCCTGGCGTGGCCACCACGGGAGACGTCGATGGCGACCCGCCGAATGGTGGTGAGGAGGTACGGCCGAAAGGCCACCCGCGGGCCCGACCCACGCTGCAGGGCCGACAGGACCCGCACGGAGGCTTCACTGACCAGCTCTTCAGCGTCGTGCGGACGCCTCGACAGAGTTCGCGCAGTGGCCATCGCCGCATCCCGATGACGGTGCCACAGAACGCCGAAGGCTCCCTGGTCGCCATCACGAACCGCGTCCAGCAGCTCGGCGTCGCTGCGAGTGGCCTGGGGGTCGTCCGGGAGCAGGTCAGCGCTCACGTCGGTTGCACCACTTCGACCCGGCGCCTGGCACCTGACCTGGCCGGTTCAAGGCCGGCCACGCGCCAGCTCGCGACTGCACGGCGAACACGTCCTCGCCCGACATACCCCATCCTCCAAAAAAACGTCTACGGGTCTACACAGACGAGGACGTAGACGAGCGCCCCACATAACAGACCCCCGCGACGATGCGGACGCCGCGATCTCGCGGCCCAGGAGTTCGGCGAACCCCGGGGGCGACCTCGCAGTCCCCAAAATCTCAGCGCGGCGCGCAGCCGCGCTCGGTCTGGACTCCAAAAGTCCGTCGGGCCATGGGACTGGGGAACAAGCCCGCCGGAGCGGGGGGTCGGCTCAGTGCATGGGCGGCGGCCCGAACAGCTCCACGTGTCGCAGGGCCAGCTCGACCTTCGCCGCCTGCACCTCGATGGGGTGGCCGAGCAGATCCTCGGCGCGGGCCAGGCGGTAGCGGACGGTGTTCTTGTGGACGAAGAGCTGCTCGGCGGTCCGCTCGACGTTGAAGCCACCGCGGTAGTGCGCCAGGAGGGTCTCTCGGACCTGCACGAGGTTCTTGTCGGCGGCACACAGGGCGCCGAGCTCGCGGACCACCATCCGGTTGACCAGGTCGGCGCTGCCCGCCGCGAGGCAGACCAGCTCGACGTCGCGGTAGTCGAGGATCGCGGGCGGACGAACCGCCTCGATACTGACCCGCTGGGCCGCACGCGCCTCCACGTGGCTGCTGCGAAATCCCGCCAGTCCGCGCGCGGGGACACCATGCGCGAGACGTAGGCGGGCCTCACCCAGCGCATCCACCAGCTCCGCCAGGGACTGCAGCTCTGGCTGCGAAGGGGAGGCCACCCAGAACCACAGCTCGCGGCTCCCCGTCATCAGGGTCAGCGGTCGCGGCGCGCGCAGCGCACGGGCCGCCAGGTTCGCGAAGTCGAGGAGCCGCTCGGCAGAGTCGGCGCCGTCGGCCAGGTCAGTGCCTGCCGCCCACACGACGAGACCGGTCTGCCAGTGGGTCAGCGCATGCGAGAGCTCCGCCGAGGCCGCGTCGAGGTTTGCGGTGGAGCCACGCAGCAGGTCGTCGACAAGCTGGGTGCGGCGCAGCAGCGCCCCTTCGATGAGCTGGTGGCGCTCGGCGTAGAAGGTCTCGATCAGCGCCTCGACCGAGTCGTTCAACCACTGCTCGGCGCGGCTCCACATGAACTTGAGCACCTCGTCGCGCGGCGGGGCGCTCTCGTCGAACGCGTCAGTGACCTCGGTGAAGAACTGGAACACGCTCTGCTGCGCCGAGCGGTAGACCTTCAGGAGCAGGCTGAGGTCCATGCCACGACGGGCCAAGGAGCGAGCGAGAGCGGATGCCGCGGGCGGCAGCGTGAATGTGTGGTCACCGACCAGGCTGGTCGCGAACGACCGCCATTGGGCGCGGGTACTGTCATGCAGCTCATCCATGAGCATGTGGTCGGCGCCGACCTCGGGTACCTGGCTCGCGATCCGCGCGTCGACCCTGCGGACGAACTCGTCGGACATGGGTGGCACGACCGCGCGCTCGGAGAATTCATGGAGCCACTGGTCCAGAGTCGCCGGTGTCGTCATCGAAGTCGTTGCCTCCACAGTGTTCCCTGCGGGAGAGGGTCAGTGACCCTTGGACGGGCAGAGTATGCCCGACTCCAGGCTGCACGTCGTGGTGCCGTGTGCTCGTAGTGCCGCAGGTCCGAGTTAGAACCCCACGGAACTCTCGTCTCTGTGGCTGTGAGCAAGAATGCGCTGCCCCTGGCACCCGACGTATGGCGGCGGCGTCAGCTCCGCCGCGTCGCGGTGTTCGTGTGTCTTCCCGGTCTTACCCTTGGCGGAGCAAGCCTGTCCAGCGCCTACGTCCTAGGACTGTGGCATCGTCCACCGCCGGCCAGTCGAGGTCAGGTCGTCCTGACCGTGTCCGTCGCGCGGGACTCCTTCGACCTCCGAGTTCTGAACGGGTCCGGACGCACCGGCCTGGCTGCCGCAGGGGCAAGCCAGCTAGCCCACGCAGGGTTCCGCACCTGCGGGGTCGCCAACGCTCCCGAGAGCCTGTGGACCGATCACGCGGCTGACATCAGGTACGGCCCTGACGGTTTGCCGGGCGCGCGGCTGGCTGCTGCTCAGATCGCCGGCAGCCGCCTGGTCGCCGACCACCGCGTGGGCACCGGTGTCGATGTCGTCCTGGGAACCGCCTTCGAACCTTCCGGCCCGGCATCCGCGAAACAGGTCTCGTACCCCCAGAAGCCGGGTCGGGCGAGGACGTGCGCGGGTGCGGAAGCGCTGCAGTCCGGGGTTCGCGGCTACCCTGCGGCGGACCAGCCGTAGCAAGGGAATTCGGCGCCGATGACCGCGCCGTCGCACGGGGACGCGTCGCGCCACGCGTAGCCGCCACGACCGCGATCCACGGCAGCGAAGGCAGCGCAGCGTCGGGGCCGTTCTGTAATAGGTCCCGCTGTCCCCCGTCTTCTTGTCCGAGGGTCCTACAGGGCCATACCGAACCGAGACGGAGAGTTTTCTATGTACCGCGTATCAGCGATCAATGCCGGCGGCGCAGTGACGATGGGCGGGATCGCCTCTCAGGGACTGGACGGCGTGTGGCTGGCGATCATCGCTGGTGCCGTGCTCGGCGCGGCACTCATCGTGCTGGCCGTCGCGCGCCGCACCGCACAGCGGCGCTGAGCGCCGATTCAGTCCGCGGTGCGCGGCCGCATCGTGGCATGACTGGGCGGAGGGTGTAACACCACCGCTCGGACCGCGTCTATACCGAAGGGGACCCTCCGGGGGAAACACCGTCCGGGCTCGGGCCCCTCACCCCGGGCCCGGACGGCCAAACAGAGCGACAGCAACGGGCGTGAGGAGACACATCGAGTGCGCAAGTACGCAGCGGAGCTGGTGGGCACCATGTTCCTCACCCTCACCATCGGCGGTGCCGTCCGTCTGAACCCCATTGCCGCTCCCCTTGCGATCGGCACGGTTCTGGCGGCGATGATCTACGCCAACGGTCACGTGTCCGGAGCCCACCTCAACCCCGCCGTGACCCTTGCCGTGCACCTTCGTGGACGGCTGGCTGGTTCGCAGCTCCTCCCCTACTGGGCCTCGCAGCTTCTCGGGGCAGCGCTCGGGTCGACAGTCGTCTGTTTCCTCATCCCCACCGCCACCAGCGCACCGCCGACACTGTCGGGCCATGCGCTGGCTGCCGCCTGGCTGGCTGAGTTCCTGTTCACGTTTGCTCTGGCCTACACGGTTCTCAACGTCGCGACCAGCGACTCCCATCCGAAGAACGGGTTCTACGGAATCGCCATCGGTGGCGTCGTACTCGCGGGGGCGACCGCAGTCGGGCCGATCAGCGGCGGCGCCTTCAACCCGGCGGTGGCTCTGGCACTCTCGATCATGGGCCTGACCTCGTGGTCGAACCTGTGGATGTTCGTCACGGCGGGCCTGACGGCCGGCGCGGTGGCTTCGGTCGCCTTCACGCGTCTCGACCCCGCGGCCGACGCAGGGGCAGCATCGTCCTGACCCGGCCTCAGAGGCCGAGGATCCGGCGCCCGACCGCGCCGAGAACCATCTCGGCGTCCGGTCTCGAACCCACACCTGGTGTCCGGGCCAGGTCGTTGATGGTCATCAGCAGGGCGTGGACGACGACGCGGGCCCGCCCTGGGTCGAGCCCCTGCCGCGTCTCCCGGGAGTGACGGCCTCGCGGACGGTGCCGCTGAACCGCCCGGCATACCCGTCCAGCGCGTCGCTGGTGGCCAGGTAAACCTGCAGCAGCCGAGCGAACATGGGTTCGCTCAGTTTCGACAGCTACGTCCTCGGCGCACGGACCGCGGGTCAGCCTCCAGGTCCTGCACGACGGCCACCTGTTCATCATCAGCTCCGCCGAGGAGACCGCCGCTCTGGTCACCGAGTTCCTCGATGCCGAACCCGAGGTCTGCTAGCGAACCCTCGCGATGACTGAGTGCGGCGCCTGCGCGCCCGACCGGCCGGTCAGGTCCGGGTCGGGGCGCTCAGCCGGGCTGCGAGGGCCATCACCAGGGTCAGCGCGAAGGCCAGGATCGCCAGCACCAGGTGCTTGGTGTTCTCGATCGCCTCCCCGTAGGTGGCGGTGAGGAACTGGACGACCGAGAAGGACAGCATCAACCCGGCCGATCCAGCGAACGCGCGGCGCCACGAGCCTGGCTGCCCGCTGCGCCCGAGCCGCACGGCACACGCTGTCAGCACGCCCCATGAGACCAGGAGCACCGGGAGGGCGTGGGGCCGGAACAGCTGCAGCCCGGATGCAAGGAGCGACAGGTCGTTTTCCTGCGGCGCATGACCCGGTCCCGGCGGAAAGGAGCCGAGATAGCCCGGCCGTGCCGTGGCGAAGTCCTGCGCTGCCACCTGCGCGATGTCCAGGGCCACACCGGGGTGTCTGAGCAAGAACTCCCCCGCAACGCGGTACGTGAACCTGCCTCGTGACTCCCTCCACACGGGATCGTTCAGGGTCGCACAGTTGTCGTCACAGGCCGTCTTGCCCGCATACCTGACCAACGCACCCGGCAACCCCATCTCGGCGAGATCTCCGGCCGGATCGTGGCTGGGGCCGAGGATTCCGACGGAGATGAGCTCCCACGCGTTGACCGACCTGAACTGCTCTGGGTTGCTGTCCAGCATCCACGCCGTGGGCGCGAGCAGGCCCAGCGCAAGGAGCACCGGAGCCACCTTCACGCGCCAACCACCCGATGGGCTCGCCTGCACCGTGCGCAGCACCGAGCGGTCGGGCCACGGTCTCATCGAGGTGGCTCCCAGGAACAGGGCCAGCGGCACGACCAGCGTGACCGCTTGCACCTTCGACGTCAGCACCAGACCTGAGCCCATCGCGAAGGCTCCCAGGCCGACCCACTGCTGCAGCCCTCGTCGACCCAGCAGCACGGATGCCAGGCAGACCATGACGACGCCCAGGATTCCGGGGAACTCCCCCATCGGACCGGCGGAGTACGAGGCGAAGGTGGAGTCCCCGACGACCAGGAGCAGCAGCGCGGAAAGCCCGATCCTGCGCCAGATGTCTCGCCGGACCATGGCTGCGAACAGGCCCACGGCCAGGCCGACGAACACGGCGAAGCTGACCACCCCCCAACGCAGATCCAGGGCGCCGGAGCTCCCCGTGGTCCACTCGGTCAGCTTGACGAAGACCCGCAGGATCCACACCTGGGAGGACGGGTACTGGATGCAGCCCCGGTCCATTTCCGCCCCCGGGATCCACTGGAACAGCGCGTAGTCCCAATATCTGGGGGCCGCTGCGTCCCTGGGCACCATCGAGTGTGCGTTCAGCTGGCAGAGGTACCGGTCTCCATCCGGGTGAGGTGCCTGCCCCACGGGTCTGGGCCAGCAGATGTGCAGGACCATCGCGACCGTGGCGAGCACACCCAGGACGACCGAGGACCGCCAGACCGGCCACACCCGCTCCCCCGACGACTGGCCATCGGAGGTTCGCTGCGACGTCATGACCGTTCGAGGCAGGCGACGCAGTTCTGCGGCACGATGAAGCGTCTCCTCGGTCTGGCCGGTCAGGGACGGCTGCCCCTACCCACAGGGACGGTGCCGTTGGCGGCACATCACGCGGGACCGCGCATCATTCCGAGCTCGGGCCCGTGGCCGGGCGCGTGGCCGGCGGCGCGCCCCGGGCGCGCGCCCCGGGCGCCGGGTGGTCAGGAGGCGGGAGTGCGGCAGGGTTGGTCCACGAGGTGGCAGGCGAGGAAGGCCGCCGACTCGCGGTGCCACCGGGACGCTTGGCGGAGCATGGCGTGGCTCTCGCCCGTGACGGACTCATAGCTGACGTCCGCACCGAGCCCGGCCATCGCCGTCGCCATCGAGCGCGACGCCCGGGGGGAGGTCATCCGGTCGAGGTTGCCGTGCATGAAGAGCACGTGCAGTCCGTCGTGGGACCGGGGGCGGTCGCCGGACTCGACCCAGGGGGCGAGGGCGACGATCGCCCGCACCCGCTCGTCGTCGGCAAGGCGCAAGGCGACCCGCCCGCCCATCGAGTGGCCGAGCAGGCCGACGGGGACACCGGGGTACTTCGCCTCGATCTGCTCCAACGCCAGGAGAGTGTCCGCGACGGGGCTCTGTTCCGCGCCGTTCCAGCCGCGCACGGCATACCGGATCGACGCGACGGCGATCTGGCCGTCGCCGGCGTCGGCGATCGCCTTGGCGAACGGCGCCATACGCAGCACCGCGCCCTGCCACGGCCGGACCGGTCGGCGGCTGCGCGCCTTGCCCCCGTGCAGGATCAGCGCGACCGCACGCGGATGCTCGACCTCGGCGGGCCAGAGCAGTCGGGGTGCGGGCACGAGGCCTCCTTCGGGGTGGGTGCCCTTCATTCGTAGCCGTCTCGCGCCCGGATGGCCCACCGATCCGCCGGTCAGACCTCGGTGGTGTGGAAGTTCTTGAACGACCTGCTGGCCGTCGGGCCGCGCTGCCCCTGGTAGTGCGAGCCGTACTTCGCGGAGCCGTAAGGGTTCTCGACCGGCGAGCTGAGGCGGAAGAAGCAGAGCTGGCCGATCTTCATGCCCGGCCACAGCTTGATCGGCAGGGTGGCGACGTTGCTCAGCTCGAGGGTGACGTGACCGGTGAAGCCGGGGTCGACAAAGCCTGCCGTCGCGTGGGTGAGCAGCCCGAGCCGGCCCAGGCTCGACTTGCCCTCGACCCGGGCGGCGACGTCGTCGGGCAGCGTCACCGTCTCGAAGATCGAGCCGAGCACGAACTCGCCCGGGTGCAGGATGAACGGCTCGCCCTGGTCGACCTCGACCAGGCGGGTCAGGTCGGGCTGGTCCTCGGCCGGGTCGATGAACGGGTACTTGTGGTTGTCGAACAGCCGGAAGTAGCGGTCGAGGCGCACGTCGACGCTCGACGGCTGGACCATCTCCGGGTCCCACGGGTCGAGGACGACCCGTCCGTTGTCGATCTCGGCCTTGATGTCGCGGTCGCTCAGCAGCACGGGGAGAGACTAACGCGAGGGGTATGCCGGGGGCCGTCAGTCCGCCGCGCGCGTTCGGTTAGACTTCCTGCCGCACCGCCCTCCGGGCGGTGTTCACGCCGCCTCCGGGCGGGTGCGCCGGTGTAGCTCAATGGTAGAGCGCCAGCTTCCCAAGCTGGACACGCGGGTTCGATTCCCGTCACCGGCTCGGACGGGGAGTGTGGAGAGCAGCCGAACTGAACCTCATGCCTCTCCACCCCTACTTGCGCCAGTTGTTGATGACGTCCGCCGACCATCCACGCCGCATGGTGCCACTGTGTTCTGCGTAGGACTTTGAGAGCAGGTGCGCGAGCGTCGGCAAGCTGGGGGGTCTGCGTCCGGCGGACGACCACGCCATGCTGACGCAGGCGGCAGCCCGAGGGATTCCGTAGCGAGATATAGCTCCCGAGACATACGCATCCAGGTCGCGACTTTGGGCTCGCGACAGCCTGACGTTGTTCTGGGCCCAGACCTGGGTGGCGACCCATTGGGTCTGACCGATCCACGACATCAGGTAAAGCGGTCCACCTCCCTTCAGCTTCAGTTGAGCAGGGATGACATATCCGCCGTCAGGTTGACGCACCCGCCGAATCTCAGACTCGACTACCTCCGGCACGCGACCCATCGCCCACAAGTACCAATCGCACAGAGCCTGGCCAAGATCAGGGAGCGCCGAGGCGACGTCACCTGAGGCCAC
Organism: Pedococcus dokdonensis; assembly: GCF_900104525.1. Classification (GTDB taxonomy): domain Bacteria; phylum Actinomycetota; class Actinomycetes; order Actinomycetales; family Dermatophilaceae; genus Pedococcus; species Pedococcus dokdonensis. The sequence continues at coordinate 3,194,929 of NZ_LT629711.1, read as the reverse complement.
GGTGCCAGGGTCTGGGAAGTTCAGATCGACAGTCTGTGCGAACAGAGGCACCAGGGCGGCCTTTCAAGCGAGAAGATGAAGTACGTCCACAACTTGCGCGACCGATTGGGACCGGCCTGGGGCGGCACCAGGGCACCCTCAGTCGATCAGCGCGTAGGCGAGGTCGGGCGCACACCACCGCCCCCCAAATTCCTTCCGCAAGTCCGTCCCCAGCCGCACGGCGGCGTTCATCACCGTGCTGACACGAGACACCATGTCTTGCATCACCGGAAAATGATCAAATGACAACGGAGCCCCCATGATGATTTCCTGCATCACGACATTGACTCCTCCTGCACTGTTGTCCACTCCATACACCCGACCGACCACTAGCCCACTGTTGGCCGCTGACAAGGTGCGATAAAGCCCAGGCGACTCAGGCACCCCGATGGCGCAACCCGCGGTGACCCGGACTTGGAGGGGGTCCGTCACGACTCCGACGAGTGCGCTCGTCTCGTCGCGACTCAGCAACCACATCGGAGCGCCCTCGAGAAATGGAGAGACTTCCTCTGAAAAGACCTGATTGAGAATGTTGGGCAAAGCGGATAGGAGTTCCTCAGGCTCCACCGTCTCGGCTCCTCTCCGGGGACTCAATGAGCGCGGGACACATTCGCAGGTACACGGCCGGCACGACGGATGGGTCGGCCATGCTCTAACGCTCTACTCCGGTTCCGAAGCAGCTGGAGCAGCGCTTATTGCCTCCACACATGGAACAATTTGCGCCAGTGATCCCCTTTCCACTCCCGTCACACAGCCGACACTTGCCATTCCCTCCACAAAGGCCACAGCGAGGTTTCGCCATCGACCTCCCCTTTCACACTCGTTCCTTACGAATTGGAAACCGCTGCGGAAGTCTTGAACAGAGCTGAAGTTCAAGCCGATTGCACGGTGACCGGTCACTCAGGAGCACTTACCGAACGACGAACAGGCTTTGTGATTACCCTCTTTGCAGTGGGCGCACTTGTTCCCCTGTCCGCGATCCTTCTCGCAGGCACATGCCATGGTCCAACCTCCCTTCGACCTATCGCTCAACGGCGAACTAGAAGCTGTCTCCTCCGGCGAACTTTTCCTCGAGAGCATCTGCGGTGTGAACGACGAGCATCAACGGACGCTCGAACTCCAGGATGTCGAGCGTGGCGAGCGGGACGGCGTGCTTCAAGACGAGGAGGTCGCCGACCTTGGCAACGCCCCCGCACACGTTGGCCCCGACGGATTCGAGCACCCCAACGACGTCCACATTTGACGCCCGAGCGAACGGCGAGGCGATCGTGAACCACGGCTCTGTCCCACCGTTGAGGTTGTGCTCCCAGAGGTAGATCAATTGGGATCGAAGATCCCCGACATCGAAGAGCATCTGGAGACCATTTACGTGCCCCGTGTCGTCTCGGAACTCGTTCGCGATCTTGTAGTTGTTCCGCACATACCCGACCAAAGTGTCCCAAGAAGCCATTAACGTTACCCTTCGAGATATTGGAAGACCTGATTGAGGCCGGTTGAATTGATGAGAAGGCTGGTGGCCACCCAGTCAGCATCCGACAATTGCCCATTGGTATGTAGGGAGGGGGGCGCCCATCCTTTCAGGGCCGCCACGAGTCCTCGGCTGCGTCTCGGAGTCGTGGGTTTCTGCGCTTGAGATCGCGTATCTCTCCCTGAACCCTGGCAATTGTCTTAAGCGCAAACTCTTTGTCTTGCGCATCCGGGTAGCGCTGATACTTCTCAATATGTTCCCGAATCGCGCGGCGGTGACCGTCTACCTTGTCCTGGTCAGAGCTCATGTGGGCCCGGCCGCGTTGTCGAGCCGTGAAGATACGCCGTCGTAGCTCTCAGCCCGCATGAACTCACGACCCTTCGAAGGTGCGTTCGGACCACGGGAAGCCACGCTTGACGGACGGGCAAGAGCCGTTCCGGCAGACGTAAGTGACCCACGTTCCCTTGGGTTGGTAATCCTCCTTGTCGGCATACATTGCACTGCCGCACTCTTTACAACGCATCCCTTTGGCCATGCTCGACACCCCTCCGTTCGATCCCCTTGCCGATGCTCCCGGATACGACTTGCACCCCTCGGTGGCAGGGAGTCTGTCCCGGCAATCGACTTCTCCGCATCCGTCAATTGACGCAAATTTGTTGACGGCCGGGGCTGCCGCCTCCATCGACTGGGCGCACGGGCTGTGGACTTTGGGCACGACTTTCAGTCGCGGCCACGATCGAATGAGGCATCGGCCCCAGGACATCCCAGCCAGTGCTGGCCCACGCCTGTCCCCCGACTTCTATCAGTCGATCAGCGAGGAGCTCGCTCGAGCCGCGGGAGACCAACAGGCGCAGAGCACCGTCGCAATCGCGGTGGGCAGCGCTGTCTACAACACTGCATGCACATACCTCATGCGAATACGCGACCGCCGGGCAGAGAGAGAATTCATTGAGACCTTGGCGGCGGCGAGTTTCCCTGCCGTGCTGAGGCGATGAAAGCCCGGGGGCCGATTCACCGCAGGCGTGCTGCGTAACGGCTACCACGCGGAATACCGATCAGCCGGAGGCGGGCCAGCTCCAGATGAGCTGGCCCGCCTGCAGCGCGGTGCGTCCTAGCGGACGACCTTGACCTTCAGCACCTGGGTCCTGGAGCCGACCTTCATGCCGATGTTCCAGTACTGCTGCTTCACCATCGAGCCGCTGAAGGTGACGCCGAGGGCCCAGCGGTTCGGGCCGGTCTTGTAGAACCGGTTGTCCAGACCGCGCGGCGCCTTGGGGTAGGGCATCGCGTCGACGTACCGCGGCTGGCTCGTCGCGGCGCCCAGCATCGTGTAGGTGCGGCCGGCGCGCACCACGTACGCGCCGTTGCTGTAGGTCGCGCCCTGGATCACGAAGGTGGAGGTCTTCGCGGTGAGCCGGGTGGTCGAGACGTTGCCGGCCTTGTCCTTCGCCGTCGCGGTGTAGACCGTGCTGGCACCACTGACGCGGCGACTGATGGTGCAGGACGCGACGCCGGAGAGCCCGTCACGGGCGGTGCACCGCCCGGCCGGCGCGGTGGCGAAGTACGGCACCGTCGTGGAGACCCCGGTGATCTTCACCGTGGGGCGGGCCTGGTCGATGTTGATGCCGTTGACCGAGACGGTCGCGACGCCCCCGTCCTCGGCCAGGATGGTGCGGGAGACGGACTGTGCCGCGCCGCTCCTGGTGAGCTTGACCGGCTGCGGGCAGGCTGCCACCAGGGCGGCACCGCTGGGGGTGCAGGTGAAGCTCACCGTGACGGCACTGCGGTACCACCCGGTCTTGCTCTTCGGGTAGGCGCTGGTGACCTTCGCGGTGATCGTCGGGTTGTGCCGGGTGGTGGACCCGGACGAGCGCAGGAAGTTGGTGTCGCCGGAGTACTGGACGGCCACCTCGTCGGCCTTGTCGGTCGGCAGGGAGTAGCCCAGCTTGGCCACGCCCTCGGCGAGTGGGGCGGTCCCGACCGTGACTCCGCCGACGCTGAACGTCACGGTGCCGGTCGGGGTGCCGGTGCCCGGCGCCACCCGGGCGACGCTGGCCGAGAGGCTGGTGGAGCGCACCGTGATGGTGGGGCTCGTGGCGGCCTTGTCGACGACCAGGGTCTGGGGCGTCGCAACCGAGGGCGCGTGCGTCGTCGGGTCGAGGGGGGTGAAGGCCGCTGCGACCGTGTGGGCGCCGGGCGCGAGGGTGCCCAGTGCGGGGCTGGTGGCCCAGCCGTTGTCGACGTTCCGCGGACCGCCCAGGTCAGCGCCGTCGACCGAGAACTGGACGGTGCCGTCCTGCGCCCCGCCCACGGCGGCCGTGGCGGTCACGGTCTGGCCGTAGACCGACGAGGCCGGGCTGAGCGAGACCGACAGGGTCGTCGGCTTGGCGGCGACGGTCACGGTCTGGGTCACTTCCGGAGCAGCGGTGTAGTCGGAGCTGCCCGGTTGGCGGGCCGCGACGACACAGGTGCCGGCGTGGTCGAACGACACGGTCGCGAGGTCGACCGAGCAGGCCGAGCCGGTCGTGGCCGGTGCGACGGCGAAGGTGACCGGGTTGCCCGAGTCGCCTCCAGCCGCGGAGAGCTGCTGCGTGCCGCCGACCGTCGCCGTGGCGGGGATCGGGGCGAAGGTGATGGCCTGTGCGGCCGGACCGACGGTGATCGCCTGGTCGGTGCTCGCGTCGGGCAGGACGCCGTTGCTCGCGGTGACCGTGAAGCTGGCGGTCCCGGCGCTGGTCGGGGTGCCGGAGAGGACCCCGGCACTCGTCAGGGAGAGCCCTGCCGGGAGGCTCCCGGAGGACACGGCGAAGGTGGGCGCGGGCAGCCCGGACGCCGTGTAGGTGTACGAGTAGGGCGCTCCCACAGTGCCGGTGCCTGGTGCCCCGGCCGCGGTGAACAGCGGCGGCTCGGGTGACAGGTAGGTGAATGCTCCGACGGCAGGGAGGGTGACTCCGCCCGCGGTGGCCACTGCCACGGTCTGCTTTCCAGTGGGGAGCGTCGCCGGCGTGGGCACGGTGGCCACGAGCTGCGTGTCGCTGGAGGAGGTCACCGTCGCGGCATACCCACCGATGGTCACGGTCGACCCCGCGAGGCCGGTCCCGTCGATGGTCACGGACGAGCCGGGCAGCCCGGCCGCGGGCGAGGTCGAGACGAGGTGCGCGGGGTAGGACAAGGTGACGAAGCCGTTGCCGGCGTGGCCGCCGACCGCGCCGGTGAGCGTGCCTGCGAAGAAGGAACCGCCACCGCCACCGCCACCGTTGTTGCCGTTGTAGCGTCCGCCGCCGCCGCCGCTGTAGCCGCCACCGCCGGCACCGGCGAATCCAGCCGTCCCGCCGCCGCCGCCAAAGCCGCCGACCCCGTAACCGCCCGCGCCGTAGCCGCCGCCGGCGCCGTTCACGACGGACTGGCCGCCGCCGCCCTGGTAGCTGCCACCGTTGCTGAGCAGGCCGCCGCCGCCGCCGGCGGTCCCGGCACCGCCACCGTTGCCGTCGGTCCCACCTGCGCCGCCGCCGTTCAGGCCGGGGGTTCCGGAGGGGCCGGTGCTGGCCTCGGAGGGGAAGGTGTTGGACCCCGCCCCGCCGCCACCCCCTGCGGCCGCGAGGAGGCCGGCCTGGTCCGCGGTCCGGTAGATGAAGGACCCGCCGCCGCCGCCGGCGCCGCGGCTGTAGACGATGCCGTTGCTGCCCACACTGCCGGCGATGATCTTGAGGGTCTCGCCGGGAGTCACGGAGATCGTGCCGGTCAGCTCGGCTCCGCCCCAGCCGCCGCCGTAGGAGGACCCGCCCTGCGCACCGCTGATGTCCACGTAGACCTGGGTGACGCCTGCCGGCACGGTCCAGTTCTGGACGCTCCCGGTGGCGTAGAAGGTCTGCAACGTGTCGGTGGGAACGGAGGCGAAGGACGGGGTGGCCGCGATGACCGCCCCCGCCGCAACGGTGCTGACTGTGACGCCCGCGGCGACGAGCCGGCGGTGGAGGGACCAGGTCATGGGGAAGGTGGCTGCTTTCGCTCAGGTATCGGCAGATGTCGGGCCCGCCGAGTAGAACAGCAACCCTGGCCCCCAGTTTGGTCATTCACGAGGACTGCGCGCAGGTACGGCCGAACGGGTGAGGTGCGTCTGCCTGAACAGCCTTGAAGCGTCAAAAGTGCAGGTCAGCCGTCATGGAGCAGTTGCTGCGTGGCCGTGTCGACGACCCAGTCCTGGTAGCGCTGCTGCCCCCAGTGCCGGGTGCGGCGCAGCGTGTGGAAGACCCCCGGTGAGGTGAGGGTGAACATGATGTCGGCGGCCGTGGCAGCGGTCAGGCCGTCCCGGAGCTCACCGCGGGAGGCCAACCGCTGGGCGAACCTCACGTTGACGTCGTAAGCCGCCTGCGTGCCGCGGGCGATCGTGCGCTCCAGGTCGGCGTCGATGCCCGGGTTGGCCTGGCTCACCAGGATCAGGTCGCCGGCCCGGTTCATCAGGTCGGTGCCCAGCTTCAGATGGGCGGCCAGCGCGGCGCGAGGGTCGTCCAGCTCGCGCGCGGCGGCCGCCGCCGGCCGGTCGGCGGCCGGCACCCGGGACTCGTCGCCCATCGTGAGGATCGCGATGGTGTGGCGCAGCAACCCGAGCTTGTTGCCGAAGCTGTCGTAGAGCGTCCGCTCGCCGACTCCCGCTCGCGCGGCCACGTCCTTCAGCGTCGTGCCCTGGTAACCGTTGGCGATGAACAGCTCTTTCGCCGCGTCGCGGATCCGCGCCCGGGTCTCCTCGGCCGCCGCCTCACGCGCCGGGGACCGGTAGAGCCGTCTGGTTTCCGGGCTGGTGCCAGCGGGCCTCTTGACAGCTTCCTCCACGAGGCTCATCCTATCGGTAATTGACCGCAGTGCAACTGCGGTGAAATGGAGAAGAGCCGATGGATGCGACACCCAGCCTGGACGACGCGGTCCGGCGCGCGTTCCACCCCTGCGAGGGGCCGCCACGGATCGGCGTCGAGCTCGAGCTGCACCTGCAGTCCAAGCCGCCAGGCGGCATACCCGACCTGGCGGGGGAGCTCGTCGAGCGGGGACGACCCAGCCTCGAGCCCGGCGGACAGCTCGAGCTCAGCCTGCCCCCGCAGCCGTCCGTCGCCGCCCTCGTTCGCGAGGTCGACTGGTGCCTCGAAACCCTCTCGGCCACGACCGACTTCGCACTCACTGGTGTCGACCCGTGGCGAGCCCTCGACGACGTCCCCCTCGTGCTGGAGACGCCGCGCTACCTCAGCATGCAGCAGCTCTTCGACAGGGACGGCGACGCCGGGCGCCGGATGATGCGACTCACCGCGAGCCTCCAGGTCTGCGTCGACCTGCTCCCCGGTCGGGCCGGCCACGAGCAGTGGCTGGTCGCGAACCTCGCCGGGCCAAGCCTCGTCGCGGCGCACCCCGGCCACCTCGCACGCACCCGGATCTGGCAGGACATCGACGCCGCTCGCACCGGCTACGACGGGCGGCACCTGGGGGTCCACGACCCGGTCGGCAGCTACGCCGCCTTCGCCGCAGCCGCCTCCCGCCTCCCCCTCCCCGAGGCGGCAGACGATGCCTACCACCTCAGCACGCTGTTCCCGCCGGTCCGACCCCGCGGCGGCTACCTCGAGCTCCGCTACCTCGACTCGCAGCGACCGACCCACGAGCTGCTCGGCACCATCTGGGCGCTGATGTACGACGCCGGGCTGCGTCGCGACGCCCTGGCCCTGCTGCTCCCCACGCTGCCCACCTTCGGTGACCAGTGGGAGGCTGCCGACCCGACCGCTCTCCTCGCGCTGGTCGCTGGACGCCGCGAGGAGGTGGCGGCATGAGGACACTGTTCGTGGTCGACCCACTCGACGGTCTCGACGCGAGCCTCGACACCAGCATCGGCCTGATGCACGCCGCGCAGGACCTCGGCGTGCAGGTCTGGGTCACCGAGGCACGCGACCTCGAGGTCGTCGACGGCCGGGCCGTGGCTCGCGCGCGGAGCCTTCGGCTCGCGCCGTCCGTGCCCGCCGACGGGTGCCGCTGGACCGTGCCCGACCCTTGGTATGCCGCGGGGCCCAGCGAGCGGGTGCGGATCGACGACATGGCAGCCGTCTTCCTGCGGATCGAGCCACCGGTGGACGGTGACTACCTGGCCGCGACCCATGTGCTGGACCTCGTCGGCCGCGACGCCGACCGCAACGACGACAGCGACCGGACCACGGCCATGGTCAACGCACCCGCAGGTCTGCGGGCCTGCAGCGAGCACCTCCTCGGCCTGGGCTTCCCCGACCTCACGCCACCGACCGTCGTCACGGCGAGCGCGGACACGGTCGCGGACTTCCTGCACGAGCACGGCCGCATCGTCGTCAAGCCGGTCGACGGCTTCAGCGGCCGAGGCGTCTTCCTCCTCTCGCGGCACGACCCCAACCTCGCCACGGTCGTGGAGTCGAGCACCCTGGCCGGGCGGCGCCAGGTCGTGGCCCAGCCCTACCTGCCCGAGGTCGAGGCCGGCAACAAGCGCATCTACGTGCTCGACGGGGTGGCTGTCGGCGCGAGCCTGCGCCACCCGGTGCCCGGAGACTTCCGCATCGTCAGCCCCGACGGGCCGGCCGACCTGACCGCCCGCGACCACGAGATCGTCGACCGCCTCGCCCCGACCCTGGAGGCGCACGGTCTGCGATGTGTGGGCCTCGACGTGATCGACGGCCACCTCATCGAGGTCAACGTGACCTCTCCCGGCGCGCTGCGCAAGGCCGACGCGCTGCTCGGCACGACCTACTGCGCCGACCTCGTCTCCCACGTCCTCACCCACACCACCTGGAAGGCACCGTCATGACCACAGCCATCGTCTGCTCGGCCGTCCTGGCCGCGTCGATCTTCGTGCTCGGCTTCAACGTCTCGATGAACCGCGGCTACGCGGCCAAGCGGGGCGGCAGCCAGATGCCGACGGACCCGGCCGACCGTCTGCTGATCGCCCAGCGCGCCCACGGCAACGCCACCGAGTACGTGCCCACGCTGATCGCGCTGTTCCTGCTCGTCGGCTGGTTGTCCCCGACTCCGTGGGCCCAGGTCCTCATCGTGCTGGCCACTGCGTCCCGCCTCCTGCACGCGATCTCGATGCTGCGCAGCGAGACCCTCGCCTCCGAGAACGCGCCACGCATGACCGGTGCGATGGGAACCTACGCCTTCGGCCTGGCCCTCGCGGTCACCGCCGGAGTCGCCGGGGTCGCCGCGGTCTAGGAGTGGGGGCCGAAGGTCCGTCAGGCGACGTGGGGCATGAAGCTCGACGGGTCGGCGGTGGCCGTCTCGGTGCGGTGCTCGGTGGCCAGCTGGTCGGCATCTCGCTCGGGGATGAAGCCGGAGTCCTGGCCGCAGTCGTGGCAGACCGCGATGGCGCGGTGGCCGAGGTGGACGACCTCGACCCGGTGCGGGTGGCAGCTCTCCTCGCCGACGTGGTGGTGGTCGCGCCGGTGCACCGCATCGACCGTGCAGGCAGCCACGGGGCTGTCGGACTGACCGGGTGTCGAGTCGAACATCTGGCTCACCTCTCCTGGTGAATGTCGGTGCAGCTTCCATGGAACGCCTCCGTGGCGGTCCTCGTGATCGGGCAATGGGCCGACCTTCACCGACGAACGGATGACCGTCTCTAGGGCGATTGCCTTACGTCACACAGGTGGACGGGTCCGTCGCCCGCCGAGCGGGCGGGTCGGTCGCCCGCCGGACGGGCGGGTCGCTCGCCCGCCGGACGGGCGGGGGGCGACACCCGGGGTGAGGGTCCCCCCGGACCCCAGCCACACGGCATACCGTGGACCGGCTGCTCGGGGGGCTGAGGAGTCGCGCGCAGGGCGCATTCCCCCACCGACGCAGGAAGGCTGCAAGGACACCCGATGGTCAACGTCGCGCTCGCGGGCGGTATCGCGATGGCCCTGGCCCTGCTGTGCACGCGGCCGTCCATCAGGTTCCTGGTGCGACGCAGGTGGGGCCAGTTCATCCACGACGACCTGGCCCACCACCAGGTCAAGCGGGGCAAGCCCACCATGGGCGGAGTCGTGATCATCGGGGCGGCGCTGGTGGGCTACTTCGGCTCGCACCTCGCGCTCGTGGGACTGGCGGCCACCGGCCTGCTCGACACCAGCCCGGGCCGGGTGTCACTGAGCGCACTGCTCCTGCTCTTCCTGTTCGTGGGCATGGGGTTCGTGGGCTTCCTCGACGACTACATCAAGATCCACAAGGAGCGCAGCCTCGGTCTCACCTCGAAGCAGAAGCTGGCCGGCCAGTCCATCGTGACCGTCGCGTTCGCCCTCGCCGCACTGCTGGTCAAGGGCGACGGCGGCCGCGCTCCCGCGTCGACGGCGATCTCGTTCGTGCGTGACACGCCTGTCGACCTCGCCTTCGCCGGGCCGGTGGTGGGAGGGATCCTCTTCGTCGGCTGGGCCTACCTGCTGGTCGCGGGCGCCTCGAACGGCGTGAACATCACCGACGGTCTCGACGGCCTCGCGACCGGCGCCTCCGTGATGGTGTTCGGCGCCTACACGATGATCAGCATGTGGCAGTTCAACCAGGGCTGTGAGGTCGCGCCCGGGGTCAGCTGCTACGACGTGCCCGACGCCCTCGACCTGGCCGTGGTGTCGTGCGCGATCGCCGGCGCCTGCTTCGGGTTCCTGTGGTGGAACACCTCGCCGGCCCAGATCATCATGGGAGACACCGGTTCGCTGTCCCTCGGCGCGGCCCTGGCCGGACTGGCGATCCTCACCCACACCCAGCTGCTGCTCGTCATCCTGGGCGGCCTCTTCGTGATGGTGACCGGGTCGGTCATCATCCAGGTCGCCAGCTTCAGGCTGCGCGGCAAGCGGGTCTTCCGGATCGCCCCGATCCACCACCACTTCGAGCTGGTGGGGTGGTCCGAGGTCACCATCGTCACCCGCTTCTGGATCATCGCGGGCATCTGCGTCGGGGGCGGTCTCGCGCTCTTCTACTCCGAGTGGATCGGCTACCAGTAGTCAGTCGACCAGGTCGATCATCTGGCGCAGTGCCGTGACGTGGCCGCGCAGCGCCTTGCGACCGTTGCCGGTCATGGAGATCCAGGTGGTGCGACGGCCGGACAGGGCTCCCTTGCGCAGCCGCACGTAGCCGGCCGCGGCGAGCGCCGAAAGGTGCTTGGACAGCACCGAGTCGCTCACCTCGAGAGCCTCGCGCAGGGTGGCGAACTCCGCCTCCGACACGGCCGAGAGCGTGGTCATCACCTGCAGCCTGGCCGGCGCGTGGATCAACGGGTCCAACCCCGCCATCAGCTGCCGACCACCAGGGCGACGGCGCCGAGGCACGCGACGACGGCGAGGGCAGCGAGCAGCCGCGGGGAGGCGCCTCCCGCACGGGAGGCCGGGTCGTCGCGGTAGGCGCGCCACCACAGGTGTGCGCTGAAGGAGTAGGCGGCTCCGCCTGCGGCCGCGGCGAGCGCCACGAGCCACCACTGCGCCTCGAAGGCTGCCCACGTCGCCGCCGCGAAGGTGGCCAGGTAGACGGAGGTCGACACCGTGCCGGTGCCGAGGATGATCGTGCTGGCCAGGCCGTCCACCCGGACGCCGTTGGCATTCCGGAACCTGGTGAGCAGCACTGCAGCTGTGGCCAGGAAGAGAGCAGCACCTCCCAGCGCGATGGCCAGTCCGCTCGTGCTCTGGTCGGCGATCCCGTATGCCGCGGCACCCACCTGCACCGCGACCGCGACTGCCAGCGCGGGGAACAGCCCGGTCGGCAGCCGCAGGGCGGCTGCCAGGCGCTCGCGCGCCTGGTCGGCTGCGGCCAGTGCGGAGCGCGGGTCCTCGGGCTCGGGTCGCAATGAACTTTCCATGTTGGAAAGCATGACGTCTACTTTCCAGTTTGGCAAGTATGCCGGCCCCGGCGTCAGTCGAACTGGTGCACCTCGACCGGCCGGGCCAGAGCCGGCGGCCCGAACAAGCTCGCCGGCGCGGAAGCGGAAGGAGCCACGGGAGCCAGGGCGGTCGAGGGGCCGTTCACCGGCAGGTCCGGCGGGTCGCTCGGTCGCAGGTGCCGTCCGGCGTAGCCGCGGTGCCGACCGGCGTGGACCCGATGCCGCGCAACATATCTCGTCATGGTGGGACGCTCCTGTCACCCAGCTCCCTGCGAGCTGCCATCCCCACGGTGACAGCCCTCGCCAACGCACGGCTCGGCCCGCCGCAGGTCGTCGATGTCCTCCACCTGCGGGAGCCGGCAGCCGGCATCCTGCTGGTCGGCTCAGTCAGTCCTGCGGCGGCGCCTGCGCGACACAGAGCACGCCGCGGTTGCCCTCCTGGTCGGCGATCACGGTGAGCGACGGCGACTCGGAGTCGTCGACGACCGTGCCACCCGCGGCCACCGCGGCAGCGATCCGCCGCTCGGCCACCTCGGGCGCCACGTAGACCTCCACGTGGAACCGCTGTGCCGGAGCTGGAGCGGCACCATCCCCAGCCGGGACGTCGTCGCCGAACCACAGGTTCGGCACCCGACCGGTGGCGTCGCGCACCTCGTCGCCCGGCGTGCCCCTGCCCTGGGCCTCGGCGTCGCCGGTCAGCAGCGCCGCCCACACCGGGGCGATCGTCGCCGAGTCCGCGGTGTCGAGGCCGAGCTCGATCACCGCGACCGACGACGGGTCGGCCTCGAGCCCGAGGTCGGCCGCGACCTCGGTGATCCGGCGCGCGAGGTCGACGTCCTGCTGGGTCACCCACTCGACGATGTGCTCGGTGCCGTCGTCCTCGCGGTAGACCGCATCCGCACTGGTCAGCTTGAGGTCGACGTGCCCCGAGCCCATGGTGACGCGCGGGTGGTGGCCGACCGCGTCGCCCGCCTCGGCCACGGCGACGAGGAAGCGCGCCCCGGCCCCGAAGTCGTCCACCAGGTAGCGGGCGTGCAGCCCCTGCGCCAGCTTGCGCCAGTCGGTCAGCGCCGCCCCGGTGATCTGCTCGCCACTCAGCATGTCCATGCCCCGGGACACTATCCGCGATCCGGCCACGGGGAGGGGGCTGGTCGTCGCCCGTTCACCGCGAGTTTGCCGCGCATCCGGCGTGTGGCAGTGCTCTTTGCCCCTCCGGGTGCCACCATTTTCGGTGTGACACCGGGACATCGAGGCCCCTCTGCGGGAGCCCAGCGTTGACGCTCACCCACCTGGTCAACCACTGGACCGACTCGCCCCACTGGGGCCCGGGCCGTGAGCTCTGGACCTTCTACCTCACCATCCCCGACGACCCGTCGGCGCACGCGCTGATCCGCTCCTACCAGGACTCGATGGTCGGCTTCGAGCACCTCGACCTGATCCTCCAGGAGTGGCTACACGCCACCATCCACGGCCTCGACTTCGCCGCGCAGATGGACTCCGAGACGGCGCACCGGATCTTCGACCACGTGGCCGGCGCCCTCGAGGGCGTCGCCTTCCCGCCGATGACCCTCGAGGCACCCGAGCTCGACACCGACGCGATCTACCTGCCCCTGCGTCCTGCCCAGCCGTTGGTGGACGTGCGGCGGCTCATCCTCGAGGCGGCCACGACCGTCCTCGGCGACCGTCCGCTGCACAAGCTGCCCGAGCCGTCCAACGGCTTCGACCCGCACATCAGCATCGCGTACGCCAACGGCGACGTGCCGGCCTACGAGGTGGTCGCCCGGCTGGCCACCGTGCCGCACCCCACCCTCGTGATGCAACCACCGACGCTGACCCTGGTCCTGCTGCGGCGTGAGGACCGGCGCTGGTCGTGGCGGACTGCGGGGCGTCTCGTCCTCGACGGCACCTCGGCCGTCGAGCGGCTCGACGAAACCGTGGCCGGCTAGCGGTCGATCACCCGGGCGCCGTCAGCTGCCCGGTCGGCGCAACCGGATCCCCCAACCGGGGCCGGCAAGCAGGTCGAGCCCCATCCGGGTCGCACTCCGCAGGGCGTCGGCAGGGGTGTAGACCATCGGCTCGCCCGCGCGGTTGAAGGACGTGCAGGTGACGGCTTCGGAGCCACTCCTGGCGCCCAACGCCCGGATCAGCTGCAGGTAGGGACTGGCGTCGTCCACCACCTGGGCGCGGGCGCTGCCGTCGACGTGCACGACACCGGCGAGCCGCTCCCGGGCCTCGGGCGTGGCCAGCGCGGCGATGAGCATGTGCGGCGACGGGGACTCTCCCGGGAACGACCGGTCGAACTCGGCGGCGGTCAGCGACGGGGCGAGCGGCCGCCACGCCTCCCGGCCCTTGACGCGGTTCAGGCGGTCTCGCACCGCGGGGTCGTCAGGACGCGCGAGGACGCTGCGCCGGCCGAGGGCCCGTGGCCCGACCTCGCTGCGCCCCTCGAACCAGCCGCACAGGGCCGACCTCTCGGAGATGGCCGCAGCGAGGTCGTCGACGGTGCACGCCTCGACGTCCAGTCCCGCTGCCGCTGCTGCCTCGGCCACGGAGTCGCCGTCGTGGCTGCGCCCGAGGAACGGTCCGGTCGGCGCGGGCGGGTGCCCGCGCTCGACGGCGACGGCCACCGCGGCGCCCAGCGCCACCCCGGTGTCGCTCGCGCACGGAGGTATGACGAGGCGCACGCCGGCCTCGCGGCAGAGCCTGGCGAGCTCGGCGTTCACCGTGCAGTTGAGGGCGACGCCGCCGCTGTGCACGAGGGTGTCGACCAGGGGCAGCAGCTCACGCGCGTAGGCCAGCACGCGCTCGCCGACGAGCCGCTCGGCACCGAGCGCCAGGTCGGCCCGCGCCTGGAACGTGCCCACGTGGGGGCACCGGTCCCGGAAGTCCTGCAGCAGGCGAGCCCGCAGCTCCCGGAAGGAGGACGGCGACAGCGCGGGGTCGGCTGACCGGGTGGGGAGCCCGCCGTCGAACCGCAGGTCGGGCAGCGGGGGGAGGTCGAGGGTGGCCGCGGGGGCGCCGTACGACGCCAGGCCCATCGTCTTGCCCTCCTCACCGAGGTCGAACCCGACGTGCAGCGTGAGGGCCTCGTAGTAGCCGCCGAGTGAGGCGCTCTGTCGCAGGTTCCAGAGGCGGGACAACCCGGCGTCCCCGAGGATGAAGGCAGCACCCGACGTCGTCTCGCCCGACCCGTCGAGGACCAGGAAACCCATCGACCCGGCCCGAGCCGCCTGCGGCGCGAAGGCGAACCCGCACCAGGCGTGCGCGGCATGGTGCTCGACGAAGCGGACCTCGAGTGGTCGGGTCCGGCCCAGCTGTCGGCACCAGTCTCGGATCAGGGTCGCCACGTCGGCCTCGGTCTCGCCGATGGCGGTCGGCGACCACGGATAGGCGACGACGTCGACGGCGTCGAGCTCGACACCGCCCACCGCGAGCACCTCGCGGACGCTGCCCTCCGGTGCGTAGCCGGGCGCCCGCTTGACCCGGTTGAGACGCTCCTCCTCGACTGCCGCCACGACGCCGTCGTCATCGACCAGCGCGGCGCCCGGGTCGTGGCGGTCGTGCAGCCCGGTCAGCCCGTTGACCCCGAGGACCAGCGTCATCGACGTCCCCTCCCGCGCACCGTGCCCCCGCCCGAGTCCCCTACAGCGCCTGGAGCGCCCGGAAGATGTCCAGGAGGCCGCTGCCCTGGAAGTTGCGGTCCCGACCCAGGTCGGTGGCGGTCGACACCAGCAGCTCCTTCACGCGTTCCGGCTGCCCCATCAGCTCGGAGTTCCGCCCGATCAGCAGGGCCGCCGCCCCCGACACGTGTGGAGCGGCCTGGCTGGTGCCGTCCTTGGCGCCGAAGCCGTCCCGTCCCACTGCCGAGTAGATGCCCTCCCCCGGCGCGAGGAGGTCGGGCTTGGGGCGACCGTCGGCGGTCGGGCCCTTGCTCGAGAAGAAGCTCGCGCCATACCGGTCGGGCTGGAAGCGGTGGGTGGCTCCGACCGTGATCACCTCAGACGCATTGCCCGGGTCGGTGATGCCGACGCCCTGGAATCCCGTGCCCCCAGTGGTGATCGCGCCGTCCGACGTGTCGAAGCCACTGTTGCCCGCGGCCGCCACGACCACGACACCGGAACGGACCAGCCGACGGGCCTCCTGGCAGACCGGGGTCCAGCCGCACGCGTAAGCCCTCGCGTTGTAGGGCACCGAGAGGCTCACGTTGACCCCGGCCACCTGCAACGCCTCGCCCCCCTTGGCGTTCACCTCCCGGATGTACTGGAGGGCCATCAGCAGCCTGGACTCGAGTCCTTCGCCCGACTCCCCGACGACGCGCAGGTCCCACAGCCTGAGGTCCGGGCAGACTCCACGGACTTCGTTGTGCTCGTGGGCATTTCGCCAGTCGCCGGCGAGGATCCCCGCCACGTGCGTGCCATGGCTGTTGGCTGGCGGGAGGTAGCCGCCACCTCCGGGCGGCTCCATCCCGATCGAACCCTCCAACCGGTTGATGAAGTCGTCGCCCCGCTGCAGGGCCCGGAACTGGGACATCTCGATCGCGGTGAAGTCGAGCGTCTTGACCACCCGGCTGCGCAACCGCGTCGTCCCGTCCTCCAGCTCGACCCGCTCCTGGAACGCGGGGTGGCGGGCGTCGATGCCGGAGTCGATCACTGCCCAGGTGAGGTGGGAGCAGTCGATGTGGAAGGCCTTGCGGGCCACGTCCGCCTTGACCGTGCGGCTCGAGAACGACACGGCCGTCGTCACCAGCCGGTCGAGGTTGACCGAGGCGATGTATCCGGTGACGTCGCCTGCCGCCCGACCGGCGGCGTTGACGGGCGCCTGGGGGAGGTCGGTGCCGAGGTTGCGATGCACCCACTCCGCGCCCCGACGGCGCTCGCTCGCCAGGTCGGGGTCCCACCCCTGGAGCCGAGCGAGGAAGCGGAAGAGCCACGCGACGTTCGCGCCGCGCGACGGCACGTCCCCCTCGGCGGTCACCGCCTGGTGGGAGGTGGGTGGTTCCATCAGGCTCGCCAGCTCGTCGTTGGACATCCGCAGACCACGCTCGAGCAACGGTCCCCAGGTGGTGAGCGGCAGGACGACGGTCATCAGCTCCACCAGGTTGGGCTGGATGACGATCCAGTCGCCGAAGTGCGGGAGGGCCTCGTCGGGGCGGGGTCGGGTGGCGGGCCCGGCGTCGGCGGGACCGTCGGTCGAGAGCTCGTTGGGGGTCTGCGCCGCCGGCCCGGGGTCGCCCGGGGAGGGAGCGGAGCCGGCAGCCGCGTACGCCTGCGGCTCGCCACCCGGGTCCCGCCGCGTCACGCGCACGGAGCTCTGCACCTGCCGCGGCGGCAGCGGGTTGTCGCGGGCGGTGGTCAGTCGCCGCGCGACCTCCAGGGCCAGGTCCGAGGTGCTCCGGCCGAGGTTGGTCGCGTGGGCGTCGCCCAGCTGGTCGGGGTCGTGCCGTTCCGCCGCTCGTTCGAGGAGGAGGTGCGGTGTGGCCTGCGGACCCTTGAGCGCGTACTCCCGCCACACCTCGTAGCGCACCGGGCAGTCGGTGGCGTCGTAGTCGATCCGCTCGGTGACGAGGAAGCGCTCGGCTTCCTCCGGGGGGATACCTGCCATGTCGGAGCCCTTCCTCGCCCGGTCAGGCCGGACCGGTCGCGACGGCACCGTCGTCCGCCGCGGTGGACAGGGAGATGCCGACGGCCGCGAGCGCGAGGGCGTCGAGACGCTCCTTCGCGGTGATGAGGAACGAGAGCGCGATCCCGCTCGTCACGGGGGCCGGCTCGTCGAGCGCGATCTCGAACCGTCTCAGGTCCTCACCGTCCTCGCCGAGGTGGATCGCCGTCCCCGTGTCGCTCGACAGCCCGAGGTCGTCCTTCGCGGCAATCTGCCGGGCTCCGGCCCACACGTGCAGCTTGTCGATCCGCGCCCCGCCGAACGTGAGCATCTCGACGTGCACCGCAGACAGCCGGGTCCCCGGGGAGACGATCGTGGGAGGGGCGTAGTGGAGCCAGGACTCGTTCGGGCCCTCGGCCTTGAGCCGCAGGTAGTAGCCGATGACCTCGACCTGCCACAGGTGGGTCTGCTGGAGGCGTCCGGTGTGCCCGTGCACCCACAGCTGCGAAACGTCTGTCTGCGGAGCCACCATCGCACCCCCTCGCCGAGCGAGTCTAGGGAGCCGGTCCTGGCCGTGACAATGGTCAGGAGGGGTGCTGACCCGGGGCCTCGCGTTCCGGAGCCGCCCCGGACGGGAAGGCGTGGCGCCGGCCCGCGAGGACGACGAGCAGTCCCACCGCGACCAGTCCGGCGGCCAGCGGCGCCAACGCCGGGGCCCGCCCACCGGCGCCGATCACCAAGCTCCCCAACACCGCTCCGCCGCCGATACCGAGGTTGAAGGCCACGTTGATCAGGGCCGTGGCCGTGTCGCGGGCCGGCGTGGCCCGCAGGGCCGCGGCATTGAAGAAGGTGGCGAGCCCGCCGTAGGCGGCGCCCCACCCGACGAGCGCGACGACCGTGGCAGCCGCCGAGTCCTGCGCGAGGGCCAGTCCGAGCAGCGAGCAGACCAGCAGGGCCAGCGAGATCGTCAACCCGAGGCGCGGGCGCCGGTCCGCCAGCCGCGCCGACCACCATAGGCCGGCGAGGCCGGCGAGGCCGTGGGCCAGCAGCCCGGGCCCCACGGCGTCCTTGCTGAACCCGGCAGAGAGCAGGAGGGTCGCGACATACGTGTAGGCCGTGAAGTTGCCCAGCATGACGAGGCCGGTGGCGATGGCGACCCGGGCGACGCCCGGGGAGCGCACCACCCCCGACAACGACGTGGTCCCCGGCTCTGACGACTCGACGGGGGCGAGGAGGGTGCCGGCGCACGCGGCCAGCGCGACGCCGAGGACCGCGAGCACGACGAACGGCCAGCGCCAGCTCGTCGCCGCGCCGAGTGACGTCCCGGCCGGCAGCCCGGCGAGCAGGGCCAAGGCCGTCCCCAGCCACAGCACCGCCACGGTCCGCCCCACCAGGTCGGGACGGACCAGCCTGGCCGCGTAGGCGGTGACGATCGAGAAGAGCACGGCGTGCGACAGCCCGCCGACCACCCGCGCCGCCCCGGCCACCACCAGCGAACCGGCAATGGCCATGAGGACGTTCGACACGGCATACCCGAGCAGCACGGTGACGATCAGCCGGCGCCGCGGCCAGCGCATCGTCGCCGTGGTCAGCGGCACGGCCGTGGCGGCCACGACGAAGGCGTACGCCGTGACCAGCAGCCCGGCCCGTTCGTTCTCGACCCCGAGGTCGGCGCTCAGCCAGGGCAGCACGCCGGCGGGCATCAGCTCGGTGGTCACCGCCATGAAGACCGCCGCCGCGAGCAGGCCGATCTGCACCCGTGTGGGGTGTCGCGGACCACCGCCTGCCGTGGAGGGCGAGTTCATCGAGGTGGTCTCCGGATCTGCGGCGCGGGCCCGTGGCGGTCGAGCCCGGCTGCTCGACGAGCGGGTGCTGTCATGATCGACGCGCAGGGCACCCGGGTCAATCAGCCGTGCCGCGACCCCCGCGTCTCCGCTCGGCGAGCGCGATGACCCGGCGGGCGCCCTCGACCATCGCGCGGTCGAGGAACGTGCCGTCGGCGAGCACGACGGTCCCGCCACCGACCTCGGACGCATCGCGCAGGCTCTCGACGACCAGCCGGGCTCGATCCACCTCTGCCTCCGTCGGCGTGAACGCGGTGACGATCGTCGGCAGCTGGCGCGGGTGGATGGCGGCCCGTCCCAGGAAGCCGAGCCGGCGTCCCAGGGCACACGACCTGGCCAACCCTTCGTCGTCACCGACGTTGGCGTGGACCGACATCGCCGGTGGTGGGAGCCCGGCCGCCCGGGCCGCGGTCACGATGCGTGAGCGCGCAAAGAGCATGCCGTCGTCGCTGTCCACGCCGAGGTCGGACCGCAGGTCGGCCTCGCCCAGCGCGAGGGTGGCGACGCGCGGATGCGCCCGGGCGATGTCGTAGGCCGCCTCGACACCTGCCGCGGTCTCCACCAGCGGGTGCAGGTCGCGCCCCCCGACCTGCTCGGCCACGGCCGCGACCTCGGCCGGGTCGACCACCTTGGGGATCCGGATCCCCACGTGGGCGGGGAGGGCGGCCACCGCCGCCAGGTCGGCGACCGCCCAGGGGGACCCGAGCGCGTTGACCCGCACCTGGACGGGCCGACCGGGGTGGTCTGTGAGCAGTCGCCGCAGCCCCGCTCTCGCCACCTCCTTGTGGTCGGGAGCGACGGCGTCCTCGAGGTCGATGATGACGACGTCGGCGGCTCCGGCGAGGGCCTTGGCGACGAGCTCGAGCCGGTCGGCCGGGGCGTAGAGCAGCGTGAGTGCCGGGGCGTCGGCGGGGGTGCTCATCCGACCCCTCCGACAGCACCGCTCTCACGGAGCGCGCCGACCTCCGCCTCGGAGTAGCCCAGCTCGCGGAGCACGGTGGCCGTGTCCGCCCCCGGTCCGCGCCCCGTGTGGCGGGTGGGGGCATCACCCTCAGACATCCGGAACAACGGTCCCTGCATGGCCAGCTCCCCGAGGTCGGGGTCGTCCACGCGGCGGATCGTGCCGAGCGCCTGGAACTGCGGGTCGTCGACGATGTCCTTCGCGGTGTACACCGGTGCGACGGCGGCCTCGGACCGCTCGAACGCCGCGATCACCTCGTCCCTGGAGTGCCGGGCGATCCAGCCACCCACTGCCGCGTCGAGCACGTCCGCGTGTTCGGCTCGGGTCCGCCCGGTCGCGAACCACGGCTCGTCGACGAGGTCCGCACGGCCGACCAGCCGCATCACCCGCTCGGCGATGTTCTGGGAGCTCGTGGAGATCGCGACCCACTGATCGTCGCCGGTGCGGTAGGTGTTGCGGGGGGCGTTGTTGTTGGTGCGGTTGCCCAGCCTCGGCTGCAGCGTGCCGAGCTGGTCCCACCGGGAGATCTGCGGGCCGAGCATCGCCATGATCGGCTCCACGATGGCCACGTCGACCACCTGTCCGCGGCCGGTCGCAGCCCGCTGGTGGAGCGCGGACATGATCGCGAAGGCCGTGGCCAGCGAGGCGATCCCGTCGGCGAGCCCGAACGGCGGGAGGGTCGGCGGACCGTCCGGCGCACCGGTCGAGGAGGCGAAGCCGCTCATCGCCTCGGCCAGGGTGCCGAAGCCCGGGCGTCGCCGGTAGGGGCCGATCTGCCCGAACCCGGTGACGCGAGCGAGCACGAGCCCGGGGTTGGCCTCGGACAGCTCCGGGTAGGCCAGGCCCCACCGCTCGAGGGTGTCGGGACGGAAGTTCTCGATGACCACGTCGGCGGTCGCGCAGAGCCGCCGGAAGACGTCGGCGCCGGCTTCGGTCGACAGGTCGACCTGGATGGTCCGCTTGTTGCGCCCCAAGGTCTTGGACCACAGGTTCTGGCCGTCCTTCTCCGGGCCGTGTCCCCGTGCGGGGTCCGGCCGACGAGGGTGCTCCACCTTGGTCACCTGCGCGCCGAGGTCACCGAGGTGCATGGCGGCCATCGGGCCGGCGAACAGCGTGGAGGCGTCGACGACGCGCAGGTCTGCCAGCGCGCCCGGCGCCTGGCCACTCATCGGTGGTCCTCGTCCGCGACCGGCCACGCGACCCGGAAGCCGATGCTCGTCGAGCGACCCAGCCCGAGCCCGGGGACGAGATACTTCGCGGCGAAGTCCGGCCCGCGCACCCCGCCGTCGAAGTACCAGGACGAGCCCTCGCTCCGGTGGTCGGCGCCACCCTTGAGCATCATGAACCGCGTTCTCCCGTCAGTGTGTTCGCTCTCGGTGAGGTTCCAGACCGCTGGGACCAGGCGCTCGAAGCCGCTCTGCTCGGCGGCCAGCTGCCACTCGTCCTCGGTGGGCAGTCGCGACCCCGACCACGCGGCATACGCCCGGGCGTCGGCGAGGTCCACCTCGGTCACGGGCCGCTGCGGATCGGCCTCTGCCGGCGTCCGGCCCGCCCACGCCGGGGTGCGCCCACCCGGAACCGCCGGCCGATGGCCGGTCGCCGCCACGAACTCGGCGAACTCGCGCTCGCTGACCTCGCGGGCAGCGACCGCAATGGGTCGATCGAGCACGGCGACCCGCTCGAGCGTCCGCAGGTCGTGCAGCCGCGGCGGCAAGGGCTTCCACTCGTCGACGAACGGCGCCCCCTCGTACATGCCTGTCTCGCGACAGCGGTAGCGGACGGTGAGCACGTGCGTTCCTGAGGGCACCGTGAGGTGGGGAACCGTGGGGCGGCTGGGCGCGACGTCCGGCGTCGGCACCCGGTGCGCGAGCCGGTGCGTGAAGCCTGCGGCGTCCTCGCGTGGCGAGTCCTCGGGTAGCCACGACCGGTCGTGCCCGGACGGCGCCACCCACACCCCGCCCACCCCACGACCCGGTATGCCGACCTCGACCGTCCCTGCCGAACGGCTCAGCTCGCGGCCGGTCCAGAGGTCGAACGCCGGGCCCGTGCCCGGAGTCGGGACACGCACCGTCGCGGCGGTGTGGCCGCGGTTGACCAGGGTGAGGAGGTGCTCGTCGCCCTCGGTGAAGGTCGAGCCGAAGACACCGAGCTCGGCGGCGTCCGCCCCCAGGTCGGCCAACGGGGTCCACTCGCCGTCGCGCAGGAGGTGGCTCAGCGCGCGCTGGGCCCGCACCATTCGGCGCAGGACCTGCGCGTCGCGGTCGGACCAGCCGACCCACGCGCCGAAGACGACCTCCCAGACCATGACACCGATGCCGTTCAGCCAGGCCGACTGCAGCTCCTCGCCGTGGTCCCGGTGCCACCGGCGCACGTGGTGCATCTGGTGGCGGCGCTCGTAGAAGTGCGAGCGCACGACACCCGGCACCGGCGAGTCGGCGAACCACTGGGCCCACGAGAGGGGGTGGTCGACGACCCTCGGCAGCGCGACGGTGGACTCCCCCTCGGCCGCGACGCCGGGCCGCGCCGCGTCGAGACTGGCGAGGAGCGAGCCGCCGCCCTCCTTGAGGGTGTCGAGGAAGACGCCGTCGATCTCCAGGTCGGCGACGAGCGCGGCGAGCTCGGAGGCGTCGTCCCCGCAGCGGCGGGTGCCGACGTCCCAGGGGTTGTAGTCGACGAAGACCCGGACCCCGTGGTCGTGCAACGTCCTCACCAGCTCGGCCAGCCCGTCGACGTCGCGGTAGAAGTCCCACTGGTTGCGGTCGTCGACGCCGATGACCGGGTAGGCGTGCCACAGCACCACCCCGTCGAAGCCACCGAACCGCTCCTGCGCATCCGCCAGCAGCCGCTCCGGGGTGAAGGTGTGGTTGTCCCAGTCGTAGAGGAGCTCGTCCCACAGCCAGACCTGCGACACCACGAAGCAGTCCGCGGCCCAGGCCAGCTCGGGACGCCGGTAGAGCGAGTCGTCGTAGTCGTGGCGCTGTCGGGCCTCGTCACGCCAGCGCGTCAGCGACTCGCGCCAGCGTGGCCACAGCGCGGGGTCGTCGGGAGCGGCGAGGATCTTGCCCACATCGAGACCCGAGAGGTCGGCGTCGGGCTCGAGGGGCACGACGGTCGGTCGGTCCAGCGGGCGAGGGACCAGGGGGTCGAGGTCGTCATCCACGGGTCGCCTCCGCGGCCGGTGACGGGGCAGCGGCCTGCCGGCCGTAGGTGGCGTGCACCTGGGCGCGGGCCTCCTCGAGGGTCGGGACCGAGCTCTGGGCGCCCCGGCGCTGCACCGCGAGCGAAGCGGCGGCCGCGCCGAGCCGCATGGCCGCGAGGTCGCCCTCACCACGCGCCAGCGCAGCGGCGAAGGCGCCGCAGAAGGTGTCGCCGGCGGCCACCGTGTCGACCGCCTCGACCTCGGGTGCGGGCACGACGAGTGGCGCTGCCCCCTGTCGGTGCAGCTGCGCCCCCGCCGCGCCGAGGGTGACGAGGACGGCCGGGACCCGCTGCAGCAGCTCGGCGGTCGCCGCCTCGAGGTCCTCGATCCCACTGAGGTCACGGGCCTCGTGCTCGTTGACCACGAGGACGTCGACCTCGGCGACCAGCTCCTCGGTGAGGGGCGCTGACGGCGCGGCATTGAGCACCAGCGGCACGCCGTCGCGCCGTCGTCGGGCCGCGGCGACGACGACCTGCTGCGGCACCTCGAGCTGCGCGAGGATGACGTCGGCAGCGGCGATGACGTCCTGGTCGTCTTCCGTCACCCGCACCGAGGCGTTGGCGCCCGCGGCGACGACGATGGTGTTCTCGGCGGCGTGGTCGACGGTGATCAGAGCCAGCCCGGTGGGCAGCTCGCCGGAGCGGGCGACCCGGTCGCAGTCCACCCCGGCCGAGACGAGCGCAGCCAGCATGGTCGCCCCGTCCGCGTCGTCACCGACTGCGCCGATGAGAGTGGTCGCGGCCCCGCCGGCCCGGGCGGCACCCACCGCCTGGTTGGCCCCCTTGCCCCCTGCGCTGCGGTGCACGGAGTCGGCCAGCAGCGTCTCCCCGGGTGCCGGCAGGCGCGGACAGGTCAGCGACAGGTCGACGTTGATGCTGCCGACGACGAGCACGCGACCTCCGGTCGCTCCTGCGTTCACGAGGACTGCCCCAGCGCGGCGTCCGTGGCCGAGCGGCTGGACTCGCGGACCACGAGCTCGGGGGCGACGAATCTCGTCCGGGCCGGGGTGCCGGGCGTGGCGATCCGCTCGAGCAGGAGCTCGGCGGCCAGCCGACCGCGCTCGCGCGCCTGCAGCGAGACGCTGGTCAGGGACGGGCTGAAGATGCGGGCGAACTGGATGTCGTCGATGCCGACCACGCCGAGCTGGCGGGGGAGACGACGACCGGCGTTCAACGCGGCACGCATCACGCCGAGCGCCAGCAGGTCGTTGGCGGCGAGCACCGCGTCGGGCCGGTGGCGCGGGCCCAGCGCCTCGAGCTGGGCCCAGGCCTCCTCACCGGCGGTGACGGTGAAGCCCGAGGCCTGGATGACCGGGCCGGCGGCACCCGACGTCGCCACTGCGGTCTGGAAACCCTCGAGGCGGGCCCGCCCCGGCGAGGTGTCGGTCGGCCCGTTGACGAAGGCGATGCGGCGTCGGCCCGACGCGACCAGGTGCTCGTGGGCGAGGACCACCCCGCGACGCGAGTCCGTGCGGACGACGTCGAGGGGGACGTCGGGCCCCAGGTCGCCGATGACGACGACGGGGACCGGTGCGTCGAGGAGCGCCTGCACGAGCTCGGGGGTGCGCTGCAGCGGGCTGATGACGAGGGCGTCGGCGTAGCCGCGGGACAGGCTCTGCACCAGGGACAGCAGGTCGTGCTTGTCGTGCCCTGTCGACGCCACCACGAGACGGGCCCCGGATCCGCTCATCCCCTCCTCGACGCCCTGCATCATCTCCGTGTAGACGGGGTTGCCGATGTCGTCCACGGCGAAGGCGACCTGCAGCGAGGAGCCGAGCTTGAGCGCCCGACCCGTCGCGTCGGGCGTGTAGCCCAGCTGAGCCGCGGCGGAGCGCACCTTCTCCTCGGTGCCCTTGCGCGCCGGGATCCCGTTCAGCACGCGGGAGACCGAGGAGATCGAGACGCCGGCGAGCTCGGCCACCTCGACGATCGTCGTGCGTCGGGTCATCGTCGGCGGACTCGCTCGGCGACGGCCAGGGTGCGGGCCGCCACGTCGTCGAAGGTCTGCCCGTCGCAGCCCGGGATCGAGGTGGACATGCGGTTCTTCAGCGGGTCGCTCCACCGAGCGGCGATCGCGGTCGTGCCGCCGAGGGCACCGGCCACGGCCCCGACCGTCGCACCGTTGGAGTCGGTGTCCCAGCCACCCATCACGGTGAGGCAGATCGACCGGTCGAAGTCTCCGCCACCCGCCTCCAGTGCGTAGGCGACCAAGGCGGTGTTGTTCAGGGCGTGCACCCAGTGCATCCCGGCGAACTCACGCTCCAGCGCGGCATACGCCTCGGTGGGGTCGCTCGTGGACGCGGCGAGGTCGCGTCCGAACCGGATGGCAGCAGCCATCCGGCTGCCACTCGGGACCACTGACGCACCCACATCGAGCACGGTACCGACAGAGTCGGCGACGAGGGCCTCCGACGCCATCGCCGCCACGAACATCGCGCCGTACAACCCGTTCCGGGTGTGGCTCACCGCAGCGTCGCGCCAGGCCCACTCGGCTGCCCGCAGCGGGTCGCCGGGGTTGACCCACCCGTAGAAGTCGGTCCGGATCTGCGCGCCGATCCACTCGCGGAACGGGTTGCGGACCCGAGCCGTCAGCGGTGGCGTGAGCCCTTCGAGCAGGTTGCGGTAGGCCACCCGCTCGGCGGTGAACGAGCGCCCGGCGGGCAGGTCGAGGAGCCAGCCCTGGGCGACGTCGTCCGACGTGAACTCGGCGCCGTGCTGCTCGACGACCCGAAGCGCCATCAGGGTGTAGTTGATGTCGTCGTCCTCCGGGGTGCCGTCGATGTTCTCCTCGAGGCTGGTGGGACGGCTGGCACGGTTCCACGGCCACCGCTGCGACACCTCGGGGTCGAGGCCGACCGCGGTGAAGTAGCGGTCGAGCGGCCAGCGCCCCGTCGACCGGAGGATCTCCTCGATACCGGCTCGGGGCACCTTCTCGACGGGCTTGCCGAGCACGCACCCCACGGCGCGACCCAGCCAGCCACCGTGGACCCGCTCGGGGAGGTCGGCGCCGGGCCCCGTTGCAGCGGAGGCTGATCCGGCGACCGGACCGATGCTCGCGGCGATGTCCGACCAGTCGCTCGGCTCGCTGTCGGCCGTGACGTCCGGCAGGGCATCGAGCTCGAGCAGCAGCTCCTCGGCCAGCGCCCGCTGCTCCGGCGTGCCGACCTCGGGTGAGGCCCCGACGTACGGAGGCTCGACGAGGGTGCCGGCCGACGCCCACCGCTCGCGGATCGCGGCGACGTCCCTGCCCTCGCGCTCGGCCTGCCAGAGCTCGTGCCGCACCAGGTCCTCGGGCTGCACCCAGGTGACACGCATCAGCGGGCAGCCGCCGGCGTCGGCTCGGTGGTGAGCGAGCCCATCCGTCCGACCCTGGCCTGGAAGGCCTTGTCGTCGGCGGCAAAGATCTCCTCCGCCACCGCGGCCATCGCCAACCCGCCCGCGCGCAGGTCGAGGCGGGAGCCGGTCGAGACGGCTTCGACCCACTCGGCCGGCACCGCCGCCTCTCCCCCGAGGGCTCCGGCGATGGCCCCGCCCATGGTGGCGATCGAGTCGGAGTCACGGCCGTAGTTGGTGGCACCGAGGATCGCCCCGCGGACGTCCCCACCGGTGACCTTGAGGAATCCGAGGGCGACCGGCAGCTCCTCGATCGAGCGCAGCCGGCTCGGTCGGCGGGAGTCCTGCGCCGGTTGGCGGTAGGTCTCACCGACGGAGTCGAACGGCCGCACGGCGTCGCGCAGCAGCGGGATGCTCTCCCGCCAGTCCTGTCCGGCCACGGCAGCCTCGACCACCGCTTCGATGGCCGACTTGGTGCCGTCGTTGGCGAGGTCGACTGCTGCGCCCAGGACCGAGTCGACGGTGGCATCGGGCGCCATCGCCTCGGCGACCGCTGCGGCGAAGACAGCTCCTGCCTCGCGGCCATAGCTGGACTGGTGGGCGCCGCCGAGCTCGATCGCCTCCGCGTAGGCCCCTGCGGGGTCACCGGCGTTCGCGATCCCCACCGGGGCCATGTACATGGCCGCCCCGCAGTTGACGATGTTGCCGACACCGGCCTCGCGCGGGTCCACGTGGCCGTAGTAGAGCCGCGTGACGAGCCACTTCTCGGCGAGGAACACGCGCAGGAGCGGCACCGTCTCCTTCTCCAGCTCAGGGATCCAGGTCTTGTGGTCCATCATCAGCGGCACGAGGTGGTCGGCCATGTCGAAGGCGGTCAGGTGCCGGCGCTGGTCCGCGTAGACCCGGACCAGCAGGTTCGTCATCAACGTGTCGTCGGTGACGTGCCCGTCACCCTTGAAGTAGGGCGAGCTCGGCTTGGCCGTGCGCCAGTCCTTCATGAAGTAGTCGGTGATCCCCTCGACGTAGCCGTCGTACCGCTCGAGGATCTCCTCGGTGCTGCGTCCCTCGGTGGCACCTCCGATGGCGTCCCCCACGGCGGCCGCCATGAGCGCGCCGATCGCCTTGTCCTGCAACGAAGTCATGCTTCTCCCTTGTCGATGTGCTGCACTGCTCACCCTCGGTATGCCGTGTGGCGGGGGCGCCGGGTCCCGCCGCCCCCGCCGGGCACTCAGCTGCTGGCCTTCTTCCAGCCGTCGGTGAGCCGCTGCTTCAAGGTCGCCGCGTCGATCTTGCCCGCGAGGAACTCCTGGTAGGCCGGCGTGGCGACCTCCGACTTCCACTGCGGGAACTTGTCGGCCTTGGCCCACGGCGCGTCGACCAGCTTGGGACCGGCGTCGAGGACCACGTCCCAGCCGTGCTTGCCGGCGAGGTTCTGCTTGACGATCGCCGCGGCCGAGGTCGTGACGGGGATGAGGGCGTCACCCTGCGCGATCTTGGCGAGGTTCTCGGCCTTGTCGTAGTAGGCGATGAACTCCATCGCCTCCTTCTGGTGCTTGCTCTGCCGCGCGACGCTCAGGGTCTGCGGGCCGGACGCCTGGTTCTGGTTGGTGCCCTTGAGCAGCGGCAGCATGGTCCAGTTGAAACCCTTCGGGGCCTTCTCCTCGATCTGCGCCTCGACATAGTTGCCGGCCAGGACGAGGGCGTACTTCTTGCCGAAGAAGCCGGGGAGCACGTCGCTGGCGGACAGCGAGGTGGAGTTCGGGGCCATCGTCTTGGCGTCCAGCATCGCCTTGAGCCGGTTCGGGACCTCCATCTCCTTGTCGGTGATGTTGATGTCCGGCTTGGCCTCGTCGCCGGAGAAGAAGGTGCCGTCGAAGGACAGGCTGCTCGACATCACGGCAGCCGTGGGCGACTTGAGCCCGGCCGCGAAGCCGTACACGCCGCCACCCTTGGTGAGCTTCTTCGCGTTCGCCTCGAGGTCGTCCCAGGTCCAGGGCGCGTCGGCCGTCGGCGGGTTGATGCCCGCTGCCTTGAGGGCGTCGGTGTCGGCGAACAGGTTGTAGACCTGGGCGATGGTCGGGACGCCGGCCACCTTGCCGTCGATGGTCACGGACTTCCAGACCGACTCGGGCACGTCGGCCTTGAGGTCGGCGGGCAGGAGTGGTCCGAGATCGGCGAGGTAGCCCTGCCGACTGAAGCCGGCCAGGTCGGCCGCCTCGTCGTGGATGATGTCGGGCGCCGAGTTGCCGGCGAACTGGGTGACCAGCTTGTCGTGCACCGAGTTGGGGTCGACCTTCTGGTAGTCGACCTGCACGTCGGGGTGGGCCGCGTTCCACGAGTCGACGATCTCCTGGGTGGCCTTCACGGTCGGGTCTTGGAAGGCATAGCTCGCGAAGCTGAGCTTGATCTTCTCGCCCGGCTTGGCCGAGCTCTGGGAGTCGCCGGACCCACCACTGCCGCTGACGCAGCCGGCGGTGAGCAGGACGGCGGCGACGGAGGTGAAGGCCAGGAATGCTGGACGACGGTTCACGATGGGTCCTTTCGAGACAGGCACTGTGGGTGGCGAAGTGGTGACGCCGGGTGGTGGTCGGGTGGTGGTCGGGTGGTCGAGGGACTGCGGTTGACGGACGGGTGGACGGGTGCGCTCAGCCCTTGACGGAGCCGGACAACATCCCGGAGACGAGCCGGCGTTGGGCGATCGCGAAGACCACCAGGCTCGGGAGGGTGGTGACGAGGGCGGTGGCGGCGAGCGGGCCGAGGTTGACCGAGCCCTCAGCGCCGACGTAGCGGGCCAGCAGCAGTGGCGCCGTCTGCAGGGCCGGGTCCTGGATGATCACCAGCGCGAAGAAGAACTCGTTCCACGCCGAGATGAAGGCGAACATCGAGGTGGCGACCAGGCCGGGCATCAACAGCGGGAAGATGATCGAGCGGAGGATCACGAACCTCGACGCCCCGTCGGTGGAGGCCGCTTCCTCGAGGTCGCGCGGGATGGCGGCCACGTAACCCTGCAGCATCCACAGCGTGAAGGGCAGCGCCCAGACGACGTAGACGATGACCAGGCCGACGAGCGTGTTGATCAGCCCGAGGTTGCGCAGCACGATGAACACCGGGATGACGATGAGGATGAACGGGAAGACCTGGCTCACCAGGATCCAGCCGATCGTCACCGAACGCAGCCGGCTCTTGAACCGGGCCAGGGCGTAGGACGCCGGCAACGCGATCAGGGTCGTGATCACCGCAGTGGCGACCGCCACCACCAGAGAGTTCCGCAGCGCCGACCAGAGCTGGGTCTGCTCGAAGGCCCGGTCGAAGTTGCCGAGGGTCCAGTCCGTCGGGAAGACGGTGGGCGTCAGCTTGGTCAGCTCCGACGGCGACTTGAACGCCGTCGAGAACAACCACAGCAGCGGGAAGCCGAGGAAGACGACGTAGGCCAGCAACGCGGCATACTGCGCGACTCGGGTGGGGCTCTTCGTGCGCATCAGGACGCCTCCCTCATCTGCCGCCAGAGGTAGCCGCCCATGATCGCGACGATGACGATGACCATGACGTTGCCGAGGGCGGCGGCGTAGCCGAACTCGCCGTTGCCGAAGGCACGCTGGTAGGCGAACAGCATCGGGAGCAGCGTCCGCCCGCCCGGACCGCCGTCGGTGAGGACGTAGACCAGGCCGAACGAGTTGAAGTTCCAGACGAAGTCGAGCGAGGTGATCGCGATGGCCACCGGCTTGATGGCCGGCCAGGTGACCGTGAGGAAACGCTGCCAGGCGTTGGCGCCGTCGAGCGCAGCCGCCTCGTGCAGCTCGCCCGGGGTGTTCTGGAGCCCGGCGAGCAGGGCGATCGTGGTCTGCGGCATGCCCGCCCAGACCCCGACCACGATGACGGCGGGGAGCGCGAGGTCGAAGCTGCCGAGCCAGGAGATGTTGTGGTCGATGATGTGCAGCCACCGCAGGACGGCGTTGAGGATGCCGGCATCGGGGTGGTAGATCAGCTTCCACAGGATGGCGACGATCACCGACGGCATCGCCCACGGCACCAGCGCCAACGGCCGCACGAGCCACTGGAACCGCAGCCCGGCGTTGAGCAGCATCGCCAGCCCGAGGGCCAGGAGGAACTGGATCACGGTGACCGTGACGGCCCAGATCAGGCCGATCTTGAACGAGTTCCAGAACAGGTCGTCGTGGAGCAGCTTGGTGTAGTTGGCGAAGCCGTTGAACTTGTACTGGACGTCGAACCCGGCGCGCGCATCGGTGAAGCCGAGCCAGATGCCGTTCGCCAGCGGGTAGACGCTGAAGACCAGGACCGGGACCAGGCTCGGCAGCAGCAGGAACCACATCGCCTTCTGCGAGCTGCGGGCGGCCTTCGGGTTCCGCTGGGGCAGGCGCTCGCCTTGGGGCGTGCGCTCTGGCGCCTGGGTCATCGGGGCCCCGATCGTCGTCGAATGGGTTCGCGGTCGTTGGTGCGGACTCAAACTGCAAACGTTTGCAGTTTGTCCACGGCCGCCAAGGTACGTGCCGAAAATGTCCGGTGTCAAGGGTTCCCGGGCGGCATACCCTCGGGCCATGGTGGACGTGCTGCAGCGGTGGGACCTCGAAGCGGTCCCCTCCCTCCGCGACGACCCGAGCCCGCTCTGATGGGTGCGCTCGGCCGCGCGCTGGTGCTCGCCGGAGGTGGCGCAGCCGGCCACGCGTGGGAGCTCGGACTCATCGCCGGCCTCGCGGAGGGCGGCGTCGATCTCGTCGCCGCCGACCTCGTCATCGGCACCTCGGCCGGCTCGACAGTGGCCGCCCAGATCACTTGCGCGGGCGAGGTCTTCGACGCCAACGCACTCGACCCGGCCACCCGACTCCCTGCCGCCCGAGGCGGACACGCGCAGGGCCTCGCCCTCGCGCCATACCTCGCGGCCTTCTGGAACTGACTCACGCTCCACGGCCGGTGCCGCAGAATGAGACGTGCCCAAGGACCTGACTCACGTCGACTGGCCGGTCTCGACCGCGCGGTTGACCATTCGGCGGGCCACCGCGGACGACGCCGATGCCGTGCTCGCGTATCGGACCTCCCCCAGCGTCACCGAGTGGATGGGCATTCCCCCGGAGGACTTTCGGGCGCGGTTCGTGGCGCCCGAACGGCTCGACCTACTGCTCGTCATCGAGCGGGACGGGGTCTTCATCGGCGACCTCATGGTGCGGATCGGCGATGCCTGGTCGCCCCTGCGGCTCACCGACCAGGCCGAGGGGGTCCAGGCCGAGCTCGGCTGGGGACTGCGTCCAGAGGAAACCGGGCACGGTTACGCCACCGAGGCGGTCGAGGAGGTCCTGCGGATCTGCTTCGAGGACCTGGGCCTGCGCCGAGTCACGGCCGGCTGCTTCGCCGACAACGTCCGGTCGTGGCGACTGATGGAGCGCCTGGGCATGCGGCGCGAGCAGCACGCGGTCAGGGACGCGCTGCACCCGTCCGGCGAGTGGAGGGACGGCTACGGCTACGCCCTGCTCGCCGAGGAGTGGGCGGCTTCACGAGCCGGACTCGGGCCGCCGCCAGCTTGATCACCGGGAGACGCCTCCTGTGACCCGCATCTGCTCGGCTACCAGGTGCGCGTCGGGCGACGGCTCGGCGAGCAGCCCGGCCACGACGCCGTCGCGGTCTGCCTCGGACCGGTTCTGGCTGAGCTTGGCCTTGGCCTCGACCCGCTCCACCGCGATCTCCAGCCCGACGATGGCCCGCAGCTGCCCACGGATGTACTTCTCCGGGGCGTCGGTGGTGCGCCACCGCGCGTCGCGATGGCCTTCGTGGTGCTCGACCAGCTCGTCGACAGCGCCCTGCAGCCAGTCGACGTCGTCGTGGACGGTCGCCCGACCGGTGAGCTGCACGACCGAGTAGTTCCAGGTCGGCACGACCTTGCCGTGCTCGGCCTTGGCGGCGTACCAGCCGGGCGAGATGTAGGCCTGCGGCCCGGTCACGACGAGGAGCGCGGGCTGGTCGGCGCCGATCGCCTTCCAGTGCTTGTTGGCCCGGGCCAGGTGGGCGATCACCGTCTCGCCGCGCCAGACCACCGGGAGCAGCGTCGCGAGTGGGTAGCCGTCCGGCCCCGTCGTGATCAGCTGGGCGGAGCCCACGTCGGCGACCATCTGGCGGATCGCGGCCTGGTCGTCCCAGGCGTTGAAGTGCGGCACGTACATGGCGCCAGTGTCCCCGACCCGACGCCCGGGATCGACCGGGTTGCCCACCCGCCGTGAAAGGGTCGGGCTGTGCGCGACCTGTCGACCTGGGCGAGGGAGGCGGTGGACCACGTCTCCAGCCGGGTCTCCGGGCCGCCCATCGACCCGACCCTGCGGGTCACCCTCAACTTCCACCCCGACCGGGGGCACGGCGGCCTACCGATCCTCGAGGCGTTGCTCCGCGACGGCTGTTACCGCAGCCAGTTCGAGACGGGCACCAGCAACGGTGGCCTCACCGCTCACCCTGGCGGCAACCGCTGGGTGTGGGAGCAACGCATCTTCGGCGGCGCGTATGACGTGGCGCCAGCGGGCGAGCGGCCCAAGTACGGCGCGCTGAACCATCGCCGCAGCCCGGTCGGCGGAGCCCCCCGGTTCGGCTCGGCGCACCTGCGTCTCGCGGCGCACACCGTGGCGCGGACGACCTTCTGCTACCCCGACTCGGTCTTCGAGCCCGAGCACTTCGGCACGGCGGAGCACCTCGACCTCGCTGCTGCGGCGGACGAGGACCTGGCCAGTGGCGCGAAGGAGCCTCTCGACAGCTACGTCGAGGCGCAGGTCCACGGAGTCGTCGACCTCGCGACCGACGTCGAGGCACTCGTCCTCGACCCGGTCTTCCGCGACACGGAGGTGGCGGTCGCGGCGCAGGCCCTGCCCTGCCCGGTCGAGTGGCACGACGGTTTCCGGCTCGACCTGGCGACGGTCCGGTCACACCCCGACTACCGCGGCCCCCACATCGTCGAGGTGGCCGACGAGGTCGCTGCCCAGCTCGGCATCCACCAGCTCGACCCGGCCGTCATCGGGGCGGCCGTCGCGACCGGTCGCTGGGACCCGCAGGACCTCAAGAAGGTCTGGCACCACCTCGCCCGCTTCGGGCAGCGCGGCTGACGGGCGGCGAGCGCGAGCCGCGACGCAGCGCGTCGCGAGCGGGAGTCAGGCCGAGCGGCGCAGTGCGGCGACGGCGGGCAGGTCGTCGAGCGCCGAGAAGACCGCCGTGTCGCAGACCGTGCAGCAGAAGCCGCCGGGCAGCTCGTCGACGACGGGGACCAGGATGCGCTCGCCCAGACACTCGTCACACCACGCCTGGACCGCGTGGAGCAGCAGCACGTCGGAGGTGTTGTCCATGCGGCGAGGGTGACACGGGGCACCGACACCGCGAAGCACCCACGCCGCACCGCAGCGCCCCGGTGCGCCGAGCGGTCGGCCAGGCGAGCACGCGGTCAGGCGAGCGGTGGGTCAGTCGAACCGGGCGGTCACGACGAACGGCGCGGCAAAGTCGGTGTTGTCGACCACCACGTCGGCCCGCTCCCAGGGCGTGCGCTCGGCGAAGTAGGTGCGCTGGGCCTCGACGTAGCGGCGCATCGAGGGGTGGCCGGGGTCGGGCGGGCTGCCGTCGCGTACTGCCATCCGCGCCGCCGTCTCCTCGAACGGCACGTCGAGCCAGATGGCGAGCTCGAAGCAGCCCTCGAGCTCGGCCCGTTGCAGGAAGAGCCCGTCGAGCAGCACGACCGCCCCCGCCGGCGCGTGGGCCAGCGGTCCGGTCAGCACTTCGTCCGACGACAGGTCGTGCCCGCGCGGTCGGTAGTCGCGCGAGCCGCCCCGGCCCAACGGGTCCAGCACCTCGGCGCGCAGCCTCGGGTAGTCGTAGGAGTCGAGCCAGAAGCCCTCCGGCGACGTGCGCCCGCGGGCGTACCTGAGGTCGCGCACCTGGTGCCAGTCGTCGGCACTGACCCGCACGACGGCTCGCCCCCGCGCGGCCAGCTCGGCGGCGAGCTCGTCCGCGAAGACCGTCTTGCCAGCGCCGTCGACCCCGTCGACTGCCACCCGCACGCAGTCGTCACCGAACGACTCGGGGATCGTGTCGGCGACCTGCGCGACGACCGCTGGACGCACCAGTGGCGGCCCGCCCACGCCGACCGTCGTGGACTGGGCCGAGGACGGCCCCATCAGCCGGGCACCAGCCAGCCGAGCACCGTCACGAGGCCGACCACGGCGCACGCCACGAAGAGCACGCCCAGGGCGAGGGCGATGATCGTGGCGGCGTCGGTGCCCCCGTCGCCGGAGTCGTCGCCGCTCGCCGACGAGCCGCTCCCGGTCCCGGGCGCGCCCGCGGCCCCCCGCGCGCCCACCTGCTCGGCACGACGGCGCAACGCGTCGACCCGCTTGTTGCCCTCGAGCTCGCGCACCGACCGCGGCAGGCTGCTCCACATCTGCGCGAAGTGGTCGCCATAGCGCTCGCGCCAGGCGTCGACCGCCTCGTCGACGTCCTTGCCACGACGGGCCGTCCCGAACCACGCCGCGCCCGCGGCCGGCAGGTCACGCATGGCGTGGTGCACCTCACCGAGCAGCTCGAGCGCCTCCGCGTCGTACTCCTGGGCCAGGTGGCCCACCAGGCGCTCGCGGGCCTTCCACTCCCGGCCTGCGGCCAGGTCCGCCCGCGCCCGTGTCACCGCGCCGCTCGACGCGTCGACAGGCTGCTCCGGCGGTTCCTCGCTCACCCTGAGGAGTATGCCGGGGTGGCCCGTTTGGTGGGGAATCCCACAGAGGGCTTGCATTCGTTACTCGCGGGTAGCACCATGGAAGTTACCGGCCAGTACGCACTGGCTGCGCACCCCGGGTGCGCGACGACAACGACGTTCTAGACGGTGGAGGTGCCCGCCATGGGCCACTACAAGAGCAACCTGCGCGACCTGGAGTTCAACCTCTTCGAGGTGTTCGGCCGCGGCGAGGTGCTGGGTCAGGGCCCCTACGCGGAGGTCGACCCGGACACCGCCCGGGAGATGCTCAAGGAGGTGTCGCGCCTGGCCGAGCACGAGCTGGCCGAGTCGTTCGCCGACGCCGACCGCAACCCTCCCGTCTACGACCCCGCGACCTACTCGGTGACCATGCCCGAGTCGTTCGCCAAGAGCTACCAGGCCTACGTCGACTCCGGCTTCTGGAGCGTCGACGTCCCGGCCGAGCTCGACGGCACCGTCGCGCCGCCCAGCCTCAAGTGGGCGATGAACGAGATGGTGCTCGGGGCCAACCCGGCCATCGCGATGTTCGCCGCCTCCTACTCGTTCGCCAACCTGCTCTACATCCTCGGCAACGACGAGCAGAAGAAGCTCGCGCACTGGATCGTCGAGAAGGGCTGGCACTGCACGATGGTGCTGACCGAGCCCGACGCCGGCTCCGACGTCGGAGCCGGTCGCACCAAGGCCACCGAGAACTCCGACGGCACCTGGAACGTCACCGGCGTCAAGCGGTTCATCACCTCCGGTGAGTCCGACATGACCGACAACGTCATCCACTTCGTGCTGGCCCGCCCCGAGGGTGCCGGCCCCGGCACCAAGGGCTTGTCGCTCTTCATCGTCCCCAAGTTCCAGATCGACCTCGAGACCGGCGAGCTCGGCGAGCGCAACGGCGCCAACGTCACCAACCTCGAGCACAAGATGGGCCTGAAGGTCTCCACCACCTGCGAGATCACCTTCGGCGACAAGGAGCCGGCCGTCGGCACCCTGCTCGGCGACACCCACGACGGCATCGCCCAGATGTTCCGCGTCATCGAGCACGCGCGGATGCTGGTGGGCACCAAGGCGATCTCGACGCTGTCGACGGCCTACCTCAACGCGCTCGACTACGCCAAGCAGCGCGTCCAGGGCGCCGACCTCACCCAGCAGACCGACAAGGCGGCGCCGCGCGTGACCATCACGCACCACCCCGACGTGCGCCGGTCGCTGATGACCCAGAAGGCGTATGCCGAGGGACTCCGGGCGCTGGTCATGTACACCGCGACGCAGCAGGACACGGTGCACCAGGCGTTCCTCGAGTCCGGCTCCGAGGAGATCGCTGCCGACACCCCCGCGGAGATGGCCAACCGGGTCAACGACCTGCTGCTCCCGATCGTCAAGGGCGTCGGCTCCGAGCGGGCCTGGGTGCTGCTCGGCACCGAGTCGCTGCAGACGCTCGGCGGCTCCGGCTTCCTGCAGGAGTACCCGATCGAGCAGTACATCCGCGACGCCAAGATCGACACGCTCTACGAGGGCACCACCGCCATCCAGGGCCTCGACTTCTTCTTCCGCAAGATCATCAAGGACAAGGCCCAGGCGCTGTCCCACGTGGCCATGCAGGTCCAGGAGTTCGCCAAGGACCTCGGCGCCGACGCCGGTCGTCTCGACACCGAGCGCGAGCTGCTCGGCAAGGGCCTCGAGGACGTCCAGGGCATCCTCGGCTACATGGTCGGCGAGCTGATGAAGTCCGACCCGCGGCAGGAGGGTGGCGACGTCACCAACCTCTACAAGGTCGGCCAGAACACCTCGCGCCTGCTGCTCTGCGCCGGCGACCTCGTCATCGGCTGGTTGCTGCTGCGCCAGGCCTCGGTGGCCGCGAAGGCGCTTGCGTCCGAAGGGGTATCGGCCAAGGACCGCGACTTCTACGAGGGCAAGATCGCGGCCGCGTCGTTCTTCGCACGCACCGTCCTGCCGAAGATCGCGGCCGAGCGCCAGATCGCCGAGGCGACCGACAACTCGCTGATGGACGTCCCCGAGTCCGCGTTCTGACGCGCTCCTCCTGACCTCCCCGCGCAGGTATGCCGGGTGGTCCCGGCACACCGAAGGGCTGGCTTCCCCCTGGGAGCCAGCCCTTCGGCATACCTGCCGTGCGCCCCGCCCTCCCCTGAGGGGACGATGCGCACTCCCCTGGTTCGGAGCTGCGCACCCAACCGGATTGGGCGTTGCTACTTGAAGCGGATGAAGTCGCTGAACTGCTCGCTGCCGGTGCCCTTGGTGGCGCGGCGGTAGCTGTAGGTGTCGGAGCGCACGTGGTTGTACTCCTCCACCATGAAGCTGCCGTCGCTGTTCACCTTCGCGACGTAGGCGACGTGACCGTAGGTGCCGCTGCTGCGGACCGCGATGTCACCGACCTTGGGCGACTTGTACACGGGGATGCCGGCGGCGCGGGCGGCGTTGTCCCAGTGCTCGGCATTGCCCCAGTGCTGGCCCTTGTAGGAGTTGGAGAACGCGACGCCGATGTTGTGGCGGACCCGCCACGCGGCGAACGAGGTGCACTGACCCTTGTAGAAGTTCCACGGGTCGACGCCGGTGCCCTGGCCGCGGTAGGGGTAGTCGTCCTTGATCGCGCTCGACGGCGGGGTCGTGGTGCCGGCGCACTTGGGGGCGACGAAGCCGTCCTTGCCGGTGTAGACGTACGCGTCGGAGACGTAGCGGCCGGAGCCGATCTTGTCCCAGATGTTCGACGTCCCATAGGTGCCGGAGACGGTGGATCCGTAGGTCTGGCAGCTGATGTTGACCCTGGTGCCCTTCTTGATCGTCGTCACGGCCTGGTAGCCGGTGCCCGGGCCGGAGCGGACCGTCAAGGTCGCACCGCTGGTGCGGACCGTGCCCGTCGCCGCGTCGGCGATGGCCGCGCCACCGGCGACGACCGAGAGGCCGAGCGCGCCGGCGACGGCCATGCGGACCGGCTTCTGGCTGAGGTTGAGTGTGCGCATTGCGTTCTCCTGCATCGTTTTTCGGATCCGCCCGTCCCCCTGGTGGAACCGGCTGCTGACGATGACGACGGTATGGACGCTCGGCACGTCCGTCGATGGGGAGGACTACCCGCCGCACTGGTCTGCGCACCCGACGCAGGCGGAGCCGGACGTGCGACAGGGCGGGCCGGGTGGTCCGGCCCGCCCTGTGGCGGTGTGCTGCGGCGTCCTGTGGTGACGCCTCGGCAGCAGGGTCAGACGCGACCGTCGCGGTCGACGTCGACCTCGTCGACGCGGGTGCCCGTGGCGGGGTCGGTGTGGCTGACGCGACGGGCCGAGTAGCCACCGCCGGCAACACCCCGACGGCTGCCCATGATGAGCGAGAGCAGGATCGCGAGGACACCTGCGGCCATGCAGATCCAGCCGATCATCTCGAGGTTGACGACGTCGGTGGACGCGTTGAGTGCGAAGGTCAGGATCGCTCCGACCACGATCAGGAAGATGCCGACTCCGATGTACATGCTCACTCCTGGGGGATTGGCGGGCACTGGTCGCCCGTTGCCCTCGACTCTATC
Organism: Pedococcus dokdonensis; assembly: GCF_900104525.1. GTDB lineage: Bacteria > Actinomycetota > Actinomycetes > Actinomycetales > Dermatophilaceae > Pedococcus > Pedococcus dokdonensis. Next base: position 3,156,408 of record NZ_LT629711.1, on the reverse strand, counting down.
GGTCGAAGGGCCCTGACCTGCGGCAACGCGGCGCATTCCGCACATAACGAACCGGGCGTCATCGGGGACCGCTCCCCCACGACGGCGCACGCACGGCGGTGCGTCGACGGGGAGTCGTCCCCATCGACGCGGTCGGCCGGCGCTCCATACCTTCCCCGTCATGGCAACGGTCATCGCACGCACCTCGAAGCGGCCCCTGCGACTCGCACTCGGCGCGCTCGCGGCGCTCGCCCTGCTGATCGGCGCAGCAGCGGCCGCCGACGCGGCCATCGGTCACGTCCGCACGCAGCAGACGCCGCTGACCGTTCGGTCCGGACCCGGCACATCGTTCGCGGCAGTAGGGGTGGTGGCCAAGGGCGCCCGACTCGAGATCCTCTGTCAGGCCAAGGGAACCCGCGTCGCCGGGCCGTTCGGCGCGACGTCGACGTGGAACAAGCTGGGGAACGGCCGCTGGGTCTCCGACGCCTACACGAGCTCAGCCGAGACCGCGCCTGACTGCTCGAGCCCCGCCGCATCGGCGCGGCCCGCCTTCGACCCGGCCAGCGCTGGAGAGCCGTGCAGCAGCAACGAGCGGCGCTACCCCAACGGACGCCTCCCCCGGTCCGCGCTCTGCCCCCTGCTGGGCCGATCGGGGGAGGCGCTCCGCCCGCGGGCCGCAGCGGCCTTCAACGCCCTCAGCGCCGCGTACGAGAAAGGACACGGGCGACCGCTGTGCGTCACCGACTCCTACCGCTCGTACGACCAGCAGGTGGCCGTCAAGGCGTCGCGAGGCAAGTGGGCCGCGACCCCGGGGCACAGCGACCACGGGCTCGGCCGAGCCGTCGACCTGTGCGGCGGCGTGGAGCGGTTCGACACTGCGGCGCACCGGTGGATGCTGGCCAACGCCCCACGGTTCGGCTGGGAGCACCCGGCGTGGGCGCGGGAGGGCGGGCGGCTGCCGGAGCCCTGGCACTGGGAGTTCACCGCCTGACCCCGCCGTCGAAGGTATGCCGCGTGGTTCCCCGGGGGCGGGGAGGGAAGGTGGGCGAGGGAAGGTGGGCGCGGAAAGTGGGCGCGGAACGTGGGCGCGGAACGTGGGCGCGGGAAGGTGGGCGCGCAGGTGACCACACTTCTGGCCAGGGAGCTGTCCACAGTCCGCATTCTTGGCCTTGTCTTCGAACAGATGTTCGACTAGAGTTGCCTACATGACGGCGATCGCGCTTCCTGAGACGTCCTTCGGGGCGGTCGAGGTGCTGCGCGAGATCGATGGGCTGCTCGACCGGGTGGGCTCCGGCGACGTCGTCGGTGGGCCGGCCGCGCGGACGGCGTTGTCCGCCGTGGACCGGACGATCTCGCGACTGCAGGCGTTCCGGCTCTCGCTGGTGGCCGAGGCCGACCGATCGGAGGTCGCCTCCGACTCGGGCCTGACCGACACCGGGGCCTGGCTGGCCGCGACCACCCGTCAGGACGGCGGCCAGGCCGCACGCGACGTGCGGCTGGCCACGGCCCTCGACACCGAGCTCCCGGCCACCCGTGCGGCCTTGGCTGCCGGCGAGGTGTCGGCCGAGCACGCGCAGGTGATCGCGACCGCGACCGCCGCGCTGCCCCCGGGTCTCGACGCGCTGGAGCGCACTGCCATCGAGGTTGCCCTCGTGCGCCGGGCCAGGCTCGTCGACCCCCGCACGCTTCGTCGCGAGGGTCGCCGTGCCCTCGCAGCGGCGCAGCGGTCGCAGGCCGAGGTCGACGCCCACGAGGACCAGGTCCTGCGCACGCAGGAGGAGCGCGCCCTGGCCAAATCCCGGTTGTCGTGGCACGACAACGGCGACGGCACCACGAGCGGCCACTTCACGCTGCCCACCCTGGCGGCGTCGATCCTGGTCAAGACGGTCCAGCAGATCGCCTCGCCCCGCCGGTTCGCCCAGCGCGCGGCCCGGGCCGCCAAGCAGGCCGGCGCATCGTCGGCTGCCGAGGTCACCGAGGCCACCTGGGAGGCTTTCCGGGCGGCCGACGGCGACTGGGCGCACCGTTATGGCGCAGCGTTCGTCGAGCTGATCGAGCACCTGCCCACCGACACCCTTTCGGGCAAGGTCGCCGCAACCGTGGTGGTCACCGTCGACCACGAGCAGCTCAAGGCCTCGCTCGGCCGCGCCCACCTCGACACCGGGCACGACCTGTCAGCCAGCGAGGCGAGACGGTTGGCCTGCAACGCGGGCCTCCTCCCCGCGGTGTTGGATGGCAGATCGGTGCCACTCGACCTCGGGCGACAGGAACGGTTCTTCACCGAAGGGCAACGGGTCGCGTTGGCGACGATCTACGACAGCTGCGCGGCGCAGGGGTGCGACCGGCCGTATGCGTGGTCCGAGCTGCACCACGAGGATCCATGGGCAGCAGGCGGATCCACCGACCTCGACCTCGCCGTGCCCTTGTGCGGGCACCACCACCGTCGGGCCCACGACCCCCGCTACCGGCACCGCATCGACACCAACACCCGGGGCAAGAAGTCCGTCAGCTACGCGTTGCGCAGCTGACGGCGTGGGCCAGCCTCCTGTTCAGGTGCCGCGCAGGTCGAGCTCGAGGTGGTCGGACGCGCCCTCGACCAGCACGACGGGAATGCCCCAGTCCTGTTGGTAGAGATGGCAGGCGGCGTGCTCAGGCACCTCGCCGGTGACCGGGTCGCCGTCGCACGAGGCTGCCTGCACGGAGACGTGCAGCACCCCGTCCCCTGCATCGGGGTCGAGCACCAGGGTGCGGGACAGGCCCTGGGCGCTGCCGGCGCCTTCACGCAGCAGACCGTGGGGTGTGGCCGAGACCATCAGGCGGGTGGGGTCACCCCAGCGGTGGTCGAGCTTCTGGCCGGTGGGCGGGGTGAAGTTCACCGTGACGGTGAGCGGGCCGGGGGCGACCTCGGTGGGTGGGCGCTGGGTCTGGTGGGCGAGCCCGTCGACACGCTGGGCCTTGTCGGGCAAGGGGATCCGCACGAGCTGGTGCGCCGCCGACTCGACCACGACCAGGACGGAGGACCCGGCCGCGGCACCCTGCTCATCGGCCTGTTCCACCACGGCGTCTGACGGTTCGCGCAGGCCGGTGGCGAGGGTGCTGACTTCCCGGCGGGCCGGGTCGAAGCGTCGGATCGCGCCGTTGTAGGTGTCACTGACCGCGACCGACCCGTCGGGCAGCACCGTGACCCCGAGCGGGTGCTGGAGCAGGGCCTGGTCGGCCGGTCCGTCGCGATGCCCGAAGTCGAAGAGCCCCTGGCCGACGTGGGTGGTCACGACGAATCCCTCGTCGGTGAGGTCGAGCGAGCGCAGCGCGGAGGTCTCGGAGTCGGCGACCCAGAGCCGCGAACCGTCCGGCGACACCGCGAGCCCCGACGGTTGCGCGAACCACGCCTCGTCGGCGGCGCCGTCGCGGATGCCCTCGGCGGACGTGCCACCGAGCACGGCAACGGTGTTCTCGGCCGGGTCGGTGGCCAGGTGCAGGGCCCAGAGCTGGTGGGTGCCCGCCATCGCGATGACGACGCGGTCGATGAACCACGCGAGGTCCCACGGCGTCGAGAGGTCCTGCTTCCGGGCCGGGCCGCCGCCGGAGCGTTCGCGCAGCTGCCGACCCGTGCCGGCCAACACCGTCCAGGTGCCGTCGGCGAGGCGCAGGCCCTTGACCTGGTGGTGCACCGAGTCGGCGACCACGACGTCATACCCGACTCGGGCGGCGGTGGCAGCGGGCAGCGCGAGGACGCCTTGGGGCTCGGCCAGGATGCTGGCGCCGTCCGCACCGGCACCGCCGAACCTCGCCCGTTCGGTCACCAGGTCGGGCTCGAGCTGGACCAGTTCGTGGTGCGCGGTGTCGGAGACCAGGAAGGAACCGTCCGCCAGCACCGCCAGCTTGCCCGGGAAGCGCAATGCGGTCTCGGCCGGCGGCGGCGGGGCGTAGGGCGAGTCACCGCGGCGCAGCGTGCCCTTGGCGGTGTGCTCGGCCACCAGCTCGTCGACCAGGACCGAGAGCCCGTGGGCGTGCCCCTCGCCCGACATCGACGCGACGATGTAGCCCTCCGGGTCGATGACGACGAGGGTCGGCCAGGCGCGCGCGGTGTAGGCCTGCCAGGTGACCAGCTCGGGGTCGTCGAGCACCGGGTGGTGCACCGCATACCGCTCGACCGCGGCGGCCAGGGCGTCCGGGTCGGCCTCGTGCTCGAACTTCGGCGAGTGGACGCCGATCAGCACGAGCGAGTCGGCGTACTTCTCCTCCAGCGGTCGCAGCTCGTCGAGGACGTGCAGGCAGTTGACGCAGCAGAACGTCCAGAAGTCGAGCACCACGATCCGGCCCCGCAGGTCGGACAGGGTGAGGTTCGTCCCGCCGGTGTTGAGCCAGCCCCGCCCCACGAGCTCGGGCGCCCGCAGCCGCAGGGGTGTGCGCGGAGAGACGCTCACAGCCGCCGGTCCCCGAGGACGGGGAACTGGGTGCGCCAGGTCGTCACAGCATCCATGTCGACCTCAACACTCAGCACCTCCTCGGCAGTCCCGGCCATCGCGAGCGCCTCGCCGGTGGCGGAGATGACCTGCGAGTGGCCGCCCATCTCGGTGCCGGCGTGGGTGCCCGCGGTGTTGCAGGCGATCACGACGCACTGGTTCTCGACCGCGCGGGCGTGGGCGAGCAGGGTCCAGTGCCGCACCCGGGCCGCGGGCCAAGCGGCCGGCACGACGAAGACGGTGGCGCCGGCGTCGAGCTGCCGGCGGTAGAGCTCGGGGAAGCGCAGGTCGTAGCAGGTCGACAACCCAGCGAGATGGTTGCCGGGTAGGTCGACCACGACGATGTCCTCACCGGCGTCGAGCAGCTTGGGCTCACCCGACCCGAAACCGAACCGGTGGATCTTGCGGTAGGACGCGACGAGCGCGCCGTCCGGACCGAAGACCAGCGAGGTGTTCCAGAGGTGCCTGCCCTCCGAGCTGCGCGGGTCGGCGCCACCTGGCTCGCCAGCCGTGTCGCCACCCGTCTCGCCCGGCACACCCCGCTCGATGATCGACCCGGCGTGCAGCAGGACCCCCGCGTCGCGGGCGGCGGCGGACATCGCCGAGCCGATCGAGCCGTCGACCGGCTGCGCGCGGTCGGCCCACTCGCGGTAGGAGAAGCCACCCGGCGCCCACAGCTCGGGCAGCACGACCAGGTCGTGCCCGGCCTGCTCGCGCACGAGTGCGGCGACCCGTTCGACCCGGGCGCTCATCGGCTCGTCGTCGCCGTACGCCACCTGCAGCACTGCCACTCTCATGACCGGCCCTCGTTTCGTCGCTTCAGCTCCTGCAGGTGGGCGTTGTAGGCGGCCAGCTCGGCGTCGCCGTCGCGGTCGGCCTGGCGGTCCTTGCGCACCGTCTCGGCGCGGTCGGTCCGCACCCAGCCCACCGCGACGAGGAGGGTGAGGATGACCGTGGGCGCCTCGCCGATGCCCCAGGCGATCGCCCCGGCCTCGTGCTGGTCGCGCAGCGGGTCGGTCATCCACGGGAGCTTGATGACCTCGAAGAACTCGGGGGCGAGCAGGGTGGTGCTGCCGGTCATGACCACGCCGAAGAACGCGTGGAACGACATCGTCGCGAACAGCACGACGAGCAGCATCAGCGGCGGCCACTTCTTCGGGCCGGGGTCGATGCCGATCAGCACCCAGGTGAAGAGGTAACCGGTCAGCAGGAAGTGCACCATCATCAGGACGTGCCCGGTGTGGGTGCGCAGGGCGAGCTCGAACAACGGCGAGTAGTAGAAGATCGCCAGGCTGAAGAAGAAGAGCGCGGCGGCGACCACCGGGTTGGCGAGCACCTTGAGGACCCGGGAGTGGACCACCTGGAGGACCAGCTCGCGCGGCCCCCAGGTCTTGTCGGGTCGCGACGGCAGCGCGCGCAGCGCCAGCAGGATGGGGGCGGCCGGGACGAGCAGCAGCGGCACCAGCATGGCGACGACCATGTGCATCACCATGTGCATCGAGAACAGCACCCGGCCGTAGACCCCGGGGGCCCCGGAGGTCGCGTAGACGAAGACCGCCCACCCCAGCACCCACACGATCGAGCGGTGCACCGGCCACGCGTCTCCCCTCTTGCGCAACCGCCGGACCCCGGTGAGGTAGAGGCCGACGGCCACCAGGGCGACGCCCAGCCAGAGCCACTCGGTGGTCCAGGTGGTGAACCACGCGTCGCCGGTGAGCGGTCCGGGGTCGGGGTAGCCGGTGAGCGCGAAGGCCGGCGACGCGTCCTCGACGGGGGTGTCCGGCACCGGCGGGGCGCTGCGGGCCAGCGCGACCGCGGTGCCGATCGCGACGCCCATCACGACCAGCTCGGCCACGACGAGGCGCACGAACGACGCCGTGCGGCCGGCCCGCAGGCCGGCGAGCAGCGAGCGGCGGTGCCGCCACCCGGCATACCCGAGGAGCAGGAGGGCAGCGGTCTTGACCAGGAGCAGCGCGCCGTATCGGGTGCCGAGGTCGCTGAGCGGGCCGATCCGGATCAACGCGCTCTGCAGGCCCGACAGGGCCACCGCGCCGAAGCACCAGCCGGCCAGCGTCGAGTAGCGCGCTGCCGTCGCCGCGAAGTCGGCGGCGCCGTCCGCCGGACCCGCACCGTTGCCCTTGACGAGCAGCGGGCGCAAGAGCGCCAGCGCGAGCAGGCCGCCGACCCAGAGGCTCACGCCGACGAGGTGGACGGCGAGCGCGTTGACCGCGGTGCTGTGGTCGGTGGCTCCGGCCGCGTGCCCGGCGAGCGCGAGCGGCAGCAGGCCGAGGACGGCGAGCACGGAGAGCCAGGCCATCGTCGCCCGGCTGGTGGCGACCAGCGCCCCGAGCGAGATGGCGGCAGCGACCCCGGCGGTGACCAGCGCCACTCGGGTCGGCTGGTAGGTCCACGCGAAGGTGGTGAACTGCTGCCCGAACGACGGGTCGGTGAGCGGGATGCCGATCGAAGCGGCCATCGTGAAGACGGCGCCAGCAGCACCGGCGATCGCCCACAGTCCCGCCGCGATGCCGGCGAGCCGGGTCGCGACGATGCGGCGGTTGGTGCGGGTCGTCTCTGGCACGAGGTATGCCGCGTGGACCAGGAGCCCGACCGTCACCGCCGCGGCGAGGTCGTGCACGACCCGCGTGTAGAGGATCCCCCAGCGCACCAGCCCTCCCGGGTCGGCCACCACGGGGGCCGCGGCTGCTTCGCCGAGGACGGCGGCGAGCGGCAACGCCAGCAGGGCCGCGACCGCCAGGGCCGGCAGCGGGAGCCGGGCCGGGGCGGGCTCCGGCGTGGGCCCCGCCGTCCGCACCGGGGGCGCCACGGAGGAGGTCATGGGGACAGCCTAGGTAGCGAGCCGGTCCAGACCTGCCCGAGGCCCGGGTTCGGGGCGGGCTCGTAGGGTGGGGGGCATGCCCCTGCACCCGGCAGCACCCGACGACCTGGCCGGCCTCGTCGCGGCCTACCAGCAGACCACGCAGGCGGTGGTCGACCTCGGCCACTCCTGCTCGGAAGCCGACTTCGCGCTGCCGACCGCCTGCCCGGGGTGGACCGTCAAGGACCAGATCGCGCACGTCGTGGGGATGGAGTCGTGGCTGCACACGGGGCGCGTGCCGCAGGTCGAGGTGCCGGACTACGACCACCTGCGTCACGAGGCGGGCCAGTTCGTGGAGCGCGAGGTGGAGCTCCGGCGCCCGGTGGCTGCCGCGAAGGTGGTGGCCGAGCTCGAGACGGTCGCGGCGCAGCGGGTGGCGCAGTTCACCGCGCCGGGGGTGACGCTCGACACCGTGGTGCGCGGCGCGTGGGGGCCGGCGCCGTTGCACCGGAGCCTGCCGACCCGGATCCTCGACATCTGGACGCACGAGCAGGACATCCGGCAGGCGCTGGGTCGCCCCGGTGACCTGGACTCCGGCGGGGCCGCCGTCTTCATGGACCTCCTCTTCGCGTCGTTGCCCCGGCTGGTCGCCAAGAGTGCGCAGGTGCCGCCCGGCAACGTCGTCATCATCGAGAGCACCGGCCCGGTGCAGGGGCGGGCCGGCGTGTGGGTGGAGTCGCAGGACGACGGCAAGCCACGCGGCATACCGCTGTTCTCGGGGATCGCGCACGACGGTGACCCGGACGACGTGTTCACCACCATCACCCTGTCGACCGACGCGCTGACGCGGCGGGCTGCCGGACGCGGCGGGGTCGACGACATCCACTTCGCCGTGCAGGGCGACCCAGCGGTCGCCCGCCAGGTGCTGGAGCACCTGGTGCTCGTCCCCTAGCCCGGGACGCCTCGCTCCGGACGCCTCACTCGGGCGCCTGGCTCCCGGGCGCCTGGCTCCGGGATCCCGCGGTCCGGGATTTGTTGTTTGCGGCACACAACCATCTCGTGATACTTGTATGTCGCAAGCAACTTCTCACCCGAGGCACGTCCATGTCCGAGCACCACCCGCTCGACCGGGAGACGGCCGAACGCGTCAGCGTCGGCCTGATCCGGTTGATGAAGCTCCTGCAGGCCATGCGCCAGCACGCACCACGGGTCCACCCCGCGGTGGATGCCACCGCCTACCCGATCCTGTTCAACCTCGCCGCAGCGCCGCGGCGCGTCTCGGTCCTCGCCGAGGTCGTGCACTCCGACGTCTCCACCGTGAGCCGTCAGGTGAGCACGCTCGAGGGGCACGGGCTCGTCGACAAGGTGAGCGACCCGGCCGACGGTCGCGCCCAGGTGGTGCAGCTCAGCGAGTCGGGCGAAGCCCTGCTGACGAGCATCAAGGCCCAGCGGACCGAGTGGTTCCGCGAGCTGATGGGCGACTGGACGGCCGAGGAGGCCAGCGAGTTCGCCCACCAGCTCGAGCGCTTCGGCACCGACCTCGAACGCTTCAAGAACAAGCTCTAGACCAGCTCCACTGCACCCAGCTCCACCTCACCCCGCTCCACCTCGACCAGCTCCACTGCACCCAGCTCCACCTCGACCAGCTCCACCTCGACCAGCCTCCCGGAGAACTGACATGGCAGCCGCCGCCCCCGCCCGCCCCGACGGGCCCCTGACCCACCGCCAGATCATCACGATCCTGGTCGGGCTGATGATGGGCATGTTCCTCGCCGCCCTCGACCAGACCATCGTGGCCACCGCCATCCGCACCATCGCCGACGACCTCAAGGGGCTCGACGAGCAGGCCTGGGCCACGACGGCATACCTCATCACGTCGACGATCGTGACGCCGTTGTACGGCAAGCTCTCCGACATCTACGGCCGCAAGAAGTTCTTCTCGGCCGCGATCTCGATCTTCATCGTCGGGTCCGTCCTCTGCACCCTGTCGCAGTCGATGCTCCAGCTGGCCTTCTACCGCGCCGTCCAGGGCCTCGGCGCCGGCGGGCTCTTCTCCCTCGCGCTGGCCATCATCGGCGACATCGTGCCGCCCCGTGAGCGGGCCAAGTACCAGGGCTACTTCCTCGCCGTCTTCGGCACCTCGAGCGTGCTCGGCCCGGTCATCGGCGGGTTCTTCGCCGGCCAGTCCTCGATCCTCGGGGTGGACGGCTGGCGCTGGGTGTTCCTGGTCAACGTGCCGATCGGCATCGCCGCGCTGTTCGTCGTCTCGCGCACCCTGCACCTGCGCCACACCCGCCTGGACCACCGGATCGACTGGTGGGGCGCCGCCACGCTCACCCTCGGTCTCGTGCCGCTGCTGCTCGTCGCCGAGCAGGGGCGGGACTGGGGCTGGGGCTCGGGTCGGTCGGTCGCCTGCTTCGTCATCGGCGCGATCGGCGTCGTGGCCTTCCTGCTCGTCGAGCGCGCGATGAAGGACGAGGCGCTGCTGCCGCTCACGTTGTTCCAGAACCGCACGGTCGCCGTCGCGTCCGGCGCCTCGGTGCTGATCGGCATGGCCATGTTCGGTGGGCTCGCGTCGCTGCCGCTCTACCTGCAGATCGTCAAGGGCGCCTCGCCCACCAAGGCGGGCCTGCTGCTGCTGCCGCTCACGCTGGGCATCATGGCCGGCTCGATCATCTCGGGCCAGATCATCAGCCGCACCGGGCGCTACCGCCGGTTCCCGATCATGGGCTCGGCACTGCTCGCCATCGCGCTGTTCGTCTTCCACTTCATCAAGGCCGACACCCCCCTCTGGCAGACCAGCATCGTGATGGTCGCGTTCGGGCTCGGGCTGGGCTTCAACTTCCAGCCGCTCACCCTGGCCGTCCAGAACGCCGTGTCGCCACGCCTCATCGGCGTGGCCACGTCGTCCGCCACGTTCACCCGGCAGATCGGTGGCACGCTCGGCACCGCGGTCTTCCTGTCGATCCTGTTCTCCACCGTCCCCGACCGGATCACGAGCGCACTCAAGGCCTCGGCCGGGACGAAGGACTTCCAGGGCGCGCTCCGCGACCCGGCGGTGCTCGCCGACCCGAACAACGCCGCGTTCGCGAAGGGCCTGCAGTCGGCGGCCCAGGGTGGTGACCCCGGACCGATCGGGAACGTCCTGAAGGACAGCTCGGTCATCGACAAGCTCGACCCGCGGCTCGCCAAGCCGCTCCTGACCGGCTTCTCGGAGGCGATGGACCTGGTCTTCCTCGTCGGTGCAGGGGTGATGGTGGTCGGCTTCCTCGTGATGCTGCTGCTCCCGCACGTCGAGCTGCGTGGCGGGTCGGCCTACTCCGAGCGCGGTGCAGCCGACAAGGCCGACGCGGAGCGGGCCGCCGCTCCGCCCGCCGGTCACTGAGGACTGGCCAGTGAGGTCTGGCCACTGGGGATTGACCCTGAACCGTCCCTGATGATCCACGTGCCGCGCCGGGCTGGACGCCCGGCGCGGCTACTGTGGCTGACGTGGAGGGACAACAGGGGGGTGCGGTCGTCCGCACCGAGGGCCTGACCAAGGACTACGGTCCGGTGCTCGCGCTGGACGCGCTCGACCTCGAGATCGGCCCGGGCGTCACGGGGCTGGTCGGGGCCAACGGAGCCGGCAAGTCGACGCTGCTCAAGATCCTGCTCGGCCTGGTCCCGTCGACCCGCGGGCGGGCCACCGTCCTCGGCCACGACATCGCGACCGAGGGGCCGAGCATCCGGGCCGCCGTCGGCTACCTCCCCGAGCACGACTGCCTGCCGCCGGACGTCAGCGCCAGCGACTTCGTCGTGCACATGGCGATGATGTCGGGGCTGCCGCGGGTCGCCGCCCGCGAGCGCGCGGCCGAGGTGCTGCGGCACGTCGGGCTGGCCGAGGAGCGCTACCGGCCGATGGGTGGCTACTCCACCGGGATGAAGCAGAAGGCCAAGCTGGCCCAGGCCCTGGCGCACGACCCCCGCCTGGTGCTGCTCGACGAGCCGACCAACGGCCTCGACCCGGCCGCCCGCGAGGAGATGCTGGGGCTGGTGCAGCGCATCGGGCACGACTTCGGGATCGCGGTGATCGTGACCTCACACCTGCTCGGCGAGCTCGAGCGGGTCAGCGACCACGTCGTCGTCCTCGACGGCGGGCACCTGCTGCGCGCCTCGCGCACCGACGAGTTCCTCGACGCGACCGGGGTGCTGCTCGTCGAGGTGCACGGCGACGACGCGACCGCCCGGATGGCGCGCGCCCTGGCGGCGGCGGGGGTGGCGAGCACCCCGCGCGGCGCCATGCTGACCGTCGAGGCCGCGGCTGCCACCACCTCCGGCGAGTCGGCCACTGGTCCCTCCCCCTCCGGGGTGCCGGAGATCCACGACCTGATCCGTGACACCGCGAGCGACCTCGGCATCGGCCTGGTGCGGCTGCAGGTCGACCACCGGCGCATCGAGGACGTCTTCAACGACCAGGGGGCTGTCTCGTGACCGATCCCGCCATGGCTGCCGATCCCTCGGCCGCGACCCCGCAGGGCCGTAGCGTCATCCACGACCTCGGCTACCGCCCCTACACCGGTCCGCGCCTCGGTCCCGCGGCCATCGCCCGCGCCCTGCTCGTCACCGGCTTCCGCAACTCGTTCGGCCTGGGCCGCTCGGGGCGGTCCAAGGTGCTGCCGTTCGTCCTGCTCGGCCTCAACGTCCTGCCCGCCGTCATCGTCGGTGGCGTGATGGTGCTGGTCGGCCTCAAGGAGCTGCCGATCGGCTACGCGCGGTACGCCTCGACGACCCAGGTGCTGCTCGGCATCTTCGTCGCCTCGCAGGCGCCGGTGCTGTTCTCGCGCGACCTTCGGCACGGCACCATCTCGCTCTACCTCGCCCGGCCGCTGCCGTCCGCGACCTACGCGATCGCCCGCTGGGGTGCCCTGCTCGGCGCGACCCTGGTCTTCCTGTTGCTCCCCATCCTGATCCTGTATGCCGTGGCGTTGCTGGGTGAGCTGGACGTGTCCGACCAGTCCCGCGAGGCCGCGATCGCGACCGGGCTCGCCGTGCTGCTGGCCCTGGCCCTGGCCGGCGTGGCCGGGCTGATCGCGTCGTGGTCGACGCGGCGGGGGTTCGCGGTGGTCGCCACGATCGCCTTGCTGCTGCTGGGCAACGGCATCGTGACGGCGATCCAGGCGATCGCCGGCGAGGAGGGGCACGCCCGGGTCGGCGAGGTCGCCGGGTTGTTCTCTCCCTACTCCCTCTACCGGGGGCTGATGGCGACCTGGGCTGATGCCGACATCGCCACCCCTCCCCAGGGCGTGCCGATGCAGGCGGCGTACGTCGTGGTGTTCGTGGGGCTGTCGGCGGCCTGCCTGGCCGGGCTGGTCTGGCGCTACCGGAAGGTGGCCACGGCATGAGCACCATCGAGATCGACCAGGCCTCCCGCTGGTACGGCAACGTCGTCGCGGTCAACGGCATCTCGATGACGGTGCGTCCCGGGGTGACCGGGCTGCTCGGCCCGAACGGCGCCGGCAAGACCACCCTCATCGCGATGATGTCCGGGTTCCTGGCGCCCTCCGCCGGTTCGGTGACGCTCGACGGCACCGCGATCTGGCGCCATACCGACGCCTATCGGGCCATCGGCTTGGTGCCGGAGCGCGAGCTCAGCTTCGGCTACCTCACCGGCCGGGAGTTCGTGCGGGCCAACGCCGAGCTGCACGGACTGGCCGACCCCGGCGCCGCGACCGAGCGGGCCCTCGACGTGGTCGAGATGGCCGAGCCGGCCGGGCGTCGGATCGGCACCTACTCCAAGGGGATGCGACAGCGTGTGAAGCTCGCCTCCGCGCTGGTGCACGACCCTGCCGTGCTGCTGCTCGACGAGCCGTTCAACGGCGTCGACCCTCGCCAGCGGCTCCACCTGATGACGCTGCTGCGCCGGATGGGGGCCGAGGGTCGCACGGTGCTCTTCTCGTCGCACATCCTCGAGGAGGTCGAGCAGGTCGCCCGCCAGATCGAGGTCGTCGTCTCGGGACGGCACGCGGCGTCGGGCGACTTCGGGCAGATCCGCCGGCTGATGACCGACCGGCCGGTGCAGTACGTCGTGGTCGGCGACGACGACCGTGGGCTGGCGAGTGCGCTGATCGCCGAGCCGTCGGTGGTCGCGGTGTCGTTGCGTCCCAAGGGAGGGGTCGACGTGTCGGTGTCGGACTTCGGAGCGTTCACCGTGCGGCTGCCCCGGGTGGCGCGCGAGCACGGTATCCGGGTGCTCGAGCTCACGCCGACCGACGAGTCGCTCGAGAGCGTCTTCGCCTACCTGGTGGGGGGCTGACGTGAACCCGACCATCGTTCGCCTGTCGCGGCAGGCCCTGCTGGGTCGGCGCCGCGGGCTGGTGCTGGTGCTCATCCCGGCGGTCGTCGTCGCGCTCGCCGTCATCGTCTCGGCGCTCACCGACGACGTGGTCGGGTATGACGCGGTGCTGGGCCTGGGCTTCACGCTCGCCCTGCCGCTGGTCGCCCTGCTCGCCGCCACGGCGGTGCTCGGCCCCGAGGTCGACGACGGCTCGATCGTCTACCTCATCTCGAAACCGGTGAGCCGGCACGTCGTCGCCGTCAGCAAGTTCGTGGTCGCGTGGGCCGCGACCCTGGTGCTGGGGGCGCTCCCCCTGCTGCTGTCGGGGCTGGTGCTCGACGGCGGCGACCTGCGCCAGGCCGTCGCGTGGGGCGTCGGCGGGGCGGTGGCCGGCACGGCATACACCGCCCTCTTCCTCGCGCTCGCGGCGTTCACCCGGCACGCGGTGGTGATCGGGCTGCTCTTCGCCCTGCTGTGGGAGGGCCTGCTCGGCTCGCTGCTCGGGGGCATCAAGTGGGTCTCGATCGGGCCGTGGGGACGCGGCGTCGCGAAGGCGGTCAGCGACCACGTGTCCGGCTCGGGCACCGGACTGGGTTACGCCCTGGTGGCTGCGGCGGTGCTGAGCCTCGCGGCGGTGTGGTTCACCGGCGACCGGCTGCGGTCGTTCACGCTGCGCGGCGACGAGTAGAAACGCGTCGGGGTGATACCGGGCGCCATCGCGCGCGGTATCACCCCGAACGGGTGGCGGTCAGCCCCAGACGAGCCCTCGCGCCGGGTCGGCCAGGATGGCCCCGACGTCGGCGATGAACTTGCTGCCGAGCTCGCCGTCGACCAGCCGGTGGTCGAACGACAGCGCGAGCTGGGTGACCCAGCGCGGCTCGATCGTCTCGGTGCCGTCGGCGGCCGTGACGACCCAGGGCTGGCGACGGATCGCGCCGAACGCGAGGATCGCCGCCTCACCGGGGTTGATGATCGGGGTGCCGGTGTCGACGCCGAAGACGCCGACGTTGGTGATCGTGATGGTGCCGCCGGACATCTCGGCCGGCTGGGTGCGGCCGTCGCGGGCCGTCGCGGTCAGCGCGCCGATGGCCTCGGCCAGCTGGCGCATCGACATCTGGTCGGCGTCCTTGATGTTCGGGACGATCAGGCCCCGAGGCGTGGCCGCGGCGATGCCGAGGTTGACGTAGTGCTTGACCACGATCTCCTGGGCTGCCTCGTCCCACGTCGCGTTGATCTCGGGGTGGCGGCGGATCGCCACCGCCATCGCCTTGGCGAGCACCAGCAGCGGCGTGACCTTGACGTCCTTGAACTCGCGGTCCTTCTTGAGCCGCTCGACGAGCTCCATCGTGGCGGTGGCGTCGATCGTGACCCACTCGGTGACGTGCGGCGCGGTGAACGCCGAGCCGACCATCGCCTGGGCGGTCATCTTGCGGACGCCCTTGATCGGGATGCGCGTCTCGCGCTCGCCGGGCGTCGTCGGGCGGACGGGGGCGATGCCGATCGCGGCGTTGCTGCCCTCGTCCGTCGGGCTCGCCGCTGCGGCCGCGTGGGCGTCGACGTCGGCGCGGCTGATGATGCCGCCCTCGCCGCTGCCCGCGACCCGGGCGAGGTCGACGCCGAGGTCCTTGGCGTACTTGCGGACCGGCGGCTTGGCCAGCGCGCGGGCGCCACCCCCGCGGGAGATGCTGCCGACCGGCTGGTCCGCGGGGCTGGTCTTGGCCTGCACAGCGGGCGCGACGGCTGCGGTCTGCAGGCCCTCGTCGCCGAGCTCCACCGACTCGACCGCGATGTCCGTGCCGTCGGCCTTGAGGTCGGGGCCGTCCATCTTGGGCGGCAGGCCACCCTTGCGGGGGCGGCGCTTGGCCTCGGTCTGCTTGACGCCGTAACCGACGAGGACGGCGGTGCGACCGGTCGACGTGGTGCCGCCGATCTTGCCCTCCTCGATCTGCTCGTCGTCGTCACCGGCCTCGGCTGCCGCCGCGGCGGCCGCCATCTTCGGGGCCGGGGACCCCTCCATGCCGGGCTCGACGGCTCCGGCGGCCGGGGCATCGGCCACCGGCGCCGCCCCACCCGCGGTGTCGACGGAGATGATCGGCGTGCCGACCTCGACCGTGTCACCCTCGGAGACGTGCAGTGCGGTGACGGTGCCGGCGAAGGGCACCGGCAGCTCGACCAGCGACTTCGCGGTTTCGATCTCGACGATGATGTCGTTGACCTTGACCGTGTCGCCGACCTTGACGTTCCAGGTGACGATCTCGGCCTCGGTCAGGCCCTCACCGGGGTCGGGGAGCTTGAACTCTTTGACTGCCATGGGTTTTCGCGCCCCTCTCAGAAGGCCAGCGAGCGGTCGACGGCGTCGAGCACCCGGTCGAGGTCGGGGAGGAACTCCTCCTCGAGCTTGCTCGGCGGGTAGGGCAGGTTGTAGCCGCCGACCCGGAGCACAGGGGCCTCGAGGTGGTAGAAGCAGCGCTGCTGCAGGGCCGCCGCGATCTCGGCACCCATGCCGAGGAAGGTGGAGGCCTCGTGGACGACGACGGCCCGGCCGGTCTTCTCGACCGACGCGGCGACCGTGTCGAGGTCGAGCGGGCTGAGCGAGCGCAGGTCGATCACCTCGAGGTCCTTGCCCTCCGCGGCCGCGGCCTCGGCTGCCTGCAGGCAGGTCTTCACCATCGGGCCGTAGGCGACCAGTGTCGCGTCGGCGCCCTCGCGGCTCACCTGGGCCTTGAGCAGCTCGCGGGGGGCGGCGGTCTCGTCGACCTCGCCCTTGTCCCAGTAGCGCCGCTTGGGCTCGTAGAACAGCACCGGGTCGTCGGACTCGATGGCCTGCTGGATCATCCAGTAGGCGTCCTCGGCGTTGGAGCAGCAGACCACCTTGAGGCCGGCGGTGTGCGCGAAGTAGGCCTCGTTGGACTCGGAGTGGTGCTCGACCGCGCCGATGCCACCGCCCACGGGGATGCGGATCACCATCGGCAGCTTGATCTTGCCGAGCGAGCGGGCCCGCATCTTGGCGACCTGGCTGACGATGTGGTCGAAGGCCGGGTAGATGAAGCCGTCGAACTGGATCTCGACGACCGGCCGGTAGCCACGCAGCGCCATCCCGATCGCGGTGCCGACGATGCCGGCCTCGGCGAGCGGGGTGTCGATGACGCGGTCCTCGCCGAAGTCCTTCTGGAGGCCGTCGGTGACGCGGAAGACGCCGCCGAGCTTGCCGATGTCCTCACCCATGAGCACGACCTTCGGGTCGCGCTCCATGGCGGCACGCAGGCCGTTGTTGATCCCCTTGGCGATCGTCATGGTGCCCATCAGTGACCACCCTCCTCGGAGAACCCGGCGTGGTAGGCGGCGAACTCCTTGCGCTCGGCCTCGACGACCGGGTGCTCCTCGACGTAGATGTGGTCGAACATCGAGTCGGGAGTGGGGTCGGGCATCGAGAGGCAGCCCTCGCGGACCTCGGCGGCCAGCTGGTCGGCCTCGGCGTCGATCGCGTCGAAGAAGTCGTGGTCGGCCTTCTTCTCGTGCACCAGGTAGGCCTTGAGGCGCTCGATCGGGTCACGGTGCTTCCACACCTCGACCTCGGCGGAGACGCGGTACTTGGTCGGGTCGTCACTCGTCGTGTGCGCACCCATGCGGTAGGTGTAGGCCTCGACGAAGGTCGGGCCCTGACCGGTGCGGGCGGCGTCGAGCGCCTGCTTCGCCACGGCATACACGGCCAGCACGTCGTTGCCGTCGACCCGCACGCCGGGGAAGCCGAAGCCGCGCGCCCGCTGGTAGAGGGGGATGCGGGTCTGGCGCTCGTTCGGCTCGGAGATGGCCCACTGGTTGTTCTGGCAGAAGAACACGACCGGGGCGTTGTTGACGGCGGCGTAGACGAACGCCTCGTTGACGTCGCCCTGCGCGCTCGCGCCGTCGCCGAAGTAGGCGATCACGGCGGCGTCGCGGTCGGCGTCGCCGGTGCCGACGTCACCGTCGCGCTGGATGCCCATCGCGTAGCCGGTGGCGTGCAGCGTCTGGGCGCCGATGACGATCGTGTAGAGGTGGAAGTTCTTCTCGTTCGGGTCCCAACCGCCGTGGTTGACGCCGCGGAAGAGACCGAGGAGGTTGAGCGGGTTGACCCCGCGGCACCAGGCGACGCCGTGCTCGCGGTAGGTGGGGAAGGCGTAGTCCTGCGGGCGCATCGCGCGGCCGGAGCCGACCTGGGCGGCCTCCTGGCCGAGCAGGCTGGCCCAGATGCCGAGCTCGCCCTGGCGCTGGAGCGCGGTGGCCTCGGCGTCGACCCGACGGATCAGCACGAGGTCGCGGTAGAAGCCGCGCAGGTCCTCGTCGGTGAGGTCCTTGACGTACTCGTCGTACTCGGTGTTCTCGACCCGCTGCCCCTCCGGGGTCAGCAGCTGGACCATCTCGGGCCCGCCGTCACCGACCTCCGGGACCGGGGCGGTCAGCTCGGCGAGCACCTCTTCCTCGTGCTCGGCGCTCTGCTCGACGTTCGTGGCGCCGGCGACTGCGTTGTCGCTCACTGGGACTCCTTCTTCACCCGGGCGGGGTCTCCGCCGTCATGGGGCGGCTGGTGTGGGGCGCGCTTGTGGCGGCGCTCACAGGGGGGCCTTACCGGGCCAAGATATCGGGACGGCGGAAAATCTCAGAATCCGGACGCCGGCGTGCTCACGACCTGCGGTTTCGGGGTCTCGGCAGGGCCCGCTCGGTGACGACGTCAGGTCAGGCGCGACTGGGTGCGCCAGAGGTCGATCCCGGCCTCCACGGCGTCGCGGTCGATCTCCTCGAGCTCGCTGTCGCTGAAGCGCAGGTTGCCCACCGCGGCGGCGGAGTCCTCGAGCTGGCCGACCGAGGAGGCGCCGATCAGCACCGAGGTGACCCGGTCGTCCCGCAGCGCCCAGGCCAGCGCCATCTGGGCCAGCGACTGGCCGCGCTCGGTGGCGAGGTCGTTGAGCCGGCGCACGTGGGCCAGGGTCTCGTCGCTGAGCAGGTCGGGCGACAGCGACTTGCCCTGGCTGGCCCGCGAGCCCTCAGGTATGCCGCCGAGGTACTTGTCGGTCAGCATCCCCTGCGCGAGGGGGGAGAACGCGATGCAGCCGATGCCACGCTCGCCGAGGGTGTCGAGCAGGCCGCCCTCGACCCAGCGGTTCACCATCGAGTAGGACGGCTGGTGGATCAGCAGCGGGACCCCCATCTCGTCGAGCAGGTCGGCCGCCTTGGCGGTGAGCTCGGGCCCGTAGCTGGAGATGCCGGCATACAACGCCTTGCCCTGCTTCACGATGCTCGCGAGCGCACCCATCGTCTCCTCGAGCGGGGTGTCGGGGTCGGGGCGGTGCGAGTAGAAGATGTCGACGTAGTCGAGGCCGGTGCGCTGCAGCGTCTGGTCGAGGGAGGCGATGAGGTACTTGCGGGACCCGCCGTCGCCGTAGGGTCCGGGCCACATGTCCCAGCCGGCCTTGGAGCTGATCACCAGCTCGTCGCGGTAGGGCCTGAAGTCGGCCGCGAAGTGGCGCCCGAAGTTCTGCTCGGCGCTGCCGTAGGGCGGGCCGTAGTTGTTGGCGAGGTCGAAGTGGGTGATGCCGATGTCGAAGGCCCGGCGCAGGATCGCGCGCTGCACCTCGAACGGCTTGTCGTCACCGAAGTTGTGCCACATGCCGAGGCTGACGGCGGGCAGCCGCAGACCACTCTGACCCACCTTGCGGTAGGGCATCGGGCCGTAGCGGTCGGGGCGGGCGAGGTAGGGCGGGAGCCAGGTGTCGACCATGCGCCCCACCCTAGGCCCGCGCCGCGGACCCCGCAGCGGCCGCCAGCCGGGTCAGGCCGGGTCGACCGGGTGCTCGGTGAGCCAGGCGCCGGCGACCTCGATCAGCACGTCGTTGGCCTCGGTCTCGCCGATCGTCGCGCGCACCCCGTCGGTGCCGTACTGGCGCAGCGTCAGCCCGGCCTGCTGCGCGGCGGCGGCGAAGTCGCCGGACCGCTCGCCCAGCCCGAACCAGACGAAGTTGGCCTGGGTGTCCGGGATGAACCAGCCCTGCCCGCGCAGTGCGGCGACGACGCGGGTCCGCTCGGCGACGAGGGCGTCGACCCGTTCCTTGAGCTCGTCGAAGGCCTTGAGCGACGCGACAGCGGCGGCCTGGGCGATCGAGTTCACCCCGAACGGCGTGGCCGTCTTGCGCAGGGCCGACGCGACCGGGGGGTGCGCCACGGCATACCCGATCCGCAGGCCGGCCAGCCCGTAGGCCTTGGAGAAGGTGCGCAGCACCATGACGTTGGGGCGGTCGCGGTAGAGCTCGAGGCTGCGCGGCGCCTCGGGGTCGTCGACGAACTCGAGGTAGGCCTCGTCGATCACGACGAGCACCCGGCCGGGCACGTCGTCGAGGAACCGCTCGAGCTCGTCGTGCCGGACCATCGGACCGGTCGGGTTGTTGGGGGTGCAGACGATGACGACCTTGGTGCGGTCGGAGATCGCCGCACGCATCGCGTCGAGGCGGTGCCGGGCGTGGTCGTCGAGACCGACCTGCACGCTCTGGGCACCCGCGAGCGCGGTGACGATGGGGTAGGCCTCGAACGAGCGCCACGCGTAGACGACCTCGTCGCCGGGGTCGCAGGTGGCGGCGATGACCTGGCCGAGGACCCCGACCGACCCGGTGCCGGTCGCGACGTGCTCGGCCGGGACGCCGAGGCTGTCGGAGAGCGCCTGGGTGAGCTCGGTGACCGCCATGTCGGGGTAGCGGTTGATGCTCGCCGCCGCGTCGCGGACGACCTCGAGGACCGACGGCAGCGGCGGGTACGGGTTCTCGTTCGAAGAGACCTTGTATGCCGTCACGCCCTCGGGCGCGGCCGCGGGCTTCCCGGGGACGTACGCGGGCACCTGGTCGAGGGCAGACCTCAGTCGGACTTCGGTGTCGGTGTCGCTGGTGTTCTCGGGGGCGGCGTCGCTCATGCCCTCACTCTAGGCGGGCCCGCCGGTCCGCCCACCCGGGCGGCTCGCACTGACAAGGGCACTCGGGCGGACAGGCATGGTGCTCGGGACAGTCGTCCAGGCACTCGCACTCCAACCCCACCGGCACCTCCACCGCCGGGCTCAGGACCGCGGCCCCCGCGGTCGCCTGACTGAGCCGCGAGTGCCGGCGCATGGCCAGTTCTGCCACGGTCGGGTGCTCGGCCGGTCGGTGCCGTCCGGGCGCCGTCGCCGCGTCGCGGGTCGCCCTGAGCGCGTACCAGCCCAGGGCGGGCCGACGGTCGTAGCGTGGTCCGAGTCCGCGGTTGCGCGGTCGCTCGTCCGGGGGCACCACGTCCAGATGGGCGGGGAAGCATCTGCCGCCGTTGTCCCGGACCGCGTCGGGTGACACTGGGCTGACCGGACGTCCCGTCTCGTCGAGGACGCCGAGTCGCAATCCGGCCAGCCGCAGCGCGTGGTCCAGCATGCGCACAGTGATCTCCCCGTCCGCCGCCTCCCAGCGCGCGACGGTTGAGGAGCCAACGGCCAAGAGGTGGGCCAGTTCACGCTGGCTGAGGTCGGCGAGCCGTCGGGCCCGTCGCAGGTGACCAGGAACGTCGAACGACGCGTCATCGAGCATGGGCGAAACCCTGCCGCGGGGCACCGACAGGCTCGCTCGCCCCAGACCGAGGCGGTCCGTCATCAAGGGGCCGCCCCGTCATCAAGGGACGGCCCTATCATCAAGGCCCGGCCCTGTCATCAAGGGACGGCGAATGCTGGGTCACTGCCCCGTCAGGCGGGGCAGTGACCCAGCATCGCGCATCTACCTCGTGCGGTCCGGTCGGTCAGTCGTCGTCGCCGTCGGGCAGGACCCAGCCGAGCACCACGGAGACGATCGTGATGACGATGGCGCCGAGCACGGCGTCCCAGAAGAAGTGGTTGATGGTGAAGCTCAGTCCGAGGGGGTCGGCGATCCACTCGGTCAGCTGCAGCATGAACGCGTTGACGATGAACGTGAAGAGCCCCAGCGTCAGGATGATCACCGGGAAGCTGAGGAACTTCGCGATCGGCTTGACCACGGCGTTGACGAGCCCGAAGACCAGCGCCACGAGGACGACCGTCGCGAACTTCGAGCCGAACTTGCCGTCGCCGAACCCGATGCCGGGGACGAGCCAGGCCGCCACCCAGAGCGCCACTGCGTTGACCGCGACCTTGATCAGGAAGTTCATGGTCCAGATCCTGCCAGAGCGCCCGGCTTGCCGTGCGGTCCGATGGGCCCAGCGTCAGACGTGGCGGCGGGAGGTGACGACGCGGAACCGGTTGGCGACGAACGCGGCATCGACGTAGGCGGCGTTGGCGGCGGGGTTCGCGCCGGTGCCATGGAAGTCGGAGAACGCCGCGGTCTGGTTGACGAAGACCTGGCCGGTGAGGTTCTCGGAGAGCGCCACCCCCGCGTCGGCGGCGGCGTCACGGGCGGCGTCGAGGACGTCCTCGTCGGTGGAGTAGACGGCGGCGGTCATCGCGCCGTGCTCGCGCACCGTGTCGCGGAACTGCGCGAGGGACTGGTCGGTGCCGCTGGTCGCGATGAGGAAGCTGACCGGCCCGAAGCACTCCTGGGTGTAGACGTCCTCGCGGCTGGCGTCCATGCTCACCAGCCCGGGCGCGCGGACGACCGCGTCGGGGTATGCCGGGTGGCTCACCTCGCGCGAGTCCAGCACCACCGCGCCACCCGCCTCCTCGGCCAGCCCGGCGAGTCCCGCGGCGTTGGCGCGGACCCCGTCGTTGACGGTGGCGCCGAGCAGCTCCACGGCCCGGGCGTCGTCGCCGGTGAGCTTGCCGACGGCCGCGCCGAGGCGGGCGCCGAACTCCTCGAAGGTCAGGTGTCCCTCGTCGGTGTCGATGCCGTCGCGGGGCACGTAGAGGTTCTGGGGGGTGGTGCACATCTGCCCGGAGTAGAGGGTGAGCGAGAAGGCCAGGTTGCCCAGCACGCCGCGCAGGTTGTCGGTCGAGTCGACGACGATCGTGTTGACGCCGGCCTTCTCGGTGTAGACGAGCTGTCCGCGGGCGGCGCCGTTCTCCTCGAGCCAGCCGCCGAACGTCGGACCGCCGGTGTAGTCGACGATCCGCACCTCGTCGCGCTCGGCCAGCACCTTGGCCAGGCCCTCGCCCTCGGCCTCCGGCGCGAGCTGCACGAGGTCGGCGCTGAACCCTGCTGCCGACAGCACCTCGCGGCAGACCGCCACCGAGATGGCGAGCGGGAGGACGGCGCGCGGGTGCGGTTTGACGATGACGGGGTTGCCGGTGACGAGCGAGGCGAACAGCCCGGGGTAGCCGTTCCAGGTCGGGAAGGTGTTGCAGCCGATCACCAGCGCGAGGCCGCGGGGCACCACCCGGTAGTCCTTCTGCATCCGCAGCGGCGCCGGGTTGCCCTCCCTGTCGCGGCCGGGCTTCTCCCAGACGACCGAGGCGGGCACCCGCTCCTGCTCGACCAGCCCGGCGACGATCGACTCGAGCGCGCGGTCCTGGGCGTGCGGTCCGGCTGCCTGGAACGCCATCACGAAGGGCTGACCGGTCGTGTGCATCACCGAGTGCGCGATCTCGAACGACCGCGCGTTGATCCGCTCGACGATCTCGGCGCAGACCGCCGCGCGGGTGCGGGCGCCCGCGTCGCGCCAGGCCGGCATCGCCTCAGTAGCGGCCGCGAGCGCTGCCTCCAGGTCGAGGTGCGGGTAGGTGATCCCCAGGGCGGGGCCGTAGGGCGAGACCTCCTCGCCGACCCAGGTGCCGTCGGTGCGCACGTCGCCCAGACCGCCGAACGCGTTGTCGCGCAACGCCTCGTAGGCAGCCTGGCCGGCTTCCGCCGAACCCTCGCCGTAGACGCGGGGCGAGGGCGACTCGGGGAACCGGCTGAAGTACGAGCGCTCCGCGAGGGCGGTGGTCGCCTGGGCGAGCAGGTCGGCGTGCTTCTCGACGAGGTGGTGGGTGGCGGTCGCCGTGGCCTGGTTCATGAGGTCGCTCATGCGGTCATCGTAGGCGCGGTCTAGACACCCGCTGGACCGTTGCTCTAGAGTAACCGTTGCCCATGAGTAACCAATCAGCCCTCGCCCTCGACGCCCTCGGAGACCCGAGCCGTCGACAGATCCTCGAGCTGCTCGCCGAGCGCCCGCGCGCCGTCGGCGAGATCGCGGACGCGATGCCGATCGGCCGGCCCGCCGTGAGCAAGCACCTCAAGGTCCTCGCGGGGGCCGGGCTCGTCGAGCACGAGAGCCGCGGCACGCGCAACCTCTACGCGCTCGCCCCCGACGGTCTCACCGAGCTCCAGCAGTGGCTGGTGACGACGTGGGACACCGCACTCGCGTCGTTCGCGGCGTTCGTGGAGGACCGAACCAGCGAGGAGGACTCACCATGAGCACCGAGACCAGCAGCCACCCGATCGTCGCCCCGATCCGGCGCGAGGTGCGGGTGGCCTGCGACGTCGACACCGCATTCGAGCTGTTCACCGCCCACCTCGGCGCGTGGTGGCCGGTCGGCACCCACAGCGTGTTCGGGGCCCGCGCGAGCGTGGCCTTCGAGGACGGTGTGGTGGTCGAACGACTCGGAGCCGACCGAGCCGTCTGGGGCACCGTGCTGCGCTGGGCGCGGCCGGCCGGGTTCGCGATGACCTGGCACCCGGGGCACGGGCCCGACCGCGCCACCGAGGTCGCGGTCGACTTCGCCGCCGACGGTGACGGCACGATCGTCACGCTGACCCACAGCGGGTGGGAGCGGCTCGGCGAGCCCGAGCAGGTCCGCGCGGAGTACGAGCGCGGCTGGCCCGTCGTGCTGTCCGGGTTCGAGCAGCTGCTGGCCAACGAACCGTCGGCCACGGCCGACCGCTGGTTCGCCCTCGAGCACCGACCCGGGCCGCTGCTGGCCGAGGGTGGGTCGGTCTTCGCGCACCCACTCTTCGCCGAGCACGTCGCCTTCCTCGACCGGCTGGCCGAGCGCGGCTGGCTCGTCGCGGCCGGTCCCGTGGACGCGGCGGCCGGCACCGGGATGACGGTGGTCCGGGTGCCCGCCGACGTCGACGTCGAGCGGACGGCCCGGGACGACGACGGATCGGTGCGCGACGGGTTGCTGCAGGTGACGGTCCGGCCGTGGGACGTGCGCTTCACGGCTCGCTGAGCCGGGGCCGTTCGCCTTGGCGTCTGACACACTCCGAGGCATGGCGGACCGACCCCCCGACCACGACGCCACGCCCGAGCCCGAGCCCGAGCCCGACCTCACCCACGTGCGGGCGATGTGGGCCGACGACCAGGCTTCGCGCGGACTCGGCATGGAGGCCACCGTCGTGGAGGTCGACCGCGGGGTCGTGCGGATGACCGTCACCGAGGCCATGGTGAACGGCCACGACATCGCGCACGGCGGATTCATCTTCACCCTCGCCGACTCGGCGTTCGCCCTCGCCTGCAACTCCCGCGGGCAGCTGACCGTCGCGGCGGGCGCCGACATCACCTTCGTCACCTCCGCACGGCGCGGCGACGTCCTCCTCGCAGACGCGCGGGTGCGGACCGCATACGGGCGCAGCGGGATCACCGACGTGACGGTGACCCGCGAGTCCGACGGCGCGGTGGTCGCGGAGTTCCGCGGCCGGTCCCGCAGCCTGCCGCCGCGCTAGGGGCGCGATTCTCGACGGGCGGGATGCGGCCTTTGTCCCTAGGGTCCGAGATGGCCGAGACCCGGCCGGGCCGCCAGCCGGCCGCACCCGCCTTGGCAGCCTGCACCCCCTAGGAGACCGAATGCGAACCCCACGGACGCTGATCGCCCTCGCCGCCGTCGCGGCCCTCACCGCCCTGACCCCCGCCGTCGCGAGCGCGAAGCCACACGACCCGACGCCGCCGACCAGCCCCACCCGTGGCGCATGTGCCTACACGCCGATGGAGGACCAGACCTACTCGACCTGGGTCGGGCTGCCGCAGGACCCCCGCCACACCCCCGACCGCGGCACCACGACGATCACGCTGCGCACCAACCACGGCGACATCCCGATGGTGCTCGACAGGGCGATGGCGCCGTGCACGGTCCAGAGCTTCAGCTTCCTGACCAAGCGCAAGTACTTCGACGACACCATCTGCCACCGGCTCACCTCCTACACGACGCCCCCGGCCGCGCTGTCGGTGCTGCAGTGCGGCGACCCGCTCGGCACCGGCTGGGGCGACCCCGGCTACTCGTTCAAGGACGAGCTCGACTCGGCCAAGGCGCTGGAGAACTGGCCGGGCTTCCCCGACGGCAGCCGCAAGGTCTACCCGCGCGGCACCCTCGCCATGGCGAACGCCGGCCCCGACACCAACGGCAGCCAGTTCTTCCTCGTCTACCGCGACTCGCGGCTGCGGCCCGACTACACCGTGTTCGGCCACGTGACCGAGGCCGGCCTGCAGGTCCTCGACCGGATCGCGGCCGGTGGCATCGACCCCGGCACCGAGGGCACGCCGGAGGACGGCGCCCCCGCGCTGCGCACCGAGATCGAGCGGGCCACCTTCGGCGCCGGCCACGGACACGGACACGGGCACTGACACGGGCACGGTGGCTGACGCCACCTCGTATGCCGTGACGCGGCTCCCGGTCCACGCCCTGGTGGCGCGTGGCTGGGAGCCGCTCGCGCGGCATACGGTGGGGCCATGCACGTCTTGGTCACCGGCGGTGCCGGCTACATCGGGTCCCACACCGTCGTCCAGCTGAAGGCAGCGGGTCACGAGGTCGTCGTCGTCGACGACTTCTCGAACGCCAAGTCGACCGTGGTGCCCCGGCTCGAAGCGCTGACCGGGGGACGGCTCGAGGTGCACGCGTTCGACCTCACCGACCGCGACAAGGTCGAGGCGCTCTTCGCGGAGCACAAGTTCGACGCGGTCATCCACTTCGCCGGGCGCAAGGCGGTCGGTGAGAGCGTCGAGGTGCCGCTGGAGTACTACCAGACCAACCTCGACTCCACCTTCGCGCTGGTGCGGGCCATGCAGCGGCACGGCTGCTTCCGGCTGGTCTTCTCGTCGTCGGCCACGGTCTACGGCGAGAGCGCGACCCCGCCGTTCACCGAGGACCTGCCCACGTCGGCGACCAACCCGTACGGCTGGACCAAGGTGATGATCGAGCAGGTGCTGCGCGACGTGGCCCGCACCGACGACCGGTGGCGGATCGCGCTGCTGCGCTACTTCAACCCGGTCGGCGCGCACGCCTCGGGGACGATCGGCGAGGACCCGGCGGGGATCCCCAACAACCTGATGCCCTACATCGCCCAGGTCGCGGTCGGGAAGCTCGAGAAGCTCAGCGTCTTCGGTGACGACTACGACACCCCCGACGGCACCGCGCTGCGCGACTACATCCACGTCGAGGACCTCGCCGCCGGCCACCTCGCCGCCCTCACCAAGCTCGGCTCGACCGACGAGGTCGTGTCGACCTGGAACCTCGGCACCGGTCACGGCACCTCGGTGCTGGAGGTGCTCCGGGCGTTCGAGCAGGCCTGCGGTCACGAGCTCCCCCACGAGGTGGTCGGCCGCCGGCCCGGCGACGTCGCCGCGTCGTACGCCGACGCGTCACGTGCCGAGCGCGAGCTGGGCTGGAAGGCCACCCGCACCATCGAGGACATGTGCGTCGACCAGTGGCGCTGGCAGCGCGACAACCCGCTGGGCTACCCCGACTGAGCTCCGACTGAGCGCACTGGGCGGGACCTTCGGCCCTGCCGGACGACCTACTACGAGGTGTAGTATCTACTACGTCATGTAGTAATTGCGTCGACCGTGGAGCCCGGATGGACAACCTCGACCTCGCCCGGTGGCAGTTCGCCATCACGACCGTCTACCACTTCCTCTTCGTGCCCGTGACGATCGGGCTCTCCGCACTCGTCGCCTGGTACCACTCGAGCTGGGTGCGGCGGCGGCGCGAGGACGACCTGCGGCTGGCGAAGTTCTTCGGCAAGCTCTTCACGATCAACTTCGCACTCGGTCTGGTCACCGGGATCGTCCAGGAGTTCCAGTTCGGGATGAACTGGTCCGACTACAGCCGGTTCGTCGGGGACATCTTCGGGGCGCCGCTCGCGATCGAGGCGCTGCTGGCCTTCTTCCTCGAGTCGACCTTCCTCGGACTGTGGATCTTCGGGTGGGGCCGGATCCCCGAGCGGCTGCACGCCGCCTGCATGTGGATCGTGCACGTCGGCACCCTGTTGTCGGCCTACTTCATCCTCGCGGCCAACTCGTTCATGCAGAACCCGGTCGGCTACCGCTACAACCCGCAGACCCGGCGCGCGGAGCTGACCGACTTCGTGGCCGTCCTGACCAACAAGGTGCAGCTGGTGACCTTCCCGCACGTGGTGGCCGCGGCCTACCTCGTCGGCGGAGCCGTGGTCATGGCGGTGGCGCTCTGGCACCTGCGGCGACGCGACGTGGGCGACGACGCCGGCATGTACCGGCGGGCGACCCGGCTCGGCGCGGCGGTCGTCCTGGTCGCGGGGGCGGCCGTCGCCGTGACCGGTGACGTGCAGGGCAAGATCATGACCGAGGTCCAGCCGATGAAGATGGCCGCCGCCGAAGCGCTCTACGAGAGCTCGGACGGGCAGGCGCCGTTCAGCCTGTTGACGATCGGGTCGCTCGACGGGTCCCAGGAGAAGTTCGCCGTCACCGTCCCCGGCCTGCTGAGCTTCCTCGCGACCGGACACTTCGACGGCAGCGTCCAGGGCATCAACGAGCTCAAGGCGGAGTACGCGCAGAAGTACGGCACCGGGAACCCGCTCACCGTCGACGCGACCTACACCCCGAACATCCCGCTCTCCTACTGGAGCTTCCGCCTGATGATCGGCGTCGGGATGCTCGCCGTCCTCATCGCGCTCCTGGCGCTCTGGACCACCCGGGGCGAGCGCGTCCCCAGGGCCCGCTGGTGGCACTGGGCGATCCTCGCCGCTCCGCTGCTGCCCATCTTCGGCAACAGCTTCGGCTGGATCTTCACCGAGGCGGGGCGGCAACCGTGGCTGGTCTTCGGGGTGATGACGACGAGCACCGGTGTCTCGCCGTCGGTGTCGGCCGGCGAGGTGGTCACCTCGATGGTCGTCTACACGCTGCTCTACGGGGTCCTCGCCGTCGTCGAGGTGAAGCTCTTCCTCACCTACCTGCGCGCCGGCGCCCCGGCCTTCGAGGAGCCGGCCGCCCCCGCGACCCACGACGACGACGCGCCGCTCGCGTTCGCCTACTGACCCCTCGACTCCCGGCTCGACCCGAAAGGCTTGCACCGCAATGGAACTCAGCACCGTCTGGTTCGTCATCATCGCCGTCCTGTGGACCGGCTACTTCGTCCTGGAGGGGTTCGACTTCGGCGTGGGGATGCTGCTTCCCGTGCTCGGCCGGGGCCGCGACGCCGAGACCACCGAGAAGCGCCGTCGGGTGATGATCAACACCATCGGCCCGGTCTGGGACGGCAACGAGGTGTGGGTGCTGACCGCCGGTGGCGCGACCTTCGCGGCCTTCCCGCACTGGTACGCCACGATGTTCAGCGCGTTCTACCTGCCGCTGCTGCTGATCCTCGTCGCGCTCATCGTCCGCAACCTCGGGTTCGACTACCGCGGAAAGCGTGACGACCCCCGCTGGCGGGCCAGGTGGGACACGGCGATCGTCGCCGGCTCGGTCGTCCCGGCGGTGCTGTGGGGAGTCGCACTGACCAACCTCGTGCGCGGACTGCCGATCGACGGCGACAAGGAGTTCACCGGCTCGCTGCTCACCCTCCTCAACCCGGTCTCGCTGCTGGGCGGGGTGGTGACGCTGGGCCTGTTCCTCACCCACGGTGCGCTGTTCGTGGCGCTCAAGACCACCGGGCCCATCCGCGCGGACGCGCGTCGGATCGCCACCCGCACCGGCGTCGTCACGGCGGTGCTGGCGGTCGCCCTGCTCGTCCTCCTGGGCGCGGCCGACGGCGGCGCGACGTCCTGGGCCACGACGGCGCTCGCTGCCGCCGCCCTCGTCGGGGCGCTGGTCGCGAACCAGAGGGGGCGCGAGGGCTGGGCCTTCGTCGGCACCTTCGTCACCATCGCGATGGCGGTGGCGACCTACTTCCTCCTGCTCTTCCCCGACGTCATGCCGAGCACGACCGACGCGGCCTTCTCGCTCACCACCGCGAACGCCTCCAGCACGCCCTACACGCTGCGGATCATGACCTGGGTGGCGCTGGCCTTCACCCCGATCGTGATCCTCTACCAGTCCTGGACCTACTGGGTCTTCCGCAAGCGGATCGGCACCCAGCACATCCCGGCCGCCGCGAGCCACTGATGCGCCCGTTCGACCCAGCCGTGCTGCGGGCGGTGCCCGCGGCGCGACGTCCACTCATCGGGCTCGCGGTGGTCGGGGTGGCCCAGGGCGTGGCGACGATCGCGACCGCCTTCGCGCTCGCCCAGCTGGTCGTCGCGGCCGCGCGGCGCGAGCCCGTCGGCGACCCCGCTGCATACCTCCTCGTCGTGCTGGCGGTCCGCGCCGTCCTGTCGTTCGTCGGTGAGACGGTCGCCGCCTCAGCCGGCACCACGGTGAGCGGGGCCGTGCGCGCCCAGCTGCTCGGGCGCTGGCTCGCCGTGCCGGCCGAGCAGCGACCCTCGCCCGCACGAGCCGTCACCCTCGCTGCCCAGGGCAGCACCAGCATCGAGCCGTATGTCGCGCGGTTCCTCCCCGCGCTGGTCACCGCCGCGGTCGTGCCCGCGCTGGCCGTGGTCACCCTCGCAGTCGTCGACTGGCCGAGCGCGCTCGTCGTGGTGCTGACGCTGCCGCTGCTGCCCGTCTTCGCGGCCCTGATCGGGGCCACCACCCGCGACGCCACCGACCGCCGGTGGGGCGCGCTGGCCGACCTGTCGGGGCACTTCCTCGACGTGGTGCGCGGCCTGCCGACCCTGGTGGCGTACGGGCGGGGCGAGCGCCAGGTGGGCGTCATCGGCGAGGTCAGCCAGCGGCACCGGCGCGCCACGATGGCGACCCTGCGGCTGGCCTTCCTCAGCTCGGCAGCGCTCGAGCTGCTCGCCACCATCTGCGTGGCGATCGTCGCCGTCACCGTCGGGCTGCGGCTCTCGCACGGCTCGCTCGACCTCGGCACCGGGCTGCTCGCGATCCTGCTGGCGCCCGAGGCCTACTGGCCGATCCGGCGGGTGGGCGCGGAGTTCCACAACGCGGCGGACGGCGCCGCAGCCCTGTCGGCCGCCCTGCCGCAGCTCGCCACACCGCAGGAAACGGCCGCCCCGCAGGAAACGGCCCACTGCCCGACGCCGCAACTCCCCAGTGACGCGGAGGCCGGGGAACCGGGCGACTGGCCGCCTTCCTCGCCCGGAGTCTGCGCGCGCGGGCTCGGCTACACCTACCCGGGGTCGGAGCACCCGGTGCTGCACGGGGTCGAGCTCACCGCGGCGACCGGGCTGACCGTGGTGACCGGGCCGTCCGGCAGCGGCAAGTCCACCCTGCTCGAGCTCCTGGCCGGGCTGCGCACCCCCACGGTCGGCTCGGTCCGCGGCGGGACGACCCACCTGGTCACGCAGCGGCCGTTCCTCACCGTCGGGAGCCTGCGCGACAACCTGCTCCTCGGGGTGCGGCCGCTGCCCGACGCCACGGTCTGGCGCGCGTTGCGGCAGGTCGGGCTCGACGGCGCGGTCGCCGCCCAGCCCGAGGGTCTGCAGAGCCCCCTCGGCGACGACGGGCGCGGCCTCTCCGCGGGGCAGCGGGCCCGGCTGGTGCTCGCCCGCGCCTGCCTCGCCGAGGTCGACGTCGTGCTGCTCGACGAACCGACCGCGCACCTCGACGACGAGTCGGCCGCCTGGGCCCACCGCGCGATCCGCGAGCTCGCCACCCGGCGCTGCGTCGTCGCCGTCACCCACCGGCCCGAGCTGCTCGCCCTGGCGGACCACCACGTCGACCTCGCGGCGTCGGAGGTGACCGCATGAGCCCGCGCATCCTCGCTGCCGGCGGGCTCGGTGGCGTCGCCCTCGCCTCCGGTGTCGCGCTGACCGCCACCTCGGGCTGGCTCGTGGTCCGCGCCGCCGAACGGCCGGTGATCCTCACCCTCCTCACCGCGATCGTCGCGGTGCGGACGTTCGGGATGGCGCGACCGGTGTTCCGCTACTGGGAGCGGCTGAGGTCGCACGACGCCGCCCTCGACGACCTCGCCACCGCCCGCACCCGCCTGTATGCCGCGCTGCTCCCGCTGACCCCGGCCCGCCTTCCCCGGCGCGGCCGGGCCGCCGTGCTTGCGGGTGTCGTCGACGACCTGAGCGAGCGGGTGGAGGCGCAGGTGCGGGTCAGCGTGCCGCTCCTCACGAGCGCGCTCGCCGGACTGGCGACGGTGGGGCTCTGCACCTGGGTCGAGCCGGCCGCGGGTGCGGTCGTGGCCGCCCTCCTGCTCGTCGCCGCGTTCACGACGCTGCTCGCCGGACGGCTCGAGGCCCGCTCGATGGACGACCTCGGCACCGCTCGCGGAGAGCTGGCCCGCGTCACCGAGCTGGTGGCCAGCCAGGCACTGGAGCTCCAGGCCGTCGGCGCCGGTGCCGCGGCCCGGGGCTGGGTGGCGGACGCGCAACGGCAGGTGGCCCACGCGGGCCGACGGCAGAGTCGCGGCCGGGCCATCGCCACCGGGATGCTGCCGCTGTCCACCGCGATCGCGACCGTCGCGTGCGCTGTCGTCGCCGGCCGCAGCGGGCACGGCGGGCCGGTGTCGGCGCTGCTCGTGCTGGCGCCGTACGCACTCGCCGAGGTGTTCGGCGCGCTGCCCGAAGCGGCGCGCGCGCACGCCCGCGCGGCAGCGGCCGGTCGGCGGCTCGACGCCCTGCTCGACGAGCGCCCTGCCGTCAGCGACCCCCTGCACGAACCTTTGCTAGCAAAGGAAACTGAACGAAGGACAGGTTGCAACCTGTCCGTCAGTCAGCAACGTTTGCTAGCAAAGGTTGCTGCAGGAGGGGGGCGACGGGTCCCGCACCTGCGGCTGCGCGGCATCGGCGCCTCCTGGGACGGTCGGCGGGCCGCGCTCGCGGGCGCCGACCTCGAGGTCGCACCGGGCCAGGTGGTCGCCGTCACCGGCCCTTCGGGCTCCGGCAAGTCCACCCTCCTTGCCGTGGTGGCGCGCCAGCTCGACCCGACGGCCGGCCGCTACCTCGTCGACGGCCGCGACGCCCTCAGGCTGTCGCTCGCCGAGGTGCGGCAGCTGTTCGCGATCGTGGACGACGACCCGCACGTCTTCGCGACGACCTTGCGCGCGAACCTGCACCTCGCCCGGCCGGCGGCGGACGACCCCGACCTGACGGGCGCGCTGGCCGCCGCCGGTCTCGGCGACTGGTTCGCGAGCCTGCCTGACGGCCTCGACACCCGGCTCGGTGCCGGCAGCCGAGGGCTGAGTGGCGGCGAACGGGCCCGGCTGTCCATTGCCCGTGCTCTGCTGTCCGGGCGACCGGTGCTGCTGCTCGACGAACCGGTGGCGCACCTCGACCACCCCACGGCGGTGGCCGTGATGCGCGACCTGCTCGCCGCCCGCGCCGACCGCAGCGTCGTCGTCGTGAGCCACCGACCCGAGGGCCTGGCCGACGCGCACGGCATCATTGACCTCGCCGCGGCCGCCCCGAGCCCGGCGAACGGCCCGAGCGCCCCGGCCACCCCGGGCGCCGTGGCCACCCCGGGCGCCGCGGCCACCCCGGGCGGCGCGATCGCGACGACGTCCACGAGCACGACCCCGACCACGACCCCGACCACGACCACGACCACGAACCCAGCCAGGAGGTGACCGTGCCCCGCAAGGCGATGAACACGCTCGGCGAGCTCGAGCGCGCCGTGATGGACGAGGTATGGCGGGCGGCCGAGGAGGGCCGGGCGCCGGTCCCGGTGCGCGAGGTGCACGACTCCCTTGCCGCGAGCCGCACCCTGGCCTACACGACCGTGATGACCGTGATGGGCCGCCTCGCCGAGGCCGGCTTGCTGACCCAGGAGCGCGGCGGACGCGCCTACCGCTACTCCCCCGCCGGCTCCCGCGAGGAGCTGACCGCCTCCACGATGCTCGACCAGCTGCACGGCATGGGCACCGACGACCGGCGCTCGGCGATGCTGCACTTCCTCGGCGACGCCTCCCCCGACGAGATCGCCGACCTCAAGGCCGCCCTCGCCGAGGTCGAGGCGCGGCACCATTCCCGCACGGGGACGAAGGCGCCCTGAGCAGCACGCTCGCGACGGCCGGGCTGGCCGTCCTCGCCCTGGGGCTGGCGGGCCCGGCGCCACGGATGATGGCCCGGCGCCCGGAGTTCCGCCGAGCGCCGAGAGAGGCGCTGCTGGTGTGGCAGTCGGTGTCGCTCGCGGGCGTCGTGGCGGCGCTGGCCGTCGCCCCGGCAGCCGCGCTGTCGGCCACCCTGTCGACCACCCTCCCCCGCTGGGTGCCGGTCGTCGCGGTGGCGTTCAGCGGTGCGATGCTCGGCCGGCTGCTCTGGTCGGGGCACACCATCGGCACCCGGCTGCGGGCGCAGCGACGCGAGCAACGCACCCTCGTCGACGCGCTCGGCACCGACACCGGCGACCACGTCCGCGTGCTCGCGCACCCCACGCCGACGGCATACTGCCTGCCCGGTCTGCGGCGTCGTGTCGTCCTCACCGAGGGCACCCTCGCGGCCCTGCCGCCTGACGAGCTCGCCGCGGTGATGGCCCACGAACGCGCGCACCTGCGGGCCCGGCACGATCTCGTCCTGGAGTTCTTCAGCGTCCTCCACCGAGCCGTCCCTGCCCGGCTGCGGGCTGCGGCCGCGCTGCGCGAGGTGCACCTGCTGATCGAGGTGCTCGCCGACCGGGCGGCCCGACGCGCGGTCGGTCCGGTGCCACTCGCCCGCGCCCTGGCCGCGCTCGCGTCGGCGAGCCACCCGGACACGGCACTCGGCGCGACCAACGACCAGCCGACCACGGCCGCACGCATGCGGCTGCTCACCGAACCGCCCGCGGCGCCGTGGCTGCGGGCGGCCATGCTGGCGTTCGCGGTCGCTGTCCTCGCCGCCCCCGTGGTCCTTCTGGTCGTCGCGCTGGGTTGAACGAGCCGATGGCGTTGAATGGACGCATGGCTCCGCACCACGCCCAGCAGCGCCCCTATCGCGTCACCGTCGTCTGTACCGGCAACATCTGCCGCTCCCCCATGGGTGAGTTCGTGCTGCGGGAGCGGTTCGAGGCGGCCGGGCTGGGCGACCGCGTGGTCGTCGACTCGGCCGGCACCCACTCCTGGGAGGTCGGCAACCCCGCCGACCCGCGCACCCTCGCGGTGCTGGCGCGCAACGGGCATGACGACTTCGGCGGGCGCGACCACGTGGCGCGCCGGTTCGACCGGTCCTGGCTGGACCAGGTCGACCTCGTCCTCGCGGCTGACGCGGGCCACCTGCGCGAGCTGACCCGGATGGCCCGCACCGACACCCAGCGCGCCAAGGTGCGGATGTTCCGGTCGTTCGACCCCGTCGCGGCCGGCGACGGCGACCTCGACATGGACGACCCGTGGTACGGCGACGACTCGGCCTTCGACCGCACCTACTCCGAGGTCGTCGCCGCCGCCGACGGGGTCGTGGAGCACGTGCGGCGCGAGCTCGCCGACGCCTGAGCCGCACCTCACGCGTCGTCGCCCCCGTCGCCGCAGGTATGCCGGGTGCCCACCCTCGCGGGCCCGCTCGCCGAGCGCGCCTCCCTTACCGCCGGTAACGTGCGGCGGGTCGGCTCACCGCAGAGTCGGCCCCTCGATCCTCGGAGGCGCACGATGAGGCGGTTCGCGACGACCTGGAACAGATCCCGGCAGCTCACCCGCGTGGTGGCGGTCGCCACCCTCGCCGCGGCTGCGCTCGCGACGGCGGGGTCGGCCCGGGCCGCGGACCCCTGGACGCCGGTCAACCCGCAGAGCCCCGACTCGCAGGTGAACATCACCGGCACGCCCGCGTCCGGCACGGCACCGGACGGGACGGTCCGCGGCACCGTCGACGCGCACACCCACCTGATGTCCGACGTGGGTTTCGGCGGCAGCATCGTGTGCGGCAAGACGTTCAGCCCCAACGGGATCGCCGCCGCCCTGCAGGACTGCCCCAACCACTACCCCAACGGCCAGCTCGCCCTCCTCGAGAACCTCACCAACCTCGAGGGCGACGGCCCGGCGCACACCCACGACCCGGTCGGCTGGCCGTCCTTCAAGGACTGGCCCAAATGGAGCTCGCTCACCCACCAGCAGATGTACTACAAGTGGGTCGAGCGGGCCTGGCGCGGTGGCGAGCGCGTCATGGTCGCCGACGCTGTGAACAACAACGTGCTCTGCAGCCTGCCGTTGCAGGTCAACAAGTACTCGTGCGACGACATGTCGACGGTCCGGCGGCAGATCGCCGAGACCAAGAAGCTCGAGGCCTTCATCGACGGGCAGTACGGCGGCGCCGGCAAGGGCTGGTTCCGGATCGCGTACTCCGCCAGCGAAGCCCGCACCTACGTCAGCCAGGGCAAGCTCGCCGTGATCCTCGGCGTCGAGGTCTCGAACCCGTTCGGCTGCAAGACCTACCTGGGCCTGCCCCTCTGCTCCAGGGCGCAGATCGACGCCGGCCTGACCGAGCTGCACGGCCTCGGGGTCCGCTCGATGTTCTTGTGCCACAAGTTCGACAACGCGCTGTGTGGGGTGCGCTTCGACGAGGGCACACAAGGCGTCATCGTCAACCTCGGCAACTTCCTCAACACCGGACGCTGGTGGGACGCGCGGCACTGCGACACCACCCTGCACGACAACACGGTGGCCACCGGGGTGATCCCGCCCGAGCTCGCGCCCTTCGTCCCGCTGGGCGCGACCGTCCCGATCTACCCGAAGGGCCCGCACTGCAACCCCAAGGGCCTGACCTCGCTGGGGGAGTACGCGCTCAAGGGGATGATGGCGCGGGGCATGGTCGTCGAGGTCGACCATATGAGCGTCAAGGCGGCCACCCGCACGCTCGACCTGCTCGATGCGGCGGGCTACCCCGGGGTCGTGTCGTCCCACTCGTGGATGGCGCCCGAGCTGGCCGAGCGGGTCTACCGCCGTGGCGGGTTCATCGCGCAGTACGGCCACGACGCCACCGAGTTCGTCGAGGACATGGACGCGACCGCGGCGCTGCGCGCGAAGTACGGCGTCGGCTACGGCTACGGCACCGACATGAACGGCTTCGGCGGGACGCCCAGGCCGCCGCAGGGGCGCACGATCGGCTACCCGTTCACCACGATCGACGGCAGTGGCTCGGCGGGCAGGCAACAGACCGGCACCCGCACGTGGGACTACAACGCCGACGGCGTCGCCCACTACGGGATGATCCCGGACTGGCTCCGCGACGTGACCACGCTGGGCGGCAGCGGGGTCACCGACGGTCTGGAGCGTGGCGCCGAGTCCTACCTGCGGACCCTCGCCGCCGCCGAGGGCTCGTGACCGGAATAGTTGAATATCGAACTATTGTTGAGCAGGCATGACCATGAGCAGCACGCCCTTCGCCCTCCGGCTCGACTGGGCCCGGAGCCTCTTCGACCACGGCGACTTCAGCGCCGCGGCCAACGCCCTGCGCGAGCTGGTCGACGAGTCGGCGACCGCCGAGCACCTGCACGGCACCGCCGACCTGCGGCTGTTGCTGGCGCGCGCCTACTTCGGGTCGGCCCAGCTCGGTCGCGCCGAGACCGAGCTGCGGACCCTCGTCGACGAGGCGCCCGACGACGGCTACCTGCACCTGCTGCTGGGTCGCACCCTCCAGCGCCGGGGCCGGCACGACGACGCCCGGCGGCACCTCGCGCTCGCCGAGGTGCTCGGTGACCACGAGCGACCGGTCGCCTACGGCGCGCCCGTCACCGCCTAGGACCACCGTGACCGACTACGGGCAGGACCTCCAGTTCGGGATCTTCCCGAGCCCCGACGCCGCGGCGGCCGACCTCGTGCTCGAGCTGAGCGAGGCGGCCGACGTGGCCGGGCTCGACCTGGTGACCATCCAGGACCACCCCTACCAGGCCAAGCACCTCGACACCTGGACCCTGCTCTCGTTCATCGCGGCCCGCACCACCTCGATCCGGGTGGCGCCCAACGTCGCCAACCTGCCCCTGCGCCCACCCGTCGTGCTGGCCCGCAGCGTCGCCACCCTCGACCGGCTCTCCGGTGGTCGGGTCGAGCTCGGGCTGGGCACCGGTGCCTTCTTCGACGCCATCGTCGCGGCCGGCGGCGAGCGCCTCACCCCGGGCGAGTCGATCGAGTCCCTCACCGAGGCGATGGCGGTCATCCGCGCCGTGTGGGGCGGCGAGGGCGCGCCCACGGTCCGCGTCGAGGGCCGGCACCACCGCGTCGTCGGCCTGCACCCGGGACCCGCGCCCGCGCACCCCGTCGAGATCTGGCTGGGTGCCCTCAAACCGCGGATGCTCCGCCTCACCGGCCGGTCTGCGGACGGTTGGCTCCCGAGCATGGGGTATGTCGCGCCCGACACGCTGCGTGGCCACAACCGGACCATCGACGAGGCTGCGGTCAAGGCGGGCCGTGACCCGGCCGCCATCCGACGGCTCTACAACATCCACGGGCGGTTCGGGTCGGGGTCCGGGACGCGCCCCGGTGCGATGCTGCAGGGCACCCCGCGCGACTGGGCCGAGCAGCTCGCCGAGCTCACGCTGACCGAGGGGATGAGCACCTACATCCTGGCCGTGAACAGTCTCGAGCAGGTCGACCGGTTCGCCCACGAGGTCGCGCCCGCGGTGCGCGAGCTGGTCGACGCCGAGCGCGCTCGGCGCGCTGCCGGGCCCTCCCCCGAGGCCGCCGCGGTGTCTCCCGCGGACGTCGAGCCCGAGCCAGCGGACGCGACAGAGGTGGGCGGGCCGCATACCTCGTCTGGTTCGTCCATCTCGGAAGGAGTTGCAGCACAACGGCACTCGGGCGCCGGGGCGCATCTCGTCGAGGTGCACGACGGGCTGCGTGCCGAGCTGGCGCGGCTGCGCGACATCGTCGAGCAGGTGGTGGCCGGCGAAGAGCAGGCGCACCGCGCCCGCAACGCCATCAACGAGCTCACCATGCGTCAGAACAACTGGACCCTGGGCGCCTACTGCGCGCAGTACTGCCGGTTCGTCACCGGGCACCACGGGCTCGAGGACCGCTCGGTCTTCCCGCACCTGCGACGCAGCGAGCCGGCGCTGACCCCAGTCCTGGACCGGCTGGAGCAGGAGCACCTGGTCATCCACGACGTCCTCGAACAGCTCGACGAGGCGCTCGTCGGGCTCGTGTCCGGCGCGTCCGGCACCGACGAGCTGCAGCGGGTCGTCGACCGGCTGTCCGAGACCCTGCTCGCGCACCTGTCCTTCGAGGAGGACGAGCTGGTCGCCCCGCTCGACCGGCACGGCTTCGCCTGACGCTCGGCCGTGGCGTCACTTCACTCCACCGTCGAACCGTTGCCCCGGACTCCCAGTCGGGTCGGTGAACCGAGCCGGGTCGGCAAGGCCCGCGAACTCGCCACCCCCTGGTTGTCGATCTGGGGCCTGTTCGTCCGTCAGGGTGGTGAGGGCCGCATCCGGCGGTCGTGATCGAGGAGCGCCATGAGCCTGTACGCCATCTACTTCAACCAGCAGTGGGTCGGGGAGCACACCGAGGAGTGGTTCGCCAGCCGCGGACCGACCTCGCTGGCCGTGATCGAGGAGGCCCGGGCCGCTGGGGTGCTGGTCTTCGCCGGTGGCCTCGAGGAGGACCTCGACCTGGCCTTCAGCGCCGACGGGACCAGCGGCGCCATGTCGGTCACCGACGGGCCCTACGCCGAGACCGCCGAGTGGCTCGGGGGGATCACCATCGTCAACGTGCCCGACCGCGCGGCAGCCGAGGTGTGGGCCGCCAAGATCGCCGAGGGCTGCGGCTGGCCACAGGAGGTCAGGCCGTTCGGGCACACGCCGATCTACTGACGGCGCGGGATCCAGTGACTGCTCGGGGTCGTTGACAGCTCAGCGGCCGCCCTCGACCTTACGCTCCCGCTGGCCGACCCCCATCGGACCGTAGGGGTAGTCGGGCATCTGCGGTGCGCTGACCTCGGACAGCCGTGCGAGCTGCTCGTCGGTGAGGTCGAGGTCGGCCGCGGCGAGGTTGTCCTGCAGCTGCTCGACGGTGCGCGCGCCCAGGATCACCGAGGTGACCGCCGGCTGCGCGCCGACCCAGGCGAGGGCGGTCTGCGCCGGCGTGACCCCGGCCGACTTCGCGACGTCGACCACGGCGTCGACCACGGCCCAGGTGCGCTCCTCGGCGTTGCGCGGACCCCAGGCCTCCATGCCACGCTCCGGGTCCTCGCCGAGCCGCGACTCACCCTGGGGCTTGGCGTCGCGCTGGTACTTCCCGGTCAGCCAGCCGCCGGCCAGCGGTGACCAGGGCAGCAGCCCGAGCCCGCCGTCGAGGCAGGCCGGCACGACCTCGTGCTCGATGTCGCGGACCAGCAGGTTGTACTGCGGCTGGAGCGTGACCGGCGCCGTCCAGCCGTGCTCGCGCGCGGTGTGGACCGCCTTGGTGACCTGCCAGCCGAGGTAGTTGGAGAAGCCGTAGTACGAGATCTTGCCTGCGGCGACCGCGTCGTCGAGGAAGCGCAGCGTCTCGTCCAGCGGCGTCACCGCGTCCCAGGCGTGCATCTGGTAGAGGTCGACGTGCTCGACGCCGAGCCGTTGCAACGAGTCGTCGAGCGCGCGGCGCAGGTGACGGCGCGAGAGTCCGAGGTCGTTCGGCCCGTCGCCCATCGGGAACCGGCCCTTCGTCGCGAGGACGAGCTGGTCGGCGTCCGTCGGGTGCGCCTGGAGCCAGCGGCCGATGATCTCCTCCGAAACCCCGGCGCTGTAGACGTCGGCGGTGTCGAGGAACGTGCCACCGGCCTCGACGAAGGCCTCGATGATCGTGCCGGAGGTGGCCTCGTCGGCCTCCGCGCCGAAGGTCATCGTGCCGAGGCACTGGGTGGAGACGACGGTGCCGCTGGAGCCGAGCGTGGTGTATCGCATGGTTCTCACCGTATGCCGCGTGGCCGGCTCTCGCGCGGCCCGTCCGGCCGGCGGTCGGGCAGCTGATCGGCGGCGGATGCGCGGAGGTGTCCACGCGCCATACCGGTGTGCTGGGGTGGCCCCGCACTCTGGGACACTGTGGGTCATGGCTTCGCTTGCTGACGCGACCCCTCCCATCGCCCTCGGCGCCCTCGACGGTCGCTACCGCGGTGCGGTGGCGCCCCTCGTCGACCACCTCTCCGAGCCCGCGCTGAACCGCGAGCGGATCCGGGTCGAGGTCGAGTGGCTGATCTTCCTCACCACCCACCAGGTGGTGCCGGGCGTCCGCACGCTCACCGACGACGAGCAGCGGCAGCTGCGGCGGGTGGTCGACGACTTCGGCGCCGCGGAGATCGAGGAGCTCGCGACGATCGAGCGCGAGACCCAGCACGACGTGAAGGCGGTCGAGTACTTCCTCAAGCGACGGCTCACCGCCATCGCGCCGGATCCCGCGGACTCGGGGCTCGCGGAGCTGATCCACTTCTGCTGCACCAGCGAGGACATTAACAACCTGTCCTACGCCCTGATGGTCAAGGGCGCCGTCACCGACGTCTGGCTCCCGCGCGCGTCCGCGCTCGTCGAGGCGGTCGCGACGATGGCCTCCGACCTGCGCGACGTGCCGCTGCTCGCCCACACCCACGGGCAGCCGGCCACGCCGACGACGATGGGCAAGGAGCTCGCGGTGCTCGCGCACCGGCTGGGTCGACAGCTGCGCCGGATCGGCGCGGCCGAGTTCCTCGGCAAGCTCAACGGCGCCACCGGCACGTATGGCGCGCACCTCGCTGCCGTGCCCGGCGCCGACTGGCCGGCGCTGAGCCGCGAGTTCGTGGAATCGCTTGGGCTGCAGTGGAACCCGCTCACCACCCAGATCGAGTCGCACGACTGGCAGGCCGAGCTCTACGCCGACCTCGCGCGGTTCAACCGGATCCTGCACAACCTCTGCACGGACGTGTGGACCTACATCTCGCTCGGCTACTTCGCCCAGGTGCGGGGTCAGGGCACGGTGGGCTCGTCGACGATGCCGCACAAGGTCAACCCGATCCGGTTCGAGAACGCCGAGGCCAACCTCGAGGTCAGCAACGCGCTCTTCGACGTGCTGGCCTCGACCTTGGTGAACAGCCGGCTGCAGCGCGACCTCACCGACTCCTCGATGCAGCGCAACATCGGCGTCGCCTTCGGGCACTCCCTCCTGGCGATCGACAACGCGTCCCGCGGCCTGGCCGGTCTCGATGCCGTGCCGTCGGCGATGGCGGCGGACCTCGACGCCAACTGGGAAGTGCTCGGCGAGCCGGTGCAGTCCGCGATGCGTGCGCTCGGCGCCCAGGGCGTGGCCGGCATGGAGAACCCCTACGAGCGGCTCAAGGAGCTCACCCGCGGGCGCCGGATCACCGGTGACGACCTGCGCGAGTTCGTGGCCGGGCTCGGCCTGCCCGACGACGTCGCGAAGCGGCTCTCCGAGCTCACCCCCCAGACCTACATCGGCGCCGCGCCCGAGCTCGTCGACTTCGTCGAGTGAGCCCTCGACGACTGGGCACGGCGCGGCGATGAAGGCCTTCGGTTGGCTGGTGCTGGCGTTGGTGTTCCTCGACGAGCTGCTCGCCGCCGCCGCGGCCGCCGTGTGGGGCAACCACGCAGGGGGCGTCCTGCTCGCGGTCGCGATGGTCGTCGTGGTCATCGCGGTGTGGTGGGTGTTCGCGTCGCCCAAGGCGCCCAAGGGTGGTCCGGTGGTGCGGCCGGTCACCAAGGTGCTGGTCTTCGGGCTCGCGTCGGTGGGTCTGTGGGTCGCCGGGCACCACGGCTGGGCGTTGGCGTTCCTCGTCTTCTCGGTCGTGGTGAACGGCTTGGCCCAGCTCCCCGCGATCCAGGCCCTGGTCCGCGAGGCGGCAGCGGGCGAGCGTCCCGCGGCGTAACGTCGGCGACATGGCTGCACGCAAGGCGAGGCTGTCGGACATCGCGGAGATCGCCCTCGCCCTCCCCGAGGTGGTCGAGGAGGAGAACGGCGGCAGGCCGGCCTACGTGGTGCGGAAGAAGTCGTTCCTGCACTTCCGCGAGCCACGCCCCGACGCGGTCGACGCGCAGACCGGTGAGCGGATGCAGGACGTGATCATGGTGAGGGTGGCCGACCAGAACGACAAGGAGGCCCTCGTCGACGGTGACGGTCCGTGGTTCACGACCCCGCACTTCGACGGGTACAACGCGGTGCTGGTGCGTGAGCAGGACCTCGGCCGCCTGACCCGTGCCGAGCTCGCCGAGGTGATCACGGACGCGTGGGCGACCAGGGCGCCGGCCAAGCTGGTCACGGAGTACTTCGGCGCCTGACCGGTGCGTCCGCGCAAGGAGTGAGCGCCCGATCTGCCCGACTCGACCTCGGTGGTCGGTGTCCTGGCCGTGGACAAGGCCGGTGTGCTCTGGCTCTACCCCGGCAACGGCAAGGGTGGCTTCCGGGCAGTCCGGTCCCAGGTGGGCACCGGTTGGAACACCCTCGGCTCGGTGGGACCGCTGGGCGACTTCACCGGTGACGGTCGGGCGGACGTCGTCGGCATCACCATGGCCGGTGAGTTCCGCCTGTATGCCGGGAACGGCAAGGGCCGCGTGTATGCCGGGCGGGTCATCGGGACGGGCTGGCAGCGCTACTTCTGAGCCCCCCCGGGGCGGATTCCGTTGTGCAGCAATCCTTTCGGAGTGTGGACAACTCTGTCTCCGGCATTCGAACAAGTGTA
Organism: Pedococcus dokdonensis; assembly: GCF_900104525.1. Classification (GTDB taxonomy): domain Bacteria; phylum Actinomycetota; class Actinomycetes; order Actinomycetales; family Dermatophilaceae; genus Pedococcus; species Pedococcus dokdonensis. The sequence goes on along the minus strand of NZ_LT629711.1, from coordinate 3,113,178 downwards.
CGATGGAGGTATGCCAGCCAGCGCCGCCGTCGCCGCAGCCACCGCCGTGGCCGTCACGCGCTCCGAGGCGCACGAAGACGTGTGGATGCGGACCGCGGAGGTCGCGGGCCGGCTGAACCGCCTTCAGGGTGAGCTCGTGGATCTGGCCGTCGAGGTGATCGAGCACGACCTCTGGGGCGACGGCGGGTTCCGCTCGCCGGAGCACTACTTCGTGGTGCGGGCCGGCTTGTCGCCTGCTCACGCGCGCGATGTCGTCGCGATCGCCCGTCGTCGCTGCGAGCTGCCGGACGCGACCGCCGCGCTGCGCGAGGGGACGCTCTCGCTCGACCAGGCGGCGGTCGTGGCGCACCACGCCCCGGTCACCCATCAGGCCTCTGCCGCCGAGTTCGCGCGGCACGCCACGGTGCCCCAGCTGAGGCGAGCGCTGAGCCGGCAGGCCTTCGCTGCGACCGTCGCGCCCGACCAGGAGGCTGACCCGGACCCGGATCCCGACGTCGACCCAGTGCCGGTGCAGACGATCGAGCACAGTGCATCCGAGCGGCGTGCCTGCGCCCGGCCGGAGCTGTCGATGCACTACGACACCCACGGTCGGTTCCAGCTCCGCTACAGCGCGCCGGCCCCGGTCGGGGCGCTGGTCGAGCAGGCACTCAAGGAGGCCAAGGACGCGCTGTTCACCGACGCGGCGGGTGAGTCCGGTGCGGGGCCGGCCGTCGCGGGATCGTCCGTCGCCCGTCCGGCGACGGGTGCGGGCCGCCCGTCCTACGCGGATGCCCTCGAGGAGATCGCGCAGCGTTCGCTCTCGTCGGTCGAGTCCTCGGGCCGGGCCGGCCACTACCGGGTCTACCTGCACCTCGCGACCGACGGAGCCTGGGTCAACGCCGGTGGTGCCATCCCCCGGCGGTTGCTCGACCGGTTCGTCTCCGACGGGGTGGTGCAGCCGGTCTGGGAGACCGAGGGCAGACCGGTCAGCGTGGGTCGTGCGATGCGGATCCTGCCGAGGCGGAGTCGCCGGCTGATCGAGGACCGCGACCGAGGCTGCCGGTTCCCCGGGTGCTCGGCGACCCGGTTCGTGGAGATCCACCACCTGCACGAGTGGGCCTCGGGTGGGGCGACCGACGTCGACAACCAGGTCAGCCTCTGCCCGTTCCACCACGACGCCATCGACCGGGGCGACTACCGCGTCTCCGGTGACCCGACCCGGCCCGACGGACTGCTCGTCACCAACCGCCATGGCCTGCGGGTGAGGCCACCGACCGCGGTCGAGCTGGCCGCGCCGCCCGGCGGCGACCCACCCGAGCAGCCCGGCGCGCACGCCGCATACCAACCACCGACCGGCGAGCGCGCCCGGTGGCACGACATCGAGATCCTCCCCGACGACGCGAGTGCGTGGAGTCGTCAGCTCCGCGCCGTTCCCGCGGTGCCGTGGGACGACGACACCGGGACTCGCGACGACCCAGACGACGACCCCGACGTCGACCCAGGCGACGACCCGATGCCGAGATGTGGCGCACCGGGAGCTGGTCCGCCCGCAGGACGACGACCCCGCCGTGCCGGCGGGCGATGAGTTCGGGCTCGTCGAACGGTCTGCACCATGTCCCGAGCCCGCACCCATGACAGAGGTCCGCATGAAGCTTCTCCTGACATCCGGTGGCGTCACGAACCCCAGCATCCACGCCGGGCTGGTGCGTCTCCTGCCCGAGCCGATCGAGGAGTGCCGGGCGCTCGTCATCCCGACCGCGCAGTGGGGACACCCGATGTGCAGCCCCACCTCGGTGCGGGGGCTCATCGCCGCGGAGCCGACGTGGAGCGGCTTCACCGGCTTGGGCTGGGGATCGCTCGGCGTGCTCGAGCTCACCGCCCTGCCCAGCATCAGCCGCGAGCGCTGGGAGCCCTGGGTCCGCGAGGCCGACGTGCTGCTCGTCGACGGCGGTGACGCGACCTACCTCGCGCACTGGATGCGGCAGTCCGGGCTGCTCGACCTCGTCCCCGAGCTCGAGGAGACGGTCTGGGTCGGGGTGAGCGCGGGCAGCATGGTGACGGCCCCGCGGATCGGCGACTACTTCGTCGAGTGGCCCTCGGCCGTCGATGACACGGCGCTGGGCTGGGTCGACTTCTCGATCTTCCCGCACCTCGACTTCTTCCCCACCAACACCATGGAGCACGCGGAGCGCTGGGCCGAGGCGCTGGGCAACCCCGGGTACGTGATCGACGAGCAGACCGCGATCGTCGTGGTCGACGGCGAGGTCGAGGTCGTCTCCGAGGGCCGCTGGGCGCTACTGGACGGCTGAACCCGGAACGAGGGCCGAGCCCGGAACGACTGCCGGGCCCGGAACGATTGCCGGGCCCGGAACGACTGCCGGGGCCCGGAATGCGGCCGAGACCGGAACTGAGCCGGAGACGACGACGCCCCGCGGTGACCTGGGTCGGCGGGGCGTGGCGTCGGGCGGATGGACCTGGTGGTCAGACGGTGACCTTGCCGGTCGGGGTGTCGAACGTGACCGCCAGCAGGCCGGGGGTGCCACGGGGGGCGACGAAGGTGAAGTCGATGACCGACGAGGTCGCGTCGGGGGGCAGGCCCAGCCAGTCGCGGACCCGGTCCGGGTCACCGGCGATCTGCAGGTTGTCGATGGTGACCTGCGTGTGCGCGCCGACCGAGGGGTGGACGGTGGAGTCCTCCCACTGCACGAAGTAGGGCAGCTGCGGGTCGGACATCAGGCCCTTGATGCCCAGCTGGCGCCACCGCAGCTCGACGCCGTCGGGACGGTGCCGGTTGCCGGGCACGGCCTCGCGACCGATCCGCGACTCCAGCGGGGCGAGGTCGTCGACCGCGACGCACCAGCCGAGCCAACCGCCGCCGGCCTCGGACCGGGCTCGCACGGCCTGTCCGAACGGCGCCTTGTCGGAGGCGGGGTGGTCCAGCACCTCGACGACCTCGACGTAGCGCTCGTGCGCCAGCGGGAGGATCACGTTGCGCGTGCCGAACCGCGGGTGGATGCCTCCGTCGACCGGGTCGACCCCGATCAGCTTGGCGAGGCGCTCCGCGGTCGCCTGCAGTCCGTCGTGCTCTGCCGCATACGAAACGTGGTCAACGCGCATACCAGACATCGTGACATACGTCAGGGAGTGCTCCTGACACGGGTGGGGTCAGTGGGACCAGGCCGGCCCGGTCGCCTCGCAGCCCCGGCGACCCTTGTGGCAGCGGCACGCTGGCGGACCGCCTCGTAGATCACGATGGCCGCCGATGTCGCGACGTTGAGCGAGTTTGCCTTCCCCACCATGGGGATCCGGACGCGGTGCGCTGCGTGCTGGAGCACCTCGTCGGTCAACCCGTACTTCTCCGCACCGACGGCGATCGCGACCGGTCCGGTGTAGTCGACCTCGGTGTGCAGCACCTCGGTGTCGGGGGTGGTGGCGACGAGAGCGATGCCGTTCGCGTCGAGCCAGGCGAGGGTGTCGGGGGTCGGGTCGCTCGCCACCGGCACGCTGAAGACGGTGCCCTTCGAGGCACGGACCAGGTTGGGGTTGCCCCAGTCGGTGACCGGGTCGGCAGCGATCACCGCCTCGACCCCGGCGGCGTCAGCCGTGCGCAGCATCGCACCGAGGTTCCCCGGCTTCTCCACGCCCTGACACAGCACGGTGAGGGCCCGCGGACCGACAGCCAGGTCGCGGCACGGCTGCCCGACCGAGGGCACCACGGCGATGAAGCCGTCCGGCCCCTCGCGGTAGGCCGTGCGCTCGAAGGCCGTGCGCGACACCTGGACGGTCTCCACGCCGTCGCGACGCGCCTCGTCGACCACCCGTGTCTGGGTGGCCGGGTCGAGCATCAGCTCGGGGCAGTAGTAGATCGTCTCGGGCCGGACGCCTGCGCCGAGCGCGAGACCCAGCTCCTCGTAGCCCTCGACGAGGGTGCGGCCGGACTCCTCCCGCGTGCGCCGGCGACGCAGTGCGGCGACGGCCTTGAGGCGCGGGTTCGACGGCGAGGTGAGGATCAGGTCTGCCATGGCGGCCTCAGTCTGTCAGCCGCGACGCGCACGGGTCACCGACCCGTCACTCGCAGAACTGGCCGTGTGGTCCGGCCCAGCCCACGGGTATGCCGTCCAGTGCGGTGACGAACGCCTCCGGACCGTCCGCGCGGGGCCGGGGCGCGAGCCGGCCCAGCGCGCCGGGCGGCAGCGCGCCGGGCGGCAGCACGCCGTCGAGCAGGCTGGGGTGCTCGTTGGCGATCCAGTGCCCCGGCAGGGTCTGCACCAGGTCGGCGAAGCGGCGCCGGGTGGCCTGGTCGACGTAGCCGAGCACCGCGGTGTGGAACACCACGAGGGTGGCGTCCGACGGCGCGCGGGCAGCCAGCTCGGCGAGGTCGTCGACCAGGTCGCCGGTCACGAGCACGGGTGGCTCCGCGGCGGCGACCGAGGCCGCGCGACGGAGCCGTTCGCGCCGGGCGTCCTGCTCGGGCCAGACCAGGCACTCCAGCCAGTGCAGGTCGGCGGGCTCGGTCACGTCGAGCGGGTGCAGGTCGAGGCCGGCCCGCCAGACCACCTCGGGGCGCCGGGTCGGGGGCGGTTCGGGCCGACCCCAGGCGCAGTCGAGCACCGGACCGTCGCCATCGCCCAGCACCCCGTCGCCGTACTGGTACCGGTAGCGATCGGGGTAGAGGCACAGGCCCGCGGAGGCGCCGACCTCGAGCAGCGCCAGCGGGCCGGGCAGCCCGGTGAGGACGGGAAGCAGGGTCGCGCAGCGCCCGGCCTCGTTGGTCTGCGTGCTGCGCGCCAGCAGCTCGGGGCGGACCTCCGTCCAGTGCTCGACCACCCACCCGAGGAAGGCCGCGGGGTCGGTCACCGGTCCACCCAGCAGGCGGGTGACCCCGAACAGCAGGTTGGGCTGCTGCTTGCCGCCGGGAAGGTCGGCGAGCAGACCGCATACCCGGTCGTCGGTGGGCACGGCCCGCGCGAGCGCCTCGTAGGTCGGCGAGACGCCAGCCGCCTGACCGTTCGCGAAGGCGAGGTACTCCTCCTCGACCATCCTGCGACGGTCAGCGCGCGGCTCCCCCATGCCGGCGAGACTAGCGAGTTCCGGCAGACTGGCCCCATGAGCCAACCTGCCGTGACCGAGCGCTACTCGCTGCGCCAGAAGATCACCATGATGGTCAACCGCTACGAGATCCGCGCGGTCGACGCGGCGGGCGTCGAGGGCCCGGTCATCGCGGTCGCCCAGCAGAAGCGGATGGCGCTCAAGGAGCAGGTGACCTTCTACGCCGACGAGGCCCGCACTCAGCCGGTCTTCTCGTTCAAGGCACGCACGCGGATGGACCTCGGCGCCACGTATGACGTGTTCGACGCCTCGGGGGCGCCGATCGGCTGGTTCCGCAAGGACTTCGGGAAGTCGCTGCTGCGGTCGTCGTGGCACCTCGGCACGCCTGACGGCCTCGAGGCGTTCGGGACCGAGCGCAACCAGAACATCGCGATCCTGCGGCGCGTCTGGGACTTCATCCCGGTCGTCGGCGACATCCCGCTGCCATTCCTGTTCCACTTCGACTTCACCGCCCCGGACGGCAGCGTGGTGCTCACGTCGGAGCGCAAGCGCAGCCTGCGGGACCGCTACGACATCCACATGCCGCAGGCCAGCAACGGCTGGCAGCTCGACTGGCGGGTCGGCCTCGGCATGGCGGTGGCACTGGACGCGCTCCAGTCCCGCTGACGGGTCAGTCCGGGCTCGCGTCGCGCTCGATCCTGGCGCGGTGCCGGTCGGTCAGCTCGGTCATGCCGTCGACGAGGTCGCTCAGCCGCTCCAGCTCGGCGATGGTGGTGGATGCGAAGCCCTGCTGCCCCTCGCTCACCAGCGGACCATAGGCCGCCCAGGTCTTGCGCGCCCCGTCGTCGGTGAGGGCCACGAGCACCTTGCGGCGGTCGGCCTCGCTGGGACGCCGCTCCACGAAGCCCTTGTCGACGAGCCGGTCGATCAGTGCAGTCGTCGCCGCCGGTCGCAGGCCTGTGGCTGCGCTGAGCTCGCCTGCGCTGCACGGTCTTTCGCTGAGGACGTCGAGGCAGCGCATGTCGGCTGGGCCCAACCCGAGGGCGCGCCCGACGGCGTCGTCGAACGACTGGACGCTGCGCTGGTAGCGCTGCATCGCTCGACCGGCTCGCTCGATGGCCGCTTGACGGGTCCGTGCCACGCGTGTCATCCTTTCGAAAATCAACGTTTCGAATTTCGAACTATCCGATTGTCGTAAGAAAGGCTATCACCGTGAAGGCAGTCGTCGTCGGAGGCGGAGTCGCCGGACCGGCCACAGCCATGGCCCTCCAGCAGGTCGGCATCGAGGCGGTGGTCCTCGAGGCCCGCCACCGCACCGCCACCGAGGCAGGCTCCTACCTGACCATCGCCCCCAACGGCCTCGACGCGCTGTCCGTGATCGGCTGCCTCGACCTGGTGCGCGACCTCGGCTTCCCGTCGCGCCGCAGCACGATGCTCGGCGCCACCGGCCGCCGGCTCGGCTCGGTCACGCTCGGGACGCCGCTGGCCGACGGCACCCCGGCACTGACGATGAAGCGCCCCCACCTCAGCCGGGCCCTCATGGACGAGGCCGCCCGCCGCGGCATCGAGGTCCGGTATGCCGCCAAGGTCAGCTCGGTCGCCACCGAGGGGTCGCGGGCGGTCGCCGTCCTCGACGACGGCGGCACCGTCGAGGGCGACCTCCTCGTGGGGGCGTCCGGCGTGCGCTCGCTCGTGCGTTCTGCGATCGACCCCGATGCCCCGGCGGCGCGCTACGTCGGCCTCACGAACTTCGGCGGATTCACCCGGGCCACCCCGCTGGCCCGCGAGCTGCCCGCAGACGGTTGGCGCTTCGTCTTCGGTCGGCACGCCTTCGTCGGGCTGCACCGCACCCCCGCGGACGACGTGGTCTGGTTCGTCAACGTCCCGGAGCCCGAGATCAGCCGGGAGCGACGGGCCGCCACATCACTGGCCGAGTGGCGGGCGCGGCTGGCCGCCCTCGTCGCCGACGACACCGGTCCGGCCGGTGAGCTCATCGAGACCGGCGAGCTGGAGCTGGCCGGCGACAACACCTACGACCTCGGTCACGTCTCGAGCTGGCACCGCGGCCGGCTGCTCGTGGTCGGCGACGCGGCGCACGCCCCGTCACCCAGCTCGGGACAAGGCGTCTCGCTGGCGCTCGAGGACGCCGTCGTCCTCGCCGGGAGCCTCGCGTCGGTCGGCGAGGTCACACCGGCGTTCGACGCCTTCGTCGAGGCCCGCCGGGCCCGGGTCGAGAAGGTCGTCGCGGTCGGGGCGCGGTCGAGCAGCTCGAAGCTCCCCGGACGGGTCGGTCGGGTGCCGATGGAGGCGATGCTGCGGGTGGTGTTCCGGTACCTGGTGACCGACCGGGCGCAGGACTGGATCACCGGCTACCGGGTCAGCGCGACGCCTGAGGGTCGGGCGGTCACAGCAACGAGCGGAGCACCGGCACCAGGCCGTCCTCGTCGACGGTGAGCGTCACCTCGTCGGCGATCTCCTTGACCGAGTCGGGCGCGTTGCCCATCGCGACCCCGCGGGCCGCCCAGTGCAGCATCTCGACGTCGTTGCGCTGGTCACCCACGGCCAGGGTGAACTGCGGCTCCACCCCGAGCCGACGCCGCAGGATCTCGAGGGCCGAGCCCTTCGAGACACCCTCGGGGTTGAGGTCGAGCCAGGCCGAGAAGCCGACCGCGTAGTTGACGCCGTGCAGCCCGATCCGCTCGGTGAGCGCGAGGAAGTCCTCGGCCGTGCCACCTGGCGCACGGAAGGTCACGCGGGTCACCGGGTCGGCGACCAGCTCCTCCCACGGCACCACCCGCAGCTCGCCCTGGAGCTCACCGTCAGGGAACGGCGCGCTGAGCTTGAAGCCGACGCCGAGCTCCTCCACCGCGACCACCGCGTCCGGCCACTCCTCACGCAGCAGGTTGAGCGCCGGCGCTGGGTCGAAGGTGACCGCCTCGATGATCCGGAAGCCGTCGCCCTCGCCCGGGTCCAGCTCGATCGTGACCGCCCCGTTGGAGCACACGGCATACCCGGTCTCGATGCCCAGCTCGGCCACGATGCTGGTCGTCGCGACGATCGAGCGACCGGTCGCGATGATGACGTGGTGGCCGGCGGCCACGACGGCGTGGACGGCGTCACGGACCGCCGGTGACAGCTCGCCGGCATGGTTGATGGTGGTGCCGTCGACGTCGAGAGCGACGAGGTGGCGGGCGCCGGTCATGCGGCCAGGCTGGGTTGCATGGGACCAGCCTAGGGAAGCCGGACGTGCTGCGGGCCGAGGTCCGCGATGCGGCGGGCACCGAGCAGGGCCATGGTGCGGCGCACCTCGGTGCTGAGGATCTGGGCGGCCCGCTCGACGCCTGCCTCGCCACCGGCCATCAGCCCGTAGAGGTAGGCGCGGCCGACCAGCACCGAGCTGGCCCCGAGCGCCATCGCAGCCACGACGTCCGACCCGGACATCACACCGGTGTCGACCATCACCTCGGGCTCGTCGCCCAGCGCCTCACGCACCTCCGGGAGCAACCGCACCGGCACCGGCGCCTTGTCGAGCTGGCGTCCCCCGTGGTTCGACAGCACGATCGCGTCGGCGCCGGCGTCGAACATCCGACGTGCGTCGTCGACGGTCTGGATGCCCTTGACGACCAACGGGCCATCCCACGTCGAGCGCACCCAGTCGAGGTCCTCGAGCGTCATGGTCGGGTCGAACAGTGCGTTCATCATCTCGGCGACGGTGCCGTCCCAGCGGTCGAGGCTGGCGAACCGCAACGGTTCGGTGGTGAGGAAGTTGACCCACCAGTTCGGGTGCATGGCGCCGTCGAGCACGGTCTTCGCCGAGAGGGCGGGTGGGATGTTGAACCCGTTGCGCACGTCGCGCAGCCGCACCCCGGCCACCGGGACGTCGACCGTGAGGATGAGCGCCTCGAAGCCGGCTGCCTTGGCCCGCGCCATCAGCTCCTCGGCCGGGCCGTGGTCGCGCCAGACGTAGAGCTGGAACCACTTCCGCGCGCCGGGGGAGGCCTCGGCCACGCCCTCGACGTCGGTGGTGCCGAGCGTCGAGAGACCGTAGGGGATGCCGACCCGCTCGGCCACGCGGACCACGGCGCGCTCACCCTCGTGCTGCATCATCCGGGTGAAGCCGGTCGGCCCGAAGCCGAACGGCTGGGCCGAGGGCTGGCCCAGGACCGTGGTCGTGGTGTCGATGTCGCCCACGTCCCGCAGCACCGACGGCTGGAAGGTCAGGTCGCGAAAGGTCGCGCGGGCGCGGCCGAGGCTCAGCTCGGCCTCAGCCGCCCCGTCGGTGTAGTCGAAGACCGATCGCGGGGTGCGCCGCCTCGCCACCTCACGCAGGTCGGCGATCGTCAGCGCCGAGGCGAGCCGGCGCTTGCGCGCGTTGAGCTCGACCGGCTTGGGTCGCAACAGCGGTTTGAGCTCGGACCACTTCGGCAGCTGGCGATCGCTCATGCCGCCGACGCTACCCGCGGCGGCGCAAAACGGCAGTTGCGTCCACTCCCGCCCGGCAATTGCTGGGCGGGAGTGGACGCAACTGCCGTTTTGCGAGGGACGGGCCACCCGCGACGGGTCAGACGGGCTTGAGGACGTCCAGCCCGAGGAACGGCTGCAGCGCCTTCGGGACGACCACGGATCCGTCGGCCTGCTGGTGGTTCTCGAGGATCGCGACCATCCAGCGCGTCGTCGCCAGCGTGCCGTTGAGGGTGGCCACGGCGCGGGTGCCCTGACCGTTCGGGTCACGCTCGCGCGTGTTGAGGCGGCGGGCCTGGTAGGTCGTGCAGTTCGAGGTGGAGGTCAGCTCGCGGTAGCGGCCCTGGGTCGGGACCCACGCCTCGCAGTCGAACTTGCGGGCCGCCGGGCCACCGAGGTCGCCGGCCGCAGTGTCGATGACCCGGTAGGGCACCTCGATCTTGGCGAGCATCTCCTTCTCCCAGCCGAGCAGCCGCTGGTGCTCCGCGGCGGCGTCCTCGACCCGGCAGTAGGTGAACATCTCGACCTTGTGGAACTGGTGCACGCGGATGATCCCGCGGGTGTCCTTGCCGTGCGACCCGGCCTCGCGGCGGTAGCAGGCCGACCACCCGGCATACCGCTTCGGGCCGTCCGAGAGGTCGAGGATCTCGTCGGCGTGGTAGCCGGCGAGCGCGACCTCGGAGGTGCCGGTGAGGAACAGGTCGTCGGCCTCGAGGCGGTAGACCTCGTCGGCGTGCTTGTCGATGAAGCCGGCCCCGGCCATCACGTCGGTCTTGACCAAGGTCGGCGTGATCATCGGGGTGAACCCGTGCTCGACGGCCTGCGCGATGCCCATGTTGAGGAGCGCCAGCTCGAGCCGGGCGCCGACGCCGGTGAGGAAGTAGAACCGCGAGCCGCCGACCTTCGCGCCGCGCTCCATGTCGATCGCGGCCAGCGTCTCGCCCAGCGCGAGGTGGTCGCGGGGCTCGAAGTCGAACTCCGGCGGGGTGCCGACGGTCTCGAGCACGGTGTAGTCGTCCTCGCCACCGACCGGGACGCCGTCCTCGACGATGTTGCCGATCTGGCGGATCAGCGTGCCGAGCGAGGCCTGCGCGGCGTCGGCGTCGGCCTGCAGCTGCTTGACCCGGGCGGCGAGGTCCTTGGTCTGGGCGAGGAGGGCCTGCTTCTCGTCTCCCTGCGCCTGCGCGACCTGCTTGCCCATCGACTTCTGCTGCGCACGCAGCTGCTCGAACTCGGTGAGGGAGCTGCGGTGGGTCTGCTCGGCAGCGAGGATCGCGTCGACGATCCCCTCGTCCTCACCACGGGCGCGCTGGCTGGCGCGGACGCGGTCGGGGTCCTCACGCAGGAGCTTGATGTCGATCACCGGGCAAGCCTACCGAGCGCTTTGCCACCCCCCGGACGCCGCCGCAGGTCACAATGCGTCCATGCTCACGCGGCGGCACGTGCTGACGGTGGCACCGCTCGCCCTGGCGGCCGCCTGCGCGGGCGAGCCAGCTGCAGGCACCACCGCATCGCCCGGCACCACGACCGCGGGGTCCGCGGCCACCACGACGACGACCACGACACCGCCCAGCGCCACCACGACGGCGTCACCACCCGCCCCCACCACGACCACCACCACGACCACCGGGCCCCCGAGCCGGCCCACCCGTGCGCCCACCCTCGATGCCCTGCGCGACGAGCTGTCGGCGCTGGCCCGCCGGTATGGCGCCGACCTGGGTGTCGCGGTCGCGGAGACCAGGTCCGGCCGCAGCTTCGCGTGGGGGGCGGAGTCCACGATCGAGACGGCCAGCATCGCCAAGGCCGACATCCTCGCCACCTTGTTGCTCCAGCTGCAGGACCGCGGGGCGCGACCGTCGGCGAGCCAGCTCGCGGTGGCCGACAAGATGATCCGCCAGAGCGACCACGAGTCGGCGTGGACGTTGTTCCGACAGGTCGGCCTGGCCTCCGGGATGACGGCCGCCAACCGGCGGTTCGGCCTGCGGTCGACCCAGTGCTTCGACTACAGCTGGGGGCTGACCCGGACGACGGCCCGCGACCAGCTGCGGTTCGTCCACGCGATCAGCTCGGCCGGCAGCAAGGCCTCGCCCCTCGACGCGCGTTCCGGCAAGACCCTGCTCGACCTCATGGAGGACGTCATCCCCGAGCAGAAGTGGGGCCTGCGGGCCGCCGCCAGGTCGGGCGAGCGGGTCTGCCTCAAGAACGGCTGGCTGCCCCGGTCGACCCTCGGCGGGCTCTGGATCGTCAACAGCATCGGCCGGATCACCGACCGCTCCCTCGACCTGCGGGTCGCGATCCTCAGCCAGAAGACCACCAGCAAGGAGCAGGGCATCGCGCTCGTCGAGCAGGCCGCCGTCCTCACCCGGCGGCATCTCGCGGTCTGACGACCACTTCATGAAACGTGTTGCTGGCGAACGACGCGGGGCGCGATCCTTTTCGGTATGCCGTCCGCACCCACCCTCGCGTCGTTCGCCCTCGCCGCGACCGCGCTGATCCTGCTGCCCGGTCCCGCCATGCTCTTCCTGATCTCGCGCGGCATCGGCCAGGGCAGCCGCCGCCTCGCCGTCGCGTCGATGGCCGGCATCGAGACGGCGACCGCGGTGATGGTGGTGGCGACCGCGTTCGGGCTGTCAGCGGTGATCAGCTCGTCGGTGCTCGCCTTCGCGATCGTGAAGTACGCGGGCGCGGCATACCTGGTGTGGTTGGCCATCAAGGAGTTCCGCAGCAAGGGGCACTTCGCCCTCGACCGCGTGCCCGTCAGGCACTCGCGGCGCGCCTTCGGCGACGCCTTCCTCGTCGGCATCTCCAACCCGAAGACGGCCGTGTTCTTCGTGGCGTTCTTCCCGCAGTTCCTGCACCGTGAGGCCGGGCCGATCTGGTCGCAGGTCCTGGTGCTCGGCGCGATCTTCGTCGTGATCGGGGCGCTGTTCGACAGTGTCTACGCCCTGAGCGCCGGCTCGATCGGCGCGTGGCTGGCCCGGCACCCGCGCGCGATCCGGCGCCAGAAGTACGTCTCGGGCAGCATCTTCCTGGTGATGGGCGGCGCCGCCGCGCTCACCGGTCACCCACAGAAGGCGTAGGGGCGAGGCTCACCCCGCGGCGCGCACGTCCACCAGGTGGTGGGCCAGGTCGTGCAGGAAGTACTGGCCCAGCGTCAGCACGGTGAACTCGGACCCGTCGCTGCGCAGACCGGTGCGCGCCCACTGGTCGTCGCGCACGCCTTCGAACCTGGCCGAGACCCCAGCGGCCGTGTCCTCGAGCTCGGACGCCACGACGGCTGGGTCCTGCTCGCCGTAACGCTCGGCCACCGCCGTCGCGTCCTGGTCCCAGTTGGCGAACCGGGGGGCGTCCTGCTCGAGCATCAGCCCGAGCCGGCCGTCGAAGACCCGGCAGACATCGCGCACGTGGCAGGCGTACTCCAGTGCGGACCAGACGTCGGGTGCCGGGCGCTGGGTCGCGTCAGGACGCTGGAGCACGGTCGACCAGGGAGCGGTCGACGAGCGGGTCAGGCCGGCGATGTCGGTGGCGGCGACCGCAGCGGCCTCGAACCCGCAGTCGGGACAGGGCCGCCGCAGCGTCCAGGTCCAGTCCTTGGTGTCCGGGCTGATCGGGTCGGGCTGCTCGGTCATGACGCCCACGCTAGGCGCCGCGACGATCGCCGCCGAGCGGCGCGAGCGCCACAGACCCACGACTTTCGGCCAATCGCCCGCCCATCAGCGCCAGCAGCGCCGACTCGGGCCGGAAGTCGGGCGATCGGCCGAAGACCCAGGGCGCCGGGAACGCGCTCTGACCTGTGCTGATGCAGCGCGATCGGTGGGGTAGCGTCGGCGCGTGCTTCGCGAACACTCCGGCTGGGTCGCCCTCGGGACGGTCCTACTCGTCGTCATCCTCGCCCTCGGCATCGCCGGCTGGGCCGGGATGCGCGTGCGCAGCTCCGGTGGTGCGCACCGGGGGCGCCGATGGGGGCGCCGCCCGCACCGCAACGACTTCCGCCCGGAGGGCACCGTGTCCGAGACCCCCACTCGTCGCGCCGCGATCATCGTCAACCCGACCAAGTTCGACGACGTCTCCGCGGTGCGCAAGCAGATCACCGAGCAGTCGGCCAGGCACGGGTGGGCCGAGCCCTTGTTCATCCTCACCACCGAGCGCGACCCCGGGACCGGCCAGGCCAAGCAGGCGCTGGCCAAGGGGGTCGACCTGGTCTGCCCGCTCGGCGGCGACGGCACAGTGCGCGCGGTCGCCGAGGCGATGGTCGGCGAGGAGACCCCGATGGGGTTGCTCCCCGGCGGCACCGGCAACCTGCTCGCCCGCAACCTCGACCTGCCGGTCGACGACCTCGACGACGCGCTGCGGGTGGCGCTCACCGGCCAGAACAAGCGGGTCGACGTCGGGCGCCTCACCATGGACGTCTCGGGCGAGGACCAGTCGCCGGCCGAGCACGTCTTCCTCGTGATGGCCGGGCTGGGCTTCGACGCCGCGATCATGGCCGACGCACCGGAGAAGCTGAAGGCCAAGGTGGGCCCCGCGGCCTACGTCGTCTCCGGGACCCGCAACCTGCGCGGGCCGCAGTTCAAGGTGCGCGTCAAGGTGGAGGACCACGAGGAGTTCAGCCGCCGCGCCCGCACCGTCGTGATCGGCAACTGCGGCAAGCTGCTCGGTGGGCTGGTGCTGATGCCCGAGGCGGAGATCGACGACGGCCAGCTCGACATGGTCGTGCTGTCACCCAAGGGGGTCGTCGGCTGGGCCGCGGTCGCCGCACGGATCGCGTCGCGCAAGCGCAAGGGCCACCAGATCGTCGACCACTACACGACCCCGTCGGTCCGGGTCCGCTCCGACCGCCCGCAGGAGGTGCAGGTCGACGGCGACACCCTGGGCAAGGCTCGCGCCATCGCCGCCGAGGTCGTGCCGGGGGCACTGGTGGTCCGCGTGGGGTCGCTCGACTGATGGCGACCGACACGACCAAGGCCGTCGCGAAGTCCCACTCGGCTCGGTTGGTGCGCGGGGCGGTGGCCATGGTGCTCTTCGCGGTGCCGGTGCTGCTGCTCGGGTACGCGGTGCGGCAGAAGTTCGACCCGCTGATCCGGCTCGACAACGACCTGATCCGCGAGTCGACCGACTTCACCCGCTCGCACGGCCTGGCCGACACCCTGATCGCCCTGCAGGGCATCAGCCAGCCGTTCCTGCTCTACATCCTCGCCACCGGCCTGTGCATCTGGGTCTGGGCGGCGAGGAAGCTGCGCGGCCGGGCCCTGTGGGCGTTCTTCACCATGATGCTCGCCTGGAACGTCGGGCTGCTCGCCAAGCTGCTCGTCGGCCGGGCCCGGCCGATCGTGCAGGACCCGATCTCGCACTCGCCGGGGTTCTCGTTCCCGTCCGGTCACGCGTTCAACGCCGCGGTCGTCGCGACCGTCGTGGTCTTCCTGCTCTGGCCCGTGCTGGGACGGGTCGGCCACCGGGTGTCGATCGTGCTCGCCGTGGTGTTTGCGCTGGTCGTGGGCCTGGACCGGATCTTTCTCGGGGTTCACTTCCCCTCCGACGTGTTGGCGGGCTATGTGCTCGGTGTGGGCATTACGTTCTCCTCATGGCTCGGATTCATCGGCAAGACCTCACCGACCTCCTCGTCAGGGCCGTCGCACCCGGCGTAGTCCTCTTCGGGGTGCTCGCGGGCATCGGCCTGCTCCTCAACGGTCCACTCGACGCGGTCGACGACTGGGAGGACAAGGTCACCGACGCGTTCAACCGCAACCGCACCGACTTCTGGGACCCGATCAGCTGGGTCTGCTCGCGGTTCGGCAACACCGAGGTGGTGATCGGGGTGTGCCTCATCGCGGTCGCCGTCATCTGGTGGCGCACCCGGGAGTGGCGCTGGGCCGTGGTCCCGCTGATCGCGATCTCGCTGCAGGCGACGATCTTCCTGTTCCTGACCCTGCTCGTCGGGCGCCAGCGTCCGCCGGCCCTGCCGATGGACGCCTCCCCGCCGACGTCGAGCTACCCGAGCGGTCACACCGGCGCCTCGACGGCGCTGTACCTCTCGTTCCTGCTGATGGCCTCCGCCCGGATCGAGCGGCCGTGGCTCCGGGCGCTGGTCATGGGCGTCTGCGGGGTCATCCCGTTCCTCGTCGGGATCGCGCGGCTCTATCGTGGCGCCCACCACATCTCCGACGTCCTGGCCGGCATGGTGAACGGCGTGGTCTGCGCGGTGCTCGCCTACCAGTGGTACCGCCACCGGGCCCGCGCCGAGGCGCCTCAGCTGAAGAGCGCCTGACCCCAGTAATCCTCGGCGCCGAGGCCGGGCGGACAGGCGAAGACCGCCGAGCCGGTGTGCTCGATGTACTCGTTGAGCCCGTCCTTGGCAGCCAGGGCTCGCTGCATCGGCACGAACTGCTGGTGCGCGTCGCGCATGAAGCCGATGAAGAAGAGTCCGGCGTCGAGGTGCCCGACCCCGTCGGAGCCGTCGGTGAAGTTGTAGCCACGGCGCAGGATCCGTATGCCGTTCAGCCGGCTCTCGTGCGCGAGGGCCACGTGCGCGTCGACCGGGATCGCGGGCTTGCCGTCGGCCCCCTTCGTGGCGAAGTCGAGGGTGTCGAACTCGCCCTTCTGGCCCAGTGGGGCACCCTCTCCCTTGTCGCGGCCGATGATGTCCTGCTGCTCCTGGAGCGGGGTGCGGTCCCAGATCTCGATGTGCATCCGGATCCGCCGGGCGACCAGGTAGGAGCCGCCCGCCATCCAGGCCGAGCCACCCGGGACGTCGGCCGGCTGCACCCACACGTGCTCGGCCAGGGCGTCGCCGTCCTCGGCCTTGAGGTTGTTGGTGCCGTCCTTGAACCCGAACATGTTGCGGGGGGTGACCTGGTTCCGGGTGGTGGACGAGGTGCGCCCGAAGCCGAGCTGGCTCCAGCGCACCGACACCACGCCGAAGCCCATCCGCACGAGGTTGCGCACTGCGTGCACGGCGACCTGCGGGTCGTTGGCACAGGCCTGGATGCAGAGGTCGCCGCCGCTGCGGGCCGGGTCGAGGTCGTCGCCCACGAAGCCGGGCAGGTCCCGCAGCGCGTCGGGCTTCCGGTCCGCCAGGCCGAACCGGTCGTCGAACAGCGACGGGCCGTAGCCGATCGTGATGGTCAGGTCGGAGGCGTCCAGGTCGTAGGCCTCGCCGGTGTCCTCGGGAGCGCGGTAGGGACCGCCACCGACGACCCCACCCGGGGCTGCCTCGGCCCCCGCGGTCATCCGCTCGGCCGCCCGGGTCCAGGCCTTGAGCATCGCGGCGAGCGCGGCCCGGTCCTGGGTGACCACGTCGAGGGCCACGAAGTGCATCCGGTCCTGGGCCGGGGTGATGATGCCGGACTGGTGCTCGCCGCGGAACGGCACCATGTCGTCGGAGGACGCCTGGTCTGCGCCGCCGCCCGCGGTGGCAGGGTCCGCGCTCGCGTGCGTCGCGGCATACGCGCCACCGACGCCGGCCACGGCACCGGCCACGGCCGCCCCGGCACCGACGCCGAGCAGCCGCCGGCGGCTGAGAGGGGAGGTGGGCTGCTCGGTCACTGGGCCGCGACCACTCCGGCGACCGTCGAGATCGGCTCGCTGACCGCGTCCAGCGCGACGGTCAGGGCCCGGACCTCGTCCTTGGACAGCGCGGTGTAGAGCACGAAGCCGTCGTCGGTGCGGTGCTTGTCGAGCTCGGCGTCCAGCGCCGCGAACCTGGCGTCGATGTCGGCGAGCAGCGCCGCGTCGCGGGTCTTGAGCACCGGGCGGAGGGCGTCGATCGCAGCCTTGGATCCCTTGACGTTCTCGTCGAAGTCGTAGAGGTCGGTGTGGCTGTAGCGGTCCTCCTCACCGGTGATCTTGCCGGTGGCGACCTCGTCGAGCAGTGCCTTCGAGCCGTTGGCGAGCTGCAGCGGGTTGAGCTCGACCGCCTTGGCCTTGGCGACGATCTCCTTGACGTCGGTCAGCAGCTGGTCGGCGATGGCGTCGGAGTCCGGCTGCAGTCCGTCGACCCACAGGTCCTTCTCGAGGCGGTGGAAGCCGGTGAACTTCATGCCCTCCTCGACGACGTCCTCGCGGCCGTCGATCCGCGGGTCGAGGTCACCGAACGACTCGGCCACCGGCTCGATCCGCTCCCACGGGCCGCGGGCCAGCGGGAAGGCCCGCTTGGCCTCGTCGACCTTGCCGGCCTTGACCAGGGTGACGAACTCGGTGGTGCGGGTCAGCAGCTCGTCGGACTGGGCCGAGACGAAGGTCTGGTACTGGGTGACCGCCGCGGCCATCGCCGCGTCAGGGGCCTGCGAGGCGGTGCCGCCGGTGACCGTGAAGTCGGCGCGGATCCCCTTGCCCTTCATGCCCGGCTTGCACGCGGTCTGGTAGGTGCCGGGGGTCGAGACCTCGACGTGGAAGGAGCGGGTCAGGCCGGGCGTGATGTTCTCGACCTCGCCGATGATCTGGTCGCCCTCGCCGTAGACGTAGAACTCGTTGACCTTGGAGCCGGTGTTGCGCACGGTGAACTGGATCGTGCCCGCCACCGCCTCGGAGCGCTCGACCTTGCAGGCCGTGTCCGAGGCCTCGACCGCGATCGGGCCCTTGCCCGAGGTCGGAGCGGCGTCGTCCGAGCTCCCGCAGGCAGCGGTCGCCAGGAGGACGACGAGGCCCAGGCCTGCGTGGACGGGGGTGATGCGCATTGGGGCTCCTTGGTGAAGGGTCGTCGGGGGCCGGTGCGGTGGCCTGGCTGGTTGGTGCCGGCGGGGCTGGTTTGGTGCCGGCGGAGCTGGTTGGTGCGGACCGGGCTAGTTGGTGCGGACCGGGCCGACGGACGCGGCGGCGGGGACGGCCGGGGCCGGCGCGGTCCGCGCCGGCTTGAGGAAGAAGGTCATGACGACGACGAGGTAGAGGGTCCAGGCGATGGCCTGCAGCCAGGTCGTGTTCGGCGTGAAGTTGACGGTGCCCTTGAGCAGGGTGCCGTACCAGGAGTCGGGCGGGATCGCGCCGCTCACGTCGAAGGCCAGGCTGTTCAGCCCGGGCAGGAAGGCGGCCTCCTGCAGGTCGTGGATGCCGTAGGAGAGGATCCCGGCCGCAACGACGATCAGCGCGATCCCGGTGTAGCGGAAGAACTTCGAGAGGTTGATCCGGACGGCGCCGCGGTAGATCAGGATCCCGAGGACGACGGCGACCGCGATCCCGATGACGAAGCCGATCAGCGGCTGGGAGGTGCCGGCACCGGCGGTCTGCACGCTGGCGTAGAAGAACAGGGCGGTCTCCAGACCCTCGCGGCCCACGCCCAGGAACCCGACCAGCGCGACGGCCCAGCCGCCGACGGACAGTGCCTGGTCGAGCTTGCCCTTGAGCTCGCCGGAGATGGTGCGGGCGGCGGTGCGCATCCAGAACACCATCGCGGTCACGAAGGCGACGGCGAGGATCGAGGCGCTGCCGCCGATCAGCTCCTGGGTCTCGAAGGACAGCTGCCGGGTGCCGTAGGTGAGCACCGCACCGATCGCGACGGACAGCAGGACGGCCACGGCCACCCCGCTCCAGACCTGCTTGAGGGCCCAGCGGCGCTCCGTCTTCACGAGGAACGCGACGAGGATGACGACCACGAGGGCTGCTTCCAGACCTTCGCGGAGTCCGATGAGCGCATTGCTGAGGAGCACGAGAACCTGATTTCCGGCATACGAGGCTTGCGTATTGAGACCAAGGTAAGCCTCACCTAAGGTGCCGCGTCAAATCACGGTCCGGCGTCGCGGCACCCCTTCGAGGTGGTGCGGCGTGCGCCCTGCGTCAGCAGGTGAACGAACGCGACAAAGCGGGCCCGGTCCAGCTCGACACCCGGGCCACGACGGTGACGTCGTAGGTGCCGGAGCGGCTGAGCGAGAAGGTCGCGCCCGCGCCGCCCGAGGTGACGGTCTTGCTGGTGACGGTGCCGGACGGCGGGTCGAGCGTGACGAGGTAGCTCTCGGCGAGCGGCACGTCCGGGAAGGTCACCTTGAGGCTGCCGGCGAAGATGAGGAACGGGCAGGACTTGCTCAGGGTGGCGGTCGACGGCATGCCGAGCGTCGCCGTGCCGACCGACATGGTGGAGCCGGCGGTCCGGCTGAACTTCGCGAACGCAGCACCGGGCACCAGCGCGACGAGGACCGCCAGGACGGCAGCCATCGCCAGCCGTCGGGTCGTCGTGCCGGGGGTCATGCCGTCCAGTCTCCCGGCCCCGCCGCAACGCGACCCTCAGCGATCCGCAAGATTCGGACAAGGTGTGGGCGCAGGGTGTGGGCGCAGGGTGTGGGCGCAGGGTGTGGGCGCAGGGTGTGGGCGCGCGGCGCGCGCACTCCCGCCGCACCAACCCGCGGCGAGCGGGCGCAGACGCACGCACATGCGAGGATGGCGGCATGAGCCCGCCTGCGCAGACCGCCGTGGTGGTCGAGGACGACCCGGACATCCGGGAGCTCATCGCCGCAAGCCTGGGCAAGAAGGGCCTCGAGGTGCACGTCGCCGAGAGCGGGCGCGAGGGGCTGGAGATGGTGGCCGAGGTGCGCCCCGACCTGGTCACGCTCGACCTGGGGCTGCCCGACCTCGACGGCATCGAGGTGTGCCGTCGGGTCCGTGAGGTGTCCGACGCCTACATCGTGATGATCAGCGCACGCACCGACGAGATCGACCGGCTGATGGGCCTGGAGATCGGCGCCGACGACTACCTCACCAAGCCGTTCAGCCCGCGGGAGCTCCAGGCACGGGTGACCGCGATGTTCCGCCGGCCACGCGCCGCACCGGAGCCCAGCGCAACCGCCGGTGCCGCTGCCCCCGGGCCCCAGCCGGTGGAGGCCCCCGAGGCTTCCGCCGCGGGCTCGGAGACGGTGTCGCTCGGGCGGCTCACCGTCGACCTCGAGAGCCGCGCGGTGGCGGTCGACGGTGACGAGGTCGAGCTGACCCGCACCGAGTTCGACCTGCTCGCCACGATGGTCCGGGCACCGCGTCGGGTCTGGGGCCGCGACGTGCTGATGCGCACCGTGTGGGGTGACGGCTGGGCCGCGGACGAGCACCTGGTCGAGGTGCACGTCGGCAACATGCGACGCAAGCTGTCCCGCGCCGCCGGGAGCGCGTCGTTCATCCGCACCGTGCGCGGGGTGGGCTACCGCATGGAGGAGCCCGGCTCGGTGTGAGCCGGCCCCACGGCACTGCTCGGTCTGCGTGAGCAGTGCCGTGCGGCGGGCGGCTCAGCCGGCGAGCGGTGCTCTGTCGAGCGGGGCACCGAGGAGCGGGCCCCCCAGCAGCGCGTCGATCGCGCCGAGGGTGGCCGGGGTCGCGGCGCGGACCGCGGCGGCGGCCGACCGCGCGGAGACCCAGTCACCCGCGGCCAGGGACGGCTCGACCCGCTGGGCGCAGGACCGCAGGGCCAGGGCACCGACCGTGGCCGAGGTGACCTTGAGGCTGAGGGTGACGTCCATGGCCGTCTCGAGGTCTTCCTGGCCGCACGCGGTGTCGAGTCGCGCGACCCGGCGTTCGAGGTTCTCGCGGTAGAGCCGGGCGATGGTCACCGCCGCGGCGGGGTCCTGCAGCTCGGCCGCCAGGGCAGCCAGGACCCGCGGGTCGACGAGGTCAGCCATGCGCCGGCTCCGCTTCCTCGTCGCGGTGCTCGTCACGGTCCGCCGCGAGGTCCTCGTCGCGCTCGGGGCTCCAGATCCGCCAGAGGGCGATCAGGACGAAGGCGCCGAGCGCCCCCCAGAACACGCCGCCCTGCACGAGCGGGGCCCGCAGGGCCCGGATCCACGAGCCGACGTGCGGCACGACGGCCTGGGTCTGCCAGACGGTGTCACCGTCGAGGGTCGCGACCCACGGGTCGGCGCCGGTGTTGGCATCGCCCTTGGTGACCACGGCCAGCCGGCCGTTCGCGTCCCGGGTGACCTCGATGACCCGGTGCGTCTCGACCCGGTGGTCCTGGACGGGGATGTGGTAGCTGATCACGTCACCGACCGCGACCTCGGCGGCCGGCTTCGGGACGCTGACGACGACGTCGCCCGGGTTGATCCCGGGGGCCATGCTGCCGGTGAGCATCGTGGCGGTGCGGTAGCCGAGGACGTGCGGCCCGATCGCCAGCAGCAGGAAGGCGACGGCGGCGAGCGTGACGCAGGCGGTGCTCAGCACGGACGGGAGCCGGCGCAGCACCCGACGCAGCACCTGAAGCAGCACCCGGACGCGGAGGGCCGGACCGGTCGCGGCGGCCGAGCGCAGGGACGGGGCCGAGCGCAATGACGCGGCCGAGCGCTGGGCGGGGTCCGGGGCCGGGCGGGTGCGGAGCTGGACTGCGTGCGCCATGGTCGGGCCTTCCTGTGCGGTGCTGGTGGGCCGCGCCGGCCGCCGTCTCGGGGACGTGGCGACCGGCGCGGGGTCTGGGTGGTGGTGCTACTCGCCGGTGGTGCTACTCGTTGGTGGTGTTACTTGTTGGTGGCGGTGCGCTGCGTGGCGGTGAAGTCGAAGCCCACGACGCTGGACAGGCCCTGGAAGGTGTTGTCGGCGGTGTCGGGGAGGGTGACCTTGACGCGCAGGCTGTCGTTCTTGGTGGCGGTCAGCGACTGCAGGTTCGACAGCGTGGAGTTGGCGCCGACGATGGCCCGCGAGGCGAGGACGGTCTTGGTGGTGCCGGTGCAGGTGTAGGTGTAGGCGGGCGCGGTGCCGGCCTCGACCCAGCCGTTGGAGCAGGACTCGATGACGACCTGCAGGCCGTTGGTGGCGTCGGTGTCGAGCTTGCTCGACGTGGTGGCGGTGGTGCTGAGGGCGACCGCGGAGAAGTCCTGGTTGCCGGTGTTGGAGAGGGTGACCGCGCGCTGGACGGTGTCGCCGGGGACCAGGCCGGTGGCGGCGACCGAGAGGCGGTTCGCCGCACCGGTGGCGCCGAGCTCGACCTTGACGGTGCCGGAGGCGACCGAGGCGCTGGCGGAGGTGCTGGAGGTGAAGCTGCCGAAGGTGCCGAGACCGGCCACGCCGGCGGCGGCGGCCAGGAGGGCGACGGAGGCGAGGACCTTGCTGGACGACTTCTTGGTGGTGTTGCTCATGATCGGGACTTCCTTCGTTCTCGGACCGTGCGGGCCGGTGGGCTGTGGTGGGTGTCGGCGGGTCGGAGGTCGCTCCGTGCCGTTGAGGAAGACTCTGCTGGGCGGAACACAAGGGAGTCCGGTGCAAGGACGCAGGCTTTCCGCAAGATCAGCGCAAGACCCGCGGCCCGGTCTGCACCCGTCCGCACCCGGTCCGCACCCGGTGCGCACCCGGCATACCGGCTGGGCACACCGGTCTGGACGCACAGGTGCGGGCACGCACGGCCGGTGCGATGATCGGCAACGTGTCAGATGCAGACCCGCGCAGGGCCCAGACGATCTCGTACCCGGCGGCGGACGCGCGCAGCTCACGCGCCGCGCTGGAGAAGGCCGACCCGCACGTGATCGTGCTCTTCGGCGCCACCGGCGACCTGGCTCGTCGCAAGCTCCTCCCCGGGCTCGCGCACCTCGCGGCGTCGGAGCTGGCCCCGGCGATCCGGGTGGTCGGCACCTCGCTGGAGCAGATGAGCGACGAGGAGTTCCGCGAGTTCGCCCGCAGGGCGTGCGAGGAGTTCGGTGCGCACTCGCTGACGCCTGAGCAGTGGGACAAGTTCGACGACAACCTGGTCTACGTGTCGCAGTCGGCCGGGCCGGAACCGCTGGCCCAGGCGGTCAAGCAGGCCGAGGAGTCGCTGGGGCCGGACGCGCTGCGGCTGCACTACCTGTCGGTGCCGCCCAAGGCCGCGGTCGCGGTCATCCAGATGCTGCGCGACGCCGACCTCGTGGCCCGCTCGCGGGTGGTCATGGAGAAGCCGTTCGGCACCGACCTCGCCAGCGCCATCGCGCTCAACAACACCGTGCACGAGACGTTCGACGAGAGCCAGGTCTTCCGGATCGACCACTTCCTCGGCAAGGAGGCGGCCCAGAACATCCTGGCCTTCCGCTTCGCCAACGGGCTGTTCGAGCCGATCTGGAACCGCAACTTCATCGACCACATCCAGATCGACATCCCCGAGACCCTGGGCCTGGACGAGCGAGCCAACTTCTACGAGGCCACCGGCGCCTACAAGGACATGGTCGTCACCCACCTGTTCCAGGTGCTGGCGTTCGTCGCGATGGAGCCCCCGACCGCCCTCGAGCCGCGGGCGATCTCGGAGGAGAAGAACAAGGTCTTCCGCTCACTGCTGCCGATCGACCCGTCCGACGTGGTGCGTGGTCAGTTCGCCGGCTACACCGACCTCGACGGCGTCCCGGGCGACTCCGACACCGAGACCTTCATCGCGCTCAAGGTCGGCCTGGACAACTGGCGCTGGGCCGGCGTGCCGTTCTACCTGCGCACCGGCAAGAGGATGGCCGAGGGCGCCCGCATCATCTCGATCGCCTTCAAGGAGGCCCCGCGGTCGATGTTCCCGACCCACTCGGGCGTGGGCAACGCCGGGCCTGACCACCTCACCTTCGACCTGGCCGACGAGTCGAAGGTGTCGCTGTCGTTCTACGGCAAGCGGCCCGGCCCGGGGATGCGGCTGGAGAAGCTGTCGATGCAGTTCTCCACCCGCGAGACCGAGCGGGTCGGCGACGTGCTCGAGGCCTACGAGCGGCTGATCCTCGACGCGATGCGGGGCGACCACACGTTGTTCACGACGGCCGAGGGCATCGAGTCGCTGTGGGAGCGGTCGCAGCCGCTGCTCGACAACCCGCCCGAGGTGAAGCCCTACCCGGCCGGCACCTGGGGGCCGAACGCGATCCACCAGCTGATCGCCCCGCACGCCTGGCGGCTGCCGTTCGAGCGCGCCTGGCGCGAGAAGAAGTAGCCCTCCTCCCGTCGCTATCTCATGCAAAAGGCGAGTTAGCGCTGGACCAGTGCGGCGCTAACTCGCCTTTTGCATGGATGAGCGCCGCGGCTAGGTGCCGCGGAGGGAGTGCAGCCAGGCGCGGGCCTCGCCGAACGCCGCGTCGCTGGTGTGCGGCGTGACCCGCACCGCCGTGCCGTGCGCGGCCGGGTAGCTGCCGAGGAACCGCACGTCGGCGCAGACCCGCTTGAGCCCCAGCAGCGCCTCGCCGACCCGCTCGTCGAGGACGTGCCCCTCGATGTCGATCGAGAAGCAGTAGTCGCCCATCGACGACTTGGTCGGCCGCGACTCCAGCCGCGACATGTTGATGCCCCGCACCGCGAACTGCTCCAGCAGCTCGAGCAAACCACCCGCGTGGTCGTCGCGCTGGAAGAGCACCAGCGTGGTCTTGTCGGCGCCGGTCCGCTCGGGAAGCTGCCCGGGCCGCGCCACCGACACGAACCGGGTCACCGCGGCGGCGTTGTCGCCGATCCCCTCGGCCAGCACCTCGAGCCCGAGGTTGCGTGCGGCGACGGGGGCGCACACCGCCGCCTGGTATGCCGCCTGCTCGCCGTCCGTCCCCACCAGCCCGGCCGCGGCGGCGGCCGTCGACAGGGTCGGCACGTAGACCGCGTCGGGCAGGTGGGTGCCCATCCAGCCGCGGACCTGGGCCCAGGCGTGGCTGTGGGTGCCCACGGCGCGGACCTCGCCGAGCGGCACACCGGGTCGGGCGGCGAGCACGAAGGTGATCGGGACGAGCACCTCGCCCACGACCACGAGCGGGTCGCCGCTGGCCAGCGCGTCGAGGGTGGCGCTCACCCCGCCCTCCACGGAGTTCTCGATCGGCACCATGGCCGCGTCGACCTCGCCCGCGCGCAGGGCGTTGAGGGCAGCCTCGACGGACGGCAGCGGCACGTGCTCCTGGCCCGCGGCCGGCGCCCACGCGTGCAGGGCCATCTGGGTGAAGGTGCCCTCGGGGCCGAAGTAGCCGTGCCTGGTGGGGGACGTCGGGATGGTCGGCGTCGTCGGGGTCACGGCGTCAGGCTCCTTGGGGTCCGGTGCGGGCAGCGGCGAGCGCCTGCTGCTCCTCGGGGGTCAGGGTCGCGTCGGAGCTGCCGCCGACGACACCCTTGGCATAGGTGCGGGACTCACCCCGGGCGTGGATCGAGGAGAAGACCAGCCCGTCGCCGCGGTCGTCGATCACCGCTGCGCTGAACGACAGTCGCCCACCCATGTCGCCGAAGGCGTCGTAGCGCACCACCGCGACGTGGCGCAGCGCCTGGGCGAGGTCGGCCCGCAGGGCGGCCAGGTCGCCGGTGCCGACCGGGCGCTGGCCCTCGATCCGGCGCAGCTGCTCGCGGACCCGGCCGAGGCGGACCAGCGCGACGAGAGCTCCGACCAGCGCGACGGCCGCCACCGCGAGCGCGGTCGCGGCGATGGTCTGGGGGTCGGACACCCCGTCAGCGTATTGGGGGCGCGCGGATACAGTCGACGCGATATGGATTTCGATCTCGCCACCATGGCCATCGTCTTCGGCGCCATCTTCCTCGTGGAGCTGCCCGACAAGACCTTCATCGCGACCCTCGTGCTGGCGACCCGGTTCCGGCCGCTGTTCGTCTGGATCGGGGTGTGCCTGGCCTTCCTCGTGCAGACGCTGGTCGCCGTGACAGTGGGTGGGCTGCTGGCGCAGCTGCCGAAGCGGCCGGTGGAGGTCTTCGCGGCGGCGATGTTCCTCATCGGCGGGATCGTCCTGATCCGCGGTGCGCGCAAGGCCGACGAGGAGGAGGCCGAGACCGAGGAGGAGTTCTCCCACAAGGGCGCGGCGACCGCGGTCGGCCTCCGGGCGGTCGGGGTGTCGTTCGGGATCCTGTTCCTGGCGGAGTGGGGCGACCTGTCGCAGCTGCTGACCGCGTCGATGGTGCTGCAGTTCAAGGAGCCGGTGTCGGTGTTCGTCGGGGCGTTCCTCGCCCTCGCCACCGTGTCGGGCCTGGCCGCGGTGCTCGGGCGGGCGCTCCTGGCCCGGGTCAAGCTCGCGACGATCCGCCGGGTCGGCGGCGTGGTCTGCCTGCTGCTGGCCGCGCTGACCGTGCTGCAGATCTTCGAGGTCGTCTCGATCTGAGGCGCTTGCGTCCCCGCAACACGGCAGTTGCGCGGTCTCCCGCCCAGCTATGACTGGGCGGAGGTGGACGCAACCACCGTGTTGCGGTGACGGGGTGAGGTCGAGCTCAGCCCTCGGCAGGGCGCAGCGGCACGTGCACCCGGACCGCGGCTCCCCCGCCGCTGCGAGGGCTGAGCGAGATCTCACCGCCGTGCCGCTCCACGACGATCCGGCGCGAGATGTCGAGCCCGAGGCCGGTGCCCTTGCCGACCTCCTTGGTGGTGAAGAACGGCTCGAACGCGTGGGCGATTACCTCGTCGGGGACCCCCGGGCCGTCGTCGGCGATCTCGACGTCGACCCCGCCTCGGGTCGCTGCGCCGGTCGCCTCGCCGGTCGCTGCGCCGGTGCGTTCCTCGCTGCCGCGGACCGTGATCCAGAGCGTGCCCGCGCCCTTCATGGCGTCGACCGCGTTGTCGATCAGGTTGGTCCAGACCTGGTTCAGCTCGCCGGGGATCGCCTCGACCATCGGGAGGTCGGGGGCGTAGTCGCGCACCACCGTGATGCCGCCGCGCAGCTTGTGGCCGAGCATCACCAGGGTGCTCTCCAGACCCTCGGTGACGTCGGTGCGCTGGACCAGAGACCGGTCCATCTGGGAGTAGGACCGCACCGAGCCGACCAGCTCGGAGACCCGGTGGGTCGCCTCCCGGATCTCGCCGAGCAGCCCGTCGACCGCCAGCGAGCTGGCCATCCACTCCAGCCCCGGCGCGAGCTGGTCGGTCCCGAGGACCCCGGCCGCCCGCTCCAGGAAGGCCGGGTCGGCGCCGGCCGCGGCCAGTGGGGGCGCCAGCACCCAGTCGCGCTCGACGTCGTGGTCGGCCAGCCAGTCGGAGAGCTCCTCCTCGAGGTCCGCCGCCGCGACCGCGTCCGGTTCGGCGGCGCGGGCCACGAGCGAGCGACGGAGGGTGTCGAGCTCGACGAACTGCTCGGCGGTCGCGCCGCTCTCCCCGAGCCGGCGCAGCGAGGAGCCCAGCGCCTCGGACGCGCGGTCGAGCGCGTCGACGGCGCGGGTGGCGGCCGACGCCGGGTTGTTGATCTCGTGGGCCAGACCTGCGGCGAGCGTGCCGAGGGCCACCAGTGACTCACGCTGCCGGGCCTTCGCCTCGATGCTGCGCACCGTGTTGACCAGCCCCCCGATCAGGTGCACCCCGAACGGGAACCACTCCCGGGCGACATCGCCCAGGGCCTCGGCCGGGACCTTGAGCATCCGCCCGGGCTGCACGCCGCGAGCCGTCGCCAGGTAGACCCCGTGCGCGTCCCAGGCCTGGAAGCCACCGGCCCACTGACCCGGGTTGACCATCATCCCGAGCTCGGTCTCCTGGGCACCGACCCGCCGGTTCAGGCTCAGCGTCCCCTCGAGCAGCACCCACCAGAAGTCGGCGGGGTGCCCCTCGTGGAAGGGCACGTCGCCGGGCCCGAAGGACCACTCGGTGCCCGCCGACCACAAGCGGTCACGCTGCTCGGCGGTCAGTCCGTCGAACAACGCGATCCGGCCCAGCTCCTCGGCGCTCACGTCGGCACGCTCACGTCATCACGCTCACGTCGTCGCCAGGAAGCGGTGCACGAGGTGCACCGCCATCCCGCCCTCGCCGACGGCCGAGGCCACCCGCTTCATCGAGTCGAGCCGCACGTCGCCCGCTGCGAAGACCCCGGGCACGCTCGTCTCCAGGGCAAAGGGCTGCCGCCCCTCCGGCCAGGACCGTTGCCCGCGCTGGAGCAGCTCCGGTCCGGTGACGACGAAGCCGTGGTCGTCGCGCAGCACCTCGTCGCCGAGCCAGTCGGTGCGCGGCATCGCGCCGATGAAGATGAACAGCGACGACGTCTCGACGTCGTCGGTCCGCCCGGTGGCGCGGTCCAGGAGGGTGAGCGACTCGAGGTGCTCCTCCCCGCGGGCGGCGGCCACCTCGCAGCCGAGCCGCACCTCGATGTTGGTGGCCGTGGTGATGCGCTCGACGAGGTACTGCGACATGGTCGCCTCGAGCGCGGCGCCGCGCACCACCATCACCACCCGCTTGGCGTAGCGGGCCAGGTTGAGGGCCGCCTGCCCGGCCGAGTTGGCCGCTCCGACGAGGTAGACCTCCTCGCCCTCGCACTGGGCGGCCTCGCTCGCGGAGGCGCCGTAGTGGATCCCCCGAGCGCCCAGCGCCTCGAGGCCGTCCGCCTCGAGCCGCCGGTAGGAGACGCCCGTCGAGATGATGACCGCTCGGGCCTCCAACTCGTCGGTGCCGTCGATGACGACCGAGCGGACCGGACCCTTGACCCGCAGCCCCACCGCCTCGCGCGCCACCACCATCTCCGCGCCGAACCGGGCCACCTGCGCCACGGCCCGGTGGGTCAGGTCGGCGCCGGACAGGCCCTTCGGGAAGCCGAGGTAGTTCTCGATCGACGCACTCTGCCCGGCCTGCCCGCCCGGGGCGTCGCGCTCGACGACCACGGTGCGCAGCCCCTCGGAGGACGCGTAGACCGCGGCGGCCAGCCCCGCGGGCCCCCCTCCGACGATGCACAGGTCGTAGAGCGGGGCGTCGGCCAGGGTGTGCAGCCCCAGCGCGGCGGCGAGCTCGCGGTTGCCGGGGTTGCGCAGGGCCTCTCCGTCGGGCACCAGCACCAGCGGCAGGTCCGCGTGCTCCGCCCCGGCCAGCTCGACCAGCTCGCCCGCGCTCTCCTCCCTTTCGACGTCGAGCCAGGTGTACGGCACGTGGTTGCGGGTGAGGAAGGTCTTCACCTCCTGGCTGCGGTCGGACCAGCGGTGTCCCACCACCCGCACCTGGTCGGCGCTGTCACGGTGACCGTCGCGCCAGTCACCCAGCAGGTCCTCGACCACCGGGTAGAGCTTGTCCTGCGGGGGGTCCCAGGGCTTGAGCAGGTAGTAGTCGAGCCCGATGTCGTTGATCGCCCTGATCGCCACGTCCGTGTCGGCGTAGGCCGTCAACAGCAGCAGCTTGGTGTCGGGACTGACCGCCCGCACCCGCTCCAGCAGGTCGATGCCGGTCATGCCGGGCATCCGCTGGTCGGTCACGACGAGCGCCACGGCCCGGCCGCGGAGGGTGAACTCGGTCAGCAGCTCCAGCGCCGCCGGCCCCGACGTCGCTCCCGCGACCCGGTAGTCCGCCCCGAACCGGTCCCTGAGGTCGCGCGTGATCGCCTTCGACACCACGGGGTCGTCGTCGACCGCCAGGATGGTCGGCTTCGCCACGGGCAGCTCCGTCCTCGGGGGATTTTCGGAGGCTACCTGCGGCGCGGCGACCGCGCCACGGTCACGAGGACGAGGGGCCGGGTGGATCGCCGGGTATGCCGCCCGCTCGCCTGCGGCGCGTCGGTCCGTTCAGCTGCCGACGACGTTGATGGGGGTGCCGGCCGCGAAGGCGAGGAGCTGGTCGACCGCGGCGTCGTAGAGGCCGGCCAGCACATCTCGCTCGACGTAGCCGAGGTGCGGCGTCGCGGTCACGGTCGGGAGGGTGAGCAGCGGGTCGGCGGCACCGAGCACCGGCTCGTCGTCGAAGACGTCGACCGCGGCCCGACCGGGTCGACCGGCCAGCAGGGCGGCGACCAGCGCCCCGGGAGCCACGAGGCCGGCCCGCGAGGTGTTGACGAACAACGCGTCGGGCTTCATCTCGGCCAGGTCGTCGGCGGTGACGATCCCGGCGGTGTCGGCGTTGAGCGGCAGGTGCACGCAGAGCACGTCGCAGGCCCTGAAGAAGTCCTCGCGACTCTCCGCGACGGCATACCCGGCCTGCTCGGCGCGCACGAGGGAACCCTCGCGACCCCACACGAGGACGTCCATCCCGAACGCGCGCCCGACGTCTGCGACGAGGCTGCCGATGCGGCCGAGGCCATACACGCCAAGGGTTTTCGCGTTGAGGCCGATGCCGACGGTGGACTGCCACCGGCCGTCACGCAGCGCCGCGACCTCGGCGGGGAGGTGTCGCTGGGCCGCGAGGACCAGGGCCCAGGTCAGCTCGGCGGTGGCGTTCGGGCCGCCGGCACCACCGGCACTCACGACGACGCCGCGCTCGGCCAGGGCGGCCAGCGCGAGGTGGCTGGTGTTGCGGCCGGTCTGGCTGACCATCCGCAGGGTCCGGAGCCGCTCGACCACGTCGGCGGGCAGCGGCGTCCGCTGCTGCAGGAGCACGACCGCGTCGAACCCGTCGAGCCGCGCCACCAGGTCGTCGCCGCGCACCGGGTCGGTGAAGGCGACCACGTCGTGCCCCGCCAACCGGGCGGCAGCGGGCAGCGAGCCGAAGACGCCGGCGTGGTCGTCGAGCACCGCGATCCTCACGGTGCCACCTGCACGGTGTCGTCAGCGGGCCGCGTCGTGCCGTCGGTGGTCGTGCCGTCGGTCGTGGCTTCGTGGGTGGTGGCTTCGTGGGTGGTGGCTTCGTGGGTGGTGGCATCGCCCCTGGTGGCATCGCCGGTGGTGGCATCGCCGGTGGTGGCATCGCCGGTGGTGGCATCGCCGGCGCCCGGCGCGGGGAGGTGCAGGGCCCACCAGAGCAGGGCGAGGGCGAGCAGCGAACCGAAGGTGTCGGCGTTCTGGAGCACTCGCCCGATCCAGCGCGGCCAGTCGGGGTGGCTCAGCCAGGTGATGCCCCACCAGGGCATCCGGCAGAGGAAGTACCCGGTGACCACGCCCGCGGCCAGCAGGCGTCGGCGGTCGCGCAGCGGGTCGGCGCCCAGCACGGCGAAGACCACCACGACCATCCAGTGCAGGTGGTGGATCCAGGCCACCGGCGACAGCAGCACCGCCATCAGCCCGACCGCCGCCACCTCGCTGATCGAGTCGCCGGCCCGGTAGGCGCGGCGGGCGAGCTGGAACCCCACGAAACCGACCACGGCAACCAGCACCAGCCAGATCGCGTCGCCGAGCGTGCCGTCGGGGCCGACCCGGAGGAGGAACCCGCGGATGCTCTGGTTGGACGTGCCGGCGTTGGGACCGAGGCGGGCCGGGTCCTGCAGGGCACCACCCCAGAAGGCGAACGACGCCTCGGGCAGCAGCACCCACGAGCCGAGCGTGACCACGACGGCGGTGCCGACCGCGGTGATCGCTTCCTTCCAGCGCCGGTTCACGAGGTAGTGGACGACGAAGACGCCGGGCGTGAGCTTGATCGACATGGCCAGCCCGACGAGCACGCCCGGCGGGATGCGCCGCAGCACACCCGGTCGCGGCCGCCGCAGGTCCATCAGGCAGGCCAGCACCATGAACGCGTTGACCTGCCCGAAACGGATCCCGTCCGACACCGGGTGCAGCCACAGCATGGGGACGGTGAGCAGCGCGAGGGTGACCGGCAGCAGCGCTCCGGTGCGGTGGATCAGTCGCCACCCGGCATACCAGACGATCGCGGTGGTGGCCGCGACCTGCGCGCCGGTCCACAGCCAGCCGACCACGCCGAACGGCAGCAAGGCCAACGGGATCGCGAGCACGGCCGCGAACGGTGGGTAGGTGAACGGCAGCAGCTGCGGCGCCTCGGTCATCGCCGAGTAGATCGGGCGCCCGGTGAGGATCGACACGCCTGCCTCGCGGTAGACCTCGACGTCGACCTGCCACTGGTCGATCGGCCAGAAGACGAGGTAGCGCAGCACCGGGATCGCCGCCCCGGCCAGGATGATGACGACCGCGAGCGCCCACCGCACCCGACTGGGCAGGTCGGCGATGCGGCGCAGTGGGGACACACCTGCATTCTGTCGTGCTCGCCGCCCCGTAGCCTGTAGGGGTGACCCGCCGCGCCCTGACCGCCCTCGTCGGCCTGCTCGCGGCCCTCGTCGTCACCGTGCTGGCGGCGGTCCTGCCCGGGGCCAGTGCGAGCGCGGGTGCCAGTGCCAGCGTGACCGCCGCGCCGCGGGCGGCCGAGCCGAACCCGATCATCCTGATCGGCACCGGCGGGCTGACCTGGAGCGACGTCAACGCCCGGGACACCCCGTCGCTGTGGACCTTCCTGCGCGACGGTTCGACCGCCGCCGTCTCGGTGCGCTCGGTCTTCACCAACACCTGCCCGGTCGACGGCTGGCTCAGCCTCTCGGCGGGTGACCGTGCCGCGGCGCCGGGCCCGGGCAAGAACGGCGCGCGCAAGACGACCGACGCGTGCCCCCCGATCCCGGTGGTCGAGAGCGGCTTCGTGCCCGGCTGGGACGGCTACGTCCGGGCCGCCAACGCGCTCAAGTTCGGGGCCAGGCCGGGCACGCTGGGCGAGCAGCTCGCGAGCAACAAGCAGTGCGTGCAGGCGGTGGGCCCCGGGGCCGGCCTCGGCGCCGCCTACACCTCCGGCGCCGTGCCCCGGTATGCCGCCTACGACAGCTCCGCGCTCACCGGCCTGCTCACCGGGTGCCGGGTGACGATGGTCGACGTCGGGTCGCTGCGCGACCCGCAGGACCTGCCCCCGACGGAGGCGGCCACCCGGCCTCCCAGCCGGGCGGAGCAGGCGGCGGCGATCGACCGGCGCATCGGTGAGGTGCTGACCGCCGCGCCCAGCGGGTCGGACCTCCTGGTCGCCAGCATGTCCGACGCGGGCAGCAGCGAGCGCCTGCGGCTGGTCGCAGCCAAGGGCCCGCGGTTCGGGTCGGGCACGTTGTACTCACCCTCGACCAGGCAGGACGGACTGGTCCAGTCCGCCGACCTCACCGTGACCCTGCTGACCGCGGCCGGGGTGCCGGTGCCCGACGCGCTCGGCGGGACGGCCCTGCGACGCGGCGAGGAGGGCAGCAACTCCGAGCCGGCCGCCGAGGACCGGCTCCGCCAGCTGCTCGACTTCGACGAGGCGAGCCACGAGGTGCACCCGTTGGTGCCGCCGTTCTTCAACGGGGTCGTCTACGCCCAGATCGCGATCTACCTCTTCACCGCCGTGGTCTGGCGCCGTGACTTCGGGTCCACCGACCTGCGGCTGCGGCTGCTGCGGATCACCAGGCGGGTGGCGGTCGTCGCGGCCACCATCCCCGCGTCGACGTTCCTGGCCAACCTGATCCCGTGGTGGCGGTTCCCGGTGCCGATGGTCGCCGTGGTGTTCAGCGTCGGGCTGTTCGTGGCGATCATCTCGGCGATCGCCCTCCTGGGCCCGTGGAGCCGGCGGCTGACCGGTCCGCTGGTCGTGGTGGCCCTGGCCACGCTGCTCGTCCTGGGTGGCGACGTGATGCTCGGCTCGCACCTGCAGATCTCCTCGCTGATGGGGCTGCAACCCGTCGTCGGAGGCCGGTTCTACGGCATGGGCAACGTGACCTTCGCGCTCTTCGCGACGGCGGCGCTGCTGCTGTGCATCGCGGTGTCGAGCTACTTCGTCAAGCACGGGCGGCCGAGGGTTGCCGCCGTCACCGCGCTGGTCATCGGGCTCGCCGCCGTGGTCGTCGACGGCTACCCGGGGTGGGGCGCCGACGGCGGTGGCCCCCCGGCCCTGCTGCCCGGGCTGGCCTACCTCGTGCTGGCCATCCTCGGCATCCGGATGTCCTGGAAGCGGGGAGCGATCCTCGCGGCGGCCACGGTCGGCCTCTTCCTCCTCGTCGGCTTCCTCGACTCGTTGCGCGGCAAGGAGAACCAGTCGCACCTCGGCCGGTTCTTCCGGTCGATCTTCGAGGGCGGGGCGGGCGACATCATCGTGCGCAAGCTGCAGCAGAACCTCGACATCCTGTTCGGCAACTACCGGCTGTCGTTGCTGGTGCCGATCGCCCTCGTCTTCGTGATCTACATCCTGGCCCGCCCGACGTCGTGGGGGTCACGCTCGCTGCAGCGCTCCTACGAGGCCTGCCCGACCCTGCGGCCCGGGCTGATCGCCCTCCTGGTCACCCTCACCATCGGCTTCGCCATCAACGACTCGGGGGTCGCGATCCCGGCGAACGGCGCGATCATCGCAGTGCCGCTGATCATCGCGGTGAGCGTCAGGGTGCTGGAGGACGAGGCTCGCGCGACCGCGACGACCCGCGCGTCGCGGCGAGGATGAGCCACCCCCACACCAGCAGGCCGGCATACGGCACCGGGGTGCGCCGCACCCACAGCGAGACCCGCTCGACGGTCGGGGTCATGCCCACCACCCGGCCCGGCACGTAGGCGACCGCCATCGTCGCGAGGCGCACGACGAGGACCGTGTCGAGGACGCTGGCGGCCAGCACCGGCAGGAGCGCCCAGGTGAGCAGGTCGTACCACGGCAGCGAGTAGGGGGCCGCGAGCGTGTAGGCGGCTCCGAGCACCAGGGCCCAGCGCGCCGAGGTGCCGGTCGCGGTCTCGGGGGCCAGGCCCCGGGTGACGCGGGCGAGCACGACGACCAGCACCAGCGCCACGACGACGGCCAGCCAGGTGACCAGCGAGCGCGCCGTGCCGGAGGACATCGGACCCGTGAGTGCCTCGTAGAGCAGCCGCCACGGCGTCGCGAGGGAGATCGACCGACGCGCCCGGTCGAGCTGGTCGAAGACGTGCGGTCCGGCCCAGACGTGCAGCGGGACGACCACCACCAGGGCAGCGAGCCCGAAGGACAGCGCGTGCCGGCCGAACGACCGGCGTTCGTGCGCCCACCAGCCGAGCAGCACCGCCAGCGCCACCACGCCATAGGTGATCTTGCAGGAGACCGCCAGCCCGGTCAGCACGCCCGACGCCAGGGGACTCCGCGCCGCCAGCACGAGCGCGGCCACTGCCAGCGCCGCGGCGACGAGGTCGACGTGGGCGCCGAGCACCCCGACGCCGAAGACGAGCGGGTTGAGCGTCCAGAGGGTGTCGACCCTGCGGGCCGGGGCGCCGCTGCGCAGCAGCAGCCAGCGCACGCCGAGCCAGGCCAGCACCACGATGGCCTGCCAGCACCAGACGGTCTGGCGGACGTTCGGGCCGCCGACGAGGGACGTCAGGGTCTGCAGCAGCGTCGCGAACGGACCGTAGACGCTCACCGTGTCGGTCCACGGGGGTTCGACCGCCGAGACAACCGGGTCGGCGGGTGACCACCCGCTCGGCGGGGTGAGGTAGGGATCGCCGCCGAGGGCCGAGATCCGGCCGTACGCCGCGTAGTTCGTGTGGTCGGCGGAGCCGAACGGTCCGGTCAGGAGCGCGAGCACCCCGAGCGCCAGCGGCACCGTCCAGCTCGGCCCGGCGAGGCGACGGCGGGCCCGCTGCGCCACCGACCCCAACATCCCGACCGTTGCGACCACCGAGGGTTCACCGCGCAGGCGCAGCCAGACCGCCAGCGCGCCCAGGCCGTACGCGACCCAGAGCAGACCGGTGACCAGGGCCGGACCGGGGGTCCAGGCGAGCTCACCCGGCGCCCAGCCGCGCGGCCCGAGACCGGGTTTCGCGGCGCTCTCACCCGCGACCCCGACGAGCAGGAGCAGCCCGAACGACACCACCAGCGCGGTCGTCGCGGCCCTCTCCCGCACCCCCGTGGCCATGTCGGTCGGTCAGCGCAGCCCGCGACGGGCCCGGCGGCGGGCCAGGGCGAGGGCGACGTCCCGGTACTGCTTGGCCCGGTGCACCTGGCCGCGCCAGTCGGACCCGCTGACGCGGTGGTGCAGCTCGCAGGGCACCTCCTCGACCACGAGACCGGCCAGCAGCACGTCGACGGTCAGCCCGACCTCGACGCCCCACCCCCGCGCGAGCGGGCTGGCCGCATCGAACGCGGCCCGGGAGATGCACCGCATCCCCGACAACGGCTGCTGGGCGACGAACCCGGTGAGGTCCTCGATCCCCTTGCGTGCCAGCCGGACCACGAACCCGTGGCCGCCTCCGGCGGTCTTCTGTGGCGGCAGCGTCGCGATCGTCATGTCGGCGCGACCCTCCAGCACGGGCGGCACCAGCACCCCCAGGTTGGCGGCGGTGGCCTCGAGGTCCCCGTCGACGAACAACAGCGGGCGCCGGTCCGCAGAGCCACCGACCCGTCCCTCGACGCCCTCGCGGCGCGCGACGTAGCCGGCGCCGGTCGTCATCGCCGCCGCCTTGCCGAGGTTGCGGGCGTGCCGCACCACCTCGGCGCCCGCCTCGCGGGCGATCTCGGCGGTGGCGTCACTGCTCCCGTCGTCGACGACGACGACCAGGTCGACCCCCGGTATGCCGCGCACGGCCCGGACCGTGGCGGCGATCCGCTCGGCCTCGTCCTTGGCCGGGATCACCGCGGCGACCGTCACTGGGTTCATCGGAGCTGCGCGGTCAGCGCAGGGTCACCTGGCGGCTGAGGAGCCCGGACCGGGCTCGACGCTCGTCCGCGGTGAGCGGCGCGTCGGCAGCCGACGCCGCGGCATACCGGGTCATGAACTCACCCAGGGCGCCCTCGTAGTCGTCGGCGGTCCGCTCGGGGTCGAGGTCCCAGACCGGCACGAGCAGCCCGCACGCGCGGAAGGCGCCGAGCAGCCGGGTCTGGTCACCGAGCCCGCTGTCGCCGGCCGAGTGGAGGCGGGCCAGCGCGTCGGTCGCGACGTCCTCGTCCTGCGGCAGCACCAGGCGGATGTGGGTGCGGTCGCCGATCCGGCACCAGTAGGCCGAGTCGGTGGCGGCCATCTTCACCGTGGGGATGACGGACTCGTTGGCGCGCTCGAGCGAGGCCTGCGCCTCCTCGTCGAGCTCGCTCTCACCGACCCAGAACTCGAACCCGTCGTGCACCGCCACCTCGAACGGCGCGGTGGTGTCGAGCAGGTCCTGGAGCCGGGGCGTGTCGGCGGTGGAGGCCGGCGTGCCGGTGATCGGCGTGCCCTGCTCCGCGGACGCGGCCGCCAGCAGCGACGTCGCGAGGTCACGCGACGCGTCACCCGAGACCGAGCCCGACTGCGTGCCGACGAAGACGGTGCCGTCGGCCCGGTGCAGGCCCGGCCACGCCATCGGGAGGACGGTCGCGATGGTCACCTCGGCCGGCGCGCCCTCGGGGGCCTGACCCTTCGCGAAGGTGACGGTCGCCGTGGCCGACGGCAGGATCTCGCGCATCGCCACCCAGTCGGTCTCGCCCGGGAGACCCTCGAACGGCCGCGCGACGAACGGTGCGGGCGCGACGCGAGCGCTGACGGAGCCGGAGTCTGCGCCCTTGCGGCGCCGTGAAGCCTTACCCATGGCGACAACCCTATTGCCTCGGCCCAGGGGTCTGGAGTCCGCTCAGTGGCTGCGGCGACGCGACGGGCCGCCGAGCGAGGCCCAGACCGTGGAGCCGGTCCGGTCCTCGGTGACCCCCCACTCGTGGGCCAGGCTGCGGACGATCCGCAGACCGCGACCGGACGCGGCCCAGATGGTGCGCGGGGCGGGGCGCGGGGTGGTCTCGCTGCCGCCGTCGGTCACCTCGACCTCGACGACCCCGGCCTTGACCTTCCAGTGCACCCGCAGGTTGCCGTCACCCAGCGGACGGGCGTGCCGGATCGAGTTGGAGACCAGCTCGGAGACCACGATCTCGGCCTCGTCGATCACGGCGGCCGAGATCTCCCGGCTGTCGAGGTCGTCGACCAGCGCCTTGCGGACCAGCGCGACGGAGGTCGCCCGCCACGGGACGCGGAGCGTGCGCGAGGCGTCCCGCACCCGACCGCCCGCGGGCGACTCGGGGCCTGGGGAGCGTTCTCCCAGCGGTGCTGTTGCCATGCGCCCGTCCATGTCCGATGTATACGAGTTCGGTCGGGAGACTACCCACTGACCTCGACAGCGTCGAGAACCCCGCGAGGGCGACGACCGGCGACTCCACCGGCGCGCGGGTCGTGGGGAGCCACGATGCGGCACGATGGCAGCGCCGGACGGCGGCTCACACGACGGGGAGGTGCGGCGTTCCATGGGTGTGAGACTGCCTGCCTTCCAGACCCTGGTCGACGCCCACTGGCGCGACGTCGCGCGCCTCGCCCACGCCCTCGCCGGGCCGGTCGACGGTGACGACGTGGCCCAGCAGGCGTGGACCCAGGCGCTCGCGGCCTACCCGTCGCTGCGCTCGAGCACGAACCTGCGGGGCTGGCTGCTCACGATCACGCACCGGTGCGCCATGGACGTGCACCGCGGACGGGCCCGCCGAGCGGTGCCCCACGACGACCCGGCCGCACTCACCAGTGGGCCGGCTGCCCCGGCTGCAGATGCCACGCTCCCCGACGGGCCGCTCTGGTCCTCGGTCGCGGCGCTGCCACCACGACAGCGCGAGGCGGTCGTCCTCAAGTACGTCGCCGACCTCGACCACCCCACCATCGCCGCCGCGCTGGGCACCTCGCCCGCGATGAGCCGGCGGCTCGTGAGCGACGCGCTCGCGACCCTGCGGAAGGACCTGCCATGACCGACCCGGCCACCCGCCTCGCGGCCTTCACCCCCGACCCACCGCCGCACCCGCCGACCCTGCTGCCGAGCGACGTCTCCTATGTCGTCGAGGACACCGTGATCGGGCGGATGCTGTTGGCCCGCAACGACGCCGGAGCACTCGTCGCATCCTCGTTCGTCGCGACGTCCGAGGACGAGGACCATGTCCTGTCACGACTGAGCGAGCGGGTCTCACCCCGGGTGCTGCGCCAGCCGCGTGAGCTCGACGAGGCCCGCGCCGAGCTGGAGGACTTCCTCGCGGGGCGGATCCGCGCGTTCACGCTGCGCACCGACCTCGCCCTGGCGTCCGACTTCCAGCGCACCGTCCTGCCGCAGCTGGCAGCCACCGTCGGCTACGGAGACCGGGCCACCTACGGCGAGCTCGCCGCCCGGGTCGACCGGCCCACGGCGGCGCGGGCCGTGGGCGCCGCCCTCGGGGCGAACCCGTTGTGCGTCGTGCTCCCCTGCCACCGCGTCGTGGCCTCCAGTGGTGCCCTGACCGGATATGCCGGCGGGCTGGCCGCGAAGCGCTACCTCCTCGACCTCGAGGCCGCCCAGCGTTGAAGTCGTGTGCCTGAGCGCGGGCCATGGCCTCCGCTCAGGCACACGACTCGTGTTGGATGAGGCGATGAGCCTCAGCGCGACCGACCTCACCCACCTGCGACGCTGCGTCGAGCTGGCCCGGGAAGGGCTCGAGGCCGGCGACGAGCCGTTCGGCTCGGTGCTGGTCGACGGCTCGGGCGAGGTGCGGTTCGCCGACCGAAACCGGGTGCAGGACGGCGACCAGACGCGCCACCCCGAGTTCGACGCGGCCAAGTGGGCCGCGCTCAACCTCGCGCCCGACGAGCGGGGCGCGTGCACCGTCTACACCTCGGGTGAGCACTGCGCGATGTGCTCCGCGGCGCACGCGTGGGTCGGCCTCGGCCGCATCGTGTATGCCGTGTCGACCGAGCAGCTCGTCGGCTGGCTTCGCGGGTGGGGCGTGCCGGCCGGGCCGGTGAACGCCCTGTCCATCGGTGACGTCGCTCCGGGACTGCCGGTCGACGGGCCCGCTCCCGAGCTCGAGCAGGAGGTGCGGGAGCTGCACCGCCGGCTGCACGGCATACCCGAGGGGCAGTGACACCGCACTAGCGCGGGGTGGCGCCGCCCTGGGCGTCGAGGCGGGCGGTGAGGGCATCCACGGCTCGGCGCAGGTCGCCGATGGTGGCGTCGCGGGCCTCCGGCTTGAGCTCCACGGTGATCGAGCCCCCGGGCTCCAGCGCGACCCGCTGCACCTCGCTCACCGAGTCGGCGCCCTGCGACCGGATCGCGTTGTCGAGCTCCTCCGGGGTCATGCCGAGGTGCATCAGCGCCCGGTGGTCGAGCAGGCCGTCCTTGACCACCTCGGTCGGACGGCCGTCGAGCAGCCAGGCGACGCGCGAGTTGCGCAGCGCCACGTGGTCGAGCCCGGCGTTGACGACGACGAGCACGGCGGCGCCGATCAGGCCGCCGATGAGGGAGTTGTCCTCGCCGATGATGGCGTTCTGGACGACGTTGGACAGCAGCAGCACGACCACGAGGTCCTGCGAGTTCATCTGCGCCATCAGGCGTTTGCCCGCGACCCGGATCACGATGAGGATCCCGAGGTAGACGGCGACGGTGCGGATCAGCTTCTCGGCCGGGGGCATCGGGAGGTGGAACAGGTCGTCGACGACTCCCTGCGGCGCTGCTCCGACGAGGTGCGCGGCGACGTGCTGGACCATGGGTGCTCCTCGGCTGGGCGGGAAGGACTGGGGGGCTGCTGATCACTCTCGGCCGGAGGAGATCCAGGCCGGGTCCTTGCTGAGGTTGCGGTCGCCCTGCACGAGCGCCGCGGCCTCGTCGAGCCGGCTCAGGTGGTCGGCCCCGAGCCGCACGTCGAGTGCGCCCAGGTTCTCGTCGACGCGCTCGGCGCGGCGGGT
The DNA here is from genome assembly GCF_900104525.1 of Pedococcus dokdonensis. GTDB lineage: Bacteria > Actinomycetota > Actinomycetes > Actinomycetales > Dermatophilaceae > Pedococcus > Pedococcus dokdonensis. The sequence goes on along the minus strand of NZ_LT629711.1, from coordinate 3,072,556 downwards.
GCCCGGGATCGGGACCACGGGCAGGCCGAGGCGCTCGCCCTGGGCATACAGCCAGGCCAGCGCGACCTGCGCCGGGGTCGCGCCGACCTCGGCCGCGACGGCAGAGACGACCTCGACGACCCGTTGGTTGGCGTCGAAGCCCTCGTCGAACCGGGGGTGCCCCTTGAGCATCGACCCGGCCACCGCCTCCCGGGTCATCGCCCCGGTGAGGAAGCCACGGCCCAGCGGCGAGTAGGGCACGAACCCGGCGCCCACCTCGACCGCCGCCGGCACGACCTGCGCCTCGACGTCGCGCGACCAGATGCTCCACTCGCTCTGCACGGCGGTGATCGGGTGCACGGCGGCTGCGGCCCGCAGCTCACCTGCGGTCACCTCCGAGAGCCCGAGGTGGCGGACCTTGCCGGCCTCGACCAGCTCGGCCATCGCGCCGACGGTCTCCTCGATCGGCACGCTGACGTCGCGGCGGTGCAGGTAGTAGAGGTCGATGACGTCGGTGCCGAGCCGGCGCAGCGAGGCCTCGGCTGCACTGCGGACGTAGGGCGCGTCGCCCCGGACCGGGGTCGCCGTCGGGCCCTGGTTGGGGACGCCGGTGATGCCGAACTTGGTCGCCAGCTGCACCTCGTCGCGTCGGTCGCGCAGCAGCTGCCCCACGAGCTCCTCGTTGGTGCCGGCCGGGCCGGCGACGCCCTCGCGGGGCTCGCCGTAGACGTCGGCGGTGTCGATGAAGGTGACGCCGGCGTCGACCGCGTGGTGGAGGGTGCGCAGGCCCTCGGCCGGGTCGGTCGCGCCGTAGACGTGCGTGATCGCCATCCCGCCGAACCCCAGCCGGCTGACCTCGAGCCCGTGGCCGAGGTCGATGCGGCGGTCACCGGCCGGGGCGCCGCCGGTGCTCACGCCTGGCGCTCCGCCGGACCGTAGGAGAGGTGCAGCACACCGTTGGCGTAGACGTCGCTGGCGAGCAGGGCGAGCGTGGTGGGCCCGGCACCGTCGGCGAAGAGCCGCTGCCCCGAGCCCAGCGCGATCGGGTAGACGAAGAGGTGGAGCTCGTCCACCAGGCCGTCGGCGAGCAGGCCGCGGACCAGCTGGCCGCTGCCCGAGACGTAGATCGTCCCCTCCGTCTCGTCCTTGAGCGCCTGGATCCGCGCCGGGTCGTAGCCACCGAGCCGCGCCAGCGGGCCCCACTCCTCGGAGGGCTCCTGCTCCCCCACGACGTGCTTGGTGGTGTCGTTGAAGAACGGGGCTCCGGGATCGTCCTCGACGGTGCGGTCGCGCCACGCGGGCGCGAACATCTCGAAGGTCCTGCGCCCCAGCAGGATCGCCGACGCGCCACCGGTGATGCCGGCCAACGTCTCACCCATGGCCGGGTCGAACCCGAACTGGAAGGTCCAGCTCGGGTCCTCGAAGACCCCATCGAGGGAGATGAACTCGTGCACTGCGATCCGACCCATGGATCCGACCATGCCACAGAGCGCGGACGTCGTGGAAGCAGGCTCAGGACCGGCGTCGGGATCCGATCGTCCGCTGCGGTCCGGGTCGTGGGTGCCGACCCGGACCGCAGCGGTGGCGGTCAGCGGACGTTGTAGCCGCGGGCCTGCCAGAAGGGGTTCGGGTTCGGGTTGTCGAGCACCGGGTCGTCGACGCTCTTGGCCGCCAGGGTCTTGCGGCCCAGTCGCATCTCGACGTGGGTGTGCGTCGCGCTCGCACCACGGGAGGCCTCGGTCGCGATCTGCTGGCCCTTGCTGATCGAGTCGCCGATGTCGACGCTGTCGTTGGGGTTGGTGTGCAGGTAGATGATCGTCTTGTCGAAGGTGGCGTTGTAGACCGCGATGGTCGACAGGCTGCTGCCGCCCTCGACGACGTTGGTCACGGTGCCACCGAGCAGCGCCTTCACGCTCGCGCCGCTGGCCTTGGCGAAGTCGATGCCCTCGTGCCGCCCGGGTGTCGTCTCGTAGCCGTCGAAGCCGGTGGTGAGCCGGCCGCCGCCGCCGACGTAGAGCGCGTCGGACATGTCGACGTTGGTCGAGGTCCCTCCGCCGAACCGGTGTCCGGCGTTGTCGTTCTTGAGCGTGGCGTTGAGGTTGGTCTTGGCGCCGGAGGCGAAGGTCTGGCTGTCACCCGAGTAGCCGCTGTTGTAGAAGACCGTCACCGAGCCGCTGGTGCGGTTCCACACCGACGCGGCGTTGTTCTTGACGCACTGCCCCTGGCCCGCGCCGGCGCCCTTGAACTCGTAGCACTCCGGCTGGCTGGCGCCGTAGTCGCTGATCGACGTGGTGAAGTCCGAGATCGACCCCGCGTTGTCGCTGTTGTAGTAGAGGCAGAACTCCCCCGACTGGCAGATGCCGTCGCGGGCTGCCGCCTGGGCTGGCGCGGCAGTCAGCGCCGAGGTGGCCACGACGGCCCCCAGCAACGCGGCATACGCAAGCTTCTTCATCATGAATCCCCTTCTGCAGATGGGCATCTCGGACGCCCCCGATCCCCGCCCCCTCGGCGGGGGTGCCTGATCTTCGACCCTGTGCCGCTTCGCGGTGGTATGCCGCGTTCGTGCGTTACGTCCGGAAAGGACAGGCAGGCGCATGGAAAGGGCAGGCCCCGGCCGCTGCCTCGGGCAGACCGGGCGGCCGGTTCCTCGGCGACTGAGGGGTCAGGACCTCCGCAGGTCCTCGGCGAGCATCACGATGATGCCGCTCGGACCGCGCAGGTAGGTCAGCCGGTAGATGTCCTCGTAGGTGCCGACGCCACGCAGCGGGAGGCAGCCGTGCCGCGCCGCGATGGCCAGGGACTCGTCGAGGTCGTCGACCTGGAAGGCCACCCGGTGCATGCCGATCTCGTTCGGCAGGGTCGGCTCGGTCTCGATGGCGTCGGGGTGGAGGTACTCGAACAGCTCGAGGCGTCCGTTCCCGTCCGGGGTCTGGAGCATCGCGATTTTGGCGTGGTTGCCGTCCAGCCCGACCGCAGTGTCGGTCCACTCCCCGCTCACCTCGTCGCGACCGAGGACGGTCAGCCCCAGGTCGGTGAAGAACGCGATGGTGGCGTCGAGGTCACGGACGGCGATGGCGACGTTCTCGAGTGTGATCGGCATGTCCAGCACGCTATCGGGGCGCTGACGACCTGGCGTGGTGCGGCGGCGGCAGCCCGGGGCATGGGAGCCTGACGACGGGGACGACCGTCCCGCGGGGTGAGAGGGGATCGGATGCCCGAGTTCAGCTGGCGGCCGGCCAACGAGGCTGCGCCCGAGGACGTCGAGGCGGTGTTCGACACCGGTGGTGCGCGCAAGTGCCGGTGCCAGGCCTACAAGGTGCCCGGCTGGATCTGGCGCGACACCACCCAGGAGCAGCGCGACGCCGCGCTGGTCGAGCAGACCGCCTGTGGCACCGCAGGGCCGACGTCCGGGCTGGTCGGCTATGTCGACGGTGAGGCTGCGGGCTGGGTCGCGGTCGAGCCGCGGGAGAACTACCCCCGGCTGTGGAGCCGCAAGCAGCCGTGGATGCGGATGGACCCCGAGCTGCCCGGCGTCTGGTCGGTGACCTGCTTCGTGGTCCGCAAGGGGTTTCGCCAGGCCGGCTTGATGTACGAGCTGGCGGCCGCGACCGTCGAGTACGGCCAGCAGGTCGGCGCGAAGGTCCTGGAGGGCTACCCGACCGAACCGGCGCCGGGCAAGACGGTGATCTGGGACGAGGCATCGGTGGGGCTGCTGCAGGTCTTCCTGGAGGCGGGCTTCGAGGTCCACGCGTCGCCCACGCTCCGACGCCGCGTGGTCCGCCGGCAGCTCGCGGAGCCCAGCCGCTAGTCCAGCCGCTAGTCCAGCCGCTAGCCCCGGCCGGACCGGATGGACGACGGTCAGGACTGGGTGCGCAGGTAGCGGCCGAAGTGGGGGACGGTGAAGGCGATCCGACCGCGCTCGCCTGAGTAGATCAGCCCCTTCTTCAGGAGCGCATCCCTGGCGGGAGAGAGGGATTGGGGCTTGCGGTCGAGCACCTGCGCGACCGCCGACGTGGGCACCGACTCGGTCTCGTCGACCTCTTCACCGGCCTCGGCCAGGGACGACGCGGCGTCGGCCATCGCGCGCAGGTACTCGCGCTCGGCCGGGGTCGCCCGCTCGAACCGCGACCCGAAGAAGCCGACCGCCAGCTCGGCCTCGGCCTCAGGCGCCGAGACGGCCACGTCCTGCGCGGTGATCGGTGACCGTGGAGCGACGTCCCACGCGACCTTGCCGTAGGCCTGGACGAAGTACGGGTAGCCGGCCGTCGCGGCATACAACGCCTCCAGGGCCTCCGGCTCGAAGGCGGCGTCCTCGTCGCCGGCCGGCGCCACGAGGGCGAGGTCGGCCGCGGCGCGGTCGAGCCGGTCGATGCGTTGGTAGCGGAACAGCCTCTCGGAGTAGGACTTCGACGCCGAGAGGACGGCCGGAAGGTGCGGCAGCCCGGCGCCGACCACGATGACGGGCAGCCCCGACTGGGAGATCTCGTGGCACGCGGCGCAGATCGCGGACACGTCCTCGGGCGCGAGGTCCTGCATCTCGTCGATGAACACGGCCACGCCGCGTCCCACGTCGGCGGCCAGGCCACCCACGTCGGTGAGCAGCTCGACGAGGTCGATCTCGATGTCGCCCGAGTCGGCGCGCCCCACGACGGCGGGCGCGTCGATGCCCGGGTTCCAGCGCTCGCGCAGCTTCGCTCCGGGCTCGGTGTCGCGCTGCGCGAACGCCTTGATCACGCCGAGCACGTGGTCGACCTCATCACCGGCCGGGTGGCCGAGCTCGCGGACCGCGACGTGCAGGGCGGCCGAGAGCGGCCTGCGCAGCCGCTGCTCGGGACGGGCCTCGAGCTTGCCGGTGCCCCAGTGGGCTCGCACGGCCGCCGAACGCAGCGCGTTGAGCAGCACGGTCTTGCCGACCCCACGCAGCCCGGTCAGGACGACCGAGCGCTCGGGCCGTCCTCGGGCGATCCGCTCCAGCACGACGTCGAACGCGTGCAGCTGCTCGTCACGACCGGCCAGCTCGGGCGGGCGCTGGCCGGCGCCGGGGGCGTACGGGTTGCGTATCGGGTCCACGATGGCAGCGTATGGGGGTTTCTAGCGCTGGTCCGAGAGGCGGCGATACACGCCGATCGTGTCGCCCCCGCCCCGTGCAGGAACCTTTGCTAGCAAAGGTTCCGCGATGGAGGACAGGTTGCACCCTGTCCGTCACTCGGTTTCCTTTGCTAGCAAAGGTTCCTGAGTCTAGCGAGCGCGCTAGATTCGAGTAGAGGGGCCTAGCGGCGGGTGCGGCGCTTGACGATGTGGCCCACCACGGCGGGGATCCACCCGGTCTCGCCGCGCATCCACCGCCCGGCGACCAGGTTGTGCGGCACCACCACGAACGACCCCTTGAAGCCCTCGGTCAGCGACAGGTCGGTCCCGAACACGTCGGTGACCACCTGCCAGTCGAGGTCGGTGTGCTGGTCGATGTAGGTGCCGATGCCGATCGCGTAGCGCTCCACGATCGCGCCGTGGTCGGGTCGGTCGTCCTCGGGCGCGCTGGACCACGCCGCATACGCCCGGTCGAGGCCGGCACCCAGGGAGGCGAGGTCGTCGACGTCGACGCCGTCCTCGGTCAAGGACTCGAGGGCGGCCCTGATCCGCGCGCGCTCCTCGTCACCCAAGGGCTCGACGATCGGGCGCAGCGAGGCGTTGGGGTCGAGGCTGTCGCCGGCATCCGGCAGGGTGCGCTCCGGGACCTGCGGCTCCGCGGCGACGTCGCCGTCGTCGCGGCGCCGGCCGAACCACGCCATCGCGCGCCCTACTTGACCGTGGCGCTGCCGGCGCCTGCGTCGGCGACGAGCGGCTTGCCCGCCCCCTGCCAGGCGCGCATGCCGCCGGCGAGGTTGGTGACGTCGAAGCCCTGCTGGGACAGCCAGGCCACCGCCCGCGACGACCGGCCCCCGCTGCGGCAGACCACGGCCAGGGCCGCTGCATCGGTGTCGGGCAGCTCGTCGAGGCGCGACGGCAGCTCGGCGAGGGGGATGTGCACGGCTCCGGGCGCGTGCCCGGCGTCCCACTCGTCCTGCTCGCGCACGTCGAGCACGACGGCCTGGTCGTGGACGTCGGTGACCGGGACCTGGGGGATGCTCATGACTCCATGAAACCACCCGCCGGGTGCCGACCCCGAACCGATATCCAGTGGGCAGGACGGCCACCGCACGGCACAGTGTCGCCATGGCAGGCCGAGACCCGCTGGACGAGCAGGTGGCGCGGGTGGTGGACACCGCCCGTGCCGCGGTGGGGGACCACCCTGCCCTGGCACCGGTGCTCGACGGCCTGGCCGACCTGCTCGCCGACCTCGTCGAGCGCTGGTCGCTCACCCTCGGCGAGGTCTACAGCGAAGGGCTCGGGGTGCCGGTCGTCGCGGTCCTCGCCGAGGGGGCGCCCGCCGTCCTCAAGATCGAGCGCCCCGGGCCGGCCTTCGCGGCGCAGGTCGCCACCCTCGAGGCGGCGCACGGGCGTGGGTATGCCGCGGTGCTGGCCTCGGACCCCGGCCGCGGCGCCGTCCTGCTCGAGCGGCTCGGGTCGAGCCTCGCGTCGTCCGGGCTGGCTCCGGCCGCCCAGGTCGACCACCTCACGGCCGCGCTGCGGCTGGCCTGGGAGCTGCCGGTCGCGCTGGCGCCGGAGGTCGCACGCGGGGACGACAAGGCCGCCCAGCTCGCGGAGATCGTCCGCCGGTTCCGCCAGGGTGACGACGACGACCGTTGGGGTGCCGCCCTCGACCGGGCCCACGAGCTGGCCCGCCACCTCTCCGCCAGCCGCGACCCCGGTCGTGACGTGCTCTGCCACGGCGACCCGCACCCGGGGAATGCGTTGCAGGCCAAGGGGATCCCGCGCTACAAGCTGGTCGACCCCGATGGGTTCCGGTGTGAGCCGGAGTACGACGTGGGGGTCACGGTGCGCGACTTCAGCCGCGCGGTGCTGGCCTGCCGCGACCACGCCACCGCCGTGGCCCGGCACGACGCGCTCTGCGTGCGGGCTGCCGACGCGACCGGCACCGACGTCGATCGGGTGCGGCAGTGGGCCTTCGTGGAGCGGGTGACGACGGGGCTCTACCTGCGGTGGTTCCACGACGAGGAGACCGCCGAGACCTTCCTCGACTCCGCCACGGTCCTCGTCCCCGACTCGTTGTAGACGCGCCGAATGCACTAAAGGTGCACTATGCTGCACTCATGGATGCGGATATGGCGGCTCTGGCCGCGGCCATCGGGGCGCGGGTCCGGCAAGAACGACAGGGCCGAGGCTGGACCTTGGACCAGATGGCCGAGGCCGCGGGAGTAAGTCGACGTGCGGTGGTCAACGTCGAGCAGGGTGCCGCGAACCCGAGTGTCGGAACCCTGCTGCGCATCAGTGACGCGCTGGGTATCGGCCTTCCCACCCTGGTCGTCCCACCGACGCCTCGCCCCGTCGCGGTGACGCGGGCAGGCAGGGCAGCCGCCCTGTGGTCCGGCGAGCACGGCGGCCGCGGGCTGCTTGTCGCAGGGACGGAGCCGCCTGATGTCGTCGAGTTGTGGGACTGGTCCCTGGCCGCTGGGGATCGTCACGACAGCGAAGCGCACGTCGCAGGGACCAAGGAGCTTCTGCAGGTCCGGACGGGCACCGTCACCCTGGTCGTCGGCGACCAGACCTACACGTTGACCGAGGGCGACGCCGCGTCCTTCCCCGGCGATGTCGACCACGCATACGCGAACGACACCACTTCCGAGGCGCGGTTCTCGCTGGCTGTGTTCGAGCCGGGAGTCGGGTCGACGACGCACGGCGACGAGCCGTCCACGTGACGAGCCACCGCGCCCCCGAGGCGCCACCTGCCGCACCTCGACCGATCGACCCTTCGGAGCACCTGTGATCTGCGTGCAGTTCGTTTTCAAGCCCGGCTCGTACGACGACGAGTTTCATCGCCTGGACGGAATGATCGACGAGTATGCCCGCAGTCTGCCTGGCTTCGTGCGGACCGAGACCTGGCACCAGCCTGAGCAAGGTCTGGTCAACGCGATCTACTACTTCACCGACCAGAAGGCCCTCGCGCACCTGGCCAAGTTCCCCAGTCACCGCGAGGCCAAGGGACAGGTCCACCGCTGGTACGACGGCTACCGCATCACCGTCAGCGAGGTGAAGGCCACGTACGGTGACGGGCGGCTACCAGGGTGAAGACCGGTCCGACCGTCCCTGCGTGGACCCTCGCAGTGGCGGCCATGCTGTCCGTCCAACTCGGATCCGCGCTGTCCCTCGGCATCATCGACACCATCGGCCCGGCCGGAACCGCGTGGTTGCGGCTCACCATCGGCGCCGTCATCTTCATCGCCGTCGCCCGACCGTCCCTTCGGACCCTGCGCCGAGCCGACCTGCCGGTGGTGCTCGGTCTGGGCGTGACCACCGGGGTGCAGACCATTGCCTTCCTCGCTGCCATCGAGCGGCTGCCGTTGGGCACCTGCGTCGCGATCGAGTTCCTCGGCCCGCTCTCCGTCGCCGCCCTCCGAAGCCACTCACGACGCGCGCTGGCCTGGCCCGCCCTGGCACTCGCCGGGGTGGTCCCGCTCACGGAACCGTGGCACGCTCGCGTCGACCTGACGGGTCTCGCCTTCGCCGTCCTCGCCGCCCTGGGATGGGCGTCGTACGTGATGCTCACCCAGCGCCTCGGAGACCGGTTTTCCGGCCTCACCGGCCTGTCCCTGACCGTCCCGGTCGCTGCGGTCACGGCCGCCATCATCGGCATTCCACAAGCTGCGGGGCACATCACCGTCTCGGTGATCGCCGCCGCGGGTGGGCTCGCGATGCTTCTCCCGGTGCTTCCCTACGCCCTCGAACTACTCGCGCTTCGCCGCATGACGCATCTCGCGTTCGGCACGCTCATGGCGCTCGAACCGGCCATGGGGGTTCTGCTGGGTCTGCTCATCCTTGGTCAGGATCCGTCAGTCATGAAGGTTCTCGGCATCGTCCTCGTCGTCGGCGCCGGAGCGGCTGCCCAGCGCAGGGGCGAGCGTGGACCCGCGACCCCGACCGAGACAACCAAGACCGCATCCTCTCCGGCGCTCACTTGAGGAGGCGGGACATCCGGCGGTCGGCGAGCGGCTTGCCACCGGTCTGGCAGGTCGCGCAGTACTGCAGCGAGGAGTCGGCGAACGACACCTCGCGCACGGTGTCGCCGCAGACCGGGCAGGTCTCACCGGTCCGGCCGTGCACCCGCATCCCCGCCCGCTTGGCGTCCTTGAGCTCCTTGGCCGGCTTGCCCGAGGCGGTCGCGACCGCCGCGGCGAGCGTGTCGCGCAAGGCGGCATACAGACGGTCGACGGCATCAGCATCGAGGCTCGCGGCCATCGCGAACGGCGACATCTTGGCGACGTGCAGGATCTCGTCGGAGTAGGCGTTGCCGACGCCCGCGATGAACCCCTGGTCGCGCAACAGCCCCTTGATCTGCGAACGCCGACCGGCCAGCAGCTCGCCGAACGCCTCGCGGGTGAACTCGGGCGCCAGCGGGTCGGGCCCCAGCGAGGCGATGCCGGGCACGTCCTGCGGGTCGCGGACGAGGTAGGCGGCGAGGCGCTTCTTGGTGCCGGCCTCGGTGAGGTCGAAGCCCGATCCGTCGGAGAACCGGGTGCGCAACGCGATCGGCGACTTGCCCGGGCGCAGCACGGTGTTGGGGACGGCGTCCGACCACCGCAGCCACCCGGCCCGCGCCAGGTGGAACACCAGGTGCACCCCGTCGCAGTCGATGTCGATGAACTTGCCGTGCCGCGCGACGCCGTCGACCGGCGCCCCGGTGAGGGCCTGGGGCGGCGGGTCGAAGGTCTTCAGCACCGAGAACGACCCGAGCTCGACCCCCGTCACGGCCAGCCCGACGGTCCGCTCGGCGAGGAAGTCGACGAGCGCCTGGACCTCGGGCAGCTCCGGCACCCGACCGAGTCTGGCAGACGGGCCCGTCGTCCGGCTGGGTCTTGCCTGCAGTGCGACGATGGGCTCATGACGACCGGGTCAGCATGACGGACGAGCGGGGCACGACGACCGAGGCCGCGCCGCACGAGCTGCTGCGCCTGAAGTCGCACAGCGGCCGGCTCGCCCTGGCCACCACCGTCCTCGGCAGTGGCATCGCGCTGCTCGACGGCACCATCGTCAACGTCGCCCTGCCGACGATCGGGCGTGACCTCGACGCCGACCTGGCCGGCCTGCAGTGGGTGGTGAACGCCTACGCGCTGACGCTGGCCGCCTTCATCCTGCTCGGCGGCTCCCTGGGCGACCGGTTCGGGCGACGGGCGATGTATGCCGTGGGGGTGGCCGGCTTCGGCGTCGCCTCGGTGCTGTGCGCGCTGTCGCCGACGGTGGAGGTGCTGGTCGCGGCCCGGGCCGTCCAGGGACTGTGCGCGGCGCTCCTGGTGCCGGGCAGCCTGGCGATCCTGCAGGCGTCCTTCCACCGCGACGACCGGATGGCCGCGATCGGCGCCTGGACCGGGCTGCTCGGGGTGGCGTCGGCCTCCGGGCCGGTGGTCGGTGGGTGGCTCGTCGAGCAGGACTGGCGGTGGGCCTTCTGGCTCAACGTGCCGCTTGCCGCAGTCGTGGTCGCGCTCGCCCTGAAGTTCGTCCCCGAGTCACGGAACCCGTTGGCCAGCAAGCACATCGACGTCGTCGGCATCACCCTCGCCGTGGTCGGGCTCGCCGCCCTGACCTATGGGCTGACGGCTCTCTCCGACGGCGTGAGCGCGCGGGCCGTGGTGGTCGGCGTCGTGGGGGTGCTCGCCCTCGGCGGCTTCGCGTGGGCCGAGACGCACGCGAAGGCCCCGATGGTGCCGCCGTCGCTCTTCGCGAACCGGGTGTTCACGACGATCAACCTCGTCACGCTGCTCGTCTACGCCGGACTGTCGGCTGCCCTGCTCTTCCTGGTGCTGTTCCTGCAGACCGTGGCGGGGTGGTCGGCGCTGGAGGCCGGAGCCGCGACCCTGCCGTTGAGCATCATCATGCTGTTCCTGGCCCGACGGTTCGGGAACCTGGCCGCGAAGTCGACGGCCCGACCCTTCATGATCGGCGGGACCCTGGTCGCCGCAACGGGTTTCGTTCTCCTGGCGGTGGCACCGCGCGACCCGTCGTTCGTCCTCCACGTGCTGCCCGGCATCTCGCTGCTGGGTCTCGGGCTGTCGATGACGGTGGCCCCGCTGACCGGCACGGTGCTGGCCGCCGCGCCCGACGAGCTGGCGGGCACCGCCAGCGGCGTCAACAACGCGGTGTCCCGCACGGCCGGTCTGCTGGCCATCGCCGCCCTGCCCCCGCTGGTCGGGCTGGGCGGCGCCGACTACGCCTCGCCCGATGCACTTGCGCCCGCCTACCGCCTCGCGATGCTCGTCTGCGCCGGCCTGCTCGTGGGCGGCGCAGCCCTGACGGCGGTGGGCCTGCGGTCGAAGGAGCCCGCGCCGTGCGCCGGGACACCGCACCTCGACCACGCCGGTCGCTGACCGGCCAGCAGGTCGGTCACTGACCCGGCAGCGGGTCGGTCCGCGGGTCGGTCAGCGGGTCAGTCAGCGGGTCAGTCAGCGGGTCGGTCCGCGGGTCGGTCGATCAGACCGACGAACCTCAGGACTCCCGCGCCCGCTGCCCCAGGGCCAGCTGCAGGAGGCGCACCAGGCCGTAGCCGTCGCCGGCACGGCACACCGGCACCTCCTTCTCGTGCCGGTCGCGGGCCGGCGTGAACTCCTCCAGTGACACCGGGATGCCGTGCGACAGCACCTGCTCGCTCGGCGTCAGCTCGCGGATGGCGATGGCCGCGACGGTGCCCGGGCGTTGTTCGGCGAAGTCGCCGTAGATCTTCGGGTCGTGCTGGCCGTCGTCACCGACGAGCACCCAGCGGATGCCGGGGAACTCGTTCGCGAGCCGGTGCAGGCAGGCCCGCTTGTGGTCCTGGCCGGACCGGAACCAGCCGGTGTTGGTCGGACCCCAGTCGGTGAGCAGCAACGGGCCGGGTGGGTAGCCGTGTCGGCGCAGGAAGCGGGTCAGCGTCGGCGCGGTGTTCCAGGCGCCGGTGGAGAGGTAGACCATCGGGGCGCCGGGGTGCTCGGCCAGCAAGTCGCGGTACATGGTGGCCATGCCCGGCACGACGTGGCGGGCGTTCTCGCTCTTCACGAAGGTGTTCCAGGCGGCGATCATCGGTCGCGGCAGCGAGGTGGAGATGACGGTGTCGTCGATGTCGCTGATCAGCCCGAAGGTCTCGTCGGCGCCGACCACCATCACCGCCGCCGTGTTGTCCTCGGCGTCGACCGAGGTCAGCCGCGCCTCGTGCCAGCCGGGGGCGAGCCGGTGACCGCGGACCTTGGTGTCGATGTAGCCGCTGCGGTCGGTGCGGGTGTGCACGGTCTTGTCACCGAGCGTGATCGTGACGGGCACGTTCATCGCGGGCGCGGTGATGAAGGCCCGCCAGCCACGCCGCTCGTCCTCGGCCGAGCGGAGCTCGGCGGTGGTGGCGCCCACGTCGGCCCGCTCGCCGCGCTGGGGCCGGCGGGTCAGCAGCACCCGTCCCAGCACCCGCGCCCAGTCCTCGGTGGCGTATCCGGTGTGGGCCACGATGCGGGTCTGCCAACCGCGGCCGCGCAGCACGGAGTCGACCTGGCGGTGCCAGGCGTCCTCGACGATGGAGGCGGCGTGCGGACGGGCCATGCTCAGACCCTACGGCCTCGTCTGCACCGTCCTGAACTGGTCGACCAGCCGGTCGCCGCTGGCGCCCGGCCCGTCGAACTCGAAGACGTGCTCGCCACGGCTGGCCAGCAGCAACGGGCCACCCCCGAGGTCGAGGTCGCGGGCCAGCTCGAAGTCCTCGGCCGCCAGCTCACGGGCGCGACTGCTGCGGGCGAAGATCGCGACGGCCGGACCGTCCAGGCCCAGGGCTTCGGCGACCGACTCGACGACACCGGGGGAGTCCAGCGGGCGGGACTCCACGAAGTAGGCGTGCTGGACCGCCTCGAGAACGGTCGACACCGGGAGCTCGCCGGCAGCGAGCAGCGCGATCAGGCAGGCCGCTGGGGCTCGCGCGGCGAGCCGGCCGGACTGGACCACCTCGACCTCGACACCGGACGGCACCGAGCCGAGCACGGCGCTGACGGACGGGAGGTAGGCCCAGGACGCCGGGTCGTAGATGTCCATGACGTAGACGAGCAGGGTCGGCAGCTCGGTGCCCGTCAACGGCAGGTCACCAGGGCTGACGAGCCGCCCGTGCGGCTGGATCAGCCGGCGCAGGTCGGCCCGGCTGCGGTGCACCGCGGCGGGCTCGTGGGTGCAGCGGGCGCCGAGGCCGGACTGGGTCGGGGTGCGCCAGCCAGCGATGCCGCAGCGGCACCCGTGGGGGGCTTGGCTCATGTCGTACTCTCCTGGGCACAAAAAAAGCAACCGGTTGGCCAGCTGGCCGACCCGGTTGCTTCAGGTGGTTGGGAGACTAGCTCACATTGCCTCCGAACGGGAGGATCGGGCCTCGGCGACCAGCTGTGCGGCCAGCACCCGCAGCTTGAGGTTCTGCTCCTGGGACTGCCGACGCAGCAGCTCGAAGGCCACCATCTCGTCGATCCCGTGCCGTCCGATGAGCAGTCCCTTGGCCTGCTCGATCACGGCCCGGCTGGCCATCGCCTGCTCCATCTGACCGGCCACCTCGCGGGCCCCCGCGACCGAGACGGCAGCGGCCAGGGCGTCGGCAGCACGCTGGGCCGCCATCCGCACCAGGGTGAGATCGGTGTGGTCAAAGGCGTTCCGCGCGTGGCCATAGAGGTTGAGCGCACCGTAGCGACGACCGCCGGACTCCAGCGGCAGTGCCAGCAAGGTCTGCACCTCGCCCGGGTCACAGCCCTTGATGAAGGCGGGCCACCGCTCCTCGCCACCGACGAGGTCGACGAGGTTCTCCCGGCCGTTGCGGAAGGCGTCGAGGCACGGGCCGTCGCCGACGGCATACTGCACCGCGTCGATCTCGAGCGTCCCGGCGGTGGTGTAGGCGGCGGTCCTGGGGCGGTCCTCCATCACGACCGTGACGCCGACGGAGTCGCAGCCGTCGATGTTCGCGTTGACCGACTGGACCAGGCGCTCCAGGTAGGGGGACAGGTCGTCGAGGCCCTCGAGCGTGCCGGCCAAGTCCTCCATCAGGCGCTGGGCCGACGCCAGTCCACGCTGACCGGCGTCCTCGTGCAGCGACTCAGCCTCACGGACGTCGTCACCGGTCGTATCGATGCTCACGAATCAAACGGTATACCGGCAGTTCGGGGGTCGACAGGGCTTCGACAGGACTGCCCGGGGCGACACCTACGGCCAGATCGAGGAGACCCACTCCGGGTGGTCGACGAACGGGTTCCGGTTGTGCTGCCAGGTGTCGTAGATGACCTGGTTCCGCCGCTTCTCGAAGGCGTCCGGCGGGTCGCCTGCGCTCCACGCCTTGAGCACCGAGAGCTTGCCGATGTTGGGGGCGGTGCCGTTGCCGACCGACTCGTTCGGCTCGAGGTTCGGCCAGCCGTCGTCGCCCTCGTAGCGGATCGCCATGTAGAAGATCATCCGGGCGACGTCACCCTTGACGGCGTCCCGCGGCTCGAACGAGTCGCCGTCGCGCCAGCAGTCCGAGCACTGGTTGACCGCGGAACCGCCGTTGTCGAAGTCGAGGTTGCCGCGGTCGCTGTTGACGGTGACGTCCTCGGGACGCAGGTGGTGCACGTCGGTGCCCGGACCGTTCGCGGTGCCGAAGTCGCCGTGGCTCTTGGCCCAGACGTGCTCGCGGTTCCACTGGTCGACCCCGCCACCGTTGTCGCTCTTGGCGATCGAGCGACCCGAGTAGATCTCGATGACGTTGTTGCTGTTGTTCGGGTCCTGGTCGGTGTCCTTCAGCGCCGTCCACACCTGGTCGTAGGTCAGCACGGTCTGGTTCCTGATGATGGCGTGCAACGAGCTGCGCAGCGCCGAGCCCGACTTGCCGAGCGCGCTGGCGTAGTACGTGTCCGTCGGCGAGCTGGTGGTGGAGGTCGGCGGAGGCGTCGTGGTCGTCGGGTCGGGGTCCGGGGTCCCGCCGGTGATCGCGGTCGGCGACTTCTGGCCGGCGTGCGCGAAGTAGGCGGTCAGCTGGCCGGTGACGGTCACCTTGGTGCCGAGCTTCGACGGGTTGGTCTTCAGGCCCCACGCCGACCGCCATTGGGTGGTCAGCTGCACGTAGAGCATCTGCGAGGTGCTCGTCTGGGAGGCGCTGTCCGCGAGCGCGATGGCCAGGTCGCCGGTGAAACCCGACCGGTTGACCGTGCTGGTCGCGACCGGCTCGCCGACGATGTAGCCGGTCACCGACTGGCTCGACCCGTCCTGCTGGGCGATCGCCTGCGCCACCGTCAGGGGGCTGGCCGCCCACGCGCTGCGCGCGGTGGTGGCGACGAACGCGACGAGCAGGAGGGCGGCGATGGCCGCCAGACGGGGACGCACCCGGATCGTGAGCTGCATGCAAGGCACCGTGCCAGCCCCGCGGCATACACCGGGCGAACGTGCGGTAAGGCCTGCGGCTGGGCTTGGCAAAGTTCCGGTATGCCGCGCAGGCGGCTCCCGGGACCCACGCGGTTAGATGTCGGGATGGCAGGTGTGCGGCTGCGGCGGAGGGCTGTTCGTGGGTGAGCAGCCGTCATCGACCGTGTTCCGCAAGGGCAGCCGCTCGGCCCCCGAGGGCTACTTCCGCTGGGAGGCGGCCGGGCTCGCGTGGCTGGCCGACGCGCCCGGCGGGGCGGCGGTCGTCGAGGTGCTCGAGGTGGCCGAGCAGCACCTCGACCTCGTGAAGCTCTCGTTCGCGAACCCGGACCCCGCGATGGCCGAGGCGTTCGGGGCGGCCCTCGCCCGCACCCACGACGCCGGGGCGCCGGCCTTCGGCAGCCCGCCGGCGGGGTGGGAGGGCGACGGGTTCCTCGGCCCGGCCACCCAGCTGCTGCCGCTCGGGCTCACCCCCGAGGAGTCGTGGGGCTCGTTCTTCGCCGAGCAGCGGATCCTGCCGATGCTGGCGGCAGCGGTCGACCTCGGCCTGTTCCACCGCTCGGACCGGGTCGTGTTCGAGCGGGTGGCGCGGCGCCTGCAGGACGGGGAGTTCGACGACGGGTCGGCGCCGGCCCGGATCCACGGCGACCTCTGGTCGGGCAACATCGCCTGGACGCCTGGCGGTGCTGTGCTGATCGACCCGGCGGCGCACGGCGGTCACCGCGAGACCGACCTCGCGATGCTGGCGCTGTTCGGGTGTCCGCACTGGGACTTCGTCGTCGGGGGCTATCTGGGTCAGCACCGGCTGGACGGGCAGTGGCCGGAACGGGTCGCGCTGCACCAGCTGCACCCGCTGCTGGTGCACGCCGTGCTGTTCGGGTCGGACTACCCGCGACGGGCGTTGGACCTGGCCCGCCGCTACCGCTGAGCTCTAGGTGATCAGGCCCCGGACGAAGGCGGCCTGGCCGACGTGCTGGTCGTCGTCGTTGACGATGCTGACCAGCCGCACGCCCAGCGTGACCGGGGGGTCCCAGCGCTCGTCGACGACGCGGTTGAGGTCGTCCGGTGTGAGCGGGCCGACGAACTCGGCCGTGGCCGCGTGCACCGCTGCCAGGTAGCCCTTCAGGTCGTCGGCTCCGACCCGGACCTTGGCCACGTCGTCGCTCGTGTGGCCGTAGCCGGTGTCCTCGGCGGGGAACGGCAGCCCGAACCGCTCGTGCCAGCCGTCACTCGTCCACACCTGTTCGCGGTCGGCGACGTCGGCGATGTGGTCGTCCTGCACCCGCGCGAGGTGCCAGACCAGCCAGCCGATCGAGTTGGCCCGCTCCGATGGTCGCTGGGCCAGCTGGTCGGGGGTGAGGCCGTCGACGGCCGCGCTCGCGCCGTCACGGATCCGTTCGAACGAGTCGACGAGCAGGTCACCGAGGGTCATGCCCCGATGCTAGGCCGGTGGGGGCGTGGCTGCGTCCGCTCGCTTGCGTAGTCCTCGGCCTCGGACCATGGTGGAGGCCAAAGGTGAAGCGAGGTTGAAGGAGGGATGTGCGTGGAGACCACCGACCTGCTCACCGTGTCGGAGGTGGCGGCCCGCAGCGGGTTCGCACCCTCGGCGCTGCGCTACTACGAGCGCGAGAGGCTGGTCGAGGCCTCGCGCACCGCGGGCGGGCAACGCCGCTACCAGCGCAGCGTGCTGCGGCGGCTGGCCTTCATCCGGGCGGCCAGCAACGTGGGGCTCAGCCTCGAGGAGGTCCGCACCGAGCTGGCCGGGCTGCCCTCCGGTCGCACGCCCACCAAGTCCGACTGGCACCGCATCTCGGCGCACTGGCGCACCCGGCTCGACGAGCAGGTCGCGGCCCTCGAGGCGCTGCGCGACAAGCTCGACTCGTGCATCGGGTGCGGCTGCCTGTCGCTCAAGCAGTGCGGCATCTCCAACCCCGCCGACAAGGCGGCTGCCACCGACGACGCCCCCGGCGCGGCATACCTCCCGCCGTTGCTCCGCCGGCCCACCCACTGAAGGGACGCCATGCGCCTGACCCTGCTCAGCTACAACATCCACAGCGGTGTCGGGCTCGACGGCGTGCTCGACCTCGGCCGGGTCGCCGACGTCATCGGCGCCAGTGGTGCCGACGTGGTGGGGCTCCAGGAGGTGGACCGGCACCGCCGCGAGCAGAGCGGGTTCGAGGACCAGCCCGGCTTCCTCGCCGAGCGGCTCGGCATGCACCTCGCGTATGCCGCGAACCTCGACGCGGAGCCTGCCCACCCCGGGGCCCCCCGGGCCCAGTACGGCACCGCCCTGCTCAGCCGGCTGCCGTTCGCGTCGTCGCAGAACACCCTGCTGCCGTGCTTCGAGGGGAGCGAGCAGCGCGGGCTGCTCGATGCCACCGTGGTCGTCGGGGACGGGGCGCTCCGGGTGCTCGGGACGCACCTGCAGCACGACAGCGAGACCGAGCGCACCCGGCAGGCCGAGGCGGTCGTGGCCGCCCTCGACGACCGCCCGACCGTGCTGCTCGGCGACCTGAACACCACGCCCGGCGCACCGGCACACGCCTGCCTCGCCAGCCGGCTCGACGACGCCTGGGCGCTGGTCGGGGAGGGGGAGGGGCACACCTTCGCCGCGGAGCTGCCGCCGCGGCGGATCGACTACGTCTGGGTCGGCGGGGGAGTGCGGGCGGTCTCGGCACAGGTGCTGCCGTCGGTCGCCTCCGACCACAGCGCGCTGCGGGTGGAGGTCGAGCTCTAGGGACCTCGCAGGCGCGACCCCAAGTCAGTCCCAAGTGGCGCACAAGCAGGTGAGTCGACTCTGGTCCCGACCAGTTCACCTCCGCACCACTCGAAGGACCACACCATGCCTGCCCACCTCGACCGGCCCACCCCACGCCGATCCCGCTTCCACGGACTCAGCCTCTACCGGCTCGGCTCCGGTGCCGCCGCCCACCCGTGGCGCACCCTGGCCGCCTGGGCCGTCCTCGCCCTCCTCGTCGCGGGTCTGGCCGCCACGAAGGGCGGTACCCCGCAGGACGACTACAACGTCCCGGGCGCCCGCTCGCAGGTCGGCATCGACCAGCTGCGCGCCCACCTGCCCGGCGCCGGCAACACCGCCGCCCGCGTCGTCGTGCACGACCGCACCGGCGGCCGGCCCAGCGACGCCGCGCTGACCGAACTGGCCACCCGGCTGCAGTCCATGCCCCACGTGGTGCAGGTCTTCCCGGCCCAGCGGTCGGCCGACGGCGACACGGCGGTCGTCAACGTCAGCTACGACGCCCCGGTCACCGACCCCGACCTGATGGGCAAGCTCGACCCGCTCGAGCAGGCCGTGGCCCCCCTGAAGGCCGGTGGCCTCCAGGTCGAGCTCGGTGGCGAGCTGCCCGAGAGCGCGGCCGCCCCCATGGAAGGGCGCGGTGAGCTGATCGGCATCGTCGCCGCCCTGGTCATCCTCGTGTTCGCCTTCGGCTCCGTGGTCAGTGCGGGCCTGCCGATCGGCACCGCGCTGGTCGGCCTCGGGGTCGGCAGCGCCGGCATCACCCTGCTCGCCGCCGCCACCGACGTCAGCACCGCCGCCCCGATGGTCGCCACCATGGTGGGCCTCGGCGTCGGCATCGACTACGCGCTGCTGCTCGTCACCCGGCACGCCGAGTACCTCGCCCAAGGCTTCAGCGTCACCGAGTCCGCCGGTCGCGCCGCGGCCACAGCCGGACGGTCCGTCGTCTTCGCGGCCAGCACCGTGCTCGTCTCGCTGATGGGTCTGCGCCTCGCCGGGCTCCCCGTCTACAGCTCCTTCGGGTTCGCGACCGGCATCGCGGTGCTGAGCGTGATGGCCGCCTCGCTGACCCTGGTGCCGGTGCTGTGCCGGTTCGCCGGTCGCCGGCTGCTGCCGCGAGCCGTGCGGCGCGATCCTGCCGGGACCGCTGCCGCTGCGGGCTCGAAGGCTGCTCGGGTGCCGCTCACGGCGCGCTGGGCGGCCAAGGTCGCCAAGCGCCCGCTCCTGTGGGCGATGTCGGCCGCGATCGTCATGCTCACCCTCGCGGTCCCCGCGCTCGACATGCGCACCTGGCCGCAGGACCCGAGCAGCCAGTCGACGCAGGTCACGACCCGTCGGGCCTACGACCTGGTCAGCGCCGAGTACGGCGCCGGCAGCAACGGCCCGCTCACGGTCGTGGTGGACCGCTCGCGGCTCGACGACGCCGCGGTGGCGGCCCTGACCCGGACCTTGGAGGCACGGACCGACATCGTCGACGTCACCCCCGCGGTCACCTCACCCGACTCGGCCATCACCGTGTTCGACGCGATCCCGGCCTTCGGGCCGACCGACGAGCGCACCCCGGCCCTGGTCCGCGACCTGCGGGCCGACCTGCCGGCCGGCGCCGAGCTCACCGGTGGGACGGCGTTCTTCGCCGACATCGCCGAGATGCTGGCCGGCCGGTTGTGGATCGTCATCGCCTTCGTGGTCGCCGTCTCGGTGCTGCTGCTGGCCATGGTGTTCCGGTCGGTCGTCATCCCGGTCAAGGCCGCGGTGATGAACCTGCTGAGCATCGGTGCCGCCTACGGCGTGCTCACCGCGGTGTTCCAGTGGGGTTGGGCGACCGACCTGCTCGGGCTCGACCACCCGCTGGCCGTCTCGAGCTGGGTGCCGATCCTGATGTTCGCCATCCTGTTCGGTCTCTCGATGGACTACGAGGTGTTCCTCCTCTCCCGCATCCGCGAGGACTGGGCGCGCACCGGCGACTCGCACGGCAGCGTGGTGCGCGGCCTGTCCGCCACCGGCCGGGTGATCTCGAGCGCGGCGGCGATCATGGTCGCGGTCTTCCTCGGGTTCGCCAGCGAGGTCGACGTCGTGGTCAAGCAGCTCGGGGTCGGCATGGCCGTGGCCATCCTGCTCGACGCGACCGTGGTCCGCATGGTCCTGGTCCCGGCCACCATGTCGCTGCTCGGCGACTGGAACTGGTGGGTGCCGCGCTGGCTCGACCGCGTCCTCCCGCACGTGCGTGCCGAGGTGGAGGACGACGCGCCTGCTGCCGTCTCCACCCCGTCCGAGGACGAGGACCTCTGGGAGCGCGAGCTCGACACCGTCGAGACGCACTGAACCCACCGGCATACCCATCACTCACGAAAACCATTGACCTGAAAGGCAGTCCACCATGACCACCACCCAGACCAACGCCGCGTCGCACGCCGTCGCGGCCTGGCCGGAGCAGCTCAGCTTCCCGGGCCAGACCGCCGCCCACCCGGGTCCGGTCGACATGATGATGATGTACGTGATGCACCACGGCTTCCGTCGTGACCTCACCGCCTTCGCGGCGGCCGCCTCCGCGACACCCCCCGAGGACCGCACCACCTGGCGGGCGCTCGCCGCGCGCTGGGAGCTGTTCGCGGAGGTGCTGCACCACCACCACTCGGGCGAGGACGCCGGTCTCTGGCCGACCCTCCTCGAGCGGGCCGACGAGGCGGAGCGGGCGGTGCTCGTGGCGATGGAGGCCGAGCACGCCGAGATCGACCCGATCCTGACCGCCTGCGCGGCGGGGTTCGAGCGGCTCGCGCACCACGCCGACGAGGACGCGCGCGCGGCGCTCGCCGTGCGGCTCAGTGCCGCACGGGAGAGCCTCGGCCGGCACCTGCGCCACGAGGAGACCGAGGCGATCGCGATCATCCAGCGGGTGCTGACGAACGAGGAGTGGGAGCAGGTCGAGGTGGAGCACTTCCGCAAGGACGTGCCGTTCTCCCGGGTGCTCGCCATCGTGCCCTGGGCCGCGCACGACGTACCGGGTCCGCTGCGTCGCCAGGTCTTCGCCAAGACCGGTCGGCCCAACCACCTCCTGTGGTTGCTGACCCGGCGCGGCTTCGAGCGTCGCGAGCGCCTGGCGTTCCGCTACCTCGACCGCGACTGACGCCCGGCCGCCCCTCGCAAAACGGCAGTTGCGTCGCGTTCCGCCCGGCAACTACTGGGCGGTATGGCGCGCAACTGCCGTTTTGCGGGGCAGGGACCGGGGCGCGGGGTCGGGTCAGAAGGAGTGGCGGGTCCGCAGGTCGCGCAGCCACTGCGCGGCCAGCGGGATCCGCCACTCCTCGCACAGCTCCAGCGCCCGGTCCGCATGGGTCGCCGCCAGCTCGCGCTCCCCGACGGCCGCGGCCGCGAGGGCGAGGAACGCGTCGACCGGGCCTATCGCGTTGCCCGAGCCGGCACAGCAGGAGGTGCCGGCGAAGGGCGCCAGCCGGTCATAGGCGGCGGACGCCATGGCGTGGTCGTCGAGGACCAGCCCAGCCTCGGCTGCCAGGCCCCAGTTGAGCACGGAGAACCAGTCGTCGTCGTCGAGGCGGACGGTGTGGGTCGCGGCATACTCCCGCGCGCGCTCGACCTCGCCGCCGCGGATCCAGAAGACGAGCATGGTCGAGGCCACCGGGAGCACGCTGTGCTCGGCGAACTGCTCGAGCATCGGGGCGACCTCATGCGACCGCCCCTGCCACAGGCGCAACGACATCAGCGCTCCTGCAGTCGCGTCCTCGGTCTGGCCGAGGGCCATCTCCTGGTCGAGCCGCACGATGTCCGCCATCCGCAGCTCGCACTCGTCGAACCGGCCGGCCATCGCCAGCCACGGGAGCTCCAGGCTGTCGAGCACGATCAGCCCGTAGGGCAGCCGCAGCCGCTGGGCCCAGTCGCGGGCGACCACGGTGTGCTCCCACATCTCGTCCACGAGCCCGAGCTCCCCGGCCACGACCGCGCGCAAGGTCGTGGTGACGACGTAGGCGCGCTGGTCGCCCAGCCGGTGCGCGAGCTCCATCCCCTCGGTGGCGAGGTCACGCCGCAGCGAGGCGGTCGACCGGTGCCACAGGGCGACGTAGGCCAGCTGGCAGGCGTCGAGCAGCAGCGCGTCGTCACCGAGCCGGCGTGCCATCGCGAGGCCCTCTTCGACTAGGGCCGAGCGCTCCGCGAAGGTGGAGCCGTAGTAGATCTCGAGAGCCAGCGCGAGCATCACGCGGCAGCGCAGCGCACCGTCGGTCGCCGGCAGCTCGCCGAGCACTCGGCGCAGGGCGTCGACGACGACCGCGTTCACGGTGCCGTGCGGGCCGGACTGCCACAACGCACCCACGGAGGTGGCGGTGGCCGCCCGCCCCAGCAGCTCGACGTCGCCGATCTCGTCGGCGACCCGGACCGCCTCCTCGGCGGTGCCGACCAGACCCTCCCAGTCGCCTGACCAGCGCTGCGCGTCGGCAAGGTCCATCAGCACGTCGTAGCGCTCGCCGAGGGTCGCGTCGGGGTCGCCCGGCAGGGCGTCGAGGGCCGAGCGCAGCAGGTCGGCCGACTCCTCGTAGGCGTGCAGCCGGCGGGCCACGGTGGCGGCCCGCACGCAGGCCAGCCAGGCCCGGGCGGCGTGGGCGGGGCCGGCCGCGAGCCAGTGCCGGGCCACCTCGTGCTCGCGCCCCGTGGCTCCAGAGACCGCCTCGGCCACGCGGGCGTGCGCCCTGGCTCGGCGGGTGGCGGGGATGGCGGCATAGATGGTGTCGCGCACGAGGGCGTGCCCGAAGAGGAACCGGCCGATGCCGTCGTCACGCACCAGCCCGGCGGCCAGCGCGGGGTCGAGGTGGTCGAGCAGCGCGTCCTCGTCGAGCCGGGAGACGTCGGCGAGGGTGGCCAGGTCGAACTGGCGGCCGAGCAGCGCGGCCCAGCGCAGCGTCGCCACCGACTCCTCGGGGAGGCGCTGCAGGCGGCGGGCCAGGACGTCGTGCACGGCCGACGGCGGGTGGGCCTCGGCGAGGAGACCGGACAGGTCGCCGCCCTCGCGGGCCAGTCGGGCGTACTCGACCAGGAAGAACGGGTTGCCGTCGGTGCGGTCGCGCAGGGCCGCCGCCTCGCCGCCTGACGGCGTGGACTCGCTGACCGCCTCGACCACGCGGGAGGCCTCGTCGGCGCTGAGGCCGTGCAGGTCGAGCCGCACGGCGTGCCGGCGCGCGAACGTCTCGACGGCGTCGAGCAGGGCGTCGGTCGGCTCGGGGTGGCTGCGCCAGGTGCCGACGACGAGCAGCCGGGCCTGCTGGACCGTCTCGCCAAGCAGTCGCAGCACCCGCAACGACGCGACGTCGGCCCAGTGCAGGTCGTCGAGCAGCACCACGATGGTCCGCTCGGACGCCGCCTCGGCCACCGCGCCGGCGATCGCCTCCCAGGTGCGGAACCGGCCACCACCGTCCTCGTCGACGTCGCTCTCGGTGGGCAGCTCGCGGCCGAGCGAGCGAAGCACCTGCTGCCACGGCCACAGCGGCGGGGCGCCGTCGTCCTGCGAGCACCGGCCGAGCAGCACGGTGGCACCGCGGTCGCCCGCGACCTTGGCGAGCTCGCCGGCGAGCCGGCTCTTGCCGATGCCGGGCTCGCCGACCAGGGCAGCAAGGGCGACCGAACCCGACTCGGCCTGCTCGAGCGCGCCGACCAGGTCAGCCAGCTGGTCGGCCCGACCGACCAACGGCCACGGCGGCAGGGTGGGCACGAACGACTGGATGCGCGAGCTGCTGCCCGCACGCGTCGGCTCCGGGCCGGCCCGGTCGACGTCGGCCGACGGGTGGTCGGACCGGATGCGCTCGGCCGGCGGGTGGTCGGCAGGCAGTGCCGCCGTGCTGGTTGCCGGCTGCCAGTCGAGCACCGGGTCCTGGCGCAGCACTGCCGACTGGAGGTCGCGCAGCTCCAGCCCCGGCTCGAGGCCGAGCTCGTCGGCGAGCACCTCGCGCACTTCCCGCAGGGCATCGAGCGCCTCGGCCTGCCGGCCGGCGCGGGTGAGCGCGAGAGCGCGCAGGCCCCACAGCCGCTCGCGCAAGGGGTAGGCCGTGGTGAGCGACTCGAGCTCGCCCGCCACGGTGGCGTGCTCGCCCAGCTCGAGGGCGGCGACCGCGCGGTCCTCGAGCGCCACGACGCGCAGCTCCTCGAGCCGGGCCCGCTCGGCCACGGCCGAAGGCGCGTCCTCGAGCTCGAGGTAGGGGGTGCCGCGCCAGAGCGCCAGCGCCTCGTCGAGCTCGGCCACCACGGCAGCGAGCTCCTCGACGGAGAGCCCGCTCGGCTCGTGCAGCCCGGACAGCTGGCCGATCCGGCGGTGCGCCCGGCTGACGGCCCGGTCGAACCGGGCCGCGTCCAGCGCGTCGTCCTCCACCCGCAGGGCGTACCCGGGGGCGACGGTGACCAGCACGGTCGACGGGGCCCGCGCCGCGCGGTCCGGCTCGAGGGAGCGCCGCAACCCGGCGACATACGCCTGCAGCGTGCCGTTGACCCCGGGAGGTGCGCCGTCCGGCCAGAGCAGGTCGACGAGCGCGTCGACCGAGACGGGGCGGCCGTGGTTCATCGCGAGGGCAGCGACGAGCGCACGCTGCTTGCGTGTGCCCAGGTCGACGGGTCCGTCGCCCAGGGTCGCCTGCACGGCTCCGAGGACACCCACTCTCACCCGGCAGAGAGTAATGGCGGATCGGCGCTGGTCACAGAGCCTTTTGCACGATCCGGACCATGGCGGCCCGGTATGCCGCGTGGTGACCACGCGGCATACCGGTGCCTCCGGGGGTGGGTCAGTCGGTGACCCGGCCGTTCTCGACGAGGCGGGGGATCCGGTGGTTGCCCACGAACACCCCGTGCGGGTCGATGGCCGACCGGATTCCCTTGAGCTGCAACCAGGTCCGCTCGTCATAACCGGTGCGCGGGTCGGTCGCGTTCTCGGCGAAGTTGAGGTAGCTGCGACCGTTGGCCCACGGCGAGAGCACCTTGGTGAGGCGGTGCGCATCGTGCTCGCCCTGGGCGCCCATCTCCGGGGTCATCGCCATCGCCGCGGCGAACGCCACGAACTCGCCATCCAGCTGCTTCAACGCGCCGCCGCCCTCGTGCTCGCGGCCCAGTGCTCCGCCGAGCTGGCGCAGCTCGGCCAGCAGCAGCGAGCTCGAGGAGCCGGGGCCGACCTCGGACAGGAACGCGTCGACGGCCTCGTCGGGGAAGCCAGCGAGCATCGCGGAGTCCGAGACGACGGGCGTCGGCCCCTCCGGGTCCATGTGCAGGCGCACGAGCGACCGAGCCGGCACCCGGCCGAAGGTGTCGATCTCGGGCGACAGGGCGCGCAGGTCCGCGATCACGGCCGCCCCGGCGTCGTCCGACCCGAGGACGGCGCCGTCGATGACGACGACGGAACGACCCCGCAGCATCTCGGGGACGTCCGGCACCGGAGGGAGGTTGAGGATCCGGAACGACGTCGTCACGTCATCGGGAGCGCCGGGCGCCCACTGGGCCCAGCGGCGCAGGACCGGCTCGGCGAGCTCGCGGTCCCAGATCAGCATGCCCGCGTAGGCCGACTCGATGGCGTAGAGCCGGAACTCCAGCGCCGTCACGACGCCGAAGCTGCCTCCGCCTCCGCGCAGCGCCCAGAACAGCTCGGCGTTGCGGTGGGCGTCAGCCCGCAGGTGCTCCCCGTCGGCGGTGACGAGCTCGATCGCGGTGAGGCTGTTGGTGGCCAGGCCGAGGCGACGGGCGTACCAGCCGATGCCGCCACCGAGCGAGTAGCCGGCGATGCCGACGTCGGGCGAGCTGCCGTGCAGCGCGGCGAGGCCGTGCTCACCGGCCGGCTCGGTCGCGTGCAGCCAGAGGGCCCCGCCCTCGACGCGGGCGATCCGGCGGACCGGGTCGATGGTGACGCCGGTCATCGCCGAGGTGCGCAGCACGACCACGTCATCAAGGCCCTGGGCGACGAGCGGTCCGGCGTTGTGACCGGTGCTCTGGGGGGCGATGCGCAGGTCGGCGGCGACGACCGCGCGGACCACCTGCTGCACCTCGGCCACGGTCCGCGGCTGGGCGACGGCGGCCGGGCGCTGGTCGAGGGCGACGTTCCACGGCAGGCGGGCCGCGTCGTACCGGGCGTCGCCGGGGAGGTGGACCGCGCCCGGGCCGAGCCCGCGCAGGGACTCCGCTCGCGGGGACTTCGCTCGCAGGGACTGCGCTCGCGGGGACTTCGCTCGCGGGGATTTCTCGCGGGGCGCGGTGAGAGAGATCTGGCTGGTCATGAGTGACTCCTTGGTCCGTGTTCTGGGGTGTGGAGAACACGGTGCAGCCACCCGCTTGGGCCCCACTTGGGCCCGACTAGGGGTCAGTCGACGAGCGCT
Source organism: Pedococcus dokdonensis (assembly GCF_900104525.1). Classification (GTDB taxonomy): domain Bacteria; phylum Actinomycetota; class Actinomycetes; order Actinomycetales; family Dermatophilaceae; genus Pedococcus; species Pedococcus dokdonensis. The sequence goes on along the minus strand of NZ_LT629711.1, from coordinate 3,045,991 downwards.
GGGACGGACTCCCGCTGGGGGGTCGCGTGGTCGACCGCAGTGCGCGCGGCGACGTCGGCCACGACCTGCTCGAGCAGGGTGACGAGGCGGTCCGGGACATCGGGGACGCACGCGACGGCCAGGCCCTCGACGGCATACGCGACGGTGTGTGGGGCGGTCTGACGGCGGTAGGTGCGCTCGCTCACGACGGCGCCCCGGGCATACCGCTGCGCCCAGACCTGCGCGTCCGGTGCCGTGGCGAACGCATCCGCGCACAGCTGGTCGACGAGGTCGCGCACCCCCGGCCGCTGCGCAGCGACGCGCTGGGCGGTGAGCAGTCCGACGGCGAGGACGTTCTGCCGCACGGCCGGCGCGACCGGCAGGGCGGCAGCCGCCGCCCGCGCGGCGATCGCCAGGTCGAGGTCGAGGTCGGTGCCGGTCAGCCCCACGACGTCGGGCACCAGGGTCACCAGCCGGCTGCGGTCGGCGTCGGGGAGCGCGTCGTTGACCAGCCGCGCGAGCGACGCCAGCAGCGGGTGCGTGCAGGACGGGTGGTCGCTCCACCGCTCACCTGCGAGGAACGACGCCATCTCCATGAAGCAGGCGCCCTTGCGCGGGTTGCGGTGTCGTCCGGCCGACAGCACGGGGACGAGCTCGGGCAGGTACGTCTTCTCGCGGCTCATGCTCTTGCGGCTCATGGCAGCTCCCTCCGCCTCCCACTATGCGCCGCACCGTGCGCGGGCGCCACCCCTCCACCCCCCTCCACCCGGCCCTTTCGCCCCGCCCCGACCTCCACCGTCCGGCCAGAAATCCCGGCACGCGGCCGGGGGTCGTGCCGGTCTCCCGAGGCCAAACCACGGCATCCGCACGGTCTTTCTCGTGCGGGTGGTGGAGAACGTCTGCCCTCCACTGCTGGATGTGACGTAGGACATCCGGCCCGACGATGGTGACTACCGGGAAACGCCACCGCAGGCCGTCTCCCACTCGCCATCTGGCTCGTGCAAGGGGGTCCGCCATGACGGTCATCGAACGGCTCTACGACAACGCGTGGTACGTCGCGAACGCGTCACCGACGGCGCGCGACCTGCTCGCGGCAGACGTCACCCGCGCCTGGATGGAGCGGGAGGCGGCCCTCGAGGACGCCCGACGCGCCACCACCGTGGCCGACCTCAACCCGGCGCGGTCGGCGCTGGCCCTGTCGCTGGGCAACTCGCGCCAGGCCGGCTACGACCGGGCCCGCGCCCGGGCCGCCGAGGCCGCCCGGTGCACCGACATCGTCCTCGGCCACGCGTTCACGGTGAAGCGCGACCTGCACCCGTCGGGTGCGATGGGCGTCGAGATCTCGTCCTGCACGCTGCTGCGCCGGGCCTCCCTGACCGCCACCGGTCGCGGCGAGACGTGGCACGCCCTGCTGTTCGACCCGCAGGGCCGCAACCACGAGGCCTTCCCGACCACCCTCGGCACCGACCCGTGGGACGCCTTCCACCGCGCCTGCGAGTGGATCGTCAGCGGCCGGATCTGAGCCTGCGTCAGCGCAGCTCGTTGCCGAGTGCGGCGAAATAGGGCGCGGACACCGACTTCGGCACCACCATCGCCCAGGCGTCGAGCACCAGCTCGGGCAGTCGGTCGGGGTCGATCGCCGCGGTCCACGCCTCGACCCACTGGTAGCGCAGGTCCACCTGCCCCGGCATGAAGAACACGTCGGGCTCCGCCTCGACCAGGGCGACCCGCTCCTCGCGCGGGAACGCGAAGCCCACCTCGGTCTCGTCGCGCGAGAAGGCCAGCCACACGATGCTGCCGACCCGCCACTTCACCCGGTCGCGGACCAGCACCTCGTAGGCCCGTGGCAACGGCGCCGCGATCCGGCGCACGTCGTCGACGGTGATCCCCACCCATCCACTGTCGCACCGGACGCCGACAACCGTGCGGTGCAGCAGTCCTAGGCCGGGTGCACGAGGCCGCCTCGGTCAGCCCTCCGGGACGATCGCGCGCAGCTCCTCGAGCCAGGCGCGCCCGCTGACGTCGGAGGGCATCCGCCAGTCACCACGCGGCGACAGCGAGCCACCCGCCACGACCTTCGGGCCGTTGGGCAGCGCGGAGCGCTTGAACTGGTTGCTGAAGAAACGCTGCACGAAGACCTCCATCCAGTGCCGGATGGTGGCGAGGTCGTATGCCGTGCGGCGGCTCTCGGGGTAGCCGGCCGGCCAGTCGCCAGCGCCGGCGTCCTGCCACGCGTGCAGGGCGAGGAAGGCGATCTTGCTGGGGCGGTAGCCGCGGCGGAGCACGTGGTAGAGCGTGAAGTCCTGCAGCGCGTAGGGCCCGACCTTGTCCTCGGTGGACTGCAGCTTCTCGCCGGCCTTGGCCGGGACGAGCTCGGGGCTGATCTCCTGGTCGAGGATCTCGGTGAGCGTGCCGTTGACGTCGCCGCCGCTGTGGCTTTCGTCGCGGTGGGTGTCGCCGAACTGCCCACTGCTCACGACCCAGCGGATCAGGTGCTGCATCAACGTCTTGGGGACACCGCTGTTGACGCCGTAGTGCGACATCTGGTCGCCGACGCCGTAGGTGCACCAGCCCAGCGCGAGCTCGGACAGGTCACCGGTGCCGAGGACGATGCCACCGCGCTGGTTGGCGGCGCGGAAGAGGTAGTCGGTCCGCAACCCGGCCTGGACGTTCTCGAAGGTGACGTCGTAGACCTCCTCGCCTCGCCCGAACGGGTGCCCGAGGTCCGTGAGCATCTGGGTCGCCGCGGGGCGGATGTCGAGCTCCTCCCAGGTGATCCCGAGCGACTCCATCAGGTGCACCGCGTTGCTCTTGGTGCCCGCACTCGTGGCGAAGCCCGGCATGGTGAAGCCGACGATGTCGGTGCGCGGGCGACCGAGCCGGTCCATCGCCTTGGCCGCGACGATCAGCGCGTGCGTCGAGTCGAGCCCACCGCTGACACCGATGACGACCTTGGGCTGCCACGTGTCGGTGGTCAGGGCGCGGAGCCGCTGCTCGAGCCCGGAGACCTGGATGTTGTAGGCCTCGTAGCAGTCCAGCGCGAGCCGGTCCGCGTCGTCGGGCACGAACGGGAAGCGGTCGACCTTGCGGCGCAGCCCCAGGTCACCGGCCGGCGGGGCGAGGGTGAGGACGACCGTGCGGAACCGCTGCCCGTCGTCACCGATGCCCTCGCCGTGCCGGTTGTCGTCGAAGGACCCCTGCCGCATCCGCTCCTGCCGCAGCCAGTCGAGGTCGACGTCGGCCACCGAGGCACGCGCGCCATCGGGGAACCGCTCGGTCTCGGCGAGCAGGGTGCCCAGCTCGTAGACCATCGTCATGCCGTCCCACGAGAGGTCCGTCGTCGACTCCCCGGCCGACGCGGCGGCATACAGGTAGGCGGCATTGCACCGCGAGCTCGCCGAGCGCGCGAGCAGGTGCCGGTCCTCCGCGCGCCCGACCGTGATCGGGGAGGCCGACAGGTTGAGCAGCACCGTCGCGCCGGCGAGCGCGGCCGAGGCACTCGGAGGGATCGGCACCCACATGTCCTCGCAGATCTCGACATGGACCGTGAGGCCGGGGACGTCGGCTGCCTCGAAGAGCAGGTCGGGCCCGAACGGGATCTCGCCGTCCTCGTCCGCGCCCGGCCAGTGCGGTCGCGCGAGGTGGTGGTCGCGCATGTCCTCGCCGCTGGCGAACCACCGCTTCTCGTAGAACTCGCGGTAGTTGGGCAGGTTCGACTTGGGGACCACCCCGCGGACCTGCCCGCCGTGGATGACCACGGCACAGTTGAACAGCCGGTTGCCCCGGCGCAGCGGCGCTCCGACCACGACCACCGGCAGCAGGTCGGCGGTCGCCTCGGCCAGCGTGACGACGGCGCGGTCGACCTCGTCGAGCAGGACGTCCTGCAGGAACAGGTCGTCGATCGCGTAGCCCGAGAGGCTCAGCTCCGGGAACAGCGCGACCGCGACGCCGTCAGCGTGCAGCGCCCGCACCTGGTCGAGGATCGTCTCGGCGTTGCGGGCCGGGTCGGCGGCCGCCACCGGGACCGTGCAGGCGGCGAGCCGCGCGAAGCCGTGCCGATAGACGGAGCGGAAGTCGCCGGTGTCCATGTCGCCGAGTCTGTCAGACCGGGTCCGTGTCGGTCCGCCAGTCGTTCGGGGTATGAGCGGACGCAATGGCGCGCGATATCACCCCGAGCCAGGGCCAGCGAGCCTCGCGGCCTGCCGGGTGAGGTGGTCGCGCTCCGCCGCGTTCGTCGCCGCCCGCGCGGCCACGGCATACAGGTCCCTGGCCCGGGCGCGGTCACCCGCACGCTCGTGCAGGTATGCCGCGACGGCGGCGTGGCGGGGCACTGCCGGGTCGACCTCGGCCAGGGCCCGCAGCCCGGCCAGCGGCCCGTCGGTCTCGCCGACGGCGACCGCACGGTTGAGGGCGACGACCGGGCTGTCGGTGAGCCGGGCGAGCTCGTCGTACCACTCGAGCACCTGGGTCCAGTCGGTCTCCTCGGCGGAGCGCGCGTCTGCGTGCAGGGCGGCGACGGCGGCCTGGGCCTGGTACTCGCCGAGCCGGTCGCGGGCCAGTGCGTGCTGCAGGACGTCGACGCCCTCGGCGATGAGCCGGGTGTCCCAGAGCGACCGGTCCTGCTCGGCGAGCGGCACCAGCTCCCCGGTGGCGGTGCGGCGGCTCGCGCGCCGCGCGTGGTGCAGCAGCATCAGGGCGAGCAGGCCACCCACCTCGGGCTCGTCGCTGCCGGCCGCCAGCTGGCGGGTCAGCCGGATCGCCTCGGCGGCCAGGTCGACCTCGCCGCCATAGCCCTCGTTGAAGATCAGGTAGAGCACGTGCAGCACGGTGCGCAGGTCGCCCGGCGTGGTGAGCCGTTCGCCCGAGAGGGTCCGCTTGGCCCGGCTGATCCGCTGCGCCATCGTCGCCTCGGGCACGAGGTAGGCCTCGGCGACCTGCCGCGTGGTCAGGCCGCCGACCGCACGCAGCGTCAGGGCCACCGCCGACGCGGGGGAGAGCGCGGGGTGGCAGGACAGGAAGAGCAGCAGCAGGGTGTCGTCGGACTGCTCGGTCGCGCCCGGCTCGGGCTCGTCCTGCACGCGTTCCTCGCGCCGCTTGCGGGCGCTCTCCGAGCGCACGATGTCGAGGTACTTGCGGGCGGCGACGGTCACCAGCCAGCCCTTCGGCTGGTCGGGCAGGCCGTCGTCCGGCCAGCGCCGCCAGGCCTCGAGCAGGGCCTCCTGCACGGCATCCTCGGCCGCGGCGAAGTCGTCTCCGCGGCGGACGAGGACACCGAGCACCTGGGGGCCGAGCTGCTTGAGCAGGCCGTCCAGCTCGGGCCCGGTCGAGCCCGGCGTCGGCGTGCCGCTCACTCGGTGACGGTGGGCGGCTCGGACATGAACGGGCGGACCTCGATCCACTCGTTGAGTGGGATGCCGCCGGGACCGGGCGCCGAGCTGAGGAACGCCGCTGCCTCGTGGGCGCGCTCCTGCGACTCGACGTCGATGATCATCCAGCCGGCGATCAGGTCCTTGGTCTCGGCGAACGGGCCGTCGGTCACCGGCGCCCTGCCCTCACCGTCGAACCGGACGAAGGTGCCCTCCGGAGACAGGGCGTCGGCGCTGACGAACTCGCCCCGCTCGGCGAAGGTGTCGGCCACGTGCCGCATGAAGCCGATGTGGTCGTTGATCTCCTCCGGCGTCCACTGGTCCATCGGGACACAGCCCTGGGGGCTGCGCTCGGGTCCACCGTTGTAGTGCTTCAGCAGCAGGTACTTCGCCATGGTTCCTCCTCGGTCCGTGCCGGCCATTCTGGCCGCCATCACCCCGGGGACGGAGCCGCCGGCCCGTTCTCGACATCCGCTAGGCAGAAGAACGTGCCAGGTGCGCGTCCAGCCACTCGACGACCGAGTCCATCACCTCGTCGCGGTTGGTCTCGTTCAGCATCTCGTGGCGACCCTGCGGCCAGAGCCTGAGCGTCACGTCCCCCAGACCCGCGCGTCGGTACTGGTCGGCGACCGCGGTGGGTCCCTTGCCCTTGTCGCCGACCGGGTCCTGGTCGCCGGAGAACAGGAACACCGGCAGGTCCTTGGGCACCCTCGCGACCGCGGCGTCGGTGTTGATCGTGCCGAGCCCGCCCAGCAGGTCGGCGAAGAACCCGCTGGTGAAGACGGTGCCGCACCGCTCGTCGGCGACGTACTTGTCGACCTCGGCCTCGTCACGGGAGAGCCAGTCGAACTTGGTGCGGTTCGGCTTGAACGCCGCGCCGTACTGTCCGAAGGTGAGCTGGTCCATCAGCCCGCTGATGTGCCGGCGGCCCCGCAACCGCGCCTGCAGGGTGGCGAGACCGAGGCCGACCTTGCCCAGCGCACCGGGGTCGCCCGCAGTGCCCGAGAGCACCAGCCCGTCGAGGTCGGCACCGAACCGCGTCGCGTAGGACCGGCTGAGGAACGAGCCCATGCTGTGGCCGAAGAGGAAGAACGGGAGCCCCGGGTTCTCCTGCCGGGCGTGGTCGCCGACGAGGCGCAGGTCGTCGACCACCGTGTCGAAGCCCTTGTCGTCCGCGAAGTACCCGGCGTCGTGCGGGGTGCGGGCCGTGGACCCGTGGCCGCGGTGGTCGCTGGCGTACACGGCATACCCGTCGTCGGTCAGGCGCAACGCGAACCGGGCGTAGCGGTCGGAATGCTCGGCCATGCCGTGCGCGACCTGGACGACCGCCTTGGCCGGGCCGTCCGGGAGCCACCGGTTGACGTGCAGCTGGGTGCCGTCGGGGGTGGCCAGGGTGAAGGTGCTGGACTGCATGGCCTGACCCTAGTGCTGGGGGTTCGCCGGCGTCGCCAGGTCGCCGACCTCGATCCGGCCGGGCTCGACGACCCGGGCATCCACGCCGAAGGTGAGCAGTCCGTCGTGGCGCTCGAGGTGGGCCAGGACGGGTTCGCTGCGGCGACCGGTGGAGGGATCGACGTCGACCACGGCGCAGCGGTCGATGCGGCGCCCGACCTCGACGGTGGCGCTGCCGATCCGCAGGAGCGTGCCGGGGAGGGGGTCGGCGTCCGTGTCGAGCGTGATGGTGGCGCGGAACCGCTCGTCGAGGGCCTCCGGCGCCGTGCCGCCCGACGCGCGCAGCCGCTCGCCGAGGCGGGCCAGCTCGCCCGTGGTGACCAGCGAGACAGCGCCGGCCCAGACCACGTCGCCCGGGTCCGTGGCCGCGAGCCGCACCGGCAGCCCGAGGTATGCCGTGACCGCCGCTGCGTGCGGACCGTCCAGCAGCCGGGCGGTGACCGCGCGGCCCCAGTAGTCGAGACTCGACTCGGCGTCGGCCGTGATCGGCTCGCCGTCCTCGGCGTCCAGCCGGCCCCTGATCTCGGTGCCGTCGGGGAACCGCAGCCGCAGCGTCCCGTCGTCATCGGTGCGGGCCTCGATGGAGGTCAGCGAGGGGTTCTCGACCGTCTTGAGCACCCGTCCGGTGGCCGGGTCGACGAGGCAGAAGGCCCGGTCGCCCGCGACGCCATCGGGCGTGAGGCTCACGCGCTCCCGGGTGAGGTGGCGGGTGCCCTTCACCGCGGCATACCCGAGACGGAGGACCTGCATCACGCGTCCGTCCGGGCGCGGTCGCGGCGGGGGTCGTCGTGCCAGGCGACCGCCGCGATCCGCCAGCCGCGGCCGGTGATGCGGGTGATGACGGCGCTGGGCAGCACCACGGACCGAAGGGCGTCGAACCGCCGGTCCTGACCCCGCCCCGAGGCGAACGCCGCGAAGAACACGTCCCCCACCGCATGGATGGCCGCCTCGTCCCGGGTCACGTCGTCCTCGGCACCCGTCATGGCGACCACGGTAGGCCCCGCGCCTTCCTCACCCCGGCGCCGCAGTGGCGACGGGTCGTCCTTCACATCCAGGGACGCTCGGGACTCCGGTTCCGTGACGTCACGCAGCGACACCGCACACGGTCGACGCACAGACACCGAGGCAGCCGGTCCGGAAGGGGTGTAGCGCCAGCGTCGCCGCCGGACGTGACCCTTGCTGCGGACCGGCAAGTCGTTCCGACGCGACTGGGTCACTGCCCCGCCAGACGGGGCAGTGACCCAGGCACCAGGAGTGGTGTTGGTCAGTCGGCGGGGGTGAATCCGGCCCGCTCCGCTGCGTCCGCGTCGCTGAACCAGACGTGCGGCTCGGCCTCCGCGTAGTGCTCGTGGTCCTCGGTGACGTAGGTCTTGGTGTCCTCCCACGCCTTCACCGGGTGGCCGACCGGCATCGCGCCGTCGTGCAGCGTCGCCGCCGACCCGACGCTGTAGCCGCCGTCCCTGACCTCGTCGAGCTCGGAGACCCGCCGCCCGTCACCCGAGCCCGAGCCGTCGGAGTCTTCGTCGGAGCCCGAGTCGCCTTCGGAGCCCGGGCTGTCGGAGCCCGAGTCGTCAGAACCCGAGTGGTCAGAACCGGAGCGGTCAGAACCCGAGTCGGCGTCGGAGACGAGGTTGCCGTCGGCATCGAAGACCTGGGGGCCGCCATCCTCGGCGGTCCAGTCGCCCGGCTGCCGGAACTCCTCACCCGCACTGATGTCGTGCTTCGCCGGGTCGTGCTCGGCGGCGAACTCCTCGGCCGACTTCTGCCGGTCCTCGTCCGACATCTCCTCCGACCCGTCGGAGTCGTCGGTGTCGTCGGTGTCGGAGTCGTCGGTGTCGGAGTCGTGCTGGTCGGCCGAGTCGTGCTGGTCGGCCGAGTCGTCGCCGGCCTTGTCGCTCGAGTCGTCCGTAGGGCTGGACGGCGTAGGCGCGGCCTCGTCCGTCGGCGCGGCCTCGTCCGTCGACGCGGCCTCGTCCGTCGGCGCGGGCTCGGCGCGGTCGGGCACGTCCGCCTGCTCGGGTTCGGAGCGGTCGGGTTCGGTGCGGTCAGGTTCGGTGCTGTCGGGTTCCACGGCCTGCGCGGTGCTGGTGGCCTCGACCGCCTCCGCGGTGCTGGTGGCCTGGGCCTCGTCGGCTCCGGTGGCGGCAGAAGAGCTGGGGGCCGGGTCAGGCGTGCTGCTCATGGCGTCCTCCTTGACGGGTGCGGCGGAGAGCTCCGCTCCCCTCAGGCTAGGCCGGATGGGCGCCACTCGCAGTCCGGCGCAGCCCGCTGACCTGCGGCTTTGACGGCACGAGCCGCCACCCGGGCCCGCGGGACGACGATGGCCCCGACGAGGATCTCGTCGGGGCCATCACCGTTGGGTGCGCGAGGGGGGATTTGAACCCCCACGCCCTTTCGGACACTGCGACCTGAACGCAGCGCGTCTGCCGTTCCGCCACTCGCGCGTGGGACCGGCCAATTGTGGCGGACGCCCCCCGGATTCACCAAACCGGCCCCTGGGCTGGGTTTGCGCGGCGCGTGGGACCAGCGTGCCCGAGCCAGACGGTTACGATCGTGGACCAGACATCAGCGGGCAACACGTGAGGAGGTGGCACCGATGGGTCTGTTCGACCGGGTCGAGCAGCGGCTCGAGCGTGCCGTCAACGGTGCCTTCGCGCGCGCGTTCAAGTCCGAGGTGCAGCCGGTCGAGATCGCCTCCGCGATCCGCCGGGCCATGGACGACCGCGCCGCCGTCCTCGGCCAGGGTCGCACCATCGTGCCCAACCTGTTCACCGTCGAGCTGTCCGACACCGACTACGACCGGCTCGGTGGTTACGACGAGGAGCTCGAGGTCGAGCTGATCGCCGCGGCCCAGGAGCACGCCGAGTCGCAGCGCTACCAGCCGGGTGGCCCGCTCCAGGTCACCTTCGCCAGCGCGAACGACCTCGAGACCGGTGTCTTCCGGCTGCGCACCTCCACCGCCCGCCGCCCCGGCACCGCCCCGAGACGGGGCGACGAGGGGTATGCCGCCGCGCCGGCCCCCAGCCCCACCCCGCCGCCCGCGGCCGCGCCGGCCCCGAGCCCACGGCATACCGACGACGACGGGTTGGAGGCGACCCAGCGGCAGGCACCGGTCGCACCCCCGACGCCCCCGCGGCGGGTCAACCCGGCCGACCGGCCCTGGCTCGACGTCGACGGCGAGCGCTACCCGCTGATGGGCGCGATGACCGTGCTCGGCCGTGACGACACCGCCGACATCATCCTCGACGACCCGGGGATCTCGAGGCGGCACAGCGAGATCCGGGTGACCAACGACGGACCCCACCTCGTGGCCAGCATCCGCGACATGGGGTCGACGAACGGCACGTTCGTCAACAGCGAGCGCATCACGAGTCAGCGCCTGTCCGACGGGGACCGGATCACGGTGGGGCGCACCTCCGTCATCTACCGCGCCGGGCGGCGGTGATCCCCACGCATGAGTGAACTCACCCTCACGATCATCCGCCTGGGGCTCCTCGTCCTCCTCTGGATCTTCGTCTTCAGCGTCGTCGGCGTGCTCCGCGGCGACCTCTACGGCACCCGGGTCATGAGCCGCACGCCCCGCAAGCCCGCACCCGGGGCGCGCCAGCCGGCCGCCCGCGGCGCGGCGACCCCCGCCCCGAAGCGCCCCAAGCGGCAACCGCACTCGACGGCGCCCCGCACCTTGGTCGTCACCGCTGGTGCCCTCACCGGCACCAGCCTCCCGCTGCGTGAGGCCGGCACCGTGATCGGCCGCAACCCCGAGTGCGCGCTCGTCCTCGACGACGACTTCGCCAGCGGCCGGCACGCGCGGATCTTCCACCGCGACGGAGCCTGGTTCGTCGAGGACCTCGGCTCGACCAACGGCACCTACGTCGGCACCGAACGGCTCACCGGGCCGTTGCGGGTCGAGGCCGGCAGCACCCTGCGGATCGGCAAGACCGTCATCGAGCTGCGGCGATAGGCACCACGACGATGCCCATCGCCTTCCACTACGCCGCCCGCTCCGACGTCGGCATGGTCCGTTCGGAGAACCAGGACTCGGGCTATGCCGGGCCGCGCCTGCTCGCGATGGCCGACGGCATGGGCGGGCACGCCGGGGGTGACATCGCGTCGTCCACGGTGATCGGCGCGCTGGTCGACCTCGACGGCGAGGCGCTGGGCAGCAGCGAGGCGAGCTCCGCTCTGCTGCAACGGATCACGGCCGCCAACGACGAGCTCGCCGAGATGGCCAAGGCCGAGCCGCGGCTGCAGGGCATGGGCACCACGCTGATCGCCATCCTGCGCTCCCAGAACAAGCTCGTGCTCGCCCACATCGGCGACTCCCGCGCCTTCCTCGCCCGTGACGGCAAGCTGACCCAGATCACCAAGGACCACTCGTTCGTCCAGAGCCTCGTCGACGAGGGCCGGATCACCGAGGACGAGGCGATCGGCCACCCGCAGCGCTCCCTCGTCACCCGGGTGCTCACCGGGCAGCACGACGACGAGCCCGACGTGACGGTGCGCGAGGCCCGGATCGGCGACCGCTACCTGATCGCCTCCGACGGCCTCACCGACTACGTCGCGGGCGACACCATCGCCGAGATGGTGCTGGCCGGGCAGCCGCCGGGCGCGACCGCCGACCGCCTGGTCGACCTGGCCCTCAAGGCGGGCGCCCCCGACAACGTCACCATCGTGATCGGTGACGTCGTCGACCTCACCAAGGGCGATGCCCCGCCGACCCAGCCGCAGATCGTCGGTGCCGCCGCCACCCGCACCAAGGGCCGGGGCACCCGCCCGATCCCGGTCACCCCGGCGGCGAAGGCGGCCGCGCTGTCGCGCGAGGCGGCCGGCGATGCCGACGACGACGAGACCGAGGACGTCACGCTGGCCGAGGAGGGGCCGGCCTCGGGTCCCGGCCGCTGGCTGCGCCGCCTGGCCGTGCTCGCCGTGGTGCTGATCGTCCTCGGCGGCGGGGCCTATGCCGCATACACCTGGTCGCAGCGCCAGTACTTCGTCGGCGCCCACGACGGCAACGTCGCGATCTTCCAGGGCGTGAGCCAGGACCTCGGCCCGGTGAAGCTGTCGCACGTCGAGTCGGAGTCCGACGTGCGGGTCGACGACCTGCCCGACTTCTACCGCAGCAAGGTCGAGGACCGGGTCTCGGCCGACACCCTCCGCGACGCCGAGACGCTGGTGGGCCAGCTGCGCACCGAGGCCCTGCGCTGCGCGGCCACCCCGGTCAGCTGTGACGGGTCCGGCGGCATCCCCACCACGACGCCGTCGACCACCACGTCGACCACCACCGGCGCGACCAGTCCGACCACGACGTCGTCCCCTTCGTCGACGACCACCCGATGACGACCACCCGATGACGACCGTCTCCAGCGTCGCCCCCCGCACCCGCCGCAACGTCGAGCTGGTGCTGCTGCTGCTCGCCGTCGCGATCGTGGTGCTGGCCTACGTCAACGTCGGGTTGTCCGTGTCGGGGGCCTTCCCCCCCGGCCTGGTCACGCACGGCACGGGTCTGCTGGTCATCTCGCTGGCCTTCCACCTGCTGCTGCGCTGGAAGGCCGCCTACGCCGACCCGCTGCTGCTCCCGATCGTCACCCTGCTCAACGGCCTCGGGCTGGTGATGATCCACCGGCTCGACATCGCCGAGGGCCGCGACATCAGCGAGGGCCTGGCGCTGCGCCAGCTCACCTGGAGCGCGTTGGCCGTGCTGATCGCAGCGGCGGTGCTGTGGTTCCTGCGCGACCACCGGATGCTGCGCCGCTACACCTTCACCGCGGCGATCGTCGGGTTCGGCCTGCTGATCCTGCCGCTGCTGCCCGGCATGGGGCGCACCGTCAACGGGTCGCGGATCTGGATCGGCCTGGGGCCGTTCACCTTCCAGCCCGGTGAGGTCGCCAAGATCGTGCTGGCGGTGTTCTTCGCGGGCTACCTCGTGCAGACCCGTGACGCGCTGTCCCTCGCGGGTCGCAAGGTGCTCGGGTTCACCTTCCCCCGCGGGCGCGACCTCGGCCCGATCATGGTCGCGTGGGTGCTCAGCCTCCTGGTCCTCGTCTTCGAGAAGGACCTCGGCTCGTCGCTGCTGCTCTTCGGCCTGTTCGTGTCGATGCTCTACGTCGCCACCGAGCGCACGTCCTGGATCGCGATCGGCATGACGTTGTTCTGCGGCGGCGCCTACGTCGCCTACCTCGCCTTCGGGCACGTCCAGGCGCGCGTGCACCTGTGGCTCGACCCGTTCGCGCCGGACCAGTCCGACCAGGTCGCCAAGGGCCTGATGGGTATGGCGGCCGGTGGCCTCCTCGGCACCGGCCTGGGTCGGGGACGGCCCGACCTCACCTACTTCGCCGAGTCCGACTTCATCTTCCCCAGCTTCGGCGAGGAGCTCGGGCTGATCGGGCTGTTCGCGCTGCTGATGCTCTACGTGCTGCTGGTGGAGCGCGGGCTGCGGACCGCCCTCGGGGTGCGCGACGGGTTCGGCAAGCTGCTGGCCAGCGGGCTGGCGTTCTCGATGGCGCTGCAGTGCTTCGTCGTCGTCGGCGGTGTCACGCGGGTGATCCCGCTGACCGGGCTGACCATGCCGTTCCTCTCCTACGGTGGGTCGTCCCTGCTCGCCAACTGGTCCCTGGTGGCCCTGCTGCTGCGCATCAGTGACGTCGCCCGCCGCCCGGTGGCCGAGGTGAGCACCGGGCCGAATCCCGCCGGTGAGGCCAAGACCGAAGTGGTGGCGATCCGGTGAACTCCCCGATCCGCCGGCTCTCCACCCTCGTCGCGATGCTGTTCACGGCGTTGCTGGTGTCGACCACCTACATCCAGTTCGTCCAGGCCAAGTCCCTCCAGGACCGCCCCGAGAACCGCCGCACCCTGCTGGCCAACTATGCGCGCGAGCGCGGGCAGATCCTGGTCGGCGGCAAGCCGATCGCGAAGTCGACCGGCACCAAGGACGAGCTGAAGTGGCTGCGCACCTACCCGCAGGGCGAGCTCTACTCGCACGTCACCGGCTACTACTCCTTCACCTACGGCGCCGGGGGTGGCGTCGAGGGCGCCGAGAACGACCTCCTGTCGGGGTCGTCCGACAAGCTCTTCTACCGCCGCGTCTCCGACATCCTCACCGGCAAGGAGCAGACCGGCGCCAGCGTCGAGCTCACCATCAACGCCAAGGCGCAGGCGGCCGCCGACAAGGCACTCGGTGACCAGCGCGGTGCCGTGGTCGCCCTGGACCCCACGACCGGCGAGATCCTCGCGCTCGTCAGCCACCCGGCCTACGACCCCTCCCGGCTCAGCAGCCACGACACCGACAAGGTCGTCGCGGCCTGGAAGCAGCTGAACGCCGACCCGACGCGCCCGATGGTCGACCGCGCCATCGCCGGCAACCTCTACCCGCCCGGCTCGACCTTCAAGGTCGTCACGGCCGCGGCGGCCCTGGAGTCGGGCAAGTTCACCGAGGAGAGCTCGATCCCCGGACCGGCGGTCCTCGACCTGCCGCAGACCGACGACGACCTGCCGAACGACTTCAAGGGATCCTGCGGCGCCAACAACAGGACCACGCTGACCCACGCCCTCGAGATCTCGTGCAACACCGCCTTCGGCTGGCTGGGCATGCAGGTGGGGGCCGACGACTTCCGCGCCCAGGCCGCCAAGTTCGGGATGGGCGACCGCCTCCAGGTGCCGATGTCGGTGACGCCCAGCTCGGTGCCGGCCGAGCTCAACCAGCCACAGCTCGCGCAGTCGGCGATCGGCCAGTACGACGTGCGCGTCACGCCGCTGCAGGTTGCGATGATCTCGGCCGCCATCGCCAACAACGGCGTCGTGATGCGACCGCACCTGGTCAAGAAGGTCACCTCCTCCGACCTCGAGGTGATCGACGAGCCGCAACCAGAGCAGCTGTCGCAGGCCGTCTCGGCCGACACGGCCGCCGCCCTGACCCGGATGATGGAGACGGTCGTCAAGAGCGGCACCGGCCGGGCCGCCCAGATCAGCGGCATCGACGTGGCCGGCAAGACCGGCACCGCCCAGCACCAGAAGGGCAAGCCCCCGCACGCCTGGTTCACCGGGTTCGCCCCGTCGAACGACCCGAAGGTCGCCGTCGCCGTGGTCGTCGAGGACGGCGGCAACGCCGGCAACGAGGCGGCCGGTGGCCGGGTGGCGGCCCCGATCGCCAAGGCCGTGATGGAAGCGGTGCTGGGCCAGTGACCTACGAGGCCGACACCAGGCTCGCCGACCGCTACCGGCTGGTCGAGCGGATCGCCACCGGCGGCATGGGCGAGGTGTGGCGGGCCCACGACGAGACCCTCCAGCGCGACGTCGCGGTCAAGGTGCTGCGCCCGGACAGCGCCGAGGACGGGGCCTTCGTCGAGCGGTTCCGGGCCGAGGCGCGGCTCGGCAGCCAGCTCACCCACCCCAACGTCGGCACCGTGCACGACTTCGGTGAGCAGGACGGCCAGGCCTTCCTCGTCATGGAGCTGATGGCCGGGGAACCGCTGTCGACGCTGATCCGGGACCGGGCGCCGATGCCGCAGGCCGAGGTCACCGAGATCCTGCACCAGATCGCGCTCGCCCTGCAGGCCGCGCACGACGCAGGGGTCGTGCACCGCGACGTGAAGCCCGCCAACATCGTCGTGGACGAGGCCGGCTACGCCAAGCTCACCGACTTCGGGATCGCGCGCGCCCTCGGCGAGGCGTCGATGACCCAGACCGGCGAGGTGCTCGGCACGCCCCACTACCTCGCCCCCGAGCAGGCGAAGGGCGAGACCGCCGGCCCGCTGAGCGACGTCTACGCCCTGGCCGTGGTCGGCTACGAGATGCTCACCGGGCAACGGCCGTTCTCCGGGGAGTCGATGGTCGCCACCGCCCTCGCCCACGTGAGCCAGCCCGCGCCGCAGCTGTCCGACGAGGTCGACGACCCGCTGCGCACGACCGTGATGGCGGCCCTGGCCAAGGACCCCGGCCTGCGGCCGCAGAGCGCGGGCGAGTTCGCCGACGCGCTGCG
Source organism: Pedococcus dokdonensis (assembly GCF_900104525.1). GTDB lineage: Bacteria > Actinomycetota > Actinomycetes > Actinomycetales > Dermatophilaceae > Pedococcus > Pedococcus dokdonensis. The sequence goes on along the minus strand of NZ_LT629711.1, from coordinate 3,030,220 downwards.
CCTGGCCCCGGGCCGGATCCCGTGGCACCTGTCCGAGGGCGCGGCGGCGGCCGTCACCCCGGTCATCGTCGGTGTGCCCGCCGACCTCCCGCCGGACCAGCCGCTGCCCACCTCCGTGCTGCCGGCGGTGGCCGACGCCGGTGGGTCGGACGACGCGACCTCCGAGCACGACACCCGGCGTCCGGGCTGGCTGATCCCGGCGTGCGCGGCGCTGGTCGTCATGCTCGCCGTCGTGAGCGCCATGGCGCTCGGCGGTCGCAGCCAGGCCGACACCCCGTCCAGCACGCCGCAGGACACCACTCCCGCGACGACGACGGTCGCGACCACACCGCATACCGCCACCGCCACCGCCACGACAGCCAAGGCGACCACCAGCGTGCCCACCAGCACCACCAAGCCAGCGAAGGCCTCGCCTGCTCCGGCGCCCCACAAGAAGAAGGGGCCCGGCGCGGGCAAGGGGGGAAGGAAGAAGTGACGTCGACACGTCTGCTCGGGGGACGCTACGAGGTCGGGGAGCTCCTCGGCCGAGGTGGCATGGCCGAGGTGCACCTCGGCCACGACACCCGGCTGTCCCGGCCGGTGGCGATCAAGATGCTGCGCTCCGACCTGGCCCGCGACACCCAGTTCCTCAACCGGTTCCGGCGCGAGGCCCAGTCGGCGGCCGGGCTCAACCACGCCTCGATCGTCGCCGTGTACGACTCGGGCGAGGACCACGCCATCGAGTCGGGCGGCGCCTCGGTGCCAGTGCCCTACATCGTCATGGAGTACGTCGAGGGCCGCACCCTGCGCGAGCTGCTGAACGCCAGCTCCCCCCTCGACCCGGCCGAGGCGGCCCGCATCACCGAGGGCATCCTCGACGCCCTCGCCTACAGCCACCGCATGGGCATCGTGCACCGCGACATCAAGCCGGCCAACGTGATGATCGGCCCGCAGGGCCAGATCAAGGTGATGGACTTCGGCATCGCCCGCGCGGTCGCCGACGCGAACGCCACCATGACCCAGACGCAGGCGGTCATCGGCACGGCCCAGTACCTGTCGCCGGAGCAGGCGCAGGGGCACCACGTCGACGCCCGCTCCGACCTCTACTCCACCGGGTGCCTGCTCTTCGAGCTGCTCACCGGGCGGCCGCCGTTCCAGGCCGACTCGCCGGTCGCGATCGCCTACCAGCACGTCGGCCAGCCGCCGCCGCGGCCGTCGACGCTCAACCCCGCCGTCGACCCGGCCCTCGACGCGGTCGTGCTGCACGCGCTGGCCAAGGACCGTGACGCCCGCTACCAGGACGCCACGGCGTTCCGCGCCGACCTCCAGGCCGCCCGGCTCGGCCGGCCGATCAGCGACGCCGCCCGCGGCACCGCCGGCAGCGCCGCCGACCCCACCGTGGCCCTGGCCGCGGCGACGCCGGCAGCCGCCACCACCGTGTTCGCGACGGGCGGGTATGCCGAGCGGCCCGAGCCCGTGGGCTCGAACACCGCCTCCCTGCCCGCGATCGGCCACGACCCCGACGACGAGCCGCGCAAGCGACGTGGGCTGGCCTACTTCCTGCTCGTGCTGGCGGTGCTCGGTGCCCTCGTGCTGCTCGGGGTCGCGGGCAAGGCCCTGCTCGACCGGCCGCCCACGGACGCACCCAAGGTGGCCGTGCCGACCGTGATCGACCTGCCCCAGGCCGCCGCCGAGGCCAAGATCCGGGCGGCCGGGCTGGTGCCCGAGGCCACCCAGGTCGCCAGCCCCAAGGAGATCGGCGTCGTCGTCGACCAGAACCCGGGGGCCGACGAGCAGGTCGCCAGCGGCAGCAAGGTCGGGATCAGCGTCTCCTCCGGACCTGACACCGTCGAGCTGCCCGACCTCAAGGGCTTCACCCAGGACGAGGCCACCGCCCGGCTCGCCAACCTCGACCTCAAGGTCGGCACGATCAAGCAGGTCGACGACACCGGCCTCGACAAGGGCAAGGTGTTCACCACCTCACCCGGGGCGGGCGAGGACGTCGCGGTCGGCTCGGCGGTCAACCTCAACGTGTCGTCCGGCAAGGTGACCGTGCCCGACGTCGTGGGCAAGACCCGCAACGAGGCCGCCGACATCCTCGGCGAGCTGGGCCTGAGCGTGAAGACGAGCTACATCGACAGCACCGAGCCGGAGAACTCGGTGCTCAAGCAGAGCATCAAGGCCAAGACCAAGGTCGAGGACGGCTCGACGATCACGCTGACCATCGCCCAGCCACCGCCGCCCACGCAGACGCCGACGACGCCACCGACCACCGCGACCACGACGACCGAGCCACCGCCGTCGACGACGACCGCGCCGCCGACGACCCCCTGACGCCCGCTCGGGGTTCGTCGGGGGGTGGGTCAGCCGGCGGCGACGGCTCGCGCCACGCCCTCGGCGTCGCGGACCAGCGGGCTCAGCCCGGCCGAACGGGCCACCGCGTCGTCGAGCCCGCACACGACCAGCCAGTTCGCGAGGATGCGGTGCCCGCCCTCGGTCAGCACGCTCTCGGGGTGGAACTGCACACCGTGCAACGGCAGGTCACGGTGCCGCGCGGCCATGATGATCCCCGACTCGGTGTGGCCGTTGGCGACCAGCACGTCCGGCACGGTCGTGGGGTCGATGGTCAGCGAGTGGTAGCGGGTCGCCGTGAAGGGCGACGGCAGGCCGGCCAGCACCCCGGTGTCGTCGTGCACGACCCGCGAGGTCTTGCCGTGCAGCAGCTCGGGCGCGCGACCGACGGTGGCGCCGACCACGACGCCCAGCGCCTGGTGGCCGAGGCAGACCCCGAGCATCGGCTGGGCCCGCTCGGCGCACGCCTCGATCATCGCCATCGAGACCCCCGCCTCCTGCGGCGTGCCCGGTCCGGGCGACACGAGGACGCCGTCGAACTCGGCGCCGTCGGCCGGGCCGACCGCGTCGTTGCGCACCACCTCGCACTCGGCACCGAGCTGCTGGAGGTAGCCGACGATGGTGAAGACGAAGCTGTCGTAGTTGTCGACGACGAGGATCCGGGTCATCGGACCATCCTGACGTGCTGGACCGACGAGCCCAGCGCACTCGGGTCGACGGTGTTGTCGTTGAACGGCATCAGCGGCGCGATCCGCGGGAAGACCCACACGAACAGCACGGCCACCACCGCCACGGCGAGCAGCAGCGCCAGCAGCACCCGCACGACGAGGGGTCCGGGCAGCGCCCGCCAGATCGCGGAGTAGATCATGGTCAGGCCTTCTTGGGCGGGCTCGGGGGGACGGTCAGGGTGCCGGCGGGCAGCCCGTCGGCGTGCGGGTAGGTCTTCACCAGCTGAGCGAACACGACGTAGCGCTGCGCCGCGCTGTACTTCGGGTGGCACGCGGTCATCGTCATCCAGCGCTCGGTCGGCTTCACCCCGGGCTTGCCGGGCACCGCCGCGACCACCTGCACGTCGGTGGGCGCCACGATCTCGTGCCGCTTCACGGCATACACGCTGTATGCGGTCCTGGTCTCGACCACGACCAGGTCACCGGTGCGCAGCCGGTCGATGTCGTGGAACGGGCGGCCGTAGGTGGTGCGGTGGCCCGCGACCGCGAAGTTGCCGACCGCGCCGGGCAGCACCGACCCGTCGTAGTGGCCGATGCCGTCCTGGAGGATGTCGCGGGTGGTGCCCTCCAGCACCGGGCGGGCGTAGTCGGCGCCGAACCGCGGGATCCGCACGATCGCGAAGGCGGAGCCGAACGGCACCGCCTTGGGGCTCTCGGTGCCCGGCGTGGTCGTGGCCGGTCCCTTGGCGAAGTCGCGGGTCAGGCGCGACACCGTCGCGTCCTGGACGCGGTTGGCGGTGACGTCGGTGAACCACAGCTGCCACCCGACGAAGAGCAGCAGCACCAGGCCGGCCGTGACCAGCAGGTCGCCGACGATGCCGAGGGTCCAGCGCGCCAGCCTCACTTGGTGGTCCTTGCCTTCTCGAGGTTGATCGATCCGGCGTAGGCCGGGAGGGTCTGCTCGCGGCGGGACTGCACGTCGTAGCCGACCCCGACCGCGGCGACCCACTGCTTGTAGATGGCGACCGACGGGCTGCGTTCCAGTGACGCGCGCAGGGCGGACTGGTTGCCGATGGCGGTGATGACGTAGGGCGGGGAGTAGACCCGGCCCTGCAAGATGAGGGTGTTGCCGACGCACCGCACGGCGCTGGTCGAGATCACCCGCTGGTCCATCAGCATCATCGCCTCGGCCCCGCCCTGCCACAGCGCGTTGACGACGGCCTGGACGTCCTGCTGGTGCACGACGTAGTCGTCGACCGAGATGCCGTCGGGCAGCACGTCGGGGACGGTACGCGCGTCGGTGAGGGTGACCTGCACGGTCGGCCCGGAGACCGCCCCGGTGCCGGCCGCCAGCTTGAGCCGGTCGGCCTCGGTGGTCAGCTGGGTGACCCGCAGGTCACCGGGGGCCTGCTGCGCCGACAGCCGGTCGACCTCGGAACGCAGCTGGGCAACCCGCGAGGCGAGCACCGAGTTCTGGCGGGTCTGGTCGCGGATCAGGCCCGGCAGGTCACCGCCCGAGGACCTCAGGTCGGTGCCGCGGGCGGTCGCGGCGCTCAGGGCGAACAGCACGCCCGCACCCAGGGCCACCAGCGGCACGACGGCCGACCAGGCGGTGGGGCGGCGCGTCAGCCACGTCAGCCGCTGGTCCGCCATGGCACTACGCTATGCCACACGTCGCGACGGTGATGAGACCGTCCGAGCCACGAGGAGAGTTTCCGTGCCTGAGTCCAAGGGTCGTGCCAAGCGCACGTACACCCCGCCGAGCAAGCCCGCGAAGGCCAAGGTCGGCAACCCGCCCTGGTTCGTGCCGGTGATGCTGACGCTCATGGTCGTCGGCCTCCTGTGGATCGTGGTCTTCTACATCACCAGCCAGCGGTTCCCGGTCGAGGCGATCGGGCGCTGGAACCTCGGTGTCGGGTTCGGACTGATGCTCGCCGGCTTCGCCATGACCACCCGCTGGCGCTGACCGACACCTGTCCCCGGACGGAGTTGTCCACAGGCTTCTCCACAGCTGGGGACAAATGACAGGCGTGTAATCCAACGTCTGTCCAAGCCCCCCCCCCGTCGCTATCTCATGCAAAAGGCGAGTTAGCGCCGCCCCTCGCTCCAAGCCGCCGTCGCTATCTCATACAAAAGGCGAGTTAGCGCCGCCCCTCGCTCCAAGCCGCCGTCGCTATCTCATGCAAAGAGGTCAGGCGAGGAGGCTGCTCGCCGCCGCGGCATACTTCAGCACTGCGACGGCGACCACGACGAGCAGCACCAGCGCCACGCCCGGCCACTGCCACCTGCGCCGCTGGCGCGCCGAGGTCGCCGCGATCACGCCGGCCACCGCAGCCCCGGTGACGAACCCGCCGAGGTGGGCCTGCCACGCGATGCCGGGGACCACGAAGCCGATCACCGCGTTGATGCCGATGGTGGCCCACATGCCCGCCGACGACCGGCCGAGGTGCCGGTTCAGCACGAGCAGCGCGCCGAACAGCCCGAACACGGCGCCCGATGCGCCCACGGCACCGATGTACCAGGAGCTGGGGTTGGTCGGCTCGAACGGGACGGCCGGTGACAGCAGCAGGTAGCAGGCCGAGCCGCCGAGCGCGCTGACCAGGTAGACCGCGGCGTACCGGACCCCGCCGAGCAGCCGCTCGAGGTACTGCGCACCCACCATCCACAGGGCGAGCATGTTGAACAGGATGTGCGTGATCGACGCGTGCGCGAAGGCCGAGGTGAGGAACCGCCACGGCTCGTGCTCACTGAGGTAGGGCACGAACGAGATGTCGCGGCTCAGCCCCGAGTCGGCGGTCTGCAGCACGAAGACGACGACGCAGATCGCGATGATCGCGTAGGACACCGTGGGGGTGTCGTTGATGTTGCCGCCGAACACGGTGCGGGCGGTGCGCATCGTCTTGGCCTGGGCCTTGACGCAGTCGACGCACTGCACGCCCACCGCCGCCGGGCGCTGGCACTCCGGGCAGACCGGCCGGCCGCAGCGCTGGCAGCGCACGTAGGAGACCCGGTCGGGGTGCCGCGGGCACACCGGGATCACCTGCTGCTGCTCACTCATGGGCTCTCTCCGAGTCGTGTGCCTGAGCGCGGTCCAGGGACCGCGCTCAGGCACACAACCGCACGGTTGGGGTCAGTCGTTGACGACGACCGACTCGATGACAACGTCCTCGACCGGCTTGTCGTTCGCACCGGTGCGCACGGCGGCGATCTTGTCGACGACCTCGCGGCTCGGGCCGTCGGCCACCTCACCGAAGATCGTGTGCTTGCCCTGGAGCCAGGTGGTGGCGCCGACGGTGATGAAGAACTGCGAGCCGTTGGTGCCCTTGCCCATCCGCTGGCCGGCGTTCGCCATGGCGAGCATGTAGGGCTTGGTGAAGTCCTTGTCGGGGCTGATCTCGTCGTCGAAGGTGTAGCCGGGGCCGCCGAAGCCCTGCCCCAGCGGGCACCCGCCCTGGATCATGAACCCGGGGATGATGCGGTGAAAGATCAGGCCGTCGAAGAACGGCGTGGGGTTGGAGCGGCCGGCGTCGTCGCGGTACTCCTGCTCACCCTTGGCCAGTCCGACGAAGTTCTTGACGGTCTTCGGGGCGTGGTCGGGGAACAGCGTGACGTTGATGTCGCCGTGGTTGGTCTTGAGGGTGACGTCCATGCGAGGCATCCTTCCATGCGGGCGCCCCCGAGATGGCTCCGAGGCACCCCACGGGCTTGCCCACCAGCGGAAACAAGGCAGGATGGGGAGGGAGAAGACGTCCACGCCAAGTCACAGGAGGCACGGTGTTCCGCACCAAGACCAAGACTGAGCAGGCCACCGAGGCAGTCCAGAGCTCCGCCCAGACGGCGGCCGACTACGCCGCCACGTTGAAGGACCGCGTCGCCCCGGCGGCCGAGGTGGCCCGCGACCGCGCGGTCCAGGCCAAGGACTGGGGCAAGCCCCACGTCGAGCACGGCATCGAGGCCGCCCGCGAGTGGGCCAAGCCCCGCGTCGACCACGGCATCGAGGTCGCCGCCCCCAAGCTGCAGGGCGCCGTCGAGGGCCTGGCCCCCAAGGTCGACACCGCCCGCGACACCATCGTCGACTCGCTGCTGCCCAAGGTCGCCGAGGCGATCGCGGCCGTCGCCGCCGCGTCGGCCGCCGCCAAGACCGCTGCCGAGGACACCGCCTCGAAGACCGCCGACCGGTCCGCGGACGCGTTCTCGGTGCTCAAGGGTGACTCCGTGGCCAAGCCGCGTCGTCGCAAGGGCCGGATCTTCCTGGTCCTCGGCATCGCCGCTGCGGTGGCCGCCGGAGTCGCGGCGTTCCGCAAGTCCGCGCCGCGCGAGGACCCGTGGGCCACCCCGCTCGACGACCCCTACACGGCACCGACGACCGGACGCGACTCCAGCACCAGCAAGGTCGCCAACCTCGCCGACGCCGCCAAGGACAAGGCCAGCAGCGCCGCCGAGACCGTGAAGGACAAGGCGTCGGAGGCCAAGGACATGGCCACCGAGGCCGCGTCCGACGCCAAGGACAAGGTGACCGCCAAGGGCAAGCACGCCGCCGACGGGGCCGAGGACGCCGCGCAGGACGTGGCCGACAAGGTCGACTGACTCCGACGTCGAGCTGAACGCACCCCTGCTCGCGCACGTTGCTCAGTGGTGGACAGGTTGCATCCTGTCCACCACTGACTCTTGTTTGCCGGCAAGGCTTCCTTGGTGGGGGCGGGGCGGTCGGTCAACTACGGTGGGACACCTATGTGGGACCTGGCAGCAGGACCGTTCCTCGCCGCGGCGGGGCTGCTCGTCGTGGCCGGGGTGCCCAAGGTCCTCGACCCGCTGCCGCTGGTGCGTGCGCTGCGCGCGGCTGGCCTGCCGGTGCACCGTCAGCTGGTCCGCGCGTTCGCGGTCGTCGAGGTCGCCCTCGGCGTCTGGGCCCTGCTCGCCCCCGGCCGGTATGCCGCGGGGCTGGTCGCCGCGGCATACCTCGGCTTCACGGCGTTCGTGGCCCGCGTGCTGAGGCGCGGCGGGGTGCTCGGCTCGTGCGGCTGCTTCGGCAAGCCGGACACCCCGGCGACCCGCACCCACCTCGGGCTCACCGCGCTGGCCGCGCTCACCGCGGTTGGCGTGGCGCTCGACCCGCCCACCTCGGCCTGGCGCGACGTCGACGCCACGACCGTCACGACGACGGGTCTCGCCGTCGTCATCGGCTTCCTCGCCTGGCAGGTGATGGCCGTGCTGCCGACGACCTCGCCCGCCGCGATCCGCACCACCTCCGCACCGGACCCGAAGGGCTGACCCACCTGATGACTGCCGTCGTGATCGCCGAGGGGGTGGCCATCGCGCTGCTCGGGGTGCTCGTGCTCGGGCTGTTGCGCAGCCACGCCCTGATCCTCAAGGCGCTGCACGAGCTCGGCGCGGGACTCGAGCTCGAGAAGGACGCCGGCACCGGCGTCACTTTGGCCACCACCGGAGGCAAGCCCGGGCCGGTGCCGGTGGAGCTCGAGACCGGGGTCGTGCAAGCCAGCCGCAAGGACTCGACCACCGCCCACGACATCGTCGGCACCGACCTCGACCGGGTCGAGCAGCAGGTCAGCGTGACCACCCCCGGCACCCGCACCCTGCTGGCGTTCCTCACCAGCGGCTGCTCGGTGTGCCAGACCTTCTGGGACGAGTTCCGCGGTCCGGTCGACGTGCCGGGTGACGGGACGTTGCACGTCATCGCCAAGGGCTCCGCCGAGGAGTCGCCCTCGACCCTGCGCGCCCTGGCCGGCGACCGTGACGTGGTGCAGTCGTCGGCGGCGTGGGTCGACTACGACATCCCCGGGTCCCCCTACTTCGTCTACGTCGAGGACGGGGTCGTCACCGGTGAGGGCTCGGCAACCACCTGGGAGCAGGTCCGTGGGCTGATGGCCCAGGGCGTCGCGGACAGCGCGGACGCCCGCGCCGCGGCCGGCCGCAGCGGCCCCGGCCTGCTCGTGGGGGAGGCGCTGGGTGACGGCGGTCGCGACAACCTCTCGCGGATCGACGCCGAGCTGCTCGCGTCGGGGGTGCGGCCGGGCGACCCGAGCCTCTACCGCGCCCCGGACGCCGAGCCCCCGCCCGGGGACGGAGCGCCGGAGCACGAGCACCCACACGACCACCAGCACGACCACACCCACGAGCACGACCACACCCACGAGCACACCCACGAGCACTGAGGTGTCGGTCGTCGCGCTCGCCCTCGCCCTGGGTCTCCCGATGGCCGCGGTCGCCGCGGTCCGGGCGACCTGGTCGCCTTGAGGCGAGTCGATGCTCTCGAGCATCAGCCCGCTCGGCGAGCGGGCCCGCAACTCCCGGTGGTGGCTGACCACCACCGCATACCTGCTCGGCTCGCTGGCCGGTGGGCTGGCGGTCGGCGGCCTCGCCGCCCTGCTCGGCTCGCTCGTCCCCGACGAGGCGCGCGGTTCGCGCTGGACCCTCGTCGCGGTGGCGGCGCTGCTGGTCATCGGTCTCGTCGTCGACCTGCGCAACCAGCGCTCGGTGCCGTCGTGGCGGCGCCAGGTCGACGAGCAGTGGCTGACCCGCTACCGCGGCTGGGTCTACGGCGTGGGGTTCGGGGCGCAGCTCGGGTTCGGCCTGGTCACCATCATCACCAGCACGACCACGTATGCCGCCGTGCTCCTGGCCGCGCTGTCCGGCCAGGTCGGCGCGGGGCTGGCGATCGGGGCGACCTTCGGGCTGGTGCGGGCGCTGCCGTCGCTGCTGATGGCGGGTGTCACGGACCGGGACGACCTGCACCGGGTCTTCATCCGGGTCGAAAGATGGGCAAATCCGGCAGGAACCGTGGCTAAGGTGGCTCTGGGAGGAGCGGCCGCGATCGTGCTGGTGGCCGCCTGGTGGAGTTGAGTTCGGGAGTTGAGAGCAGTGGCTGAGCACTTCGGGCTTCGGGCCGACGCACCGGCGGGCTGGCACGTGGCGGTCACCCGCCGCCCCGGTGCCGAGCCCGATGCACCCGGGGTGCGCCGCCAGGCCGTCCCCGGCACGCCCGATCCGGCGGGCTCGGGCCCGCAACGCCTCGACGCCAACGACGCCGACGACGCTGACGTGACCCGCCCGGTGCTGCACGCCTGCACCCGCCCGATGCCGGCCGACCGGGGTGACTTCGGCAGCAACGTGGTCGACCTGCTCGGCCCGGACGACGTCTTCGTGGCACTCATCGACTACGGCGCCGAGATCGCCGACCAAGGCCTGTTCGAGAAGCAGGGACTGCCGCGGCTGGCGCCGTCGCAGTTCGGGCCGAACCGGTTGCAGCGCCCCCTGCCCGGGCTCAGCGCCTCGCAGCACTTCTTCAGCTCCGGCGGCCGGGCGTTCTGCCTCTTCACCGTCGTCGGCAGCCATGCCCGCCGGATGGCCTCGGTGCCGCGGGCGGCCGCCCTCGTCTCGACGATCCGGATCACCGACCGGGCCACCCTGGCCCGCCAGGGAGGACGACCGTGAGCACCCTCGAAGACCTCAACGCCGGTCCCGGCGGGATGGCGGGCTTCGTCTCTGCCCTGTCACGCCGGTTGCGGCCGGTCTCGCGCCGCGACGTCCTCGTCGGCGCCACGGTGGCCGCGACCGCGCTGGCCACCAAGCCGAAGGAGTACGCGCTCACTCCGGTCGCGGCATACGCCACCATCTGTGGGCCGGGCAACACGGCTGCGAGCGGCTGGACGGTGTTCTGCTCCACGGTCAACAAGGGCGTCAACACCTGCCCCCCGGGCAGCTTCGCCGCAGGCTGGTGGAAGGCCGCCGACTCGTCCTGGTGCGGCGGCGGCTACCGCTACATCGTCGACTGCAACGCCAGCTGCTCGAAGTGCACCAGCGGCTGCAGCGACGGCATCTGCGACTCGAAGTGCTGGAGCTGCTCCTGCGGCACCGGCTCGTCCGCGACCTGCGACCAGCGCCGGGTCTGCTGCAACGCGTTCCGCTACGGCCAGTGCAACACCCACGTGAAGTGCTCCGGCGGCGTGCACTGCCGGGTCGTCAGCTGCGTGCCGCCGTACAAGTACGCGAACTGCACGACGGCCTCGCTGTCCGACAACCGCACCAGCGAGCACAGCGCCCCGAGCCTGCCGCGCTGGGAGCCGATCACGCAGAAGTACCACGCGATGGGTGAGCAGGCGTCCTACCTCAAGGCCTCGAAGGGGCCGGTCAGCTACGTCGGCGACGGCCGCGGCCGCTACGTGCTCTTCCAGGGCGGCGTCATCTACTACACGGCGTCCTACGGCGCGGTGGCCATGACCGAGTTCGTCCGGGGGATCTACGCGCAGAACGGCGGCCCGCTCGGCTCGCGGCTCGGGTACGCCACTGCCGACAAGGTCGCCTCCGTGGGTGGCGGCTGGGTGCAGACCTTCGAGGGCGGCGCGATCTGCGACTCCACGAGCACGGCGACCCAGACCGTCTGGGGCTACCGCTGGACGGTGTGGAACGCCAACGGCCGCGAACGCGGGATCCTCGGCTACCCGACCGGGCCCTACACGACCGGCGCGCAGGGTGGCTGGTACCAGCTGTTCCAGAAGGGCGCCATCGCCGACGCCCCGTCGACGACCACCCAGGTCGTCTCGGGCGCCAGCTACTGGAAGTGGAACCTGCTGTCCCGCGACCGTGGCCCGCTCGGCTATCCCACGGGCCCGCAGCAGGCGGTGTCGGACGGGTGGATCCAGCTCTTCCAGAACGGCGCGATCACCGGCGGGCCGGTCAAGACCGAGGCGGTGCCCGCGCCGATGTACGTGCCGTGGGTCGACTCCGGTCGCGAGTCCGGCGTGCTCGGGTACCCGACCGGGCCGAGCCACACGGAGCCCCGCGGACTTGCCCAGTTCTTCCAGCGCGGCGAGCTCTGGGCGCTGGGGTCGGGCACCCCGCGGCGGGTCCACGGCGCGGTCCTGTCGGAGTGGAAGTCCCAGGGCGGCGCCACCGGCCGCTACGGCTACCCGATCACCGACACGGTGGCCTCGGGGGGCGGACTGACCTGCACCTTCGAGGGCGGCACGATCTCGACCTGAGAGGCGGCACGGCCTCACCCGCGCTCGCGGACCTCGCGGGTGCCGTCGGCGAGCCGACGGGTCACCAAGGATGCGTCGAGCCGTTCGAGCAGCGGCACGGCGACCCGGCGCGAGGTCCCCATCGCCCGGGCGGCGTCCCCGACGCCGAACGGCTGGGGCAGCCCCCGCACCACGCCCTCGGCGCGTGCGAGGGCGTCGCCGCCGAGCAGCACGCCCCCCAGCCGCAGCACCGCACCCCGGCCCGCGGCCGCGGCGAGGTCGGCGGGGGTGACCGCCCAGCCGTCGAGGTCCGCGCGCGACGGCGCCTGCAGCGGGTGCTCGCCCAGCCAGGCGAGCAGCGACCGCACCCCGGCCGATGGATCCTCCACCCCTGCCTGCTCCTGCGTGCCGGCTCGCCACTGCGGTGCGCTGACCAGCCCCGGGTATGCCGCGTGGTCGGCGCGGTCGCGCCGCACCGGCCGGCGGGTGGGTGGGTCCACGGCCCGGACCGCGACCCCACCGACGACCTCGTGCCGTCCCGGGTCACGCAGCACCGCCCGGTCACCGACGACCACGGCGAGGGGGTGGGCGAGGCGGAGCCGCACCGCCCCGTCGCCGAGCTGCTGGGTGCGGACCGGCACCGCAGCGGTCCCGGCGTGCAGGGTGAGCTGCCGCGGAAGCCGGTGCTGCCCGGTCGCGGTCGTTGCGTCCAGTCGCCGCAGCTCGATGTCCAGCACCGCAGGGTGGGTCGGCCAACCGAGTCCGGTCAGGGCGGTGCCGCGCCCGACCTCCTTGACCTCGACACCCCGCAGGTTGACCGCCACGCGGGCCGGACCGACGACCTCGGGCACCTCGGCACCGCAGGTCTGCAGGCCACGGACGGTCACGGGTCTCCCGGCCAGCAACAGCTGGTCACCCACCGCGATCCGCCCCGCCGCGAGGGTGCCGGTCGCCACCGTGCCCGCACCCCGGACGGTGAACGACCGGTCCACCCACAGGCGCACTCCGGGGGAGTCCCCCTCGTCCGCCGGCGCTAACTCGCCTTTTGCATGAGATGGCGACGCTGCGGCGGCGAGACGGCCGAGGGCGACCCGGAGCTCGGGGATCCCGGCGCCGGTCGCGCCCGACACCAGCACGCTCTCCGCCACCGGGATGCCGAGCCGTCCCAGCTCGGCGAGCGACTCGGTGCGCGCGGGCTCACCCGGCGCGAGATCACACCGCGTCACCACCAGCAGCACGTGCCGGATGCCGAGGGCGGCGATGGCGCGAGCGTGTTCGCGGGACTGCGCCGACCACCCGTCGTCGGCCGCGACGACGAAGAGCACCGCGTGGACCGGACCGAGCCCGGCCAGCATGTTGCCCGTGAAGTGCTCGTGACCGGGCACGTCGACCAGGCTCACCCGGCGGCCGTCGATGTCGGTCCATGCGTAGCCGAGGTCGATGGTCAGCCCGCGTCGCCGCTCCTCGGCCCACCGGTCCGGCTCCTGCCCGGTGAGCAGCCGCACCAGGGTGGACTTGCCGTGGTCGACGTGTCCCGCCGTCGCGACGACCGCCATGTCCCGGCGCCCCTACCCGGCGTCGCGGATCGCCTGTGCCACCAAGGGATCCGCCTCCACCGGGATGCACCGGAGGTCGACCAGGCACCGACCCTTCTCCACGCGCGCCAGGACGGGACGGTCGAGCTGCCGCAAGCCCACGGCATACGGCTCCGCGAGGGCGACCGCCCACCCGGGCAACAGCTGTCCCGGGGCGCCGCCGCCACCCACGACCCCGTCCGACGGGACCACGGTCGCGAGGCCGTCCGGGAGCTCGGCGACGATCGCGGCGCAGCGCGCCCGCAGCGTGTCGGGGTCGGCCTCGAGGGCGTCCCACACGGGGGCGCGAGGTCCGCGCACGGTCGCTTCGAGGGCGGCCAGCGTGGTCTTGTCGGCGCGTACTGCCCGGGCCAGTGGGTGGCGTCGCAGCCGGGCCACGGTGTCTGCCGTGCCCAGCACGAGCCCGGCCTGCGGACCCCCGAGCAGCTTGTCGCCGCTGCAGGTCACCACGGCCGCCCCGTCCGCGAGCGCCTGCGCGGCGTCGGGCTCGTCCGGCACCAGCCGGTGTGGTCGCAGGAGACCACTGCCGATGTCGTGCACCACCGGGTGGCCCAGGGTCGCGAGCTCTGCGACACCGACCGTCGAGGTGAAGCCCTCGACCCGGAAGTTGCTGGGGTGCACCTTGAGGATGCAGCCGGTGTCCGGTCCGAGGGCCGACTCGTAGTCGGCCAGCGTCGTCCGGTTGGTGGTGCCGACCTCGCGCAGCCGCGCGCCCGCGGAGGCGATCAGGTCGGGCAGCCGGAAGCCGTCGCCGATCTCGACCATCTCGCCACGGCTCACGACGACTTCGCGCCCGGCGGCGAGCGCGGTCGTCGCGAGCACCAGCGCCGCGGCACCGTTGTTGACGACCAGCGCGCCACCGGCCTCGGGCAGCCGTCCGAGCAGGGCGGCGACCGCGCCCCGGCCTCTCGTGGACCGTTGTCCGGTGGCCAGGTCGAGCTCCACGTCGACGGTGCCGGCCGCAGCCGTCATCGCCTCGACGGCAGCGGCCGAGAGCGGGGCCCGGCCGAGGTTGGTGTGGACGACGACCCCGGTCGCGTTGAGCACCGGGGTCAGGCTCGTGGCGCGCTGGGGGAGGGCCGAGAGGGCCGTCTCCTCCACATCCTCGGGGGCGATCCGGCCGGCCCGCGCCTGCTCCTGGGCGAGCTGCACCGCCGACCGCACGACGTCGCGCCCGAGCCGCGAGATCGCCTGTGCCACAGCGGGTCTCGCGAGCACTGCGTCGGTGCGTGGCACGAGGCGACGCGCGTCCGTGTGGTGCGGCTGCGGCATACGCCCTCCTGTCGGTGGCGGAGGCGGACGGGAATCGAACCCGCCCAGCCGAGGTGCTCGGCTGCACCGGTTTTGAAGACCGGGAGGGCCACCAGGCGCCTGTACGCCTCCGCGAGCGAGGCTAGCGTAGGCACGTGACCACCCTCAGTGCTCCGGTCCGCCTGACGCAGTATGCCGCGGGCGGCGGCTGCGCCTGCAAGATCCCGCCCGGGGAGCTCGAGGAGGTCGTGCGCGGTCTCACGGGGCAGGGCGGCGACGACCTCGGCGGCACCCTCGTCGTGGGGCTGGACGACGGCGACGACGGCGCGGTGGTGCGGGTCACCGACGGGGTCGGCGTGATCAGCACGGCCGACTTCTTCACGCCGGTGGTCGACGACGCCTACGACTTCGGCCGGATCGTGGCCGCGAACGCGCTGTCCGACGTCTACGCGATGGGTGGCCGGCCGGTGCTGGCGATCAACCTGGTGGGGTGGCCGCGGTCGGTGCTGCCGATGGAGCTGTTGCGCGAGGTGCTGCGCGGTGGGCTCGACGTCGCGCGCCTCGCCGGGTGCCCGGTCGCGGGTGGGCACTCCATCGACGACCCGGAGCCGAAGTACGGCATGGCGGTGACCGGGGTCGTGGACCCAGACCTGTTGCTGCGCAACGACGCCGCCCTGCCCGGGCTGCCGATCTCGCTGACCAAACCGATCGGCGTGGGGGTGCTCAACAACCGGCACAAGGCGACCGGTGAGGTGTTCGGGCAGGCGGTCGGGTCGATGGTGGCGCTCAACGACGCGGCCTCGCAGGCGGCGGTCGCGGGGGGTGCGCGGGCGGCCACCGACGTGACCGGTTTCGGGCTGCTCGGCCACCTGTTCAAGCTGCTCCGCGCATCGGGCGTCGGTGCGGTGATCGACGCCTCGGCGGTGCCGGTGCTCGACGGCGCCTGGTCGTCGCTGCGCGAGGGGTACGTGAGTGGCGGCACGCGTCGCAACCTCGACTGGGTGCGGCCGCACCTCGACGTCACCGGGGGAAGAGTCGACGAGGACGTGCTGCTCATGCTGGCCGATGCCCAGACCAGCGGTGGCCTCCTGGTCGTCGGCGAGGTGCCGGGTGCCCCGGTGATCGGGCACACCGTCGCGGGGCCGCCACGCGTCGAACTCCGCTAGCGATGGCGGAACCCCTTGTGAGTGAGCGGGATGGGGCGCACGCTGAGGGCATGGCCAGGTACGAGCTCATCGCCCACGACCCCACCGGCCGGCCCCACGGCCGCCCGGTCTTCGTCACGGCGGCCAGCCCCGGGGAGGCGGTGATGCTCGGTGCTCCGACGATCCGCCGGGTCACCGCGCGCGACCGCACCCACGCCGACCTGTATGCCGTGTACCGGCACCGCCGGGTCCGCGGACGCCGGCTCGTGGGCGCGTTCCTGCCCGATGGACCCGGTCCCGGCGACGGCCTGGCCGGGGTGCGTGAACCGCGCCGCCCGCTGCCCGCCCCGCCCAGCCTGCGCGCGGCAGCCGAGGCACCGGCATACCCGGACAACTGAGGCAGGCACTCCTGCGGGACGCCGGCACGCAGTAGCGTGTGCGCACCTCACCTCGCCCCCGGAGGCTCCCCGTGCCGCGCTTCTCCCACACCCTCTCCGTCACCGCCCCACCGGCCACCGTCTTCGGGATCGTCGACGACTTCGACCAGACCCCGCAGTGGCTCTCGCGCTGCACCGGGATCGACAAGCTGTCGGACGGCGCCAACGACGTCGGCACCCAGCTCAGGTACCACTACGACGACGGCCGGCGGACCGGCACCATGGACGGCCAGATCATCGCGCGCGAGCCGGACCGGCACTTCGCGATGAAGTTCACCGACCGGATGATGGACGTGACGGTCGACTTCGTCTCGGCGTCCGACGGGGTCGGCACCACCCTGACCCACAGCATCGACATCGCCACCAAGGGGATCGGCAAGCTCTTCACCCCGCTGATCCGCCGTGACCTGCCGAAGCAGACCATGGACGCGATGACCAAGCTCAAGGCGCTGGCCGAGCGGGGCTGAGTCGCTTGCTGAAAGTGGCCTGAATCCGCACGCCCGCTGGGTCGCCTGAGGTCTGTACGCGGCATACGGGCAGCCCTAGGCTTCGAACCGTTCGCAGTCTGGTCCACTCATGGAGGTGCACTGATGGCGGGGAAGTTCGAGCTCTACCAGGACAAGGCGGGCAAGTACCGCTTCCGGCTCAAGGCCAGCAACGGCCAGGTGATCGCCGTGGGTGAGGCGTACGAGTCGAAGTCGGCTGCCGAGAACGGCATCGCGTCGGTGCAGAAGAACGCGCCGGGGGCCCCGACCGTCGAGGTCGACGGATAGCCCAGCACCGGAACGACCAGGCCCCGCCGGCCACCCCAGGGGTATGTCGCGCGGGGCCTCGTCGTGTGGCGTCGCGCTCCTGGTCGGGGGAGTCGCTCGACTTGCGGTCGGGGGAGTCGCTCGACTTGCGGTCGGGGGTGTCGCTCGACTTGCGGTCGGGGGAGTCGCTCGACTTGCGGTCGGGGGAGTTGTGGCGAGGATGGCGTCGATGACCGGGGAGCAGTGGAGGGTGTGGGGAGCGCGCGTCGCCGTCGTGGTGGCGGGTGTGGTCGTGGCCGTCGCGCTCACCAAGCTGTGGAGCTTCGCGAACGCCGACGACCCGGACGTGGTCGAGCAGGGCGCGATCGCCCGCACCGCGTCGTCGGCCTGCGCCACGATGCGCGAGAAGGTCGCCGCCTCCGCCGTCGCCGCCACCCAGCCGGTCGGGCGCCGGGTCGGCGGGATCAACGCCCAGAACGACGCCGTGAGCGAGCTGATCGCCACGATGCAGTCGCTCGGGTCCGAACGCCTCGAGGCCGACCAGCCGGCCGCGCAGTGGGTCGAGGACTGGCAGCGGCTGGTGACGGCGCGGGACGCGTACGCGCGGTCACTCAAGAGCGGCAAGCCCAAGCCGATGGAGCTGCCGACGATCGACGGCAAGACCCTGGTGCAGCGGCTCAACAACGTCGGCGTCAACTGCCGCGTCCCCCTGCTCCTCCTCGCCCCGTGAGCGTTCCCTCCCGACTTCTGGCCAGCAGTGCGGGATGCCGCCCTCGGTTGCGGGCCCGCACCCAGCACGGGTGGCCAAAAGTCGGCGGGTGGTCGCGCTGCTCTGCCACACTGACGTCGTGCTGACGTGGGCATTCGGGGGACGCGGGCAGCGGGTCGTTGCTGCTGCCAGCTGTCTAGCGATCAGCCTGCTGGTCGCCGGGTGTGGGAAGGAACGGCCCCAGCCGGAGCTCACCGGTTTCGGCGCGACTCGTGCGGCGTGGGACGCGCACCACGAGGCGGCGCCTTCGGGGGTGGACGGCTCCCGCTATCTGCCGATGGTCGGCGACAAGGCTCGCTACGACTTCGTCTTCTGGGAGCTGGACCCGCGCGCGGTTGACTACGGGCTGCACTTCGCCCCGGGCACGACCTTCGAGCAGGCCCAGACGCAGCTGCTCGCCGAGTTCCCGCCGGGGGCCACGGTGGACCGGGTCGACGGCGAGAGCCCGCGCTGCCTGGTGCTGCGGATCCGCAGCGCGCCGGTCGAGCGGGCCATCCCGACCGGGATCCCGATGGCTGTCCTCTTCGGTCCCGAGGGGGTCGACCCGAAGGTCTCTCGGGCAGACATCCGGTTCGCCCTCCTCGGCACCACGCTCGATGCCGCTGGCGAGGACCTCGGCGGCTGCCCCTGACCCGTCTCCCTCCCCTCCCGCACTTCTGGCCACTGGTGCTGGATGTGGGCGCCGAATCCGGGCCTGCACCCCGCACAGCTGGCCAGAAGTTCCGGGCCGCTGGCACTTGCGGCCACCGGTGCGGGGTGCAGCCGCGAATCGGGGGCGAGCACCCGGCATACCCGGCCAGAAGTGGGAGACGCTCGGAAGGTGGTGGAGCCAAGGGGACTCGAACCCCTAACCCCCTGCTTGCAAAGCAGGTGCGCTACCAATTGCGCCATGGCCCCCAGTGGTGCGGCGCCGAGGGCGCGCACCGGGTGATGCTCAGGAAGGCGTGTCGGTGGCCTCGGCCCAGAGGTCCTTCTCGGCCTTCTGGGCCTTGAGCTTCCGCTGGATCGCGGTGGCGCCGATGGCGGTCACGATGAGGAGCAGGAGCTTCTTCATGGGCCGTCGCCTTCCCTCGCAGAGCAACCGCGGGGATCGGGATTGGTGGGCCTAACAGGACTTGAACCTGTGGCCTCTTCCTTATCAGGGAAGCGCTCTAACCGTCTGAGCTATAGGCCCGTGAGCCCAATCTCCGCTGCGCCACGGGAGGTGGCGCGAGGCACGAGGTTACAGCACGCGCACACGCACTTCCAAAACGGTTCCGGGCGGCTCCAGCGGTCAGCCCGACACGACGCAAAACGGCAGTTGCGTGGCCCTCCGCCCAACTACTTCCGGGCGGGAGTGGACGCAACTGCCGTATTGCGAGGAAGAGCCGTGGGGCGGGCCGAGGTGGGCTCGCTCAGTCGTCGGTGAGGGTCAGCTGGAGACCGCCGACCAGCGCCGAGCAGATGTTGTAGAGGAAGGCGCCGAGGGTCGACAGCGCGGTCATCAGGATGACGTCGATGACCCCGATCACGATCGACAGCGACAGCACCCGGCCGAAGCCGAGGAAGTCCATGATGTCGAAGGGGTTCTCCGAGTCGGACAGGATCGTGCCGACCATCCGGTTGACCTCGGAGAAGACGCCCATGCCGGACAGGATCATCCAGAGCACCGCCACCATCACGACGCCGGCGATGCCGAGGGCGACCGAGATGAGGAACGACATCTTCATCGCCGACCACGGGTCGACCCGCGAGACGGTGAGCTTGACCCGCCGGGCACGGGCGGCCTGACCGGGGGAGGGGCTCCCTGTGGCGCGCGCGCCCACCGGGCGGGCGGAGGCCTGGGGGGAGGCCTGCGGGCTCACCGGGGCGGACCCTCCCTGGGGGAGGGCCGACCTGCTGGTCTGGCCTGCCGTGCTCACTCGCTACCTCCACTGCCATCGTCGCCGGCCCCGTCGGACTCGTCGGACTCACCGGCGGGTGCCTCGGGAACCTCTGCGTTAGCACTCGACGGTACGGCATCGGAGGTGTCCGAGTCGCGTTCGCCGCCCGGGGCAGCGCCGTCTGTCTCTGGGACGCCGCTGGTCGCCGCCGGGTTGTCCTCCCCGGTCGAACCGGCGGTCGCACCGGTCGCACCGGTCGAGCCGTCGGTCGAGCCGTTGCTCGAGCCGCTGGTCGAGCCTTCACCGGCCGCGAGCTCGTCGACCTCGTCGACGGCCCGCTCGGGGTTGCGCGCCAGCGCGACCACCGAGTCACCGGCGCCGGGGTTGGCGAACTTCATGCCCTGGGTGTTGCGGCCACGCCGGGTGACCGGGCTGACCGGCATACGGACGATGTTGCCCTTGCCCATGATCACCAGGACCTCGTCGTCCTCGCTCACGGTGAGCGCGCCGACCAGGTCGCCGTTGCGCTCGGTGATCTTGGCGACGGCCACGCCGAGGCCGCCACGGCCCTTGGCGTTCCAGTCGGAGGCCGGCGAGCGCTTGGCCATGCCGTTCTCGAAGACCACGAACACGTCGGGGTCCTCGCCCTCGTGGATCACCGAGAGCGACAGCAGCGAGTCGTCGCCGCGGAACCGCATGCCGGTGACGCCGCTGGTCGCGCGCCCCATGGGACGGAGCTGCTCGTCGGTGGCGTGGAACCGCACCGACTGCGCCTTGCGCGAGACGAGGAGCAGGTCGTCGGTGGCCGACGCGAGGTCGGCCGCGACCAGCTCGTCGCCCTCCTTGAGGTTGACCGCGATCAGCCCACCCGAGCGGGGGGAGTCGTAGTCGGCCAGCCGGGTCTTCTTGACCAGGCCGTTCTTGGTGGCCAGCACCAGGTAGGGCTGCTGGGCGTAGTCGCGGACGTCCAGCACCTGGGCGATCTTCTCGTCGGGCTGGAAGGCGAGCAGGTTGGCGACGTGCTGGCCCTTGGCGTCGCGACCGGAGTCGGGCAGCTCGTAGGCCTTGGCCCGGTAGACCCGCCCGAGGTTGGTGAAGAACAGCAGCCAGTGGTGCGAGGTCGTCGTGAAGAAGTGGTCGACCATGTCGTCGCCACGCAGCGCCGCACCCCGCACGCCCTTGCCGCCGCGGCCCTGCGACCGGTAGGCGTCGACGCGGGTCCGCTTGGCGTAGCCGCCCCGGGTGATGGTGACGACCACGTCCTCCTCGGGGATCAGGTCCTCCATCGACATGTCGCCGTCGTGGAACTCGATCCGGGTGCGGCGGTCGTCGCCGTACTTGTCGACCAGCTCGGCCAGCTCCTCGGACACGATGGTCCGCTGCCGCTCCGGCTTGGCGAGGATGTCCTCGAAGTCGAGGATCATCGCCTCGAGCCGGTCGTGCTCGTCGATGATCTTCTGGCGCTCGAGGGCGGCGAGCCGGCGCAGCTGCATCTCGAGGATCGCGCGGGCCTGGACCTCGTCGATCTCGAGCAGCTCGATCAGCCCGTCGCGGGCGGCCTCGACGGTCTGCGACCGGCGGATCAGCGCGATCACCTCGTCGAGCGCGTCGAGCGCCTTGAGCAGACCACGCAGGATGTGGATCTCGTTCTCGGCCTTGCGCAGCCGGAACCTGGTGCGCCGCTGGATGACCTCGATCTGGTGCTCGACCCAGTGCCGGATGAAGGCGTCGATCGGCAGCGTGCGCGGCACCCCGTCGACCAGCGCGAGCATGTTGGCGCCGAAGTTGTTCTGCAGCTGGGTGTGCTTGTAGAGGTTGTTGAGCACCACCTTGGCGACCGCGTCGCGCTTGAGCACGATGACCAGGCGCTGGCCGGTGCGGCCGGAGGTCTCGTCGCGGATGTCGGCGATGCCGTTGAGGCGACCCTCCTTGGTGAGCTCGGCGATCTTCTGGGCGAGCGTGTCGGGGTTCACCTGGTAGGGCAGCTCGGTGACCACGAGGCACTGCCGGCCCTGGATCTCCTCGACCTCGACGACGGCCCGCATGATGACCGAGCCGCGGCCGGTGCGGTAGGCGTCCTCGATGCCCTTGCGCCCCAGGATCAGCGCGCCGGTGGGGAAGTCGGGCCCGCTGATCCGCGCCAGCACCGCGTCGAGCGCGTCCTCACGGTTCGCCTCGGGGTTGGCCAGCATCCACTGCGCCGCGTCGGCCACCTCGCGGAGGTTGTGCGGCGGGATGTTGGTGGCCATGCCGACCGCGATGCCGGACGAGCCGTTGACCAGCAGGTTGGGGAACCGGCTCGGCAGGACGACCGGCTCCTGCGTCTTGCCGTCGTAGTTGTCGCGGAAGTCGACGGTCTCCTCGTGGATGTCGCGGACCATCTCCATGGCCAGCGGCGCCATCCGGCACTCGGTGTAGCGCGGCGCGGCGGCCGGGTCGTCGCCCGGGCTGCCGAAGTTGCCCTGCCCGTCGACCAGCGGGTAGCGCAGCGACCAGTCCTGCACGAGCCGGACGAGGGCGTCGTAGATCGAGGAGTCACCGTGCGGGTGGTACTGGCCCATCACCTCACCGACGACGCGGCTGCACTTGTTGTAGCCGCGGTCGGGGCGGTAGCCACCGTCGTACATGGCGTAGACCACCCGGCGGTGCACCGGCTTGAGGCCGTCCCGCACGTCCGGGAGCGCGCGGCTCACGATGACCGTCATCGCGTAGTCGATGTAGCTGCGCTGCATCTCGGTGTTGAGGTCGACCGCCTCAGTGCGGTCGTACTCGATCGGCGGCATCTCAGTCATGAATTCCCTTGTCCGTCAATGCAGTTCGTCAAATCGTGCAAACCCTCGGTATGCCGTGCGGCTGGGTTCCACGTGAAACGTGGCCCCGCGCCATACCCAGATGTCCAGCGGTGCCCTGGGGACATCTTCGTCATCGCTCGTTCCTCGCTTGGTCCTCAGATGTCCAAGAATCTGACGTCGCGGGCGTTGCGCTGGATGAAGCCGCGGCGCGACTCGACGTCCTCGCCCATCAGGATCGCGAAGATCTCGTCGGCCGCGGCGGCGTCGTCGAGCGAGACCTGGAGGAGCACCCGGTGGTCGGGGTCCATCGTGGTCTCCCACAGCTCCTGGTAGTCCATCTCGCCCAGACCCTTGTAGCGCTGGATGCCGGCGTCCTTCGGGAGCCGCCAGCCCTGGGCCTGGCCGGCCTGCACCATCGCGTCGCGCTCGCGGTCGGAGTAGGCGAACTCGTGCGGGTGGTTGCTCCACTTGAGCCGGTAGAGCGGGGGCTGCGCGAGGTAGACGTAGCCCTCCTCGATCAGCGGCCGCATGAACCGGAACAGCAGCGTGAGCAGCAGGGTGCGGATGTGCAGGCCGTCGACGTCGGCGTCGGCCATCAGCACGATCTTGTGGTAGCGCGCCTTGGTCTTGTCGAAGTCCTCGCCGATGCCGGTGCCGAACGCCGAGATGAGCGCCTGCACCTCGTTGTTGGCGAGCACCTTGTCGATGCGGGCCTTCTCGACGTTGAGGATCTTGCCGCGGATCGGGAGGATCGCCTGGTTGTGCGGGTTGCGCCCGCGCACCGCCGAGCCACCGGCCGAGTCACCCTCGACGATGAAGACCTCGGAGATCGCCGGGTCCTTGCTCTGGCAGTCGCGCAGCTTGCCGGGCAGGCCGCCGGACTCGAGCAGGCCCTTGCGGCGGGTCGCCTCACGAGCCTTGCGAGCAGCCATCCGGGCCGCGGCCGCCTGCACCGACTTGCGGACGATGTCGCGACCCTCCGTGGGGTGCGCCTCGAGCCAGTGGCCGAACTCGTCGGTCATCGCCCGCTGGACGAAGCCCTTCACCTCGGAGTTGCCCAGCTTGGTCTTGGTCTGGCCCTCGAACTGCGGCTCGCCGAGCTTGACCGACACGACGGCGGTGAGGCCCTCGCGGATGTCGTCGCCGGTGAGGTTGTCGTCCTTGTCCTTGAGGATGTTCTGCTTGCGCGCGAAGTCGTTGATGAGCTTGGTCATCGCCGCGCGGAAGCCCTCCTCGTGGGTGCCGCCCTCGTGGGTGTTGATGGTGTTGGCGTAGGTGTGCACCGACTCGGAGTAGGCGGTGGTCCACTGCATCGCGAGCTCGAGGCTGAGCTGGCGCTCGGTGTCCTCGGACTCGATCGAGATGATGTCGGCGTGCACCGGCTCGGACTTCTTCGAGGTGACCAGGTGGGTGACGTAGTCGACCAGGCCGTTGTCGTACTTGTAGGAGACCTTGCGCGGCTTGCGCTCCGAGGCGTCGACCGTGTCGGCCTCGTCCTCGGCGGTCTCGGGCTGCCGCTCGTCGACCAGGTTGATGGTCAGCCCCTTGTTGAGGAACGCCATCTGCTGGAACCGGGCCCGAATCGTCTCGAAGTCGTAGGTGGTCGTCTCGAAGATGTCGCCGTCGGCCCAGTAGGTGATCGTGGTGCCGGTGCGGTCGGAGTCGCCGACCTCGGCCAGCGGGGCGGTCGCCTCGCCGTACACGAACTCGACGCGGTAGACGTGGCCGAGCTGGTGGACCTCGGCGTCGAGCCGGGTCGACAGCGCGTTGACGACGGACGAGCCGACGCCGTGCAGGCCACCGGACACCTTGTAGCCGCCGCCACCGAACTTGCCACCGGCGTGCAGCTGGGTGAGGACCAGCTCGACGGTCGAGACGCCGTACTGCTCGTTCATCCCGGTCGGGATGCCGCGGCCGTTGTCCGCCACCCGCACCCCGCCGTCGGCCAGCAGCGTCACGTCGATCGTGTCGGCGTAGCCGGCGAGCGCCTCGTCGACCGCGTTGTCGACGATCTCCCAGACCAGGTGGTGCAGGCCGCGCTCACCGGTGGAGCCGATGTACATGCCGGGCCGCTTGCGGACCGCCTCGAGCCCCTCGAGCACGGTGATCGCGCTGGCGTCGTAGTCACTGCCCTCCGGGACCCCGGCGAGCTCGGCCTCGGCGGCCTCGCGCGCAGCCTCCGCCTCGGCGGCGGTGAGGTGCTCGACAGGAGTCGGCGGCTGGGGGGTGCTGGCTGCGGCGTCGGCCGGGGTGCCGTCTGCGGGGGTGTGCTGGTCTGGCGTGTGGTCAGCCTCGGACACGGTGCTCCTTCTCCGGTGGCACAGCGAACAGGGGGTGCCCCCTCTGGCTCGCTGGACCCGCTCATGGCACGCGACCAGACTGGAGACCAGCTGGCCGCGAATTCGTCTCCCAGTCTACCTGTCCGGGGTGTCGGATCTCGCGTCAGGAGGCCCTAGAACGCGGATCTGCGCCAAAAAAGTGCCCTTTCACGGGTGGGGATACGTCTCCCACCCCCTCAGCGCCCGATTCTCGCGTTTCTCGAGGTCGCTCCCCGTGCTCCAGCCGAGCGTGCCCTGACCCGTCGCGCCGCCCAGCCGCTCAGAGCTCGATCAGCTGGCGGACGGCACGCCCGGCCGCCAGCTCGTCCATGGCGTGGTTGACGTCGTCGAGGCCGACCCGGGCCGACACCAGCGCCTCGACCGGCAGCCGCCCCTCGCGCCACCACTGCGCCAGCACGGGGAGGTCGCGCGACGGCAGCGCCGAGCCGAGGTAGCTCCCGATCACCGTCTTGGCCTGCGCGACCAGGTCGAGCGGCGAGACCGAGGCCCGCGCATCCGGGTGCGGGAGGCCGACCGTCACGAGCCGTCCACCCGCAGCGGTGGCCGCGAGCGCGGCCTCGAACGCCGGCACCACCCCGGCCGCCTCGACCACCACGTCGGCGGTCGTCCCGCTGTCGGCGAGCTCCGCCGGGTCCAGCGCTCGCGTCGCCCCGAGCTCGAGCGCCTGGGCGCGCTTGGCCGGCACGGCGTCGACCGCGGTCACCGCGCCGGTCCCGAGCGCGAGCGCGGTCAGCAGCGCCGCCATACCCACCCCGCCCAGGCCCACGACCAGGACGTCCTGCCCGGCCGCCGGGGGTGCGGCGTTGAGCAGCGCACCGCCGCCGGTGAGCACGGCGCACCCCAGCAGGGCAGCCACGTCGGGGGGCACGTCGTCCTCGACGGCCACCACCGACCGGTGGTCCACGACCGCGTGCGTGGCGAAGGCCGAGACCCCGAGGTGGTGGTGCACCGGTATGCCGTCGCGAGACAGCCGTCGACCGCCACCGAGCAGCTCGCCGGCGGCGTTCGCCGCGGAGCCGGGGCCGCACGGCATACGGCCCCCGGTGGCGCAGCCGGCACACTCGCCGCACCGGGGCAGGAAGGTGAGGACCACCCGCTGCCCCAGCGCCAGATCGCTGACACCGTCGCCCAGCTGAGCCACCCGCCCGGACGCCTCGTGCCCGAGCAGCATCGGGACCGGGCGCGACCGGTTGCCGTCGACGACCGAGAGGTCGGAGTGGCAGACGCCGGCGGCCCCGATCCGGACCAGCACCTCCCCCGGCTCGGGGCCGGCCAGGTCGAGCGGTCCGACGGTGAGGGGACGGGTGGTCGCGTAGGGACCGGTCCGGCCGACCTCCTCGAGCACCGCCCCGACGACCTCCACTAGCGGGCCGCCACGGCCTGCTCGAGCAGCTCGCGCACGACGGGTGGGATCGGCACCGCGCTGCGCGACTCGCGGTCGATGTAGACGTGCACCCATCGCCCGAGCGCGGCGATCTCGCTCGCCTCGGCGTCGAACAACCCGAGCGCGTAGGTGATGCTGCTGCGGCCCAGGCGCTCGACCCGCACCGCGACGTCGAGCGGACGCGGGTACTCCAGCTCGCGGAAGAACCGGCAGCCCGACTCCGCCACGACGCCGAGCGTGCTCGACCCCATCGGCTCGGCCTCGCCGAGGGTGATCAGCCAGGCGTTGATCGCCGAGTCGAACAGCTCGTAGTAGACGGCGTTGTTGAGGTGGCCGTACATGTCGTTGTCGGACCAGCGCGTCGTCACCCGGGTCACCTGGTCGAAGTGGTCGCGG
This sequence comes from Pedococcus dokdonensis, assembly GCF_900104525.1. GTDB lineage: Bacteria > Actinomycetota > Actinomycetes > Actinomycetales > Dermatophilaceae > Pedococcus > Pedococcus dokdonensis. Next base: position 3,003,521 of record NZ_LT629711.1, on the reverse strand, counting down.
GTCAGGCTGCGGTCGGCGTCGGCCGTCATGGCCCGATCCTAGGCAGCCCGGCAGGTCGCTGCTCAGCCGTAGGTGTCCCGGGGGCCGGGCCCCTGCGAACGCCGCGGTCCCTTGGACCAGGACGGCGCACTGGGCCCGACGATCCTGAGCGCGGTCACGGTGCCCTTGCCGACCTCGCCCTCGAGCCGGCTCATGATGGCCGACTCCAGCAGCTTGAGCTGGGTGGCCCAGGCCGTGGAGTCCGCGCGCACGGTCAACACGCCCAGCTCGAAGGTCACCGGCGTGCAGTGCTGCGCCACCTCCGCGCCGACGATGTCCGGCCAGCGGCCCATCACCGACCCGACCGCGACGTCGACCTTCCAGCCGCGGTCGGCCAGCAACCGGTCCATCTGGTCGCCGAGCAGCAGCGGGTCGCGGCGGTCGGAGTCCTTGGCGGGGGCCGGTCGGCCGGGCTGCCGGCGCCGCATCGGCTTCAGGCCGGGCCGCAGACCCTTGTCACGCGCGGCGGCCCGGGCCCGCGCGAGCGCCGCCTCGGCCGCGTCGTCGACCAGGTCGGCGGGGGTGCCGAGGGTGCCGAGGGTGCCGGTCTCGTCGGAGGCCGGGCCGGAGCTGGCGCCGGCCCGGTCGGCCCGGTCGGCGGAGTCGGCGGAGTCGGCCCGGCCGTCACCGGTCGCGGGGTCGGTGACCACGACCTGCTCGGGGAGGTCCGGCGGTGGCTCAGTCACGCCGCACCACCTCGCCGAGGGTGACCCCGAAGGTCTGCCCGGTCAGGCTCTTCGGCACGTCCGCGTCGACCGCCGCGGTGATCAGCACCTGCTCGCAGTCCGCGACCATCGCGGCCAGCCGTTCGCGACGGCCGGTGTCGAGCTCGGCGAACACGTCGTCGAGGATCAGCACCGGGTCGTCGCCGAGGTCGTGCCGCAGCAGCTGGTATGCCGCCAGCTTGAGTCCCAGCGCGAACGACCAGCTCTCGCCGTGGCTGGCGTAGCCCTTGGCCGGGAGCTCGCCCAGCGTGAGCACCAGGTCGTCGCGGTGCGGCCCGACCAGCGAGATGCCCCGCTCGACCTCCTTGTCGCGGACCTCGGCGAAGGTCGCCAGCAGCTCGGCCCGCAGCGCCTCGATCTCGGGCACCTCCCCGGCGGCCAGCGACACGGCGGCCGCCTCACGCAGGCTGCTCTTGTAGGAGACCCGCGCGTCGGACTGCCCGGCGCTGACCTCGTCGTAGGCCTTGGCCAGGTAGGGAGCCAGGTCGCGCAGCAGCCGGAGCCGGGCGTAGAGCAGCTGCGAGCCGACCGCGGCCAGGTGGTCGTTCCAGACGTCGAGGGTGTGCAGGGCCGAGGCGCGGGCGTCATCCACCGGCTCGTCGGTCGGCCTGGCCGGTCGACGCCGAGATCCCTTGCGCAGCAACGGTTGGGCCGACTTCAGCAGGGCGTTGCGCTGCTTCAGCGCCTTGTCGTAGTCGCTGCGGACCCCGGCCCACCGGGGCTGTCGCGCCACCAGCAGGTCGTCGAGGAAGCGTCGTCGCTCGGACGGGTCACCCTTGACGAGGGCGAGGTCCTCGGGGGCGAAGAGCACGGTGCGCAGGGTGCCGAGCACGTCGCGGGGACGGGTGACGGGGGAGCGGCCGAGGCGGGCACGGTTGGCGCGACCCGGGTTGAGCTCGAGCTCGAGCAGCGTCTCGCGGCCGTCCCGGACGACGGCCCCGCGGATCACCGCCTGCTCGGCCCCGAACCGCACCAGTGGCTGGTCGGTCGAGACCCGGTGGCTCGAGAGGGTCGCGAGGTAGCCGATCGCCTCGACCAGGTTGGTCTTGCCCTGGCCGTTGAGCCCGACCAGCGTCGTCACCCCGGGCGCGAGCGGCAGCTCGGCCGCCGAGTAGCTGCGGAAGTCGGCGACGGTCAGGTGCCGGACGTGCATCGGCGTCCGTTCGGGTGCTCGGTCAGCTGGACTTCTTGGCCGCGCGCTTGCGGGTCGAGCCCGAGCCGGAGGTTGCGCCGGAGCCACGGGTCGAGCCAGTGCCCGACGACGGACCGGCCGAGGCGGCCTTGCGGCCCTTCGCGGCGGCCTTGGCCGGGCTCTTGGTCGGCTTCTCCTTGGCGGCGGCCTTGGCGGCGACGGCCTTCTCGTGCTTGGGCGCGCCGTCGGCCCGCAGCTTCTCCCCCTCGGCGACCGACATGACCTGGTGCCCACCGAAGCCACCACGCAGCGCCGCGACGGCCTGCATCGTGGGCGACTCCTGCTGGCGCGAGGCGAACCGGGAGAACAGGGACGCGGAGATGACCGGCATCGGCACCGAGTTGGCGATCGCCTCCTCGACGGTCCAGCGGCCCTCACCGGAGTCGACGGTGTAACCCGAGACGTCCTCGAGGTGCGGGTTCTTCTCCAGCGCGTCGACGAGCAGGTCGAGCAGCCAGGACCGGACGACGGTGCCACGGGTCCACGCCTTGAAGGCGCCGGGCACGTCGGTGACGATGTCCTTGGCCTCGAGCAGCTCGTAGCCCTCGGCGTACGCCGCCATCAGGCCGTACTCGATGCCGTTGTGGACCATCTTCGCGTAGTGGCCGGCACCCACCTTGCCGGCGTGCACGAAGCCCTCCTCGCGCGGACCCTCGGGGCGCAGCGCGTCGAAGATCGGCATCACCTTGCGGACGTTGGCCGCGGATCCGCCGACCATCAGGCCGTAGCCGTTCTCCAGACCCCAGATACCGCCGCTGACGCCGCAGTCGACGTAGCCGATTCCGTTGGCCTTCAACAGCTTCTCGTTCTCGAAGTCGTCGGTGAAGCGGCTGTTGCCACCATCGACGACCAGGTCGCCCTTGTCGAGCAGCTTGGACAGCTGGACGACGGTGTCGCGGGTGGGCGCGCCGGACGGCACCATCACCCACACGGTCCGGGGCGCGTCCAGGGCCTTGACCAGGGCGGCCATCGACTTCACGTCGGAGACGTCGGGGTTGCGGTCGAAACCCACCACCTCGTGCCCTGCGCGGCGGATCCGCTCGCGCATGTTGCCACCCATCTTGCCGAGACCGATCAGACCGAGCTGCATGAGACGTCGCCCTTTCGAGTGGGTGGAGCGTGTGCGTGGTGCGGTATGCCGTGACGCGCCTCGGCGGTGCCGGCGCGGCACCCCGTGGCGGTGCTCAGGCTACGCCCGGGTGTGGTCAGCTCGCGAAGCGAACCGGCATGAGGACGTAGCGGTAGGAGGTGTCGGCCTCGCCCTCGATGTCGTCCTGGCCGGAGAGCACGGCGGGACGGGACGGCTGGGTGAAGGAGAACCGCGAGTAGTCGGTGCCCACGGCCCCGAGTCCGTCGAGCAGGAACTGCGGGTTGAAGGCGATCTCGAGCTCGGGTCCGGTGAGGGTCGACTCGACCGCCTCGGACGCTTGGGCGTCGTCACCGGTGCCGGCCTCGATGGCGACCTGGCCGTCGGTGAAGCGCAGCCGCACCGGTGTGTTGCGCTCGGCGACGAGCGCGACGCGCTTGACCGCCTCGATCAGCTCGGAGGTCTTGATGACGGCCTCGGTGTCGACGCTGGTCGGGAAGATCGAGGTGACCTTCGGGTACTCGCCGTCGAGCAGCCGGGTGGTGGTGCGGCGCTGACCGGCCTCGAAGCCGACCAGGCCGTCGCCACCGGCGTTGGAGCCGAGGGCGAGCTCGATCGAGCCGGAGGCGCCGAGCGCCTTCGCGGTCTCGGAGAGGGTGCGGGCCGGGACCAGCGCGAGGTGGCTGGCGTCGGTGGCCTCGGGGTTCCAGGTGAGCTCGCGCATCGCCAGCCGGTAGCGGTCGGTCGCGAGCAGCGTCATCTTGTCGCCGTCGATCTCGACCCGGACCCCGGTGAGGATCGGCAGGGTGTCACCGCGGTCGGCGGCGATGGACACCTGCGCGACCGCCTGGGTGAAGACGTCGCCGGCGATGGTGCCGCTGGCAGTGGGGGAGGTCGGCAGCGTCGGGTAGTCGTCGGCCGGCATCTGCATCAGGCTGAACCGCGACGAACCACAGGTGACCGAGACCTTGTTGCCCTCGGTGGCCAGGTCGACCGGCTTGGCCGGCAGGTTGCGCGAGATGTCGGCCAGCAGCCGGCCCAGCACCAGGACCGTGCCGCCCTCGGCGACCTCGGCCGCGACGGTGATCTTGGCCGAGACCTCGTAGTCGAACGCCGAGAGAGTGAGCGTGCCGGCCTCGTCGGCCTCGAGCAGCACGCCGGCCAGCACCGGCACCGGCGGCCTCGCCGGCAGCCCTCGGGCCACCCAGGTCACGGCATCGGCGAGGACCTCACGTTCGACCCGGAACTTCACCGTCTACCTGCCCTTCGCGTGCGGCCAGGCCGCGTGAACTCCAACAATGTGATGGGGGACTGACCCTAGTGCTCAGGGTGCGGTCGGCCAACCCGGATCCGGTAATCAGGTTGGCGTCGCGTGGTTGGCGGTTTTCCTGTCGTTCCCGGTCGGGAGAGCTGGGTCAGGTCATCTCCTTGGTACTCGGGGCTGGATCGCTGAGTGGAGAGGTCTCATCGTTGTCATAGGGGGTGTGGATCCTGTGGACGAGCGACGTCCTCGCAGGTCAGCGCGGCGCGGCCGGTGTGCACGACCCGTGGACGGCCCGGCGGACAAGCTGCTGCCACCTGTGGAACCGGCACGGCCGCCCACACGGTGTCCACACGCCATACCCGGTTGTCCCCAGGTCGGGGCGAGGTCGTGCACGCGTTGTCCACCGGTTGTCCACAGGGTGAGGGGAAAGATCAGCCGTTCGGTCGATGGCCGTGGGACCCCGGACATACCCACAGAGTTGTCCACAGGTGTGGACGCTGGGCCGCACGGCCGGAATGTCCGGTTTCCCCTGCTCAACGGCGCTCGTCTGAGCACGTCGTGAGCAGGCGGTGGGGTGTCTCGTGCGGCCCCGCACCAAGATGACGACCAGGTGAACAAGCCCGCACAGCTGTGCACAAGGTTGTGGAGAACTCCGGGGACCGGTGGACAGCCGACCGGGACCGGCTCAGCGGGACTGCTGCTTGATCCGGTTGGTCAGCTCGGTGACCTGGTTGTAGATCGCCCGCCGCTCGGCCATCAGCTGGCGGATCTTCTTGTCGGCGTGCATGACGGTGGTGTGGTCGCGGCCACCGAACTGCTGCCCGATCTTGGGCAGCGACAGGTCGGTGAGCTCGCGGCACAGGTACATCGCGATCTGGCGGGCCGTGACGAGCACCCGGGAGCGCGAGGTGCCACAGAGGTCCTCGATGGTGAGGCCGAAGTAGGCCGCGGTCTGGGCCATGATCGTCGCGCTGGTGATCTGCGAGCCCTGCTCGTTGGGGATCAGGTCCTTGAGCACGATCTCGGCCAGGCCCATGTCGACGCTCTGCCGGTTGAGGCTGGCGAACGCCGTCACGCGGATCAGGGCGCCCTCGAGCTCGCGGATGTTGGTCGAGATCCGGCTGGCGATGAACTCCAGCACGTCGTCGGGCGCGCTCATCCGCTCCTGGATGGCCTTCTTGCGCAGGATCGCGATGCGGGTCTCGAGGTCGGGCGGCTGGACGTCGGTGAGCAGGCCCCACTCGAACCGGCTGCGCATCCGCTCCTCGAAGCCGCTGAGCAGCTTGGGCGGCAGGTCACTGGTGATGACGACCTGCTTGTTCGCGTTGTGCAGCGTGTTGAAGGTGTGGAAGAACTCCTCCTGCGTCTGCACCTTGCCCTGGAGGAACTGGATGTCGTCGATGAGGAGCACGTCGACGTCGCGGTAGCGGCGCTGGAAGTTGCTCGCCTTGTCGTCGCGGATGCTGTTGATGAAGTCGTTGGTGAACTCCTCCGAGTTCACGTAGCGCACCTTGACGTGGGGGTAGAGGTTGCGGGCGTAGTGCCCGATGGCGTGCAGCAGGTGGGTCTTGCCCAGCCCGGACTCGCCGTAGACGAACAGCGGGTTGTACGCCTTGGCCGGCGCCTCGGCCACCGCGACCGCCGCCGCGTGGGCGAACCGGTTGCTGGCGCCGATGACGAAGGTGTCGAAGGTGTACTTCGGGTTGAGCCGGGTCGCCGACTCGTCGGTGACGCTGAGCACCTCGTCGCGCGGCCGGCGCTGCGGCTCGGCCACCGGGGTGAGGGGGAAGACGTTGTCGGCCTGGCCCGTGGTGCTCACCGGGACCGGCGTGCCGAGCGTGCTCCCCGCATGGAGGGTGACCGGCTGGCCGGGCTCGCCGAGCTGCGCCCCGTCGCCGAACCCGGCTCCCTCGACGAACCCCGTGGTGTCCTCGGTGTGCTGGGCCTGCTCGAGCGAGGTGTCGACGGTGACCGCGAGGTGCACCTGCTCGCCGAGCTGGGACGACAGGGCGCGGGTCACGGCATCGCGGACCCGCTGCTCGACGACGTCCTTGGTGTAGTCGTTCGGCACCTTGACCAGCGCGGTCCCGTCGAGCAGGCCGGCGAGGCGGGCCAGGGTGAGGAAGGCGCGCTCGCGGGCCGGGAGCCCGTCGGCGTCGAGGGTGGCGATGGTGTTCTGCCAGATCTGAGTGAAGTCCAGATCCGTGTCACTCACCGGTTCCACATCCCTTTCGACGGTCGTCCTGCTGGCGCTGCCCCTGTCGCAGGGTCATGGTGCTGGTCCACTGTGCCTTGTCCACACGGTTATCCACAACCTGTGGGCAAGGAATGGGACGAGGAGGGACGCTAACAACAGCGGTGGGGCAGCGGCAAGCGAAACGACTGAAAATTGGCCCGCGACGACGAAATCGTGGGTGGCCGTGCGGCGTGTCCGTCGCCGCGCGACTCGTCCCAGGTGCTAAAAGCGCTCGGTATGCCGGGTGGCCGGCGCTGGTTTGACCGTGCCTGTCGCGCTCGCGTACCGTTGAGCAGGCCTGTCGGCCGTTTTCGCATGCCCGTGACACCCCTGGATCGCCGGTCTTCCGACCGTGGAACCAGCACGGGTCTCCGATTGCGGCCGATCAGGCGCCCAAGCACTCAGCAGGCCACCCGGGCCTGACCAGTAACGGAGATCCTCGTGAGCAAGCGTACTTTCCAGCCGAACAACCGTCGTCGGGCCAAGACCCACGGCTTCCGCCTGCGCATGCGCACCCGCGCCGGCCGCGCCATCCTGTCGGCCCGTCGCGCCAAGGGCCGCTCCGAGCTCTCCGCCTGAGGCCCACCCCGTGCTGCCCGCGGGGCACCGGCTCCGTGCGAGCTCGGACTTCGTGGCGACGTTCCGGGGGCCCAGGGGAGCCCGAGCTGGCTCCACGCTGATCGTGGTCCACGCCAACCAGGCCGACGCGCGTGCGGGACAACCGCCGCGGGTCGGTTTTGTTGTCTCCAAGGCCGTCGGCGGAGCCGTCGTCCGCAACCGCACCAAGCGCCGGCTGCGCGCGCTGGTGGCTGCCCGACTCGATACCATCCCCCGCGGCACAGACCTCGTGATCCGCGCGAATCCCGTTGCGGCACAAGCGAATTCGACTTCCTTGGGCGCCGAGCTCGACGCGCTGCTCGCGAAGGTGGCCACTCGCCTGGGCCGGGCCCGGGCATGAGCGCCGTGGGGCGGGTCGTCGGCAAGGCCGTGGCGGCCCCGCTGGTCGGGTTGCTGCTGTTCTACCAGCGCTTCATCTCCCCGATGACGCCCCCGACCTGCCGCTACTACCCCTCCTGCTCCACCTACGCCCTGACCGCCCTGCGCCGGTTCGGCCCCGTGAAGGGAACCTGGCTCGCGCTGCGGCGGTTGGGTAGGTGCCACCCGTGGGCCGCCGGAGGGGTCGACCACGTTCCAGCCCGGCACCCGCACACCCCCGCCCACGCCGCCTAGCGGCGCGGACCCAGACCTGCCGGCCACGCGGCATACCCGCCACGCGACCGGAACCACCGGTGGACCGTCACCACGACGGGACACCACCAGATTGAGGACGACATGAGCTTCAGTGACCTGATCTACCCGTTCGAGTGGATCGTGGCGTGGATCCTCTACGGCTGGCACTACCTCTTCACGGCCCTCGGCATCCCGTCGGCGTCCGGGGTCGCCTGGACCCTGTCGATCGTGGGGCTCGTGGTGGTGATGCGGGCGGCGATGATCCCGCTGTTCGTGCGGCAGATCCACGCGTCGCGCCGGATGCAGCTGATCCAGCCCGAGATGCAGAAGATCCAGGCCAAGTACAAGGACAAGAAGGACCCCGACTCCCGTCAGGCCATGACGCAGGAGACGATGGACCTCTACAAGCGCACCGGGACCAACCCGTTCAGCTCGTGCCTGCCGATCCTGCTCCAGTCACCGTTCTTCTTCGGTCTCTTCCGGGTGCTCAACGGCCTCAAGAAGATCTCCGAGGGCACCACCGACCCGATCGGGCCGATCTCGCGCAAGCTGGCCGGTGAGGCGGAGGCGTCGACCTTCTTCGGCGCGCAGCTGTCCGACCGGTTCATCGGCGCCAACAGCGTGACCGTGCAGATCGTCACCGTCGTCCTGATCGTGCTGATGTCGGCCAGCACCTTCACCACCCAGCGTCAGCTGATGATGAAGAACATGCCGGCCTCGGCGCTGGACAACCCGTTCGCCAAGCAGCAGAAGATGCTGCTCTACCTGATGCCGATCTTCTTCGCCATCTCCGGCGTCAACTTCCCCATCGGTGTCCTGCTCTACTGGCTCACCACCAACGTCTGGTCGATGTGCCAGCAGTTCTACGTGATCCGCAACATGCCCGCGCCCGGGTCGGCCGCCGAGAAGGCGATGCAGGAACGGCGGCGCAAGAAGGGCAAGCCGGTCGAGGAGTTCACCGTCAAGGGCCTCGACAAGCCCGAGAGCGTCGAGGAGTCGAAGCCCAGCGGACAGCGGGTCCAGCCCACCCGCAACAAGAAGAAGAAGGGCGGCCCGGCCAAGCCGGCCAAGCCGGCCGGCGCGGCCAAGCCCGCCAACCAGGCCAAGCCCGCCAACCCGAGCAAGTCGGCGAACCAGACCAAGCCCGCCAAGCCCAAGCAGGCCTCCGGCAGCGCCGAGCCCAAGCCCCAGACCGAGAACTGAGAGCGAACACCATGACCGAGCACAACGACACCGTCGTGGCCGACACCGAGACCGCTGCCGTGGAGGAGACCACCGAGGCCGCCGGCGGGCAGGCGGCTGCGGCTCCTGCTGACGTCGCCACCGAGCCCACCACCACCGAGCCCGCAGGCGCCAAGTCCCCCGTCGGTGCGGACGAAGGCGACGCGGACCAAGGCGACGCGGACGACCAGCCGGGTGCGCCCGGTGGGGACGGCGAGAGCGGCGAGAGCGGCGAGACCGGCGCGGCGCCGGGGCGCCGCCGTCCGGCCAAGGTGGCCGACCTCGAGCGCGAGGGTGAGGTGGCGGCCGACTTCCTCGAGACCCTGCTCGACATCGCCGACCTCGATGGAGACATCGACGTCGACGTCGACGGTGACCGGGCGGCGGTCTCGATCGTCGACTCCGACGAGGGCCGGGTCCCGCGTCGGCTGGTCGGCCAGGACGGCAAGGTGCTCGAGGCGCTGCAGGAACTGACGCGACTCGCCGTGCAGTCAGCGACCGGTGAGCGCAGTCGGCTGATGCTCGACGTGGCCGGCCACCGCGCCGAGCGCCGGTCGAGCCTGGTCGAGCTCGCGCACACCGCGATCGAGCAGGTCAAGGCGTCCGGCGAGAAGGCCGCGCTCGACCCGATGACCGCCTTCGAGCGCAAGGTCGTGCACGACGAGGTCCTCGCAGCCGGCCTGTCCTCCGAGTCCGACGGCGTCGAGCCCAAGCGCTACGTCGTCATCCTGCCGGCCTGACCGGCGCCGACCACGACGTGTTTCACGTGAAACAGCACGCATGACATCGCGCGAAGCCAGCGACGACGGGCGCGGGACCGGGGACACCGGGACCGCGCCCGTCGCGTCGTCCCCCACGGCCGGGCCTGAGTCGGCACCAGGGGCACCCCCCACGGCGGACGCCGTCTTCGGGACCCGCCGCCCGGTGGCCGAACACTTCGCCCGGATCCTGGCCGACACCGGCGTCTCGCACGGGTTGATCGGACCCCGCGAGGTGCCGATCCTCTGGGAGCGACACCTGCTGAACTGCGCGGTCGTGCAGCCGGCCTTCCCCTCCGGCGCCGCCGTCGTCGACGTCGGTTCGGGCGCTGGCCTGCCCGGTCTGGCCCTCGCGATCGCGCGCCCCGACCTGCACCTGCACCTGGTCGAGCCGATGCTGCGCCGCACCAACTGGCTGTCGGCCACGATCGAGGAGCTGGAGCTCGGCAACTGCACGGTGCACCGCGGTCGGGCCGAGGAGTTCCACGGCTCGTTGTCGGCCCCCTTCGCCACGGCCAGGGCGGTCGCGCGGATCGACAAGCTGGCCCGCTGGACCTTCCCCCTCCTCCGGGACGGCGGGACGCTCGTCGCCCTGAAGGGCGACTCCGCCGCGGCTGAGCTCGAGGCCGAGGAGAAGGCGTTGCGCAAGCTCGGCATGACCGCCGCACGGATCGAGGTCTATGGCGCGGACGTGCTGCCCGTGCCGACGACCACCCTGCAGCTCACGATCGGCACCCGCCCGGCCCCGCGTGCTGCGGCCAAGCGGCGAACGGAACGACGTTCGGAGCGGCGCCCGGACCGGGGCTCGGCCACAGACCCCCAGCGTGGCGGGAAGCACCACCCCCGCTGACGCAGCGCTCTCGCCGGGCCTGCTGTCACCCGGCATCAGACGTTGATCGAGCGGCTTTGCTCGGGTCTGGCCTCCCGCGTTGTGACACGCCGACGACGTAGGGTTGGATGATGCCCATGGCCAACGAGGTGACTGCGTGACTGCTGCAACCCTGCATCTGACCCGAGGACTCGGGTGGCCGCAGCGGCTCGGTGGCGCCAGCACCCCCTTGGGTTGGCCGGTAGCCGACACGGCCGGTCCCGACGCTGGTGTTTCACGTGAAACCGAGACGCTGACGGACACCGCACCGACACTGTCGCCACGACCCGAGACCGCCGATGTTTCACGTGGAACCACCCAGGGAGACGCCACCGTGATGAGTCAGGCACCCTCCGACGAGGGCACGACCAACTCGTCCGACCAGGGCAAGCAGGACCCGTTTGACGAGGGCACGACCGACCCATCCGACCAGGTCGCGAATGGCCTTCCGGACGCTCTTCACCGGGGCGATGCGGTAGCAGCTGCCGAGGCCCTGGAGGCGGTGGCGACGGCCGTTTCACGTGAAACTGACGACCGGGCCGAGGTCGCCGCAGTCCTTCCACGCGGAGACCACGACACCCCGCTGGCCCGCGCCGTGGCCGAAGACGCCCGCAAGCGGATCGCGCTGACCGGCCGGGTCTTCCCCAAGCCCGCGGCGACCCGGGTCCTCACCGTGGCGAACCAGAAGGGCGGCGTCGGCAAGACCACCACCACGGTCAACGTGGCCGCCGGTCTGGCCCAGGCGGGGCTCACCGTCCTGGTCATCGACATCGATCCGCAGGGCAACGCCAGCACTGCCCTGGGGATCGACCATCACGCCGAGGTGCCCAGCATCTACGACGTGCTCGTCGAGGGCACCCCGCTGGCCGACGTGGTGCAGGAGTGCCCCGACATCGCCGGGCTGTGGTGTGCGCCGGCCACCATCGACCTCGCCGGTGCGGAGATCGAGCTGGTCTCCCTGGTGGCTCGTGAGACCCGTCTCCAGAAGGCGATCGCCGCTTACCTCGAGAAGGCGGGCGCGGATGGTCGCCCCGCTCCTGACTACGTGCTGATCGACTGCCCGCCCAGCCTGGGGCTGCTCACCGTCAACGCGTTCGTGGCAGCCCAGGAGGTCTTCATCCCGATCCAGTGCGAGTACTACGCGCTGGAAGGCCTCTCGCAGCTGCTCAAGAACATCGAGCTGATCCGCAACCATCTGAACCCGACCCTGCACGTGTCGACCATCCTCCTGACGATGTATGACGGCCGGACCCGGCTGTCGGCCCAGGTCGCCGAGGAGGTGCGCACCCACTTCCCCGAGCAGGTGCTCCAGAACACGGTGCCGCGCTCGGTGCGGATCTCCGAGGCGCCCAGCCACGGCCAGACTGTGATGACCTACGACCCGAACTCCAGCGGGGCCCTGTCCTACCTCGGCGCCGCCGCCGAGCTCGCCGACCGCGGCGCCGCCAGCACGACACCCAGGCCCGCCTCCACGCAGCCATCATCCGCCCAGCAGTGAGAGAAGAGACCATGAGCGAGAAGCGACGCGCCCTCGGCCGGGGCCTGGGAGCCCTCATCCCCAACGCCCCGACGTCCCCGAACGGTCGTCCGGTGGACGTGTTCTTCCCCGACTCCCGCACCGGAGTCGACACTGCTTCGGGGGAGCCCGACTCGGCGGGCGGTGCTGGAGCGGATGACGCGACCGACCGTCCCGCGGGTGGCGACCAGACCCGTGCCGACGGCAGCAGCACTGCCGAGGCGCCGGCCGCGCAGGGTCCCGGGCTGGCCCCGGTGCCCGGGGCGTCCTACGGCGAGATCCCGGTCGGGCAGATCCGCCCCAACCCGCGTCAGCCACGGGCGGTCTTCGACGAGGACGACATGGCCGAGCTGGTGCACTCGATCCGCGAGATCGGGGTGCTGCAGCCCATCGTCATCCGCCCCATTCCTGCAGGTCAGGGGCCTGACGACCTGGCCAACGCACCCGAGGGAGTGCGGTACGAGCTGATCATGGGTGAGCGCCGGTGGCGGGCCTCCCAGGAGGCCGGCAAGGCCACCGTGCCGGCCATCGTCAAGGAGACCGACGACGACGACCTGCTGCGCGACGCCCTCCTGGAGAACCTGCACCGCAGCCAGCTGAACGCGCTGGAGGAGGCTGCGGCCTACCAGCAGCTGCTCGAGGACTTCGGCTGCACGCACGACGAGCTGGCTGGGCGGATCGGCCGGTCGCGGCCGCAGATCTCCAACACGCTGCGTCTGCTCAAGCTGCCCCCGCTGGTCGCCCGACGGGTCGCCGCCGGGGTGCTCTCCGCCGGCCACGCTCGTGCGCTGCTGGGACTGCCCGACGGCGCGGCGATGGAGCGGGTCGCCCAGCGGATCGTCGCCGAGGGGCTCAGCGTGCGCAACGTCGAGGAGCTCGTCGCGGTCGGCGGGCCGGACGAGGTGGCCAAGCCGCGTCGTCCGCGCGCCGGGTCACGGCACCCCCAGCTCGACGACCTGGCTGCTCGGCTGTCCGACCGGTTCGACACCCGGGTCAACATCGCGCTGGGTCAGCGCAAGGGCAAGCTCACCGTCGAGTTCGCCTCCGTGGAGGACCTCAACCGGATCGTCGACCTGCTCGGCGTCGACCGCAGCGCCTGACCAGCCATCTGACTCGGAAAGCGTTGCGGGAGTAGCGGGTTCGCGATCGTCAGCGGTGGGAAGCGAGGTAGGCGCGCAGGTCGCCGAGCCGCAGCACCCCGGTGGTGGCGGTGTCGTCGTCGCCCAGGTAGAGCCGCTGCAGGCTGACCAGGACGGCCTCGGCCAGGGTGTCGCGGAACACCGGGTCAGCGAGCCGGGCGGCGTCCCCCGCGTGGGACAGGTAGCCGGCCTCGATGCGGACGGCCGGCATGCGGGTCTGCTGGAGCAGAGCCCAGGAGCGGCCGTGCGAGCGGCAGTTCTCCAGGCCCGTGCGGGCCACCACCTCGCGCAGCACGAGGTCGGCCAGGTGCTCGCCGACCGCAGACCAAGAGGTCTTGCGGTCGCGCCCGAAGAAGAAGGTGGCCACCCCGCCGGCCTCGGACGCCCCGTGGGAGTCGCAGTGCAGCGACAGCACGAGGTCGGCGCCGGCGTCGTTGGCCAGCGCGGCGCGCTCCTCCTCGGTGGGGTTGGTGTGCTCGGTGCGGGTGTAGACGACCGCGACGCCGATGGCGGTGAGCCGGCCCTCGATCCGCCGCGCGATGTCCATCACGACCTCGGACTCGACCAACCCGTGCGCGACCGCGCCGGTGTTCGAGCCGCCGTGGCCCGGGTCGAGCACGACGGTACGGCCGGACAGGCTGTGACCGGAGCGGCGCACCTGCTCGCGCTCACGCAGTGTGTTGGCGGAGCCGCCGGACACCGAGCGGCGCAGGTCGTCGAAGGCGCGCAGGGTGTCTGGACCCACCGAGCCGTCGCCGGACAGCCCGTAGGCGCGCTGGAAGCTGCGCACGGCCTGCTCGGTCAGCGGGCCGAACCGGCCGTCGACACGGCCGGCGGCAAAGCCCAGCGTGTTGAGCCGCTCCTGGAGCGTCACGACGTCCTCGCCACGCTGCAGGTGGCCCGGGGTGTGCAGCAGGATCCGATCGCCCAGGGCCCAGCGGGCTCCGTCGATCGCGGTGAAGGTCTCCACGCCGACGACACCGTCGACGATCAGCCCCTTGTGCTGCTGGAAGGCCCGGACGGCCCGCTCCAGGGTCTCGTCGAAGACCGCGGGGTCGGGCCCTGCACCGGCCGCGTCGTCGGCAGCGGGACCACCGAGCAGGTCGGGTCGGTCGGGGAGCTGGTCGGGGGGCAGTGCGGCGAGCCGGGCGCGGACGTCCGCGACCTCCGGCCCGTGGCTGCCGAGGCCGAGCAGGCCGTACTTGCTGTCGGACACGCGGCCTCCTCGAGGGGTGGGGCGAGACGCTGGTCGGTGGGCCTCGCGATGGGATGTCTGTGCAGGTCAGGGGTGGTGCGCACCCACGTTCGGGTGCATCGGCACGACAGCGTGGCCGACGCCCGAGCCTAAGTCAGATCGGCGTCGTGGACCACCCGACGACGATGCCGGTCGCGCCCGTGGTCGGGCGCGACCGGCATACGGTCAGGTCGGTCGAGCCGACCGACGGCTCAGTTGAGGTAGTCGGCGAGCTCGCGCACCAGCTTCGGCTTGGGCATCGCGCCCACGAGGGTCTTCACGACCTCACCACCGACGTAGACGTTGAGCGTCGGGATGCCGGTGATGCCGTAGCGGCTGCTGACCGCGAGGTTCTCGTCGGTGTTGAGCTTGACGACCTCGATCTTGTCGGCGTGGGCGACGGCCAGCTCCTCGAGGATCGGGGCGACGGCGCGGCACGGGCCGCACCAGGGTGCCCAGAAGTCCACCAGGACGGGCTTGTCTTTCTGGAGGACGTCGGCCTCGAAGGTGGCGTCCGTGGTGTCCTTGATGGCTCCCACTCGGGGGCTCCTCTCGATCGTGATGGTGCTGGGGTTGGGGGGTGGTGCTGGGGTTGGGGTGGTGGTGCGGTTCAGCGGGTGCCGGGGGCCGGTGCGGTGGTGCCCAAGCATCCCAGCGGGGTCCGACACGGGTGTCGGCGCGCGGTGCAGGTCAGTGCGTCAGCGCCGGCTCGTCGGTGAGCGCGGCGTCGGGGGCGGGCGCGCCGGCGTGCTCGCGGTCGGCGAGGAAGCGCTCGGCGTCGAGGGCGGCGGCACAGCCCGACCCGGCTGCGGTGATCGCCTGCCGGTAGGTGTGGTCCACGAGGTCGCCGGAGGCGAAGACGCCCGGCAGGTTGGTCAGCGTGGTGCGGCCCTGCACGAGGACGTAGCCCTCGTCGTCGAGGTCGACGACGCCCTTGACCAGCTCGTTGCGCGGGTCGTGGCCGATCGCGACGAACAGCCCGGTGACGGGCAGCTCGCGGGTCTCGCCGGTGACGGTGTCGCGCAGCGTGATGCCGGTGAGCTTGGCGTCACCGTGGATCTCCTCGACGGCGGAGTTCCAGGCGAACTTGATCTTGTCGTTGGACAGGGCCCGCTCGGCCATGATCTTGGACGCGCGCAGCTCGTCGCGGCGGTGCACGATCGTCACCGACCGGGCGAACTTGGTGAGGAAGGTGGCCTCCTCGACGGCCGAGTCGCCCCCGCCGACGACGGCGATGTCCTGGTCGCGGAAGAAGAACCCGTCACAGGTCGCACACCACGAGACACCGTGGCCGCTCAGCCGCTTCTCGTCGGGCAGGCCGAGCTCGCGGTAGGCCGAACCCATGGCCAGGATCACGGCGTGTGCGCGGTAGGTGTTGCCCTCGGCGTCGACGACGGTCTTGACCTCGCCCTCGAGGTCGACCGACTCGACGTCGTCGGTGATGATCTCGGCGCCGAACCGCTCGGCCTGCGCGCGCATGTTCTCCATCAGCTCCGGGCCCATGATGCCGTCGCGGAAGCCGGGGAAGTTCTCCACGTCGGTGGTGTTCATCAGGGCGCCACCGGCGGTGACGGCGCCCTCGAAGAGCAGCGGCTGGAGGTTGGCGCGGGCCGCGTAGACGGCTGCGGTGTAGCCCGCTGGGCCGGAGCCGATGATGATCAGACTGCGGATGTCGGCGGGTGCGGTGGTGGTCACGCGGTTACAGCCCCTTGTGGTCGAGAAGGCGGTGCACCGCAACATACGGTGCCGGTCTCTTCAACCGATCGTAGGGCCTGAATGTTCCGTCGACCCCGCGACACCCGCCTCGCCTGACAAAACAGCGGGCCCGGCCACCCCCGGCGGTCCGGGGTGGGGAAGGCGGGTGGCCACGGCCGGGTCGCCTGGGGCGGGAGGGGCTCAGGGGACGCTGAGCGGCCCGGCCAGCAGCTCGGGGTGCTGCGCGTCGCAGGTGCGTGCCACGGCATACACGGTGCGGGTGCTGCCCCGGTCGACCAGCGCGATCACCGCCGGTGCCCCGTCGAGGGTCGCGACGTCACCCTGCACGGGCAACCAGTCCTGCACCCCCAGCGCGGTGAGGCAGCTGCGCAGCCCGGCCTCGCCGTCGACCGTGCCGTCCTTGGCCGCCGAGGAGGTGTCGACCGCGGTGCCGAGGGCGGCGGCCTGGGTGGCCAGGCCGGCCTTCGTGTATGCCGTGCCGGTGGCGGCCAGGCGGACGTTGCCGATCGCGCCACGCACCCGCAGGTCGCCGGAGCTGGACGGTTGCGACCGCGGGGCCACGGTGTTGCCGTCGGTGGGCGGGGAGGGTTGCGCACCCGAGCCGGCGGAGTCGCCCGCGGAGTCACCGGCCGACTCGAGACTGGCGGCCGCGCCGCTGGCACTGTCGTTGGACGAGCTGCCCCCGAGCGCCGCCATCACGTCGCCGGGGCCGGTGCCGGTGAGCAGGGCCGGGACGCCCACGGCGAGCACCACCGCTGCGGCGGCCGCGGCGCCGAGGTGCTGCCAGCCCCAGGAGCGCCGTCGCAGCGGCACCACCGTGCCGCCTGCGCCCTCGCCCTGCCCACGAGCGGACTGCTCGTGCGCGATCGAGGCGGTGATCCGGGCGACGAGGTCGTCGGGCATCGGGCCGGGGTCGGGCAGTGCGGACAGCAGCGCGCGGATGCCGGTGGGGTCGGGCTCGAGGTCGGGGGAGCGGTCGGTCAGCCCGCGCGGCTGGTCACCGGACTGGTCGCGGGACTGGTCACCGGGCTGGTCCCCGGACGAGGGGACGCCGTGGTCTGCGGGAGGCACTGGGGGCGTGCTCACCACGACTTCCTCCAGACGATCGGGTCAGGTTGCGGGGTCGCGACCGGTGGGGTCGCGTGCTGTCGACAGGCGCTGCGGCCGGGACGGACACGGCGGCGGCGACATGTGTACGACGTCATGGCTGCCCCGATGGTTCCCGCAGCAATGCGGCCATCGCCTCCCGACCCCGGCTGCACCGCGACTTCACGGTGCCCTCCGCGACCTCGAGCACCTCGGCCGCCTCGGCCACCGACAGGCCGTGCATGTCGACCAGGACCAGCGCCAGGCGCTGCCCCTCGGGGAGCCGGTCGAGCGCCTCGCGCACGTCGAGCCGGGTCTCCACCGACGAGTGCGCGTCGTGCCGGTCGGGCAGCTCGCGCTCGGGCAGCTCGCTGGTCGGCTTGTCGCGGCGCAGCCGGTCGAGGCAGGCGTTGACCACGATCCGGTGCAGCCAGGTGGTCACCGCCGCGTCGCCACGGTAGGAGCCGGCCCGGCGGAACGCCGAGATGAACGCGTCCTGCACGCAGTCGGAGGCCAGCTCGCGGTTGCGGGTGGTCCGCAGCGCCACCGCCCACATCCGGTCCCGGTGCCGGCGGAACAGCTCACCGAACGCGTCGGGGTCGCCCTCGACGTGCGCCCTCAGCAGCGTGCGGTCGTCCTGCTCCTGCAGCGGGAGGGTGCCCATGGGTGTCTCGTCGGCCGCCGGGACGGCTCAGCTGACGGTGACCTCGGCGACCGTGGCCCGGAACCGGCCGTCGGCCACCTGGGTCACCGCGGTGAACCAGATGAACACGTACTGGCCCTTGACGGCAGCGGGTGCGGTGAGGGTGATCTCGCCGGACTTGCCCTTGGAGGCACCCACCTGGCTGGCGCTGTCCATCGAGTCGCGGTCCTCGCCGACCAGGACGCTGACGTCAGCGGCATTGGGCAGGACGAGCTTGACGGTGTGGACCTCGCGGGTGTTGCCGAGGTCGAGCCGCAGGCCGACGCCCTTCTTCAGGCCCCCGAGGTTCGGGCTCGCGTAGCCCTCGGAGCTCCAGTAGGTGTTGTCCTTGCCGTCGAAGGTGCGGGCCGCCTCGCCGTTGCGCTCGGCGCCGTCACCCTCGGGGTCGAAGCCGGTGGCGCTGAGGATCGCGTAGGGGTCGCCCCCGCCGCCGGTGTCGCCCGAGTCATCGGCGCCCGTCGGTGGGACCGTGACGGCCGGGGCGGTCACCGTCTGCGTGCCTCGGGGGGTGGGCGAGCCACCCAGGCCGAGGTCGGACTTCGACCCGATCTTGGACGCGCCGATGGCCGCCACGACGGTCACCACGACGAGGAAGGTGGCCACGATCGCGAGGACGATCTTGGTCTGGTCGCGACTGGGCGGGGCGACCCGGTCGGCGGAGAGCAGCGGTAGTGGCGCGTCGAGCGGCTCCTCGCCCTCGACGAGGGCCTGGTTGAGCGAGATCCGGCGCTGCTCGGCGCGGTCGGCCGCGGCCTGGCGCTGGGCGCGCCGCTCGGCGGCCTTGTCGGCGGTCGCGCGGGCGAAGCTGCCGAACCGCTGGGCCGCCGCCCCGGCTGCCTGCCCGGCGGCTTGGCCGGCGGTGCCGAGGGCCGAGCCCACTGCGCTCGCGGCCGCGGCGGCCTGGGCGGCTGCCGCAGCACCCGCGCCGGGCTGGTCGGGGTCGACCGTCGCACCGGGGGGGACCGCACCTGCTGGCGGGCCGGGTGCCGCCTCGGGCTGCGCGGCACCGGCCGCGATCGGCCGGGTGGGCGTGGGCTCGTCGGCACCGCTGGGCGCGAGGACCTCGGTGGTCGGCGCGTCGACGGGGGCGAGGTCGGGCGTGGTCTGCTCGTCGGGCGGGACCGGCGGCGGGGGCACCTGGGCGGCGGCCTCGGCGAACGCGGCGTCGGAGAACCCCGGGTCGACCAGAGCCGGGTCGGCGAACGCGGCGTCGAGGTCGGCCACCGGCATCGCGATGGTCCGCGTGCTGTCGTCATCGGCCCGCCTGGAGCCGGCGAAGCCCTGCACCTGGGTCATCGCCCACGGGGCGATCTGGGTCGCGAAGTCGCCGGGCGTCAGGGGGCCCTGGTCCTCGTTCAGCGTGAGGCGGCACAGCGCGTCGAGGTCGCCGGGCACCCCCGCCGCGATCTCGGACGGCGCCGGCACACCGCCCACGACCCGCGGGGCGGACTCCAGGCCGGGCACCGAGCCGGGCAGCGGCCACCGGCTGGTCAGCGCGGCATACGTCACGGCCACGACCCCCACGGCGTCGGTGCGGGCCGCGCGGCTGGCGTCGACCTCCTCGTCGGTGGTCATCGAGGCGGTGGTGGCCACCCCGCGCACCTTGATCGTGCCGTCGTGGGCACGGAGCACGGAGTGGGGGGTCAGGCGCAGGTGGTGCAGGCCACGGCCACGGGCCGCCTCGAGCCCGGTGGCGGTCTCACCGGCGATCCGGCGGACCTCCTCGGCGGGCAGGCCACCCTGCTCGAGGAGGTGGGCCAGCGTCTGGGCGTCGGGGATGGACTCCTCGACGAAGAACGCGATCCCGTCGGAGCGGCCGACGTCGAGCACGCGGACCAGGCGGGAGTTGTCGAGGCCGGCCGCGCGGCGCGCCGCGTCGAGCGTGGTGTCGGCGTGGGACTCCTGCTCGGAGAAGCAGACGATGACCACGTCGCGCTCGAGGGTGGTGTCGTGGGCCGACCAGCGTTCGGCCCTCGGCAGCTGCTCGAGCCGGCGCTGGACGGCATACCGCCCACCCAGCACCGTCGAAGGGCCAACCCCGTGCACACTGCCTCCTCCGGTCTCGTCCGTGCCGTCGCGTCGCGGACGCGGCCTCATCCTAGGCGGTGCTGCTCGGGGACGGGCGGCTCAGGACGGGCGGCGCCGCAGACGGCGCACCACCGGGTCGAGCAGGAGGGCGACCTCCTGGACCCGCATGGCGTGCGCGAGACCGAGGGCGAGCACGACGAAGACGCCGCCGCCGACCACCACCTCGGTGAACGCGCCGGTCCAGGAGCGGCCGTCGATCCCGGCCGACTCCATCAACCGCACGCCGAGCCAGGTCAGCGCACCGGCGGCGAGCGAGGCCAGCCCGAGCCGCACGTAGCTGCGGATGCTCGGGTGCAGCCGCAGCGACCCGAGCCGCCGCCGAAGCAGCACGAACCCGAGCAGCGCGGCCGCCAGGTTGCTCAGGGTCTGGCCGAGGCCGACCACGATGCCGGTGTGGATCGGGTCGACGGTGGCGGCGACGAGGTTCGCGGCCGTCGCGACGACGGTGACGACGACCTGGAGCCGGAACGGCGTGCGGGCGTCCTCGTAGGCGTAGAACACCCGCTGGATGAGGTACAGCCACCCGAACGGCACCAGCCCCAGCATCATCGCGACCATCACCCGCCCGATCGCCGCGGACTCGTCGGGTGTGTTGTCGAAGAACGCGACGCGGGCGACCTGGGTGCCGAGCACCACCATGGCGACGGTGCCGGGCACGAGCAGCACCGCCGGCATCCGCAGGCCGCTGCCGAGGTCGGCCACCACCGCGGCGCTGTCCCCCCGGTGGGCTGCCTGGGAGAGCCGGGTGAACAACGCCGTCACGAGCGAGACGGTGATCAGGGAGTGGGGGAGCATGAAGAGCAGGAAGGCGTAGCCGTAGGCCGCGAGGCCGGCGCCGCCCTCGTCGCGGACGTCGAGCAGGTGGGTGGCGCGGGTCATCACCTGCGAGGTCACGATGTAGCCGGCCTGGCTGAGCGCTACGGCGGCGAAGGTCCAGCCCGCAACTGTCGACGCGCTGCGCAGGCCGACGCCCCGGAAGCCCCACACCGGTCGGTAGCGGAACCCGCTGGCCCGCAACGGGAGCCACAGCGCCGCCGCCTGCACCGCGACGCCGAGTGTGGCGGTGCCGGCGAGGATCCAGATCATGCCGGGGGTCCAGTCACCGACCTCGACGCGCTCGGGGTGGGCGAGCTTGAACCACAGCAGCCCGCCGATGGCGACGAGGTTGGCCAGCGCCGGGGCCCACATGTATGCCGCGAACTGACCACGCGCGTTGAGCACCTGCCCGAACAGCGTGTAGAGCCCGTAGAAGAACACCTGGGGGAGGCAGATGAAGGCGAACGCCACCGCGAGCCCGAGCGCGTCGGAGTTCCACTCGCGGGTGGCGAAGATGCGCACGAGGAGCGGGGCGGCCAAGGTCACCACCACGGTGGCGCCGACGAGCAGGGCCAGCGAGAGGGTGAGCAGCCGGTTGACGAACGCGTGGCCGCCGTCGTCGTGGCTGGCTGCCTTGGTGATCTGGGGGACCAGGACCGCGTTGAGGACTCCACCGGCCAGCAGGAGGTAGAACTGGTTGGGCAGGGTGTTGGCCACCTGGAAGGTGTCGGCCGCCAGCCCGATGCCCAGGGCGCCGCTGAGCAGCGCGGCCCGACCGAAGCCGAGGACGCGCGAGACCACGGTGCCGGCGGCCATGAGGGCACTGGACCGGGCGAGGCTGCGCTCGCCGGACGGTGCGTCGGTCATGGGGTCGTCTCTCGGTGCGGGTCGGCCGGGTCGGCCGGGTCGTTGACGGGCGC
This sequence comes from Pedococcus dokdonensis, assembly GCF_900104525.1. Taxonomy (GTDB): domain Bacteria; phylum Actinomycetota; class Actinomycetes; order Actinomycetales; family Dermatophilaceae; genus Pedococcus; species Pedococcus dokdonensis. The sequence goes on along the minus strand of NZ_LT629711.1, from coordinate 2,981,683 downwards.
GTCGGTGGGCAGGCCGTCGGTGGGGAGGGGATCGGTGGGAAGGCCGTCGGTGGGCAGGGGGCCGGTCGGCACAGGATCGGTCGGCTGTGGCCGACGACGGAAGGTGCGCACGATACCGAGCAGGAGGACGGCCCCGGCCACCCCACCCAGGCCCCAGTAGACCCAGTGGCCCGTGGGGGTCACCCGCACCTGCACGTCGGCGCCCTGCCCGATCACGGTGCCGTCGGGGGTGGTGAGCGTGGTGCGCAGCGGCACCGGGCCGGCCGCGAGCGCGGTCACCCGGACCGAGACGGTGGCCCGGCTCTTCGGCCCGATCCGCAGGATGGCGGGCTGGCTGTCGATGCGCAGCCGGGGGTTGGACGCCTCGACGGTGAGCTTGACGTCGTCGACCGGCACGGCGAGGTCGTTGGTCACGGTGATCTGCAGCCGCCCGGAGTCGGCGAGGAAGTTGATCGTGCTGGCCGACACCTTCACGGCCGTGGTGGTCTGCTTCGCGGCCTCGGTGACCCGCCCGCTCAGGGTGTTCCACGCCGTCGGGGCGGCCCGCCACCGGGTGGAGGCGAGCTGCTCGGCCGCCCGGGTCCAGGTGCGCAGGAAGACGTCGCCGTCGTCCCGGATCTGCGCGACGCCCCGGACGGTGCGCACGGTCTGGCCGAGCTCGACGACCCGGGCGTCGGTGAGGACCGCACGCCCACCGGTGACCGGCGTGCTGGGACGAGTGACCGGGGCGGCCGTGGTCGGGGCCGCACGGCGCGCCGTGGCCAGCGCCCGGTCGGTGGTCGTGGGAGTCAGCCAGGGGATCGTCGCCGCCGCGGCGAAGAACCGTCGGGCCGTCTCCGGGTCGGGGTTGAACGAGCGTGGGGCGGCGACGAACACGCTTCGGCCCTCGGTGCCGGGGAGCTCGTTGAGCAGGGCCACCGAGTCGGCGACGAACTGCTGGGTGCCGAGCACGCCGTCGGTGGACGACGTGGTGCGGGCCAGGAGGGCGCTCAGTGCGTCGTCGTAGGCGAGCAGCGGCAGCCCGGTGTTGCTGCGCTGCGTCGCGCTCGGGGTGTTGAACGTCTCGGCGGACCTCAGGGCAGCGGCGGACGTCACCTGCCCGGCGAGGGCGGGCGACCGGAAGACCCGACGCAGCGCCGTCTCGCGGCTCGCGGTGTAACCGCCGTCGGCCGGCCAGGCGACGTCGGACCGGCCCTCGAGACGGGTGGCCACTCCCTCGGCGCGGTCGACGAAGCCGCGCATCAACGGCTCGCCGGCGCGGATGCCGGCGACGGCAGCCAGGTCGGCGTCGGTGTCGGGCAGCACCCACGGGTGGTGCTGGGGGGCGAGCTCCTCGATCCGGTCCTCGGTCGCCGTGCGCAGGACGCCTTCCTCCTTGCCCTGGGCCGAGTCGTCGTCGATGTCGACGTCGTCGGGGAGCAGGCTCGGGGTCAGGGTGGGGTCGAGGGCCCAGGTCACCGGCGCGTCCTGGGTCGCGGCGATCACGCGCGAGACCCGCGACCCCTCGGACAGCGCCTCGGACCACGCCGTCTCCCGCGCGCTGCCGGCCCCACCGAAGAGGTTGGGGTCGGGGTCGAGGGTGAGCGGCACGGCCCAGCTGATCGACAACGGCTGGTACTGCTTGGTCTGCTGGTAGCCGGCAAAGGTCCGGACGCCGCTACGGCCGGACTGGATGCTGAGTGGCATGGCGCCGTAGGCAGCCGATCCGAGCGAGGCGAGGTCGCGCACCCGCACCGTGAACGGCGAGCTGGCGCCCGCGGCGACCGAGCCGGCGAGGCGGGTCTGGCCGATCACCCGCCCCGGGGCGGGCCCGGTGGCGGCGGCCCACTCGCGGACCGCCTTGCGGGTCGGGTCCATCGAACCCAGCACCACCGAGACGGTCGGGCGGGTCAGGGCGCTGTCGGAGTCGTTGCGCACGGTCCCGGTGACCACCAGGTCGTCCGCGCCCCGCGCGACGGCAGGGGTCACCGAGCTGAGCTGGATCGTCACGTCGGCCGCGGCCGAGGGGGCCGCTGTGCTCGGCGAGGAGCCGGCCACCCACCCGGGCACGGCCAGCGCCGCCGCGGCGAGCACGCGGCACACGGAGGCGCGCAGCATCACCCGTCTCCGGCCAGACGCTGCCAGGCCTGCCGCGCGATGCGCCGTTCGTTGGGGAAGGTGAGGTGTTCGTGGGCCTCGCGCAGCGGCAGCCACGCGACGTCGATCGCCTCGTGGTCGGGGTCGTTCTCGATGGTGAGGTGCCCGCCGGTGGCCTCGAGGAGGTAGTGGTGCACGAACTTGTGGATCCGGCGCTCGCCGGTCGCGAACCAGTAGTCGATGGTGCCGAGCTCGGTGAGGACGCGGCCCTCGATGCCGGTCTCCTCCTCGACCTCGCGGGCGGCCGCCTGCTGGAGCGTCTCGCCCTGCTCCATGTGACCCTTGGGCAGGCACCACTCGACCCGCCCGGCCCGGTTGCGCCGGGCGATCACGGCGATCCGGGCGACGCCGTCGTGCACGTCGACGACGATCCCGCCGGCCGAGCGCTCCTCGACCGCGGGCAGCCGGGGCCGGCTCGGGGCCAGCCTCTCGGGGTCGCGCGCGGGGGACGTCACCCCGCCACTCTAACGAGCGCCTACCCTTGACCTCCGTGTCCACCGCCGATCCCCGCGAGCCACAGCGCGAGTCGCTCCCCGAGGCGCTTGTCCAGCTGCTGCCCGAGCTGATGCGGGCCGCCACCGCGCACCTCGCGCCGGTGCTTCCGGTGCTGACCGAGCTCGGCGAGCTGTTCGCGGCGCGGGGCCACGAGCTCGCCCTCGTCGGCGGGCCGGTGCGCGACGCCTTCCTGGGCCGGGTCTCGCCCGACCTCGACTTCGCGACCAGCGCGACCCCCGACGAGAGCCTGGCGATCCTGCGGCCGTGGTCCGAGGCGCACTGGGACGTCGGCCGCGAGTTCGGCACCATCGCCGCCCGCCGTGGCGAGCACACCGTCGAGGTGACCAGCTACCGCGCCGACGCCTACGACGGCCAGACCCGTAAGCCGGTGGTCGCCTTCGGCGACAACCTCGAGGACGACCTCGTGCGGCGCGACTTCACGGTCAACGCGATGGCGCTCCGCCTGCCGTCCATGGAGTTCGTCGACCCGTATGCCGGGCTGGCCGACCTCGCCGCCCGTCGCCTGCGCACGCCGGGCCCCCCGGAGGTGTCGTTCGGTGACGACCCGCTGCGGATGATGCGGGCCTGCCGGTTCGTCGCCCAGCTGGGGCTCGACGTGGCGCCGGAGGTGCGGGCCGCGATGACCGCGATGGCCGGGTCGATCGAGATCGTCTCGGCCGAGCGCGTCCGTGACGAGCTGACCAAGCTGCTGCTGGCACCCGCTCCGCGCGCCGGGCTGCGGCTGCTGGTCGACACCGGCCTGGCCGACCAGGTGCTGCCCGAGCTGCCCGCCTTGCGGCTCGAGGTCGACGAGCACCACCGCCACAAGGACGTCTACGAGCACTCGCTCACCGTGCTCGACCAGGCGATCGCGCTCGAGGGACCGGCCGACGGACCGGAGGCCTCGGTGCCCGGGCCCGACCTGGTGCTGCGGCTCGCAGCGCTGCTGCACGACATCGGCAAGCCCGCCACGCGTCGGTTCGAGCCCGGCGGTGGCGTGTCGTTCCACCACCACGAGATGGTCGGGGCGAAGCTCACCGCCAAGCGGCTCAAGGCGCTGCGCTACGACAAGGACACCGTGAAGGCGGTCACCCGGCTGGTCGAGCTGCACCTGCGGTTCCACGGCTACGGCGACGGCGCGTGGACCGACTCGGCGGTCCGGCGCTACGTCACCGACGCGGGGCCGTTGCTGCAGCGCCTGCACCGGCTGACCCGGTCGGACTCGACCACCCGCAACGCCCGCAAGGCAGCCCGGCTCTCGCAGACCTACGACCAGCTGGAGGAGCGGATCGAGGCGCTGATGGCGGCCGAGGAGCTGGCCAGGGTGCGGCCCGAGCTCAACGGCAACGAGATCGCCGAGGTGCTCGGCATCGCGCCCGGACCGGTGCTCGGCCGGGCCTACTCGTTCCTGCTCGAGCTGCGCCTCGACCGTGGCATGGTCGGCCGCGAGGCCGCCGAGGCGGCGCTGCGCGAGTGGTGGGCCGAGCAGCCCGAGCGCGGCTAGCCGGGGTCAGCGCTCGAACGAGCTCTTCTCGGCGAAGTAGGACTGCAGGAACGACCGGGCCTGGGCGTCCCAGTCGGCGTTGTCGTGGCTGCCGCGACCGTCGTTGACGCACACCGAGAGGTACTTGGACAGCTGGCCGGTGTCCTGCGCGGCCAGCAGCTGGGCGAACAGCCGGGCGTAGCGGTGGTTCTGCTGGATCAGCAGCGTGGTCCCGCCGTCCGGCACCGCCCGGCCGGTGAGGAAGGCGTAGTGGTGGTAGAGGAACCCGGTCACCGCGATGTCGGTGCTGTCGCGGAACCGGTTGGCCCGCGTGCGGGTGAAGGCGTCGGCGTACTTGCCCTCCATCTCCGCGAGCACCGTGCGGTTCATGCTCTGCGGTGAGTGGGTGTGCAGCCGCACCGGGGTGCGACCGAACTCGTCCGCGAGCAGGGCGGCCGAGTTGCGGGCGCCGTTGAGGTAGTCGGGGTCACCGGGGGTGGCCGGCCCGTTGACGATGCCGTAGGGCTCTAGGCGCAGCCGGGCAATGCCGTTGGCGTGGAAGAAGTCGGCCGGCTCGGTGCGACGGGTCAGGAAGAAGTCGTCGTTGGAGTAGACGAAGTGGTCGGCCAGCCCCGGGATGCGGTGCACGACCGTCTCGATGGCGTGCGAGCTGAAGGTCGGCAGGTGCTCGGCCTCGAAGACGTCGGTGTGGTCGACCCAGTTGATCCGCGGGTGGTCCACGTCGAGCCACTCGGGCGGGCGGCAGTTCGTGAGCACGTGGATGGTGCGGATCCACGGGGCGTACAGCTCCAGGGAGCGCAGCGCGAACTTCAGGTCGTCGCGCGTCGCGAAGCGGGACCGGTCGCTGGCGTCGCTGGCCTCCTCGGGCGCCCAGGCCGCGAACATCTCCTGCCAGTTCGGGTCGGAAGCATCGACCCACGAGAACACCCAGTCGACGTCGAACGGCACGACCTCGGCCGCCGGCGCGGGCAGCAGGTCCTCGAGCGCCCAGGCCCCGGATCGCTGGTCCATCGCCTCCGCCGTGGACCGCCAGATCCGCGAGGCCAGCGGGTTGTTGTTGGGCGAGGACAGGTGGCCCTCGGGGTCTCGCTCCACGCCTCCACCGAGAGGGTGAGCGGGGGTGCCGAGGACCGCATGTCCTGGACGACCAGCCGGATGAACTTCTCGGCTACCAGGGTGTGCAGGGCGGCCCGGGTGGAGGACTCGAGCAGCGCGTTGGTCCGGCGGTGCCGCAGCTCCACCGCCAGCGACTCGCGCTCGGCCAGCCTCAGCAGTGCCCGGAGGACGTCGGACGCGTGGTCGGCCGTGGCACACAGCCGGGTGATGCCGCCCTTGACGTCGTCGGTCCACCAGAAGCTCACGCCCTCGTCGGCGAGCAGCCGCGCGACGTCGGCACCGGTGAGCCGGGTCTCGCGCACGTGGAAGTCGTCGACCGCGCTGGGCCGCGGCGGGTGCTGCACGTCGACGGTGGCGTCGGACGGCGCGGCGACCATGCGTGCGAACGCGCGCCGGTACCGCTGGACGCTGAGCGGTCGCAGGGATGGGCTCACGGGGTGACTCCGTTCGGGTCGAGCAGGTGGTTCACGATGCGGGGGGCCGCCAGGCCGTCACCGTAGGGGTTGCGCAGCCCGACGATGTGAGCGTAAGCGGCCTCGTCGGACAGCAGCCGGCTCGCCTCCGACACGAGCAGGTCGCCGTTGACTCCCACCAGGAGCGCGGTCCCCGCCTCGACCGCCTCGGGGCGCTCGGTGGTCTCCCGGGTGACCAGCACCGGCACGTCGAGCGACGGGGCCTCCTCCTGCACCCCACCGGAGTCGGTGATGATGAGGTGGGCGCGCGCCATCAGGTGGACGAAGTCGACGTACTCGACCGGCTCGATGAGGTGCACGGTGGGGAGGTCGCCGAGCAGCCGCATGGCGGGTTCGCGGGCCTGCGGGTTGAGGTGCACCGGGAAGACGATCTCGATGTCGGGGAACCGCTCGACCAGCCGGCGCAGCGCGGTGAAGACCCGCTCCATGCCGGTGCCGAAGTTCTCCCGCCGGTGGTTGGTGACCAGGACCAGGCGCTTGCCGGGATCGAGGAAGCCGTAGCGCTCGGCCAGCCGGGCGGCGACCTCGGGCCGCGGCAGCAGCTCGTTCTTGACCCAGTGCAGCGAGTCGATCACGGTGTTGCCGGTCACGAGGACGTCGCTGGGTGAGACCCCCTCGGCCAGCAGGTTGGCCCTGGCCTGCTCGGTGGGCGCGAAGTGCGTGCTGGCCAGCCGGGTCACGATCCGGCGGTTCGCCTCCTCCGGGAACGGCGAGTTGAGGGTGGCGGTCCGCAGGCCCGCCTCGACGTGGCCCACGGGCACGTGGTTGTAGAACGCGCCCAGCGCCGACGCCATCGCGGTCGAGGTGTCGCCGTGCACCAGCACCATGTCGGGCCGGACCTCGGCGATGTGCTCGGTCACCCGCTCGAGGGCGAGCGCGGTGTAGCCGGCCAGGCTCTGGCTCGGCTTCATCAGGTCGAGGTCGGCGTCCGCGGTGACCTCGAGGATCCCCATCACCTGGTCCAGCATGTGGCGGTGCTGGGCAGTCACCAGGACGTGGCTGGTCACCGCGCCCTCGCTCTGCTCGATGGCTCGGACGATGGGGGCCATCTTGATGGCTTCGGGCCGGGTGCCGAAGATGAGCATGACGTGGGGCACTGGTGTTTGTCCTTGTTTGTTGTCGGGTGCGCGCAGAGGATAGCCGCTACGCTCGCGGCACCTTTTCCTCGATCTGGGAGCCAACATGTCACCCGCAGCGACATCCAGCCAGCCTTCGACCGACGTCTCGCGCGTGTCGCTCAAGGAGCTGACCCTGCGGTCGCACGACCTCACGCTGCTGGCGTCGTCCTCCAACTACGACCTCACGAGCGCGGCCGACCGGCTCCAGTCGACCTATGACCTGCAGCGGCTGTTCCTGCAGATCGTGCGGATCTTCGAGCCCGACCTCTTCATCGAGGCCGGGGCCAAGGATGCCGGGATCTCGCGTCGCGCGCGAACCTTCCTGCCCCAGGCCCGGGTGGTGGCCTTCGAGGCCAACCCGTTCACCCACCGGCGCTTCGGCGCCATGCACGACAACGCCGCGGTCGGCGTGGAGTACCTCCACCTGGCGCTCAGCGAGACCGCGGGCACGGTGCAGTTCAACCTCCTCGCCGAGGCCGACGGCACCCCGGCCGCCGACGGCAACGGCTCGCTGCTGCGGCACGAGGCGCCGCCGAACGGCTTCGTCGAGGTCAACGTCGAGGCGGTCACCCTCGACGGGTTCTTCGGCGACTCGTTCACGCAGTGCGCGCTGTGGATCGACGTGGAGGGTGCCTCCAAGCAGGTCCTGAGTGGCGCCGAGTCGGTGCTCGACCGGGCCTCGGTCCTCATCATCGAGCTCGAGGACCGCGCCTTCTGGGGACAGGAGTGGCTGCGCCCGGAGATCTACTCCTACCTCTACGACCGCGGGCTGGTCCCGGTCGCGCGTGACTTCCAGGCGCGCTACCTCTACAACGTGGTCTTCGTGCGGGAGTCGCTGCTCGACACCGACCGGCTGCGGTGGGCGCTCGCTCTGCACGCCAGCTTCGCCGACCGGCCGGTCCGCCTGGCCGCGCCCGAGCCGGCCCGGCCGGCCGCCGCGGCGCCGCCGGCCCGCGCGCCCGGCGCCGTCCCCGCGTCGGCGGCACCCGGCACTGGTCCGTCCGCGTCGCTGGCCGGGGAGCTGTATGGCGCGGTGCGCCAGGTCCTGCGCGATCGCCGGGCCCGACGCAACGCCTAGTCGGACGCGGACCGCTCGAACTGGCTCGGGATCGGGAAGTACGACTCGAGGAACCGGCGGATCACGGTGTCCTGGGTCTGCAGCGCCACGCTGTCGGAGTCGTGGTCGTTGAGGCAGAAGACGTCGACGTTGCGCTGCCGCAGCAGTGAGCTCAGCCGGTTGACCGTGTCGTCACGGGCGATGTCGGCGTAGAGGTACTTCATCGTGCCGGGCACGGCGCGACCTGTCGCGTAGGCGTAGTAGTGCGCCAGCGACGCCGAGATGGAGACGTCCTGGTGGCTGCGGAACTGCGAGGCGGCGGTGCGCTCGAAGTCGGCTGGGAAGTCCTGCTCCATGTCGAGCATCACCGACCGGCGCAGCGCGTGCGGCACGTGCTGGAACTTGTTGGAGATGGTGCGGTCGAACATCTTGGCCACCAGGTCGCGGTTGTTCTTGCCCGCACTCATCACCGGCATGTCCCGGCTGGACGAGGTGCTCAGCCCGATCTTGGCGCTGGACAGGTAGAACTGCGAGATGCCGTTGCTGTGGAAGAACAGCGACGGCGGCACGGGCCGACCGAAGAAGACGTCGTCGTTGAGGTAGAGGTACTGCTCGCTGAGGCCCTCGATCCGGTGCAGCTGGCTCTCGATCGCGTGCGAGTTGAAGGTGGGCAGCACGCCGCGGTCGCCGAACAGCACCTGGTGGGGCACGAGCGTGAGCCGCGGGTGGCTGGTGTCGAGCCACTCGGGCACCTGCCCGTCGGTGACGAGGTAGACGTGCCGCACCCAGTCGGCATACATGTCGAGCGAGCGCAGCGAGTAGCGCAGCTCGTCGCGCGAGGCGAACCGGCTGTCGTTGGCCGCGAGGGCGTGCATGCCACTGCCGCCGGTGCGCTGGTCGAACTCGGCCTGCGCGACCGCCTTGCGGGACAGCCAGGCGGGGTCGCTGCCGTCGACCCAGGTGTAGACCACGTCGATCGGCTCGGTGACCGTGAACAGGTGGGGATGGGCGATGGTGTCGAGGACCGGGCGCGGGGTGCCGTCGACCGGGCGCAGGACGGTCTTCTGCTCGCTGGGCGTGATGACGTCGACCCAGGGGTTGCGTCGCGGGGCGGTCAACGTGCCGGCCGGCAGCGGCTCGCCGTTGAACGTCGCCGGCTTGTCGGTCGCCACCCGCCGCCAGAACTCGACGTCGCAGCCGAGCACCGGTCCGCCGAGGAAGCTCCCCGACTCGCTCACCAGCACCTGGAAGACCCGGATGACCTTGGCCGCCCGTGGTGGTGCGGAGCGTCCGACCAGGCGGGGGGCGTCGATCGACTTGTCGCGCACGCGGGCGAGGTAGGTGGGCTCGCCCCCGAGCTCGGCGCGCAGCGCCCTGAGGGCCCGCTGCCGGTGCTCGGCGGCCACGACGACGACGCGGCGCCGCTCGGACTGGGCGTCGAGCACGAAGTAGGGGACGTCGTGCTTCTCGAAGGCGTCGGCCACCAGGGCGAGGTGCCGGGCGATCACGGTGCTGGACCGGAACGTGCCGGTGCGCAACGCGAGGTAGGTGTGCCCCTGCACCTCGATCGCCGCCGTCCGGGCCGAGCGCTGGCCGCTGCTCAGGTGGAAGACACCGGTGCGGGTGCGGCGCCAGGCCACCTGGGGACGGGTCTGCCCGGTCGTCACCCGCCGCATCAGCCGCCACAGCGGTGCGGGGACCACGGCGTGTGCCCGCTGCCGCAGTGGCAGGGGGACCGAGCGCGCGAGGTTCTGCACTGTGCCCTCCCGTCCGGCGCCGAACCACCTTCCAAACGTCCCCACCGTACCCGAGCGAACACCGCATACCGGTCAGGCGACCGTGGGGCGGGCTCTGCTAGACAGGTCTGCATGCCCGCCCGCGACGCCGACCACGGACCGGTCTTCGGGGGTCGGCCGACCCTCCTGGGGCACCGGGGGATGGGCCGCGAGGACGTCGACGGCCTCGCCGAGAACTCGCTCGAGTCGATCGTGGCGGCCGCGCACACCGGGCTGCGCTGGGTCGAGTTCGACGTCCGGCGCACCGCCGACGACGCGCTCGTGGTGGGTCACTACCCGACCATCGCCGATCGTGACTTCCTCGCCGACCTGACCCTCGAGCAGGCCCGCGAGCTGGGTGCGGTGACCCTCGCCGAGGTCCTGACCGCGCTGCCGGAGGGTGTCGGGGTGAACCTCGACCTCAAGACCGCGATGGAGGACGCCCTGCGCCCGCGGGAGACGACCACGGCCGGGCTCGTGGCCCCCGTGGCGGCGGCCGAGCGGGGCCGCCGATCCGTCCTGGTCTCCTCGTTCGACCCGTCGGCCCTGGTCGTGCTCGAGGAGGTCGCCCCCGGCACGCCCCGGGCGCTGCTCACCTGGGTGGCCTTCCCGCTGCGCAAGGCGATCCCGGCCGCGGCGCACCTCGGGGTCGAGGTGGTGGCGGCGCACTCGTCGTCGTTCGGGGCCAACCCGGTGGACCGGGCACCGACCTTCCGCTCTGCGGCGTATGCCGTGGAGGTGGCGCACCGGGCCGGCCTGGAGGTGGTGGCCTGGTGCCCACCGGCCCCGGAGGCCCGCGAGCTGCTCGCCGCGGGAGTGGACGCGGTGGTGGTCGACGACGTGCCGCACAGCCTGGCCGCGCTGCGAGATGTGGCGGATTGACGGCTGGACGAGGGGTTTTGTCGGTTTGCCCACCTGTGGGAGTCTTGCCCCGACTGTGCCGGTGAAGGTCGGTGCAGGTCGGCAGGTGGGGTGAGACCTGTGGGGGAGTGCTCCCCATTGGTCGCGCACCTCTGTCGGCCTAGCCTTCGCGGTGCAGTCAGTGCCACCGCGAGGTCGCCGCGAGGTCCCCCCGAAAGGTCCCGATGCCCACCCTGAAGTACCCGAGCGCGCAGTTCCCGGGCCCGCCGTCCGTCACCGTCGACATCCCCGACGGCTGGTCCCCGGTGCGCGTGCCCGGCACGCTGCTGGCCGCCCGCCGCAACGACACCGGAGGACGGTTCGCCCCCAACGTCGTCGTCCGGGGGTTCACCCGGTCCGGCGACTTCACCATCGGTCGCGCCCTCGCCGAGCTCAAGTCCTACGTCGAGGACCGCACCGACGGCGAGATGGACGCACCCTTCGCGCTGGAGATCGAGAGCGTGCCGTTCGTCGGGGTCAACGTCTCGTGGACCGACCAGGCCGTCGGCGACGTCATCCAGGCGCACCTGTTCGCCGGTGCCCGCCGCGGACAGGTGGTCGACCTGCTGCAGGTGACCGGCTCGGTCGGGGGAGAGCAGGTGGACCGCGAGTACGAGTCCCTCCAGCAGCTCATGCAGACCGTGCGGATCACCCGGTGACCACGCCCGACGCCCCGCACGGCGCGGGGCTGACCGTCCGGGCCGGGGCGGCCACCGACGTGGGGCGGGTCCGCCAGCACAACGAGGACAGCGTGCTCGCCGACCGCACCGTGTTCGTGGTCGCCGACGGCATGGGTGGTCACGCGGCGGGCGAGGTGGCCAGCCGGATCGTCACGGCCACCCTCGGCGAGCTCGCCGACGCCCCGGTCCGCCGTCGTGAGGACCTGGTGGCCGCGCTCGCCCTGGCCAACCGCCGGATCCTGGAGTCGGTGGCCCAGCACCCCGAGCAGACCGGCATGGGCACCACCGCCGCGGGGCTCGCCGTGGTCCGGGCCGGCGGCTCCGACCACTGGGCCGTCTTCAACGTCGGGGACTCCCGCGTCTACCGCTTCGTCGACGGCCAGCTGCGGCTGGTGACGGTCGACCACTCCGAGGTCCGCGAGCTGATCGACGCCGGGCTGATCACCGAGGAGGAGTCGGCACGGCACCCGCTGCGCAACGTCGTGACCCGGTCGATGGGCTCGGAGTCGCTGCCGACCCCCGACATCTGGGTCTTCCCGCCGCACGCGGGCGAGCGCTTCGTGATCTGCTCCGACGGGCTGTCCAACGAGCTGAGCAGCGACCGGATCCGGCAGATCGTCGCCGAGCACGACGACCCGCAGGACTGCGCCGAGGCGCTGGTCTCGGCAGGAGTGGCCGCCGGCGGCCGCGACAACGTCTCGGTGGTCGTGGTGGCCCTCGACTCCGACGACGCCGACCTCGACGACATCGACACGGCACCGCGGGCCAGCGCCGGGGCGGCAGGTGGCGAGGGATGACGGCCGTCCCCATCGAGCTGCCCGACGAGCCTGGATGGTCGACCGTTTCGGTCGGCCACATCCACGTGCTCGTGCGCGCGGGTGGTGCGCTGGTGGAGCGGGTCCGCGTGGCCGCGCAGGACGGTGACCTCGACGACGTGCTCGACGCGCTGTCGGCCGACGGCGTGCGCGCCACCCCCGACTTCGTGGCGGTGCTCGAGGGCGCACCGGTGCGCGTGGTCACCCGCGGCAGTGCGTATGCCGTGACGTCGAGCCCCGCGGGCCCGACCGAGCTGCGCGCCACCGGTCGTGGACCGTGGGCCGACCTGGACGCGGACCCGGACGTCTCCGCGGTCGCGCTGCGGACCGGGGCGCCTGCCACGGCGGCTCCACCGGCCCCGGTGCCGCCCGCGAGCCCTGAGCCGACGACCTCGGTGGCCGAGTCGGAGGCCGCGCCCGTGACCGAGGCCGGGCCCGTGACCGCGCCCGTGACCGCGCCCGTGACCGCGCCCGTGACCGAGGCGGCGCCCGTGACCGGGGCTCCGAGCCCGGCCGACACCCAGCTGCCGCCGGCCAGCGAGCCCGCCGCCGGTGGCGGAGCCGGCTGGAAGCTTCCGAGCGTCTTCGGCCGCGGCCGCGCGGACGAGCCGGCCGCCCCCGAGCCGGCCGCATCGCTCTCTGCCGGGCCCGCTGGTTCGCCGGATCGGGCCGACCAGGACCCGTCGGACCCTGCGAGCACCGCGACCGAGCCGGTCGAGGAGCACACCGAGGTCGAGGACCTGCCGAGCTATGACCACCTGTTCGGGGCCACCCAGCACGACCGGCCCTCCTACATCGAGAAGCACGACACCCAGGGCATCAGCGAGCCGCCGATCGGCCACGCGCCGATCGAGTCGGCGGGGGGCTTCGACCCGCGCGACTCCCTCGCCGAGCAGCAGCCCCCGGCCCGGGACGAGCACACCCTCGCCCCGCCCCGCGACACCTTCCACCCCGGTGCAGCGCCGGGCCGGGCGTCAGCGCCACCGCCGGGCGACCCGTCCAGCGCCACCCCGCCGCCGCCGTCACCGACGCCCGGCGGCCTCATCGACTCCGTGCCGTGGCGCAGCGGCGGCTCGAACGTGCCCGCCCCCGACCCGGCCCCGCGGACCACCCCGCCCCCGGTGACCTCGCCGCCGGCCCCGGTGCGGCCCGCCCCGGCGCCGGCTCCCCCGGCCGGACCGCACTCGTCGCGCCCGGGCAGCGTGCCGCTGCCGCCGGCTCCGGTCCGCCCGACACCCGTCGAGTCAGTGCCGGTCGAGTCAGTGCCGGTCGAGTCAGCGCCGCGGGAATCAGGACCCGTCGAGTCAGGACCCATCGACTCTGCGCCTGCCGCGACCGGCGGACCGCAGACCAGTGCACCGCCGCAAAGCAGTGCACCCCAGACCAGTGCACCCCAGACCAGCGTGCCGTCGCCGCCCGCGGTCCCGACGGTGCCGGCGGCTGCGTCGGCCGAGGGCGATGCCGATGCCACCGTCGACCGCAGCGCGCTGCTCGCCGGGCGCGGGCCCGCGGTGAGCGGCCCGACCGTGCTCGCCGTGCTGTGCCCGGCCGGCCACAGCAGCCCGCCGCACTCCGGCGTGTGCCGACTGTGCGGTCGGGAGATCCCGCCGCAGCAGCCGTTCCAGACCGCACGTCCGCCGCTCGGCCTCCTGCGGCTGGCCTCCGGCGACGTCGTCCAGCTCGACCGGGGGGTGCTGCTCGGTCGCTCCCCGAAGGTCAACGCCGAGCTCAGCGCGGCCGACCGTCCGCACCTGGTGCGGGTGACCTCCCCCCAGAACGACATCTCGCGCAACCACGTCGAGATCGTCCTGGAGGGCTGGCACGTGCTGATCCGCGACCTCGGGTCGACCAACGGCACCACCGTCGCGCTCCCCGGCCAGCACCCGGTGCGGCTGCGCCCGAGCGACCAGCAGGTGATCGAGCCCGGCACCGTCATCACGCTGGCCGACGAGGTCAGCCTCACCTACGAGGTGGGGTCGTGAGCACCTCGACACCGCCGGAGATCCCCGGCCTGGTCTACGTCCAGCCGGTCGGCTCGGGCGGCTACGCCGACGTGTTCCTCTACGAGCAGCAGATGCCGCGGATGAACGTCGCCGTCAAGGTGCTCAAGGGCGAGGGCCTCACCCCGGCGATCCGGCGCCAGTTCGCCGACGAGGCCGACACGATGGCCCAGCTGGCCGACCACCCCTACATCGTGCAGGTGTTCCGGGCCGAGACGTCCGCCGACGGCCGCCCCTACCTGGTGATGAAGTACTACCCGCCGCCGAACATGGCGATGCGGGCCCGCACCGAGCGGTTCACGGTCGAGGAGGTGCTGCGCATCGGCATCCAGCTGGCCAGCGCGGTCGAGACCGCCCACCGGGCCGGCATCACGCACCGCGACATCAAGCCCGCCAACGTCCTGGTCAGCCAGTACGGCGCCCCGGGGCTCACCGACTTCGGCATCGCCGGTCGAGGTGGAGCCGCCGGCGAGGAGGAGGCCGACGACGTCGGTGTCTCGGTGCCCTGGGCCCCCCCGGAGGTGTTGTTCGGCCAGTCCAACGGTGACGAGCGCGCCGACGTCTACAGCCTGGCCGCCACCCTGTGGCAGCTGCTCGTGGGGCGCTCGCCGTTCGAGGTCGGCGGCGGCGACAACTCCGCCTACGCCCTGATGCCCCGGATCCGGTCCAACCCGGTGCCGAGCACCGGGCGGGCCGACGTGCCGGTCTCGCTCGACCGGCTGCTCGCGCAGTCGATGGCCAAGGACCCGGGAAACCGGCCGGCCACCGCACTCGCCTTCGCGCGCGCCCTCCAGGAGATCGAGCAGGAGCAGCGCTTCCCACGCACCGCCATCGTCGTCCTGGACGACCAGGGCCAGACCACCCTGGCCGACCAGACCCCGGCTCCCGGTGGCGACGAGGACGACCGCACCCGCGTGCGCAGCCCGCAGGCGGTGCGCAGCGCCCAGGCGCTGCCGCAGGCGCGACCCGACCGGACGGCATACCCACCGCTGAGCGGGTCGACGTCGATCCCGGCGGCCGCGCACACCAGTGTCACCTCACCGCGCCCCGGTGCGGCACCGCCGGGGGTGCCCGACGACGTCGCCGAGGAGGGCACGGTCCGCGTGGACCGGTCCCGTGCCGCCGCCGGTGCAGCCGCCCCGGGCCAGCTCGGCGGCACCGGCACCGCCCCCGGCCGGACCGACCCCGACGACACCGAGCGCCACGAGATCAGTCCGGCGATGCTGCTGACCGGCGTGACGGTCGTGGTCGCGGTGCTCGCGGCCATCGCGCTGTGGGCGGTCTTCGGTCGCGGCGACGCCGACCCGGTGGCCACCCCGACCAAGACCATCGCGAGCCAGACCGACGACGACCCGGTGGCGATCGCGCCGGTGCCGACCATCTCGGCGCGGGGGACCACGGGCGGGGTGGCCTTCTCGTGGACCTACCCGGGGGCGGAGAAGGGCGACGCCTACCGGTTCCGCAGCGCGCCCACCCTCGAGGGCCTCGACACCGCGACCTTCGTCAACGCCAAGTCGACCACCCGGGTCGTCAAGGTCGCCAAGGGCACGCAGGTCTGCGGCCAGGCCCGGGTGATCCGCAGCGGTTCCGAGTCGAACTGGTCGGCACCCCAGTGCGAGAAGGCGGGCTGAGGCATGGGTGTGACCGTCGACTTCTGCGGTGAGCAGTTCGTGGCCGACCCGGCGCGGCCGCTGACCATCGGTCGGGTGGGTGACGTCGAGATCGACGACAACCCCTACCTGCACCGCAACTTCCTCCAGATCGTCGAGGAGGGTGGCCTGTGGTGGCTGTCCAACGTGGGCACCACCCTCACCGCGACGGTGGCCGACAAGAAGGGGTTGTTCCAGGCCTGGCTCAACCCCGGCGCCCGGATCCCGCTGGCCCTCGAGCGGCTCACCGTCTGGTTCACCGCGGGCCCGACGACCTACGACTTCGACATCGTCGTCGACTCGCCCGCGTTCACCTCGACCGGCACCGAGGAGCTGGCTGAGGACGACGCCACCGGTGAGACGACCGTCGGCCGGGTCTCCTTCACCCCCGACCAGAAGCTGCTCATCGTGGCCCTCGCCGAGCCGTTCCTGCGGCGCGGGCAGGGCGGCGTGGCCCAGATCCCGTCGTCCGCGGACGCTGCGGCCCGGCTCGGCTGGAAGGTCACGAAGTTCAACCGAAAACTGGACAATGTGTGCCAGAAGGTCGCAGATGCTGGTACACGTGGTCTGCACGGGGGGCCGGGGAAGCTGGCAAGCAATCGCAAGGCGAGGTTGGTCGAGCACGCACTGTCGACCCGTCTCGTGACCGAGGCCGACCTGGCGCTGCTCGACGGCGTCACGGACGGCGAGGCCATCGCGCATGGCACCGAGATCGTGAACAGCAAGTAGGGGAGTAGGTAGCTGTGAGTCCGATGTCGACTCGACGGGTGGGGGTGGCGTCCGGCCTCGTCGTGGCGCTGGCCGCGACGAGCCTGACGTTCTTCGCGGTCACGTCCAAGGGCGAGACCGTGCACGAGACCGAGCTGTCCGACGGTGGCGTGTGGGTGTCGTCGGCCAAGGATGCCCGGTTCGCGCGCGTCAACAAGGCGGTCGGCCAGTTCGACGGCGGCGTCGTCGCCTCGAGCGGGCCCGGCGAACCGGTGGACATCCTCCAGGACGACAACGCCGTGGCCGGGCTGGTGGTCGGGTCCGGCTCGTTCACGCCCATCGAGCCCAAGTCGGGTCGGCTCTCCGACTCCAGCGGCGTCTTCGTCCACTCCCCTCGGGTGGCCACCAACCAGCGCGTCTTCGTGCCCGGGACCGTCGACCTGCGCGGCGGCACCGTCGCCAAGATCGCGCCGAGCACCGGCAAGGTGTGGGGCCAGGCCTACGACCCCAAGGTCGGGCTGGTCTCCCTCCAGGGCCTGGTCGACGGGGCCAAGCGGCTCGCGACCGTCGGTGCGGTCTCGGCCCTGGCCGTCGACGTCGAGGGCAACATCCACGCCGTGTCGGGCGCGACCGGCAAGGTCGTCACCATCCCCCGCACCCCGGCCGGCTTCGGCAAGCCGGTCACCGAGCAGATCAAGCTCAAGGACGCCAAGGTCGTCGACATCACCGCCGTGGGCACGAGGTGGGTCGTCTACAGCGCCGGTGACGACAAGCTGTTCTTCCAGGGCAGCGACAAGGCCGTCGACGCGGGCACCACCCGCGAGGAGGGCAAGCCCGCGTATGCCGCGTTGCAGCAGCCCGGGCCGGACGCCGACACGGTGGGCCTGCAGGACTCCACCACGCTGCGCCTGATCGGCTCGGAAGGCACCACCGGTGAGGGCGGGGTCGAGGTCAGCATCGGCGACAACGAGACGCCGCCGCTGCCGTCCCGCCCGCTGCGCAGCGGGTCGTGCATCCACGCCGCGTGGGCCAGTGAGGTCAACAACTACTACGGCAAGGACTGCGGCGGCTCCGACCAGCCGCAGCCGGCGGTCTCGATCGTGCGGACCACCAAGGAGGCGGTGCGCGCTGGTGTGTCGCTGCGCACGAACCACGGGCTGATCGTCCTCAACGACCTCGACGGCGGGGAGGTCTGGGACCTCGACAGCAAGCCGAAGAAGCTCGACGAGTGGGACTCGCTGATCCCGCCGCCGAAGACCACCAAGGACACCAAGAAGAAGGACGAGAACCTCATCGACGAGACCTCGGTGGCCCAGCCGCCGACGGCCAAGGACGACAACCTCAAGGCCCGCCCCGGTCGCACGTCGAAGCTGCACGTCCTCGACAACGACACCGACGCGGCCGGCTCGGTGCTGGCGATCTCGCCCGAGGACCTCAGCCGCCCCGACATGGAGGGCGTCACGGCGAGCGTGGCGGCCGACGGCCAGAGCATCGACGTATCGGTGCCGGACAACCCCGAGCGCCAGTCGTTCTCCTTCACCTACAAGATCAACAACGGCAAGGCCCCGCAGAAGTCGCAGGCCAAGGTCACCGTCACCCTCGTGCCCGACGAGGTGAACTCGCCCCCGACGCTGCGGCCCGGCACCGCCAACCTCAGCAAGACCGTCTACCCGGTGATCCGCGGCAAGCTGCTCCCGGTGCAGGTCATCGGCGACTGGCGCGACCCCGAGAGCGACTCGCTCAGCCTCGAGGCGGTGGCCGAGGGGTCGTCCGTCGACGGCCTCGGCCGGCTCAACGTGCTGGCCCCCATGAAGGACGGCACCCAGGGCGTCGCCTACTCCGTCAACGACGGCCGGGTCGGCGCGCGCGGCACCGTCACCATGAAGGTGCTCGGAGCCGACGACGAGCTCGTCAAGCCCAAGACCCAGCCCGACGTCGTGCGCGGGGTGGTCGGCAAGCCGCTCCAGCTCGAACCCCTCGGCAACGACATCCCCGGGGCCGACCCCACCGAGCCGGACGCCCGCATGCGCCTGAGCCGCGCGCTGCAGTCGACCGGTGCGCTGGCCGTCGACACCAACCTCGACACCGGCGTGGTGACGGTCACCGGCACCAGCCCCGGCACTTTCTCCCTCAGCTACGGGGCGCAGGTCGGCGGTGGCATTTCGGCCGGTCAGATCCGCATCGACCTGATCGCCGACCCCGACCCCGACGCCCCTCCGGTGGCCGTGCCCGACGCGGCGACGCTGCGCGACCAGACGCCGGTGCTGTCCGACGTCCTGGCCAACGACTACAGCCCACGCGCCGACGTGCTGGTCACCCGCTCGGTCTCCGTCGCCGCCGACAGCACCTGGCTGCGACCCTCGATCTACCAGGGTCGCTGGGTGCGCATCGAGGCGCTCGAGCCCGCGGGCCAGAGCAGCCGACCGCGCACCGGCACCGTCACCTACACGATCAGCGACGGGGTGAAGACGACGACCGGTGAGGTCAACGTCTCCCAGTTCCCGGCCAACAGCCGCAACGTGCCCGTGGTCGGTGACGACCAGGCCGTGGTGCGCGCCCAGGACACCGCCACGGTCCCGGTGATGGACAACGACAGCATGGCCGACGGCATCCCGCTCGTGCTCGACCCGGCCAGCGTCAAGGTGATCGACGGTGCCGGCTACGCGTTCGCGTCCGGCAACGTCGTCCGGTTCGTGCCGAAGCACCGGTCGCCCACGGCCCAGGAGACGGTGACGGTCGAGTACGCCGTCTACCCGATCGGCGACCGCAAGAAGGCGACGACCGGGCGGATCACCATCGCGGTCATGCCCCTGCCGACGACCGGCTCACCCAACCAGCCACCGGTGGCGCGCAGCTTCTCCACCAGCGTCACGGCCGGTGACCCCCTCACCATCACGGTCCCGACCTCGGGCGTCGACCCCGACGGCGACAGCGTGACCGTCGCCGGACTGGTCGGCCAGGAGGGCGGCGCGGTCGACCTGCGGTTCGGCCGGGTCACCGGGTTCGGTCCCTCGACGATCCGGTACGAGGCGTACCCGACCGCAGCCGGGACCGAGGTCCTCAACTACGAGGTGCGCGACCGGTTCGGCGCGACCAGCCAGGGCTTCGTGCGGATCGGGGTGGTGCAGCCGGGTGACCCGCAGCCGCCCGTGGCCGTCGAGGACGAGGTGCGCGCCAAGCCCGGCAAGACGGTCACCGTCGACGCGACGCAGAACGACCTGATCGCCCGCGGCGACTCCATCGAGCTCGAGTACAAGGCACCGCTGAACCCCGCCGACGAGCTGTCCAAGTGGAAGGTCGACGAGGCGAACACCTACTTCACGACCAAGGTGCCGGCGCCGCAGGCCGGTGTGCAGCACCTGACCTACGGCATCAGCAACGGGCTGTTCGACCCGTCGCGCTCCACGATCTCGGTGGTGCCCGACCCGAATGCGAAGAACCCGCCGGTGGCCGTCGACGACACCGCCAAGCCGAAGCAGGGCGAGACCACGACGCTCGTCGACGCACTGGCCAACGACCGCGACGTCGACGGCACCCGCGAGTCGCTCAAGATCAGCGCGGTGCTCTCGCCCGAGGACGCGACCGTCGAGGGCAACCAGGTCCGGGTCAAGGTCAAGCCCTTCCCCTACACCGTCCCCTACGTCATCACCGACGAGGACGGCCTCACCGCGATGGCGCTGATCTACGTGCCGACCGGCGAGTCGGGGCTGCCCTTCGTCGTCTCGGGCGCGTTGATCGAGATGGACAAGGACTCCACCAAAGCGGTCAAGCTCAGCGACTACGTGAAGTCGCCGCGGGCCCGCGTGGTCAGCATCACCACGGCCGAGAACGTCAGCGCCTCGCCGCGCGACCGGCTGCGGGTCGAGGCCGACGGCCGCTCCGGGCTCCGGCTCACCTCCTCGGGTGGCTACATCGGTCCCGGTGCCGTGATGCTCGAGGTGAGCGACCAGGAGACGGTCAGCCAGAAGGACTTCAAGACCGCGTACGTCTCGATCCCGGTGCAGATCGGCCCGAAGATCCCGTTGCTGCGCTGCCCGAGCTACACGGTCAAGCTCAACGCCGGCGGGCGTCCGCGCACGATCGACGTCCCGACGCTGTGCCACGCGTGGGTACCGGTCGGCATGACCCTCGACGACGTCGTCTTCGAGAGCAGCTGGCGACCCCAGCCCAAGGACGTGGACCTGCGCACCAGCGGTGCCGGTGACCGCCTGATCGAGCTCAAGGCGGGCAACCGCGCGCCGAGCAGCATCAACGGTCGGCTCGTCGTCAAGGCGCGCGGTGGTCCCGAGTCGACCATCGCGGTGTCGGTCTTCGGGATCGACGGCGGCCAGGTCGACGCGAACGGCAACCCGCTGCCGAGCCTGGGGCCACCGCGGCTGCGGCCGTTCTCGGTCTCCGGCCTCGAGGCGGGGTCGTCGCGCACCATCAACCTGCGCGCCTACCTCGACTCCCCGCTGGAGACCCCGGGGTGCACCATCTCGGCCGCGTCGGCGGCCCCCGGGTCGGGCCTCACCGTCACGCGCTCGGGCTGCGACCTGACCCTCACCGCCAGCGCGAGCGCGCGCGGACGGACCACCGTCGACGTCTCGGTGGCCGACGGACCCGGTCGCAACGCGTCCGGGCGCGGCACCGTGGAGATCCTCGGCAAGCCCGACGCCCCGACCGCCGTGGCGGCCGAGGCGGACCGCGTCAGCGGCGGGTTCGCACGGGTGCGCTGGCTCCCGCCAGACGTCGACGGCGGCAGCCCCATCACCGGGTACGTCGTCGTGGTCAAGGGCCCGGGCGGCCGCGAGGTGAACTGCTCGGCGTCGCCGTGCACCATCACCGACCTGCAGAACGGCGAGTCCTACCGGTTCGCGGTGATCGCGGTGAACGCGATCGGGCGCAGCCCGGCGAGCAACGACAGCAACGCGGTCGTGCCCGACACGCTGCCCAACCCGGTCAACGGGGTCCGGATGGAGGGGCGTGGCGACGGCTCGCTCACCATCGCCTGGACCGCTCCCGCCAAGAAGGGCAGCGACGTCACCACCTACGAGGTGCGGGTCACCGACACCTCGACCGGCGCGATCAGGTCGGCGACCGTGTCGGCGCCCGCCACGCGCACGACGGTCGCCGGACTGACCAACGACGACGAGCAGTCCGTGCAGGTGCGGGCCAAGAACAAGCTGGGCTACGGCCCGTTCGGCTCCGCCGTGCGGATGCAGTCCGCCGGCACCCCGCCCGCGGTCCCCGCGCCACGCGTCGACAACGCCGGCACCGGACCGGCCGAGGGCTCCTCACGGCTGACCATCTCCTGGGACGCCGTGCGACCCAACGGCCCGGCGCTGACCAAGTACACCGTCTACGAGAGCAGGGAGGGCGGCGCCTGGTCGGCCATCGGCACGACGTCGCCCGACCAGCGCCAGCTGGGACACACCACCGTCTACGACGGTGCGAGCTACCGGTATGTCGTGACCGCCACCAACGGTGCGGACCTCGAGGGCAACAAGGCCAACCCGACCACCTTCTCCTCGATCGGCATCCCCGAGGTGCCGGGTCGGCCGAACGTGACGACCCCCAGCCCCAACCTGTCCGCCACCGTGCGGGTCTCGGTCGGCGACTCGCGGTCCGGCTCGTTCACCCAGCTCCAGTGGCGCAACAGCAACGGCCGCACCGACAAGGTCAGCTGCGGCTGTCCCGAGGGCTCGGTGCGCCAGTGGACGATCACCAACATGGGGACCGACTCGCAGACCCTGCAGGTGCGGGCCTTCAACGGCACCAACTGGTCGGACTGGTCGCCGCCGAGCAACACCTACCGGCCGTACACGACGACCAAGACCCCGGCCAACCTCAACGGCACCCGGAACAACAACCGGATCTCGTGGACGTGGACCTTCCCCGACAGCGGTCGCGACGTCGACCAGATGGGCCTGCAGGTCGGCACCAACGAGCCGAGCTTCGGCAGCGTCATCACACCCGTGTCGCCGACGACGTCCTACAGCCTGACCGGCAAGCCGGGCTACTACTACGAGATCAGGGTGCGGGCGCACACCCCCAACGGCGGTGGGTGGAGCAGCTGGACCCGGTGGGAGCGGGTCAGCATCCCGGACCCGCCGGTCACCAAGGTCACCGTCCTCAAGGGTGACTCGTGCCCGGCCGGCGGCTGCCACACCGCATCCGGGTCGTGCACCTCCAGTGCCTGCCACTACATCTCGGTGCGCTCGGAGAACCTCAGCGGCGGCGCCAACTGCCACTTCCAGGCCAACGGGCGCGACGTGGGGGGCTGGAACGACATGTCGATCGGCGCCAACCAGACCAAGCAGAGCATCAACTACTACGGGTTCCCAGGCGGCACGGTAAGCGTCAACTGCGGCGGCCATCGGGACTCGATGACGTGGTGAGCCGGGCCCGCGAACCCGGCACCACGGCATACCCCTGCAGCAACACCGAACCGACCACGAACACAACGGAGAGCGACACCCCATGACCGTCACCACCGACCAGGCCCAGTGGTTCGCCCAGGCGTTCACCCAGATGGTCGACAACGTCGACCGGGCCGTGCTCGGCAAGCAGCACGTCATCCGCCTGGCGCTGACCTGCATGCTGTCCGAGGGCCACCTGCTCCTCGAGGACTTCCCGGGCACGGGCAAGACCCAGCTGGCGCGGGCGATGGCCGGCACCGTGCAGGGCACCAACAGCCGGATCCAGTTCACCCCCGACCTGCTGCCCAGCGACGTCACGGGCGTGACGATCTACGACCCGGCGAAGCAGACCTTCGACTTCCACCCCGGTCCGATCTTCGCCAACATCGTGCTGGCCGACGAGATCAACCGCGCCTCACCCAAGACGCAGTCGGCGCTGCTCGAGGTCATGGAGGAAGGCCGGGTCACCGTCGACGGCAAGGCCCACCCCGTGGGCGAGCCGTTCATGGTGATCGCGACCCAGAACCCGATCGAGCAGGCCGGCACCTACCGGCTGCCCGAGGCGCAGCTGGACCGGTTCCTGATGAAGACCAGCCTGGGCTACCCCGACCACGAGGCCACCGTGGCCGTCCTCGCGGACGCCAAGACCCGCGACCGCACCAAGGCCCTCGAGCCGGTCGTGACGAGCAACGTCATCACCGAGATGGCCGCGCTCGCCGACGAGGTGCACGTCGACCCGGCGATCCTGGCCTACATCTCCCGCCTCGCCGAGGAGTCGCGCCGGCACGTGTCGATCAAGCTGGGCCTGTCGGTGCGTGGCTGCCTGGCGTTCGTGCGCTGCGCGAAGACGTGGGCGGCGAGCCAGGGCCGCACGCACGTCATCCCCGACGACGTGAAGCTGCTCGCCAACCCGGTGCTCTGCCACCGCCTGCTGCTCACCGCCGAGGCGCAGTTCGCGAACATCACGGTCGACCAGGTGATCAACCAGATCCTCTCCGAGGTCGCCCCGCCGGCCGAGCGAGTCGCCTGAGCATGAGCGAGCCCGACCCCACGCAGTCCGCGGAGCACACGACGCGGCGTGCCGACCTGAAGCAGTCGGGACGCCGTGGTCGTCGCCGTGCCGCTGCGCCGGGGTCACCGCTCGCCCCGCCCCCGTATGCCGGGTCGCCGGGTGGCGAGGGACCGACCAGCGCCAGCGGCACGCGTCCGCGTCGCCTGCCGACCCTCCCGACGATCACGGTCAGCCGCCCGCGGGTGCCGACCTTCATCGCCCAGGCGGGTCAGCGCACCGGTGGGGTGCTGTCGCGACGCACCGAGCGGCTGCGCTCGGCGACCCGTCCGGTGTGGGGCCCGGTCGCGGCGTTCCTGCGCTGGGTCTCGCCGCTGGGCTGGAGCATCCTCGCGCTCGGCGTGCTCTGCTGGGCGGTGGCCGCGGTCGCCGACTGGGACGAGTGGGCCATGATCGGGGCGGCCGCGATCGCGCTGGTGGTGTGTTGCGCGCTGCTCGCCGTGGGCCGCACCCGGGTGCGGATCGACACCGAGGTCGACCCGTTGCGGGTCACCGTCGGCGAGCCGGCCACCGGCCGGATCGCGGTCACCAACGAGTCGCGCCGCGGCATGCTGCCCCTGCTGGTCGAGCTGCCGGTCGGGATCAGCGCGGCCCGCTTCACGCTCCCGCCGCTGGGGTCGGGGAAGGCGCACGAGGAGCTGTTCGTCGTGCCGACCGAGCGCCGTGGCGTGATCGCCGTGGGCCCCGCGACCACCGTGCAGGGCGACCCGCTCGGCATCGTGCGGCGCACGCTGCGCTGGACCGACGTGACCGAGCTGTTCGTGCACCCGCGCACGATCTCGCTGGAACCGCTCGGCGCCGGGCTGCTGCGCGACCTCGAGGGCGAGACGACGCAGGAGATGTCGATGTCCGACCTCGCCTTCCACGCGTTGCGCGAGTACCAGCCCGGGGACGACCGCCGCTACATCCACTGGCGCTCCTCGGCCAAGGCCGGCCGCCTGCTCGTGCGCCAGTTCCTCGACACCCGCCGCTCGCACCTGACCGTGGTGGTCGACGCTGACCCCGACAAGTACGCCGGGGGTGAGGAGGACGCCGAGACCGCGATCTCGGTGGCTGCCTCGATCGCCAAGCGGGCCCACATGGACGAGCAGGACTTCACGCTCGTCTGCCGCGACTCGACCGCGTCGCGCACGAGCGCCTCGCTGGCCATGGACGCCCTGGCCCGGGTCGAGCTCGGCACCAGCGACCTCTACGCGATGGCCGGCGAGGGCCTGTCGCTCGCACCGGACACCTCGATGGCGGTGCTGGTCACCGGGTCCACCACGCCCTTCATCCAGGTCCAGCGGGCGCTGGGCCGGTTCGAGTCCGAGGTGCTGCGGGTGGCCCTCACCATCGACCGCGACCAACGGGTCGGGGTCAAGAACGTCGGAGGCACCACCCTGATGAACATCCACGAGCTGGGCGACCTGCGCGCGGTGCTGATGGGGGTGATGGCCACGTGAGCGCCAGCCCGCTCGCTCCGCCGCGCGAGTCGATGATGCCGGTCGAGCGCAGCCGCGCCGATCGGGCCGCCACCCTGCGCACCCGTCTCGTGCCCGGCCGCGACGACCTCGTCGACCTCGCCTTCACCACCCTGCTCGTGGCGTTGGCGCTGTTCGGCTTCCGCACCGTCTTCTTCGGCTGGGAGTGGATCCTCGCCGGGGCGGGTGGACTCGTGCTCGGCCTGCTGGTGGCGCACCTGGTCACCGCCTACCGGCTCCCGTCCGTCGTGACGATGCTCGGCCTCGCCGCGGCATACCTGCTCTTCGGCGGGCCGCTCGCGGTCAACGACCACCTCGTCGCCGGGGTGTTCCCCAGTGGGCGCACCATCCAGGACCTCCTGCAGGCCGCCGTGCACGGCTGGAAACGGCTGCTCACGCTGTTGCCGCCGGTCGACGCCACGGTGACCCTGCTCGCCCTGCCCCTCATCGTCGGACTGGTCGCCGCCGCCGTCACCTACACCGTGGCGCGCCGTCGCGCCCACGGGTATGCCGTCGTGGTGCCGCCGCTGGCCGCGCTCGCCCTGACCATCGTGCTCGGCACCCTGGAGCCGGCCAACCTCATCGCGCAGGGCGTCGTCTTCGGCCTGCTGGCGGTGGGCTGGATGATCGTGCGCAGCACCCGGTCCCGCGCCCCCCTGCAGAACGGTGCCGGGCGGGGTGCCCGGGCCGGCATCGGCGCGACCCTGCTCGCGCTCGCCGCGGCAGTCGGCCTGGTGGCGGGCCCGCACCTGCCGGGCACCGACGGCGACCTGCGCCGGGTGGCCCGCACCGAGATCGTCCCGCCCTTCGACATCGCGCAGTTCCCGAGCCCGCTGGCCGGGTTCCGCAAGTACACCGAGCCCAACGACGCCAAGCTCTACGACACCGAGCTGATGAAGGTGACGGGTGCACCGGCGGGCACGCCGCTGCGGTTCGCGACCTTGGACTACTACGACGGTGGGGTCTGGGGAGCCGGCGCCCGGGCGGGCGCCGACTCGCCCCGCCCCGGCACCGCCTTCCAGCAGGTCGGCGAGCGGGTCAGCGCGCGTGGCGAGGGCAAGCCGGCCACCTTGCAGGTCACCATCCCCGAGGGTGGCTACTCCGACGTCTGGCTGCCGACCGTGGGGCAGGTCACCGGCGTGAAGTTCGCCGGGGCGCGGGCCGAGCAGCTCGCCTCGCGGCTGTGGCTCAACATCGACACCAGCACCGCCATCGTCCCCGACCGGGTGTCGGCCGGCGACCGCTACACGATGGACGTGCTGCTGCCCACGAGGGTGGTGCGCGAGAAGCTGCCGACCTCGCTGGCCACCGCCACCGGCAACCTCGCCCAGAGCCAGGAGCTCGGGTTCCTCGACGAGCGGGTCGAGGCCTGGGGTGCCGACGCCCAGAACCCCTGGGACGAGCTGCGCGCGGTCGCCGCCGCGATGAAGAACGACGGTGCCTACACCGACGGCGGCACCAAGAACTCCGTCGAGAGCTACTACCTCGCCGGGCACTCGCGCGGGCGCCTGGCCCGCTTCGTCGGCGCCACCCAGCTGGCCGGCAACGACGAGCAGTACGCCGCGACGCTGGCGCTGGTGGCCAACCGGTTCGACATCCCGACCCGCGTCGTGATGGGCGCCGAGCTGCCGCAGGACGGCGTGGTCCGGGGCAAGGACGTGCATGCCTGGGTCGAGGTGCAGGACGCCACCGGCAGCTGGGTGCCCCTGCTGTCCGACACCTTCGTGCCGAACCGCAACCAGAAGCCCAACCAGCTCCAGTCCAAGACCGACGAGCAGAAGATCGGCGCGCTCGTCCCGCCACCGGCCGGGGTCAACCCGCCGAGCGTGCTGCAGGGACCCGACCAGGCCCAGAACGCCGTCAACCTCAAGAAGCCGCCGAAGAAGCTGTTCGACCCCGCCTCCTGGCCGACCTGGTTGCGCTGGCTGGTGTTCTACGTGCTGCTGCCCCTGCTCGCCCTCGTCGCCGTGTACTGGCTGATCCGGGGGGCCAAGGCCTGGCGTCGTCGACGGCACGCCACCCGTGGCACCACGACGGCCCGCATCGCGTGGGCCTGGGACGACCTGATGAACAGCGCCCGGTCCTACGGCCACACCCTGCCCAGGCGCGCCACCAGGCTCGAGCAGGCCGGGGCGCTGGGCCGACTCGAGAGCGCGAATGGCCTTGCCACCCAGGCGAATGCGCTCATCTTCGGACCGGGCACCCCCGAGTCGGACGACGCGCGGGACTACTGGCGGTCCACCAACCAGGCGCGCGGCGACCTCCGGGCCAACTGCGACTTCTGGCGCCGGCTGCGCTCCGACATCGACCCGCGACCGCTGTTCGCCCGTGGCCCGGCCACCCCCGACCGCCGCCGCACCCGCTCGACCTTCACCGCCCTGACCCGGAGGACCGCTGCCTCGTGAAGCTGAAGTTCACCCTGCGCTCGTCCGGCGACGTCGACACCGACCTCGTCGCGACCGTCGACGGCACGACGACCGTCGGTCAGCTCGCCGAGTACCTGGTCCTCGCCGACCCGGCGCGCGGCATCACCCCCGCCCAGCCCGGGCTGGGTGACTTCACGCTGTCCCACGTGGCCGAGGGCTACCGGGCCGTCGACCCACGGGCCACCATCGCCGAGAGCGGGCTGCGCTCCGGCGCGCACGTCGCGGTCACCCGCCGCACCGAGGGGTATGCCGACCGCGGCCAGCCCGTGGCGACCGCCGTCGTGGTGGCCGGCCCCGACACCGGCCGCGAGGTCCCGCTCGCGGCCGGCACCGCATACCTCGGCCGCGGTCGCGGCTGCGAGATCCAGCTGAGCGACGCGCAGGTCTCGCGCCGGCACGCCCGCCTCCTGGTGACCGACATCCTCGAGGTCATCGACCTCGGCTCGTCCAACGGCATCCAGGTGCAGGGCCAGCAGGTCGACCGGGCCGTGCTCAAGAGCGGTGACCGGTTCAAGATCGGCGAGACCGAGGTCGAGGTGCGGGTGGCCGGTGGCGGCACCGGGCTCGCGCCTGCGCGCGGCACCTCGCTGCCGTTCTCGCGGTCACCCCGGATCGCGCCGCTCTACGTCGGGCAGGAGTTCCCGATGCCGGCGCTGCCCGAGCGGCCCAAGCCCGAGCGCCCGCCGTGGATCTCGGCGATGATCCCGGCGGTGATGGGCCTCGCGCTCTTCGCGATCCAGAAGAACCCCCTCTTCCTGCTGTTCCTGCTGCTGACGCCGGCCATGCTGTTCGGCCACTACTTCGAGTCGCGCCGCAACGCGAAGAAGGACTACGAGCAGGCGCTGGCCGAGTTCCGCGAGGACCTCGAGATCATGGTCGAGCAGCTGCGCGACGAGCAGGTCCGCGAGGTCGAGGGCCGGCAGGCCGAGCACCCCGCCAGCTCCGAGGCCGTCGAGGCGGTCGGCAGCGCCTCGACGCTCCTGTGGACCCGGCGACCCGGTGACCCGGGCTTCTGCGAGTTCCGGCTCGGACTCGGCGAGCTGCCGTCGCGCAACACCCTCAAGCTGCCCGAGCTCGGACGCTCGCGGGCCGAGGCCTGGCTCGAGGCGTCCCAGGCGGTCGAGGGCATGGGCACGGTCCAGCCGGTCCCGGTCGTCGCAGAACCGTTGCGCAGCGGGGCGATCGGCATCTCCGGCCCGCGCCAGCGCGCCCTCGAGGCAGCCCGCGCCGTCGTCGTCCAGGCGGTCGCGCTGCACTCACCGGCCGACCTCGTCGTCGCCGCGGTCGGCTCGCCCGCGACCGCGCGCGACTGGGACTGGCTGAAGTGGGTGCCGCACACCGCCTCGCCGCACAGCCCGATCGACGCCCGGCACCTCGCCAACACCGGACCCGCCAGCCTCACCCTCGTCACCGAGCTCGAGGAGCTGATCGCCAGCGGTGAGCCCTCGGCCGAGCCGGCCGACGACTCGACCGGCCCGGTGCAGGGCGCGTTCAAGGCGCCCCGGCTGCCCGCGGGGCGTCCGGTCGTCCTGGTCGTCGTCGAGGACGATGCCCCCATCGAGCGCAGCCGGCTGGTCCAGCTGGCCGAGCGGGGCTGGCGCTACGGCATCGTGGTCCTCTGGGTGTCGCCGACGACCGCCACGCTGCCCGCGGCCTGCCGCACCTTCGTCGAGCAGGGCCCGCAGCAGGGTGACGCGGTCGTCGGCTACGTCGGCGAGGCCGTCGTGCGGATGCCGGTCGACGCCGACCACGTCGAGGCCCCGTCCGTCGAGCAGCTCAGCCGGCAGATGGCGCCCCTGGTCGACTCCGGCGTGCCGGTCGAGGACGAGAGCGACCTGCCGCGGTCGGTGTCGTTCGTCAACCTCGTCGGGTCCGAGCTGGCCGAGGCGCCCGGTCCGGTGATCGAGCGCTGGGGTGAGAACCGCTCGATCCTCACCGGCCCCTACGCCGCCGGGCCGGTGGCCCGTCCCAAGCCGGGCAACCTGCGGGCCGTGATCGGCCAGTCCGCGGCCGGCACCTTCTCGATCGACCTGCGCGCCGACGGCCCGCACGCCCTCGTCGGCGGCACCACCGGCGCCGGCAAGTCCGAGCTGCTCCAGGCCTGGATCCTCGGCATGGCGGTGGCGCACTCGCCACAGCGGCTGACCTTCCTGCTGGTCGACTACAAGGGTGGCTCGGCGTTCCGCGACTGCGTCAACCTGCCCCACACCGTCGGCCTGGTCACCGACCTGTCACCGCACCTCGTGCGCCGGGCGCTGGCCTCGCTCTCGGCCGAGCTCAAGCACCGCGAGCACATCCTGGCCCAGCACAAGGCCAAGGACCTCGTCGAGCTCGAGCGTCGCGGCGAGGTGGCGGCGCCGCCGAGCCTGGTCATCGTCGTCGACGAGTTCGCGGCCCTGGTCCAGGAGGTCCCCGAGTTCGTCGACGGCGTGGTCAACGTCGCGCAGCGGGGGCGCTCGCTCGGCCTGCACCTCATCCTCGCGACGCAGCGCCCGGCCGGTGTGATCAAGGACAACCTGCGCGCCAACACCAACCTGCGGATGGCGCTGCGGATGGCCGACGAGGCCGACAGCGACGACGTGCTCGGCTCCCAGGTGGCCGCCTACTTCGACCCGGCCCTGCCGGGCCGCGCGGTGTCCAAGTCCGGTCCCGGCCGGCTCACGCCGTTCCAGACGGGGTATGCCGGTGGGTGGTCCACCGGGGAGGCCCCGCCCACCTCCCTCGACGTGGAGACGCTGGGCTTCGGAGTTGGCACGCCGTGGGAGCTGCCGGTCGTGGAGGAGTCCCACGAGGTCGTGCAGGAGGACCTCGGGCCCACCGACATCCAGCGGGTCGTCACACAGATCGGCGCGGCCCAGCAGGCTGCCGAGATCCCCGACCCGCGCAAGCCGTGGCTGCCCGAGATGGCCCCGGTCTACGAGCTGGCCGACCTGCCCACCCGGCGCCGCGACGACGAGCTGGTGATCGGGATCAGCGACGACCCCGACAGCCAGACGCAGCCGCCGATCAGCTTCCGCCCCGACGTCGAGGGCAACCTCGCCGTCTTCGGGGCTTCCGGTGCCGGCAAGAGCGCCTTCCTGCGCACCATCGCCGTCGCCGCGGGGTTCACCGTGCGCGGTGGGCCGTGCCACGTCTACGGCCTCGACTTCGGCAACCGCGGTCTCGCGATGCTCGAGCCGCTGCCCCACGTCGGCAGCATCATCTACGCCAGCGACCACGAGCGGGTGGTCCGGCTGCTGACCATGCTGCGCGAGACGATCGACGACCGCGCGCTGCGCTACTCCGCCGTCAACGCGGCCACCATCACCGACTACCGCCGACTGGCCGGTGCCCCGGAGGAGCCTCGGATCATCGTCCTCGTCGACGGGCTGACCAGCTTCCAGGCGGCCTACGACAGCCACGCCGGCCAGCGCTGGCTCGACCTGTTCACGTCGCTGGCCGGCGACGGACGCCCGGTCGGGGTGCACTTCGTCGTCACCGCCGACCAGCGCAACGGGCTGTGGGGTGGGCTCTCGTCCGCGATCCAGAGCCGCGTGGTGCTCAGGATGGCGACGATGGACGACTACCTTTCGCTCGACGTCGACGCCGACGTCCTGTCGCTGGGCTCCCCACCCGGGCGGGCGATCGTGCA
Source organism: Pedococcus dokdonensis (assembly GCF_900104525.1). Lineage (GTDB taxonomy): Bacteria > Actinomycetota > Actinomycetes > Actinomycetales > Dermatophilaceae > Pedococcus > Pedococcus dokdonensis. The sequence continues at coordinate 2,950,270 of NZ_LT629711.1, read as the reverse complement.
CGACCGCGAGGTGCAGGTGGCGGTCCTCGGCGGGTCGGCCGACTCGACCGTGCAGGCCCGCGCGATCCACGGTTTCGCCGAGGGGGTCCGGCGGGCCGGCGTGCCCGAGGCGCCGCCGATCCTGTCGTTGCCCGAGTCGCTCTCGCTCGCGTCACTGCCCACGGTCGACGAGGCCGGTCGCCCCGCGATCGGCTTGTCCTCCACGACGATGCGCCCGATCGGCTTCGAGCTGCGGGGCAGCCAGCTCGTCCTCGGGCCGTCGGGGAGTGGTCGCACGACGGCCGTCCTCACCATGGCCCAGGCGGCGCAGCGGGCGCGCCCGGGACTGCGCTGCTGGTTGTTCAGCCCGCGCCGCTCCGCGCTCACCCGGGCCGCCGGCCTGTGGACCGAGACCGCCGTCGGGGTCGACGACTGCCGGGCGCTGGCCAAGCGGCTCAAGGACGAGATGGTCGAGGCCGGACCCTCCGGTGCCACGATGCTCGTCGTCGTCGAGCGCGCGCAGGACTTCGACGGGTCAATGGCCGAGGACGACCTGGTCGAGCTCTTCAAGGCCGTCGTCAACTCGGAGCAATGCGTTGTGGCAGAAGCAGATTCGGGCTTCTTCAACTCCAACTACGGCATGTCCGGCGCGCTGAAGTCGTCGCGCTCCGGTGTGTCGCTCCAGCCCACTGGCGACGAGGCCTCGGCCTTCTCCGCCGACTACCGCGGCGTGAGCCGGGACCAGCTCCTCGAGGGGCGTGGCTTCCTGGTCCGGCGCGGCAACCCCGAGCTTCTCCAGGTGGCTCTGCCGCTGTCCACGACCACCACAGGGGTGGGAACGGCCCGAGCTGAGAAGGCGGCACCGGTGGGGAGTCCTCCCCATTGAGCTGCCGCAGGACCGCCCATAGGTTCATCACGACAACCAAACCGACTGGGTGCCAACGGCACTCACGAAATGAAAGAGGGGAACAGACATGGCTGAGCTCTCCATGCAGACCGGCGTCGCCCGGGCCCAGGCAGGCGTCCTCGACGACTCCGCCCAGAAGATCAAGAAGGCCAAGGCCGAGATCGACGACCTGATCGGCCAGCTCAAGAGCAGCTGGTGGGGTGAGGACCAGAAGAAGTTCGAGACCAAGTGGAACGGGCAGTACGCCGCGGACCTGACCAAGGCCGCCAGCGGCCTGACCAAGGCCGCGGACCAGATCCGCACCGAGGCCAAGCAGCAGGACCAGACCTCGCACTGAGCGAGTCCCTGCACCGCATACCCAGCACGTAGCACGACCATCCGGCACGACCCACGAGTTTCTGAGCAGAAGAGGAGAAAACCATGCTTCCCACTCCCGAAGGCGGCGGCGGCGGCGGCGAGAAGAAGGGGATGGACACGGCCAAGGTCCACGACGTGATCTCGCGTCTGGGCAAGGCCAAGGCCGACCTGCAGCACGCCAAGCAGGACGCCGACCAGGCGGCCCACAAGCTGGCCGCGGCCTGGCACGGCCCGGACTCGACCCGCTTCCAGTCCCAGTGGAAGAACGACTCCACGCACATCGACCAGACCGTGCTCGACGTGCAGGAGATGCACAAGCGTCTGCAGGCCGAGCTGGCCGAGCAGCGCGCCGCCTCCAACTGAGGCCGTGCACGCCGGTGGCCGTCCTGCCCAGGCAGGGTCGGCCACCGGCGTGACCTCCACCCGAGCACTCCCTGATCCACCCGAGCACTTCCCTGTTCCACCCGAGCTTTCCCCTGACCCACCCACCCAACCCCGTGCCCCGCGTGGCACCTGTTGCGAAGGCAGAGCGCCATGGGCGGCACCGACAAGAAGGGCATGGAGAACCAGAAGGTTCGCTCCATCGCCGACCAGCTGTCGCGGGTGCATCGTGAGCTGACCGACGCCACCACCAACGCCGAGCAGGCCGTCCGCCAGCTCCGAGGCGTCTGGGTGGGCGGCGACGCCACCACCTTCTTCAACGCCTGGCCGGCCACCCGCGCGTCGCTCGACGCCAGCTCCGGCGGCGTCGACGAGCTGACCAAGAGGCTGGCCGAGGAGATCGGCGAGCAGGAGCTCGCCTCCGGTGTGACCGGTGGCGGCGATGGCGACGGGCCCGGGGGCTCCGGCGACTCCGATGGCGACGGGGACCCCGACGCGACCGACACCGACGACGACAACGACGGCACCTCGGACGACAAGGACGAGGACGACGACAACAACGGTGTCCCGGACGACCGCGACAGCAACCCCGAGGACGCCGACGACAAGGACCGCGACGGGGTCGACGACAACAGCGACGAGGACGACGACAACGACGGCATCCCCGACGACCAGGACACCGTCGACGACAACGACACCGACGACGACGGCGTGCCCGACCGCGACGACGTCGACGACGACAACGACGGGGTCAACGACGCGGACGAGGAGGACCGGCACCGCGACGGTGAGGGCGTCTGGGACAAGAGCGAGTTCGACAAGCCCGAGCTGAACGTCGGGATGACCGTCGCCGAGGGCGAGAAGGAGCTGTGGGACGAGCAGGTGCTCGGCCACACCTGGGGCGACGAGGACGGCAACCACGTCTCGGCCGAGCTGCTCGGCACGGAGGGCAAGGCCGACTACGAGGCCGGCATCTCCAAGGACGGCCTGGTGGCCTCCGGTGGCCTGATGGCCGGGGCCTACGTCGCGAAGGTCAGCGGTGAGTACTCCAACAGCTACGGCACCCAGGCCAAGGGCGAGGCCTACGTCGGGGCGCAGGCCAACGCCGACGCCGGTGTGAAGCTCGGCCTCGACGGCGCGAAGGTCAACGCCGGCGGTGAGGTCTTCGCCGGCGGCAAGGCCGAGGGCTCGGTGAGCCAGGACCTCGGACCGGTCGACGTCGGCGTGGGTGGCGAGATCTCCTACGGCATCGGCGCGCACGCCGAGGCCGACGCCGAGATCAGCAGTGACAACATCGGGGTGTCGGTCGACGTCGGTGCCACCCTCGGTATCGGTGGCGGCATCAAGTTCGACATCGGGTTCGACCCGCCCTGGTAGACCGGGGCGCCCGACGCCCCACCGCGAACCCTGTCCGCGCGACCCCGACCACCCTTGTCCGCACCGCCCGCCTGACCCGCTGAGAGGCCCACGATGAGCACCCTGAGCTACCCCTCCGACCGCTTCCCCGCGCCGCCGGCGGTGAGCATCGACGTGCCGGACACCTGGGAGGCGGTGTCCGCGCCGGCCGTGGCGCTGGCCGCCAAGCAGATCGAGGTCAACGCCGACTTCACCCCCAACGTGATCATCCGGCTCGGCACCCGCCCCGAGAACGACCAGCCGGCCGACGCCCTGATGGAGCTGCGTGGGTCGGTCGACCAGCGCCCCCAGGCCGAGGTGGGCGAGATCCGGGCCGTCCAGATCGGTGAGCAGGAGTTCCACCGGGTCGACGTGTCCTGGCTCGACCCGCAGTTCGGCACGATCCGGCAGATCCACGCCTTCGCCAGCCTGCCCCGCGAGGACGCGCTCCAGGACTTCGTGCACGTGACCGGTTCGTGCGGTGGCGCCGGTGTCGACGCGGACGTCCCCGTGGTCGAGCAGGTCATCGCGAGCACCCGCATCACCCGCTGACCCAGGCCCCGCGCCATACCCGCACTTCTGGCCAGCCATGCGGCGTGTGGGCCCCTGATCGGCCCGCGCACCCCGCACCCGTGGCCAGAAGTCGCGCCATACCCGCACTTCTGGCCAGCCATGCGGCGTGTGGGCCCCTGATCGGCCCGCGCACCCCGCACCCGTGGCCAGAAGTCGCGCCATACCCGCACTTCTGGCCAGCCATGCGGCGCGTGGGCCCCTGATCGGCCCGCACACCCCGCACCCGTGGCCAGAAGTCGCGCCATACCCGCACTTCTGGCCAGCCATGCGCCGTGTGGGCCCCTGATCGGCCCGCACACCCCGCACCCGTGGCCAGAAGTCGCGCCAGGCCACGACGGCGAAGGGCCCCTCACCGTGTCGGTGAGGGGCCCTTCGGTATGCCGGGTGGCTGGGGTGCGCTCAGCGCTCCGGTCAGCGCTCCTCGGTGCCGGCGATGTAGGCCTCGAGCTTGGCGCGGCCCTCGGTGTCCTCGCGCTGCACCGGCGGGGACTTCATCAGGTAGGACGAGGCGCTGATCAGCGCGCCGCCGATGCCGCGGTCCTTGGCGATCTTGGCCGCGCGGATGGCGTCGATGATGATGCCGGCCGAGTTGGGGGAGTCCCAGACCTCGAGCTTGTACTCGAGGTTCAGCGGCACGTCACCGAAGGCGCGACCCTCGAGGCGCACGTAGGCCCACTTGCGGTCGTCGAGCCAGGCGACGTAGTCCGAGGGGCCGATGTGGACGTTCTTGCTGTCGACCAGACCGGCCAGGGGGCCGGTGAGGTTGGACGTCACGGCCTGGGTCTTGGAGACCTTCTTGGACTCGAGGCGCTCGCGCTCGAGCATGTTCTTGAAGTCCATGTTGCCGCCGACGTTGAGCTGGTAGGTGCGGTCCAGCGTCACGCCACGGTCCTCGAACAGCTTGGCCATCACGCGGTGCGTGATGGTCGCGCCAACCTGCGACTTGATGTCGTCACCGATGACCGGCACGCCGGCCGCCTCGAACTTCGCGGCCCACTCGGGGTCGGAGGCGATGAACACGGGCAGGGCGTTGACGAAGGCCACGCCGGCGTCGATCGCGCACTGGGCGTAGAACTTGTCGGCCACCTCGGAGCCCACCGGGAGGTAGGAGACCAGCACGTCGGCCTGGGTGTCCTTGAGGACCTGGACGATGTCCACCGGCTCGGCGTCGGACTGCTCGATGGTCTGCGCGTAGTACTTGCCGATGCCGTCGTAGGTGTGGCCACGCTGCACGGTCACACCGGTCGGGGGCACGTCGGCGATCTTGATGGTGTTGTTCTCGGAGTTGCCGATGGCCTCCGCGAGATCGAAGCCGACCTTCTTGGCGTCCACGTCGAAGGCGGCGACGAACTCGACGTCCTTCACGTGGTAGTCACCGAACTGGACGTGCATGAGCCCGGGGACGGTGCCGGCCGGGTCGGCGTCCTTGTAGTACTCGACACCCTGGACCAGCGAGCTGGCGCAGTTGCCGACGCCGACGATGGCGACGCGGACGGATCCCATGGGAGAACTCCTACTTGTTGGGGGTGGGGGTGGAGGTGGTGGTGCTGGGGGTGGCCGAGGGGATGTTCCGCTCGGCGGTGATCAGCTCGTTGAGCCAGCGGACCTCGCGCTCGGCGGAGTCCAGGCCGTGCCGCTCGAGGGCGGCGGTGTAGGTGTCGAACCGCTCGCGGTTCTTCGCCGAGCTCGCGCGGATCGTGTCGAGGCGCTCCTCGAGCCGGCTGCGACGCCCCTCGAGGATCCGCAGCCGGACCTCGGCCTCGGTGCGGGCGAAGAACGCGAGGTGGACGTCGAAGGTGTCGTCCTCCCACGCCGTCGGCCCGGCCTCCTTGAGCAGCTCCTGGAACTGCTCCTTGCCGTCCGCGGTGAGCTCGTAGACGATCCGAGCCCGTCTGGAGCCCGCGGTGGCTGCCGGCTGGGCGGTGCTCGCCTCGGAGATGAGCCCCGACTCGAGCAGACCACGCAGGCACGGGTAGAGGGTGCCGTAGGACAGGGCACGGAAGACGCCGAGCGCGGCGTTGAGCCGCTTGCGCAGCTCGTACCCGTGCATGGGGCTCTCGTGCAGCAGCCCGAGGACTGCGAACTCGAGGAGCTCCGATCGACGACTCATGTGCGGAACTGTACACCAGATATATCGAGCCGATATATCTCGGGAATCGTGACCTTTCGACTGGCCGGGTCGCCCGGCCTTCGTCGGGCGAATGCGAGATTCTCAAGATCGCCCGTCATACTGAGCGTCAGTCAACGACGCGCAGCCGTGGCCACGAGGCCACCACCGCGCCGTGTGTATGCCGATCCGGAAGGCCCCATGAGTACCTCACGTCCGAAGACGCGCGCCCAGGCGAAGGCCGCGCAACGCGCCTCCAGGGGCGGTGCCGGCACCGCCCAGCGGGGTTCGAGCACCGGCGGGGGAGCCGGTGGGGCCAAGGGTGGCGGCGCCAAGGGCGGTGGGTCCAAGGGTGGCCGCCGGAAGAAGTGGCTCAAGGGCCTCGGCATCACGGCGCTGGTCGGCTTCCTGCTCGCCGTGGTCGCGTTCTTCCTCGCCTACTCGCTGATCGACACCCCGAAGCCGAACGACCTGGCCAACGCGCAGGCGTCGATCATCTACTACGCCGACGGCAAGACCGAGATGGACCGGATCAGCGAGGTCAACCGCGAGTCGGTCAAGCTGTCGCAGGTCCCGAAGCCGGTGCAGCAGGCGCACCTCGCCGCCGAGGACCGCAACTTCTACCAGAACTCCGGCATCAGCCCCACCGGCATCGCCCGCGCGGTCTGGGTCGGACTGCGCGGGGGCGCGACGCAGGGTGGGTCGACGATCACCCAGCAGTACGTGAAGAACTACTTCCTCACTCAGGACCAGACCCTGTCGCGCAAGGGCCGCGAGATCATCATCTCGATCAAGATCGCCAAGCAGGAGTCCAAGGACCAGATCCTCGAGAACTACCTCAACACGATCTACTACGGCCGCGGCGCCTACGGCATCCAGACCGCCTCGAAGGCCTACTTCAACAAGGACGTCTCCAAGCTGACCCCGTCCGAGGGGGCCTTCCTCGCCTCGGTGATCCGCGCCCCCTCGCTCTACGACCCGGGTCTGGGCGCCGAGCAGAAGGCGAACGCCGAGTCGCGGTGGAAGTACGTCATGGACGGCATGGTCACCGAGGGCTGGCTGACGCCGGAGCAGCGCGCGGCCGCGAAGTTCCCGACCCTGCAGAAGCCGCGCAAGACCACGGGGGCGACCGGCCCGACCGGCTACCTCGTCGACCAGGTCAAGCGCGAGCTGAAGAGCAAGCTCAAGCTCACCGACGCCGACATCGACAAGGGTGGCTACAAGATCGTCTCGACGATCGACAAGCGGACCCAGGACGCGGCGGTCGCGGCGGTCAAGGACCGCATGCCCACCGGCAAGGGCACCTCGACGCTGCGGGCCGGGCTCACCTCGATCAAGCCGGGCGATGGCGCGATCGTCGCGTTGTACGGCGGTGCGGACTACCAGAAGAACCAGTTCAACACCGCGACCCAGGCCACCATGCAGGCCGGCTCGACGTTCAAGGTCTTCGCGCTGCTGGCGGGGCTGTCGCAGGACAAGCCGATCAGCACCCACACCAAGTTCGACGGCCGGAGCCCGCAGTACTTCAAGGAGTTCGAGGACTCCGCCGCCAAGACCGACTTCCTGCGCCGCGGTGGCGTCGCCAACTTCGGCGGCGGGGCCGGTGAGCAGTTCGGCAACATCGACCTGCGCGAGGCGACCGGCCACTCGGTCAACACGGTCTACGCCCAGCTCAACATCAAGGTCGGCCCGGAGGCGACCAAGGCCGCCGCCATCGCCGCGGGGTTGCCCAGCGACGCCCAGGCCAAGGCCCGCAAGATCGAGCCGCTCGGCACCAACTACGCCAACGTCCTCGGCACGTCGCACGTCACCGTGCTGGACATGGCCAACGCCTACGCGACCATCGCCGCGCAGGGCACCCGGGCCACCCCCTACATCATCAGGACGGTCAAGGGCGGCCCCGGCGACCTCGACTACAAGGTCAAGCCGGTCAAGAAGGCGGCCTTCGACAAGGACGTCATGGCCGACACGATCGACGCGATGGAGCAGGTCGTCAAGAGCGGCACCGCGACCTACGCGCAGAACCTCGGGCGTCCCGCGGCCGGCAAGACCGGCACCACCACCGACAACAAGGCAGCCTGGTTCGACGGCTACACCCCGCAGCTGGCCACCGCGGTCGGCATCTACAGCACCGGCAAGAACGGTGAGGAGCTGTCGATGAACAACGTGCCGGGGGTCGGTGAGCTCACCGGCGCCACCGTGCCGCTGCGCATCTGGACCGACTTCATGGAGGCCGCGCTCAAGGGCCAGAAGGTGGTCGACTTCCCGAAGCGCGTGGGTCTCGGCGACGACCAGGTCTTCACGCCGCCGCCGACCACGACGAGCAGCAGCACGACCACGACCACGACCACCACGACGACGACCGCGCCGCCGACGACCACCCCGCCGACGACGACCAAGACGACGGGCAAGCCCACCAAGACGACCACGGCGCCGGAGCCGCCGACCATCACCCTCGGCGGGGCCCCAGCGACGACCACCGCCCAGCCGCAGTGACCCACCCGCCCCGTCGCGCGGACGTCCTGCCGAGCGGCTCGCTGGCTGTCGCCGGCGGGCCGCTCGGCCGGCACGTGTCGGCGCGGGCGGTCTCGTGGGTCGCGGCCGTGGTGCCGCTGCTCGTGGCCACCGCGGCCACGATGGCGCTGTCCGTCGCGGAGCGGGCGCACTGCATACAGAAGGGCTGGACCGGCTCCGACCAGTTCTGGCACGCCTGCTTCTCCGACCTCCCGGCGCTCTACCAGATCGGCAACCTCGACGAGGGCCTGGCCGCCTACGTCGCCGGCGACGGCGCTCGAGCCGACCACCCGGTGCTCACCGGTGCGGTGATGGCGTGGGTCGGCGGGCTGGTGCCGGACGGGTCGTTCCTCGACCAGACCCGGTGGTACTTCGGGCTGTGGGCGCTGCTCGGCACCGCCCTGGCGTTGGCCATCGTCTACCTCACCGCCGCGGCCCGGCCGCTGCACGTCGCCGACGCGGCGCAGGTGGCCTTCAGCCCGGTGCTGCTGATGACGGCGATGCTGTCGCCCGACCTGTTCGGGGTGGCGCTGGCCAGCGCGGGTCTCTGGGCGTGGAGCCGCCGTCGCCCGGTCGCGGCCGGGGTACTGCTCGGTCTCGGGGTCGCGGCACGCACCTACCCGGTGCTGATCCTGCTGGCGCTGGTCCTGCTCGGCCTGCGCACCGGTCGGCTCGGTGCGGTGCGCCGCACCCTGACCGCGGCGGCGGGGGCGTTCGGCGTGGTGCTGCTGCCGTTCCTGGTCGCCAACCCCTCGGCCGTGGTCCGCTCCACCCGCGTCTGGTGGGAGAGCGCGGCCGGCCTCGGCTCGCCGTGGATGATCCCCCAGCTGCTCGGCCACCCACTGCCCACCGGCGCCACCACGCTGCTCGCCGTCGCCGGCGTGCTGGTCGCTGTCGGGGCGGGGGCGGTGTTCGCGCTCAGCACCGCGGTGCGCCCCTCCGTCGCCGAGGTCGCCTTGGTGCTCGTCGCGGTCGCGCTGCTCACCGGCAAGGCCTTCCCGGTGCAGGCCTCGCTGTGGCTGCTGCCGCTGCTGGCCCTGTGCGGGCTGCGGTGGCGCGACCACTGGGTGTGGGCGGGCGCCGAGGCGCTGCACTTCGTGACCGTGTGGCTCTACGTCGGGGGCCTGTCCAAGCCCGACCGCGGCCTGCCGCCCGGCTGGTATGCCGTGTTCCTGGTGCTCCGCGTGGCCGCCGTCGCGTACCTGGTCTGGCGGGTCTGGCACACCGCGGCCGCCCGCGAGCCCGTGGTCGACCTCGACGACGACCTCGACCTCGACCTCGAGTCTTTGAGGGATCTGACGGGCCAGGACCCGTCGGATCCCTCCAGGACTCCCGAGTCGGAGGACACGGACGAGCTGGCCGGTGACTTCGCGGGCTCGCCCGACCGGCTGCTGGTCCGACTCGCCTGACCCCGCCGGAGGGCCTGTGGATGACGATTCGGTGTTGTCCGTGCGGGCCGGTACTCTTTGTCAGGTTCTCCCGCAGCGCACCTCGACGGTGAGCCGAGGGAGATCGCACTGCAACCCTCCTGTCACGGAGAGACCGTGACCGCCATAGACCAAAGGAGGCGGGTTATCAGCATGCGTCAGTACGAACTCATGGTCATCCTCGACCCCGAGCTCGACGACCGGACCGTCGCGCCCTCGCTCGACAAGTTCCTCACCGTCGTCACCAAGGACAAGGGCACCGTCGACAACATCGACATCTGGGGCCGCCGTCGCTTGGCGTTCGAGATCAAGAAGAAGGCCGAGGGCATCTACGCCGTCGTCAACTTCACCGCAGAGCCGGCCACGGCCAAGGAGCTGGACCGCCAGCTCGGCCTGAACGAGTCGGTCATGCGCACCAAGCTCCTGCGCCCCGGCGCCTGAGCCGCACCTCACCTGATCTGCACCACGGCTGACCTGCACCGCCAGGTCTGCACCGGCTCCACCACCTGACCCAAACGAACAGGGGACACGCTTCATGGCTGGCGACACCGTCATCACCGTCATCGGCAACATCACCGGCGACCCCGAGCTGCGCTTCACCCCCTCGGGTGCTGCCGTCGCGAACTTCACCGTGGCCTCGACGCCGCGGCAGTTCGACCGGCAGTCCAACGAGTGGAAGGACGGGGAGACCCTGTTCATGCGTTGCTCGGTGTGGCGCGATGCTGCCGAGAACGTCGCCGAGTCGCTCCAGCGGGGCACTCGGGTCATCGTCTCCGGCCGTCTGAAGTCTCGCTCGTACGAGACCAAGGAGGGCGAGAAGCGCACCGTCGTCGAGATGGAGGTCGACGAGGTCGGCCCCTCACTGCGCTACGCGACCGCCAAGGTCAACCGCACCCAGCGGGGCACCGGTGGTGGCGGCGGCGGCTTCGGCGGGGGCCAGCAGGGTGGCGGACAGGGTGGCCAGCAGGAGGACCCCTGGGCCACCGGCCCGTCGTCCGCGCCTGCGCAGGCTCCCCAGTCCGGTGGCCAGCAGGGTGGCGGTTGGGGCGGCGGAGCGCCGTCCTACGACGAGCCGCCGTTCTGATCCTCTGACCCACGGGTCCAGATCACTCCGGTATGCCGCCCGGTCGGCTTCCGCAGGTCTCTCACCTCTTCGGAACGAAACCTGCGGGCCGTGACCACACGGCATACCCACCTCTCATAGCAAGAACACCATCCCTGGGAGACCAGGGCTCATCCTGAACAGAAGGAGAGCACCACGATGGCCAAGCCCGTTGTGCGCAAGCCCAAGAAGAAGGCCAACCCGCTGAAGGCGGCGAAGGTCGAGAACATCGACTACAAGGACACCGCGCTGCTGCGCAAGTTCATCTCCGACCGCGGCAAGATCCGCGCGCGTCGGGTGACCGGTGTCTCCGTCCAGGAGCAGCGACTCATCGCCACCGCGGTCAAGAATGCCCGCGAGATGGCGCTGCTGCCCTACTCCAGCTCGTCCCGCTGAGCCGGACCGACGGAAGGAACTGACAGATGAAGGTCATCCTGACCCACGAGGTCTCCAGCCTCGGCACCGCCGGTGACGTCGTCGACGTCAAGGACGGTTACGCCCGCAACTTCCTGTTCCGCCGTGGCCTGGCCACGGCGTGGACCAAGGGCGGGCAGAAGCAGGTCGACGCGATCGCCAAGGGCCGCGAGGCCCGCGCGATCAACTCCCTCGAGGAGGCCAAGTCGATCAAGGGCAACCTCGAGAACAAGGCCGTCAAGGTCGCGGCGCACGCTGGTGGCTCCGGTCGCCTGTTCGGCGCCGTCTCCACCGCGGACGTCGCCGCCGCGGTGAAGGCCGCCGGTGGCCCGGAGCTCGACAAGCGCAAGATCGAGATCCCGACCCCGATCAAGTCGGTCGGCAGCCACGAGGCGCTCATCCGTCTGCACCCCGAGGTGCAGGCCACGGTGACCCTCGACGTCGTCGCCGGCTGAACCAGCCCCACGAACGGCTGAGGCCGACGTAACGATTCGGTCGGGAATGGCCCGGTTCGCCCTTCGGGGCGGACCGGGCCATTCCTATACTCGGGTGGCCGCGGGTGGATCGCGGTGACAGACCGCACTCTGCCTGGGGGACCCCGTCATGAGCACCAACCCGTTCGACCCTGCGTCACAGCAGCACGGTGAGCCGCAGCCCGGTGAGCCCGGTGAGCTGCTCCAGCCCGGCCAGCCCGGCGCCTTCCCGGTGCCGCCCGGCGAGCCGGCCGAGCCGCCGCGTGGTGGCCGCGGCCGCACCGTCGCCCTGGTCGGTGGCATCCTCGCCATCGTCGCGGTGGGTGCCGGTGGTGCCTTCGCGTTCCAGCAGGTCAGCGGTGGCGGCGCGCAGCCCGAGTCGGTCATGCCGGCCAACACCATGGCCTTCGCGAAGGTCGACCTCGACCCGTCCGCGGGGCAGAAGCTCGACGCGATCCGCTTCATCCGCAAGTTCCCCGACGCCCGGGGCGAGGTCAAGGAGGACTCCGACCTGCGCCAGGTCGTCTTCAAGGGCCTCCAGGACGACGGCCAGCTCAAGGGCGTCGACTACGCCAAGGACGTCGAGCCGTGGCTCGGCCAGCGGATCGGGGTCGGTCTGGTCCCCGGAGCGACGGACGACGCCGAGCCGACCGCCGTGGTCGCCCTGGCCGTGACCGACCAGGACAAGGCGAAGGCCAGCCTGCCGAAGATCGCGAAGTCCGCCGAGGCACAGTGCCAGCTCGTCGAGGAGTTCGCGCTCTGCACCGACGGGTCCGACAAGCTCGCGGCGGTCGCGACCGCGGTCGGCAAGGGCACCCTGGCCGACTCGAAGAACTTCACCACCGACATGGCCGACCTCGGTGAGGACGGCGTCGCGTCGGCGTGGTTCGACGCCGAGCCGCTGGCCAAGGCGACCAAGTCGCTCGACGTGGGTTCGATGATCCCCGGCATGACCGCAGGTCCGGCCACCTCGCAGACCGGCCGGGTCGCGCTCGCCCTGCGGTTCGACGGGCCCCACCTCGAGCTCGCTGGTCACACCAACGGCGCCAGCGTGAAGTTCGCCGGCTCGAAGACCGGCACCGGGCTGGGCCAGCTCCCCGACACCACGCTCGCCGCGGTGAGCATCGCCAACGCCGGCGACCAGCTCGAGGCCGGCTGGCCGGCGCTCGAGAAGGCCGTCAAGGACAGCGTCGGTGAGCAGGAGTTCGCCGACGGCGTCGACCAGGTCGAGCAGGAGCTCGGCATCTCGGTGCCCGACGACCTGTATGCCGCGCTGGGCAGCCAGTTCTCGCTGGTCTTCGGCGGGATGGGCGAGGGCCAGAGCGAGCTGCGGATCGCCGCCGTCTCCGATGGTGACAAGGCGGTGCTCCAGAAGCTCGTCGATGCGGCCGGCCAGGGCATGGGTGCCGGTGACATGACGCTGAAGCCGGCGGGCGGGGCGACCGTGGTGTCGCTGTCCGACGGCTACGCCGACGAGCTCGCCTCGAACCACGGGCTCGGCGACACCGCGCGGTTCAAGGACGCGGTGCAGGACGCCGACTCGGCACGGGTCGCCGGTTTCGTCGACATCGCGGGTCTGGTGACCGAGTTCAAGGACGAGCTCGGCGCCGACGAGGCGAAGAACTTCGCCGGGCTCTCCGCCCTGGGCTTCACCGTCTCGGGCGAGGGCAACAGCGCCGACTTCAGCCTGCGCCTCACCACCAAGTAGTCCGTCCCACCGAGGACACCACACTCCGTCGGATCACGGTTTCGTGGCCAGGCGGCGCGGAGAGTCGTGTCCTCGGTGGGATGGTCTCAGCGCTCGTCGACCATGACCTCGATCGTGTAGGTCGAGGCGCGGTAGCAGTGGTCGCCGTACTCGACCGGGTGACCGACCTCGTCGAAGGCGCTGCGGGTCATGGTGAGCACCGGTTCGTTGCCCCGCATCCGCAGGTGCCGGCGCTCGCTGGGGCTCGGCGGCCGGGCGCTGATCCCCTGGCGGGCCACGACCGGACGGGCCCCGCGGCGGCGCAGCACGGCATACAGGCCCTCGGCCTCGAGGTCGTCGCGGGTGACGTCGAGGTGGGCCGGTGGCAGCCAGTTGCGCAGGACCGCGAGCGGTTCGCCGTCGCTGAGGCGCAGCCGCACGACCGCGAGCAGCTCGCTGTCGGCGGGCAGGTCGAGCATCGCGGCGACCCGTTCGTCCTGCACCACCTCGAGTGACAGGACGGTGGTGGTCGGGTGGGCGCCGGCCCTGGTCAGGTCGTCCCAGAGGCTGGTGAGCTCGGCCTTGCGGTGCACCGTGCGGTTGGCGACGGTGGTGCCGACGCCACGGCGGCGGACCAGCAGGCCGCGGGCGGCCAGCTCGGCGATGGCCCGGCGCACGGTCGGTCGCGACAGGCCCAGTCGCTGCCCCATCGCGACCTCGTTCTCGAACGCGTCACCGGGGTGCAGTGCCCCGTCGTCGATGGCGGCAGCCAGCTGCTCGGCCAGCTGGTGGTAGAGCGGCACGGGCGAGCTGCGGTCGATCCGCACGTCGATCTCGGTGGCCACGGCTGCACTCTAGCGGCAGTGTGGGAGGAGGTCAGAAACTGCTGACGTGAGAATGTCCTAACAAATGGTTGACAGGCCTTGCGACCCGGCGGCAGGCTGGGCGGCAACCCGTCCCGCCCCCTGCCCCCGAACGGACCCTCCGCCATGCGCATCGGACTCGCCGGCGTCGGCCGGATCGGCGCCTTCCACGCCGATACCCTCCGCAGCCTCGACGCCGTCGACCAGCTCGTCGTCGCCGACGTCGACGCCGCGCGTGCCGAGCAGGTCGCGACCGCCCTGGGGCTGGAGTGGGTGGCCACCACCGACGACCTCCTCGACGCCGGGCTCGACGCCCTCGTGATCGCGACGGCGACGCCCGGCCACGCCCCGCTGCTGCGCGCCGGGATCGCCCGCCGCATCCCGACGTTCTGCGAGAAGCCGGTCGCCTCGACCCTCGACGAGACCATCGACCTGGCCCGGCTGGGAGCCGAGTCCGACGTGCCGGTGCACATCGGGTTCCAGCGCCGGTTCGACCACGGCTACCGCCACGCCCGGGATGCCGTGGCGTCCGGGGAGCTCGGGTTCGTCCACACCGTCGTCGCGAACACCCGCGACGCCACGCCGCCGCACCCGTCCTACGTGCCGGGCAGCGGCGGGATCTTCCGCGACTGCAACGTGCACGACTTCGACATCATCCGGTTCGTCACGGGACGGGAGGTGGTCTCGGTCTACGCCACCGGCGCCAACCAGGGCGCCGACTTCTTCGCCGAGGCAGGCGACGTCGACACCGGCGCGGCGCTGCTCACCCTCGACGGCGGCACCCTCGCCCAGGTCTCGTCGACCCGCTACAACGGCGCCGGGCACGACGTCCGCATGGAGGTCCTCGGCGAGCTCGGGGCTGTGGGGGTCGGTCTCGACCAGTCGCTGGCGCTGCGCTCGATGGAGGAGGAGGTGGACTTCCCCAGCGGACCGGTGAAGATGTCCTTCATGGAGCGCTTCCTGCCCGCCTACCGGGCCGAGCTGACCGCCTTCTTCGACGTCGCAGCCCGACGGATCCCGAGCCCGTGCACGCTGCAGGACGCGCTCCAGGCGTTCCGGGTGGCGGAGGCCTGCGAGGTCTCGCGCGCCGAGCGCCGGGTCGTGGACCTGACCGAGATCAAGGGGGCCTGAAGATGGCCGACACACCGTCCACCCAGCCGTCCACCCAGTCGACCACCCAGTCGACCACCCAGTCGACCACCCAGGCGACCACCAAGGCGTCGGCCAAGCCCTCGGAGGCGATGGCCGACCGGATCGCGGGGGCGCCGATCTCGTGGGGTGTCTGCGAGGTGCCCGGGTGGGGTCACCAGCTGGCGCCCGAGGTCGTGCTGGCGCAGATGGCCGAGCTCGGGCTGGCCGCGACCGAGTTCGGCCCCGACGGCTTCCTCCCGGACTCCGCCGAGGGCAAGGTCGCGACGCTGCGACAGCACGGGCTCGCCGCCGTCGGACAGTTCGTGCCGCTGGTGCTGCACGACCGCGGCCACGACCCGCTCCCCGAGCTCGAGGACGCCATGGCCGACCTGGTCGCCGCGGGTGCCTCGACCGTGGTCGTCGCCGCCGCGACCGGGGCCGACGGCTACGACGAGCGGCCCCAGCTCGACGACGACGGCTGGGCGACCCTGTTGGCCAACCTCGACCGCTGCGCCGCGGCCGCCGCCGCCCACGGCCTGACCGCCACGCTGCACCCGCACGTCGGCACCATGGTCGAGAGCGGCGACGAGACCGACCGGGTGCTCACCGGCAGCAGCATCGGCCTCTGCCTCGACACCGGGCACCTCCTGATCGGCGGCGGCGACCCGGTGCGGGTGGCTCGCGAGCACCCTGACCGCGTCGCCCACACCCACCTCAAGGACGTGCGGCTCGAGCTGGCCCGGCGGGTGCAGGCCGGTGAGCTCACCTACACCGACGCGGTGGCGGCCGGCATGTACGTGCCACTCGGCCGGGGCGACGTCGACGTCGCCGCCATCGTCGCCGCGCTCGAGGACAGCGGGTATGCCGGGTGGTACGTGCTCGAGCAGGACACCATCCTCGCGGGCGTCCCGGACGGCGAGGGCCCGGTGGCCGACGTGGAGGCCAGCTACTTCTACCTGCTGGGGCTGGCGGCGCAGCACTCCGGCGTCGGGATCTGACGTGGCCCACGACCTCGTCGCGATGGGGCGCACCGGGGTGGACATCTACCCCCTGCAGTACGGCGTCGGGTTGGAGGAGGTCGAGACCTTCCAGAAGTTCCTCGGCGGCACGGCCACCAACGTGGCGGTCGCGGCGGCCCGGCACGGTCGCGACGTCGCGCTGGTGACCCGCACCGGGGAGGACGCCTTCGGACGTTACGTGCACCGGGCCCTGCGGGGCTTCGGCGTGGACGACCGGTTCGTCGCGCCGGTGGCTGGACCGCCCACGCCGGTGACGTTCTGCGAGGTGTTCCCGCCGGACGACTTCCCGCTCTACTTCTACCGCTACCCCACCGCGCCCGACCTGATGATCGAGCCGCACGAGCTGCCGCTCGACGCCATCCGGGACGCGCAGGTCTACTGGTCGACGGTCACCGGGCTGTCCCAGGAGCCGAGTCGCGCGGCGCACTTCGCCGCGTGGGGGGCGCGCGGGCGTCGACCGCACACGGTGCTCGACCTCGACTACCGGCCGATGTTCTGGGCCGACCCGGCCGAGGCCAGCGCCCAGGTCGGCCGCGCACTGGAGCACGTCACCGTCGCCGTCGGCAACCGCGAGGAGTGCGAGGTCGCGGTTGACGAGGCCCATCCGCAGCGCGCCGCCGACGCCCTGCTGGAGCGTGGGGTCGAGCTGGCCGTCGTGAAGCAGGGGCCGCGCGGGGTGCTGGCCGCGACCCGCGAGGAGCGGGTCGAGGTGGCGCGGTTCCCCGTGTCGGTCGTCAACGGCCTCGGCGCCGGCGACGCGTTCGGTGGGGCGCTGGTGCACGGGCTGCTGTCGGGGTGGGAGCTGCGGCGGACCATCGAGTTCGCCAACGTGGCCGGGGCGATCGTGGCCTCCCGACTGGAGTGCTCCAGCGCGATGCCGACCACGGACGAGGTGCTCGACACGCTCGCAGCGGGCACGGCCCGCGCGGAGGTGGTCCGGTGACCGGCGTCGACGTCGCCGGGCTGACGGAGCTGCGGGCCACCCAACCCGACTCGATCGGCAAGGCCTGGGCCGCCCGCCGGCGGCGCGACCTGCTGCGCAGCGACGGGCGACTGCTGCTCGTTGCCGCCGACCACCCCGCCCGTGGTGCGCTCGGCGTGCGCGACGACCCGCGCGCGATGGAGAGCCGGCACGACCTGCTCGAGCGGCTCGTCGAGGCGGTCTCGCGACCCGGCGTCGACGGAGTGCTCGGCACCCCCGACGTGCTCGACGACCTGCTGCTGCTGGGAGCGCTCGAGGGCAAGGTGGTGGTCGGCTCGATGAACCGCGGCGGCCTGCAGGGAGCCAGCTTCGAGCTCGACGACCGGTTCACGGCCTACCGCGCCGAGGACATCGCGGCGTGCGGGCTCGATGGTGGCAAGACGCTGACGCGGATCTGCTACGACGACCCCGGCACGGTCGCGACGCTGGAGGCCACCGCGGCCGCCGTCAACGAGCTCGCCGCACGGGGGCTGATGGCGATGGTGGAGCCGTTCCTCAGCGAGCGGCGCGAGGGCCGCGTGGTCAACCTGCTCGACCCCGACTCGACGATCCGGTCGATCCACATTGCGGCCGGGCTCGGTGGCAGCAGCGCCCGCACCTGGCTCAAGCTGCCGGTGGTCGACGAGCTCGAACGGGTGATGGCGGCGACCACCCTCCCGACGCTGCTGCTCGGCGGAGACCCGAAGGGCGACCCCGACGACACCTACGCGTCATGGGGTGCCGCGCTCACGCTGCCGCCGGTGCGCGGACTGGTCGTCGGTCGCGCGCTGCTCTACCCGCCGGACGGCGACGTCGCCGCAGCGGTCGACATCGCCGGCGAGCTCGTGCACGGGACCGCCTCGTGACCGACCACGCCCGCTGGGTGCTGCCGCGGGGCACCTCACCCAGGGGTGAGTGGGAGGTCTGGGTGGACGACTCGCAGCCCGGGTGGCAGCACACCAGCCTGGCCGTGGGGACCCTCCGGCTCGGGGACGAGCGATGGACCCGGGCCGACGGCTGGGAGCACGTGGTCGTCCCGTTGAGCGGGTCGGTGCGGGTGCGGGCCGAAGGGCACGACGAGGTCGTCCTCGCCGGTCGCGAGCACGTCTTCGCCGGACCGACCGACATCGCCTACCTCGCCGGCGGCCTCTCCTTCGCGGTCACCGCCGAGGGCGGGCCGGCACGGGTGGCGGTGTGCGGCGCGAAGGCGCCCACGCGGCATACCCCGGCGGTCGTGGTCGTGCCGGCTGCGCAGGTGCCGGTCGAGCTGCGGGGCGCGGGCAAGGCCAGCCGGGAGGTGCGCAACTTCGGCGTGCCGGGGGTGCTGGCTGCCGAAGCCCTCATCGCGTGCGAGGTGGTGACGCCCGCGGGCAACTGGAGCTCCTACCCGCCGCACAAGCACGACGAGCACCGGCCGGGGCAGGAGACCGAGCTCGAGGAGATCTACTACTTCGAGGTGCAGGCGGTGGCAGGCGCGCCCGATGGCGCGGATCCGGTTGGCTACCAACGGGTCTACGGCACCGACGCCCGACCCATCGACATCCTGGCCGAGGTGCGGACCGGCGACGTCGTGCTCGTGCCGCACGGCTGGCACGGCCCGTCGATGGCGACGCCGGGAGCCGACCTCTACTACCTCAACGTGATGGCCGGCCCCGGGCCCGAGCGGGCCTGGCTGATCTGTGACGACCCGGCCCACACCTGGGTGCGCGACACCTGGGGGGAGCAGGCCGTCGACCCACGACTCCCGTTCGGAGGCAACGGATGAGCGACGCGAGCGAGACCACCGACACCGACACCGACACCGACACCGACCCGGCGAACGGCACCGACCCGGTGAACGGCACCGTCCGGCTGACCGTCGCGCAGGCGCTCGTGCGGTTCCTCGGTCAGCAGTGGACCGAGCGCGACGGGGAGCGGCAGCGGTTGTTCGCCGGCTGCCTCGGCATCTTCGGGCACGGCAACGTCGCCGGGGTGGGGCAGGCGCTGCTGCAGCAGGAGCTCGCGTTCGAGGGCCGGGATGGTGACAACCCCCTGCCCTACGTGCTGGCCCGCAACGAACAGGCCATGGTGCACACGGCGGTCGGCTACGCGCGGCACCGCGACCGGCTGCAGACCTGGGCGTGCACCGCCTCGGTCGGTCCCGGCTCGACCAACATGCTCACCGGTGCCGCGCTCGCGACGATCAACCGGATCCCGGTGCTGCTGCTGCCCTCGGGCACCTTCGCGACGCGGGTCGCCTCCCCGGTGCTCCAGGAGCTCGAGCAGCCGTATGCCGCGGACGTCACCGTCAACGACGCGTTCCGGCCGTTGTCACGGTTCTTCGACCGGGTCAGCCGACCCGAGCAGCTGCCGTCGGCGCTGCTGGGCGCGATGCGTGTCCTCACCGACCCGGTCGACACCGGGGCCGTGACGATCGCCTTGCCGCAGGACGTGCAGGCAGAGGCGTTCGACTGGCCGGTCGCACTGTTCGCCGAGCGCACCTGGCACATCGCCCGACCCCCGGCCGAGCCGGCCCGCATCGAGGAGGCTGCCGCGCTGGTGCGCTCGGCGCGACGACCACTCATCGTGGCCGGGGGTGGGGTGCACTACTCGGGGGCCGAGGAGGCGCTCGCCGCGCTCGCCACCGCCACGGGGGTCCCGGTCGCCGAGACCCAGGCCGGCAAGGGCTCGCTGCTGCACGGCCACCCGCAGCTGGTCGGGGCGATCGGCTCGACCGGCACGACCGCTGCCAATGCCCTCGCCGCCGAGGCGGACCTCGTCATCGGCATCGGCACGCGGTGGTCCGACTTCACGACGGCCTCGCGAAGTGCCTTCCAGGACAACGAGGTCCGCTTCGTCAACATCAACGTCGCGCCTGTCGACGCCCTGAAGCAGGGCGCTGTCTCGGTGGTGGCCGATGCCCGCTCCGCGCTGGTGTCCTTGTCCGACGCGCTGGCCGGGCACGAGGTGGAGGGTGCCTACCGCGCCCGCCAGGGCGAGCTCTGGGCGGCCTGGGACACGCAGGTCGAGGCGGCCTACCAGCCGCCGGCCTCGGTCACCGACGCGCTCGCCGACGGCCTGCTCACCCAGGGCTCGGTGCTCGGGGTGGTCAACGAGCTGAGCGACCCCCGCGACGTCGTGCTCTGCGCGGCCGGGTCGATGCCGGGCGACCTGCACAAGCTGTGGAGGGTCCGCGACCGCAAGGGCTACCACGTCGAGTACGGCTACTCCTGCATGGGTTACGAGATCCCCGCCGCGATCGGGGTGCGGTTGGCCGACGACACCCGCGACGTCTTCGCCATGGTGGGCGACGGCGGCTACCTGATGATGCCGACCGAGCTGGTGACCGCGGTGCAGGAGGGGGTGAAGATCGTCGTGGTGCTGGTGCAGAACCACGGGTTCCACTCGATCGGCTCGCTCTCGGAGAGCCTCGGCTCACAACGCTTCGGCACCCGCTACCGCTACCGCGACGATGCCTCCGGCCGGCTCGATGGTGAGCTGATCCCGGTCGACCTGGCCGCCAACGCCCGCAGCCTCGGGGCCCACGTCGTCGAGGTGACTTCGCGAAGTGAGCTCGAGACAGCCCTCCGCGACGCGAAGGCGTCGACGCACCGGGGCCCGATCGTGATCCACGTGCAGACCGACCCGACCGTGCACGCGCCTGACAGCGGGTCGTGGTGGGACGTGCCGGTCGCCGCGCAGAGCGAGCTGGCGTCCACGCAGGCCGCCTACGCCGCATACCTGGAGCACAAGGCGCGGCAGCGCCCCCTCCTCTAGCCCGGGGTGGGACAGCCATGGCACGGGCTGGGGGCATGCGGCAGGATCGGGCGCATGGACAGACGCGTGGCGATCGCCGCCACTGGTCCCGCGTCGGCTGACGCGGGCCTGGCTGCCGCAGCCGCCGGCGGCAACGCCGTCGACGTCGCGATCGCCGCGATGGTCTCGGCGATGACCACCGAGCCGGGGATCGTCTCGGCGGCCGGTGGTGCCTTCGTGCACGTCTGGCCGGCGGACGGCGACCCCGAGCTCATCGACGGCAACGTCGAGATGCCCGGGCGGGGACAGGACCCGGCGCGGTTCGGCGCCGGGCTGCGCGAGATCCACACCTCCTACGGTGGCGGCCTGACCCTGTATGCCGGGCACGGCTCGGTGGCGACGCCGGGCGCCTTCGCGGCCCTCGGGACCGCCCACGACCGGCACGGCTCCGCGCCGTGGCGTGAGGTGCTGGCCCCGAGCATCGACGCCGCGCGCGCCGGCTACGTGATGGGCGGAGCCGCGACGACGTACCTGGCGATCACCGGTGACTCGGTCTTCGGCTGGGACGAGCACACCCGGCCGCTGGTGCGCGACACCGACGGCGCGGTGGTGAAGGCAGGCCAGGTGGTGACCAACCCTGACCTCGCCGACACCCTCGAGCAGATCTCGGTCGACGGTGCCCGTTCGCTCTACACCGGCGACCTCGCGGCTCGGATCGCCGCCGACAGCGACGAGCGGGGCGGGCTGATCACGGCCGCCGACCTCGCCGCCTACCGGGCGGTCGTCCGCACCCCCCTGCGGCTGGACCTCGGCGAGTGGGACCTCGCGCTCAACCCGCCGCCGTCGGTCGGCGGCCCGATGCTCGCCGTGATGCTGCGCGAGCTGGCCGGCGCCGGTTGGGACTGGCAGCGGATCATCGACATCCAGCGCCGGGTGCTGTCGTTCCGGCACCAGGTGCACGACCTGTCGACCGACCTGGAGGAGGACGGCTACGCGCTGCTCGAGTCGATCGACCGGCACGGGCTCGCGGGCCTCCCGACGTCGTCGTCGACCGCGCACGTGTCGGCGGTCGACAGCGACGGGACGATCTGCGCGATCACCGCGTCGAGCGGATACGGTTCCGGCGCAACGGTTCCCGGCACCGGGATGATGCTCAACAACTGCCTGGGCGAGCCCGAGCTGAACCGGCTCGGGCTGCACGCCCTGGCCCCAGGCACCCGGCTGGCCTCCAACATGGCGCCCTCCGTGGCGCGGTCATCGTCAGGCTCGGCGCTCGCGATCGGCAGCCCCGGCGCCGACCGCATCACCACCGCCCTGATGCAGGTGCTCGGCCGGCACTGCCTCGACGGGACGCCGATGCAGGAGGCCATCGACGCCCCGCGCGTGCACGTGCGGATCCTCGACGACGGCACGCCTCGGGTGGACCACGAGGACGACCCCGGCATCTCGGCGGCGATCGCGGCCCTGGGGCTCCCGTCCTTCTCGCACGGCCCGACCTCGATGTTCTTCGGCGGCGTCGGTGCCGCCCGGCGCCTCGCCGACGGAGCGCTCGATGCGGCCGGTGACTCCCGCCGCGAGGCCGCCACCCGCGTCTCCTGAGGCCGCCAGCCGCCGCTCCTGAGCTCGCCACCTGCGTCTCCTGAGGCCGCCCCGAGCTCCCTCAGGCCGCAGCGGGGTGGCGTCATGTATCAGGGAGTGCCGGGTCCCACTCCTCGATGTACACCTCGGGGGAGGACCGAAACCGCCATGACCTGTACCAGCACCACGCCAGTCGTGGACGCATCCTGGGCCGACGCCGTGGCGCTGGCAGATCGACTCCAGCGCGGCGAGCGACCCGCCGACCTCGGGCTCGGGGGACTCCCGGCGGACGAACGGGCCACGCTCCAGACCTCGGCGTCCTACGAGCAGCAGTGCGCACCTCGTGAAGACCATTGGGGCGAGCCGTCAGCGACCCAGGTGGTCGTCACCGACCGCCGCATCCTGGTCAGCCATCAGCACCGAGGGCTGCTCAGCCTCTGGTACGTCGACGTCGAGAACCTCCAGCTGGCTCGCGCGGAAGACGGCTGGGCGCTCGACCTGCACCCCGTCGGGATCAACCCGCACGTGCGCATCACCGGCCCGACCGCCCCGCTCGTCGCCGTGCACGTGGCGCACGCCGCGTTCCCGAGGACGTGGCAGCGCCTGTCCGGGCTGCTGCCGCTGCTCGAGGCCGCCTAGCGGGCAGCTCCGGTGACGGCCCACGCGTCTCCGCGGATCCGCCACCAGAAGAACGCCGCCCGGATCGCCATGAACGCGGTGAACACGACCCACAGCACCGCCACCGCGTGCGGTGCCCCGTCGGCCAGCAACCCGTCTCCCGCTGCGTGGACCCACAGCGCCAGCGGCAGGTAGAGCACCAGGGTCGCCGCCATCGCCTTGGCCATCCAGAGGCCGTCCCCGGCCCCGATGAGCACTCCGTCGACGACGAAGACGTAGCCCGCCAGCGGCTGACCGAGGGCCACCACCACCAGGGCGGCCGACAGAGCGGCCTGGACGGCGGGGTCGGTGGTGAACAGGAGCGGCAGCAGCGAGTGCACGGCCAGGACGACCACTCCCAGCCCGACGCCACCCCAGACGCCCCACCGCAACATCGTCGTCGTGGCCGACCGGGCCGCGGCGACGTCACCCGCGCCCAGCGCCCGGCCGGTGATGGCCTGTGCGGCGATGGCGAGGGCGTCGAGCGCGAAGGCGAGGAACGTCCAGATCGTCGTGGCCACCTGGTGCGACGCCAGCGGCACGTCCCCGAGCCCGGCCGCGACCCAGGTGGTGAGCAGGATGATGGCCCGCAGTGCGAGCGTGCGCACCAGCAGGGGTATGCCGGTGAGCCCGGCCCTCAGCACGCGCCCGGGGTGGGCGTGCAGGGTGGCGCCGGCCCGGCTGGCGTGCCGCACCATCACCGTCACGAGTCCGGTGGCCATCGCGGTCTGCGCGATGACCGTGCCCCACGCGGATCCCGCGATGCCCCAACCGAATCCGTAGACGAAGAGCAGGTTCAGGACGATGTTGGCCGAGAAACCGGCGACCGACGCGACCAGTGGTGTCCGGGTGTCCTGGAGTCCGCGCAGCACCCCCGTGGCCGCGAGCGCGACGAGCATCGCCGGGATGCCGAGGGCCGAGATGCGCAGGTAGGTCGCGGCATACCCGATGGCGTCGGGCGAGGCGCCGAAGACGCGACACAACGGCTCGGCGGCCACCGCCACCCCCACCGAGGTGAGGGTGCCGAGGCCGACCGCGAGCCAGGTGCCGTCGATCCCGGCCTCGAGCGCCCCGCGTTCGCTGCCGGCGCCGATCTGGCGGGCGACGATGGAGGTGGTGCCGTAGGCGAGGAAGACGAAGACGTTGGCCGCGGTGATCAGGGTGGCGCTGGCCACCCCGAGCCCGGCGAGCTGGGCGGTGCCGAGGTGGCCGATGATCGCGGAGTCGGCCAGCAGGAACAGCGGCTCGGCGACCAGGGCGAGGAACGCAGGGACGGCCAGCCGCAGGATCTCCCCGCGTTGTGCGGGGTCGCGGGGGCTGCTGGTCACCGCGCCACGGTAGCCGCGTGGCCGCCGAGCACGGTCAGGGCGTCCAGCGGGCGCGCACGGTGGCGACGAACTCCGCGAAGTCGCCGGCCATGTCGAGGTCACCCGGACGCATCAGCCACTGGAGCTGCAGCCCGTCCATCAGCGCGACCGCCTGCCGGGCCAGGCTCTCGGCGGGGATCCCCGCGCGGGCCGCGCCGTCGGCCTCCGCGTCACGCAGGGCCGTGGCGAGCGTCTCGACAGCGCTGCGGTGGTGCTCGCCGAGCCAGCCGTGGCCGGGGTGCTCGGGGTCGACCGCCTCGCCGGCGAGGCTGGTGAACAGACGGACGAGGGCCTCGCGGTCGCTGTTGAGCCGGACCAGGGTGGTCATGTCCTCCCAGACCTCCCAGCCGCGGGGCGGGTGGGGGCGAGCGGTGGCCAGCGTCGCGAGGTCGCGCACGTCGCGCTCGCGGAGCACCTCGGCCAGCAGCCCCTCCTTGGTGGGGAAGTGGTGCAGCAGCCCGCTCTGCGACAGACCGGCCGCCTCGGCGACCGCGGTCATCGGCGTCGCGTGGAAACCGCGGTCGGCGAACAGCTCGGCCGCCGCCGCGACGATCCGCTCGCGGGTGGCCGCGGTGGCCTCCGAGCCCGAGCCGCGCGGGCGGCCGCGACCACGGCGCGGTGCGCTCGCGGCGCGGGTTGCCGGATCGGTCGCCATGCCCTCGACCGTATGCCGCGTGCTCACCGGCCGGTCAGGCCAGCGGGAGGCGGTGGCGGATGTCGCCGAGCCCACGCGCGACGAGCAGCTCACCACCCGCGGCGAGGCTGGCCCACCGGTCGGCAGCGGTGTCCCAGCGTCGCCAGAGCCGAGCGTCGGTCGCGACCTGGACCGTGGCCGATGACCCGGCCGCCACCTCGACCGAGGTCCAGCCGACGAGACGCACCGGCTGGTCGGCCTCGGAGGGTTGCAGGTAGACCTGCACCAGCTCGCGCGAGTCGCGGGCACCGGTGTTGCGCACCGTCACCGACACCGTCGCGGAGCCGTCGGACGCAACGTCACCCAGCGACGCCGCGGCATACTCCCAGGTGCCGTAACCCTCGCCGGCGCCGAGCCAGTAGGCGGGAGGGTCGGCGCGCCCGGCGAACCAGCCGCGGTAGCCGACGAAGGACCCGTCGGTGTAGTCGAGCTGCAGGTCGGTCGGCTCCACCTCCCAGGCGGGTGCCGCGGCGTCGGCCGCGGGCCAGGTGGTGACCAGGCGCCCCGCGGGCTCGCGGACGCCGAGGAGGGCGTCGGCGACGGCGTCGCCGCCCTCCTGCCCCGGCAGCCCGACGACGAGGATGGCGTCCACCTCGTCGGCCCACGGCATCAGCACTGGCGTCGAGGCGTTGACCACCACCACCGTTCGGCGGGCCGCTGCCGCGACCGCCCGCACCATCGCGTCCTGCTCACCGGGGAGGGCGAGCGTGGACTTGTCGGACCCCTCGGTCTCCTGCTCCGGAGTGAGGCCGACCACCACCACGGCGGTGTCGGAAGCGCGGGCGACAGCGGTGACCGCAGCCAGGGTGTCCTCGAGAGGGGACGGGACGGGAGCGACGACCAGGGTCTTGTTGCCCATGCCCGAGGCCAGGATCTGCGAGAGGGTGCTGAGCTTGCCGTCGGGTCCCGGCTGCGGCTCGGACCGCACGATGGTGAGCTCGGCCTCGACCAGGGCGCCCGCCGGTGCCTCGACGTCGGCGGTCCACACCGGCGGCTTGAACATCGCCTCGCCGGGGTCGGCGCCGGTGGGGACGAGGTCGGCCTGCCCGATCTGCGTGCCGTCGACACCGACCCGCCAGGACCCGGCTCCCTTCACGCCCAGACGGACCGGACCGGCGGAGCTGAGCCGGGCGGAGAGCCGCAGCCGCTCGGTGGGTCGGGGGAGCGTGTCGTCCCACCCGGTGGTGACCTCCGCGCCGTCGACGTGCTCGGCCAGCATGACCACGCCATCGGCGTCGACGTGCTCGACCCGCATCCCGGGGGCGCCCGTCTCGGGGTCCGTGATGGTGCCCACTGGCGCGGGGAGGGGGCTCTGCCGCACCTCGACGCCGTCGACGACGGTGAGCAGCTCGCCGAGCTGGGCCCGCAGGCCGTCGGCGATGGACACCTGGTGAGGCGGGTTGACCTGCGCCGAGCCGCCGCCCATGCAGACGGTGTCGACGCCGTGCCGGCCGACCAGGGCGACCGAGCCGCTGGCGGCCAGCGGGAGGACGCCGCCCTCGTTGCGCAGGACGACCATCCCGTCGGTGGCGAGCCGGCGCAGCTGCGCGCGACGCTCGGGGGCATCCGCAGCCAGGGAGTCGGTCGGCCAGCTGCGGTGGACGTCGCCCAGGGCACCCACCCGCTGGGCGAGCAGGAGCAGGCGTTGCACGTGCTCGTCGACGACCGACTCGTCCACGGCGCCGGAGCGCACGTCGGCCACCAGGGCCTCGCCCCACGGACCGTCGGGGCCGGGCATCACCAGGTCGAGGCCGCCGAGCGCAGCCGGCGCGGAGGTCTTGGTCGCGAACCAGTCGCTCATCAGCAGGCCGTCCCAGCCCCACTCGCCCTTGACCACCTGGTTGTTCACGTGGTCCTGCTCGGTGGCGGCGACCCCGTTGACGTCGTTGTACGCGGCCATGATCGACCACGGCCGCGACTCCTCGACCGCGATCTCGAACGGCAGCAGGTAGACCTCGCGCAGCACGTCCTCGGCGACGACGGAGTTCATGTAGTTGCGCAGCGTCTCGGACTCGTTGGCGACCAGGTGCTTGAGGCACGCGCCGATCCCCTTGCCCTGCAAGCCCTGCACGTATGCCGCGGCGAGACGCCCGGTCAGCAGCGGGTCCTCGGAGTAGGCCTCGAAGAGCCGACCACCGAGCGCTGAGCGGTGCAGGTTGATGGTCGGTCCGAGGACGACGTGGATCTGCTGGCGCTCCGCCTCCTCGGCGAGCAGCTCACCGACCTCGCGGGCCGTCTCCTCGCTCCACGCGCCGGCGAGCAGGGTCGCGTTGGGGAAGAGGGCGACGTGGTCGCCGCCAGTAAACTTCAGGCCACGGACGCCGGTGGGCCCGTCGGAGAAGGCCATCGGCGCGAGCCCGATCGAGTCCTCGCCGTGCAGGGTGAACGAGGTGGCGCCGGTGAGCAGGCGCACCTTGGTCTCGAGGTCGAGCCCGGCGATGAGGGCAGAGAAGTCAGGTGAGGTCACCGGGTCAGTGTGGGCCGGGAGGGGTGTCGGAGTAAATAGTTACGGCAAACTATTTGCCCACCGAGACGTCCTCCGTCGGGGGTGGTTGGCATGATGACGTCGTGTCCACGATCGTCTTCCTCCACGCCCACCCCGACGACGAGGCCTCGCAGACCGCCGGCGCGATGGCCCGGGCCGCCGCGGAGGGGCACCGCGTCGTCACCGTCTTCGCGACCAACGGGGACCACGGCGAGCTGCCTGCGGCCGGTCTGCCCGAGGGCGAGACCCTCGTCGACTGGCGACGGCGCGAGGCGCAGGCCAGTGCCGACGCCCTCGGCGTGCAGCGGGTCGCCTGGCTCGGCTACGCCGACTCGGGGATGAGCGGCTGGGAGCAGAACTCGCACCCGAACGCCTTCCATGGCGCCGACGTCGACGAGGCCGCGCGACGGTTGGTCGCGATCCTCGACGAGGAGGATGCCGACGTGCTGGTGGGCTACGACTGGCACGGCGGCTACGGCCACCCCGACCACGTCAAGGTGCACCCGGTCGTGCACCGCGCCGCCGAGCTCGCCGCCCGGCGCCCCCGGCTGCTGGAGTCGACGATGAACCGGGACCGGATCCGCACCTGGTACCAGCAGGCGGTGGCGAACGGCGCCGAGGACCAGGCCTTCAACCCGGACAGCCCGATGGATGACGGCAACCCGCTGGGCACCCCCGAGGCCGAGATCAGCTGGCAGGTCGACACCAGCGACTACCTGGCGCAGCGGCGGGCCGCGCTCGAGGCACACCGGAGCCAGGCCACCGACATCGAGGGGATGCTCGGCATGCCCGAGGAGTTCTTCGCGGCCTTCTTCGGGACCGAGCACTACATCGAACCCGGCCTGGACCGGGCCTCGCACCCCGCGATGCAGGTCGGCTGGCCGTTCGGTGACTGAGCCCGGGCCGTCGCTCAGCCCGGCCGCGCTGCTCCGACTGCCCCAGGTCGCCCGGCTGCTGTTCGCGGCGCTGGTCGGTCGCCTGCCCAACGGCATGGTCCCGCTGGCGCTGGTCCTGTTCGCCCGCGACACCGGCAGTGGCTACGGGCGAGCGGGACTGCTCACGGCGGCATACTCGCTCGGTTGCTGCGTGGGCGGGCCGGCGCTGTCGCGGGTGATGGACGTGCGCGGACAGCGCTCGGCGCTGGTCCTCGGCGGGGTGGTCTCGTCAGCTGCTCTGGCAGTGCTCCCGTGGGTGCCGTCTGGCGGCGCGATCGTGGTGGCCCTCGTCGCAGGCGTGGCGACACCCCCGCTCGAACCGGCCCTGCGCACCCTGTGGCCATCGGTGCTCACCCCCCGGCAGGTGCCGTCGGCGTTCGCCCTGGATGCAGCCGCCCAGGAGCTGATCTTCGTGCTGGGGCCGCTCGCCGTGCTGCTCGCCCAGCTCACCGGGGCCGGCGGCGGCCTGGTCGCCGCAGCCCTCGTCGGGGTGGGCGGCACGCTCTGGTTCGTCGCGTCGCACGCGTCCCGGTCATGGGTGCCGCCGGAGCACGAGGACCGGCACTGGCTCGGGCCGCTGCGCTCGCGACGGCTGTCGGTCCTCTACTCCGCCATCGTCCTCGTCGGGCTCACCGTCGGGGTGCCGGCGGTCGCCCTGGTCGCCTACGCCGAGTCCGTGGGTGACCGCGGCCTGGCTCCGTGGCTGGTGGCCGCCAACGCGCTGGGCGCCCTGATCGGCGGCGTCGCCTACAGCCCGCGGGCGCCGCACCGCGACCCGCGCCGTGACCTCCTGCTCGGGCTGGCGCTGCTGGTCGTGACGTATGCCGCGCAGTCCGCGGTCCCCTCGTCGCCCTGGGTGATGGGGCTGCTCACCGTCGCCAGCGGGCTGGGGCTGCCACCAGTGCTGACCTGTGTCTTCCAGCTGGTCGACGAGTTCGCCCCGGTCGGCACGACCACGGAGGCGTTCGCGTGGCTGATCTCGGCTTTCCTGGTCGGCTCCTCGATCGGGGCCGCGGCGGCCGGGTCGCTGTCCGACGCCGGCCACATCGGAGGTGCCTTCGTCGTGGCCGGGGCGTCCACGCTGTTCGCGCTGGCGATCGCGCGCACCGTGGTCCGGCGACCCGGCCCGGCTATGGCTGGAGGTGCTTGAGCGCCTCGCGCCGGCTGAGGCCGCTCAGGCGACCGTCGTACTCCGCGACGGTCGCCCGCACCCAGTCCGCGTCGGTGCGGGCGTGCTGCCGCAACGCCCAGCCGATCGCCTTGCGGATCCAGAAACTGGGGTCCTCGAGGTTGGGCTCGATCGCGGCACGGAGCAGGCCGAGGTCGGTGCGCTCCTTGAAGGTCAGCTGGCAGATGATCGACGTGCGGCGCAGCCAGAGGTCCTCGTGCTCGATCCACTGCTCGATGGTCGGGGTGACCTCCGCCTTGTGGGACAACAGGATCGGGCCGATCCGGTTGCTGGCCACCTCGTCGACGTGGTCCCACCACGCGCCGGTGACCACGAGGTGCTCGTAGAGCGGGATGGTCTCCGGGTCCTGCCACCCGCGGTAGCTGCGGTGCCCCGTCAGTGCCGTCGCGGCATACCGCTCCTCGCGGTGGGTGGCACCGTCCCAGAGCTCACGGACCGCCTGCTCCCACTGGCGGCGCTGCGTGATCCGGTGGTCCGGGTCAGCCAGGACCGGGCGCAGGATCGCCTTGAGCAGGGGGGCGGTGATGCCGCGGTAGGGCATCGCCGACTTCATGTAGGCCTGCTGGGCGATCGCACGTTCGGGATCACCCGCGGCCGCGAGCTCGGCCCGGATCGCGGCGACGACGGGGTGGGTCACGGGAGCAGCATGCCCGCCCCGCCGTCACCCTGTCGCGGTCAGGGTGGCCCTGCCGCCTCCGGCACGGCCAGCCACCAGGCTGGCTCAGTGGTGGGCGGGCGCGTCCTCGAGCTTGGGGGTGCGGATCGCGAACGCCACGCCCACGACACCCAGGGCGAGGACGGCGCCGACCCCGAAGCCCCACCGGACCCCGGTGCTGAGGGCATCGAGCGGAGCCGCGCCACCGGCCGTCGCCGTGGCCGCCCGCCCGGCCATCACGCTGACCACGATCGCCGTGCCGGCCGCCGCGGCGACCTGCTGGAGCGAGCCGAGGACGGCACTGCCGTGGGCGTAGAGGTGCGGCGGCAGGACCGACAGGCCCGAGGTGAAGACCGGCGTGAAGACCAGGCCGAGCGAGGCCATCAGGAAGACGTAGTCGGCCAGCAGCAACCACGGCGAGGTGTCGGTGCCGACGCGGGTGAAGAGCGCGAGGGTGACCGCCATGACGACTGCGCCGGGGATGACCAGCCGCGGGGCGCCGAACCGGTCGTAGGCGCGGCCGACGACCGGCCCCAGCAGTCCCATCACGAGCCCGCCCGGCATGAGCAGCAAGCCGGTCATCAGGGTGCTCAGGTGCAGGACGTCCTGCAGGTAGAGCGGGAGCAGGATCATCGCGCCCATCATCGCCATGAACGCCAGGCACATCAGGCCGAGGGAGACCGCGAACGGGCGGAAGGTCAGGGTGCGCAGGTCGAGCAGCGCCCCGCCGCCCCGCTGCAGGACGACCTGGCGGCGGACGAAGGCGACCAGGGCCACGACACCGGCGGCGGTGACGACGGTCGGCGGGATGGTGTGCGTCGCGCGGCCGCCCTCGCCCAGACCGCTCAGCCCGTAGACCAGGGCGCCGAAGCCGATGGCCGAGAGGACCACGCTGGGGAGGTCGATCCGGGTGCTGGTGGGCTCGCCGATGTTGACCAGCTCGCGCAGCCCGAGCGAGCCGACGACCCCGGCGATGGGGAGGACGACCGCGAAGATCAGCCGCCACGAGCCGAGCTCGAGGAGCAGGCCGGAGACCGCCGGCCCGAGCGCAGGTGCCACCGACATGACGAGGGTGACGTTGCCCATCACCTTGCCGCGGTCCTGCGGCGGGACGAGGGTCATCATCGTCGTCATCAGCAGCGGCATCATCACCGCCGTGCCGCTGGCCTGGATGACGCGGGCAGCGAGCAGGACGGTGAAGGTGGGGGCGAGGGTCGCAGCGGCGGTGCCGGCCAGGAAGAGGCTCATGGCCAGGGCGTACGCGGTGCGCGTCGACACCCGCTGCAGGAACCAGCCGGTCGCCGGGATGACGACCGCCATGGTCAGCATGAACGCGGTGGACAGCCACTGGGCACTGGTCGCCGGGACGGCGAAGTCGCGCATCAGCCGCGGGATCGCGTTGACCATGATCGTCTCGTTGAGGATGACGACGAAGGTCGACAGGGTCAGGATCCGCATCACCAGGTTGACGTTCACCGCCCCCTCGGGTGCCGGTGTCTTCGGGCTGGTGGGGGTGGCGGGCGGCTCGGGCCGGGTCTCGGCCAGGGCCGCGGTCGGCTCCGCCTCGGTGGTGCAGGTCGTGTCGCTCATGTCGTGTCCTCGGGTGGGCGGTGCTGCTCTGGAGTGGGTTCGTGGATGTTGACCGCACTCACGCCGAGAACTCATCGCGCAGCTCGTCGCGCCGCTGCACGAGCAGCCGCCGGGTGGACGCCAGCAGCACGTCGGACCGCCCGGTCGCCCGCAGCCGCGGGGCACCCGGCGGTGGCACGAGCAGCCCCGAGCCGGGCGCCAACCGCTCGAGGAGCGCTGCACCGCGGCCAGCCGCGGAGGCGGGCACGCCGAGTCGGGGCCAGAGCTCGCGGGCCAGCATCCGGCCGGTCGCACCGAGCAGCCCGTTGGCCTGGAGGGTGACCCAGACGAGGGCGCCGACGGCGGTGTCGTCACGGCTGCTGCGCACCAGCATCGCCGGGTCGATGGCGAGCGCCGCCTCCCACAGCCGGCGCAGCGCCGCCCCCAGCTCGGCGTCGTCGAAGACCTCGGTCGCGATGCGGTCGCACTCCGCCCCGATCGCGATGGCCCGGGCCGCGACCGCGGGTGCCCCTGCGGGGCCGAGGTCAGGGCCGAGGTCGGGGAGCGTGAAGAGCCGCGGCGGCAGGGGCTCGGCGTCGAGGGCGGCCAGGGCGTCGGGGCCGCCGACCAGGGCCTCGAGCCAGGAGCGCTCGTGGTCGCGGCGCTCGAGGTCGGTGGCCAGCTCGGCGACCCGGGCCCGCGGTCCTGCGGCTCCGCGGCCCGGCACCAGGTGCGCGGCGTCCGCGCCCTCCTCGACCCAGTGGTCGGCCGGCAGCCCGTCGACGAGCACGAGGTGGGTGATCCGGGGACGGCGGCGGTCGGTGGCGGTGCCGGATGAGGTCATGTCCTCACTGTGTCAGCGCGGCCGACGGCACCCCGTGGGTTGTCCACAGCCCCCAGCGGCGCTGGCGCCGGCGCAGGTCTGCCACCCATTCGGGACGACGCCTGCAGAGCCGGCCACCCGGCATACCGAGGCCTGCAGAGCCGGCCACCCGGCATACCGAGTGGGTGTGCGGCGTGGCTCAGGCGGCCCCGTAACGCGCCTGGGCGCGGGCCTTCGCCTTGGCGGCCTCGACCTCGCGGTCCTTGGGTGGCGCGCTCGTGGTGAGGTGGTCGAGCAGGTGCTGGGTCGCGTGCGCGACCTCGGCCACCGCCTCGTCGAAGGCGGCCTGGTTGGCGGCACTCGGCCTGGTGCTGCCGCTGACCTTCCGGACGTACTGGAGGGCGGCGGCGCGGACCTCGTCGGTCGTGGCGGCGGGCTCGAAGTTGTGCAGTTGGCGGATGTTGCGGCACATGTCCCCAAGGCTACGTCGGGATCCGCGGACACGCCCGAAACTTTCTCGGGTCCACACCCGGTGGACGGCATCTGCGCAGGTCAGCAGCGTGCAGCGCGACGGGCCGTCGCGAAATCCACAGGGTTATCCCCCGACTGTGCACAGTGGATCCGGGCGTTGCGCACACCTTGTCCCCACCCTGTCCACAGGGCCGGTTTGAGCCGGGGCCCGGTCGGCCATACGTTGTGCCGATCACGGGTCCCGGTGGTGTCGGCGCAGGTTTGTCGGTGCCGGCTGGTGTACTCGAATCACACAGGTGGAGTTCGTCTCGGAGGCCGTCCCACGGGCGTCCGGGGCGTCGGCAGAATTGTGACAGGGAGTTGCCCGGGTGTCTCTTGCGGAGCTGAGCACGAGTGCGTTCGGCACCGGTGGCGATGGTCCGCCACCGAGTGACGAGCGGGTTCCGCCCCAGGACGTGCACGCCGAGCAGTCCGTCCTCGGCGGCATGCTGCTCTCCAAGGACGCCATCGCCGACTGCGTCGAGGGGCTGCGCGGTGTCGACTTCTACCGGCCGGCTCACGAGCTGATCTACGACGCGATCCTCGACCTCTACGGGCGGGGTGAGCCGGCCGACGCGATCACCGTCTCCGACGAGCTGTCCAAGCGCGGCGACCTGCAGCGGGTCGGTGGCCAGGCCTACCTGCACACCCTGATCCAGGCGGTGCCGACCGCGGCCAACGCCGGCTACTACGCCGAGATCGTCAGCGAGCGCGCCGTCCTGCGGCGGCTGGTCGAGGCCGGCACCCGGATCGTGCAGCTCGGCTACCAGCAGGGCAACGGCGACGTCGAGGACATCGTCAACGCCGCCCAGGCGGAGGTGTATGCCGTCGCGGACAAGCGCGGTGGCGAGGACTACCACGCGCTCGGCGACATCCTCGAGGAGACGCTCAACGAGATCGAGGTCGCCGCCGGTCGCACCGACGAGATGATCGGGGTGCCCACCGGGTTCATCGAGCTCGACGAGCTGACCCACGGCCTGCACCCCGGCCAGATGATCGTGCTCGCCGCGCGTCCCGCCGTCGGCAAGTCGACGATGGGGCTCGACATCGCCCGGGCCGCAGCGATCAAGCACAAGATGGCCACGGCCGTCTTCTCGCTCGAGATGAGCCGCTCCGAGATCACCATGCGCGTGCTCTCGGCCGAGGCGCAGATCCAGCTCCAGGACCTGCGCAAGGGCACCATCGGCGACCAGGGCTGGAAGAAGCTGGCCCGGATCATGGGGCAGATCAGCGACTCGCCGCTGTTCATCGACGACTCCCCGAACATGTCGCTGATGGAGATCCGCGCCAAGTGCCGGCGGCTCAAGCAGCAGCACAACCTCAAGCTCGTCGTCATCGACTACCTCCAGCTGATGAGCTCGGGCAAGAAGGTCGAGTCGCGCCAGCAGGAGGTCTCCGAGTTCTCGCGAGCGCTCAAGCTGCTCGCCAAGGAGCTCGAGGTTCCGGTGATCGCGATCAGCCAGCTGAACCGTGGACCCGAGCAGCGCACCGACAAGCGCCCGCAGATGTCCGACCTGCGTGAGTCCGGCTCGATCGAGCAGGACGCCGACATGGTGGTGCTGCTGCACCGCGACAAGTCCGACCCGGGTCGCGAGGGGGAGGCCGACGTGATCGTGGCCAAGCACCGTAACGGCCCCACCAAGGACATCGTGCTGGCCTTCCAGGGGCACTACTCCCGGTTCGCCAACATGGCCCGCGACGGCTTCTGACGCCTGGCCCACCCAGCGCATGCTCCAGCTACGGATCACCACGCCGACCGACCTGACCGAACAAGTCCTCGCGGTATTCGCCGGGGATCCCGCCGTCAGCCAGCTGGCGGTCCTCGAAGGCGCGTCCCGCCTGCCGGCGGGCGACATCGTCCAGGTCGACGTGGCCCGCGAGGCAGCCAACGAGCTCATCGACCGACTCGGCGCACTAGACCTACCGCAACGCGGCACCATCCACGTCGAACCGGTGACCACGTGGGTATCCAAAGCCGGGTACGACGCCGAACGCCACACTCCCGGTGCCAGCGCTGACGCCGTCGTCTGGGCCGACGTGACCCAACGAGCCTACGAAGAGTCCGAGCTCAACTGGACCTACCTGGCGTTCATGACGCTCGCAACCCTGCTCGCCGCCATCGCCATCGTCGTCGACTCACAGGTCCTCGTCATCGGCGCCATGGTCCTCGGTCCGGAGTTCATCGCCATCGCCGCCCTCGGCCTGGCCCTGGTTCGCCGTCGATGGACCCTCTTTCGGCTGGCCGCCCGCACCCTGCTCGTCGGGTTCGCCGTCGCCATCAGCGCAACCACCCTCGCCGCCCTCGCCGGCCGCGGTCTCGGCTGGATCACCGTCGATGACGTCACCGGCCCCCGACCCGGCACCGACTTCATCTACTCCCCGGACAAGTGGTCCTTCATCGTCGCGCTCATCGCCGCAGCCGCAGGCGTGCTGTCCTTGACCTCCGCCAAGGTCGGTGGGCTGTCCGGGGTCTTCATCTCCGTCACCACGGTCCCCGCCGCCGGGAACGTCGCCCTCGGCATCGCCTTCGGCGCCAGCCAGGAGATCTGGGGCAGTGCCATCCAGCTGGTCCTCAACATCACCGGCATGATCCTCGCCGGCTGGGCCACCCTCGCGCTCCAACACGTCGTCTGGAACCGCAAAGCGCACCACCGCCGACGACTCCTCAGCCGCCACCCCAGCCACTGACCGCGCTACCCGCACGGCAAGCTCCGCTGGCCCCACGGTCCGCTGGCCCCACGGTCCGCTGGCCCCACGGTTCGCCTCCCCACATCCGTTCTCGTCGCGACCGGTGACACTTCGTGTCGCTCCACCCGTTCGAGGTGTCTGCCTACCCGGGTCGGGCGCGGCTCACCTCGAGTCAGACAGGGTGACCACGAGGTCGGCGCGGGCGCGGGTCTGCGCGACGAGCCGGGCGTTGCCCTCGTCGACCGCCGCCACCCAGGCGGCGGCGTGGTCGGGTGACTTCCCGAACTCCACGTGCCGCGCGACCAGCCGCTCGAGCCGGACCCGGTCGGACAGGTCGCAGTACCAGACCTCGTCCATGGCGGCCCGCACGCGCAACCACTCCGGGTCGTCCACCAGCAGGTAGTTGCCCTCGGTGACGACCAGTCGGGCCGACGGCGGCACGGCCAGCGCCGCGGCGATCGGTTGCTCCAGGGTCCGCTCGAATCCCGGCGCGTAGACCGTCCCCGCCGTTTCGGAGCGCACCCGCTCGAGCAGCGCGGCATACCCGGCGGCATCGAAGGTCTCCGGCGCACCCTTGCGGTCGCGCAGGCCCAGTCGGTCGAGCTGCGCGTCGGACAGGTGGAACCCGTCCATCGGCACGTGCGCGACCCAGTCGCCCGGCACCCTCGCAGGAGGCGTGTCCGCGAGCTCCACCAGCAGTCGCTCGACGAGCGTGGTCTTCCCCGCGCCGGGCGCGCCGGTGATGCCGAGCACGGCCCGGCCGGCCCCGGCCCCGGTCACCCGTGCGACCAGCTCGCGGGCCCGCCCGGCCAGCTGCGCGACGTCCAGTTCCTCAGCCACGTCGCCCATCATCACACCGTCGCAGTCACGGCCGTCCCGCCTCACGTCCAGATCGCGGCGGGTATGCCGTCCGAGAAGGTCTCCGGCGGATCCGGCAGCGAGTGCGCCTCGCCGTTCACCCACCTGGCCGCCGTCCACGCGGCGGCGCAGGCGTCGAGGACGTCGTCGGCCGCATACCCGCTGCCGGACAGCACCGACGGTGAGGCGAGTCCCGCAGCTCGCAGGGCGGCGAGCCGCGCCGCCCTGCCCTCGTCGGTCTTCTTCCCCGGCGAGATCGGCGCACCGGTCATGGTCGCGAAGCAGAGCTCGGGGTGTGCCTCGAGCACTCGCACCGTCGGGCGGCTGTGCACCCACGCGTCCACCTCGAGGATCTTGGCGCGCAGGCCGAACGCCTGCGCGCCCACCCCCTGACCGGTCAACGCGCGGTTGACCGGGTCTGCGTCGGCGCGGGTCGGCTCTGCATAGGCGGCACGAGTCAGCGTCGTGAAGACCGAGGATGCCTTGCCCCGCAACGACTTCCGCGCGAGCGAGTCGGCCAGCCGGAGGGTCGAGTCCGGCAACCCGATCGGGATGTCGATCGCCACCACCTGGATCGCCAGCGACTGACGGACCGTCTCGACCAGGGCTTCGATGGTGGCCGCCACTGCGACCCGCGGCCGCGGAGCGCCGGGCTCGAGGATCGCCCCCACCCAGCCGGCCTTGCACGCGTCGACCCCCAGCACCGGCGCCGACACGACGACGGGCGGCAGCGCCTGCGAGCCCGAGCCTGGTGCGGCCCGGGACGCGGCCACGGCCTCCTCGAGCTCCGCCACGGTGGAGCGGGCCGCAGCCAGGGTGGCGTCGACCGCACCCGCGTCGACGGGACCTCCGTCGGACGCGGAGTCGTCGAACAGGCCCGCGAGGGCGGTCGCGTGCTCGACCAACCGCCGCGACAGGTCGCGCACATCCCGCGTCCCCGAGGCCGCACCACCCGACGACTCGTCACCCGCCATACCGGTGCCACCTCCCGCCGTGCCTCGACCCGCTGATGGGTGAAACAGTGCCAGACATGCAGGCAACCCCCGAAGCCCAGGCCACCCCCGCCTACGACGTCGAGTCGCTGCGCGCGCAGTTCCCGGCGCTGCAGGGTGGGGCGGCGCACTTCGACGGCCCGGGCGGCTCGCAGACCCCGCTGGCGGTCGCCGACGCGATCGCGCGCCAGCTCACCAGCCCGATGTCGACCCGCGGCGAGGTCACCGTGGCCGAACGCAACTCCGACGCCGCAGTGGTCGCTGCACGGCAGGCGCTCGGAGACATGATGGGCACCGACCCGGGCGGCGTGGTCTTCGGGCGCAGCATGACGGCGCTGACCTTCGAGCTGGCCCGCACCCTCGCGCAGGACTGGGGCCCCGGCGACGAGGTGGTCGTGAGCCGGCTCGACCACGACGCCAACATCCGCCCGTGGGTCCTGGCTGCCGAGCAGGCCGGTGCCACGGTGCGCTGGACTGAGTTCGACGCCTCGACCGGCGAGCTGGCGCCCGAGGCGTTCGCGGCCGTCGTGACCGAGCGCACCCGCCTCGTGGCCGTCACCGCCGCCTCGAACCTGATCGGCACGATGCCCGACCTGCGTGCCATCGCGGCACTCGCCCACGACCACGACGCCCTCCTCTTCGTCGATGCCGTCCACCTCGCACCGCACGGCCTCATCGACCGGGAGGCCTGGGGGGCGGACGTGGTGACCTGCTCGCCATACAAGTTCTTCGGGCCGCACTGCGGCGCCCTCGCCGCCGCGCCCGAGTTCCTGGAGTCGCTCCACCCCGACAAGCTGGTGCCGTCGTCCGACGCCGTGCCTGAACGGTTCGAGCTCGGGACCCTGCCCTACGAGCTGATGGCCGGCGTCACCGCAGCGATCGACGTGGTCGCCGGCATCGTGCCCGGCGACGGCTCGCGTCGCGACCGGCTGCACAGGTCGCTGGCTGCGGTTGCCACGCATGAGCTCCAGCTCCGCGCGCAGCTCGAGCATGCGCTCGTCGAGCTGCCGGGCGTGACCATCCACTCCCGCGCCGCTCGCCGGACGCCCACGCTGTTGCTGACCTTCGACGGCAATGAGAGCAAGGATGTCTCGCGGCAGCTCGCGGCCCGCGGCGTCAACGCGCCGGCCGGGCACTTCTACGCCCTCGAGGCCTCGCGCGCCCTCGGGCTCGGCGACTCCGGCGGCCTGCGGATCGGGCTCGCCTCCTACACGAACTCCGACGACCTCGACCGCCTGCTCACCGGCCTGCACGAGGCGCTCGAGCCCTGAGTCTTTGCAGGGTTGACCCCGCCAGGGCGTGGTCAACCCTGCAAAGACTCGGCTGAGCTCGGGGGTATGCCGCGCGGCTGGGTCAGCGCGCGACCGTGAGTCCCAGCCAGCTGGCCAGCTCGGAGATCTCGCGGTCGACGGCCTTGCGCAGGGCCGCGGGGAACGGCTCGTCCTCGTGCACGGCGTCGACGCGCAACACCCCACCGTCGAGGTCGGCGGTGGCGTCGAGCTTCCCGACCAGGCGGTCGCCGTGCAGGATCGGCAACGCCCAGTAGCCCCACCGGCGCTTGGCGGCCGGCTTGTACATCTCCAGCTGGTAGTCGAACTCGAACAGCTCAGTCATCCGCTTGCGGTCGAACACCAGCCGGTCGAGCGGCGACAGCAGCACGGTCCGACCCCGGAACGGTTCGCCCAGCTGCGAGAGCTGCTCGGGGTCCACCTGCCACTGCCCACGCAGGCCCTCGACCACCGCGACCACCCCGACCGACCCGACGTCGTGCGGCTCGGCCTGCGTCTCGACCGCCTTGGCTCGTGCGATTCCCAGCGCCGCCAGCCGTCGGCGGGCCCGCTCGACCTCGGCTTCCGCGGCCGGGACGGCGCGGGTGTCGGGGTAGATCCGCGAGGCCAGGTCCCACTGCCGCTCGCGACCGGCCCGGCTGGCCACGGCGACCTCACCGCGGGACTCCATGAAGTCGAGCATCCGCTGGGTGTTCTTGTTGTTGGTCCAGCCGGTCGAGCGCCACGGCACGACGCAGGAGTCGGGCAGCTGCCGCGCCGACAGCGGAGCCTCCGACTCGAGCTGGTCGAGGATGTCGAGCCGGCACTCGTCGTTCGCGGACACCCAGTCGGCGACGT
Source organism: Pedococcus dokdonensis (assembly GCF_900104525.1). Taxonomy (GTDB): domain Bacteria; phylum Actinomycetota; class Actinomycetes; order Actinomycetales; family Dermatophilaceae; genus Pedococcus; species Pedococcus dokdonensis. The sequence continues at coordinate 2,910,119 of NZ_LT629711.1, read as the reverse complement.
CCATCTGCCAGTCGACCAGCGGCTCGGGTCCCGGCCAGGCTTCCATCTCGGCCCGGTGCAGAGCGATGTCCTCAGCCGGTCGCAGGAAGCCCCGCAGCTCGACCACCCGGCGCTCCTGGAACAGGTCGTCGAGGTCGCCGATCCGGTACGACCGACCCAACCGGCTCCAACAGACCAGGTCGGCGCTGGGCGCGACGGCGGCGGTGAGGTCGACCTGCACCGCGGACAGCCGGCGCACCACGTCGAGCAGGTCGGTGGGCCGCGGCTCGTCGAGCAGCTGCGCCCCCACCGCGATCCGTCGCGCGTCCTGCCGAGACAGCCGCACGGGCTCGTCGGCAGGCTTCCGCGTCCCCACGGTGCGGGTCAGCCCCCGGACTCGAGCGCCAGCCGGCGCTTGAGCACCTTCGCGAGGTAGTTCATCTGCTCCACGTGCGCCGCGTCGCCGTCGGTCTGGACCACCGCAGGGCCCTGGTGGTCGGTGATGATCGCCACGGCATACCCGTCGACGATGCCCATCTGGCGGGTGACGGTGTCGCTGCGCAGCCAGCCACCCTTGAACGGTCCCGCACCGATGGTGCCGAGCCCCCACCGGTGAGCCGAGATGGGGCGCATCGACGACAGGATGTAGGCGCTCGCGGACTTGGACACGACGCGCCCCGAGCTGAGCGCGGCCATGAACCGCACCTGCTCGCGGATGGTCCACTGCATCCCACCCTGCGACGCGTCGGGGGCGACGGTGCGGGTGTCGCCGATCGAACGCAGCACCCGGGTGATGGCGGCCCCCGGGCTGCCGGGGATGTCGTTGCGGAGGGCGACCACGGCGTCGCCGTCCGAGGCGGTGAGCGCGGCCGTGACCCAGCGCTTCTGCTGGGCGCTCGCCTTGGCCGGGTCACCGTCGCAGGCGGCGTCGAGGAAGGCCGCGACGACGAGCACCTTCGAGGTCGACCAGGCCTTGTAGCTGGACACCGATCCCTCGATCGTCACGTTGCCCGGGTTGCTCAGGGGCGCGAACGCGAACGCGTCGTTGGGGTCGCCCTTGAGACTCGTGCGCGGCTTGCTCGCGGACGGCTTGGGCGAGGGCTTGGGGGTCTGGGTCTTCACCGGACTCGGCTTCTTCGTGGGGCTCGGCCGCTTCGTCGCCGTGGTGGTCGTCGTGGTCGAGGGCGCCGCGGTCGTCGTGCTCGTCGACGAGGTGCTGGACGTGCTGCTCGCAGCGCGTGGGGTCTGCGACGCCCCCGCACACGCGCTGAGCACGAGACAGGCTGCTGCCAACCAGACGGTGTGCCGCATGGTCACCGAGGGTAACCCGGGGGCGGGTTCACATCGAATGCGGAGATGATGGGGGCCATGCCCTACCTCGTGAAGCCCGGTCGCCGCCCCGCCCCGGCCACGGGACCGATCGCCCCCGACCCGTCCCTGCCGCGCGCCTGCGTCATCGGCGCGGGCTCGTCCGGCCTGGCCGCCGCCAAGGCCCTGCACCAGGCGCGCGTGCCGTTCGACTGCTTCGAGCGGGGCAGCGTCGTCGGTGGCAACTGGGTCTACGACAACCCCAACGGTCTGTCGGCCTGTTACGAGACGTTGGAGATCAACACCTCGGGGCCGCGGATGGCCTTCTCGGACTTCCCGATGCCGGCTGACTACCCCGCCTACGCGCGGCACGACCAGGTCGCCGCCTACTTCAACGCGTACGTCGACCACTTCGGCTTCCGCGACCGAATCACCTTCGACACCACCGTCACCGACGTCTCACGCGGACCCGGCCAGACCTGGTTGGTCACCACCAGCGGGCCGGACGGCGAGCACGTCCGGGAGTACGACGCGGTGCTCGTCGCGAACGGCCACCACTGGGACGCGCGGTGGCCGCACCCGGCATACCCGGGGTCGTTCGACGGCGAGCAGATCCACGCGCACGACTACCGCTCGAGTGCACAGCTGGCCGGCCGCGACGTCGTGGTCGTCGGTTCGGGCAACTCTGCCCTCGACATCGCGGTCGAGGCCGGCAAGGTCGCCCGCTCCGCCAACCTGTCGCAGCGGCGCGGCCAGTGGGTGCTGCGCAAGCACCTGCTGGGGCGCCCGACCGACCAGGTGGTGCTGCCCGGCTGGTTGCCCTGGTGGGCCACGGCGGCACGGCTGCGACTCGGCGCCCTGCTGTCCGGCAACGTCGCGAAGCTCGGTCTCCCGCAACCGCACCACAAGCCCGGCCAGTCGCACCCGGTGCAGTCCGAGGGCATCCGTGACGCCCTCAGCTCCGGCCGGGTCGCCCCGCGCCCGGCGATCGAACGGCTCGATGGCGACCACGTCGTCTTCGCCGACGGCAGCAGGGTGCCGGCCGACCTGATCGTCTGGGCGACCGGGTACCGGGTGACCTTCCCGTTCCTCGACCCCGCGCTGGTCGCCGCGAAGGACAACGACCTGCCGCTCTGGAAGCGCACCGTGCACCCCGACCTGCCCGGCCTCTACTTCGTGGGGCTGCTGCAACCGGTCGGCGCCGTCATGCCGTTGGCGCAGGCGCAGGGGGAGTGGATCGCGCAGATCCTCCGCGGCCGGTACGTCTCGCCGCCGGTGGCCGAGGTGCGCCGCCAGATGCGGGCCGACCACAAGCGCAACCGGCGGCAGTTCTACCAGTCCGCGCGGCACACCATGGAGGTCGACTTCGACCACTACCTCTGGGACCTGCGTCGCGAGCTGCGCCGTGGGTTCGACCGCGCCCGAGCCGCGCGGTGAGGCGGGTCGACTGACCACTCGTTGCGCCCGGTTAGGGTGGGTTCGTGGGGAGTCGAGGGGGTGTGGGTCGGGGCGTGCTGCGCTGGGCACCGACCGCCGCGGTGCTGGCCGGGTTGCTGGGGCTGCTCGTCGTGGGGTGGCGGTACGCGCAGTACGTCCCCGTGTTCGGCGACGACGTGTGCCGCAGCCGAGGGTTCTGCGACGAGCGGGCGATCGCGCTGACCCGCCGGGAGCTGTCCTGGTGGTACCTCGCCTCGGCGGTGCTCGCGGTCGTCGGGATCGTGGTCACGGCGATCCGTCGCTCGTGGCGGCGGCGCAACCTCCCTGACTACGTGCCCACCCTGGGCGTGGCTCGCCACACCGGGATGGCCGCGCTGCTGACCTTCGCAGGGCTGGGATGGTTCGTCGCAACCTTCGTGTTCTGGCTGTTCGGCGGGGCTCCTCTCGTCCTGGCGGTCTCCGCCTGCTGGCTGGTCGGTCTGGCCTGGGGCCTCGACCGCCTGCACCGCCGAGCCGCGCCGGGCGAGTCGACCGGGGCCACGCTCCTCGTCTCCTCGGCCGCTGCTGTGACCGGCGCGGCCCTGGCACTGTCGGCCTTCGCGCTCGTCTACCAGCTCGGCGGCAAGGGTCAGCTGGTCCTGCCCCCGCTCGGCGCGCTCCTCGGCGTGCTCGCCGTCGTGGCGCTGGCCCGCGTGCCACGCAGCGGCACCACGCTCGCCGTCGGTGCTGCCGTCGTCGCCGTCCTGGTCGGCGCCGGCGTGATGGCCTCGTTCGACGCCGGCCGCGACTCGGTCCGCTCCCTGCGGGACGCGTTCCACCCCTGGGTCCCGACCGCTGCCGAGGTCGCCGAGTCGGCCAACCCCCAGCCCCCGCCCGGGGAGGGCCCGCGCCCGCCCGGCGTCCCGGCCCCCAGCCCCACCACCAAGCGGACCCCGGTGGTGAAGGCCTCTCGGCCGTGTGGGCCGACCGACCTCACCCTGCAGGCCACCGGCTGGGACGCGGCGATGGGTGACACCTCCGTCACCATCGTCGCCACCAACCAGTCGTCGACCGCCTGCTGGGTGCAGGGCCACCCGTCGCTGCGGCTGCTCCAGGGCGGCGTCGACCTGCACCTCGAGGTGGGCACCCCGAAGACCAGCGCCTACGGCGAGCCGCTGCGGGCGCAGCGGGTCGGGGTGGCGCCCGGCGGTGACGCGTTGTTCGGCTGGTGGTGGAAGGGCTACCGGAACGCCGCCGACCAGGAGACCCCGCAGACCGTCGTGCTCGACCTCGGGCGGGGGGCGCCGCTGCGGCTCGAGCTGCCGCGCGACCCCCACCTGGTCGACGTGGTCGACGGCGCGAAGGTCGATGTCACCCCTTGGGGTCCGCGGGTCGACTGACCACTCGTCGCGCCGACTGACCACTCGTCGCGCCGACTGACTCCTGCTGGGCCGATACCCGGTTGGTGCGGGCCGTGGTCTGGGTCATGATCGAGCCCATGGCATCGAAGGCGCAGCAGTACCCCGACATGTGGGTCGATCCCGAGGACGACCCCCGCGAGACCGAGACCACCACGGCGACGGACGAGCGGAGCGTGCTGCTCGAGTACCTCCGGCACTTCCGGCTCACCTTCGAGATGAAGTGCGAGGGGCTCGATGCCGAGCAGCTCGCCCGCCGGTCGGTCGAGCCGTCCTCGATGTCGTTGCTGGGCCTGCTGCGGCACCTGGCCGCGGTGGAGCAGACCTGGTTCCGGATCACGATGGCGGGTGAGGACGTGCCGCGGCTGTGGGGCAAGGACCAGGACCGCGATGCCGACTTCGACGGGGCGGTGGCGGACGACGAGGTCGTCGCCGAGGCCTGGGAGGCCTGGCGCCGCGAGGTGGAGTATGCCGTGGCGTTCGTCGAGCGCGCCGAGTCGCTCGAGCTGCTCAGCACCCATCCGACACGGGGCCCGATCACGTTGCGGGAGCTGCTGGTGCACCTGATCGAGGAGTACGCGCGGCACTGTGGGCACGCCGACCTGATCCGCGAACGGGTGGACGGGCGCACCGGCCAGTAGGGCCGATCCCCAGCCGCAACGGCCGCCCACCTCCTGCTGGTCCTCGCTGCGCGTGCGGGGGTCAGGGTCGGATCTCGTAGACCGCGTTGAACGGCGTCGTCGCCGCGACCCGGAACCGGCTGAACCCGGCCTGCGCAACCAGCTCGCGGACCCGCGCCGGCCCGGCCTGGGTGCCGAGTGCCGCCCCGACCGGCTGCGACAGCGAGGCCGGGGTGCAGAGCAGTGTCGAGAAGCCGTAGTAGGCCCGGCCGACCGGGTTGAGGTTGTCCTCGACGTGGTCGCCGGCGGCCGGCTCGACCACCATCCAGGTGCCGTCCTCGGCGATCGCCTCGCGCACCCGCCGGGCGGCACCGAGCGGGTCACCCATGTCGTGGAGGCAGTCGAACATGGTGACCAGGTCGTAGCCGCGGCCGGGGAAGTCCTGCGCGGAGGCCACCTCGAACCGGGCGCGGTCGCCGACTCCCGCAGCGGTCGCCCGCTCCCGAGCCGTGTCGACCGAGGCCGCGTGGTCGTCGGAGCCGCGGAACGTCGAGCGTGGGAAGGCCTGTGCCATCAACACCGTCGAGGCCCCGTGGCCACAGCCGATGTCGGCCACCGACGCCCCGGACTCCAGCTTGTCGACCACGCCCTCGAGGGCGGGCAGCCAGGCTGAGGTGAGGTTCGCGGCATACCCGGGCTGGAAGAACCGCTCGCACCCGAGGTGCACGTCGGTGTTGTGCTCGCCCCACCCGAGGCCGTCCCCCGGTGCGGGCGGCGTCGACGATGCGGTGGGCGTCGCGGACCGTGCCGAGGGCGATCTGGAAGAACCCGGGGAGGAAGGCCGGGCTCGTCGAGTCGGTGAGCGCGACCGCGTGCTCGGCGGGCAGGGTGTAGCGGCCGGTGGCGGGGGCGTAGGTGACGAACCGCCCGGCGGCCTGCGCCGCGAGCCACTCCCGGGCGTAGGGCAGCCCGGTCCCGGTGCGCTGCGCGAGCTCGTCTGGCGTGGTGGGGCCGTGGGTGGCCAGGTCGCGGTAGTAGCCCAGCTGGTCGCCCATCGCGACGAGGGCGCAGTTGAGGGTCGCGCCGACCTCGTCGACGGCGCGGAAGACGAAGCCCATCAACACGTCCATGTCGATGGTGGCCTCGGGGGCAGCGCTGTCGGAGGCGGTGCCGCGGTCCGTGGTGGTGCTGCTGTCGATGCCCATGGTGTCGTCCCTTCTTCGGTGGTGAGGGGCTGACCGTAGGAGTGCCGCAGCATTAGCATCAATGACGATGGCTTGAGGAGGATCAGTGGCGCTAATGGGTCAGGTGCGCAGTGTGCGGGTGCTCTGCGAGGTGGCGGCGCAGGGTTCGTTCTCCTCCGCGGCCCGCGAGCTGGGCATGACGCAGTCGGCCGTGAGCCAGCACGTCGCGGCCCTGGAGCGCGAGTGCGGGCTCCCGCTCGTGGTGCGCGGCACGCGGCCGCTGGAGCTCACCGAGGCAGGGCTGCTGCTCGTGCGGCACGGCCGGCAGGTGACCAACCGGCTCGAGGTCGCCGACCAGGAGCTCGCCCAGCTGAGTGGCCGGCGGGCTGGTCGGCTGCGGCTCGGGAGCTTCCCGACGGCGTTGACCACGTTCGTGCCGGGGGCGCTGGCCCAGCTGCACGAGAAGCACCCGGCGCTCACCCTCACCGTCGTCGACGACCACATGCAGGGTCTGGCGCCACGCCTGCTGTCCGGGGAGCTCGACCTCGCCGTGGTCTACGAGTCGCCGGTGCTGGGTGACGACGCCAGCCGGCTGGTGTTGGTGCCGCTGTTCGACGACCCCTACCGTGCGCTCCTGCCCGCGGGCCACCGCCTCGCCCGGAGCCGGACTCCCTTGCGGCTCAAGGACCTCGGCGACGAGACCTGGGTCGGTGGTCGGGTCGGGAGTGCGTGGTTCCGGATCCTCCAGCAGGAGTGCCGGGCCGTGGGGTTCGAGCCCCGCACCATGCTGGCGACCGATGACCACCGCGCCGTGCAGTCGTTCGTCGCGGCCGGGCTGGGGGTGGCGGTGGTGCCGGGACTGGCCGCCAGCCATCCCCTGGAGGGCGTGGTGGTCCGCGAGCTGGCCCGTCCCGCTCCCACCCGCCGGGTGGCGGTCGCCCGGCTGCCCGGTGAGCCGGTCGCGCCACCGGTGCTCGCGATGACCGAGATCCTGCGCGACCAGACCAGTGGCCTGGCGGGCGCCGGGAGGTCGAGGGCGTCCGGCGTCAGGAAGCCACCAGCGGCAGGACGTCGCGGATGACCCGCTCGAGCTGCGCCTCCTCGTCCGCGAGCGGCCAGACGAAGAGCAGGTCGACACCGGCCGTGGCATAGGCGTCGAGCAGGTCGGCGCAGTGCTGCGCAGGCCCGACCATGACCCGACCCGCCAGCTCGTCCGGCGACCGGTCCAGCAGCGCACCGAGGCGACCGAGCCAGTCGGCGCGCTCGCCCTGGTCCTCGGTGACCAACGTCCACATCGTCGCGACGGCGCAGGAGAGCTCGTGGTGCGGGCGCTCGTGCCGCGTCACCTCCGTGTGCAGCCAGTGCAGACCGGCCGCGACCTGGTCGGGACTCGTGGCCAGCGCCGACGCCAGCCACCCGTCGCCGAGCCGCGCCACCCGGGCCAGCCCGCGGGGGGAGCCCCAGCTGCCGACCCAGACCGGAAGGCCGCCGGGATGGGTCGGACGCGGGGTGAGCTCGGTGCCGGCCACCGCCTCGTAGAACCGGTCGTCCCCACCGGGCCACCCCGCGCCCAGCTGACCCCGCAGCACGCGGAGTGACTCGTCGAACCGCGCCCACCGCTCGGCATACCCCACGCCGGCCAGCGCGTGGTCGAGGGAGGACGACCCCGGCCCCACCCCGAGCACGAACCGACCCCCGGAGAGCAGGTCGAGCGCCGCCGCGGCCTTGGCGAGCTGAGCCGGACCGCGCACCACCGGCAACGCCACCGTCGTCGCGAGGGTGAGGTCGACGCTGGGGCCGAGCACGCTGGACAGCGCCACCAGGCCGTCGAGCCAGGGGGCGCCAAACCCGAGGTGGTCGTTCGCCGCCAGCGCGCGGTAGCCCAGCCGGTGCGCCGTCCCCGCGTACGCCGCGAGCCCGTCCGGCGACCAGCCGCGGCCGGTGAGGTCCACGATCGGCAGGTGGGCGCCGAGCTCCATGAGGGGAACGTACTCCCGCCAACCCTTAGCCTGTGCTGCGTGAGCAACGAGGCCGCGACACCCGAACCCAGCACCGTGCATGACGCGGTGCAGCGGTATGCCGCGCTGCAGCCGGCCCTGCGTCTGCACACCGACCAGTTCGTCGCGCTCGTCACCTCGCTGCTCGACGACGCGGGCATCAACTACGTGAGCGTCACGGGGCGCGCCAAGTCGGTGGCGTCCTTCGCCGCGAAGGCTGCCCGGACGGCGGACGACGACCAGCCGATGTACCCCGACCCGCTCACCGAGATCACCGACCAGATCGGCGTCCGGGTCGTGACCTACCTGCACGGTGACGTCGACGCCGTCGCGAGCCTGTTGTCCGACCAGTTCAGCGTGCTCGACGACCGCGACATGGGGCGGGAGACGGCAAGGCAGGGCCGGTTCGGCTACTCCAGCCGGCACCTGCTCGTGGCGGTCGACCCCGTCAAGGGCGTGCCCGCGGCATACGAGACCCTGAAGGGGCGCAGCGCCTCGGTGCAGGTGCGCACGATCCTGCAGCACGCGTGGGCAGAGTTCGAGCACGACGTGCGCTACAAGGGGTCGATCCCGGAGGAGCACGTGCCCGACCTCGACCGGCGGTTCACCCTCGCGGCGGGTCTGCTCGAGCTGGCCGACCGGGAGTTCTCCGAGATCCGAGACACCCTGCAGGCGACGATGGGCGGGCGGCGGCTGACCGTCGACGAGTCGGACCCGCGGATCAGCGCGGCCGACCTCGCGACCTTCCTCTCGGGCCAGTTCCAGGACGCCGGCTGGTCGCGCACCGACCACTACGCCTGGATCTCCGGGCTGCTGCTCGAGCTCGGCATCACCTCGCTCGACGAGCTCGCCGGGCTGCTGTCGTCGATCGACCTCGAGGGCATCAACGCCCGGATGGGCTACCGCTACCCGGCCGGCGCGGTGCGTCGCCTCGACGACGCCCTGCTCGCCGTCTACGGCTCGAGATTCGTTGCCCTGCACGGCAACGAGCACCGTGAGGCGGCCCTGCGAGCCCGGCTTGACAGGCTCCGCGCCGGCTGACCCACTCCGCGCCGCCTGTCGGTATCTCATGCAAAAGGCGAGTTAGCGACAGCCGCCGCCCGACCCACTCCGCGCCGCCTGTCGGTATCTCATGCAAAAGGCGAGTTAGCGACAGCCGAACCAGTCCTCCTTGGCGGCCGATGACGTCGTCGGCGGACGCGGCTAGGGTGCGGGTGATCCCCCGGACCCGCTCGACCTCACCTCTCAGGAGCATCCGATGGCCTCTCGCCTCAACCCTTACATCCAGTTCAAGGACAACGCCCGCACCGCGCTCGAGTTCTACCAGGAGGTCTTCGGTGGCGACCTGACGATGAGCACGTTCGGCGAGTACGGCGACCCCAGCCAGCCCGGCGCCGACGGCATCATGCACGGCCAGCTCGAGTCCCCGAGCGGCTACACGATCATGGCCGCCGACACCCCGCCCGGCATGGACCACAACCCGGGCAGCAACATCGCCGTGAGCCTCTCCGGCGACGACGCCGACGAGCTGCACGGCTACTGGGACAAGCTTGCGAACGGCGGCCAGGTCCAGGTGCCGCTCGAGCCGCAGATGTGGGGTGACGAGTTCGGCATGTGCGTCGACCAGTTCGGGATCGGCTGGATGGTCAACATCGCGGGAGCCCGCGCCGACTCCTGACGCACGCAGTCCGCCGGCTGGTCGTCGGACGGCGACCAGCCGGCGCCGCGGTTACGTTGAACGGGTGAAACGGGCCAGCGCATCTCTGTTCATCGCCCTGCTCGGACTCCTGTATGCCGCCGTGCCCGCCTCGGCGGCGACGCCCGGCGGCGCGCGGGCCGACGGCATACCTCCGGTGTTGAAGGTGGGCACCGAGGGGGTCTACCCGCCGTTCAGCTACCACGGCGGCGCCGGCGGCGGCCTGACCGGCTACGACATCGACGTGATGAACGCGATCGGCAAGCACCTCGGAGTGAAGGTCGAGTACGTCGAGACACCGTTCGACTCGATGTTCGCGGCGCTGGAGGCCGGCCGGTTCGACGTGGTCGCCAACCAGATCACCTTCAACGAGGAGCGCAACGCGCGCTACGACCTGAGCGACCCCTACGTCGAGACCACGGGTGTCCTCGTGGTCCGCAAGGGCGACACCGCGATCAAGACCATCGCCGACCTCAAGGGCAAGCGGGCTGCGGAGAACGTCACGAGCAACTGGGCCCAGGTCGCCAAGGACGCCGGGGCGACGGTTGTCGGTGTCGACGACATGGGACTTGCGATCGACAACCTCGAGCAGGGCCGGGTCGACGCCCTGGTCAACGACAAGCTGGCGATCCGCAACTACCTCTCGACCCACCCCGACTCCGAGGTGAAGGTCGTGGCCGAGACCGACGACATCAGCAAGTCGGTGTTCGCGGCGAAGAAGGGGTCCGGCTACCTCCCGCAGCTCAACAAGGCGGTCGCCGACCTCAAGGCCGACGGGACCCTCGACAAGATCTACGCGAAGTACTTCGATGCCAAGCGCCCGGTGCCCACGACCGTCGAGATCATGCGGGACAACGCGTGGCCGATGGCCAGGGCTGCCCTCACCAAGACCATCCCGCTCACCGCGATCAGCTTCACCCTGGGGATGGTGATCGCGCTCGCGATCGGCTTGATGCGGATGTCGAAGCAGCCGGTCGTGGCCGGGATCGCCCGGCTCTACATCTCGTTCATCCGCGGCACGCCGTTGTTGGTGCAGCTGTTCCTGATCTTCTACGCGCTGCCCCAGCTCGGGGTGAAGTTCGATCCCTTCCCGGCGGCGGTGATCGCGTTCAGCCTCAACGTGGGTGGCTACGCCGCCGAGATCGTCCGCTCGTCGATCGAGAGCCTGCCGAAGGGGCAGTGGGAGGCGGCCTCGACCGTAGGCATGGACTACGCGACCACCCTGCGGAGGATCATCCTCCCGCAGGCGGCGCGCACCGCCGTCCCGCCGCTGTCGAACACCCTCATCTCGCTGGTCAAGGACACCTCGCTGGCGGCAGTCATCCTGGTGATCGAGCTCTTCCGTCAGGCGCAGCTGGCTGCTGCACCGAGCCTGGAGTACCTCGCCCTCTACGGCATGGCCGCCGTCTACTACTGGGTGATCTGCCTCGCCCTGTCGTTCGCCCAGTCCCGCACCGAGACCCGACTGAACAGGTTCGTCGCCGCATGAGCACCTCTTCAACCCCCACCCACCTCGTCGAGGTCGAGCACCTGGCCAAGTCGTTCGGCGACCACGTCGTCCTCGAGGACGTGTCGTTCACGGTCGACTCCGGCACCGTCACCTGCGTGATCGGTCCATCCGGGTCCGGCAAGACCACCCTGCTCCGGTCGCTCAACGCCCTGGAGATCCCTGACCGCGGGGTGGTGCGGATCGGCGGCACCGTGGTCGACTTCGGCGGGATCAACCCCGGCCCGGGCGGTCGGCTGCCCAAGGCGCAGCGGGCCGAGCTGATGGGGCTGCGCCGGCACAGCGGCATGGTCTTCCAGGCGCACCACCTGTTCCCGCACAAGACCGCCCTGCAGAACGTCATCGAGGGACCGGTCGTCGTGCAGGGCGAGTCGGTCGCCGACGCGACGGCCAGGGCCCGCGAGATCCTCGACCAGGTCGGCCTGTCCGCGCACGCCGACAAGTACCCGTTCCAGCTCTCCGGTGGTCAGCAGCAGCGGGTCGGCATCGCCCGCGCCCTCGCCCTGCGCCCAGACCTCGTGCTCTTCGACGAACCCACGTCGGCGCTGGACCCCGAGCTGGTCGGCGACGTGCTCGGGGTGATGAAGGACCTTGCGGCGCAGGGCTGGACGATGGTCGTCGTGACCCACGAGCTGCGGTTCGCCCAGCAGGTCGCCGACCAGGTGCTCTTCATCGACGGCGGGCTCGTCGTCGAACAGGGTCCACCGCAGGATGTCATCGCCAACCCGCAGCACCCGCGGACCAAGACCTTCCTGACCCGCCTCCTCGACCCCATCTGACCCCACTTCCGGCCACCAGTGCCGGAGGTCGGAGGATCAGGAGGGCTAACACCCGGCATGGGTGGCCAGAAGTGAGGGAGAGGGCGAGGGGTCAGGGGCTCAGCCAGGCGGCGGTGTCGGTCGGCAGCCGGCCACCGTCGCCATCCAGGGGACCGCTGGCCAGCAGCACCCGGTCGGCCGGCACGTCGACCGGGTGGCCCGACAGGTTGACGACGCAGCGCAGCACCTCGCCGCGGTCGAAGTCGAGGACGTCCGGTGCGGACTCGCGCCAGGCCAGCCCGGCGGCATACAGGCCGGGGGTCTCGCGGCGCAGCCGCAACGCCTCGCGGTAGAGCGTCAGCATCGAGGTGGGGTCGCCGTCCTGCGCCTCGACGGTGAGGTCGCGCCACGACTCGGGCTGGGGCAGCCAGGGCGTCACCCCCTCGGGCGAGAACCCGAACGGCGGCTGCTGGCCACTCCACGGCAGCGGGACACGACAGCCGTCCCGACCCCGCATCTCACCGTTGCTGCGCAGGAAGATCGGGTCCTGGAGCACCTCATCGGGCAGGTCGTCGACATTCGGGAGGCCGAGCTCCTCGCCCTGGTAGACGTACGCGCCACCGGGCAGCGCGAGCATGAGCAGCGCCGCGGCGCGGGCCCGCCGGGTGCCGAGCGCGAGGTCGGACACCTCGCCCTGCCCGTCGGCGATGAAGTAGGAGCTCGTCGTCGGGCGGCCATAGCGGGTGACCGGCCGGATCTCGTCGTGGCTGGTGAGCACCCAGGTCGACGGCACCCCGACCGGCTCGAACGATGCGAGCGTGTCGTCGATGACCTGGCGCAGCGCCCCGGCCTCCCACGGCCCCTTGAGGTAGGGGAAGTTGAAGGCGGTGTGCATCTCGTCAGGGCGCAGGTACTTCGCCAACCGCTCCGGCGTGCTGACGACCGCCTCGGCCACGAAGGCGCGGTCGCCGTCGTAGGTGTCGGCGATCGCCCGCCACCGCCGGAAGATGTCGTGCACGCTGTCGACGTCCCAGTGCGGGTTGTCGTCCCAGTCGACGGTGCGGAACTGCAGCACCCCGCCGTAGTCCGCGTCCGGGAGGCCGGCCTTCTTCGACATCGCCGGCGCGGCGTCGATCCGCAGCCCGTCGACCCCGCGGTCGAACCAGAACCGCAGCACGTCGTCGAAGTCGTCGAGCACCGCTTCGTTGGACCAGTCGAGGTCGGGCTGCTCGGGCGCGAAGAGGTGCAGGTACCACTGCCCCGGCGAGCCGTCCGGCTCGGTCACCCGCGACCAGGCGGGTCCGCCGAAGGCGCTGATCCAGTTGTTCGGTGGCTCCTGTCCGGACTCGCCCCGACCGTCGCGGAAGAAGTAGCGGGCTCGCTCGGGCGACCCGGGTGCCGCGGCGAGCGCGGCGAGGAACCACGGGTGCTCGTCGGAGGTGTGGTTGGGGACCAGGTCGATGATCACCCGCAGCCCGAGCGCGCGCGCCTCGCGCAGCACCGCGTCGGCGTCGTCGAGCGACCCGAACATCGGGTGTATGCCGCGGAAGTCGCTCACGTCGTAGCCCCCGTCGGCCATCGGCGAGGGGAACCACGGCGAGATCCAGAGCCCGTCGACGCCGAGGTCGGCGAGGTAGGGCAGTCGGGCCCGGAGGCCGGGCAGGTCACCTTCGCCGTCACCGTTCCCGTCGGCGAAGCTGCGCGGGTAGACTTGGTACATCACCGCGGAGCGCCACCAGGCCTGCGCCGGGCCCTGCTCGTCGTCGAGTGCCACAGGCCGAACCTAGTGCTCGGCAGGGGCTTCCGACAGGGTGATCGTGACCAGTCCGTCCGGCGAGACGGCGCCTGCGGCGATCCGCAGAGACGCCGCACGGTCGGGCTCGCTGGGCCCGCGGTCGAGGACTTCCTCCGCGAAGTCGAGGAAGTCGGTCAACGCCCGTGTCGCCCGGTAGTGCGTCAGCCGGGACTCGTCGAGGTCGCCCCGGCGACAGCCGCCCGACGCCGGGGTGTAGCCGTCGAAGAACGCGGCCACGTCGGTGGCCGTGATCGGCGCGAACGAGAAGACGCCGCCGACCACGAAGATCAGGTCGGCCTCGCGAGGCGCCAGCACCGCGTCGTCCCAGTCGACCAGCCACACCCCGGCGCTCTCGCCGCCCGCACCCGACCTGGCGGGGGTGCCGGTGCCGTCGCCAGGCGCCGACCCCAGCAGCAGGTTGCCCTGGTGCGGGTCGGCGTGGCAGATCACGGGTGCGACGTCCTGCCAGGCCGGCCGGTCCAGGGCGGTCGACTCGGCGAGGGCGGCGACCTCGAGGACGCGCCCGCCGTGCAGGTGCCAGAGCCCGGCCAGCTCGGACAGCAGCCGGTCCTCCGGCGACTGACCCAGCGCTGCGTCCAGTCGGGAGCCGAACTCGCGCGCCCGCCGCACCTCTGGGGTGGGGTCGTGCCGGTCGAGCGCCAGCAGCCCGGGCCGGTCCGGGCCATCGAGCAGCGGTGCCGCGGGGGCGGTCGCGTGGACGGCGCCGAGCGCCGCTCCGAAGGCGCGCCAGTGGCGACCGTCGAGACCGGTCTCGATCGCGCGAGCCCCGTCGATCCACGGCACCACACTCACGACGGAGCCGTCGGCGAGCGGGGCGGTGAGCGACCCGCCGGTCGTCCGGACCGGGTCGGGGACCCCGGGCACCCCGCAGGCCGCGAGGAAGTCGGCCACGACGAGACCGGGCTGGGGAGCGGTGCTGGACTTCACGGCATACCCGGTGCCGTCGGCGGTCTCGCCGCGCCAGAGGGTGGCACGCGCATCGGCGCCCAACCCGGTGGGTCGGACGCCGATGAGCGGGATGCCGAAGTCCTCGCGGACCCGGCGGAGCAGCTCCACGGTCAGTGGATGAACGCGGCGGGTGCCGCCTCCGAACCGTCTGCGTCGTCGAGCAGGTGCGAGACCTCACGCTTGCGCGGCAGGAAGAACGCCGGGATCAGGGTCAGGGTGACCAGGATCGCGGCCCACAGGAAGGTGTGCGCGAACGCGTCGGCCGCGGCGCTCGCAGCCGCTGCCGGCTGGTTGCTGGTCGGGACGTTGTCCTTGAGGGCGTTGGTCAGGACGACCGAGAACAGCGCGACACCGACCGAGCTGGCGATCTGCTGGCTGATGTTGAGCAGGGTCGACCCGCGGGCCACCTCGTGGTGGGTGAGCGTCTTGAGCGCCGAGGTCATGATCGGCATCATCGTGCCGCCCATGCCGAGCCCCATCACGAACATGACCGGGATGATGAAGCCCCAGTGCGAGGAGTCGGCCTGGACCTGGGTCAGCGTGAACATGCCGCCGATGATGAGCAGCAGCCCGAACGGCACGATCCGACCGACCGGGATCCGGTCGGTCAGCGCTCCGGCGATCGGCATGGTCAGCATCGCGCCGAAACCCTGTGAGGCGACCAGCCAGCCGGCGTCGAGCGGCGACTCGCCCTGCACCTGCTGGAGGAACTGGGGCACCAGCAGCAGTCCGCCGAAGAACGCGGCGGCGAAGATGAACATCGTCAGGATCGACACCGTGAGGTTGCGGTTGCGGAAGAGCCGCAGGTCGAGCAGCGGGTGCCGGGGCCGGAAGCTGTAGACCACGAAGAGCGCCATCAGCGCCAGGCCACCCAGACCGGGCAGCAGCACCTTGGTGTGCCCGATGCCGCCCTCACCCGGGATCGAGGAGACGCCGTAGAGGAACAGGGCCAGCCCGGGGCTCATCATCAGCATGCCGACGAAGTCGAACGACTCGGACGGCTGGGGGTTGTCCTTGGCCAGCGCGAACCACGCATAGACCAGGGCGATCACGCCGATGGGGGCGTTGATGAGGAAGATGTAGTGCCAGCTGAAGTGGTCGATCAGCCAGCCGCCGAGGATCGGTCCGAAGATCGGGCCGAGCAGCATCGGCACCCCGAGGATCGCCATCAGGCGACCCATCCGGGCCGGGCCCGCGGCGCGCGTCATGATCGTCATGCCGAGCGGCATGAGCATGCCGCCACCGAGGCCCTGCAGGACGCGGAAACCGATCAGCATGCCGATCGAGGTGGCTGCGGCGCAGAGCACCGAGCCGAGCGTGAAGAGCAGGATCGCCAGCATGTAGAGGCGCTTGGTGCCGAACCGGTCGGCGGCCCAGCCGGACAGCGGGATCACGGTGGCCAGGGCCAGGGTGTAGCCGGTGACCGTCCAGGCGACGTCGGAGTAGGCGAGCGGCTGGCCGCCGTCGGCGAAGGCGGTCTGGAAGGTGCGGAGGGCGACGTTGACGACGGTGATGTCGAGGATCGACATGATCGCCCCGAGGACGACGACGCCAGCCACCTTGAGGACGGCAGCGTCGATCTTCTCGGGGTATTCCACGGGTGTCGTGGCAGGTGCTGACACTGGGAGTCCTCTCGGAACAGGATTGAGTCTGGTCACGCGTGAAGTGGCGCTCCCCGCGTCGTTGCGCAGCGCCCTCGGAAAAGCCTAGACCTGCCAACCGACAGTGGACACACCCTTTTTCATCGCGTGGAGGATGGGTCGCATCACTGCAGGTGGGAGGCGTGAGAGCCGGGCGGAGCCGGTGCGGTCAGCCGTTGCCGGCCGCCTCCAGGGCTGCGATGTCGAGCTTCTTCATGCCCATCATCGCCTCGAAGACGCGGGCGGCCCGGTCCTGGTCGGTCGAGAAGATCGCGTCCCAGTCCTGGGGCACGATCTGCCACGACAGCCCGAACTTGTCCTTCAGCCAACCGCAGGGCCCCTCCTCCCCGCCGTCGGCGGTCAGCGCGTCCCAGTAGTGGTCGATCTCGGCCTGGTCCACGCAGTCGACCGTGATCGAGATGGCCTCGTCGAAGGTGAACTGCGGTCCGCCGTTGAGCCCGACGTACGGCACGCCGTCGAGCTCGAAGGCGACGGTCAGGACCTCGCCGGCCCGGTCGCCGCTCGCCTCGGGGTAGCGCGAGATCAGGCCGACCTTCGAGTTCGGGAAGACCGAGGTGTAGAAGTTCGCGGCGTCCTCCGCCTGGCGGTCGAACCAGAGACAGACGTACTGGCGTGGCATGGCGGGCTCCTCACGACGGCGGTTGGTGAAGGAATAGACCGACCCGTGCCCCAGAACTCATCGCCCCCCGCACTTGCGGCCATCCATGGCGCACCGGAGCCGCTCGAACAGCCCCACCACCAGCACCCGTGGCCAGAAGTGGGAGGACCGCTGTCGGCGTCGCTGGACGCCGAGCCCGAATGCCGTAGCGTCGCCGTCGTGGCCCCGTCACCGTCGTCGCAGCTCGCGGCCCCCCGCTCCGATGCCGACGTCCCGGCATACTGGCGGGCGCTCGGTCTCCCGGGGCTGGCCGACATCCACGTGCACTTCCTGCCCGAGCCGATGCTCGCGAAGGTGTGGGCCTACTTCGACCAGGCTCAGGAGCACTACGGCCAGCCGTGGCCGATCCACTACCGCGACGACGAGGCGACCCGCATCGCGACGCTGCGGGCGCTCGGGGTGCGGGCCATCCCGGCGCTCGCCTACCCCCACAAGCCCGGCATGGCGCAGTGGCTCAACGAGTGGTGCGCCGAATTCGCCCGTCGCGTCGAGGGGGCGGTGCACTGCGCCACCCTCTTCCCCGAGGCGGGTGTCGGCGAACAGGTCGAGCGTTCGCTGCGGCAGGGCGCCCGGCTGTTCAAGATGCACGTGCAGGTCGGCGGCTACAGCCCGGACGACCCGCTGCTCGACCCGGCGTGGGAGGCGTTGGAGCGCGCCGGCAAGCCCGTGGTGCTGCACGCCGGTTCGGCTCCCAAGGAGGGCGCGTACACCGGGCCGAAGGCGGTCGCTGCCGTGCTCGACCGCTACCCGCGGCTGACCTTCGTGATCGCGCACCTCGGCATGGACGAGTACGACGCGTTCGCCGACCTGGCCGAGGCGTTCCCGCGCGTGCACCTCGACACGACGATGGCCGGTACCGACTTCAGCAACCGGTTCGCGCCGCTCCCGCCCGCCTACGTCGAGCGGCTGGCCGGGCTCGGCGACCGGGTCGTCCTCGGCACCGACTTCCCGAACATCCCCCACCCCTACGCCCACCAGCTCGAGGCGCTCCACCGCCTCGGGCTCGGTGACGACTGGATGCGAAAAGTGCTGTGGCACAACGGTGCCCGTCTTCTCGGACTGGAGGACGCCGATGCCTGACACTGCCGAGGACGCCCTCGCCGCCGCCCTGCGCAGCCTGTATGCCGTGGTGCCAGAAGAGTTCATGGCCGAGCGCAAGCGGCTGGTTGCCGCCGAGAAGGCCGACGGTGACCCGGCCGTCGCCAAGGAGATCGGCGCGCTGCGCAAGCCGAGCCTCGCGGCCTGGGCGGTGAACCTCCTGGCCCGCGAGGCGCCCGACCTCGTCGATTCGCTCGCCGACCTCGGCGGCCGCATGCGGGCGGCCCAGGCTCGCCTCGACACCGGCACGCTGACCTCGCTGCGTCCCGAGCGCGACCAGCTGCTCGAGGAGGTCGTGCAGACCACGGTGCGGTTGGTCGCCGACGCCGGCCGCACCTGCAGCCCGGCCGCCCAGCAGGACGTGCGCGCCACCGCGATCGCCGCACTCGCGGACGAGCAGGCCATGACGGCGGTGGCATCCGGCCAGCTCGCGCGACCGTTGTCCTACAGCGGGTTCGGCGAGGTCGACCTCTCCGAGGCGGTGGTCCGCACCACCTCCGGCGCGATCCTGTCGGTCGTCCGCGGAGGCGACGGCGCGAGCGGACCCCGCGACGCGGCCGGGGCCGAGGGTGCCGGGGATGCAGACGAGGACGACGACGCGGCACCCGACGAGGAGCAGCTCTCGGCGGCGCTCGCTGCCGCCGAGAAGTCGCTCGCCAGGGCGGAGGCCGACGTCACCAGGGCCCGCGAACGAGCCGAGGAGACCCGCGAACGGCTCGCGGTCGTCGAGCGCCAGCTCGCCAAGGCGCGGGAGGCGGACGAGCGGGCGCTGGAAGCGGTGACCGACGCGGTCCGGGCACGGAAGTCGGCCGAGGCGAGTCGGCAGGAGGCGCAGGAGGCGCTGGACCGGGCGCAGTCCGACACCTGACCTCGTCCGGCTGGTCGTCCGGCTGATCGGTCCGGCTCGCCGCCGCCGCTGGAGCACTGACCATGGTCGACGCTGCCGTGCTGGTGACCGGTCGCCGGTCGCCGCGGGCCGGTCACCAGCCGTGCGAGCCCGGGCCTCCCTTGAACGGACCGACCACACGCTCGGTGATCCAGCCGCCGTAGAAGCCACCCTCCTGGGGCCGCACCACCTCGCCGTCGACGACGCACCGGTCCACCAGCGCGGGCATCACCGCGACCGCCCCCGCGATCACCGTGAAGCCAGGGGTCGGGTCGGCGTAGAACCAGGCCGCGCGGGGCGCCACCAGCCCGCCGCCGAGCACGTCGAGGTATGACGCCGCGCCCTTCCACTCGCACCACGACGACCCGGCTGCCGGCCGCAGGGCCCGGTCACCGAACGCGTCCCGCGGCAGGTAGTAGGTCGGCGGGTGGCTGGTCTCGAGCACCCGCCAGGACCGCGTCGTGTCGGCCACCCGCTCACCGCCGAGCCAGACCTCCACGCGTTCGCCACTGGGCTCCACCCGTGGTGGGCGCGGGTAGTCCCAGACCGACTCCTGGCCGGGGCTGACGGGGGAGGGCGTGGGGCGGGCCATGCGGTCCACGCTACGTCCGCCCGCGGCCGGGCCGCCGCGACGCCCTCGGGGCGCGCGCACCGACGCGGACAGGTACCTTGGCGGACGGAGGTGGCCCAGATGGCTCAGGAGCAGGCAGGGATCGACACCGAGGTCCCACCCAGCGGGACCGGGTGCGCGGAATGCCTTGCGGCACAAGGATGGTGGGTGCACCTTCGACGGTGCGCACAGTGTGGCCACATCGGCTGCTGCGACTCGTCGCCGAGCCAGCACGCCACCCACCACTTCGAGGACACCGGCCACCCGGTGATGACCAGCTTCGAGCCGGGGGAGGACTGGTTCTGGGACTTCTCCGCGCAGCGGGGTTTTCGCGGACCCCGGCTGGCCGACCCGCAGAGCCACCCGGTGGACCAGCCGACACCGGGTCCGGCCGGGCAGGTGCCGGCCGACTGGCAGGACCACGTCAACCAGTAGCAGGAGGCGCCGCTCGGGAACGGCTCCTCTCAGGGTCGACCCTGAGGGTGACTAGTCACACCCAGGGTCGATCTGGGTACCTGCCCCCATGTACGCGAGGGTGCGCACCCGGCACGGTGGTCCCATGGCCCTCCACACCGAGCTGTTCACGCCGACGGCACTGACCGCACCCCTGCGGCCGGTGACTGCGCGCGCTCGGGGAGCCCGCCGCACTCCGGGGGGAGGCCGCGGCGGGCGGGGGGCCGCCAAGCTGCTCGTGAGCGGGGCACTGGCCACCGGGATCGTGGCGCTCGCCCTGCCCAAGGTCGCCGGCGCCGAGTGGACCGACATCGCCACCGCGCTCAAGGGACTGTCGCTCGGCCAGCTCGCGGTCCTGACGGTGCTCTGGCTGGCCGGGCTCTGGGCCCAGACGCCGGCGCTGACCGCGGCCCTGCCGGGGCTCTCGCACCGCCGGGCGCTGATGCTCAACCTGACCGGGTCGTTCGTGTCCAACCTGCTGCCGCTCGGGGGCGCGGCCGGCACGGTGGCCAACTGGCGGATGGCCCGGTCCTGGGGTTTCGAGTCGCCGGCCTTTGCCCGCTGGGCGGTCCTGACCAACCTCGTCGACACCCTCCTGAAGTTCGTCCTCCCCGGCCTGGCGCTGTGCTGGCTGGGGGTCGCGGGCGTCGAGGTGTCCAGCAGCGTCAGCACGGCGGCCTACGTCGGTCTCGGGCTGCTCACCGCCAGCGTCGCGGCAGTGTGGCTGGTGGCGCGCGACGACCGTGCGGTGCGTTGGCTGGGGCGGGTCGCCGACCGGGTCGTCGCCCGGGTGCCGTTCCTGCCCCAGGCCGACGAGGGGTATGCCGAGCGGGCGGCGTCGTTCCGCCGCGAGAGTGCCGGGCTGGTCGCCGCCGGCTGGGGCCGGATGATCGGCGGCAAGCTCGCGTATGCCGCGTTGCAGGCCGTGCTGCTCTGGGCCTGCCTGCGGGTGGTCGGGGCCGACGTGCACCCGGCGGTCGTGGGGGCGGCCTTCGCGGTCGAGCGGATCCTCACCATGGTGGCGATCACCCCGGGTGCCACCGGCATCGTCGAGCTCGGCATGACCGGTGTGCTGGTGGCCTTCCACGGCGAGCCGGCCACCGCCGCGGCGGGCGTGCTGCTCTACCGTGCGTTCATCTTCGGGATGGAGATCCCGGTCGGAGGCCTGTCGATGCTGGCCTGGTCGCTGCGTCGCCGCGGCGCTGCCGTCCCCGCCTGACCCCGCGCCATACCCGCGCCCACCCCCGCCGACCCGTTCCCGCGCGCCGACAAGGAACCTTTGCTAGCAAAGGTTCCGCGTTGGTGGACAGGTTGCAACCTGTCCACCAATCAGTTTCCTTTGCTAGCAAAGGTTCCTGCGAGGGCCGTCAGGCGGTCCGCTCGAGCAGGAAGCCGAGGATGGCGGCCTGCGTCCTCAGCCGCGCGGCATACTCCCCGAGCCCACCGGCCTCGGACTCCTCGGCGGCGTGCACGCGCTCCTGGCGCTCGCGCTCGACCAGCTCGCGCACCTCGGCCTCGCTCAGCTCGCGGCGGGGCGCCTCGGTCACGCCGAGCCCGACCGCGGCCCCGGCGACCGGGCCCTCGGTGAGCGGTCGGTCGTCCGCGACGGGCACGGCCTCGGCGTTCGCGATGGCGGCCAGGGCGGCCCGCACCACCGCCACGGTGTCCTTGTCGCCGACCCGCATCGCGGGCAGGAGCGAGGACTGCAGCAGGGCGCGGAGGTCGGTGCTCACGGCACGATCGTCACATCCCCGACGCCGCGCTGCCCACTGGTTTCCGGCGCGGGTCAGTCGCTCAGGAGGTGGCGCGGAAGCCGCGCAGGCGCAGGCTGTTGGTCACGACGAACACCGACGACAGGGCCATCGCACCGCCTGCGATCATCGGGCTGAGCAGGCCCATGGCGGCGAGCGGGATGGCGGCCACGTTGTAGGCGAACGCCCAGAACAGGTTGCCGCGGATGATGCCGAGGGTTCGGCGCGCCAGCCGGATCGCGTCGGGGGCCGAGCGCAGGTCACCCCGCACCAGGGTGAGGTCGCTGGCCTGGATCGCGACGTCGCTGCCGGTGCCCATCGCCAGTCCCAGGTCGGCCTGCGCGAGGGCGGCCGCGTCGTTCACGCCGTCGCCGACCATCGCGACGACCCGGCCCTGCGACTGCAGCCGCTGCACGGCGTGGACCTTCTCCTGGGGCAGCACGTCGGCGACGACCTCGTCGATGCCGACCTGGGCGGCGACCGACCGGGCAGCCGCTTCGTTGTCACCGGTGAGCAGCACCGGGTGCAGCCCGAGTGCCCGCAGCTGCGCGACAGCGTGCGCCGAGCTCGGCTTGACCGTGTCGGCCACCACGAGCACGCCGCGGGCCACGCCGTCCCACGCGACCGCGACCGCGGTGGCGCCGCGCGACTGGGCCGCCGAGACGGCATCCTGCAGCTCGTCGGGGAGGGTGACGGACCAGTCGGCCAGGAGGCGCGGTCGCCCCACCACCACCGCGTGGCCCTCGACCGTGCCGGCGACCCCGAGACCCGCGGTGCTCGCGAACCCGCTGGCGGCCGGCAGCGGGGCAGTGGCTCGCGCCGCGTCCGCGACCGCGCGCGCGACCGGGTGCTCCGACGCGTCCTCGACGGCTGCTGCCAGCCGCAGCACCACGGCCGCGTCCTCACCCGGGGCCGGCACCACGACGGCCAGCGACATGCGCCCGGTCGTCACCGTGCCGGTCTTGTCGAGCAGCACGGTGTCGACCTGGCGGGTGGACTCCAGCACCTCGGGGCCGCGGATGAGCAGGCCGAGCTGGGCGCCGCGACCGGTCCCGACCATCAGCGCGGTCGGGGTCGCGAGCCCGAGGGCGCAGGGGCAGGCGATGATCAGCACGGCGACTGCTGCCGTGAACGCAGCGGTCCAGCCCGCTCCGGTGCCGACCCAGAAGCCGAGCGTCGCCGCGGCCAGCAGGATCACGACGGGCACGAAAACCCCGGAGACCCGGTCGGCGAGCCGTTGCACCTGGGCCTTGCCGTTCTGGGCGTCCTCGACCAGCGTGGCCATCTGCGCCAGCTGGGTGTCGGCGCCGACCCGGGTGGCACGCACGACCAGCCGACCCCCGGCGTTGAGCGTGGCGCCGACCACGGCGTCGCCCGGACCCACCTCGACCGGCACGGACTCCCCGGTGACCATCGACGCGTCGACGGCCGAGGAGCCGCTCTCGACGGTGCCGTCGGTGGCGATCTTCTCGCCGGGGCGCACGACGAACCGCAGGCCCACCGTCAGCTGCTCCACGGGGATCCGCTCCTCGCGGGCGTCGTCGCCGTCGCCACGCAGCACCGCCACGTCCTTGGCGCCGAGCTCGAGCAGGGCGCGCAGCGCGGCTCCCGACGCCCGCTTGGCACGGGCCTCGGCGTAGCGCCCGGCGAGCAGGAAGGCGGTCACCCCTGCCGCCGCTTCGAGGTAGATGTTGCCCGCGCCGTCGGTGCGCTCCAGGGTGAACCGGAACGGGTGTGTCATCCCGGGCTCTCCCGCGGTGCCGAGGAAGAGCGCGTAGAGCGACCAGCCGAAGGCGGCCAGCGTGCCGACCGAGACGAGCGTGTCCATGGTGGTCTGTCCGTGCCGCAGGTTGGTCCAGGCGGCGCGGTGGAACGGCCAGCCACCCCAGACCACGACCGGGGCCGCCAGCACGAGGGAGGCCCACTGCCAGTTGCGGAACTGCCAGGCCGGCACCATCGCCAGCACGACGACCGGCAGGGCCAGGGCCACCGACACCAGGAGCCGGTGCCGGAGCACGGCGGTGGGATCGGCCGCGTCAGGGGTGGCCTCGTCATCCGAGCGGTCGACCACCGGCAGGGTCGCGGTGTAGCCGGTGCGCTCGACGGTCGCCAGGAGATCGTCCGTCGAGACCGTCGCGGGGAACGACACCCTGGCCTTCTCGGTGGCGTAGTTGACGGTGGCGGTGACGCCGTCGATCTTGTTGAGCTTCTTCTCGATCCGGGTCGCGCAGGAGGCGCACGTCATCCCGCCGATGACGAGCTCGACCGACCCGCCCGGGTCCGGGTGGCCGGCGTGGCTGGGGGCGTCAGTGGCCATGGGTCGCCACCTCCGTCCCGGCGGTCACGGTGAACTCGGCGGTCCGGACGACCCCACGGTGCTTGAAGTCGAGGTAGAGCCGGTAGGTGCCGTCGCTCGGAGCGGTGGTGTGGAAGACGATCGCCGGGCCTGGGCGGGTGCGCCCGTCGCCGGGCTCCCCGTCGGGGTGCACGTGGAGGTATGCCAGGTCGCCCTGGCGCAGTGCCACGAGGTGCCCGTATGCCGCGAGGTAGGGCTCGAGGTCCGTCACCGGTGCGCCGTCCCGGCTGACCGACAGGGTGAGTGGGGACTCGTGACCGGGAGTCAGCCGGCCGTCGAGCGTGACCGTGTAGCCGTCGACGACCGCGGTCTTCGAGGGCGCGGGCAGTGGCTTCGGGGTGGACGGCCCGGAGACGAGCAGATCGGCACCGAGCGTCATCGGTCCGACCGGACCCGCCGGGTCGAAGTCGGCGAACACCCGCCAGCTGCCCGGCGTGCGGCTGGTCGGGACCGACCAGGTGCCGTCGCCGGCGAGCGTGGGGTGGACGTGCTGGAACCCGCTGAGGTCGCGTCGCACGAGGATCAGGTGCAGGGCCTTGTCGTGGGTCGTCGTGTAGCTGCGCGCCGGCTTGCCGTCCGGGCCGAGGATGCGGAAGCCGAGGGCGCCGTCGTCGACGGGCTCCCCAATCGGGTGGTCGAGGACCAGCCGGTAGCCGTCCTGGGAGACCTGCAGCCCGCCCGGGAGCGCGTCGGCGGCCGCCGGAGCCGTCTGGTCGTGCGCCGCACCGTGGCCGGACGGCTCGCCGGACTGCTCACCGGACTGCTCACCGGACTGCTCACCGGAGGTGGAGCCGGCCGAGGGGGCGCCGTGACCGTGGCTCGCCGAGGCCGTGGCGGCCTCGGCCCGCTCGACCGACCCGCCGAGGTCGGCGAACCGGCCGATGCCGAAGGCCGCGCCGAACGCCAGCGCGACCCCGGCCCCGAAGGCCGCGACCCGGGTGGCGGTGCTCACGGCGCCAGGCTGTAGTCGCCCGCCTCGTCGAGGGCGGCGGCCACCTCGGCCGTGGTGAGCTCGCGGCTCGCGTCGACGGTGACCGCCGAGGTGCCGCCGGCGACGAGGTCGACGGAGACCGTAGACACGCCGTCGAGGGCGCTGAGCTCCTCGGTGACGGCGCTGGCGCAGTGGCCGCAGGTCATGCCGACGACGTCGAAGGTCTGGGTGCTCATGGGTGCTCCTCGGGGTTCGGTGCAGGGGGCGGGTGGGGCGCGGTCAGGACCGGACCAGCCGCGCGATGGCGTCGGAGGCCTCGCGGACCTTGTCCTGCGCCTCGGGACCGCCGCGCCGGGCGGCGTCGACGACGCAGTGCTCGAGGTGCTCCTCCAGCAGCTCGAGCGAGAAGGACTGCAGCGCCTTGGTGGCGGCCGACACCTGGGTGAGGATGTCGATGCAGTACTTGTCCTCCTCGACCATGCGCTGCAGCCCGCGGATCTGGCCCTCGACCCGGCGCAGCCGCTTGAGATGGCTGTCCTTCTGGTCGTGGTAACCGTGGTGGGTCGCGCTCTCACTCATGCACACACCATACCCCCCTATGGTATCGAGTCAAGCCCCCCACGACTTCTGGCCACCGATGCCGCACCGGGACCCCGAGATCGGGGGCCGGTGCCACACCAGTGGCCAGAAGTGGAGGAGCTTGGGGTCAGCGCATGGGGTCGAACGGCTTGAGCTGCTCGACCTGCTTGCCGGTGACCATCGTCTCGGCGAGGAGGCGGCCGGTGACCGGGCCGAGGGTGATGCCCCACATGCCGTGACCACCGGCGGCAAAGACGCGCGGCGACTTCGTGGCCCCGATCAGCGGCAGGCCGTCGACCGTGCAGGGACGCGAGCCGACCCACTCGTCCTGGCGGTTGTCGAGGTCGGCGCCGCGCAGCAGCGGGCGGGCGGCCTCGGCGATGGCCCGGATGCGGCGCTGGTCGAGGGCGGCCTCGGGCTTGCGGAACTCCATCATCCCGGCGACGCGCAGGCGGTCGCCGATCGGCGTGCAGGCCACCCGCTGGGCGGGGAAGTAGACCGGGCCGTTGGGGACGTGGTCGATCGCGACCGAGAACGAGTAGCCGCGGCCGGCCTGGACGACGTTCTTGACGCCGAACTGCCGCGCGAGCTTGCCGAGCCAGGCGCCGGTCGCGAGGACGGCGGCGTCGAACTCCTCGACCGAGCCCTCGGCGGTGGTGACGACGACGCCGGCGCCGGTGTCGCGGATGTCGGCCACCGTCGCGGCGTCCATGATCTTGCCGCCCCGAGCCTTCACCGAGTCGGCGAGCGCGTGCACGTAGGTGCCCGGGTCGATGAAGCGCTGGCCCTTGAGCAGGATGGCCGAGCCGATCTCGTCGGACAGGCTGGGCTCGATGGCGCGGGCCTGGTCACCGGTCAGGGCGTCGAACTCGATGTCCTGGCCGGCGGCGTGGATGTGCTCGATCTCCTCGAGCAGCGTGGCCCGCTCGGCCTCCGTGCGGTATGACGCGAGGAACGACTTCGCCTCGCGCGTCTCGGCCTGCACGCCACCGTCGCGCAGCAGGTCGAAGCTCTCCAGCGACAGGTCGTTGACGGGCACGAGCGAGCCCATCGCCTTCTTCCACTGCTTCATCGTCGAGTTCTTGGTGAACCCGGTGACGAACTTGAGGAACTTGGGGTCGGCGCTCGGCGGTACGTACACCGGCGAGCTCGGCGACAGCACCGCGCGCAGGCCGTACTTGAGGACGGCGGGCTCCGGCAGCGGCGTCGCGATGCCCGGCGTCAGCCAGCCGGCGTTGCCCCACGACGACCCGGCGGCGACGCCCTCGCGGTCGAGGACGGTCACCTCGACACCGTGCTCCTGGAGGAACCAGGCGGTCGACAGACCGACCATGCCGGCGCCGACGACGGCGACACGCTGGGGGACGGGGAGACCTGCTGCGGTGATGGGGGCCATGGGTCGAGCGTGACAGGCCTGGGGGTATGCCGCCTTGTGGCAACCCCATGAATCTGCGCCAAGGACTTGTGTCCAGAGCACAAAGGGTCGAGGCTGGCTGCGTGCTCGCCGTCACCGACCTCGTCGCCACGCTGGGTGGGCTGCTCACGCTCGGGGTGCCCCGTCAGGGCGCTGAGGTCGACGACCTGACCATCGCCGAACCCGGGCAGGGGATCGTGGGTCAACCCGGTGACCTGGTGCTCGGGGTGGGGGTCGAGTCGGCCGAGGCCGCCGCTGACCTGGTGCGCCGGGCTGCGGAGGCGGGCGCTGGCGGCGTGGTGCTGAGGCGGGGGATCGCCCGGCGGCGCACCGTCCGCGACCGCGCGCGGCGCAGTGGCGTCGCGCTGGTCGAGCTGGCCGAGCAGGCGTCGTGGGCCCACCTCGTCTGGCTGCTGCGCGGCGTCATCGACCGCGCGGCCGTGGGACCGGGGCGACACGAGGACGCGCCGGTGCAGGACGACCTCTTCGCGCTCGCCGACGCCGCGGCCGCGCTGGTCGACGCGCCGGTCACCATCGAGGACGCGCAGTCCCGGGTGCTCGCCTACTCCTCGCGCCAGGACCTCACCGACCCGGCCCGCGTCTCCACCATCGTCGGCCGGCGGGTGCCCGACGAGGTGCTGGCCACGCTCCGGGCCCAGGGCGTCTTCCGCCGGCTGGCCCGATCGGCCGAGCCGGTCTTCGTCCCCGCCTCGGGGGGCACCAAACCGCGCCTCGTCATCCCGGTACGGGCCGGTGGTGAGTGGCTCGGCTCGATCTGGGCGGTGGTCGAGGAGCGTCCCCCCGCCGCGCTGGTCGGCGAGCTCGTGCAGACCTCCTCGGTGGTGGCGCTGCACCTGCTGCGGCTCCGGGCGCAGGCCGACCTGTCGCGCCGGGTGGCCGCCGACCGGCTGCGCGGGGTGCTCTCCGGCAACGTCGCCGGAGCCGCCGACTGGCTGCCCCCGGGGCCGTGGCGGGTCGTCGCGCTCGGGGGCGACGGTGACCCGGCCCGGCTGCTCGACGTGTGGGAGTCGGTGTGCCGCCGGCACGCCTGGAACCAGCCGCTGCTCGCCGACCTCGACGGCCGCGGGTATGCCGTGGTGCGCGACAGCGACGAGGCGTCACCCGGCTCGTGGGCCTGGCTGCGCGAGGTGGTCGCCCAGGCCCGCCGCGAGTCGCTGGCGCTGACGGCGCGCGCCGGCCGCACGGCATACGCACCCGCGGACCTCGAGCGGTCGCGAGGTGAGGCGCAGGAGACCGACCGGGTGGTGGCGCCGGGCACCGCTGTCGCGACGCACGAGCAGGTGTGGGCCGAGGTCACCGTCGCCCGAGCCGCCGGCGCCCTCTCGGCCGACCTGCTCGGCCCGCTGGCGGCGCTGCGCGACCACGACGCCGAGCACCACAGCGAGCACCTGCGCACCCTGGCCGCCTGGCTCGACCACCCGGGCGCCCCGACCGCCGCCGCGCGCGCGATCCACGTGCACCCCAACACGATGCGCTACCGGATGGCCCGGATCGCCGACCTCGCCGGGCTCGACCTCGACGACCCCACCGTCCGCCTCGCCACCCGGCTCCAGCTCGCCGCGCTCACCACCCCCTGACCCCGGGTCTTCGAGGGATCCGACGGGTCCTGGTCCCTCGGAACCCTCAAGCACTCGAGGTCTGGGCTCAGTCGACCCAGTAGTTGTCGTGGTAGCGCATGAAGTCGTCGCGCTCCCGGTCGGTCATCGTCTCGCCGGCCGCCACCCTGGCCAGCCCCTCGAAGTAGCCCTCTCGCGGAGCACCCGGGGCGAAGTGCAGCAGCATCGACGCCGGGCCCCACTCGTTGTGGAAGCCGTGCAGCCCACCAGGGGGCACGTGCACGTAGTCGCCCGGTCGGGTGGTGTTCCAGCGGGTGCCGTCGAAGATGCTGACCTCACCCGAGAGGACGTAGAACGACTCGGCGAGCGTCTTGTGGAAATGCGCGTCGGGGCCGGACCTGGGCCCGGCGAACTCCCACCGGTAGAGCCCGAAGAGCCCGCCGGTGGACTCACCCCTCGACAGGTAGTGCACCCGGTTGCCGTTGGGGTAGACGACATCCGGCTCCGTGTCGCTCAGCCGGATGGTCGCACTGACCTCGCCGGTGCTGCCCTCGTAGAGGGGTGGTGGGTAGCTCATGGGGCAACTCTGCCCGGACCCCACCGACTGCGCACGTGCGAGTGCTTGCCCGGTCGACCCCACTCCAGCACGGGGTCAGGAGGGGTGGACGGTGGCCAGCAGCCCGGCATACCGGTCGAGCACGGAGGCCCCCACGTCATCGGCGGGCGGGTCGAGGGTCGCCTCGTAGCGCACCTCCCACTCGGGCGGGGCGGCACTGCCACCCAGCACCCAGGCGGCCTGGCGGGCGGCGCCCAGCCCGACGTACTCGCCCGGCTCGGGGATCGCGACCGGCACCCCGAACAGTCCCGGGGCCACCGCCCGCACCGCCTCCGAGCGTGCCGCGCCACCGATGAGCACCACGCGTTCGACCGGGAGCCCGAGCCGCCGCACGTCGGAGACGCCCGCGACGAGGTTGGCGAGCATGCCCTCGACGGCGGCGCGGGCGAGGTTCTCGGGGGTGGCGTTCGAGCGGGTGAGCCCGCCGAGCGTGCCGGTGGCGTCGGGGAGGTTGGGGCTGCGCTCGCCGTCGAGGTAGGGGAGCAGCGTCAGCCCGCCCGCCCCCGGCTCCGCGGCGAGGGCGAGCCGGTCGAGCCCGGCCAGGTCGGTGCCGAGCAGCTTGGCCGCCGCGGTCAGCACCCGGGCGGCGTTGAGGGTCGCCATCAGCGGCAGGTGGCCACCGGAGGCGCTCGCGAACGACGCGATCAGCCCGTTGGGGTCGGCCACCGGCTGGTCGGCGTCGGCGAAGACCGCGCCGCTGGTGCCGAGCGAGACCACGACGTCGCCGTGGCGGAGCCCGAGGCCCAGCGCGGCGCCGGCGTTGTCGCCGGTGCCGGGGCCGACGACCATGCCGCCCTCGGTGCGACCGGCGATCTCTGACGGCCGCAGCACCGCGGGCACGCCGAAGACCCGGCCGAGCGCAAGCTCCTGCAGGTCGGGGAGATAGCTGTCGGTGCTGCTGGAGAAGTAGCCGGTGCCCGAGGCATCGCCCCGGTCGGTGGTGTAGCGCTCGAAACCGTTGCCCTGCTTGAGGATCTGCGCGGTGAGCCAGTCGTGCGGGAGCACCACGTCGTGGACCCGGGCTGCGTTGTCGGGCTCGTGCTCGGCGAGCCAGCGCACCTTCGTGACAGTGAAGCTGGGCACCAGAGCCGACCCCGTCCGGCGCACCCACTCCTGCGGGCCACCCAGCTCGTCGGTCAGGTCGCGGGCGGCCTGCGCAGAGCGGGTGTCGTTCCACAGCAACGCATCTCGCACCACGTCGCCCTGATCGTCGAGGGCGCACATCCCGTGTTGCTGGCCACCCACGGCGATCGCGGCGACGTCGTCGAGCAGTCCGTCGGCCGTCGCGACGGTGAACGCCTCCCACCATCGGTCGGGGTGCACGGCGGTGCCGTCGGGGTGGGGGGCCCGACCGGAGCGCACCATCTCACCGGTCGTGGCGTCGCAGACGACGACCTTCGTCGACTGGGTCGACGAGTCGACCCCGGCGACGAGGGTGCGTGGGGCATCGGGCATGGACGCCACTCTAGGTGCGGGCCCCGAGAGCCGCGCGGGATTCGAGGGTCGCGCGGGCTCCGTTGCGGTGCAGCGAGTCCAGCGCAGCCGTGTATGCCGTGGCAAACCGCTCGTCGTCGGCCAGGTCGTCGAACAGGTCGCGGTCCCGGATGAAGGCGAGCGGGTCGTCGGACTGCCGCGCGGCTGCTGCCATCACCCGGTCCCTGAGCCGGTCGACCACCTCGATCGGCCGGCCCTGCTCGTCCACACCCTCGGCGTAGCGGGCCCACGACGCGACGACGAGGGCAGACAGCTCGACGGCCCCACCGTCGCGCAGGTTGGCCTTGATGACCGGCACCAGCCACTTCGGGATCCGGTCGCTGGACTCCGCGCAGAGCCGGGCCAGCGTGTCGCGCACCTCCGGGTTGGCGAACCGCTCGACCAGCTGGTGACGGTAGGCGTCGAGGTCGACCCCGGGCACCTCGGGCAGGGTCGGGCTGCCCTCGTCCTCCATGTAGGACAACAGGAAGCGGGCGAACAGCGGGTCCTGGCAGACCTCGTGGGCGTAGCGGTAGCCCGACAGGTAGCCGAGGTAGCACAGGGCTTGGTGGCTGGCGTTGAGCAGCCGCAGCTTCATCAGCTCGTAGGGGACGACGTCGTCGACCATCTGCACCCCGGCGTCCTCGAACGGCGGCCGGCCCTGTCCGAACCGGTCCTCGAGCACCCACTGGGTGAAGGGCTCGCAGACCACCGGCCACGCGTCCGCCACCCCGAAGTCGTCGGCCAGGTGCGCGATGTCCTCGGGGGCGGTGACCGGGGTGATCCGGTCGACCATGCAGTTGGGGAAGGCCACCTCGGCCGCCATCCAGTCGGCGAGCTCGGGGTCGCGCGCCCGCGCGAAGGCGCCGATCATCTTCTTGGCCACGTCGCCGTTGTCGGGCAGGTTGTCGCAGCTCATCACGGTGAACGGCGCCCTGCCCTCGCGGCGACGGCGGTCCAGGCCGGCCACGATGAACCCGAAGACCGTGGTGGGACCGTCGCCTCCGGCGAAGTCGGCCGCGAGGTCGGCCTGGATCGAGGGGTCGTCGGCGTCGAACTCCCCGGTCACCTGGTTGACGAGGTAGCCGCCCTCGGTGATGGTCAGCGACACGATCCGGGTCTGGTCGTCGGCCAGCCGGTCGACCACCGCCTGTGGGTCGTCGGGCGCGAACATCACCTCGACGATGCTCCCGATGACGCGGGGCTCGCGGTGGCCGTCAGGGTGCTTGACGACGAGGGTGTAGAGCCCGTCCTGCTGCCGCAGCGTGTCGATGATCCTGCGGTCGTGCGGCAGCGCGCCCACTCCGCACAGCCCCCACTCGAGGGCCTGGCCGTCGTTCATCAGGGCATCGAGGTACATCGCCTCGTGCGCGCGGTGGAACCCGCCCACCCCGAAGTGCACGATGCTCGCCGTCACCTCCGAGCGGTCGTATGCCGGTCGGCCCACCTCCGCGCGGAGGTTGCCGAGGGTGTCGTCGGACAGGGCGACGGGGGCGACTCCCGTCACTTCACCGCACCCATCGACAGGCCCTGGACGAGCTTGTCCTGGGCGGCGAACCCGGCCGCGAGGACGGGCAGCGACACGACGAACGACGCCGCGCACACCTTGGCGAGGAACAGGCCCTGGCTGGTCACGAACCCAGTCAAGAACACCGGCGCGGTTCCCGCCACCGTGCTGGTCAGCACCCGGGCGAGGAGCAGCTCGTTCCAGCTGAAGATGAAGCAGATCAGCGCGGCGGAGGCGATGCCGGGCATCACGACCGGCGCGACGATGTCCTTGAGGGTCCGGGTCAGGCTGGCGCCGTCGACCGAGGCCGCCTCGAGCATCTCCACCGGCACCTCGGCGAGGAAGGAACGCAGCATCCACACCGCGATCGGCAGGTTCATCGACGTGTAGAGCAGGATCAGCCACCAGATGTTGTCGAGCAGCCCGACCTTCTGGGCGAACAGGTAGAGCGGCAGGATGCCCGCCACGATCGGCAGCATCTTGGTCGACAGGAAGAAGAACAGGACGTCGGTCCACTTCTTCACCGGCCGGATCGACAGGGCGTAGGCCGCCGGGAACGCCAGCAGCAGCACCAGCACGGTCGACAGCACGCTGGCGGTCAGCGAGTTGAGCAGCGGCGGCCAGGGCCCGGCGTCGAAGAACGAGCGGTAGCCGTCGAGCGACAGCGGCGCGAAGAAGTCGGGTGGGTTCTTGGCCGCGTCGTTCTCGCTGTGCAGCGAGGTGAGGATCATCCACAGCACGGGTAGCGCGAACAGGATGCCCACGATCCAGGCGGCCGCGGACAGCAGCACGCCGCTGCGGGGCGGCTTGGCGTGGTTGATCTCCTGCGGGGCGCGGGTGTTCTCGGTGGTGGCGCTCATCTCAGGACTCCTCCCTGAACAGGCTGAACGCCGTCCGCAGCGCTGCGGTGGCGATGATGATCGTGCCGATCACCACGACGACCCCGGCGGCGGACGCCCGCCCGTAGTCCTGCGCGGTGTAGAAGGTCTGGTAGATGAAGTACGGGAGGTTGGCGGTGCCCAGTCCGCCTGACGTGATGGTGAAGACGTGGTCGAAGTTCTGGACCACGTAGATCGCCCCGAGCAGCCCGGACAGCTCGATGTACTGGCGCAGGTGGGGCAGCGTCATGTTGGTGAAGATCTGCCACGAGCTGGCACCGTCGATGCGGGCGGCCTCGACCACGTCGAGCGGCCGGCTCTGCAGGCCCGCCAACAGGATCAGCATCATGAACGGCGTCCACTGCCAGACCAGCGCGGCGATGATCGCGGCGAGTGGGTTGTTGGTGATCCAGTCGGGCTGTGGTGCGTTGTCGCCGAAGACCGTCTTGAGCAGGCCGTTGAACAGGCCGTACTCGGGGTTGTAGAGCGCGTGCTTCCAGAGCAGCGCCGCCGCCACCGGGACGACGAGGAACGGCGTGATCATCATGGTGCGGACGATCCCCTGGCCACGGAACTTGCGGTCCAGCAGGAGCGCGATCCCGAGACCCAGCACCAGGCAGATCAGCACCACCGACACGGTCAGCAGGATGGTGACGACGACCGCCTTGCGGGTGTTGGTGTCAGTGAAGACGCGGGCGAAGTTGTCGAAGCCGGCGAACCCCCGCTCGTCGGGGTAGTAGGCGTTCCAGTTCATGAACGAGATGACGATCGTCGCGACGAACGGCAGCTGCGTCATGAGGATGGTGAAGATGAGCGCCGGGAGCAGCGGCGCCCGACGGGCCCAGTCACCCGAGCGCTGCAGTGCCTTGCTCGGGGCGGGTGGCCTCGTGGTGCCGGAGCCGGCCCTGGTCTCGGTGGTCGCACTCATCACTGACCCCTTGCCTGATAGCGCTCTGCGACGTCCTCGGCGAGCTCCTGGCCGCGTTCGAGGGCGTCGTCCACGGAGGTCTTGCCGGCGATCGCCGAGCTGACGTCCTGGCTGACCTGCGTGCCGAGGTCCGGGAACTCGGGGATGTCGACGAACTGGATGCCGATCGCGGGTCTCGGCTGCACGCCCGGGTTCTCGGGGTCGGCGGCCTCGATCGCGGCCCTGGTCGGTTCGGCGAACGCCGAGGAGACCTTGAGGTAGTCGGGGTTCTCGTAGGTGGAGGCCCGCTTGCCGGCCGGCACGCTGGTCCACCCGATCTGGCTGCCGACGAGGTTCTCGTACTTCTTGCCACTGGCCCAGGAGATGAACTTCCAGGCGTTGTCCTTCTTGGTGCTCGCCTGCTGGATCGACCATGACCAGGCGTAGAGCCAGCCGGAGGACTCGGTCTTGACGACCGGGGCGGGCGCGTAGCCGAACTTGCCCTTGAACTTCGAGCCGTCCGCCTCGAGCGAGCCGGCCGCGGAGGTGGCGTCGTACCACATGGCGACGTTGCCCTGGATGAGGTTGTTGAGGCACTCGGTGAAGCCGGCCTGCGGGGCGCCCTTCTCGCCGTGGGCCCGCACCAGGTCGACGTAGAAGCTCACCGCGGCCTTGAACTCCGGCGCATCCACCCGGGGCGTCCAGTCCTGGTCGAACCAGGTGCCGCCGAAGGTGTTGACGACGGTGGTGAGGGGGGCGAAGAGCTGGCCCCAGCCGGGCTGGCCGCGCAGGCAGATGCCCTTCATGCCGGGCTCCGCACCGTCGACCTTCGCCGCGATGTCGGCGACCTCCTGCCAGGTCGGCTTCGCGGGCATGGTGATGCCCTTCGCCTGCAGGACGTCCTTGCGGTACATGAGGAACGAGGACTCACCGTAGAACGGCTCGCCGTAGACCTTGCCCTCGCTCGACAGCGAGGTGGTCATCGACTTGAGGATGTCGGCCTGGTCGAACTCGGTGTCCGCGGCGAGATAGGAGTCGAGGGGCGCGATCCACTTCGCCTTGGCGTAGATCGGGATCTCGAAGTTGCTGAGCGACGCCACGTCGTACTGACCGGCCTGGCTGGAGAACTCCTGGCTGATCTTGTCGCGGACGTCGTTCTCGGGGAGCACCGTGAAGTTGACCTTGATGCCGGTCTCCTTGGTGAAGTTGTCGGCCGTCAGCTTCTGCAGGTCGATCATCTGGGGGTTGTTGACCATGAGCACGTTGATGCTGTCGGCGCCGCCGCCGCCCACACCCCCGCCTCCCCAGCCGGCACACGCCGACAGGCTCAGGGCCAGTCCCGTCGTCGCCGCGACCAGCGCGGCCTTGGAGTTTCGACTTCGCACGCGTCCTCCTCCGTCCCCATTGACGGCCTCGGTTGACTGGTGCTCAAATGAGCGCCATGCTGCCCAAACGAGTAAGTCGAGTAAATCGGGGCGAACGGAACATGTCAACGGGAAGGATGGCCGCGTGAGCGACGACGACGGCCCCGCCGAGCTGGTCATGCTGGCTGCCGTCGCCCGACGCCACTACCTCCAGAACCAGTCCAAGGTCGAGATCGCCGAGGAGCTCGGGATCAGCCGGTTCAAGGTCGCGCGGATGCTGGAGTCGGCGCGCGAGCGCGGCCTGGTGCGGATCGAGATCGTGCGCCAGGGCTCCCTCGACGTCGACCTCTCGGCCCGGCTGCACGACCGGTTCGGACTGGCCCACGCGGTCGTCGTCGACACCGCGGACGCCGACCCGGGAGCGGTGCGCCACCAGCTGGGCCGAGCGGCCGCCGAGCTCCTCTCCGAGATCCTCGTCGACGGCGACGTGCTCGGCCTGCCGTGGTCGCGCAACGTCCACGCCGTCGTCGGTGCCCTGACCAGCCTGCCCCGCGTCGAGGTGGTCCAGCTGACCGGCGCGATCGCCCTGCCGGACTTCGACAGCAGTGCCGTCGACATCGTCCGGAGGGCAGCCCGTTTGTCCGGTGGCAAGGCACATGTCTTCTATGCCCCGTTCGTCCTCGACAGCAAATCGAGCGCCGATGCGCTGCGTCGCCAACCGGCGGTGGTCGATGGCCTCGCCCGCGCCTCGGCGGTGACCAAGGCGGTCGTCGGGATCGGCGCCTGGCAGCCCGGTGAGTCCACCATCCACGACCTGCTCGACGAGGCCGAGCGGCGTGACCTCAGCCACCGTGGAGTGATCGGCGAGCTGGCCGGCATCTTCTTCGACGCGAGCGGAAAACCGTTGCGCCCCAAGGTCGCTGCGCGACTGATCACGATGGACCCCGACAACCTGACACGGGTCCCCGAGGTCATCGCCGTGGTCTCCGGCGCCTCGAAGTCGACGGCGGTCCGGGCCGCGCTCGACGGCGGGCTGGTGCAGGGCCTGGTCGTCGACTCGACCCTGGCCGAGGTGCTGCTCGCCGGCTGAGCCGCGCCCTCCAGGACCGGCGCCCGGCGGGGTCGCCGAAAGCCGCAATTCGTCGCCAACCCTTGCATCCGGCCCGGGGGCCGTGGCAGGGTCTCTCTCAGATGTAAGCGCTTTCAACGACGAGAGAGGCGGATCATGGCGACCGGTGCAGCGCATTCCAACGGCACGACGATCTACTCCGTCGCCGAGCGGGCCGGCGTCTCGATCGCCTCCGTCTCGCGGGTGCTGCAGGGCTCCACCGCCGTGTCCGACAAGACCCGCCAGCGGGTCCTGGCCGCCGCCGAGGAGCTCAAGTACGTGCCCCTGGCCGCCGCCCGGAGCCTCGCGGTGCGCCACCACGAGGCGCACGGCCTCGTCCTCCCCGAGCTCTCCGGGCCGTACTACTCCGAGCTGCTGATGGGCTTCGAGTCCCGCGCCGCCGACCTCGGTCAGAGCGTCGTGCTGATGCTGGCCCAGGGCAAGGACGACCTGCCCGGTGCGGTCCGCAAGCTCGCCACCCGCGTCGACGGCCTCGCCATGCTGGGCTCGTCCGCCATCCCCGAGAGCACCGTGACCGCGCTGCACGGCTCGAAGCCGGTGGTGCTCATCGCCGGCGACCCGCGCACCGACGTCGACACCGTGACCTCGGAGAACACCCACAGTGCCGAGGAGATCACCAGCCACGTCCTGGGCCACGGCCGCAGCACCGTCCGCTTCCTCGGCGACCCGGACTCCGGTCCCGACGTGCGCGACCGGTATGCCGGCTTCGTGGCCGCCCACGAGTCGCTGGGCCGGGAGCCGCTCGAGCCCGTCCGCATCGCCCTCCGGGAGAGCGACGGCACCACCCTCGCCGACCGGATCCTGTCGGGCGACCTGCAGACCGACGCCGTCGTCTGCGCCAACGACGAGCTCGCCCTGGCCGTCATGAAGCGGCTGCGCGAGGGCGGCACCCGCGTTCCCGACGACGTCGCCGTCGTCGGCTGGGACGACGTGATGACCGCCCGCTACGTCGAGCCGGCCCTGACCACGGTGCGCCAGCCCGTGCGCGAGCTCGGGGCACTGGCCGCCGAGCGGCTGCACCGGCGCGTCACCGGGATCGCGGTCGAGGACGGACCCCAGGTCATCCCGACCCAGCTCGTCATCCGGTCGTCCTGTGGTTGCCGCCCGGACGCACCGCACTGAGCCGCGCCGACGCGCGCCGCCCCACCCCATACCCCAACCCCTCCCTTCACCGCCCCCGAGGAAAGAGAGAAACCCGATGAGACGCACCACCGCAATGGCGGTCGCGACGTTGGCAGCAACCGCCCTGACCCTGACGGCCTGCGGCCGGGACGAGGCCGGCTCGACCGGCAACGAGACGGCCAAGGACGTCAGCGCAGGCAAGGCCACCGGCACCCTGACGGTGTGGGCCATGGGCGCGGAGGGGGAGAACCTGCCCAAGCTGGTCAAGGAGTTCGAGGCCGCCAACCCCGGTGTCAAGGTCAATGTCACCGCGATCCCGTGGGACTCGGCGCACGACAAGTTCACGACCGCGATCACGGCCGGCACCACCCCCGACGCCGCCATGGTCGGCACCACGTGGATGGGTGAGTTCGCCGGGCTCGACGCGCTCGACCCGACGCCGCCGTCGATCGACAAGTCCGCCTACTTCGAGGGCGCCCAGAAGACCACCGAGGTCGACGGCACGTCCTACGGCATCCCCTGGTACGTCGAGACGCGCCTGGTCTTCTACCGCACCGACCTGGCCAAGAAGGCCGGCATCACCACGCCGCCGACCGACTGGGACGGCCTGAAGAACATGGCCAAGGCCATGCAGACCAAAGCCGGGGCCAAGTACGGCATGGGTTTCCAGGCTGGTGGCCAGGGCTCGTGGCAGTCGATCATGCCGTTCGCGTGGAGCAACGACGCGGACCTCACCAAGGACGACGGCAAGGCCTACAACTTCGACAACCCGCAGATCCTCGAGGCGGTGAAGTACTACCAGAGCTACTTCACCGAAGGGATCTCGGACAAGGCCGCCCCGAACACGCCGACCACCGAGCCGGACTTCAAGAGCGGCCGGGTGCCGATGTTCATCTCCGGCCCGTGGATGATGTCGGCCGTCGAGAAGGTCGGCGTGAAGAAGGACCAGTACGACGTCATGCCGATCCCGGCCAAGACCAAGTCGGCGTCGTTCGTCGGTGGCTCGGACTTCGTCGTCTTCAAGAAGTCGAAGAACCGCGACAGCGCCTGGAAGCTCGTCAAGTGGCTGAGTGACCCGAAGACCCAGGTGAAGTGGTACCAGCAGTCGACCGACCTCCCCTCGGTGAAGTCCGCCTGGCAGGACCCGGCCATCGCCGGTGACACCAAGCTCGCCACCTTCGGCAAGCAGCTCGAGACCGCCCAGGCGCCGCCGAGCTTCCCGTCGTGGGAGCAGGTCGCGACCGGCTTCGACACCGAGATGGAGAAGGTCATGAAGCAGAACGCCGACGCGGAGGCCGCGCTGAAGTCGATCCAGCAGCAGGCCGAGTCGATCGGCACCGGCCAGTAGTCATGGCCACCACCACGGAGGTGACCCCTCGCGGGGGACGGGTGCGAGCCCGTCCCCCGGTGGGGGTGGCGCCAAGGCGCGGCCGCGCCGGCAGGGAGCCGCGGCCTGGACGCTCGCGCTGCCGTTCTGCGTCCTCTTCCTCGTCTTCACCGCGTGGCCGGTCATCCAGTCGCTCTTCATGAGCTTCACGGACACCCGGGCCCGCGACCTGCGGCGGCCGTTCGCGGTCGACCTCGTGGGGATCGACAACTACACGAGGGCGTTCGCCGACCCGATCTTCCGCAAGTCGATGCTCAACACCGCGTACTTCGTGGTGGTCGGCGTCCCCCTGACCCTCGCCCTCGCGCTGGCCGCGGCGATCGCCCTCGACAAGGGCATCACCAAGCTGCGCGGGCTCTTCCGGCTCGGCTTCTACACCCCGGTGATCACCTCGATCGTCGCGGTGGCGGTGGTCTGGCGGTTCCTGCTCCAGCAGGAGTTCGGGCTGATCAACACCGTGCTCGGCTGGGTCGGCATCGAGGGCCCCAACTGGCTCGGCGACCCCCACTGGGCCATGCCCGGCCTCATCCTGATGGCCGCGTGGCGCAACTTCGGCACCGCGATGATCATCTTCCTCGCCGGCCTGCAGGCCGTGCCGTGGATGCTCCACGAGGCCGCCGCGATCGACGGCGCGGGTGCCTGGCAGCGGTTCCGCCACATCACCCTCCCGCTGCTGCGGCCCACCCTGCTGTTCGTGTCCGTCACCACCGGCATCGGCTACCTCCAGTTCTTCGAGGAGCCGTTCGTGATGACCAACGGCGGACCGCTCAACAGCACCATCTCGATGTCCATGTACACGTACCGGCAGTTCGGGTTCGGCAACTACGGGTATGCCGCGTCGATGAGCTACATCATCTTCGTGATCATCGCCGTCGTCACCGCGATCCAGTTCCGGCTGCTGCGAGACAACACGTGAGGACGCCATGATCCGTTCCCGAAACTCCTGGTGGCTCTACGTCGTGCTGAGCCTCGCCCTCGTGGTGGTCGTGTCACCGTTCATCTGGATGGTGCTCGGCAGCTTCAAGTCGCAGGGCGAGCTGCTCCAGAACCCGCCGACCTGGTGGCCCCAGTCCGCCTCCCTGGACAACTACACCCAGCTGTTCTCGCGGCTGAACTTCGCGCAGTACTTCCTCAACTCCACGATCGTGGCGGTGGCCGTGAC
This sequence comes from Pedococcus dokdonensis, assembly GCF_900104525.1. Taxonomy (GTDB): domain Bacteria; phylum Actinomycetota; class Actinomycetes; order Actinomycetales; family Dermatophilaceae; genus Pedococcus; species Pedococcus dokdonensis. Next base: position 2,869,953 of record NZ_LT629711.1, on the reverse strand, counting down.
GGCCGGGAACCTGCTGTTCTGCTCGATGGTCGGCTACGCCCTGGCGATGCTGGACTTCCGCGGCCGCAAGGCGCTGTTCACCCTGGTCATGGCGACGCTGCTCATCCCCGGTGTGGTCACCTTCGTGCCGTTGTTCGTCCTGGTCACCAACGCCGGCCTGTCCAACAGCCTGCCCGGCCTGATCCTGCCGTTCCTGGTCAGCCCGTTCGGCGTCTTCCTCATGCGCCAGTACATCCTCGGGCTACCCAGGGACCTGCTCGACGCGGGTCGGGTCGACGGCGCCAGCGAGCTGCGCATCTTCGCGCGGATCTTCCTGCCGCTGTGCGGTCCCGCGCTGGCGACGCTGGGCATCCTGACCTTCCTCGGGTCCTGGAACAACTTCCTCTGGCCGCTCGTGGTCGCGCAGGAGGAGAGCAAGTACACCCTCCCCGTGGCGCTCGCGCTCTATGCGAAGGGCCAGAACTCCACCCAGTACGGCCTGCTGCTCGCGGGCGCGACGGTCGTCGTCATCCCCGTGCTGGCCGTCTTCCTCACCTTCCAGCGCCGGTTCATCGAGGGGATCGCGACCACCGGCATCAAGTAGTCCGCACCCCCAGTGCCACCACGGACAGCACGCCGCAAGTGACACCAACCCTGATTGGAGCCTCACCCATGGCCACCTCCCAGCTCATCCTCCCCTCCGCCTCCCGGCGTCAGCTGCTCATCGGCGCCACGGCGGTGGCTGCCACCGGCCTGACCGCCGGACGCGCCGTCGCGGGCACGCCAGCCTCCGCTGCGACAGCCGCACCCGCCTTCATCGGGTCCAGCAAGCCGGGCGGCGGGCAGTCCGCCCGCGTGCACCGCTGGGCCGCGGACACGTGGCACAGCCTGGTCGCGATGACGGACCCGAAGACCGGGCTCCCGGCCGACAACATCAACGAGGGCCTGGGCGCCGGTGACCGGTCCGGCTACACCTCTCCCACCAACATCGGCGGCTACCTGTGGTCGGCGATCGTGGCGCGCGAGCTCGGGATCATCTCGAAGGGCGAGTGCACGAAGCGGCTCACCCAGACGCTTCGGACGCTCCTGCGGATGGAGCACCACGAGCCGAGCGGCATGTACTACAACTGGTACGACGAGGCCACCGGCGAGAAGCTCACGACCTGGCCCACCGACGGCAACCGCGTCGACCCGTTCCTCTCCAGCGTCGACAACGGCTGGCTCGGCGCGGCGCTCAAGGTGGTCGCCTCGGCCGACCGCGGTGCGGCGCCCCTCGCCAACCGGCTGTTCGGGAGGATGCGCTGGGACGCCTTCTACGACCCCAACGCCTCCCGCAAGCCCGGCCTGATGCACGGCGGGTTCTACGTCGTGCAGCCCCCCGGTCGCACCGACGGCTTCTACGGGAACCACATCGGCGTCGGTCCCGACGTGTGGCTCACCAACCACCACTACGACACGACGGTGTCGGAGACGAGGATCACGAGCTACCTGGGCATCATCACCGGCCAGGTGCCGAAGGACCACTACTTCGCGATGTGGCGCACCTTCCCCGCGACCTGCGACTGGTCGTGGCCGGAGATGCAGCCGGTCGGGGAGAACCGCACCTACCTCGGGGTCGACGTCTACGAGGGCGCCTACACCTACCGCGGCATGCACATCGTCCCGGGCTGGGGCGGCAGCATGTTCGAGGAGCTGATGCCCGACGTGTTCGTCCCCGAGTCGAGCTGGGCGCCGCGCTCGTGGGGTCTCAACCACCCGCTGCACGTCCGCGCCCAGCGGGAGCACGGCCTGGACGAGGCCGGCTACGGCTACTGGGGCTTCTCGCCGTCGAGCGACCCGTTCGCGGGCTACCGCGAGTACGGCGTCGACCAGCTCGGCCTCAACCCCGACGGCTACTTCTCGGACAAGGAGAAGACCAACGTGGACGGCGGCTTCGGAGAGTGCCGGGAGGGCACCAACCCGACCCCGAAGTTCGGTGACGGTGTCGTCACGCCGCACGCCGCCTTCCTCGCGATGATGCACGAGCCCGCCCAGGCCTTCGCCAACCTCGCGAAGATCCAGGACGAGCTGAAGGCCTACGGCAAGGGCGGGTTCTTCGACGCCGTCGCCACGCGTTCCGGGACGATCGCCCGCCGCTACCTGTCGCTCGACCAGGCCATGGTCATGGGAGCGATCGGCAACGTCATGGCCGACAACGTCATCCGTCGCGCCTTCAGCACCAAGGACGTCGAGCGCGCGCTGCGGCCGGTCATCGGCATGGAAGAGTTCGGTGCCGGGATCGCCTGAGGTCGTGCCCGGCCGACCCACCCCCTGACCGCCGTGCGCCCCGGGCACTGCCCCTGATGGCCCGGGGCGCACGGCGCCCAACCCCAAGCGCACCTGGACGCACCGGCGCCCACCGACCGAGGACGTGAGAGGCACTGTGCAGCCGCTGAGGCAGACCAGCCCGGAGGGGGTCGACTACCGCGACCTCAACGGGAACGGCCGGATGGACCCGTTCGAGGACCCGCGCCTCGGGGTCGACGAGCGGGTCGCCGACCTCCTGCCGCGGCTGTCGCTCGAGGAGAAGGTCGGCCTGATGTTCCAGACCGTCATCGAGGCCGGTGCCGACGGCACGGTCAAGGAGGCGCCTGGCGCGATCAGCAAGTCGGCGACGTCCGACGTGGTGCTGCGCAAGCACCTCACCCACTTCAACGTGCACGCCCTGGGCGACGCCCGCCTGGCCGCGCGGTGGCACAACGCCCTCCAGGCCATCGCGGAGAAGTCGCCACACGGCATACCCGTGACGGTCTCGACCGACCCGCGGCACGCGTTCATCGAGAACGCCGGAGCGTCGTTCGCTGCCAAGGCGTTCTCGCAGTGGCCCGAGCCGCTGGGACTGGCCGCGCTGCGCGATCCGGAGCTGGTCCGGGAGTTCGGTGACATCGCCCGGCAGGAGTACTGCGCGGTCGGCATCCGTGCCGCCCTGCACCCCACCCTCGACCTCGCCACCGAACCGCGCTGGGCTCGGCAGTCGGGCACCTTCGGGCAGGACCCTGACCTGGTCACCGAGCTGTCGGTCGCCTACCTCCGGGGGTTCCAGCAGGACTCGCTCGGCCCGGGCAGTGTCGCCTGCACCAGCAAGCACTTCCCCGGTGGCGGGCCGCAGAAGGACGGCGAGGACGCCCACTTCCCCTACGGCCGCGAGCAGGTCTACCCGGGTGGGCGGTTCGCCGACCACCTCAAGCCGTTCCCGCCGGTGATCGAGGCCGGGACCGCCGCGATCATGCCCTACTACGGCATGCCGGTCGGGCTCGAGATCGACGGCGACCCGGTCGAGGAGGTCGGCTTCGGCTACAACAAGCAGATCGTGACCGGCCTGCTGCGCGGCACCCTCGGCTACGACGGGGTCGTGGTCACCGACTGGGAGCTGGTCAACGACAACCACGTCGGTGACCAGGTGCTGCCCGCCCGGGCGTGGGGGGTCGAGCACCTCGACCCGGCCGCCCGCATGGAGCTGATCCTCGAGGCGGGTGCCGACCAGTTCGGTGGCGAGGAGTGCGTCGAGCTGCTGCTCGAGCTGGTCGCCGCGGGACGCGTCAGCGAGTCGCGGATCGACGAGTCGGCCCGCCGGCTGCTGGCGGTGAAGTTCCGGCTGGGGCTGTTCGACGACCCGTTCGTGGACGAGGACGCCGCGGCTGGGACGGTGGGGCGCAGCGACTTCCGCGAGGCCGGGTATGCCGCCCAGGCCAGGTCCGTGACCGTGCTCGCCAACCACGTGGTCCAGGTCGGTGGCGCCGACCGCGCGGACGGCGCGGACGGCGCGGACGGCCAGTTCGGCGCGGACGCGCCGGTGCTCCCGCTGCCCACCGGCCTGAGGGTCTATGCGGAGAACGTCTCGCCGGACGCGGTCGCTCGGCTCGGCGTCGCGGTGGACCGCCCCGAGGACGCCGAGGTCGCGCTGGTCCGGCTGCACGCCCCCTTCGAGCCGCGCTCCGACCTGTTCCTCGAGTCGTGGTTCCACCAGGGCTCGCTCGACTTCCCGCCGGGGCTGGTGGCCCGGCTCGCGCGCATCGCCGCGCACTGCCCGCTGGTCCTCGACGTGACCCTCGACCGCCCGGCCGTGCTGACCCCGCTGCTGCCGCTGGCCACCGCGCTCGTCGCCAGCTACGGCAGCTGCGACGACGCACTCGTCGACGCCCTCACCGGGGTGCGGCCCCCGGAGGGCCGGCTGCCCTTCGACCTGCCCCGCTCGATGGACCAGGTGCGCCGGCACGGCGAGGACGTCCCCGGCTACGACGACCCGCTCTTCACCTTCGGCCACGGCCTGATGGTCGCGACCGGTCGTCCGGCTGCCGGCGACTGACCGTCATGCCACGACGAACGGGCCCGGCCACCTCGTGAGGTGACCGGGCCCGTCGACGGTTCCCGTGGTGTCGTCGCTCAGCCGGTGAGCTTCGACAGGGTCGGGTCGTTGGCGTACGCCTCCTTGGCGTTGTCCTTCGTCACGATCACCGGGTCGAGCAGGTTGGCCGGGACGACCTTGACACCGTTGTTGTACTGCTTGGTGTCGGTGATCTTCGGCTCCTGGCCGGCCTGGATGGCCTTGACCATGTCGATCGTGGCCTTGACGAGGTTGCGGGTGTCCTTGTTGATCGTGGAGTACTGCTCACCCGCCATGATCGACTTGACCGACTCGACCTCGGAGTCCTGGCCGGTGACGACCGGGACCGGCTTGCTGGCGGCCTTCACCGAGGTGATGATCGCGCGGGCCAGGGTGTCGTTCGGGGACAGGACGCCGTCGATGGCAGCCGAGGAGTAGTTGGCCGAGATCAGCGTGTCCATGCGCTTCTGCGCGTTCTCCGCCTTCCAGCCCTGGGTGACGACCTGGTTGAACTTGGTCTGGCCCGAGACGACCTTGAGGGTGCCGTCGTCGATCTTCGGCTGCAGCACGCTCATCGCGCCGTCGAAGAAGACCTGGGCGTTGGCGTCGTCCGGCGAACCCGCGAACAGCTCGATGTTGTAGGGGCCGCTGGCCTTCTTCTTGGCCAGGCCCTCCAGCAGCGCGTTGCCCTGCAGCACACCGACCTTGAAGTTGTCGTAGGCGACGTAGTAGTTCACGGCGTCGGTGTTCTTGACGAGGCGGTCGTAGGCGATGACCACGGCGCCGGCGTCCTTGGCGGCCTTGAGCTGGGTGCCCAGCTGCGAGCCGTCGATGGCGCCGACGACGATGACCTTGGCGCCCTTGGTCACCATCGACTGGATCTGGTTCTGCTGCTCACCCACGCCACCGTTGGCGAACTGCACGTCGGCCTGGAAGCCGGCGCTGGCCAGGTCGGTCTTGAACAGGTTCTCCGCGAGGACCCAGTTCTCCGAGGTCTTCTGCGGCAGCGAGACCCCGATGAGGGAGTTCTTGGGGAACTTCTCCCCACCGCTGCTGGAACCGGAGCTGGTGCTCGTGTCGTCCGCCCGGCCGCAACCGGAGAGGGCGAGCGCGGCGGCGGCCGCAAGGGCCACCGGAATGACGAGTCTTCTCATGCTTTCCTTCTCTTCTCGTGTTCGTACGGTCAGGGGCCGGTTGCCCGTGACCCTTGGTGGGGTCACGACTCCTGACGGACCGTGTCCTTCGCTTCTCCGGCGGCGGTGCCACCACCGGAGTTCCTCATGAGCAGACCGATGATCGACCGGCGCCCCTGGCTCTTGTTGTAGACATCGAAGGCGACTGCAGTGAGCAGCACCAGGCCCTTGATGATCTGGGTGGCGTCGGCGCCGATCCCCTTCAGCTGCAGGCCGTTGTTGAGGACGGCCATCACAAGGCCACCGATCACCGACCCGACGACGGTGCCCACGCCGCCGCTGACCGCGGCGCCGCCGATGAAGACGGCCGCGATCACGTCGAGCTCCCAGCCGACGCCGTCGAACGGGCCGGAGGAGGTGGAGCGGGCGACGAACATCATGCCGCCGAGTGCCGCGAGGATCGACATGTTCATCATGACGAGGAAGTTGATCCGCCGGCTGCGCACCCCGGACAGCTCGGCTGCGTGCCGGTTGCCGCCGACGGCGTAGACGTGGCGTCCGACGATGGTGCGCGTGGACAGGAAGCCGTAGAGCATCACCAGCACGCCGAGGATCAGGGCCGAGACCGGGAGCGAGGTCCCCTTGCGACCGGAGCCCATGACGAACACCGTCGCGAGGATGGCCACGCAGATCAGGCCGAGCCGCAGGTAGAGGACGGTGCCGTCCTCGACCTCCGCGCCGATCTTGCGCTGGTTGCGCCGGTTGCGCAGGGCGCCGAAGACGATGGCCGCGCAGAGCAGGATGCCCAGCAGGATGGTCAGGTTGTTGTAGCCGGTGTTCGGCCCCACCTCGGGCAGGTAGCCGGCGCCGATCTTCTGGAAGTCCTCGTTCACCGGGATGGTCAGCGACTTGCCGACGGCCTGGTTGGCGCCGCGGAAGATGAGCATGCCGGCGAGGGTGACGATGAACGCGGGGATGCCCACGACTGCGACCCAGAAGCCCTGCCACACGCCGACCACCGCGCCGACGACGAGCCCGAGCAGGATGCCCACCCACCACGGGATGCCCCAGTCGCGCATCGCGATCGCCACCGTGATGCCGACGAACGCCGCGACCGACCCGACCGACAGGTCGATGTGGCCGGCGATGATCACGAGCACCATGCCGATCGCCATCACCAGGATGTAGCTGTTGCCCTGGAAGATGTTGATGACGTTCTCGGGCTTGAGGGTCAGGCCGCCAGTCCAGACCTGGAAGAAGATGATCAGCGCCACCAGCGCGAAGATCATCCCGAACTGACGGGTGTCGCCGCCGAAGACCTGCTTCAGCTTGTCCATGCGCCCTCCTCGGGTGCGTTCTTGGTGTCAGGGGTGGTGTCGGGGGTGGCGGTCGGGTCCGGTGGTCCGTCGTCGACGACGTCGGGTCCGAGCTCAGCCTCGGGGGTGTGGGTCGAGCTGGTGAGGGTCATCAGGCGCAGGAGCGACTCCTGGTCGGCCTGACCCCGGTCGAGGACACCCGTGATCCGGCCCTCGCAGATCGTGTAGATCCGGTCGGAGATGCCAAGCAGCTCGGGCAGCTCCGAGGAGACGACGATGACGCCCTTCCCCTGGCTGGCGAGCCGCTGGATGATGCCGTAGATCTCGAACTTGGCGCCGACGTCGATGCCGCGCGTCGGTTCGTCGAGGATGAGCAGCTCGGGGTCGGTGAACAGCCACTTGGACAGGACGACCTTCTGCTGGTTGCCGCCGGAGAGCTTCGAGACGCCGTAGTCCACCGACGGGGTCTTGGTCCGCAGCGCCTTGCGGTAGTCCTCGGCGGCCTGGTGCTCGGCCCGCCGGTCGACGACCATGTTCTTGGCGATCTTCTTCAGCTTGGCCGAGACCGTGGTCGTCTTGATGTCGTCGAGCAGGTTGAGGCCGAGCGACTTGCGGTCCTCGGTGACGTAGGCGACGCCCGCGTCGATGGCGGCAGGGACCGAGTTGAGCCGGACCTCCTTGCCGTTCAGCACCATCGTGCCCCGGAGGAACTGTCCGTAGCTGTGACCGAACAGCGAACGCATCAGCTCGGTGCGTCCCGAACCCATCAGTCCCGCGAAGCCGACGATCTCGCCGCGCCGTACGAAGAACTCCGAGCCCTTGGCCACCAGCCGGTCCGGGATCTGTGGGTGGCCGACCGTCCAGTCGTGCACCTCGAAGAAGGTCTCGCCGATGTCGGGGGTGTGGTCGGGGAACCGCGACTCGAGCGAACGCCCGACCATGCCGCGGATGATCCGGTCCTCGTCGACCGCGCCCTCGCGCACGTCGAGCGTCTCGACCGTCTTGCCGTCGCGGATGATCGTGATGGCGTTGGAGATCGCCTCGATCTCGTTGAGCTTGTGGCTGATCATGATGCAGGTGATGCCCTTGGCCTGCAGGCCGCGGATCAGGTCGAGCAGGTGCCGCGAGTCCTCCTCGTTGAGCGCGGCGGTCGGCTCGTCGAGGATGAGCAGCTTGACGTCCTTGCTCAGTGCCTTGGCGATCTCGACCAGCTGCTGCTTGCCGACGCCGATGTTCTTGATGGGGGTCTCGGGGTCCTCGCGCAGGCCGACGCGGGCGAGCAGCTCGCGGGCCTTGTTGTTGGTGTGGACCCAGTCGATGACGCCGTTCTTGGTCTCCTCGTTGCCGAGGAAGATGTTCTCGGCGATCGACAGCTCGGGGATGAGCGCGAGCTCCTGGTGGATGATCACGATGCCGGCGTGCTCGGAGTCGCGGATGTTGTTGAACTCGACGGGGTCGCCGTTGAAGACGATGCTGCCGTCGTAGCTGCCGGCGGGGTGGACCCCCGAGAGGACCTTCATCAGGGTCGACTTGCCGGCGCCGTTCTCGCCACAGATGGCGTGCACATCGCCGCGGCGGACCGTGAGGGTGACGTCGTCCAGCGCCTTGACCCCGGGGAACGTCTTGGTGATCCCGGTCATCTGCAGGATCGAACCGCCATCGCTCATCTGGCCTCCTCGTCGAGGTTGGGGGAGGCGCACCCTGATGGCGCCACCTTCAGTGTGACAACGTTGTCCCTCGGGGAGTTTTGGGCAGCAGTCTTGCGAAAGTCAACTCCCCGCTCCCGGAAGTGTCGAGACCGTGACAAGGATGTCCGATCTGACCCGTCCTGTGGACGCGTCTGGACCCTCCCACGACGAGCTCGAGGGCACGACGAGCTCGAGGGTATGCCGGGTGGTGACCACCCGGCATACCCTCCTGTGCGCTGAGCTCAGTGCGTGGCGCGGTAGGCCGTGGCCTGACGCTGCGACCACGCCCGGTCGGCGGCGTCGATGCTGGCCCGTGAGGACAGGTCGACCCCGGCCCGCTTGGCCGCGGCCCTGGCAGCGGGGGTCGTCAGGTCAGGGGCCCGGAACTGCTCGGGGCTGATCGAGGCGTCGGCACCGGCGTAGCGCCGCTGCTGGGTCGCGAGGCGCGCGGCGGACCGCTCGGCCTGGCGCAGCGTCGAGGCGCTCACCCGGAGGGCGCTGCCGGTCAGTGGGGTGCTCACGAGCGGCGCGTAGCCGTCGCGGTGCCCGGCGACGTTGGGGTGGTAGCTCTCGCTGATCGGGTTGGACAGCCCGTTCAGCCACTCGACGTCGTCGCAGACGGCGTGGCCGACGAACCGGCTGGTCGGGTTGACGAACGAGAAGCCCCGGGCACTTGCCTGGGCCGAGATCTTGCTGTTGAGCAGGTCGGCCATCTGGTTGAGCCGGGTCTCCTCGGCCGGGGAGAACCAGGTGAAGGCGTTGCAGTCCTCACCCATGAAGATCCGCGGGTAGCCGACGACGACCACCTTGGCGTTCGGCGCCTTGGCCCGGATCGACCCGTAGAGCGTGGACAGCCGTGAGGGGAGGGTGTTGTTGACGATGTTCTGGGCGCCGTCGATGGCCCCGTTGCAGTCACTCATCCAGCCGGGCTGGGCGCACTCGGTCAGCACGTCCGCGAAGCCGGCGTCGTTGCCGCCCACCGAGATCGACACCTGCGTCGTCCCGGCGCCGAGCGCGCTGAGCTGGGTGTTGGTGACGTCGGCGACCTTCGCGCCCGAGCAGGCCCGGAAGTTCAGGGGCAGTCCCTTGCTCGCCGCGATGAGCGACGGGTAGGCGTACACCGACCGCTGGCAGGAGGTGCCGTCGTTGATGTAGCTGCGGGTGCCGGTGCCCGACGAGTACGAGTCGCCGAGGGCCACGTACGAGCTCGCGGCCTGGGCGGGTGCAGCTGACACGGTGAGGGCGGCCGTGGCACCGAGTGCCACGAGTGCGCCGAACGTGCGGGTCATCGCCATTGATTTCTCCTGCAGTCCAGTGGGGTCGGTGCTCCGCACGCTAGGGGTGACCCATCGGGCGTGGCGTCCTGCGCTCGAACCCTTGCCAAGTTCTTACCTCGGGTAGGTAATTCCGAGGGGTGGGCGGTCGCCCTGGAGATCGGCGCTGACCTGCGCAAACGCGACAGCTCAAGTGGCGCGCCGCGGCGGGGTGGCATAGACAGGGAGGGCGACGCGACGAGGCGTCGCCAGAACGTAGGGAGACCAGCCATGAGCGAGACCCCGATGGACCCCGGCACGGACGAGACCGAAGGCCCCGCCGACGGCGGCGCGAACCCGGGTGGCCACGACGGCGGAGCTGACGGCGGCGCCGATGGCGGCGCTGACGGCGGCGCGGGCGAGGGCCCGGCTGACGGTGGCGCCAACCCCGGTGGCCACGACGGCGGTGCCGATGGCGGCGCTGATGGTGGCGCTGACGGCGGGGCGGGCGAGGGCCCGGCTGACGGTGGCGCGAACCCCGGTGGCCACGACGGCGGCGCGGACGGTAGCGCCTGACGGTCCGTGACCCACGGTCCCGACGTACGGTGATCCAGTGACCACCACGTCCTCGCGCCGGGTGCCCGCCACGAGTGGCGGGCACCCGGCGCTGTCACGCCTCCTGGCTGTCCCGCTGTCCGAGTTCGCCGACCGGCACTGGTCGCGCGAGCCGCTGCTCAGCCGGGCCGCCGACTTGCCCGAGTCGTTCGACGACCTGTTCTCCGCCGACGCCGTCGACGAGCTGGTCTCCAGCCGCGGGCTGCGAACGCCGTTCCTGCGGATGGCCAAGGACGGCACCACCCTCGCGGACCGCAGCTTCACCCGTGGCGGCGGGATCGGCGCGGCGGTCGCCGACCAGGCCAGTGACGACGCCGTGCTCCAGCACTTCACCGCCGGCGCGACGCTCGTGCTGCAGGGCCTGCACCGCACCTGGCGGCCGGTGGTCGACTTCTCGCAGGCGCTGGCCGGCGAGCTCGGCCACCCCGTGCAGGTCAATGCCTACGTGACCCCGCCGGAGAACACCGGTTTCAGCGACCACTACGACGTGCACGACGTGTTCGTCCTGCAGATCGCAGGAGAGAAGCGCTGGCGGATCCGCCGTCCCGTGCACGACCTGCCGCTGCGGGACGAGCCGTGGACCGACCACCGGGCGGCGGTCGAGTCCGCCGCGCTCGGTCCCCCGCTCATCGAGGAGACCTTCGCGCCGGGTGACTGCCTCTACCTCCCCCGCGGCTACCTGCACTCCGCGACCGCGTTGGGCGGCACCAGCATCCACCTGACTATCGGGGTGCACGCCTGGACCCGGCGGCACGTCGCCGACGAGCTGGTCCGGGCCGCCGTCGTCCGTGCGAGCGGGTCACGCCAGCTGCGCGAGGCGCTGCCCGTGGGCACCGAGCTGGTCGGTGCCGGTCCGGCACCCGAGGACGTCGAGGTGGTGCGGGCCGCCCTGCTCGAGGCGCTCGCCCAGGTCGACGCGGGCGACCTCGCCACCGGTCTGGCCGGCGCGGCGCGGGCGGCCCAACGACCGGCCCCGCTCGCGCCGCTGGCCCAGGCCGAGGCAGTGCGGGCCCTCACCGACGACTCGCGCGTGGCGCTGCGCGCCCACGTCGCCGCGGTGCTCGTCCCGGCCGCAGGTGGTCAGACGGTGCTGCGCAGCCGGGTCGGGTCCCAGCCCGTCGAGCGACCCGACCTCGCAGCCATCGAGCAGCTGCTCGAGACCGGCGGCGCGACCGCTGCCGACCTGGGCCTCGAGCTCACCCGCGCGCTGCTGCGCACCGGCGTCGTCGTCCCTGCATGACCGAGCCGACGGGGCCGACTGGGCCGACCAGCCCGACCGCGGCCACGACGCCGACCGGACCGACCGGGCCGCTCTGCTCGACCGCCGCGCGGCACCGCGGTGACCCGATGCTCGGCACGGCGGCACCGGCGACCCGGTGGCTGCTCATCGAGCACCCGGGTGGCTGGGCACCGGCGGCGCTCGACAGCCCCGGCATCGGTGACGACATCGCCGAGCAGCTGCACCGCACGGCCCTCGACGTGGGCGCGCGGGTGGTGCTGATCCGGCGGCCGGGCCGCGCCGTCGTCCCCGGTCCACGGGAGCAGCGACGCTGGACCGTCCTCGACCTCGACGGTCGGCAGCAGTGGGGCACCTGGCGGCAGCCCGCCGACCTGCTCGCCGCCGGTGACGCCCTGCGGCGCGGGCCGGCCGACTCGGTCGGCGGCCATCCCCCGGACCCGCTGCTGCTCGTCTGCACCCATGGCCGGCACGACGTGTGCTGCGCCGTGCGCGGACGCCCCGTCGCGCAGGCCCTGGCCGCCCAGTGGCCGGAGCAGACCTGGGAGTGCACCCACATCGGGGGCGACCGGTTCGCGGCGAACCTGCTCGTCGTCCCCGACGGCACGGTCTACGGCGGCCTCGACGCGGCCACCGCGGTCGATGTCGTGCAGGGCCACCTGGCGGGCTCGGTGGACCTCGAGCACCTGCGTGGTTTCACCGCGCACCGACCGCCCGTGCAGGCTGCGCTCGCGGCGGTGCTCCGCGCGCACGGGCCCGCGGCCGTGGGTGACGTGCGCCCGGGTCGGGTCGTCGGCGAGGGCGACACCTGGCGGGTGGAGGTGCTGGGTGACGGACCCCTGCCGCCGAGCTCGTCGGTCGTCGTCCGCCGCACGACCCAGCCCCCGGCGAAGCTGACCTGTCGCGCGCAGGGCGACGCCACGGCATACGTGTGGACTGCCGAGGTCACCTGACGGGGACTCGGCCACTGGCCCGAGATGACGTCGCTGCGCGCCGCCGCGTCAGCCGACCCGGCTCCCGCAGGACGCCGAGCCCAGCCAGGTGTGCGGGTTTCCCTCCCAGCACCACCCGAGCCGGGGGTGGCCCTTGCTCACCCACAACGCCGCCACCCGCTTGCCGTGGTCGCGCGCGCCGGGCAGGAAGAAAGCGTTGCGGTCCTTGAGGATTCCCGGCCACAGCGTCAGCAGGCTGACGCCTTCGTCGATGGTGAGGGGGCTGCGCCCCTCGGCGACGATGAGCGGCACGGCGTCCTTGGCGCGGACGTCGAGCGTCGCCGTCCCCGTGTCGACGTCCGTGACGAGGTATGCCGCGCGGTCCGGCACGTCGACGCCGTCGAGCGGGCGGTAGCCGGCGAGGTCGTCGGCGGTGTACTCGGTCCATCCGGTGGTGGCCTTCCAGTGCACCGTCGGGAGAGCGAGGTCGGCCGTGACGAGCCGCGAGGTCACGACGACCGCGAAGGCGATCCGGTCGGGTGAGGTGGCGCGGGCCCGGGATGCCTTGTCCCGCAACGGCTCCAGCAGGTCGGTGAAGGCCTGATCGTCCAGACCGGCGAGGGCCGGGTAGCCGGCATCGAGGTAGGCCTGCACCTGACGGTCGAACTCGGTGGCGGTGGTGGTCGTCGTGGTCTGCTCGGTCAGGTCGGTGGCTCGGGTCGTCGTCTCGGTCACGGTTCTCCTCCGGTCACGTGCGGGTGGCCGAGGTTCAACGTGGGGCGACCGGGACGCGTTCCCGGGTCTGCTCCACGTCGGCGCCGCAGGTGCGGGCGACCGCAGCCGCGGTCGCCGACCCGGGCTGTGCGGCGGGGGCGGCGGCAGCCGGGACCGACTCCTCGATGCGCGAGCCGTTGATGAGGGTCACGTCGTCGTAGGCCGGTCGACCCTCGATGACGTTGCGGAACTGGTAGCGGGTCAGCGAGGCGAGCCGGCAGTCGGTGCCGAACGTCGCGATGTCGAACGCCGAGGGCTGACCGGTCAGCTCACCGACGTCACCCTCGTCCGCACCGTCGGCCGACCCGGACTCGTCGGCGATGAAGTGGCTGAACGGTCCGCCACCGGTGAAGGTGCCGACCCCGATCCGCGACCCCTCGAGCTGGCTCGCGTGCAGGTGTCCGTTGACCCGGATCCCTGCCAGGGCAACGTCGTCCACGGCGGCCGGCTCGTGCGAGACCACGAGGTCGGGCACCGGCTGGTCGGCCATCGCCGCGTTGAAGCGGGCGGCGGCCGGCTTCTGCTTCGCGGCGTTCCCGGTGTTGCTGTCACCGAACCAGCGCGGGTCGTTGAAGCCCGCGATGCGCAACCCGTGGACCGACTCGATGACGTAGGTCGAGTCGTCCGGCTCGAGCAGCACGACGTTGCGCACCGCGGCCAGCCGGTCGAGCAGCTCGCGGTCGGAGCTCGACCGCCCGTCGTGGTTGCCCTTGACGAAGAGGTAGGGGACGTCGAGCGAGGCGATGCCCTTGAAGAGGTCCGCGGCGTCAGCCTCGGTGGGGCTTCCGAAGTTCACCAGGTCGCCGGAGTCGATGACGGCGTCGATGTGCTCCTGCTGCACGATCGTCTTCATCAGCGCGTACTGGTTGGCGCCGTGGACGTCGGAGACGAGGAGCACCCGTGCGCCCACCGGCTGGTCGAGCGCCTGGGGTGCGTACTTGTCCTGCAACGCGGACGACAGGGCCAGCAGGTTCTTGAGGTAGGGGGTCACCTGCTCGGCGCGGGTCTCCACGCCCTCCAGCAGGTCGCTGTTGCGCTGCACCGTGCCGAGGATGCCGGTGGTGGTGAAGCTGTCCAGTCGCTCTGGCTGGTAGGTCAGCCCGATCACCCCGAAGGTCGCGACGCACGAGGCGACCCACGCCCCGGCGACCAGCGCGCTCCACCGCAGCCGCGGACGCCGCCGCCGCCACGCGGCATACCCGCCCAGCGCGAGGAGGGCGACGACGAGGGCACCCGCGGCGAACCGCCAGCCCAGCGCGATCGCGCCACCGCGGGCGGCGCGCTCGAGCTCGAGCGGACCGGGCTGCAGCGACTGCACCGAGATGTTGGGGCGGGCCAGGAGGTCGGTGATGCGCTCCTTGACGCGTACCTGCGCGACCACGCCCGGCGCGGGCACCGGTCCGCCGAAGTCGAGCTTGATGTCGCCGAAGACGGTGGGGCTCTGGAGCTTCGAGATGTCGGCGGGGTCGAGCGACAGCCGCAGCTCGGCCCCGTAGTTGAGGGTGTCGGCGTGGCCGGGGAACAGCGTCGTCGCCGCCACGCCACCGGTGTTGCAGGCGAAGAACAGGAGCACCAGCGCGCCGATCCGGCGCAGCCACGGGGACACACGCCCTCCGTGACGTGGGCTCTCGGGGGGCGCGCTCACCGCTCCACCGTAACCGCCTCCTAGGGTGGGGGTATGCCGCGGAGCCTGGGGACGCTGGAAGGCCGCACCTTCGCGGCGGTGCTGTTCGACATGGACGGGACCCTGATCGACTCGATCCCCGTCGTGGTCCGCTCATGGGTGCGCTGGGCCCAGGAGGAGGGGGTCGACCCCCACGACCTGGCCGGCTTCCACGGGGTGCCGGCCCGTGGGGTGATCTCGGCGCTCCTGCCGCCCGAGCGGGTCGAGTCGGCGTTCGAGCGGATCGAGGCGATCGAGGTCGCCGACACCGATGGCATCGAGGTGCTGCCCGGCACGCTCGACGCGCTCGCGGCGCTGACCGGTGACGTCGAGCTCTGCGCCATCGCCACCTCGTGCACCCGACCACTGGCCGACGCGCGGCTCGCGGCCACGGCCCTGCCTGCACCTCGCGTCGTGGTCACCGCCAGCGACGTCGCGCAGGGCAAGCCGCACCCCGACCCCTTCCTGCTCGCCGCGACCGGCCTCGGCGTCGATTCCCGCGACTGCCTGGTGGTGGAGGACGCCCCGGGTGGGCTCGAGGCCGCCCGGGCGGCGGGCTGCGCGACGCTGGCCGTGACGACCACGACCGCCCCGGCCGACCTCGTCGCCGACGCCGTGGTGCGCAACCTCGCCGACGTGCGCTTCTCGGTGGTGGACGGCCGAGTCCGGGTGGCACCGGCGGCGGATTCCGTGACGCCGGGGGTTACCGGCCCGTAGGTTGGGCTCATGGACGCTGACGTCATCGTGGTCGGAGCCGGTCTGTCCGGGCTCGTCGCCGCCGCCGAGCTGGCCGACGCCGGACGCCGCGTGGTGGTGCTCGACCAGGAGAGTGCGGCCAACCTCGGCGGCCAGGCGCACTGGTCGTTCGGCGGGCTGTTCCTCGTCGACAGCCCCGAGCAGCGCCGGATGGGCATCAAGGACTCGGTCGACCTCGCGTGGCAGGACTGGCAGGGCTCGGCCGGGTTCGACCGGCTCGACGACGAAGACAGGTGGGGCTCCCAGTGGGCCCGCGCCTACGTGGACTTCGCGGCCGGTGAGAAGCGGGCCTGGCTGCACGAGCAGGGGATGCGGTTCTTCCCCGTGGTGGGCTGGGCCGAGCGCGGCGACGGGTCGGCCTCCGGTCACGGCAACTCGGTCCCGCGGTTCCACATCGTCTGGGGCACCGGCCCAGGGGTGCTGGCGCCGTTCCTGCGCCGCGTGCAGGAGCACGTCGCGGCCGGACGGGTCGAGCTGCGCCACCGCCACCAGGTCGACGAGCTGGTCACCAGCGACGGCGCCGTCACCGGCGTGCGGGGGACGCTGCTCGCCGACGACCGCGCCTCCCGTGGCCGGCCCACCAACCGTGACGCGGTGGGCGAGTTCGAGCTGGCCGCTCAGGCGGTCGTCGTCACCAGTGGCGGCATCGGCGCGAACCACGACCTCGTCCGCGCCAACTGGCCCGAGCGGCTCGGGACGCCGCCCGAGCACATGCTGACGGGCGTGCCCGCGCACGTCGACGGCCGGATGCTCGGGATCACCGAGGCGGCGGGTGGCCGGCTGGTCAACCGGGACCGGATGTGGCACTACGTCGAGGGCATCGAGAACTGGGACCCGATCTGGCCCTCCCACGCGATCCGCATCCTGCCCGGCCCGAGCTCGTTGTGGTTCGACGGGAACGGCGACCGGCTGCCGGCGCCGCTCTTCCCCGGGTTCGACACCCTCGGGACCCTGGCCCACCTGCGGCAGACCGGGCACGACCACAGCTGGTTCGTCCTGACGAAGAAGATCATCGGCAAGGAGTTCGCGCTCTCCGGGTCGGAACAGAACCCCGACCTCACCGGCAAGTCGGTCAAGGACGTGCTGGGCCGCGCCCGCGCCGACATGCCCGGTCCGGTGCGGGCCTTCCTCGACAAGGGGGCCGACTTCGTCTCGGCCGACACGCTGCGCGAGCTGGTCGACAAGATGAACGCGCTGACTCCCGATGCCCCGCTCGACTACGCCCATCTCGAGCGCCAGGTCGTCGACCGCGACCGGCAGATCGACAACGAGTTCAGCAAGGACGCCCAGATCACGGCGGTCAGGGGAGCGCGCAGCTATCGCGGCGACAAGCTGATCCGCACCGCCACGCCGCACCGGATCCTCGACCCGAAGGCCGGGCCGCTGATCGCCGTGCGGCTCAACATCCTCACCCGCAAGACCCTCGGTGGGCTCGAGACCGACCTGTCGTCGCGGGTCCTGTCCGCGTCGGGCGAGCCGGTGCCGGGCCTGTATGCCGCGGGCGAGGTGGCCGGGTTCGGCGGCGGCGGGGTGCACGGTTACCGGGCGCTGGAGGGCACCTTCCTGGGCGGCTGCATCTTCTCGGGACGCACCGCGGGCCGGGCCGCGGCAGCCGCCACCGCCTGACCCGCAAGGGATCAGGGGAGGCGGTCGCGGACGATGGTGTCGAGCACGCCCAGCGGCACGCTGCCGCCGTCGAGCACCGCGTCGTGGAAGGCCTTGATGTCGAAGCCGTCGCCCTGGCGCTCCTGCGCCTCGCGCCGGATCCGCAGGATCTCGAGCCGACCGACCATGTAGCCGCACGCCTGGCCCGGGTAGACCGCATAGCGGTTGACCTCGCTGGTCACGTTGGCCGTGGACATCGGTGAGTTGGCGACCATGTAGTCGATCGCCTGCTGGCGGCTCCAGCCGAGCGCGTGCAGACCGGTGTCGACGACCAGCCGGCAGGCGCGCACCGAGTCCATCGTGAGCATGCCGAGCCGCGTCAACGGCGAGGAGTAGAGGCCCATCTCGTCGGCGAGGCGCTCGGTGTAGAGACCCCAGCCCTCGGCGTAGGCGTTGAAGACGGTGTGCCGCCGCAGGGCCGGCATGTCGGTGAGCTCGGAGGCGATGGCGAGCTGGAGGTGGTGCCCCGGGATCCCCTCGTGGTAGCTGAGGGCCTCGATCTCGACCCGGCCCCAGGCCGCCGGGTCGGAGGTGTTGACGTAGAAGACGCCGCCGCGCGAGCCGTCCTCGGACGGCGGGTAGTAGAAGCCGAGCGCCCCCTGCGTGGTGGTCTTGATCGCGCAGTCGGCAGCCGGCAGCCGGTTGAACCACGCGGGCATCTCGGCGCGGGCCCGGGCGAACGCCGTCTCGCACTCGGCGAGGATCTCGGCGGCGTCGTGGTGCCGCAGCGCCGGATCGGTGCGCAGCCGGTCGTAGATCGCGGGCACGTCGGAGGTGCCGAGCACCTCGCCACCCAGGGTCGCGTACTCCTCCTCGAGCGACGCGATCTGCTGCAGACCGAGGTCGTGGATCTCCTGGGCCGACAGGGTGGTGGTGGTGTTGGCGGCCAGGGCGCGGGCGTAGGTCTGCTCGCCGTCGGGCAACCACGAGAGCCCGCACCGGTCATCGGGACGGGTGTGCGGGGCGACCTCGTCCGCGAGGACGTCGCGGTAGACCTGCAACCCCGGCCGGACGGCCTCGCCGATCGCCTCGGTGAGCCGCGCCCGCCAGGCGTCGGCGTCGACGTCGGCTGGCAGGTCGGAGGTCTGGAGCAGCGGGTCCTCGGACAGCGGCTTGGCCAACCAGGCGTCGAGCTGGGGCACCGTCTGCGTGACCGCGAACGACGCGGGGGTGCGACCGGAGGCCACCCCTTGGCGGTGCCGCTCCGCCGAGTCGCGGAGGTACTGGCCGATGGAGTGGTACTTCTGCACCATCGCCTCGGCCACCTCCGCGGTGGGCATCGCGAGGTTGGCGACCGTGAGGGGCAGGTCGACCTGGGGACCGAAGATCGGGTTGACCGCGAGCTCCTCGGTGCGGCACTCGGCCCAGTCGGCGCCGCTCGTCGCCTGGAACGCGACGACGTCACGGGTCGCGCGGTCCTGCAGGCTCAGCCCCTCGTCGGGAATGGCCGCCGCCCGCGCGGCGAACGCGCGGTCCGCCGCGATGAGCTCGTCCTCGGCCGCCCGGCTGACGTCCTCGTAGCGGTCGGCGAACCGGTAGTCACCCACCATGTGGGCCCAGCTCGGGCTGGTCCGCATCCAGTGGTCGTGGTAGTCGTCTGCCAGCTGCCGAACGTCGTCGCTCATGACGTCAGAACGTACCCGCCCGGGCCGACACCCGCCCCCGCTTTCTCCGCGCGGCCGCCCCGGTTGAGGTGAAGTGCGGTTCACCCTGCACACTCGGGGGCGTGGGTGAGCGGGGCAGCGTCGTGGGCGAGGCGGGTGTGCCGCCTGCCCGGCTCCGCGACGACCGCGACTTCCGGCGCTACTGGGTCGCGCGGATGGCCAGCCTGTTCGGCTCGCTCGTCACCGCCGTGGCGATGCCGGTGCTGGTCTACCGGCTCACCGGCTCGACCACCCTCACGGCACTGACGACGACCCTCGAGGCATTGCCCTACCTGCTCTTCGGCCTCTTCTCCGGTGCGGTCGGCGACCGGCTGGACCGCAAGCGGGTGATGGTGGCCGCCGACTTCGCGAACGTGGTCGTGATCGGGTCGGTGCCGGTCGCGTGGTGGTGGGGCGGGCTGACCGTGCCGCACGTGCTGGTCGCCGGGTTCGTCGCCCAGTCGCTCTTCACCTTCTTCGACGGCGCGAACTTCGGGGCGCTGCCGGTGCTCGTCGGACGCGACCGGGTCGGTGACGCCAACGCGGCGGTGTGGGGTGTGGGCGGCATCCTCGACCTCACGGTCCCTGCGGTGGTCGGGCTGGCGCTCGCGGTGGTGCACCCGGCCGACCTGCTGGCGGTCGACGCACTGACCTTCCTGGTCTCCGCGATGCTGGTCCGCACGATCGGCCGCGCGCTGTCGGTGCCGAGGGAGCATGCGGAGGGCGCGCGGTCGTCCGTGGGCGCCGACATCCGCGAGGGGGTCGGCTTCCTCTGGCGGCACCACGGGGTGCGTTCGAACTCGATCATCGGGGCGCTCCAGTCGATCGCCGGTGCCGGCTTCATGGCGCTCGCGGTGCCGTGGTGCGACCGGGTGCTGCGGGTCGGCACGTCGGGCTGGCGGTTCGGCCTGGTGTTCAGCGCGTGGGGCATCGGTGGGATCCTCGCGGCCTCCCTGACACCCCGGCTGCTGCGCCGCTTCACCGCCGCGCGGCTGACCCTGGCGTGGATGCCGGTGTCGGCGGGCTTCGGGGTGCTGGTCGCCCTGTCGACGAGCTGGGTCGCCGCCGTCCTGTTCATGATCGGGTGGGGCGTGGCCTATCAGCTCGTCATCATCAACTCGCTCAACTACCGCCAGCAGGTCACCCCCGAGCGCCTCCTGAGCCGCGTCAACACCGCGGGCCGGATGCTCTCCTGGGGCCTCGGCTGGACCATCGGCGCGCTCGCTGCCGGGGCACTCGCCGACCAGGTGGGCGTCCGCCCGGCCATGCTGACCATCGTGGCCGTCGGCCTGGTGGCCGCCTCCTACGCCTGGCTCTCGCCGCTGCCTCGGATCGCGCGGGTCGACGCCGCCGCGCGGGCCGACCCGGCCTGACCCAGCACCCGGCATACGTCCTGATCATGGTCCGGCGGGCCCCCAGGGTTAGCCGGGCAATACGGCAGTTGCGTCCACTCCCGCCCAGCAGTTGCCGGGCGGGAGTGGACGCAACTGCCGTGTTGCGCGGCGTGGGTCAGAGGTACTGGCCGGTGGGGCCGCTGTCCCCGGTGTCGGGTCGCAGCCCGGGCTGCCCGGCGACGCCCGGACCGTCCTCGGGAGCGTGACCCGGAGGCAGGGCCCGCCGCATCCCCTGCAGCTGTTGCTGCGCCGCCATCTGCTGCGCGAACAGCGCCGTCTGTATGCCGTGGAACAAGCCTTCCAGCCAGCCCACCAGCTGCGCTTGCGCGATGCGCAGCTCGGCGTCGGTCGGAGCCACGTCCTCGTTGAACGGCAAGGCGATCCGCTCGAGCTCGTCGATCAGCTCCGGGGCCAGGCCGTCCTCGAGCTCCTTGATCGACCGGCGGTGGATCTCGGCGAGCCGCACCCGCCCCGCCTCGTCGAGGGGTGCGTTGCGCACCTCCTCGAGCAGCTGCTTGATCATCGAGCCGATCCGCATCACCTTGGCCGGCTGCTCGACGAGGTCGGCGGGGTTGGTGGGGCCGTCCTCGTTCTCGGAGTGCGGGGCGACCCCCATGCCGTCCTGCGTCACGACCACGACGCGCTGCTGTCCGTCCGTGCCCCCCGCAGCCTCGCCCTGATCCTGCCCTGCGTCGCCGTGCTGCTCGCTCATGCTTCGACACTACAGCCGGGACTCGGCCGCCTCGGAGCCGCTCAGTCGCTGGGCCAGCCACACCGGGATGATCGAGACGACCACCAGGACGACCGCGACCACGTTGACGACGGGCGCCTGGTTGGGCCGGAACAGGTTGTTGAAGATCCAGATCGGCAGGGTCGGGGTCCCGGGGCCGGCGGTGAAGGTCGTCACCACGATCTCGTCGAAGCTGAGTGCGAAGGCGAGCAGGGCACCAGCCAGCAGGGCGGAGCGCAGCAGCGGGAAGGTGACCAGCCGGAAGGTGGTCAGCGGTCGCGCGCCGAGGTCGGACGACGCCGCCTCGAGCGATCCGCCCAGCCGCCGCAGCCGCGCCGTCACGTTGTTGAAGACCACCACGATGCAGAAGGTCGCGTGCCCGACGATGATCGTGAAGAGGCCGGCGTTGACCCCGAAGACCGGGTCGAGGACGTTCTGGATCACCGACTGCAGGGCGATGCCGGTGACGATGCCGGGCAACGCGATCGGCAGCACCACCAGCAGCGAGATGGCGTTGCGGCCGAAGAACCGGTAGCGGGTCAGCGCCAGCGCCAGCAGGCTGCCGAGGACGAGGGCGATGGCGGTGGCGCCCAGGCCGGCCTCCACCGAGGTCCGCAGGGCAGCCCGCGGGCCGGGGGCGTCGGCGGCCAGCGACCACCACTTCGTCGTGAAGCCCGGCGGCGGCCAGCCGAAGGTGCGGTCGCTGTTGAACGAGTTGACCGCCACGACGGCCAGCGGGGCGTAGATGAACAGCAGCACGAGGGCGGCGAAGGCACCGAAGGCCAGTCGGGTCGGTCGTCCGGCGCGCATCAGGGCCTCACAGGTTGTCCAGGGCGCCGGTCCGGCGCACCGCGACGAGGTAGGCGACCATGATCAGCACCGACGCCGTGCCCAGTGCGGCGGCGAACGGCAGGTCGAGGGTGATGTTCTGGAGCACCGCCGTGCCCAGCACCTGGAGCTTGCCGCCGACGATCTGCACCGCGATGTAGTCGCCGAGGCTGAGGCTGAAGGTGAACACGGTGCCGGCGGCGATCGACGGCAGCAGGGACGGCAGCACCACCCGGCGGAAGGTGTCCCACCCGCGCCCACCGAGGTCGGCCGCCGCCTCGAGGTGGCTCTCGGGGAGACGTTCGAACCCGGCATACACGGGCAGCACCATGTAGGGGAGCCAGAGGTAGGTGAGCGTCAGCACCACCGCCCCGAAGCCGTAACCGGGCGTGCCGCCGAAGGTGCTCTCGAGCACCCCGTCGGGCTGGACCATCGTGCGCCAGGCATAGGCCTTCACGAGGTAGGACGCCCACAGCGGGACGAGCACCGCCGCCACGAGCAGGCCCCTGACCCGGCGTGGCGCAACCCGCGCCATGAACCAGGCGAACGGCACGGCGATGGCGACACAGAGGATCGTGACCACCACTGCGATCAGCAGCGTCCGGCCGATGATGCGCAGGTAGGTCGGCTGCCCGATCTCGCGGAAGTTCTCGAGGCTGAAGGTGTGCACCACCTGGTTCGTGAACGAGTCCGTGGTGAAGAAGGCCGTCGCGAAGATGGTCGCCAGGGCGCCGAGGTAGGCCACGACGAGCCATACCATCGGCGGCCCCAGCAGGCCGGCGAGTGCCTTCCTCGAACCCATCAGCTGTTGCGGATCTCGGTCCAGGCCTTGGTCCACTCGGCGTAGTCGGTGCACTTCACGTCGGTGCGACCGTCGAGGCACGCCGAGATCGGGGTGTTCCAGTAGTGCACCTTGGAGAAGTAGTCCTCGTCCTCGGCGTGGAACACGGTGCAGTGGTTCTTGTCCGCCGTCTCCGCGCAGGCCTTCTTGTTGGCGGGGGCCTCACCGAAGTACTCGGCGATCGCGGCGTTCGTCTTGGGCGAGACGATGTGGTCGATGAACTTGTAGGCACAGGTCTTGTGCTCGGACTTCGCGCCGACCATCCAGGTGTCCGACCATCCGGTCGAGCCCTCCTTGGGCAGGACCGCCTCGACCGGTGCCTTCTCACCCTGCGCGACGTTCGCGATCACCTGCCACGTCGTCCCGACGGTCGACGAGCCGCTCTTGAAGGCCTGGACCTCCTTGAGGTAGTCGGACCAGTACTCACCGACGTTGGCCTTCTGCTTCTTCAGCAGGTCGACGGCGGCCGCCAGCTGGGTGGAGTCGAGCGCGTAGGGGTCCTTGATCTTGAGGTCCGGCTTGGTGGCCATGAGGTAGAGCGCCGCGTCGGCGATGTAGATGGGCGAGTCGTAGGCGGTCACCTTGCCCGCCTGCGAGCCGACCTGGTCGAAGACGGCCGACCAGCTGTCGGGCGCCGGCTTCACGAGGTCGGTGCGGTACATCAGGAGGTTGGCGCCCCGGCCGTGCGGGATGCCGTAGGCCTTGCCCGACACCGAGTTCCACGGCTTCATCTTGAGGCTGTCGAAGATGTCGGCGTAGTTGGTGACCAGGCTGGTGTTCATCGGCTCGACGTCGCCGGCGGCGATGAGGCGCAGCGTGGCGTCACCCGAGGCCGACACGGTGTCGTACTGTCCGGTCCGCATCAGCTGGACCGCCTCGTCGGAGGTGCCGAACGTCTTCACCGTCACCTGGCAGCCCGACTCCTTCTCGAAGTCGCTCACCCAGTCGACCGCCGGGTCGTTGCTGCCGTCCTCGACGTAGCCGGGCCAGGCGAGCACGCTGACCTTGCCCTCGGGGGTGCCGAGCTTCTCGAGGGCCTTGAGGTCCGGCGCCTTGAAGCCTCCCGCCCCGGTCGTGGTGCCCGAACCGCCGGAGTCGCCACACGCGGCGAGGGCCGCGACGGCGATGACGGCGAGAGCGGCGGTGCGCAGTGGTGTCGTGCGGGGCATGACGTGCTCCTTCTCCTTCAGCGGGACCCGTCGGCGGCTGCGGAGGCCGGGGCCGACGGGACTGTGATGACGTGGGAGGGGTCCCACTCGAGCTCCACCTCGGTGCCCCGTTCGAGCTCGGGGCCACCAGATCCGTTCTGCTGCAACGCGACCAGCCGCGGACCGGCGTCCAGGTCGACCACGTAGCGGGTCACCGGCCCGGCATACACGACCTCGACGAGGCGACCTGCTGCACGCCGTGCGGCACTGTCGCGCGCCGCCCCGCGCGCGTGGACCAGGAGCTTCTCGGGGCGTATGCCGTAGGTCCCCTCCGAGCCCACGAGCGCCACCGCGCCCGGGCCGGTGAGGAGGTTCGACGTCCCGACGAACCCGGCCACGAACTGCGTCGCGGGCTGCTCGTAGATCTCGCGGGCGGTGCCCACCTGCTCGACCCGGCCGGCGTTGAAGACCGCGATCCGGTCGGAGAGGGTGAGCGCCTCCTCCTGGTCGTGGGTGACGAAGAGGAAGGTGATGCCGACGTCGCGCTGGATCGCCTTGAGCTCCACCTGCATCTGCTCGCGCAGCTTGAGGTCGAGGGCGCCGAGCGGCTCGTCGAGCAACAGCACCCGCGGCTGGTTGACGAGCGCACGGGCGAGCGCGACGCGTTGGCGCTGGCCGCCCGAGAGCTGACCCGGTCGCCGACTGCCGAGCTCGGGGAGGCGGACCTGCTCGAGCGACTCCATGGCGCGACGGCGGCGCTCGGCCCTGGCGACCTTCTTGACCCGCAAGCCGTACTCGACGTTCTCGAGCACGCTCATGTGGGGGAACAGCGCGTAGTCCTGGAACACGGTGTTGACGTCGCGTGCGTAGGGCGGTCGCGTCGTCACGTCCTCGCCACCGAGCTGGACCGTGCCCGACGTGGGCGTCTCGAAGCCGGCGATCATCCGGAGCACCGTGGTCTTGCCCGAACCGGACGGGCCGAGCATCGAGAAGAACTCGCCGTCGCGGATGGTCAGGTCGACGTCGTCGACGGCCACCACCGGTGGCGCGCCACCGAACTCCTTGCGCAACGAGGACAGGACGACCGCGGCCACCATGTCCGGAGTCTAGGGAGTGACGGGGCGCTCGAGGCGGAGATTCGCCCCGAGCGCCCCGGGTGGACCGGCCCCCCGACCGGCCCACATCGGTGGAAATCCGTCCTAGTCGGCGCGACGGGTCATCGCCGGTGCGCGTCGGATCGCCACGGCGGACAGCAGTGCCGCAACGAGGGGCACCCCGACCAGCAGCAGCGACAGCGGCAGCCACGGGATGATCGTGATCGGGTGCGGCGTGGTCGACTGGCCGGTCTCGGGGTCGTAGGAGAACCCGGTCAGCGGGTAGGTCACCGCGATGCCGGGCGCGAGGCCCACCCCGATCCCGACCAGCACCCCGATGAAGGCCACCGTCGCGGACTGGGCCGCCGCCAGCCTGCGGCGGGTGCCCTTGGTGGCCCCGACCGCAGCCAGCGTGCCCATGTCGCTCTGCTGCTCTGCCAGCGCCAGGGCCGTGGAGATCAGGGTGACGATGAGCAGCAGCAAGCCGAAGGCCCCGAACATGACCCGCATGACGACGATGTCGTCGCGCTGGAAGCCGCGCTCGACGTAGAACCCGCCGTCCTCACTGAGCTGGTCGCTGAGGGTCTGCTCGTCGGTCTGGCTGATCGCGCCGTCCGGGTCGTGCAGCAGCAAGCTGTAGTTGCCCACCGTCCAGCCGAGTCGCGCAGCCGTCTCGGGGGTGACTGCCGCGCCGTACTGGTTCTGCCCCAACGTCATCCGGCCAACCACGCCCGGCAGGGCCGCGGAGCGCTCGCCCGTCACGGACTGCACGGTGCCGTCGGCCTGGCTGATGACGGCGGCGCCCGAGGCCATGGTGACCTTGCCGCCCGCGACGAGGCCGGCGTCCTTGACCAGGATCCCGCCGTTGCGCAGGACCGCGGTCTGCTCGCTGGACAGCGACGCCAGCCGGGCCAGGTCCGTGGCCGAGAGCACGGCGATGGACGTCTGCCCGTTGGTGCCGACGATGGTGCAGTGCGGGCCGCCGTTCGGGTCGAACTGGTTGTCCTGGACGGCGCGCGCCACGGTGCAGCCCGGCTTGACCGCCGTCACGAACGGCATCGGGTCGGTGGGCCCGTCGGGGTACTTGACGGTGACCGACGCGATCCTGCTGGTGACCAGGGCGGGGGTCAGCGAGTGCACGAGGTCCTCGGTCGGCTCGATGACCGACGGGCCTGGGTCCTCGGTGCCGTTGCCCTCGTAGGCCGGGTAGACCATGCCGTCACCCGCGGCCAGCTGGGGGACGTACTCCCGGCGCTGCTGCTCGGTGTCGCTGACCAGCCCAATGCTGAAGATGGTGAGGGCGATGGTGCCGGCCATGATCGCGGCGACGGTCGGGACGGACCGGGTGCGGTGCCTGGCCGCGTCGCGGGTCGCCATCCGCGCGGCCACCGGAAGCCGCGACGCGAGCGTGCCGGCCAGCACCAGGACCATGGGCACCAGGAGGAGGGCGCCGACGGTGAGCGCGATGGCGAGCCCGCCGATGGCGATCTCACGCTGCTTGGTCGCGACAGCGGCCACCAGGCCGACACCGCCGCCCACTGCGAGCACCGCCCCGATCACCGGGAGGACGCGGTTGACCCGGGGCGAGACGCTCTGGCCCTTCATCACGCCGATGATGTCGAGGCGACGCAGGCGCAGGGCCGGGATGAGTGCCGCCACCAGCGCGCTGACGACCGCCATCACGATCACCGCTGCCACCGCCCACCACGACACCTGGAAGTAGCGCATCGTCGTCCACGGGTGCTTCCACTGGAGGATCCCCAGCGCGCCGCGCACGGCGAGGATCGACAGTCCGGCCGACGCCACTGCGGCGAGGGCGCCCAGCAACAAGGCCTGCGCGAGCACCTTGCGACGCAGCTGGCGGGTCTCTGCGCCGTTGCTGGCTGCAAGGGCCAGGGTGCGGCGCTGGCGGCTCGCGCTCACCGCGAAGGCGGGGGCGACCAGCAGCGTCGTGACCAGCAGCAGCATCACACCACCGACGGCGACGGCGACCCGGAGGTCACGGGCATCGTTGTTGTAGCTGTCCTGCAGCGGCTTGGGGAGGGTGGACTCGGCGGGCGGGTGACGCAGTGCCTCGGCACTCGTGACGCGAAGGCCGTACTTGTTCCACTGGGTGACCTCGGAGTAGGGGACTCCGGTGTCGCGGACGACGAGATAGCGCCAGTCGAGGACGGCCTGCTGGTCGAGGGGGCGGGCCGACACGGCGTCGGGCTGGCCTCCGTAGCTGGTGAAGTAGTTGGCGACCCCGACGACGGTCACCTCGACCGGCCGCCCGTCGTAGCGCAGCGTCACGGTGCCGTGGTCGGCAAGCCCTCGGCTCACGCCGTAGGGGGTTGCGACGATCTCACGGTCGCCGGTAGGCCAGCGACCGGAGACCAGCTCGGCCTTGCTGCCGAGGTCCACGGCAGTCGCGTCGACCGTCGTCACCAGGAGGCCGCGGCTCCGCTTGGCGTCGATGACGCGGCGCATGTAGAGGTCGCCCGCCGCGACGACGGTGCCGCCAGTGATTCGTCGAACCGCGGCCACGTTGGCGGCTGAGCCGAGGCTGTCCTCCTTGCTGAAGCCCGGGATCGGCGTCGCCTTCTCGGGCTGGTCGTTCGCCTCGGCCTGCCAGCCGGAGTCCGGGTCGGCGGTCTGCCAGACCTCCTGCTCGTCCGGGCCCTGGACCATCGCCTGGGCGGCCCCCAGTGAGGTCGGGATCCGTTCGACTGGGGTCACGGTGGACGTCGTCGCGAAGACCAGCGTCGCCACGAGGACACCGACGGGGAGGGCCACCATGACGAGGACGAGGATGCTGCGTCCCTTGTAGCGCCAGGCGTCGCGCTTGGCCATCCGGAGTGCGACCCGCCACGAGGCGCGCCAGCGCGAGAGGCGCGAGCTCTTGACGTCGCCGCGCTCCGACTCGTCGGGGAGCCCGGCCGGGGCCTGGGGTTCCATGAGGGTGGTCATGGTCGTCCCTCAGGCGGTCGGCTCGAGGAGCGCCTCGGCCGTCTCGACGGTGCCGGTGCTGTCGACGACCACGCCGTCGCGCAGGAAGACCACCCGGTCGGCCCAGGCGGCGTGCCGTGCCTCGTGCGTGACGAGCAGGCCGGCCGCACCGGCATCGCAGCGCTCGCGCAGGACGCGGAGCACCCCCTCGCCGGTGTGGGAGTCGAGCGCGCCGGTGGGCTCGTCGGCGAGCACCAGGCGGCGGTCGCCGACCAGCGCCCGGGCGATCGCGACGCGCTGCTGCTGGCCCCCGGACATCTTGTCGGGGTAGCGGTCGGCGAGCTCGTGGACGCCCACCATGGTGAGGGCGTCGATGGCCCGGCGGCGAGCCCGGCTCACCCGCTGCCCGTCCAGCTCGAGCGGGAGGGCGACGTTCTCGACCGCGGTGAGCGACGGGATCAGGTTGAAGTCCTGGAAGACGAACCCGACGCGACGGCGGCGCAGCCGGGCCAGGGCGTCACCCTTCAGCGTGCCGATGCTCTGGCCCTCGATCAGCACCTGACCGCTGGTCGCGGCGTCGAGCCCGCCGGCGAGGTTGAGCAGGGTCGACTTGCCGGATCCGCTCGGGCCCATCACGGCGACGAGCTCGCCGGCGCGGACCTCGAGGCTGACGCCGGCCAGCGCCCGCACGGCCGTGCCGTCCGTGCCGTGCACCCGGGTGACGTTGTCGAGCCGGAGGATGACCTCTCGATCGGTGCCCGGCCGGCCCGTGGTCCGGTGGGTGCTGGCCTGGTCGGTGCTGGTCTGGTCGGTGCTCATCGTGCTGCCCCCTCGGTGGTGGTGCTCAGGTCTGCGATGGCCCCCATCGCAGGGTCGGACGTGGTGCCCGCTGTGGTGCCGGGTGTCGTGCGGTCGGCTCGTGCCGGGCGCGGGCGGTTCGCCTCGCGCACCAGCCGAGCCTCGACGTGGTCGAGCCAGCGGACCTCGGCCTCGCCGGCGTAGATGAGGTTCTCGAGGACGAGCAGCCAGGCCAGGTCGACGTCGCCGTCGCCATCCGCGGCCTCCTCGTGGTGGGTGGTGGCCCGCTGCTTGAGGCGGGTCAGGTCCTGGAGGTGGCGCAGGGTCG
This sequence comes from Pedococcus dokdonensis, assembly GCF_900104525.1. Lineage (GTDB taxonomy): Bacteria > Actinomycetota > Actinomycetes > Actinomycetales > Dermatophilaceae > Pedococcus > Pedococcus dokdonensis. Next base: position 2,840,847 of record NZ_LT629711.1, on the reverse strand, counting down.
CGGTGCGCTGGGTCTGCACCACCCGGTGGACGTCGACGCCCTTGACGGTGACCGCCAGCGCGAGCTTGATCACCAGCTCGTCCCGCGGCGTGCTCTCGCGCGTGACGGGGGAGACCCACCACTGGGCGACCTCGGCGCGCCCGGTGCGGGTCAACCGGTAGGAGATCCGGCCCTCCGCGTCCTCACCGTCGACCTCGACCAGCCCGTCGCGCTCGAGCCGGGCCAGTGTCGTGTAGACCTGCCCGACGTTGAGCGGCCAGGTCCCCCCGGTCCTGGCCTCGAACTCGGCACGCAGCCGCGCGCCGTACATCGGTTCGGTCGCCAGCAGTGCCAGCAACCCTTGCTTGACCGACATGCGGCCCCCGATCCCCGGTGTGGTGTCCCCTACATACCCAGTATTACTGCTGGTGAGGAGATGTATACCGAGTATTACCCCGGAACGTCAAGCAGGGACTGGGCGGTGGCGGGTCAGTGCGCGACCAGGACCGCCGCGAGCGCGAGCGCGCCGGGCAGCGCCTGGACGAACAGGATCTTGCGGCTGGCGGTCGCGGCACCGTAGAGGCCGGCGACCACGACGCACAGCGTGAAGAAGACCTGGAACCCGAACCGCAGGTGCTCGGGCCCGACCAGGCCCCAGATGAGCCCGGCAGCGAGGAACCCGTTGTAGAGCCCCTGGTTGGCGGCCAGCGCCTTGGTCTGCTGGGCGAACTCGGGTGTCAGCCCGAAGGCCGCCTGTCCCCGAGGGGTGGTCCACAGGACCATCTCGAGCACCACGATGTAGACGTGGATGAGGGCGACCAGGGCCACGAGCACGGTGGCGACAGCGTTCATGGGTTCAGGGTGGCAGACCTCGCCGCCGCTGGGTGACGACTCGCTGGGTCAGGGGACGAGCAGGAGCTTGCCGACGTGGCCGCTGGCCTCGAGCTCGCGGTGTGCCTCGGCGGCGTCGGCGAGCGGGTGGCGGCCCTGGACCACGGGGACCACCCGGCCCGACTCCACCAGCGGCCAGACGTGCTCGCGGACCGCCGCGACGATGGCGGCCTTCTCGTCGGCGGGGCGGGCGCGCAGCGAGGTCGCGACCACGGCCACCCGCTTGCGCAGCATGAGGCCGAGGTCGAGCTCGGCCTTGGCGCCACCCTGCAGCCCGATCACGACCAGCCGGCCGTTGACGGCGAGCGCCTCGACATTGCGGGCGAGGTACTTGGCGCCCATGTTGTCGAGGATGACGTCGACGCCCGCACCGCCCGTCGCCGCGCGGACCTCGTCCACGAAGTCCTGCTCCCGGTAGTTCACCAGGACCTCCGCGCCCAGCCGACGGCAGGCCTCGAGCTTCTCGGCGGAGCCGGCGGTCACCGCCACCCGGGCCCCCACCTCGCGGGCGAGCTGGATGGCCATCGTGCCGATGCCGGACGACCCGCCGTGCACGAGGAGGGTCTGCCCGGGGAGCAGGTTGGCGGTCATGAAGACGTTCGACCACACCGTGCTCACCACCTCGGGCAGCGCGGCGGCGTCCACCAGGTCGACGCCTGCGGGGACCGGCAGCACCTGTCCGGCCGGCACGCAGACCAGCTCGGCGTAACCGCCGCCCGACAGCAGCGCGCACACCTCGTCACCCACCGACCAGGTGTCGACGCCGTCGCCGAGCGCGTCGACCGTGCCGCTCACCTCGAGCCCCGGGTAGTCGGGTGCACCCGGCGGAGGAGGGTAGAGCCCCATCCGCTGCATCACGTCGGCCCGGTTCACGCCGGCGCCGGCGACCCGGATCCGCACCTCCCCGGGCGCGGGCTGCGGGTCGGGGACGTCGGCCAGGACGAGCGCGGACGCGTCGCCGGGCTCGGGGAGGGTGATCGCCTTCACGGGTCGAGCCTATGGCGGGCTCGCGCGAGGTCGTCGGGGGTGTCGACGTCCAGGGTCGCCTCCCCGCCCACCGCGACCACCTCGGTGCGCAGTGCGTCGAGCAGGCGCATGAGCGGGGTGCCGGCCGGCTCGGCGGGGAGGGCGCGCACCAGCGCCGCGGTCCGGTATGCCGCGAGCAGCGGTTGGAGGCGGCCGTCGCCATCGCGTCCGACCACCGCGTCGAGCTCGGGGAGCGCTGGAGCGTGGCGACGAGCGCGGGAGCCGGCCCCGCGGCATACGGCATGTCGCCACCGAGCAGGACGACGACAGGACCGTCGAGCAGGTCGAGGGCGGCGGCGAGCGCGGCCACCGGGCCGCCGCCGGGCGGGTCCTCCCGACACCACGTGACGGGTCGACGGGTGGGTCTGGACCCGCCCACGCAGATGACCCGCCAGTCGTGCGGGAGGCCGTCGAGGAGGTGGTCGAGCAGGGTCGCGCCTGCCAGGGCGGCCCGGGTCTTGTCGCCCCCGAACCGTCGTCCCTCGCCCCCGCACAGGACCACGGCGGTCGTCGGGGTCGTGGTGGTGTCGTCCGAGGTCACCGGCCCATTGTGATGGGTCGAGGAGGGTGCTGCGGGGGTTCCGGTGGGGTGTGGGTCGGGGCTACGTTGACGAGATTCGACCGCACTCGAAGGAGAACCTGATGACGCTCGAGAGAAGGACGTTCCTGAAGGGGAGCGCAGCAGTGGCAGGGGGAGTGGCGATGGCCGGACCCTTCGCCGGGCTGGTGGCAGGGCCTGCCTCGGCGATCGGCGCAGCGCCCTTCCGTGGTCTGCGCCCGACGCCCGACCTGCGTGACGGCAAGGTGCGGCTGCACCTGCCCGAAGGGTTCAGCTATCGCTCGTTCCACGACACCCAGTCGGTGCCGCCGCCCCTGGTCGACGGCAAGACCATGCCCGGACGCCACGACGGCATGGGTGCCTTCGAGGGGCCGGATGGGGCCGTCACCCTGATCCGCAACCACGAGGTCGCCGGCAGCGGGGCTCCGTTCGGGGCGGTGGGGTCGTGGACCTACGACACCGGTGCCCGCGGCGGCTGCGTGCACATCGACGTGACCGGTGAGGGCGAGGTGCTCGGCGAGCACACCGCCATCAACGGCACCGCGAACAACTGCTCCGGCGGCCAGATGCCCTGGGGTGCGTGGGTGACCTGCGAGGAGACCGTCAACGGCCCCGACGTCGGCCCGGACTTCACCGGGGCCTCCAACGCGGGCTTCATGAAGAAGCACGGCTACGTCTTCGAGGTCCCGGTCAGCGGGCGCTCGGCGGCGATGCCGATCACCAGGGCGGGACGGTTCGCGCACGAGGCGGTGTCCTTCGACCCGCGTGAGGGCCGGCTCTACCTCACCGAGGACAACTTCGCGTTCCCGTCGGGCTTCTACCGCTACACGCCGGGCACCAACCCGATGCAGAGCGGACACCTCGACAACGACGGCCACCTGCAGATGCTCGCCGTGAAGGGAAAGCCCAACGCCCACCTCGAGGCCCGCCAGGCCAAGGGTGCGGTCTACTCCGTGGAGTGGGTGGACATCGCCGACCCCGACCCGACCTTCACGCCGGGGCCGGGCGGCGTCCTGCCGAGCAACGACTCCGCTCTCGTGGCTGTCGGCGACCAGGGTCGGGCCCTGGGCGCAGCCGGCTTCTCCCGGCTCGAGGGCCAGATCTACGACAACGGGGTCGTCTACTTCACCTCGACCCAGGGTGGGGGCGATGCCGAGACGGGGGCCGAGCTGGTCAACGGCTACGGCAACGGCTTCGGCCAGGTGTGGGCCTACGACACCCGGTCGGAGAAGCTGCGCCTCGTCTACCAGTCGCCCGGCAAGCAGACGTTCGACTTCCCCGACAACATCACGGTCAGCAACCGCGGCACCCTGGTCGTGTGTGAGGACAGCAACGAGGACAACTACATCCGCGGGCTCAACAAGGGCGGCCAGCTCTGGGACATCGCGCTCAACCGGGCGGCCAACGCCAACGGCACGCCGCGGTTCGACGACGAGTTCGCCGGCTCGACCTTCAGCCCGGACAAGCGGACGTTGTTCGTCAACATCCAGGCCAGTGCCGGCCTCACCTTCGCGATCTGGGGGCCGTGGCACAAGATCGGCGTCTGAGCCCTGCCGTCGGCTGGCCCCGTGCGGGTCAGCCGGCGGCGGTGGGCTGGCGAGCCGGGCAGGTCGAGGTGGCGAGGTACTCGAAGTGCCACCACTCGTTGTCGTAGGTGCGACAGATCCCGTAGGCCGTGCCGCGCGTCTCGAGCCAGGCCGCCATCGCCCGCGGGTGCACGTCGATCGCGTAGCCCTTGACGTGCGCCGACCGTCCGGGCGAGAGCACCCACTTGCCGGCCTCGACCTCGGAGCCGTACTTCGCGACGGCCCGGTCGAAGAGGACCTGCTGCCACTGCTCGCTGCGCCACGCGGAGCGGATCTCCGGATCCAGCCCCTCGACGCGGGCGTCCGCGAACGCCCGCTCGAACGCCCCAGCCGCCGAGGGCTGCATGTTGGTCGTGCCCGGGACGGCCGCCGACAGCGCCAGCGACGTCGTCGGGGCAGGGATGCGGTCGGTCATCACGGGGGCGAAACCGTTGCGGCCCTTGGGTTTCGGGCTCGCTCTGGTCGACGCCACCTTGGGCTTGGAAGTCTTCGGCGAGCCCTGGGTCGGCGCCCCACGCACCTGGTCGCCCACAGCCTGACCGGCCGCGGCGGTGGGGGTGGTCGCGTCGTCGTGCCACGCGGCATACCCGGCGGTGCCCGCGGCCGCCACGAGCAGCGCGGTCACCACCAGGGTGCGGCGCAGCCGCTGTCGGCGTCGCCGACCGGCCGACACGTGCGTCGTCGTGACCATGACCTCACCCCTCGTGACCGCCTCGAGTGTGGCAGCCGGACCGCCCGGGTCAGTGGACCCCGCCGATGCGTGCCGTCAGCGTGGCGGCGGCCCTGGAGACGGCGGTGACGAGCCTGGCGCGCTCGGGGTCGTCCACCTCGTCGCGCGGGAAGGTCAGCGCCACCCCTGCGACGGGGTGGCCGGTGTGGTCGAGCACGGCCTGGGCGACCGACGACAGCCCGGCGCTCACCGAGTCGTCCTCGGTCGCGTAGCCGCGGGTGCGCACCGTGCTCAGCTCGCGCCGCAGCTCGCTGACGGAGGTCGGTCCGTGCCCGTCTCGCTGCACGAGCGTGTCACGGTGCGGGAAGAGCGCCCGCACCTGGGCGGCAGGGAGTCGCGCCAGCATGGCGAGCCCGCTGGCGGTGAGCGTGGCAGGCAGCCGCACTCCCACGTCGGTGACCAGCAGCGGCCGCCCGGGCGCGCGCTCCTCGATGACGTAGAGGACGTCACGTCCGTGCAGCACCGCGAGGTGGGCGTTGTGGGTGGTCTGGTCGACCAGCCGCCCGAGCAGCGGGCGCGCGATGCGCTGGAGGGGGGCCTGGCGCTGGTAGGCCGAGCCGAGCTCGAACGCCGCGACGCCGAGCCCGTACCGGCGCTCCTCCTCCAGGTGGGTCACGAAGCCGGCATCCCTCAGGACGGCCAGCAGGTGGTAGGTCGTGGACCGGGGGAGCCCCAGCTCGCGCGCGATCGAGCCGGCCGGGAGCGGTTCGGTGTGCCGCGCCAGCAGGGTGAGGAGCGTGAGGGCGTGCTTGGCGGCGGGTGCGTTGGCCACGGCCGCAGTGTCTCAGGTGCGAGACGCCTTGGTAGGCCGTGGGCTCACCAGGGCGGGGCGGTTCAGTCCGCGCGGGTGACCAGGATGCCGTCCTCGTCGGCGTAGAGGTGTTGTCCCGGGGCGAAGTCGACGCCGCCGAAGCTGACCACCACGTCCCGCTCGCCGACCCCGTCCTTGGCGCTCTTGCGCGGGTTGGAGCCCAGGGCCAGTGCCCCCAGGGCGAGCTCGCGCAGGGCGGCGACGTCCCGCACGGCGCCGTGGACCACGACGCCCTCCCACCCGTGGTCGACCGCGCTGCCCGCGATGAGGTCACCCATCAGCGCCGACTCGAGCGAGCCGCCGCCGTCGACGACCAGCACCTTGCCAGCGCCGTCCTCGGCCAGGGCCGCCTTGACCAGCGCGTTGTCGCGGTGGCAGCGGATCGTCGTGATGGTGCCCTCGAAGGACGGCTTGCCGCCGTAGTGCCGGAACTGCACGGAGCAGGACTGGAGGGCGTCACCGTGCTCGTCGTAGAGGTCGGCCGTCGACACCGTGCCCATCAGCGCCCCGTCACTTCGGAGCCTTGACCGCGAGCACCGGCGCATCGGCCTCGAGGAGCACCGTCTGGGCCGCGCTGCCCATGATCAGCTTGCCGACCGGGGTGCGGCGGCGCAGGCCGATGACGATGAGCTCGGCGTTGGTCTCCTCGGCCACCTTGAGCAGCTGGTCGGCCGGGTCCCGTGCCTCGATCGCCTGGGCGACCTCGTGCTCCACCCCCGACGCCTCGAGCTGCGCCTTGACCGCGTCCCAGTCGTCCGCACCGGCATAGCGCGGGTCGACCAGCGCGTCGCCACGGCTGACGTTGAGGACGACGAGGCGGCTGCCCCGCAGGGCCGCCTCCTCGATCGCCCGGTCGAGTGCGGCCCGGCCCTCGGGACGGGGCACGTAGCCCACGACGATCGCCATGGTCAGCTCCCTTCGGTGTTGGGGGTCAGGTGCGGGACGTGGTGCGTGCCGTCACCGTCGCCGCCGTCGGGTCCCGCCCGGCGGGAGCGCGTGCGGTCGATGACGATCGGCGCGACGATCAGGATGATGGCGATGGCGTAGACCACCTTGGAGAACGGTGTGTCGACGAGTCCGGAGAGTTGACCATCGCTGATCTGCAGGGCCTGGCGAAGCTGGTACTCCGCCACCGGCCCCAGGATGATCCCGATGATCGCAGGGACGACGGGCAGCCCGTAGCGGCGCATGAAGAACCCGAGGACGCCGATGATGAGGAGCAGCCAGAGGTCGAAGGCCGACGTGTTCGTGGCGTACGCACCGATGCTGGCGAAGAACAGGATGCCCGAGTAGAGGTAGGGGCGCGGGATGTTCAGCAGCTTGGCCCAGACCGTGGCCAGGGGCAGGTTGAGCGCGAGGAGGATGGTGTTGCCGATGAACAGGGACGCGATCAGCGCCCAGACCAGGTCGGCGTGGTCGGTGAGCAGGCGTGGGCCCGGGTCGATCCCGTAGCTCTGGAAGGCGCCGAGCATCACCGCGGCGGTGGCCGTGGTCGGGATGCCGAGCGTCAGAAGGGGTACCAGACCGCCGGCCGCCGAGGCGTTGTTGGTCGCCTCGGGTCCGGCGACGCCCTCGATGGCCCCGTGGCCGAACTCCTCGGGGTGCTTGCTGAGCTTTCGCTCCAGGGCGTAAGAGAGGAAGGTGGGGATCTCCGCCCCGCCGGCCGGGATGGCGCCGAACGGGAAGCCGATCACCGTGCCGCGGAGCCACGGCTTCCACGAGCGACCCCAGTCCTCCCTGTTCATCCGGGCGCCGTCGACCTTGACGATCTCCGCGTTCGTGCGGCGCAGGTGCGCCGCGACCCAGAGTGCCTCGCCGACGGCGAACAGCCCGACGGCGACGACGACGACGTCGATGCCGTCCGCCAGCTGGGGGATGCCCAGGGTGAGCCGCTGCTGACCACCGGCGGACTTGTCGATGCCGATGGTGCCGATGAGCAGACCGATGCCGAGGGACGCCAGCCCGCGGATCTTGGACGATCCGAGGACCGTGGTCACGGCGATGAAGGCCAGCAGCATGATGGCGAACTTGTCGGGGGCGCCGAGCTTGATCGCCAGCTTGACGATCTGCGGCGCCAGCAGGGCCAGGCCGAGCGTGCCGATGGTGCCGGCGATGAAGGAGCCGACGGCAGCCGTCGCCAGGGCAGCCGCCCCGCGACCGCGCTTGGCCATCTTGTTGCCCTCGATGGCGGTGATCACCGACGCACTCTCGCCGGGTGTGTTGAGCAGGATCGAGGTGGTCGAGCCGCCGTACATGCCGCCGTAGTAGATCCCGGCGAACATGATGAAGGCCTGGGTCGGCTCGAGCGTGAAGGTCAGCGGCAGCAGCAGGGCGATGGTCATGGCCGGACCGATGCCGGGCAACACGCCGATGGCCGTGCCGAGCACGACGCCGATGACGGCGTAGAGCAGGTTGGCCGGGGTCAGGGCGGTGCCGAAACCGTCGATCAGGGCGTTGATGCCATCCATCAGAGGATTCCCTTCAGCAGGCCGACGGGGAGCTTGATGTCGAGCCCGAGGTAGAAGAGGTACCAGGACCCCACGGACAGGACGATGGCGATCACGGCCATCCGGACGTAGTGCCGGGCGCCCAGTGCGTAGGTGGTGCCGAAGAACAGGATCGCCCCGGAGATCGGCCAGCCGACCCGCTCGATGAGCAGGGCGTTGGCGACGAACGAGGCGACGAGCAACCCGATGGTGCGCCAGTCGCTGCCGTGGCTGAGGTCGACGTCCTCGCCTCCCTCGGCCTCACCGCGACCACCGCGGAGGAGGTCGACGACGAGCAGGACAGCCATCGCGACCAGGAGCAGCCCCACCGCGACCGGCATGGTCTTGGCGCTGACCGGTCCGCGCGAGGACGTGTCGGTCAGGCTGAGGCCGTCGATGACGGCCCAGGCGCCCAGGACCAGCAGGAGGAGGGCCACCCCGTACTCGGAGCGGCCCTCCTTCCGCGTGGCCGTTGCCGTTGGCGTGGACATCAGGCCAGGCCCAGTTCCTTGAGGATCCCGGCGACCCGGTCGTTCTCCGACTTGAGGAAGCCGCCGAACTCGTCACCGGTCTGGAAAGAGTCGGTCCAGCCCTGGTCGGCCAGGGTCTTCTTCCACTGCTCGGTGCCGTGCATCGCCGTGTAGAGGTCGACGTACTCCTTCTTCTTGGCATCCGAGAGCCCGGGGGGACCGACGATGCCGCGCCAGTTGGTGAACTCGAGGTCGACGCCGAGGCTCTTGAGCGTGGGGGCGTCGACGCCCTCGACCGGCTCCGCGCTGGTCACGGCGAGGATCTTCACGTCGCCGTTCTTGGCCTGCTCGGCCACCTCGCCGATGCCGGTGGCGGCAAAGGCGACCTTCTTGCCCAGCACGCCGGTGAGCAGCTCGCCGCCGCCGTCGTAGGCGACGTAGTTGACGTCCTTGGGGGTGACGCCGACCGCCTTGGCCAGGAGCATCGGGGTGAGGTGGTCGGGGCCACCGGGGTTTGAGGCGCCACCCACGGGCACCTTGCCCGGGTCGGCCTTCCAGGCGGCGACGAGCTTGTCGAGCGTGTCGTAGGGCGAGCCCTTGGGCACGACGATGGCCTCGGACTCCTCGATCAGTTTGGCGATCGGGACGGTGTCGTTGAGGGTGGCCTTCGACTTGTTCGTGTAGACGGCGCCGACGACGCCGAGCCCCATCTGCATGAGGATGTCGTCGTTGCCCTTCTCGTTGACCAGGCGCTGCAGACCGACGGTGCCACCGGCACCGGCCGAGTTGAAGACCTCGATGCTCTCGGCGAGCTTGGCCTCCTGCATGTCCTTGGCCGCCAGGCGGGCCGTGACGTCGTAGCCGCTGCCGGGGGAGTTGGGGACCAGGATCCGCAGGCCCTTGACCGGACCCGAGGAGCTGCTCGAACTGCCGGGCTCGTCGTCGCCACTGACGCCACAGGCGCTGAGGGCGAGGCCGGCGACCGTGGCGGCGGCCACGACCTTGAGGGGAGTGCGAACGCGCACGGGAGACTCCTTTGTCTGGGGTGCTGTGTGAGGGGGTCGACGCACACCGTGCCGCGCGGTGCGCAGGCTGTCACGGTTTGGTGCGCAAACTCTGTTTCGCTCTTTGTGCTCACGGGTGGCTGGCACCCGGGGTGGCCCCCCGACACAATCAGCATGTGGACGTTCGATGGGGAGCTCGGCTGGCGGCCCGGCGCTGGCCCTGGCAGCGCCGCTGGACGCTGGCCAGTCGCATGCTGGCCATGCAGCTCGGCATCGTGCTCGTCGTGCTCGTGGGCGTCGCGGCGGTCTCGCTGGCCCAGTCGAACGCCTCGGCGCGCGACACCGAAGGTCGGCGCGCGCTCGCGGTCGCCGAGCGGCTGGCCGTGACCGCCGGGGTGCGCGAGGCGGCCGCGTCAGGGGGGCGCGACTTCCTCGGTCAGGCCCAGTCGGTCGTCGAGTCCGGGCGGACGTTCTCCAGCTCGACCACCGTCGTCCTGGCGCTGCGGGACCGCCGGGTGATCGCCTCGAGCGACGCCCTGCCGAGGGCGCCGCTCTACCTCCAGCAGACCGACGCGTTCGAGGGCAGGTCGTGGGTGGGCACGGAGCAGGGCACCGGGGCGGCCCTCGCGATGGCGCCGATCATCAACGTCGACAACCGCGAGACCGACGGGGTGATCGCGGTCGCGCGGGCCTACCCGTCGGTCCTCGACAACCTTGCTGCAGCGGTCCCGAACCTGTTGACCTACCTCGGGATCGCCAGTCTCCTCGGCGTCGTGGGGTCGCTGCTGCTGGCTCGCCGGGTCAAGCGCCAGACGCTCGGCCTGGAGCCGCGCGAGATCGCGGGGCTGGTCGAGCAGCGCGAGGCTCTGCTGCACGGCATCAAGGAGGGTGTCCTGGCCGTCGACCTCGACCACCGGATCACCATGGTCAACGACGAGGCGGCGCACCTGCTCGGCATACCGCTGACGTCGGCCGGCCGCACGCTGCCGGAGGTGGACGCAACCGGCCGGGCCGCGCAGATCTTCGACGAAGCGGTCGAGCTCGTCGACCACGTCATGCCGGTGCGAGGCAGGGTCCTGACGGTGAACCGGATGCCGGTGCGCAGCCGCGGCAGGCACATCGGGTGGGTTGCCACGATGCGCGACCGCACCGAGATGCTCGAGCTCCAGCGCGAGCTCGACCTCACCAAGAGCACGACCGACACGTTGCGCGCGCAGGCCCACGAGTTCAGCAACCGGATGCACGTCGTCAGTGGTCTGATCGCGTTGGAGGAGTACGACGGCGTGCGCAAGTATGTCCGCCAGATCACCGACGACTCGAGCACCCTGACGACGAATGTCGTGTCGCGAGTGCAGGACCCGGCGGTCGCGGCGCTGCTCATCGCCAAGGCCAGCCAGGCCGCCGAGCGCGGGGTGGACCTCGTGGTCGACCAGTCCAGCGACGTGCCACAGCTCGATGACGCCCTCGCCGCCGACGTCAACACCGTGATGGGCAACCTGATCGACAACGCCTTCGACGCCGCCGCGGGCGGGGACTCGCCCACCGTGCGAGTCGCCCTGGCGCACAGCGGGGACGCCGTGACCGTGACGGTGCATGACAGCGGGCCGGGGGTCGACTCGACGATCGGCGAGATGGTGTTCACCCGTGGCTTCACCACCAAGTCGACGGCGACCGCGCAGGAGCGTGGGATCGGGCTGGCCATCGTGCGGGTGATCTGCCGCAACCGAGGAGGCGACATCGTGGTGGGCAACGACGACGGCGCGGTCTTCGTGGCCACCCTGCCGGTGCTGCTGGGTCAGGGCGTGTCGTGATCTCGGTGCTCGTCGTCGACGACGACTTCATGGTGGCGCGGCTGCACTCCAGCGTCGTGGCACGCGAGGAGGGCTTCGAGGTCGCGGGCATCGCGAGCACCGGCACCGACGCGCTGCGTGCGGTCGAGGCCACCCGCCCCGACCTCGTCCTGCTCGACATCTACCTGCCCGACATGACCGGGCTGGAGGTGCTCCGAGGACTGCGTGAGGGCGGCAACGAGGACCTCGACGTCATCGTCATCAGCGCCGCGCGCGACCTCGACACGTTGCGGACCGCCCTGCGCGGCGGGGTGTTCCACTACCTCGTGAAGCCGTTCGAGATCGAGTCGCTCCAGCAGCGGCTGCGGGAGTATGCCGTGCACCGGGCCGAGCTCGACGACCTCACCGAGGTGGGGCAGGACGACGTCGACCGGGTGTTCCGGGCGGGGGCGGTGTCGCGGTCCGGGGGTGGGCTGCCCAAGGGGATCAGCCCCGAGACCATCGAGCTGGTGCTCCGGGCGCTCGAGGCGGCGGACGAGGACGGCCTGTCCGCGACCGAGTGCGCGGAGTCGACCGGGCTGTCGCGCAGCAGCACTCGGCGCTACCTCGAGCACCTTGTGTCGGTGGGCAGGGCCGAGATGCGGCCGCGCTACGGCGCCGCGGGCCGTCCCGAGCGCCGCTACCGGATGCGCTGACCCCCGCAAAACGGCAGTTGCGGCCACTTCCGCCCAGCAATTGCTGGGCGGAAGGCGACGCAACTGCCGTTTTGCGGGGGTCAGCCGGGTGGGTCGAGGCGGTCGCCGATGGCGGCGAGGGCCGTGTCGCGGGCCGCGAGGACGTGTCTCTCGGCGAGCGTCCTCGCGCGGTCGGGGTCGCGGGCCTCGATCGCCTTGAGGATCTGCCGGTGCTCCGCGAGGGCGAGGGTGCGCCGTTCCTGCGTCTGGTTGGTGAACGCTCGGTAGCGAGCCATCTGCCCGTCGACCTGCGCGTGCAGCCGGGAGGCCCACTCGTGCCCCGCGAGCTCGCCGATGGCGAGGTGGAACTCGTGCCCGGCGTTCATGGCATCGGTGGGCAGGTCGACGAGGGCGGCGTTGCGCTCGACCAGCCCACGCAGGGTGGCCAGGCCGGCGTCGTCGACCCGTCTCGCCGCCTCGGCCGTCAGCAACCCCTCGAGCGAGGCGCGCACCGTGTAGAGCTCCTCGATCTCGCGGGCGCTCAGCGGACGGACCACCATCCCCCCGGTGGGCAGCTGGTCCAGCAGGTCCTCGGCGAGCAGCAGCCGCAGGGCCTCGCGCAGCGGGGTCCGGCTCACCTGCAGCCTGGTCGCGAGCTCGGGCTCGAACAGCCGCTGCCCCGGGGCGAGCTCGAGGTCGAGGATCTGCCGGCGCAGCTCGGTGTAGACGAGCTGACCACCCGACGCGCGCCGCGGACGGTCCACCATGCGACCTCCCTTCTTGCATACTTGTATACAAGTATGCTTCTCTGCATCCAGTCTTGCACAGCCGACGGAGGAGGAGCGAGTGGACCCGACCGGGAGTCCCGCGCACGAGAATCCGCGCCATGGACCCTTCGCAGCAGCGGAGCTGGCCCGGTTCGCCACGGACGCGCTCGTCGCCGAAGGCGTGCCGGCGACGGATGCGGCCCTGCTGGCCGACACGCTGGTCACGGCCGAGCTCTGGGGACACGCGTCGCACGGCCTCCTGCGACTGCCCTGGTACGTCGCGCGCCTGCGTTCCGGGGCGACCGAGGCCGTGACGGCCGTGGAGGTCGTCCGTGACGGAGGCGCCGTCGTGGTGCTGGACGGTCACCACGGGGTCGGCCAGGTCGTGGCCCAGCGAGCCGTCGAGCTCGGCATCGAGCGAGCCCGCAGCCACGGGATCAGCGGGGTGGCCGTGCGGGCTTCAGGGCACTTCGGCACCGCCGCGTACTTCACCCGCCAGGCCGCGGGGGCGGGCTGTGTCGCCCTGCTGGTGACCAACGCCAGCCCCGCCATGGCTCCGTGGGGTGGGCGGGCCAAGGCGATCGGGACCAACCCGTGGTCCATCGCTGCTCCCGCAGGCCGCCACGGCGTGGTGGTCATGGACCTCGCCAACACGGCGGTCGCGCGCGGCAAGGTCTACCTCGCGGCCGAACGCGGCGAGCAGGTGCCCGACGGCTGGGCGGCCGCCGCCGACGGCACCCCGACGACCGACCCCGCCGAGGCCATCGCCGGACTGATCCTGCCGATGGCCGGCCCCAAGGGCTACGTCATCTCGTTCATGATGGACGTCCTCGCCGGGGTCCTCACCGGCAGCGCCTTCGGCGACGCCGTCGCCGGTCCCTACGACCCGAGCCGCCGCAGCGGCGCCGGCCACTTCCTCATCACGATCGACGTCGCGGCGGTGTCGGACCGGGCGGACTTCTCTGCCCGCGTCGAGGCGCTCGTCGACCAGACCCGCGGCGGCGAGCTCTCCGCCTGGGCCGACGAGATCCTCGTCCCCGGCGAGCTCGAGGACCGCAACCGGCAGCGGCTGGCCGTCGACGGCATACCGCTCGCCGCCACCACGCTCGAGGCGTTGGCGACTCTCGCGCGCGAGACCGACGTCGCACCGCCCGCCCCGCTCAGCGACACCACCACCGGACCGGAGGTCCCCGCATGATCGCCCTCGTCGTCTCCCTCGACGTCGTCCCCGGACGTCTCGAGGAGTTCACCGCGGCCATCGCCACGAACGCCGAGCGCTCGTTCACGGACGAGCCGGGATGCCTCTACTTCGACGTCGTCCAGGACCTCTCGGACGACCACCACTTCGTCTTCTACGAGCTGTACGCCGACGAGGATGCCGTGGCGGCCCACCGCGCCGCGCCGCACTTCGCGCACTGGCGAGCCGCGGCCGACCGCTGCGTCGTGCCGGGCAGCCAGGTGAACACCCTTGCCACGCAACGCTTACACCACTCCCAGGCGCAGTCGTGAAGATCCTGGTCCTGCCGGGCGACGGCATCGGTCCCGAGATCACCGAGGCGACGGTGGAGGTGCTGCACGCCCTCGACCAGCAGGCTGGGCTGGGCCTCGAGCTGGAGCGGCGCGACATCGGCCTGGCCGCGTTGGCGGCCAGCGGGTCGACCCTCCCTGACGACGTGCTCGCCCGGGTGCCCCAGGTCGACGGCACCATCCTCGGACCGGTATCCCACTACGACTACCCGCCGCGCGCCGAGGGCGGGATCAACCCGTCCGCCGAGCTGCGCACCCGGTTCGAGCTCTACGCCAACGTGCGGCCATGTCGCTCGGTCGACGGCCTGACCGTGCTGCGCACCCCGATGGACCTGGTGATCGTCCGCGAGAACACCGAGGGCTTCTACTCCGACCGCAGCATGCACGCCGGAGGTGGCGAGTTCATGCCCGACCCCGAGTCGGCGTTCTCCATCCGCAAGATCACCGCCCGCGCTTCGAGGCGGGTGGCCAGGACCGCGTTCGAGCTGGCCCGCACCCGACGCTCGCACGTCACCGCGGTGCACAAGGCCAACGTGCTCAAGCTGTCGGATGGGCTCTTCCTCGACTCGGTGCGCGCGGTCGCTGCCGACTACCCGGACGTCGAGCTGCGCGAGCTGATCGTCGATGCCGCCGCAGCCCGGCTGATCCGCGACCCGGCGTCCTTCGACGTCCTGGTCACCACCAACATGTTCGGCGACATCCTCAGCGACGAGGCGTCCGAGCTCTGCGGGAGCCTCGGCCTCGGCGGGGCGGTCAACGCGGGCGACGACCTCTGTGTCGCACAGGCGCAGCACGGCTCGGCTCCCGACATCGCCGGTCGGGGGATCGCCAACCCGGTCTCGCTCATCCTCTCGGCGGGCCTGCTGCTCGACTGGCACGGTGCCCGCGCCGACCGCCCGGAGCTGCGACAGGCCTGGCAGCACCTCGACCGCGTCGTCACCTCCGTCATCGCCGAGCCCGCCACACGGACCCGCGACCTCGGCGGCAGCCTCGGCACCGCCGACTTCACCGAAGCCCTCATCGCCGCCCTGACCAAGGAGCCCGCCCGTGCCTGACCAGCCGCTCGCCCCCAGCCTGCTGATCCGTCCCGACGACGTCGTCCCCTTCGACCGTGGCAACGGCGTCGTGACCGTCCCCTACGTGGGCAAGTGGAACTGCGGGACCAACCGGGTCACCACCGGGCAGACGCAGTTCCAGCCCGGGACGGGTCTCCCCCTGCACAGCCACAACGTGGAGGAGTCGGTGCTGGTCCTCGAGGGCGAGGCCGTCGCCGAGATCGGGAACGAGCGGTTCGACCTCGTCGCAGGGGAGGCGACCTGGGTGCCGGCCGGCATCCCGCACCGGTTCCTCAACCGTGGCGACGGGGTCATGCGGATCTACTGGGTCTACGGCGGGCGTGACGTCACCCGCACCATCACGGCCACCGGCGAGACCTTCGAGCACCTGTCGGAGAGCGACCGGGGCGGGCTGAGCGCGCCATGACCGCCGCCGACACCACTGCCACGGTCATCACCGCCAACCCGGCGGACGGCACCACGCTCGCGACCTACCCGGCCATGGGTGCCGCGGAGGTCGAGGCGGCGGTGGCGCGCGGAGCCGAGGCGGCCCGCAGCTGGGGCGGCCTGCCCGTCACCGAGCGCGTGGCCCTGCTCGCCCGCCTCGCCGTGCACCTGCGCGCCGACGTGGAGCGGTATGCCGCGCTGGTCACTGCCGAGATGGGCAAGCCGCTCGCGCAGGCCAGGGGGGAGGTGGAGAAGTCCGCGGTCACCGCCGACTACTACGCGGCCAACGCCGAGGCGATCCAGGCCGCCCGGCCGGTCGAGATCGACTCTCCTGCAGGCGTTTCCGCCTTCGTGAGTCCCGAGCCGTTGGGGCTCGTGCTCGCTGTCATGCCGTGGAACTTCCCGGTCTGGCAGGTGATGCGCTTCGCCATCCCCACCCTGGCGGCGGGCAACGGCGTGCTCCTCAAGCACTCGCCGAACGTCACCGGAACCGCCCTGGCCATCGCCGACGCCTTCGAGCAGGCCGGGTTCCCGCAGCACCTCGTGACGGCCCTGGTGCTCGCGGAGCCGGAGGTGCCCGACACGGTGGCACGGTTGATCGCCGACGACCGCGTGGCCGCGGTCACCCTCACCGGCAGCAACCGGGCGGGGGAGATGGTCGGCGCAGCCGCCGGCCGGGCGTCCAAGCGGTCGGTGCTCGAGCTGGGTGGCTCTGACGCGTTCGTGGTGCTCTCGGACGCCGACGTCCCTGCCGCGGCAGCAGCGGCGGTCGGCGCCCGCTTCACCAACTCCGGCCAGAGCTGCGTCTGCGCCAAGCGGTTCGTCGTCGAGGCGCCGGTGGCGCAGGAGTTCATCGAGCTGTTCCTGGCCGGCGTCCGGGACCTCACCGTGGGGGACCCCACCGACCCGGGCACCGCGGTCGGCCCGTTGGCGCGGGCCGACCTGCGTGATGCGCTCCAGCGGCAGGTCGACGAGTCCGTGGCGGCCGGGGCGACGCTGGCAGCGGGCGGGCGCAGCGTGCCCGGTCCCGGGTCGTTCTACGAGCCGACCGTGCTGCTCGACACCGGACCCGGGATGCCGGCCTTCGACGAGGAGACCTTCGGACCGGTGGCGGCGATCGCGGTGGCCGCCGACGAAGGGGACGCGGTGCGGCTGGCCAACGCGACGGCCTACGGGCTCGGACTGAGTGTGTGGAGCCGCTCGACCGAGCGCGCCCTCGGCGTCGCGCGCCGCATCACCTCGGGAGCTGCCTTCGTCAACGCGGTCGTCGCCTCGGACCCACGGGTGCCGTTCGGTGGCACCAAGCGCAGCGGCTACGGCCGGGAGCTCGCCCAGGCGGGCATCCTCGAGTTCACCAACCAGCGCACCTACTGGGTGCAGGCCTGACCCGCACGACCAGTCGGCCCGCGCGACGTCTCGCATCCGAGACGGTATGCCGGGTGCGCACGCTGCGCACGCGGCATACCTCCGCTGCAATGGAGGCATGACGACCACTGCCACCTCCGCGCCCCCGGTCACCGTCGGCACGGGCCCTCTGTCGTTCGAGGACGTCGTGGCGGTCGCCCGTCACGACGCCCGCATCGAGCTCTCCGCCGAGTCGCTGGCCGAGGTGCGCCGGACCCGCAAGGTCATCGAGGCGCTGGCCGACGACACGGTGGCGCACTACGGCGTCTCGACCGGCTTCGGCGCGCTCGCCACCCGACACATCCCCGTGGAGCTGCGGGCCCAGCTGCAGCGCTCGTTGGTGCGGTCCCACGCGGCCGGGTCCGGGGCGGAGATCGAGCGCGAAGTGGTGCGCGCGCTCATGCTGCTTCGCATCTCGACCCTCGCGACCGGCCGGACGGGGATCCGCGAGGAGACGCTGACGACCTACGTCGCCGTGCTCAACGCCGGCATCACCCCGGTGGTCCACGAGTACGGTTCGCTCGGCTGCTCGGGCGACCTCGCCCCGCTGTCGCACTGCGCGCTCGCGCTGATGGGCGAGGGCGTCGTCCGCGACGCGGCGGGCGAGCGGATGCAGACGGCTGACGCGTTCGCCGCGGCCGGGATCACGCCCGTCGAGCTGCGGGAGAAGGAGGGCCTGGCCCTCATCAACGGCACCGACGGCATGCTCGGGATGCTCGTCCTCGCGATCACCGACCTCCGGATGCTCCTCAAGGTCGCCGACATCACCGCCGCGATGAGCGTCGAGGGCCAGCTGGGGACTGACGACGTGTTCGCGGCAGACCTGCACGCCCTCCGCCCCCAGCCGGGGCAAGCCCTGTCTGCAGCGAACCTGCGAAAGCTCATGCAGGACAGTGCGATCCGCGACAGCCATCGCGACCCCGAGGCCTGCACGCGGGTCCAGGATGCCTACTCACTGCGGTGCTCGCCGCAGGTGGCCGGTGGCGTGCGCGACACCGTCGACCACGCTGCCCGGGTGGCCGGTTTCGAGCTCGCGTCGGCCGTGGACAACCCGGTCGTCACCCCCGATGGCCGCGTCGAGTCCAACGGCAACTTCCACGGGGCCCCGGTCGCCTACGTGCTCGACTTCCTCGCCATCGTGGCCGCCGACCTGGCCTCGATCTCGGAGCGCCGCACCGACCGGTTCCTCGACGTCTCGCGCAACCACGGCCTGCACGCGTTCCTCGCCGACGACCCGGGCGTCGACAGCGGCCACATGATCGCGCAGTACACCCAGGCCGCGATCGTGTCCGAGCTGAAGCGGCTCGCCGCCCCGGCCTCGGTCGACTCGATCCCCTCGAGTGCCATGCAGGAGGACCACGTGTCGATGGGCTGGTCGGCGGCGCGCAAGCTGCGTCGCTCGGTCGACGGCCTGACCCGGGTGCTGGCCGTCGAGCTTCTGACGGCGGCGCGGGCGCTCGACCTGCGGGCCCCGCTCACCCCGGCTCCCGCCACCGCGGCCGTGGTCTCGGCGCTGCGCGCCGCCGGCGCCCCCGAGCCCGGCACCGACCGGTTCCTCGCCCCCGAGATCGAGACGGCCGTGCAGCTCGTCGCCAGCGGTGCGGCAGTGGCCGCCGCGGAGTCCGTCACCGGCCCCCTCAACTGACCCCACCCCATACCCCAGTCGTGTGCCTGAGCGCGGTCTATTGCCCGCGCTGGGGCACACAACCTCGATAGGAGAACGACATGGAAGGCGCCCGCCCCGTCCGCGCCCCTCGCGGCACCTCGCTGAGCTCCACCACCCACTGGGGTGCCGAGGCGCCGCTGCGGATGCTGATGAACAACCTCGACCCCGAGAACGCCGAGCGACCCGACGACCTGGTCGTCTACGGCGGCACCGGACGCGCGGCCCGCGACTGGAAGTCGTTCGACGCGATGGTGCGCACCCTCGGCACCCTCAAGCAGGACGAGACCATGTTGGTGCAGAGCGGTCGCCCGGTCGGCGTCATGCAGACCCACGAGTGGGCGCCGCGGGTCCTCATCGCCAACTCCAACCTGGTCGGTGACTGGGCGACCTGGCCGGAGTTCCGCCGGCTCGAGCACCTCGGCCTGACGATGTACGGGCAGATGACGGCCGGTTCGTGGATCTACATCGGCACCCAGGGCATCGTCCAGGGCACCTACGAGACGTTCGCGGCGATCGCCGAGAAGAAGTTCGGCGGCACCCTCGCCGGCACCCTCACCCTCACCGGCGGGTGTGGTGGCATGGGTGGCGCGCAGCCGCTCGCCGTCACCCTCAACGAGGGGGCCTGCCTCATCGTCGACGTCGACGAGAGCCGGTTGCGCCGCCGGGTCGAGCACCGCTACCTCGACGAGGTCGCCGACTCCCTGGACGACGCCATCGAGAAGGCCGTCGCCGCCAAGAACGAGCGTCGCGCGTGGTCGGTCGGCGTGGTCGGCAACGCGGCCGAGCTCTTCCCCGAGCTGCTGCGCCGCGGGGTGCCGATCGACATCGTCACCGACCAGACCAGCGCCCACGACCCGCTGTCCTACCTGCCCGAGGGGATCGAGCTGGGGGACTGGCACGAGTACGCGGAGAAGAAGCCGGAGGAGTTCACCGACCGGGCCCGCGAGTCGATGGCCAAGCACGTGCAGGCGATGGTCGAGTTCCAGGACGCCGGTGCCGAGGTGTTCGACTACGGCAACTCGATCCGTGACGAGGCCCGCCAGGGTGGGTATGACCGTGCCTTCGAGTTCCCGGGGTTCGTCCCGGCCTACATCCGCCCCCTGTTCTGCGAGGGCAAGGGCCCGTTCCGCTGGGCCGCCCTGTCCGGTGACCCGAAGGACATCGCCGCGACCGACCGCGCCGTGCTCGACCTCTTCCCGGACAACGAGCGACTGCACAAGTGGATCAAGGGCGCCCAGGAGCGGATCGCCTTCCAGGGCCTGCCCGCCCGGATCTGCTGGCTCGGTCAGGGCGAGCGCGACAAGGCCGGCCTCGCCTTCAACGAGCTGGTCCGCACCGGCGAGGTGAGCGCCCCGATCGTGATCGGTCGCGACCACCTCGACACGGGGTCCGTCGCGAGCCCCTACCGCGAGACCGAGGCCATGCTCGACGGCTCGGACGCGATCGCCGACTGGCCGCTGCTGAACGCGCTCGTCAACACCAGCTCGGGCGCCAGCTGGGTCTCGATCCACCACGGCGGCGGCGTCGGCATCGGGCGGTCGCTGCACGCTGGTCAGGTCTCGCTCGCCGACGGCACCGAGCTCGCCGCCCAGAAGCTCGCGCGGGTGCTCACCAACGACCCGGCGATGGGTGTCATCCGGCACGTGGACGCCGGCTACGAGATCGCCGAGCGAACCGCGCAGGAGCAGGGCGTCCGCATCCCGATGCGCGAGGGCTGACCCACCCCGGCAGGACCGGTTGCCGCCACGCCCCCCAGAGGAGTACAACGAACAAACAGGGGCAACGGTGGGAGGACGTGTGCAACCGGGCCGGAAGACAAGATTCGTGCTGGGTGCCCTGGTCGCCGTCGGCCTCTCGCCCATGACGGTCGAGGGCTCGGCTGCCGGCGCACCGGCCGGGGCGGTCCTGGCCCCGGCCGCGGTGGTCCCGCCCCCGGGTGACCCGGCCGTGCTCAGACCGGGCGCGCTGGTCCCGCCGGCCCCGGCCCGGGCGGCTTCCGTCGACACCGTCTTCTCCTTCGCCGTCATGCCGGACACCCAGGACGAGGTGGTGAGCAGCGACCCGCGCATGGCCAAGCGGATCTCGTGGCTGGTGCAGAACCGCGCCAGGCTCGACCTGCGCTGGGTGCTGCACAGTGGCGACCTGCAGAACTGGGACACCCCGGGGCACGAGCAGTTCGCCACCACGAGCACGCGGCTGAGCGCTCTCACGACGGCCGGGCTGCCGTTCCTCGCCGCACCCGGGAACCACGACACCGCCGCGGTGTGCCCCGGCGGCTCCGCGTGCCCGGGGGCCCCGACCAGCGTCACGCTCCGCGACACCACCACCTGGAACGCGTACTACCCACCATCCCGCTTCGGGATGCAGGGGGTGTACGAGGCCGGCAAGTCCGACAACGGCTGGCGCACCTTCTCCGCGGGTGGACTGAGGTGGCTGGTGCTCGACCTCGAGCTGTGGCCGCGCGCCGGGGTGGTCTCCTGGGCGCGCAGCGTCGTCGCCACGCACCCGCACCACAACGTCATCGTCGTGACGCACGCCTTCCTCACCTCCACCGGCACGGTCTCCACCAGCACCGGGGGCTACGGCGCGACCTCGCCCAAGGTCCTGTGGGCTGCCCTCGACGACTACCCCAACGTGGTCATGGTCTTCAGTGGTCACGTCGGCCAGGTCATCAACTCCTCGATCGCCGCCCGCGGGGTCGACGGGCACAAGGTGGCGACCTTCCTGCAGGCCATGCACGCCCGCTACACCAACCCGGTGCGGATCGTCACGGTCGACGTCGTCAAGCGCACCCTTCGCACCCAGATCAGGTCCAACTACGACGCCTCGAAGCCGGTCGGCCGGCAGGACGTGGTCACGATCCACCCCTACACCTCCACCATCACGAACATGCGCTGGGTGCGCTGACCGCGTCGCCTCCCCGTCGCGGGAGATCCGGTCCTCCACCGGACGACGTATGCCGGGTGGTGGCCACCCGGCATACGCTCGAGGCACGGGGCGGTGCGACGGCGTGAGGTGACTGTCGATGGGGCGCAGGGCGGTGGGGCGAGGGCTTCTCGCTCGCGGTGCCGTGGTGTGCGCCCTCGTCGGGTCGCTGGCCGGTTGCACGACGCCGACCCGCTCGCCCGCCCCGGCCAGCAGCCCACCACCGGCGAGCACGGCGATCACACCGACCACGGGTGCCGCCCCGACGCCGGAGCCGACGACGGAGCCGACCGCGGAGCCGCTGCCCGCGGTCGAGGACCCGGCGACGACGTTCTCGTTCGCGGTCATCCCCGACACCCAGCCCGAGGTGCGGGCCGACGACCCGCGCACCGACAAGCGCAACGCGTGGCTGGTCGCGCACCGTGGGCAGCTCAACCTGCAGTGGGTGCTGCACAGCGGGGACGTGCAGGACTGGGACACCCCCGACCACCAGCAGTGGGTCAGCATGAGCACGCGGTTCAGGGCGCTCGCGGCTGCCGGGATCCCGTTCATCGCCGCCCCCGGCAACCACGACACCGCGGCGGTCTGCGAGGGCGGGTCGGCCTGTCCCGGCGCGGACACCGCGGTGACGGTGCGCGACACCACGCTCTGGAACACCTACTACCCGCCGTCCTACTTCGGCTTCGAAGGGCTGGCGGAGCCCGGCCGCTCCGACAACGGCTTCCGCACCTTCCGGGCCGGTGGGGACGACTGGCTGGTCCTCAGCCTCGAGATCTGGCCCAGGCCGGGCATCGTCGACTGGGCGAAGCAGGTCGTGGCCTCGCACCCGCACCACAACGTCATCGTCCTGACCCACATGTTCCTCGAAGGCGACGGGTCGATCTCGACGACCAACGGCGGCTACGGGGCGACCACCCCGACGCAGCTGTGGGACGCGCTCAAGGGCTACCCCAACGTCGTCATGACCTTCTCGGGGCACACCGGTCAGGTCGTCTCCGGCTCCACCCCCGCGGCGGACGGGCACCCGGTCGCGATGTTCCTCCAGGCCATGCACGCGCCCGACACCAACCCGGTCCGCATCGTCACCGTCGACACCGCGAAGGGCACCATCACGACCCAGGTGCGGTCGAGCTTCGACCGCTCGAGACCGGTGGGGCAGCAGGACGTCGAGGAGGTCTACCCGTACTCGGCGACGATCACCGGCATGCGGTGGGCGCGCCCCTAGGCGTCAGCCTCCAGACCCGCTGACCTCGGTGAGGTCCGTGACGTCGGCGACCTCGGCGCCGAGGGCGCGCACCACGTCGTCGGCCTGGGCGGTCGCGGCCACGCCGTGTGCCCCGGCCCCGATCGACACCAGGCGGCCCGTGACGGTGGCGTCGGCCACCACGGGGAGGGGGGTGGTCGAGCCGAACGGCGTGATCGTGCCCCGCTCGTAGCCCGTCACCTGCCTGGCCACGGTCGCATCGGGCATCGACATCCGGTTCACGCCGAGCAGGGCGCGCAGCTTGGGCCAGGAGATCTCCCTGCCGCCCGGCACCAGCACGAACAGGTAGTCGTCCTCGGCCCGGCGCACCACGAGGGTCTTGATGATGTCGCGGGGCTCGACACCCCGGGCGGCGGCGGCTTCCTCCAGCGAGCCGACCCGACCGTGCCGGGTGATCCGGTGCTCGATGCCGCTTGCTGCGAGTGCTGCCGAAGCCCGCTGTTCGCCTTCGGTGGGTGTGGCCTCGTCGGTCATGTCGTCATGGTAGGTCCCGGGAAATCACCCTTGTGGGGGTCCCCATCGTGACCATTTCGTGATACTCCTCGAAAACTTGTGCTCCGAGAGGTGTGTGAAATGGGTCGTCACGTCAGCCGGATCCACCGTGCCCGCAGGGTCCGTCGTCTCCGCCGCATCCGCCGCGGGATGGCCCTGGGACTGGTCGGAGCGTCGCTGCTGGCGGGGCTGACGGCACCGGCCTGGGCCGACTCGGTGAGCTGTGGGGCGATGACCGTCCCCGTGCTGCAGCGGGTCAACCCGGAGACCTCCCTGTCGATCGACACCACCTGGAAGCAGGAGGCCGACAACGCCGCGCAGCGGTACGGCTACACCGTCGACCCGGGGGTCGTCTACAAGGCCGCGTGGGACTCGCGCCGCGGTCTCGTCGGCATCCACCGGCTCTACAAGCCCGGTGGTGCCGACTTCCGCATGCTGCCCGCCGGGCCCGAGCTGGACGCCGTCGTGGCGTCCGGCTACCGCGACCAGGGCACCTGGTTCTACGCCTCGGCCGGACGGCGGCTCGGGTGCGTCGCGGTGCACACCTTCGTCAACGGCATCCGGCACCGCACTGCGGCGACCGCGGAGGGCAAGGCCGCGCTCGTGGCGCAGGGCTGGAAGGACCTCGGTCCGAGCTACTGGGCGGCGGCCCCCGACCCGGTGACCCCGCCCACCAGCACCTCCACGCTGCCGACCGCGACACCCTCCACCCCCACGAGCAGCACCAGCACGACCAGCAGCTCGAGCTCGACCAGCACGACGACGGTCCCCACGACGACGATCACCGACCCCACCACCACGACGACACTGACCCCGACCACGCAGCCCACCACCACGACCACGTCGACGACGACCACCACCACGGTCCCGCCGACCACCACCACGCAGCCCACCACCACGACCACGTCGACGACGACCACGCAGCCCACGACCACCACCACGACGACCACGCCGCCGACGACGACCACCACCACGACCCCACCGCTGCCGCCCGACCCGACCCCGGACGGCAGCTTCGGCCTCGCCTGGCTCCCCGACACCCAGGACGAGACCTCCGCCGGTCCCTACTACGACCGGTTCGAGCAGCGCACCCGCTGGCTCGCCGAGAACAAGGACGACCTCGACCTGAAGTTCGTCGGCAGCTCCGGCGACGTCACCAACTGGGGCTGGCTGGTGCCGTCGCAGTTCCAGGTCGCGAGCACCGCGATGCAGACCATCCAGGACGCTGGGCTCCCCTACGCCATGGCGATCGGCAACCACGACACCCGGGCGGTGGGCTGGAACGGCGTCCAGGGCAGCACCGGCTACGGCGGCTCCGCCTACATGTACAACCCGGAGTGCAAGACCCGCTTCCCCGCGAGCGAGTGCCGGTCCGACTACCTGGTGCGGCACACCGAGGAGTTCAACGGCACCTTCACCGCCGGGCGCTACGGCTCGGTCGGCGGCGCCTACGAGCCCGGCAAGGTCGACAACATCTTCTCGACCTTCTCCGCCGGTGGGCACCGCTGGTTGGTGCTGACCCTCGAGCTGTGGGCCCGCCCCGACGTCGTGTCGTGGGCTCGCACCGTGGTCGAGGAGCACCCGCAGCACAACGTGATCATCCAGACCCACGCCTACCTCAGCGGCGACGGAAGCATCATGGGTGACAACGGCGGTTACGGCTCCACCTCACCGAAGTACCTGTGGGACAACCTCGTCTCGCAGTACCCGAACATCAAGATGGTCTTCTCCGGACACGTCGGGGTGCAGGCGACCCGCACCGACGTCGGCGTCCACGGGAACACCGTCTACTCGTTCCTGCAGTGCTTCCACGACAAGACGAGCAACCCGGTGCGACTGCTCGACATCGACCCGGCCGCCGGCACCATCTCGACCCGGATCTACGCGCCGTGGACCAAGACGTCGTACCCCGACTACGCCAAGACCTTCTCGGGGGTGAAGTTCGTCGGCTGACCCACCCCTGCTCGGTCTGGGATCCGAGACGCATTGACCTGACTCCTGCCGTGCGCCGGCCCACCCTGGTGTGGAATGGTCTCGGTGCCGGTTGAGCAGTGCGTCGCGTGGGCGTCGCCGTCGGTGGTGCGCAGAGCTGGAGAGGACGCCGTGAGCTTCGAGTCGATGTGGTCCGACCTGCAGCCGGTCGGACGCAGCGCCCAGAGCGGCGGCTACCGGCGGTTCGCGTGGACGCGCGAGGACCACGACCTGCGCGAGTGGTTCGCCGCCGAGTGCGCTGCGCGCGGGCTGGACCTCACCGAGGACCGGATGGGCAACCAGTGGGCCTGGTGGGGTGACCCCGACGCGGCGGCATCCCGCGGTGCGAAGGGCGTGGTCACCGGTTCCCACCTCGACAGCGTCCCCGACGGCGGGGCGTTCGACGGGCCGTTGGGGGTCGTGAGCGCCCTGGCCGCGGTGGACTCGTTGCGCAGCAACGGTTTCGAGCCGGCCAAGCCGATCGGTGTCGTCAACTTCGTCGACGAGGAGGGGGCCCGCTTCGGTGTCGCCTGCGCGGGCTCCCGCGTCATCACCGGAGCCATGACCGCGCGGCGTGCGCGCAGCCTGACCGACGCCGACGGCACGACGATGGCCGAGGCGCTCAAGAGGGCCGGCCGCGACCCCCACCAGATCGGGCGTGACGACGACGCCCTGCGCCGGGTCGGCAGCTTCGTCGAGCTGCACGTCGAGCAGGGCCGCGGCCTGGTCGACCTCGACCACCCCGTCGCGGTGGGCAGCGACATCTGGCCGCACGGCCGGTGGCGCCTCGACTTCGTCGGCGAGGCGAACCACGCGGGCACCACCAGGCTCGAGGACCGCCACGACGCGATGCTCGGGTATGCCGCGGCGGTGCTGGCCGCCCGCGAGGCCGCCATCACGCACGGTTGCGTCGCCACCATCGGCAAGGTCGCCGTCACGCCGGGCGGGGTCAACGCGATCCCCAGCGCGGTCACCGGCTGGCTCGACGCGCGGGGTGCGAGCCCGCGCGCCGTCCGCCGAGCGGTCTCCGACATCACCGCCATGGTCGAGCAGTCCGGCGGCAAGATCACCCAGGAGTCGTGGACGCCGTCCACCCCGTTCGACGCCTCGCTGAGCGCGCGGCTGGGCACCCGGCTCGGCGGCATACCCGTCCTGGGCACGGGGGCCGGTCACGACGCCGGCATCCTCGCCAACGCCGGCATCCCGACCGCCATGCTCTTCGTCCGCAACCCCACCGGCGTCTCGCACTCCCCGGAGGAGTTCGCCGAGACGTCCGACTGCCTCGAGGGCGTCGCCGCGTTGACCGCCGTGCTCGAGGACCTCGCCGGGGATCCCGCGTGACCGCCGGCCCGACCACCTACTGGGCCGAGCACGCCTGGCTCCCCACGGGCCTGGCCACCGGGGTGCGGTTCGACGTGACCGACGGCCACTTCGCCGCCGTGCACCGGCACGCCCGGGCCGAGGCCGGCGACGTGCGCCTGCACGGCGTGGTCCTGCCCGGCCTCGCCAACGCGCACAGCCATGCCTTCCACCGCGCGCTGCGCGGCCGCACCCACGGTGACGGCGGCAACTTCTGGACCTGGCGCCAGCAGATGTATGCCGTGACGCGGCACCTCACGCCCGACACCTACTTCGCGCTCGCCCGTGCGGTGTTCGCCGAGATGGTGCTGTCGGGCACGACGGTCGTGGGCGAGTTCCACTACCTGCACCACGACGTCTCCGGGCGGCCGTACGCCGACCCCAACGCGATGGGCACCGCTCTCGTCGAGGCGGCGAAGGAGGCCGGCCTGCGGCTTACCCTGCTCGACACCTGCTACCTCGCGGGCGGTCTGTCGGGTGACGGGCACCTCCCGCTCGACGAGGTGCAGCGCCGCTTCACCGACGGCGACGTCGACCGCTGGGCGGCGCGCGTCGCCGCGCTCAGCCCCGACGCGACGACCCGCATCGGGTCGGCCGTGCACTCGGTCCGGGCGGTCCCCCGCGACGCGCTGCGGGCGATGGCCGAGGTCACCCGGGGCCGGACCGTGCACGCCCACGTCAGCGAGCAACCGGCCGAGAACCTCGCCACCCAGATGTACTACGGCGCCACTCCCACCGAGCTGCTCGACGAGGCGGGCCTGCTCGGCGAGCGGTTCAGCGCGGTGCACGCCACGCACCTGAGCGACCACGACATCGAGCTGCTCGGTGGGTCCGCCTCGACGGCGTGCTTCTGCCCCACCACGGAGCGCGACCTCGCCGACGGGATCGGCCCGGCCCGTGCCCTCGTGGAGGCCGGTGCGCGGATCTCGCTCGGCTCCGACCAGCACGCGGTCATCGACCCGTTCGAGGAGGTCCGGGGGCTGGAGATGCACGAGCGGCTCGCGAGCAACGAGCGCGGCCGGTTCACCCCCGACGAGCTGATGACCGCCGCCTCCGTCGACGGCTACCGCAGCCTCGGCTGGTCCGACGCCGGAACGATCGCGGACGGCTCGGCGGCCGACTTCGTCGTCGTCCGCACCGACACGGTCAACACCACGGGCGCCAAGGCCGGCCAGATCCTCTACAGCGCAACGCGATCCGACGTCGACACGGTCGTGGTCGGTGGGCAGGCCGTCGTGGAGTCGGGGCGGCACCGCCTGGGCGACGTGGCGGCCCTGCTCGGCAGGGCACTCGCCGACGTGCGGGACCACCAGTGAGCGCGACCACCGACTCCCAGGAGCTCGGCAGCACCCTCGTCACCGGCATCGGCGAGCTGGTGACCTGCGACGGCAGCACCCCTGACGGCCTGGGCCTGCGGCATGACGCCGCGGTCGTCGTCGAGGCCGGTCTGATCGCCTGGGTGGGGCCGGCGGCGCAGGCTCCGGCCGCCGACCGCGTCGTCGACGTCGACGGTCGCGCGGTGCTCCCGGGTTTCGTCGACTCCCACGCCCACCTCGTCTTCGCCGGTGACCGTGGTGACGAGTTCGCTGCCCGGATGGCCGGCACCCCCTACGACGGTGGCGGGATCGGGGTCTCCGTCGCGGCGACGCGCGCGGCGTCAGACGACCAGCTGCGTGCGCTGGTGGCTGCCCGGGTCGCGGAGATGCGAGCGCAGGGCACCACTACCGTCGAGATCAAGAGCGGCTACGGACTCACCGTGGCGGACGAGGCGCGAGCCCTGCGCATCGCCCGGGAGCACACCCCCGAGACGACCTTCCTCGGCGCGCACGTGGTGCCCCCCGAGCACGCGGGCGACCGCGCGGCATACCTCGAGCTGGTCACCGGGCCGATGCTGGCCGCGGCCGCTCCGCACGCGAAGTGGGTCGACGTCTTCTGCGAGCCGCACTCGCAGCACGCCTTCACCGAGGACGAGGCGCGCTCCGTGCTGGTGGCCGGGCGGCAGGCCGGCCTCGGGCTGCGGGTGCACGGCAACCAGCTCGGGCACGGGCCGGGGGTGCGGCTCGCCGTCGAGCTCGGCGCGGCCAGTGTCGACCACTGCACCTTCCTGTCCGCCGCCGACATCGAGGCACTGGTCGGCGCCTCCGACACCACGGTGGCCACCCTGCTGCCGGGCGTGGAGTTCTCGACCCGTTCGCCCTACCCCGATGCCGCGGGGCTGCTCCGGGCAGGGGTCTCGATCGCGCTCGCGACCGACTGCAACCCGGGCACCTGCTACTCGTCGTCGATGCCGTTCGTCATCGCGCTCGCCGTGCGGGAGATGGGTCTGACGCCCGGTGAGGCAGTCCTGGCGGCCACCGTCGGTTCGGCGAAATCGCTGCGGCGCAACGACATCGGGCGCATCGAGGTCGGCGCGCGGGCCGACCTGACGATGCTCGACGCGCCCTCGCACGTGCACCTGTCCTACCGGGCAGGTGTGCCGATCGCGCGCGCTCTCGACCTGTAGGGCCGGGACCGGCCCTCACGGCGGAGGGGCCGAATCAGGCGTCGCCCTCCTGCATGGCCTTAGGCAGGTGGCCGGCCGACTTCTGGTAGTACTCGGCCGCCTTGCGGGTGGCGATGACCTTGGCTGCGCCCGCGGCCAGGCCGGTGAGGGCGGCGAAGGCGATGGCGTCCTTCCACGGGGTGCGGGGGTCACGCGGGTCGACCACCGCGTCGCGCCCGGCCTTCTTCCACGCCGTCGTGACGAGCTTGTTGGCGACGACACCCGCGAGGATCGCGGACCCGGTCCCGAGCACTCTCCACACCAGTGGTCCCATGTCGTCCGTCTCCGTCCTGTCGGCTGCTGATCGGGGCTGGTGACGTCCTGCCCACGGGCGGGGCGCGCCAAACTCCCACTCACCTGCGGCTCCACCCTGTCACACGAGGGAGTAGTCTTCGACGCGTAACGACAGGGGAGCGCGCGAGCGCTGAGAGTGCGGGAGACCGCAGACCCTCACACCTGATCCGGTTCGCACCGGCGTAGGGAGTCGAGATCTCAGACACCTGTCGGGCGAGTGCGCCACCACAGGTGCCCCTCGTCCCGGCAGCTGTCTCCCCGAGGTATCCACCGGATTCCACGGGAGAAGAACACATGAGCACCACCAACACCCCGGCCGGCTCGGCCGAGACCACCACCCCGACCACCCCGGCCGACCCGGCCGCCTCGGCCGGCGTCCCCTCGGCGCCCGCCCGGCGCGGGAGCATCCGGGCGACCGCACCGCTGTTCGGCTGGCGCACCGTCGACCTGCTGACGGTGACCTTCCTCGCCGTCGCGTTCGGCGTCGCCTACTGGGGCTACGACGCGTTCTACAACAGCCCGTTCGTGAGCGGGCTCAGCTTCGGGTTCCAGCCCCTGTGGGGGCTCTTCGCCGGGCCGTGGTTCCTGGCCGGTGTGGTCGGCGGCCTGGTCATCCGGCGGCCCGGCGCCGCGCTGTTCTGCGAGTTCGTCGCCGCGCTCGTGGCCATGCTGATCGGCAACACCTACGGTGCCAGCGGGCTGCTGAGCGGCCTGCTCCAGGGGCTGGGCGCGGAGGCCGCCTTCCTGGTCTTCGGCTACGGCGCCTTCGGGCTCGGGGCCGCCGTGTTCGCCGGTGCGCTCGCCGCACCGCTCGAAGCCGTCTACGAGTGGTTCACCTGGACCAAGGACTGGTCGTTCGGCTGGAAGCTCGCGTACGGCGCGATCATGGTCGTCTCGGGTGCCGTCGTCGCCGGCGCGGGTGGTTGGGCCCTGACCAAGGCGCTCGCCCGGGCTGGCGGTCTGGGCGCCTTCCCCGCCGGGCAGGAAGTCAGGGAGCGCGGCGCTGTCTGACGCGCCACCCGTCCCGGAGCGGCCGGGTCACGTCGTCGTCGACGGGCTGACCTGGCGACCGTACGGTCGGCGGTCGCCGGTCCTGGCCGACCTGTCACTGGACCTGCCGCCGGGTCAGCGCGTCCTGCTCGTGGGCCCGAGCGGCGCCGGCAAGTCCACGCTCCTGCGTGGGCTCGCCGGTGTCCTCGGGACCGCCGACGCCGGCGAGCTCGCGGGGACGGTGCGCCTCGACGGCGCGCCCCCGGGCGACCGGGCCGGCGCCGTGGGCCTGGTGCTCCAGGAACCGGGTGCCGGCGTGGTGTCCGCGACGATCGGCCGGGACGTCGCGTTCGGCCTGGAGAACATCGGTGTGCCGCGGGCGGAAATGCCCGCGCGCGTCGCCGCGGCGCTGGCCGCCGTGCGGCTCGGGATGCCGACGGACACCCCGACCAGCGCGCTGTCGGGCGGGGAGCAACAGCGGCTCGCGCTGGCCGGTGCGCTGGCGCTCGAGCCGACCCTGCTGCTGCTCGACGAGCCCACCGCCATGCTCGACCCCGAGAGTGCTGCCTCGGTCCGGGCCAGCGTCGAGGTGGCCGTCCGGGCCCGACGCCTCACCACGGTGGTGGTGGAGCACCGGCTCGGTCCGTGGCTGGACTTCGCCGACCGTCTCGTCGTGCTCGACACGGTGGGTCGGGTCACGGCAGACGGCCCGCCTCAGCGGGTGCTCGACGAACGCGGGGACGAGCTGGTGGCGCAGGGGATCTGGGTGCCCGGGCGACCGGACCCGACACCGCGGAGGGTGCCGGTCGGGACGTTCGGGGCAGCGGTGCTCGGCGCCAACATCGTCGCCGACCAGGGGCGCTCGGTCACCGTGACCAGGACCGTTCGACGGCTCGACGGGTCGAGCCGTACCACGGTCGCCGTGCAGGATCAGGACCTCGACGCCCGGGCCGGGCAGCTGCAGGCGCTGGTCGGTCCGAGCGGCTCGGGCAAGTCGACCCTCCTGCTCGCCCTGGGTGGGCTCCTGGCCGTCGACGGCGGCCAGGTGCGAGCACACCCCGACCTCGCCGTCGACGACGTGCGGGACCCGCGCCGCTGGTCGACCACCGACCTCGCCGAACGGCTGGCGTGGGTGCCGCAGTGGGCCAGCTCGACGATCGTCGCCCACACCGTCCTCGACGAGGTCATGACGACCTCGCGTGCGGTCGGGCTGGTCGAGTCCGAGGCGCTGTCCCGCGCCCGGGCGCTGCTGGACCTCCTCGGCCTCGCCCACCTCGAGAACGCCGACCCGCGCCACCTCTCCGGAGGTGAGCAGCGTCGTCTCGCGATGGCCTCCGCAGTGGTGCACCAGCCCGCCGTCCTGCTGGCCGACGAACCCACCGTCGGGCAGGACCGCCTCACCTGGGCGGCGGTGACGGGGATCCTCGACACGCTGCGCGACGCCGGCTCGGCCGTGGTCGTGTCCACCCATGACGATGCGGTGGTCGCCGCGGCCGACCGGGTGACGACCCTCACCCGGCCGGCGCAGCCGCCCACCGAGCCCGCGGCGCGCCGCCCACTGGTCGCGCACGCAGGTCCGTTGTCGCTGCTGCTGGGCGCCATGCTCGCGGTGCCGGCCGGGATCGTCTCGCCGCACTGGCAGGTCAGCCTCGCCGTCCTCGGCACGCAGGTGCTCCTGGCCCTGGTCGGCCTGACCTCGACCGGGAGCGGGCCGCGCCCACGCGGACGGCTGCGGGCGGTCCTGCTGAGGCTCTCACCCGGGCTGGTCGCGTCGGTCTCGGTCGCCTGGTCGACCTGGCTGCTCGGGGGTCACGACGTCGGCCTCGCAGCCACCGCGGCCCTGCGCGTCCTCATCATCGTCTTCCCGTCCGCGGTGCTGGTGCCCCACATCGACGCGGATGCTCTGGGCGACCACCTGGCCCAGCGGCTGCACCTCCCGGCCCGACCGGTCGTCGCGCTCTCCGCTGCGCTGCAACGGATCCACACGTTCGGCGAGATCTGGTCGGAGATCGCCCGCGCCCGTCGGGTGCGCGGCATCGGCCCCTCGCGCAGGTCTGCGGTGTCGTTGGCCCGCGAGGCGTGGGCGCTCACCATCGGCATGCTCGTCCGGTCCCTGCAAGCCGCCGCCGCGCTCGCGGTGGCCATGGACGCGAGGGGCTTCGCCACGGCATACCGACGCACGTGGGCGGCCACCGCGCCGTGGCGACCGGCGGACGGGCTGGTCGTCGTCGCCAGCCTGGTGCCCCTGGCTGTCGCGCTGTTCGTCCGCTGATCTCTGTCTCATCGGGACTGTCGAACTTCGCGGCAGGCTCAGGCCCCGACGAGACCCCTTGCGGCGCGCTGGCGACGGGAGCAGGGTGAGCCCATGAACCGTGTCAGCGACGCCGCGGGGCCCTCCGCACCGGAGCAGATCCGCAACGTGGTCCTGGTGGGAGCGAGCGGGGCCGGCAAGACGGCACTGTTCGAGCAACTCGTGGCGGCCCGGATCCCGGGCCGCCGCGCTCGTGAAGGAGGCGATCTCGCGGCGACGCTGTCGCTCACCGCCGCCTCGATCCCGAGCGGGGAGGTGACCCTCAACCTGCTCGACACCCCAGGCCACCCCGACTTCATGGGCGAGGTGCGCGCCGGCCTGCGGGCCGCCGACGCCGCGGTCTTCGTCGTGTCCGCCGCGGACGGGGTCGACGAACCGACCCGGCTGCTGTGGCGCGAGTGCGATGTGCTCGGTATGCCGCGGGCGGTCGCCGTCACGCGGCTCGAGCAGGCGCGGGCGGACTTCGAGTCGACCGTTGACGGGTGCCAACGCGCGTTCGGCGACGCGGAGCCGCTGGCGCTGCCACTCATCGTCGACGGAACGGTCACCGGTCTGTTGAACCTGTTGCGGCGCACCGTCACCGAGCGGTCGGGAGGTGGTGACGTCGACCGCGAGCCCACCACCGACGAGGGCGAGCTGATCGACGCCCAGCGCGGCGAGCTGATCGAGTCGGTGATCGAGGAGTCCGAGGACGAAGGGCTCCTCGAGCGCTATCTGGGGGGTGAGGAGGTGGACACCGAGGCGGTCTCCGCCGACCTGCGACTGGCGATCGCGACCGCACGGTTCTTCCCGGTCCTGCCCACCCACGCACCGAACGGCGTCGGGGTCGAGGCGCTCCTGGAGCTGTGCGAGAAGGGCTTTCCCTCACCGGTCGGCGCCGCGGTGCCGACCGTCTACACCCCCGCGGGCGGCGACTTCGGCGCCGTGACGTGCGACCCGGCCGGGCCGCTCGTGGCCGAGGTGGTCCACACGACGACCGATCCGTTCGTCGGTCGGCAGTCGCTGGTGCGGGTCTTCTCGGGGACCTTGCGACCTGACGAGCCGGTGCACATCTCGGGTCACCTCCAGCACTTCGCGAGCCACCTCGTCGACGAGCACGCCGACCACGACACCGACGACGAACGGATCGGCCCGCTCGCCGCCCCGGTCGGTGACGAGACCCGACCCCGCTCCGCGGGCATCGCCGGCGACGTGGTCGTGGTCGCCAAGCTGGCGGGCGCGGAGACCTCGGACACCCTGTCCCGCAAGGAGAAGCCGGCCCTGGTGGAGCCCTGGCTGCTGCCCAACCCGCTGCTGCCGGTGGCGATCCACGCCAAGTCCAAGGGTGACGAGGACAAGCTCGCCAGCGCACTCCAGCGCCTCGTCGCCGAGGACGTGACGATGCGCCTCGAGCACAACGCCGAGACCCACCAGCTGGTGCTGTGGGCCATGGGTCCGGCGCACGTCGACCAGCTGATCGGCACGCTCGACTCCCGCTACCACGTGGCTGTCGAGGTCGAACCGGTCCGCACCTCGTTGCGTGAGACGTTCGTGCGGCCGACCAAGGTGCAGGGCCGGCTCGTGAAGCAGTCCGGGGGGCACGGCCAGTACGCGGTCTGCCACCTCGAGATCGAGCCGCTCGAGCGTGGCGCCGGGATCGAGTTCGTCGACAAGGTCGTGGGTGGCGCAGTGCCCCGCAACTTCATCCCGTCGGTGGAGAAGGGCGCACGGCACCAGCTCGAGAAGGGGGTGCTGGCCGGCTACCCGGTCGTGGACGTGCGGATCACGCTCGTCGACGGCAAGGCCCACTCGGTCGACTCCTCGGACATGGCCTTCCAGACCGCCGCCGGGATGGCCTTGCGCGAGGCGGCCAACGACTCGACGGTGGCGATGCTCGAACCGGTCGACGAGGTGCACATCGAGGTCGGCGACGACGCCGTCGGCGGGGTCCTGGCTGACCTGCGAGGGCGTCGTGGTCAGGTGCACGGCACCGAGCCGGCCGAGGTCGCCGGCCGCACCGTGATCCACGCCGAGGTCCCCGCTCACGAGCTGGCTCGCTACCCGGTCGACCTGCGGTCGGTCTCGCACGGCACCGGCAGCTTCACCCGCAGCTTCGTCCGCTACGACTACATGCCACCCGCCCTGGCCCGCGAGCTCACGGCCCCCTGACCCCCTCCGGTCTTTCCCCGCAATACGGCAGTTGCGTCCCCGTCCGCCCAGCAATTGCCGGGCGGAAGTCCACGCAATCGCCGTTTTGCGCGGCCCAGTCAGTCGAGGGTGATCAAGGGCGTCTCGGTGCGGCCACGGCGCACGAGGTAGCCGTGCCAGAGCAGGCGCGAGGCCGTCGAACGGTGCGGTCGCCAACGCTCGCCGAGCAGCTCCAGCCCGGCCTGGTCGGGCACCTCGTCGAGGCCGAGGGCCTCGGCGGCGGCGACCTGGAGGGCGCGGTCGCCGACCGGCCAGAGATCGGGTCGTCCGAGGCAGGCGAGGAGGTAGACGTCGGCGGTCCAGCGCCCGATGCCCGGCAGCGCGGTGAGCGCGCGCCGCACCTCGTCGTCGGACAGGTCGGCCAGCCCGGGCAGGTCGAGCTCGCCGCCCACGACCGCGGACGCCAGCGCGCGCAGGTAGCGGTCCTTCTGGCGCGACACCCCGTCCGCGCGCAGCTCCTCGGGGGTGGCCGCCAGGAGCGCGGCCGGCTCCATCGCGCCAAGCCGTTCGAGCACCTTGCGGTAGGCGGCTGCGGCGGACGCCAGTGACACCTGCTGCTCGAGGATGAACAGCACCAGGCTGGGAAAGCCGGGTGGCCGCAACCACAGCGGAGGTATGCCGTGCGCCGCCACCAGCGCGGCGAGGTCGGGGTCGTGGGCGGTCAGGTCCGCGACGGTGCGCGCGAAGAGCCGGTCGTCCACGCGGCGACGCTATCCGAGCGGTCGGGTCACCCGGCCACCCGACCGGTCCGCAGCCGACGCCGCTCGTCGCGCAGCGCCTGGAGCTCGGCCCAGTAGCTCACGGTGGTCCCCGTGCCGGCGATTGGGTCGGTGTCCGCCGCTGCGGCCTCCGCCGGGCGCGCGGGAGCGACGGGGGAGGGAACCACCCGCAGGTGGGACGAACGCTTCTCGGCCATGGCGCACACGGTAGAACCCGCCACCGACAGCGCACCGTCAGGTCGAGAGTGCGCGACACGCTGACCGACGAGGTCACCTGTCCGCGTGTCGTGCACTCTCGACTCGCGGAGGCGCACTCACGGGCCGAGCCCCGCGGCATACCGGGTGGTCAGGAGTCGGGGACGAGCCCGTCGAGCGACTCCGCGATGACCACCGCGCCGTCGCCCGCCGCGAGGCGGAAGTCGGCCGCCGGGTTGGTCACCCGCATCCCGCCACGCGTGACCGCGAGCAGCGTCGCGCGGTGCTCGCTGCGCAACCGGGCGGAGACCTCGTCGGGAGTGAGGTCGGCGTAGTCGTCGGGCAGCGCGACCCGGTAGAGCTCGGACCCCTCGCCGCCGGAGACGATGTCGGTGACCAGCGAGGCGAGCCCGGGGTAGAGCGCCGATCGGGCCAGCAGTCGCGACGCGAGTCGCGAGGTCACCAGGATCTCGTCGGCCTTGGCCCGCTCGAAGTGCTCGACGTGGCGGGGGTTGTTGACCTCGACCACGGTGCGCACCTGCGGCGCGAGCGACTCGATGGCGAGGACGGTGAGGATCGAGCGCATGTCGGAGTCGTTGGAGGTGTCGGCGGGGAAGACGATCGCCGCCGCGGCCTCCTCGATCCCGGCCCGCTTGAGGTCCTCCGCGCTGGTCACGTCGCCCCGCACGAAGTAGACGCCCATGCCGCCCGGGTTGTGCTCGGCCTCGTGCAGCAGCACGATCTTCGAGGGGAACTCGTCACCGCTCAGCTCGTCGATGAGCTCGCGGGCGGTGGGGTTCCACCCGCAGACGACGATGTGGTCCTGGTAGCCGGCGGCACCCATGCCCTGGCCCTCCTTCAGGAGGAAGTCGATGACGAAGCCGACGATCGCGGCGGTGAGGGCCGCGACGATCGCGACCCCGAAGAAGGCGAGCAGCCAGCCGATGACCTGGCCACCCGGGCTCTCGACGTAGCTCGCGTCGCCGGAGCCGATCACCGTGGTGACGGCCCAGTAGAGCGAGTCGCCGAACCCGCGGATCGACCGCTTGGGCGCCTCGAGCAGGCTGACGAGCGTGGATGCCAGCACGACGAAGCCGAGCAGCGACAGCGCGAGCGTCCGGAAGAAGTGCAGGTCGAGCCCCGCCCCCATCCGCCGGCCGTGGAACGCGACCCGTCGCACGATGGGCAGCTGGACGAGCGGCTGGAACGGCGCAGCCAACACCCGCTTCACGACCCGGCGCATCCCGTCATGGTGACGGCACGGCACGCCCGTCCGGATCCGTCATCCGGCGGAGTCGGTCAGGTGGCGCCCAGCCACGCGACGTAGCGTCTGCGCAGGAGCGGCGACGACGAGGAGGTGGGCAGGTGAGGCGCTGGGCGCGGTGGGCGGTGCCGCTGCTCGTCGTCGTGGTCGCGACGGCCACCGGGCTGGCGGTCGCGGTCTCTCGCGGCGGCGCCGACCGGCTGACCGGGACACCTCCGGAGCGGCTCGACAAGGTGGTGCTGCTCGGCGACTCCTACTCCGCAGGCAACGGAGCGGGTGGCTACGTCGACTCGTGCTTCCGCACTCCTGACAGCGCGGGACGCCGGTATGCCGCGGCGGTGCGGGCTGCCGTCGTCGACGTCGCCTGCAGCGGGGCGGTCGTCGCGGACCTGACCCAGCCGCGAGGCCCGACGGTGCCGGCCCAGGTCGACGCCGTGGACCGGACGGCCGACGTCGTGGTGCTGACCATGGGCGGCAACGACGTCGGGTTCGGGAGCTTGGTCCTGCAGTGCTTCCTGTTCCGGACCGGGACCGACGACCGGGGCTGTGCCGACGGAGTCTCGCGGGCCCGCGCCGAGCTGCCGCGGCTGCGCACCGACCTCACCGCGGCGCTGGTGGAGGTGCGCTCGCGGATGCGGCCGGATGCCGTGCTCGTCCTGCGCACCTACCCCCTGCTGGCGCCTGACCGGCCCCTGGTCGAGCCCGGTGGCTACGACGCCAACCGTGCGGTTCGTGCGCTGGGGTCGGCCGGCACCAGGATGCAGCAGGAGGTCGTCGACGCGGTGAGGGCGTCGGGTCCGGGACGCGAGCGCACCTACCTCGACCGCTCGGCCGCGACGGTGTTCGCCGGCCACGAGCTGGGCGCCAGGCCTGCCGCCGGGGCGAAGGCCGACCCGTTCTTCGTCGGGTTCGGCACCAAGGGCGCCCGGCAGGCCGAGGTCTACCACCCCAACCCGGCCGGCTGGGCCGCGTGGGGCGACTCGCTGACCGCCTTCCTCGCCGGCAAGACCCCCTGACGCCAGGCGACTTCTGGCCAGTGGTGCTGGGTGTGGGGGGACGAACGGCCCCGCCGTGCCGCACCCCTGGCCAGAAGTGGTGAGGGCAGGCGACTTCTGGCCAGTGGTGCTGGGTGTGGGGGGACGAATCGCCCCGCCGTGCCGCACCCCTGGCCAGAAGTGCTGAGACCGGGCGACCTCTGGCCAGTGGTGCTGGGTGTGGGGGGACGAACGGCCCCGCCGTGCCGCACCCCTGGCCAGAAGTGCTGAGAGCAGGCGACTTCTGGCCAGTCGTGCTGGGTGTGGGGGGACGAACCGCCCCGCCGTGCCGCACCCCTGGCCAGAAGTGGTGAGGGCAGGCGACTTCTGGCCAGCGGTGCGGGGTGTGGGGGGACGAACCGCCCCGCCGTGCCGCACCCCTGGCCAGAAGTGGGAGGCTGAGCCGCATGACCGAGGTGTTCGCGGGTGTCGTCGAGGTGCACTACGGCTTCATCGATCTTTACTCCGACCCGGACGGCAGCGCCGACGAGGCCGACGACCTGGTCGCCGCGCGCCGAGGTCAGGCCAACGGGCTGGCCGGCGCGCAGGTCCCGCACCAGCTCGGCATGGTCACCGGGCTGCACACCGGCGGGCTGCCGCTCGTCGTGACCTGGAGCGAGACCGCCCCGGAGGTCGAGGACGAGTGGCAGGACGTCGTCGAGGTGTCGGTCGAGCTGACCACCCCCGAGCTGACGATCGCGACGTTCGACCACGCCTACGGCTGCGAGGTCCCCCAGGCCGGGTGGCACCGGGCCCGTTACTGCGCCAGCGCGATGGACGAGGGGCAGGAGCTCGACACCCTCGAGGACGGCGAGACCGCCCCCGACCGCTACCTGCTCCAGCTCTGGCCGGCCCCGCAGGCTCCCGACGCGGTCCTGCGCGAGGGCAGCGAGACGGCAGCCGAGTGGCACGCCGTCGCCCGCGGCGAGGAGTGAGCCTCCAGTCTTTGAAGGGTCGACCACGCCCTGGTGTGGTCAACCCTTCAAAGACTGGAGGCGGCCCGGCCGAAGAAAGTCTGCCGAACCGGGAACACACTCCGCGCGCACGAAGTTGAGTCGAGTGAACGCAAGTTTGGCGCCCGGATTTGCCACGCGGCATACCGGCTCCTAACTTGAGTGCAGGCAACTCAACCCGGGCCCAGTCCCCAAGGCAACAGGAGATTCACCATGGCACGTGCGGTCGGCATCGACCTCGGCACCACCAACTCGGCCGTCGCCGTCCTCGAGGGCGGGGAGCCGACGATCATCGCCAACGCGGAGGGCGGTCGCACGACCCCGTCCGTCGTGGCGTTCTCCAAGGGCGGTGAGGTGCTGGTCGGCGAGATCGCCAAGCGCCAGGCCGTCACCAACGTCGACCGGACGATCCGTTCCGTCAAGCGCCACATCGGCACCGACTGGAAGTCCCCCGAGATCGACGGCAAGACCTACACCGCGCAGGAGATCAGCGCGCGCATCCTCCAGAAGCTCAAGCGCGACGCCGAGTCCTACCTCGGTGAGGACGTGACGGACGCCGTCATCACCGTCCCCGCGTACTTCGACGACCACGAGCGCCAGGCCACCAAGGAGGCCGGCGAGATCGCGGGCCTCAACGTCCTGCGCATCATCAACGAGCCCACCGCCGCCGCGCTCGCCTACGGCCTCGACAAGGGCAAGGAGGACGAGCTCATCCTCGTCTTCGACCTCGGTGGCGGCACCTTCGACGTGTCCCTCCTCGAGGTCGGCAAGGACCCCGAGGACGGCTTCTCCACCATCCAGGTCCGCGCGACCAGCGGTGACAACCAGCTCGGTGGCGACGACTGGGACGAGCGCATCGTCAACCACCTCCTCACCACCGTGAAGAACACCTCGGGCGTCGACCTGTCCAAGGACAAGATCGCGATGCAGCGACTGCGTGACGCGGCGGAGCAGGCCAAGAAGGAGCTCTCCTCCTCGACCAGCACCAACGTCTCGATGCAGTACCTCTCGATGTCCGAGAACGGTCCGATCCACCTCGAGGAGACGATCAGCCGGGCCCAGTTCGAGCAGCTCACCAAGGACCTGCTCGACCGCACCAAGCAGCCCTTCCAGAACGTCATCAAGGACGCCGGCATCGCGCTGTCCGACATCGACCACGTGGTCCTCGTCGGTGGCTCGACCCGCATGCCCGCGGTGAGCGCGCTCGTCAAGGAGCTCACCGGTGGCAAGGAGCCCAACAAGGGCGTCAACCCCGACGAGGTCGTCGCCGTCGGCGCCAGCCTGCAGGCCGGTGTCCTCAAGGGTGAGCGCAAGGACGTCCTCCTCATCGACGTCACCCCGCTGTCCCTGGGCATCGAGACCAAGGGCGGGCTCTTCACCAAGCTGATCGAGCGCAACACCGCGATCCCGACCAAGCGCTCCGAGGTGTTCTCCACCGCCGAGGACAACCAGCCGAGCGTGCTGATCCAGGTCTTCCAGGGCGAGCGCGAGATCGCCCAGCACAACAAGCAGCTGGGCACCTTCGAGCTCAGCGGCATCGCGCCCGCACCCCGCGGCGTGCCGCAGGTCGAGGTCACCTTCGACATCGACGCCAACGGCATCGTCAACGTGTCCGCCAAGGACCGCGGCACCGGCCAGGAGCAGAAGATCACGATCTCCGGTGGCTCGGCCCTCGCCAAGGAGGACATCGAGCGGATGATCAAGGAGGCCGAGGCGCACGCCGACGAGGACAAGAAGCGGCGCGAGGAGACCGAGGCCCGCAACACCGCGGAGAACCTCGTCTACTCGACCGAGAAGTTCCTCACCGACAACGCCGACAAGCTCCCGGCCGACGGTCGCGGCGACGTCGACACCGCGCTCGCGGACCTCAAGGAGGCCCTCAAGCCGGAGTCGGGCGCCACGCCCGAGGACATCTCGGCCAAGACCTCGAAGCTCTCCGAGGAGAGCCAGAAGCTCGGCACCGCGATGTATGCCGCGGCCGCAGAGTCCGAGCAGGCCGGCACCACCGGTGACGGCGCGGCCTCCGACGGCGCCGGCTCCGCCGACGCGGGTGCGTCCGACGACGACGTCGTCGACGCCGAGGTCGTCGAGGACGACGAGGAGAAGAAGTGACCGACACCCCGAGGGCTGACCAGCCTGACGGTGCCGAGGAGGTGGTGGGCGCCGACGAGACCGTCGAGCCCACCACCGCCGAGGCGGCCCTGCAGGGCGACATCCTCGACGAGGGCGCCGACCCGCAGGCCGCCGACGGTCCTGCCGCTGCTGCCGACCTGCACCCCGACACGGTGCTGGCGGGGGAACGGCTGGCCGACCTCCAGCGGCTCCAGGCGGAGTACGTCAACTACAAGCGTCGGGTCGACCGCGACCGGGCCGTGGTGCAGGAGCGCGCCGCCCAGTCGGTGATCGAGGCGCTGCTCCCGGTGCTCGACGACATCCATGCCGCCCGCGAGCACGGCGACCTCGTCGACGGGCCGTTCGCGGCCATCGCCGACAAGCTCGAGTCCACGCTCGGCAAGTTCGGGCTGGAGCGCTACGGCGCCGCGGGCGAGCAGTTCGACCCCAACCTGCACGAGGCCCTGATGCACACCGCGTGGCCGCAGGACGGCTCGGTGCAGCCGGCCGACTCGACCACCGTGGTCCAGGTGCTCCAGCCCGGCTACCGAGCCGGCGAGCAGGTCCTGCGTGCCGCCCGCGTCGCCGTGGCCGATCCTGAGTGACACTGAGCGCGAGCAGCGAGGACAGCACCCCGACCGCAGGTTCTCCACCCCGGAACGAGACCTGCACCCCGACACCGAGAGGAGGACGCCGACGTGGCTAGCCAGGACTGGTTCGAGAAGGACTTCTACGCCATCCTCGGCGTCCCCCAGGACGCTGACGACGCGGCGATCAAGAAGGCGTACCGCAAGCTCGCCCGCACCCACCATCCCGACAAGAACCCGGGCGACGCCGCGGCCGAGCAGCGGTTCAAGGACGTCGGTGAGGCGAACTCCGTGCTCTCCGACCCCGAGAAGCGGCGCGAGTACGACGCGGTCCGCCAGATGGCTCGGGGCGGAGCCCGCTTCACCGCGGGTGGCCCCGGCGGCGCGTCCGGTGGCTTCGACGACGTCTTCTCCTCGATGTTCGGTGGCGGTGGCGGTGGCACCCGCGTCCGCCACTCCACCGGCGGTGGCGGCGGTGAGCCGAGCCTCGAGGACATCCTCGGCGGGATGTTCGGCGGTGGTGGCGGCCCGGCCTACGGAGGAGCCGGCTTCCGGGCGCCGCAGGGACCGCGCAAGGGCGCGGACCTGACTGCCCGCACGAGCCTCTCGTTCCGGGACGCCGTGGAGGGTTCCACCGTCACACTGGGCACCACCGGTGGTGGTCAGATCACCACCCGCATCCCCGCGGGCGTGAAGGACGGGCAGAAGATCCGGCTGCGTGGCAAGGGCCAGCCCGGCGAGGCCGGGGCCCCGGCCGGCGACCTGATCCTCACGGTCGCGGTCGAGAAGCACCCGGTCTTCGGCCGCGAAGGGGACAACCTCACCATCGACCTGCCGGTGACCTTCGCCGAGGCTGCCCTCGGAGCCACCATCGCCGTGCCGACCCTCGACGGGTCGAGCGTGAAGGTGCGGGTTGCGCCGGGCACGCCCAGCGGCCGTGTCCTGCGCATCAAGGGCCGGGGCGTCCCCGTGAAGGACCGACCGGGCGACCTGATGGCCAAGGTGAGCATCGTCGTGCCG
This sequence comes from Pedococcus dokdonensis, assembly GCF_900104525.1. Lineage (GTDB taxonomy): Bacteria > Actinomycetota > Actinomycetes > Actinomycetales > Dermatophilaceae > Pedococcus > Pedococcus dokdonensis. The sequence continues at coordinate 2,797,756 of NZ_LT629711.1, read as the reverse complement.
CAGCGGTTGTCCGACGAGGCGCTCGCCGCAGTCGAGACCCTGCAGGGGCTCGACGAGGGCCACGACCCCCGGGCCGAGCTCTTCGAGAACGCGAGGCGGTGACCGCGGTGGCTGACCCCCAGTCCTTCTCGGCCGACGACGACGCCGCGATCTTCGTCATCTCCGTGGCGGCGACGCTGGCCGGCATGCACGCGCAGACGCTGCGGCAGTACGACCGGCTCGGCCTGGTCAGTCCCTCGCGCACCCGCGGGGGCGGCCGCCGCTACTCCCGGCGTGACGTCGCCCTGCTCCGCGAGGTGCAGCGGCTCTCGCAGGAAGAGGGCGTCAGCCTCGCCGGCATCCAGCGCATCCTCGAGCTCGAGAACGAGGTGTCGGCGCTGCGCAACCGCGTCCTGGAACTCACCGACGAGCTGGAGCGCAACCGGGTCTCCTCCGGCAGCCGGGCGCAGTCACGGGTCTTCGCGGTCGGACCGACCGGCGACGTGATCGCCGTCCGCGCCGGCGAACGACCGCGGATGCGGCGGTCGCAGGCCCTCGTCGTCTGGCGCCCCACGTCGCACTGAGCGTCGGCCGGCCTCAGAGGGCGGTCATCGAGCGCATGTGCAGCTCCGGGGTGGCGCCCCGCGCGGGTGCGGTGGCCAGGAGCGCGCGGTAGTCGTCGATCAGCAGCTCCCGCAGCAGCCCGGCGTAGACCTCGTGGCTCACCCGGCGCTTGCTGCCGTTCTCGAGGTGCCGGATGTAGGACCGGTCCACCGCCAGCGAGCTGGCGAGGTCGACCACCGACCGGCCGCGCGCTTGGCGGATCACCCGCAGCGCGTATCCGTGCACTTCGACGACAGAGTTGGACGCAGCTCCCCCAGACATGACAAAAAAACTAGCCAAGGCGCGCCCGATAGGCAAGACTTCTAGCGGAGTCACCTCAGAAAGGATGGAAATCCTGTACCTTGACAGGACTTCGCCCGACTGCCGTTCGCGAGACGCCGGTGCTGGAACGGCGCAAGGCGTGACTGAGCAGGACTAGAGGTGACTGTGCGTGACTGGCAAGATACGAGGCATGAATCCGGAGCAGCTGGCACGGTTGGGACAAAAGGTCGCGAAGGCGCGGATGTCCCAGGGTTGGAGCAAGGAGCAGGCGGCCCGCGAGGCCCGCATCTCCTCCATCACCTGGAAGCGCGTCGAGGACGGCCTCGGGGTCCAGGACGTCAAGCGTGCCAAGGTGCTCGAGGTGCTGGAGCTGGACGACCGGGGCGACCCTGTCAGTGCCGAGTCGCAGGATGGGGGCTTCGTGACCGCGCCGGGCCCGCGGACCCGGTCAGGGATCAGCGACGAGGAGGTCCTCGCGCTGATCGACGACGTGAGGAGCCGGCTTGACGCCATCGAGCGACGCATCAGGGGTGCCTGACCCCTGGTCGGTGCTGGGCGAGATGCGCGACGTCGTGTTGCTGCGTCAACCGATCGTCGAGCCGGGTCGCTACTACCACTCGCGGCGGGCGATCGTCCTGCGCTCCGGGCGCAGCCTCGAGGAGGAGCGCTGTTCGCTCTGGCACGAGCTCGTGCACGCCGAGCGGGGCGACACCGTCTGCACCGGCTGGGTCGCGTCCGCGACCGAGCGCTGGGTGGAGCGCGAGGCCGCCCGTCGCGCCATGCCCCTCGCGGTGATGGAGCGCCGGCTCGCCGTGGCCAGCGACTGGGACGACTTCGTCTGGCACATGAAGGTGCCCGACCGCTGGGTGCGCTTCCGGCTGACCCTCACCCACGCCGCCGAGCGAGCCAGGCTCGAGCGAGCCTGTCGCTGGACGGGCTGACCCGGCCGCGCGGCATACTCGGCCTGTGAGTGAGCATCTGCTGGTCTTCCCTGATCGGGAGACCGCCGACGACGTCGCCGCCGAGCTGACGCACGAGGGGTTCTCGGAGGTGCGGGTCGTGCGCGAGGCGCTGGCCGGCGAGGACGACTCCGAGGACCACGAGTGGGCCGTGCACGTGGTCGAGGAGATGGTGGCCGACGAGTCCGGTCCGGTCGAGTCCGGGCTGCGTGACCGGTTCAGCGCGTTGGCCGAGGAGCGCGGGGGCTGGTACGACCCCGACCCCGCCTGACCCCGCCCGCCTGACCCCGACACCGACCGACGCCCGCGTCGGCTCAGGGGGCGAGCAGCTCCACCACGGCCTCACCGCTGGCCCACGACGCACCATGGGTGACCACGTGGGTCGCCCCGGCCGGTGGGTGCCACCCCGGCCACCCCGTGTCGACGACGACGGCGTCCGGTCGGGTCCGCACGACCTCGGCGACCAGGGCGTCCATCCACTGGTGGCGGTGCGGGTCGCGCACCACCACCCACACCGGGCGTCCCCGTGCACCCTCGAGGCCGGCCCGCACCCCGGACCGGTCGGTCACCCGCAGCGGCACCAGGCCCGGCCACCGGCGGGCGACGGCGGTCGTGATGCCGGACGGGGTGTCGTCACCGACGGCGATGTTGCTGGGGGCGACGAGCTCGAGGAGGCAGGGGCGGGTCGACGGGTCCGGGGCGGGGACCGCACCGCGCACGCGCAGGGCCCGCGCCGCGGCGGATCGACCGGCGCGGGCGGCACCGGAGGCGGGACGTCCCGGGCGTCGCGCGGCTGAGGCCTGCAGCCGGTCCCGCAGCCGGGCGGCCGCAGCCACCCGGTCGCCGGCCTCCACGAGCCGCGCCAGGGGCAGCCGTCCGGACTCGACGGCGGACACCAGGGCGGCGGCCACGGTGTCGACGGTCTCGGCGTCGGCCAGCCCGCCACCGATGCACAGCGCGTCGACCCCGGCCAGGACCGCCTGCACGGCCCCCTCGGCCACGCCGAGCGGCCCCGCGACGGCGCCCATCTCGAGCCCGTCCGACAGGGCCAGGCCGGTGAACCCGAGCCCGTCACGCAGCAGCTCACCCATGATCGAGGGGGCCAGGGTGGCGGGCCGGTCGTCGATGCCGGGCACCCGCACATGGGCGCTCATGATCGCCGCCGCGCCGGCCGCCGCGGCGGCTCGGAACGGCACCAGCCACGGGCTGGTCGCCGGGTCGCCGAGCTCGACCTCGGGGAGGTCGTGGTGGCTGTCGACGCCGGTGTCGCCGTGCCCGGGGAAGTGCTTGGCGCAGGCCAGCACGCCCGCCGACTGGAGCCCGCTCACCCACGCGGCCGTGTGCCGCGCCACCAGCTCGGGGTCGGCGCCGAAGCTGCGCACCCCGATCACCGGGTTGGCGGCCTCGACGTTGACGTCGGCGTCCGGCGCGTAGTCGAGGTCAATGCCGATCTCGGCCAGGGCGGCGCCGATCTCGGCGGCGACCGCCTCGGTCAGTGCGACGTCGTCGACCGCGCCGAGGGCGAGGTTGCCGGGCCACGACGAGCCGGTCGAGTGCTCGAGCCGGGTGACGTCGCCGCCCTCCTCGTCGATCGCCACCAGGGCAGCGGGGTTGGCCCCGTGGATCTGCGCGGTGAGCGCCGCGACCTGCGCCGGTGTCTGGATGTTGCGGGCGAAGAGCGCCACCCCACCCAGGCCGTCGGCCAGCCGCTCCAGCAGCCACGACGGAGCCGTCAGCCCGGTGAAGCCGGGCTGGATCACGGCGAGCGCGAGGCGGCGCAGGTCCGCCGACCCGGCCCCGGCGGCATACCCGAGCTCCTGGATGTCGCTCATCCCTTCACCGCCCCCGCGGCCAGGCCACCCACGGCCCGGCGCTGCAGGACCGCGAACAACGCGATCACGGGCAGGGTGAACAACGTCGACGCCGCCATGGTGGCGCCCCAGTCGGTGCCGAACACCGTCTGGAAGGCCGAGATCCACAGTGGGAGCGTGGAATTGGGCTCTGACTGCATGAGGGCGTTGACGAACACGAACTCGTTCCAGATGGTGATGAACCCGAACAGCGAGGTGGCCATCACCCCCGGCGCCAACAGGGGGAACACGATGCGGCGGAACGCCTGACCGCGCGAGCACCCGTCGACCAGCGCCGCCTCCTCCAGCTCGACCGGCACCGCCGCGATGAAGCCACGCATGGTCCAGACCGTGAAGGGCAGCACCATCACCATGTAGAGCGGGATGAGGGCGAGCAGCACGTCGAGCCCGCCGGTGTCGCGGTAGACGATGAAGATCGGGATGAGCATGGCCTCCCACGGCGCGAGCTGGGCGGCCATGATCGTGATGAGGAACGCCTTGCGCCCCTTGAAGAAGTAGCGCGCGCTGGCCCAGGCGGACGCGAGTGCGATGAGCAGCGCGATGACGACGGCTCCGACCGTGAGCACGAGGCTGTTGCGGGCGAAGTGCCAGAAGCCGGGGGCGTCGATGGCGGTCCGCAGGTGCTCGAGGGTGGGCGCGGTGGGGACGAAGACCGGGGTGCGCGAGATGACGTCCGAGCGCGGCTTGATGGCGGTGACCGCCATCCAGTAGACGGGGAACGCCCAGAGCGCGGCGAGCACCAGCGCGACGCCGGACTGTATGCCGCGGGTGCGGCGGCTGGCTCTCATCGCACCTCCTCGGCGCGGACGGCAGAGCGGACGTAGAGGGCGAGCAGGACCAGCAGGATCGCGACGGTGATGACCGACGCGGCGGCTGCGAGACCGAACTGGCTGCGCGCGATGCCCTGCTGGTAGATCAGGATCGGCAGGGTGGTCGTCGAGGAGTCCGGGCCGCCCTTGCGCAGCGCGTAGACCTGGGTGAACGCCTTGAAGTCCCAGATCACCTGGAGGAACGCGAGGACGCCGATCATGGGGCGCACCAACGGGAACGTGATCGACCACCACCGCTGGCTCGCGCTGGCGCCGTCGATGACGGCAGCCTCGTCGAGCTCGACCGGCACGGTCTGGAGGGCCGCGGAGATGCTGAAGACGACGAGCGGGACGGCCTGCCAGACGACGAGCAGACCGGCGACGAGGAAGGTCGAGGGCCCGGTGGAGAACCACGAGTGGCCCTCGGTGTCGAAGCCGACCTTGGCCAGCAGCCAGTTGACCACCCCGAAGTCGGTGTCGAACAGCCACTGGAAGACCGTGGTCGCGGCCAGGACCGGAGTCGCCCACGCCAGCACCAGGCTGATCGACAGCAGCACCTTGGGGACGCGCGGCAGTCGCACCAGCAGCATCGCCATCAGGACGCCGACCAGCATCGTGGTGGCGGCGCAGGCTGCGGTGAACAGCACCGAACGGACCACCGCGTGCCAGAAGTCGGGATCGGCCAGGATCACGCGGTAGTTGTCGAACCCGACCCACACGACCTCACGGCTGATCAGCTCGCGGAGGGTGACCTTGCGCAGTGAGAGCAGGACGTTGTTGACCAACGGCCAGCCCATCAGCGCGATGAGGGTGAGGACTGTCGGTGCGATCAGCAGCAGCGGCAGGAAGCGGCCCGCGGGACCGCCTCCCTGGGTGGTGCCGCGCCGCCCCCGACGGCGGAGGTGTGCCGGGGGCGGCGCGGCCGTCGGGGGACGGACCGCGGTGGGGCTGGTCAGAGCGCTCCGCTCATGCGCTTGGTGATCTCGGCGCTCGCCTTGGCTCCGGCGGTCGCGGGATCGGTGCCGGTGAGGACCGCGGTCATGTAGTCCTTGACGGGGTTGGCCCCGGCCTCGACGCCGGCCCACCGCGGGTCGACCGGGGTGACCTTGCCGTTCGCTGCTGCGGCGGCCATGGTCTTGGCGGTCGGGTCGGTGAGCTTGGACAGCAGGGCGGTCCGGTTCGGGACGACGTTGGAGGCGAGGGCGAGCTCGGTCTGGTACTTCTCGCCGGTCATCAGCGCCAGCCAGTCGGCGGCGAGCTTCGGTGAGTCCGACCCGGCCGAGATGCCGACGTTGGAGCCACCGAGGAAGACCGAGCCGGACTTGTCCGCGCTGCTGCTGGGGATCGGGAAGACCGCGACCTTGCCGTCCAGCTTCTTGTTGGCGCCGACCGCCGAGCCCATCTCCCAGGGCAGGCCGATCATCTGCGCGACGTTGCCCTCGGCGAAGACCTCGAACTGCTGTGGGGTGGCCTCGTCGACGTCCTTCGGTGCCTTGGAGAGGGACTGGAGCTGGGCGTACTTGCTCATCGCCTCTGCGGCGGCCGGGGTGTCGAGCCCGCCCTTCCATGCGTCGCCGTCCTTGACGGCCAGGTCGCCGCCGGCATCCCAGAGCAGGCCCGCGAAGACGTACCAGCTCTGGCCGGGCAGGTAGATGCCCTGGAAGTTCTTGGTGGAGGCGTTCGCCTGGTTGAGCTTCTTGGTCGCGGCCACCCACTCGTCGAACGTCTTGGGCACGGCGACGCCGGCCTTCTCGAAGAGGTCGGTGCGGTAGATGACGACGCGGTTCGCCGCGAGCAGCGGGGCGCCGTAGGTCTTGCCGTCCCAGACGCCCGAGGACGCCATGCCCTTGGACCAGGAGTCGATCCCCAGCTTGGCCTTGTCGGCGTCGAGGTCGAGCAGCGCGCCCGACTGGCTGAACTTGGCGTTCTGGGTGTTGCCCATCTCGATGACGTCCGGCGGGTTGTTGCCGGCCAGTGCGGTCGTGAGCTTGTCCTGGATGCCGTTCCACTCCTGGACCTCGACCGTGACGGTCGCGCCGGGGTGCTGCTTGGCCAGGTCGGCGTTGACCTCCTGGACCACCTTGTCCGGCACGGATCCGTTCATGAGCCACACCGTGAGTGCGTTCTTCTCGGCCTTGTCGCCCGAACCCGACTTGGCGTCGCCGCCGCAGGCACTGAGCGCGAGGGTCAGACCCACCGCCGCCGCCAGCGCAGGCGCTGTCCACCGCTGCTTCACTACGTCCTCCTAGAGACAGGCCAGGGCATCGTCGCCACTGGGCAGGTCCTCCGCTGGCGCCACCGTAACAGGCAATAAAGTTTCCGGAAAGAGTCTTGCCCAAATTGTTTCCGACTGGAACAGTGAGGCCCGTGACCAGCGCCCCGACCCGCCACCCGGCCCTGACCGGCACCCCCAGCCTGATGCGCGAGATGAACGTCCGGGCCGCGCTGGGCCTCCTCGTCGAGCACGGTCCCCTCTCGCGGGCGGAGCTCGCGACCCTCACCGGGCTGTCCAAGGTCACCACCGGCCAGCTGCTCGGACGACTGGGTGAGCTCGGCCTGGCCGAGATCGTCGGCACGCGTTCCGGGGCCCGTGGCCCCAACGCCGAGGTGCACGGGGTGATCGCCTCCGCCGCCTACGTCGTCGGGTCGACGTCGGTCCCAGGCAGCTCGTCGCGTCGGCCTGCGACCTCGTCGGCACCGAGGGTCCCCGGGTGCGGGTGTCCGTGCCTGCCCGGGGTCCGAAGAGCGACCCCGTGGTCGCCGTCCAGGCCGCTGTCGACGCCGCTCTGTCGGCCGCCGGGGTGGGTCGTGACCGCCTGCGCGGCGTGGCGATCGGGCTGCCGGGACTGGTCCTGCCGGAGACCGGCGACGTCGGCTTCTCGTTCGACCTGCCGAGGTGGCAGAGCAACGTCCACGCGCCGCTCGAGCAGGCCCTCGGCGTCGACGTGCGCATCGACAACGACGTCAACCTCGCCGCGGTCGCCGAGCACCGCGCCGGTGCGGCGCGTGACGTGCAGGACTTCGTGCTGCTGTGGGTCGGGCGCGGTATCGGCTCGGCCATCGTCCTCAGCGGCGAGGTGCACCGCGGGGCGTCCGGAGCGGCCGGCGAGCTCGGCTACCTGCCCGTCCCCGGGGTCGAGCTGCCCCACCACATCAGCCGCCGCGACAAGGGCGCCTTCCAGCGGCTCGCGGGCGAGGAGGCGATCCTCGAGCTGGCCCGCACCCACGGCGTCGAGGCGACCGACGCGGTCAGCGCCATCGCGGCCGGCGACCCCGCCCTGCTCGACGACCTCGCCCACCGGCTCGCCGTCGGGGTGGCCGCCGTGTGTGCGGTCGTCGACCCCGGCCTCGTCGTGCTGACCGGACCGGTCTCCGTCGCGGGTGGCCCGGCGCTGTGCGAACGCGTCGCCGAGGCCACCGCCAGCATCGCGCCGGTGCACCCGCGGGTCCTGCCGACCGAGGTGCGCGACGGCGCGGTCCTCACGGGGGCCCACCTCGTGGCACTCGACTCGGTGCGCCGCTTCGTCGCCGACGGCTGACCCACCCGCCAGCGCAGGTATGCCGCGTGGCCCGGGCGCGCTCGCGACATACCCGCCGGCTCTTCGCGCCCCTTGCTGCGTCCTGTTGGTCACCGGGGGCGCGCGGCATGCCTCGGGCATGCGAGAGGGGCCGGCACCCGAAGGTGCCGGCCCCTCTCGAGGTGCTGTGGGGTCAGCGACCCCAGACGCCCAGCCACTTCTCGCCGGGCGACTCGCCGGTGAGGGTCGCGAGCGAGGAGGGCAGGCCGGTGGCGATGCTGCCCGCCTGGGCCTGCGTGGTGCCCGACAGGTGCCCGGTGGACGTGACGGCGTACGAGCCGTTGTAGGCCACGCTGGTCTTGTCCTGCCCGGTGCCCGAACGGTGCGCGGCGAGCGAGCTGTAGACCGCCGGGTTGACGTTCGTCGTGCCACGGCTCCAGACCGTCAGCCAGTTGGGGTCCGAGGTGTTGTCCCGGTTGAACACGTTGCCGTTGCTCGTGACGCCCATCTGCGCGGCGGTGCGCTGGTGGGTGTAGTCCTCGACGCAGAGCACGCAGTTGGTGTTGTCGTTGGGCAGGCCGATCACGTTGTTGCGCAGCGTCACCGGTCCCACCAGCCAGGTCATCTCGGGGTCGTTCGGGTAGCGCGTGTCGTCACCGTAGGAGGTGTTGGCCTTGGTGCGGGAGTCCTGGACGATGTTGATCGGCCGGGCGTTGCGGAGCACGGTGTTGTTGTAGATCAGCACGGTGCTGGTGTTGTTGACCTTGATGCCCTCGGCGCCGTTGCCGTAGATCAGGTTGTTGACGACGGTGCCGCGGGCCGAGATCTCCAGGAAGACGCCGGTGGCCGAGTTCTGGTTGAAGTTGCTGTTGACCAGCTTGGTGTCGTAGACCGAGACGTCGGACCAGTACCCGTGGCCGAGGTTCTTCGAGACCGAGCTGTCCTTGACCAGGACGCCGCGCGAGCGACCGACCTTGATCCCACCGGACACGGGGGCGCTGTTGAACCGCTCCCAGTTGTTGCCGTCCAGGCGGCTGCGCAGCACCTGCAGGCGGTCGGCGGTCGCTGCGTGCACGCCCAGCAGGCCGGCCCGCACCACGCTGGTGCGGTTGACGATGGCGTCGGAGGCGATGATGCCCAGGCCGATGGTGGCGGTGTCCTGGATCACGACGTTCTCGATGCGGACGCTGGGGCTCTCCACCGTCACCGCGCCGATGTGCCAGATGCTCGGCGCGTAGTTCTTGATGCCGATGCCGCGGACGACGGTGCCGGCGGCCCGGATGCTCATCGCCTTGGCGAGGGTGGTGCCGCGGATGCTGCGGCCCGCGGGGTCGCTGCCCAGGTAGAGCTTGGAGGTCGCGGTGTCGAGGAAGAACTTGCCGGCGCCCACGGCGGAGCGCGACGCGACCTGGCGCTGCTGCACGCCGCTGCGGAAGAGCTGGTCGGGGTGTGCAGCCATCGGGTAGGCCGGGTTGACGTACTGCCAGCCGGGGCTGGTGCCGTCCCGGTCACCCTTGGTGAAGCCGACGCTCGCGTCGAAGCGCGGGGTCCACTTGTCGTGCCGCCAGGCGTTGCCGTCCTTGACCCAGCCGCTCACGCTGACCGATCCGTCGAGCCAGGCGGCTTCCTTCGGGTAGTTCTGGATCGTCACCTTCTTCGTGACGGTCACGGTCTCGTGGTAGGTCCCCTTGCGCAGGACCACGGTGCCGCCGCTGGCGGCCAGGGCGATGGCGCGGGCGACGGTGCGGACCGGCTTGGTCTGGGTGCCGGTGTAGGAGTCGCTGCCGGCGGTCGACACGAAGATGGCGCCGGCGGGCACGGCGTAGCCGGCGCTGCCCACGGCCAGGGCGCCCGAGGTGTCGGCGAGGCGGGACGGGGTGGCGGCAGCAGCGGACGTGACGGTGCCCAGCCCGGCCGAGGCGGCGAGGGGGACACAGAGTGCCAGAGCGGTGATCCGGAACCCCTTGGTCTCGCGCGCGGCGCGGTGACGGGGGGCATACCGATGCAGGGCCAGAGGCCGGTTCACGAGAGGTCCTTCCGGGGGGTCAGTCCCTGCAAGCGGAGGACAATACATGAGGTCATGCACAAGGACTAATGCATCGGTATGAGGGCGGGCGGCGTTTTTTGAACTATCAACCGTTCAGCCGATGGGCTGCCAGCACGAGGTTGAGTGGAATACGCTCAACTTTGTGAGCGTTTCACCGGCTGGACACGCCGTGGTGGAGTGTCGAGCACCACACGCCCCCATCGACAAGGAGCACGTCAACGCATGGAGCTGAAGCCGACCGCGAAGGTCGCCGAGGCCCTGGCGCTCGCCCAGCGGGCTGCCCAGGACGCCGGCCACCCGGAGATCACCCCCGACCACCTCACCAGCGCCCTCGTCCAGCTCGACACCGCCCAGGCCGACGCCCTGCTGCAGGCAGCCGGCACGGGCGCGGGGCACGTCCTCGGGCAGGCCGACGCGCGGCTGCGCGCACTGCCCACGACCACCGGCGCGACGCAACCGCCCACCTTCGGTCGTGAGGCGCTCGCGGTCCTCCAGCAGGCCGACACGCTCATGCGTGCCAAGGGCGACACCTACCTCGCGCTCGACCTCCTGCTCCTCGCCCTGGCCGAGACGGGCCACCTGGCGGCCGTCGAGAAGCGCGGCGCCAAGGACATGGAGGCCAAGATCGAGGCCAGTCGGGGCGGCCGCTCGGTGACCAGCGAGACGCCGGCCGAGGGGGGCGAGGCGCTTGCGACCTACGGCACCGACCTGACCCAGGCCGCCCGCGACGGCCGTCTCGACCCGGTCATCGGCCGCGACTCCGAGATCCGCCGCGTCGTGCAGGTGCTCTCGCGGCGCACCAAGAACAACCCCGTTCTCATCGGCGAGCCCGGCGTCGGCAAGACCGCCGTCGTCGAGGGCCTCGCCCAGCGCATCGTCGACGGCGACGTGCCGGAGTCCCTGCGCGACAAGCGCCTGATCAGTCTCGACCTCGGGGCGATGGTGGCCGGGGCGAAGTACCGGGGCGAGTTCGAGGAGCGACTCAAGGCCGTCCTCGAGGAGATCAAGGACAGCGACGGCCAGGTCGTCACCTTCATCGACGAGCTGCACACCGTGGTCGGTGCGGGCGCGTCGGGTGAGGGCGCGATGGACGCCGGCAACATGCTCAAGCCGCTGCTGGCGCGTGGCGAGCTGCGGCTCGTCGGCGCCACCACGCTCGACGAGTACCGCCAGCACATCGAGAAGGACGCGGCCCTCGAGCGCCGCTTCCAGCAGGTCTTCGTCGGCGAGCCCTCGGTCGAGGACACCGTGGCGATCCTGCGCGGCCTGAAGGAGCGCTACGAGGCGCACCACAAGGTCGAGATCGAGGACGCCGCACTCGTGGCCGCCGCCTCGCTCTCCGACCGTTACATCACCGGTCGCCAGCTCCCCGACAAGGCGATCGACCTCGTCGACGAGGCTGCGTCCCGGCTGCGGATGGAGATCGACTCCAGCCCGGTCGAGATCGACGAGCTCCGGCGGGCCGTCGACCGGCTCAAGATGGAGGAGCTCCACCTCGAGCGCGAGACCGACGACGCCTCGGTGGAGCGGCTCGCCCGGCTGCGTGAGGACCTCGCCAACCGGTCCGAGGAGCTGGCCGCGCTCAACGCCCGCTGGGAGTCGGAGAAGTCCGGTCTCAACCGGGTCGGCGACCTCAAGACGCAGATCGACGAGGCCAGGACCCGGCTGGAACGGGCCCGCCGCGAGTACGACTTCGAGACCGCCAGCCGGATCGAGTTCGGCGAGATCCCCGAGCTGGAGAAGGCGCTGGCCCAGGCCAACGAGGACGAGGCGGCCAGTGGGCTGCGCGACGGCGACCTGATGGTCAAGGAGCGGGTCGGTGCCGACGACATCGCCGAGGTCATCTCGGCGTGGACCGGCATCCCCGCCGGTCGCCTGCTCCAGGGCGAGACCGAGAAGCTCCTGTCCATGGAGTCGATCATCGGGTCCCGCCTGATCGGCCAGTCGGCCGCGGTCCAGGCGGTGTCCGACGCCGTCCGCCGGTCGCGCGCCGGGCTCGCCGACCCCGACCGGCCGACCGGCTCGTTCCTCTTCCTCGGCCCGACCGGCGTGGGCAAGACCGAGCTCGCCAAGTCGCTGGCTGACTTCCTCTTCGACGACGAGCGCGCCATGGTGCGCATCGACATGAGTGAGTATGCGGAGCGGCACGCGGTCGCGCGCCTCATCGGTGCGCCGCCCGGCTACGTCGGCTACGAGGAGGGTGGTCAGCTCACCGAGGCGGTGCGGCGGCGCCCCTACTCGGTGGTGCTGCTCGACGAGGTGGAGAAGGCGCACCCCGAGACCTTCGACATCCTCCTGCAGGTGCTCGACGACGGACGCCTCACCGACGGCCAGGGCCGTACGGTCGACTTCCGCAACGTCATCCTGGTGATGACCAGCAACCTCGGCAGCCAGTTCCTCGTCGACCCGACGCTGGACGACTCGGCCCGCCGGGAGGCGGTCATGGCCGTGGTCCGGGCGTCGTTCAAGCCCGAGTTCCTCAACCGGCTCGACGAGGTGGTCGTCTTCGACGCCCTCACCTCGGCGGAGCTCGCGCACATCGTCGAGCTGCAGGTGCGTGAGCTCGCCACCCGACTGGTCGACCGTCGGATCACCCTCGAGGTGACCGACGCGGCCCGCGAGTGGCTCGCCATCACCGGCTACGACCCGGCCTACGGGGCTCGGCCCCTGCGCCGGCTGGTGCAGAAGGAGATCGGCGACCGACTCGCCAAGGCGGTCCTCGGCGGCGCCGTGCGCGACGGTGACACGGTCACGGTCGACGTCGACGAGTCCGCCGACACCCTCGTCCTGCGCTGACCCTCCAACAGATGGGTCCCAGCTCTCGGGCCTCCGCCCCCGGAGCACCCCGAGAGCCGGGATCTCGGCGCGGGTGTGGGTCGGCCCCGCGTGGGTAGGGAGAAGGGCATGGAGCATCGACCCGGAGAAGAGGGACTGGACCGGCGCCCGGACGGCGTCAGCGACGCCACGGTCGAGGCGGTCGGCAAGCTGAGCGAGGCCTTCGAGACGATCGAGGAGGTCCGCGGCCGGCTGTACGGCCTGCACCGCCTCACCGGCTCGGCCGACCTCGCCCTGGGCGACGCGGTCGAGCAGCTGCGGCAGGCCGGACATGCCGAGCTCGCCGACACGCTCGACCGCGAGCTGGTCGGACGCAACGTCGTCACCGGCCGGTGGACCTTCCAGGTGGTCGAGGACTTCGAGGACGGCTACTACGCGACCTGGAAGCGCCTCGAGCAGCAGGTGCGCGACGAGCTGATGGCCGGGCGCCGGCACGTCTACGAGGCCGAGATGAAGGCCGACTGCCGCACCGAGGACGAACCCGGCCACGAGGCCACCCCCGACGACGTGGAGTGAGGCCGGATGGCCGTCCGCACCCCGATGCAGTGGACCGCGGGCCGCAACGCCCGCCTCCCCTGACCACCAGTCGTGTGCCTGAGCGCGGCCCCTGGACCGCGCTCAGGCACACGACCTCAGTGGATCGGGCGGACCACCGACGGCATGACGCCCGACTCGCCGGTCGAGAAGGACCGCACCCGGATGTCGGGGCCGCTGACCCGGTCGGCCTCGACGACCTGTCCGCCACCGATGTAGAGCGCGACGTGGTGGATGGCCGAGGTGCTGCGGCTGGAGTCGGACCAGAACACCAGGTCGCCGGCGCGCAGCTGCGCGATCGGGACCCGTGGTCCGTCGGCGTACTGGCTGCGTGAGGTGCTCGACAGCCGCAAACCGGCGCCCTTGGCGAACGCGTACTCCATCAGCCCCGAGCAGTCGAAGCCCACCGTCTGTCGGTCGTCGATGCCACTGGGGCTGCAGCAGATGCCCTTGGTCGGGCCGCTGTGGTTGCCGCCACCCCACGAGTACGGGTACTTGCCGGTCATCGACTTCGCGGCCGCGATGGTCGCCCTCACCGCAGCGCTCGGCGTCGGGTCGGTCGGGGGCGTGCTGCCTGCGCACAGCGGGGCGACGAGGCCGTCGGACCCGGTCCGGATGTAGGCGTCGCTGACGTAGCCGCCGCTCTTGACCTTGTCCCAGATCTTCGTGGTGCCGTAGGTGCCGGTCACCTGTTGTCCGTAGGTCTGGCACACGATCGTGATCCTCGCCCCGTCGGCGCGGGAACCGACCGCGGCCGATGTCGACGTCGGCTTGGCCCGCACGGTGAGCGCCGGTCCCGGGTTGCCGGTCGTGTTGACCGTGCCGGTGGCGGTGGCCGCGCTGGCGGCGACTGCGCCCACCAGTGGGACGACGACCAGGGCCGCCGTCGCCACGGCGGTGGCGATCCTGCGTCGTCGGGTGCTGAGCAGCTGCATGAGTCTCCCCCTCGGGTATGCCGGCGGGTGCCGGTTTCGCTGGAACGCTAGGTCGGGTGCCGCGTTGCGACCATGGGGAGCGGTCCCCTCCGACTACCCTCTGGGTCATGCGCCTGAAGGGAATCGCCATCGCCGGCACGGCCGTCCTCGTGGCCCTCACCCTGGTGGGCTGCTCGAAGGACAAGGAGGCCCCGGCCAAGGAGGGCACTCCTGCCGAGCAGCTCGCGGCGGCGCGGACGAACCTCGAGAAGAGCCCTGCGGTCACCTTCACGCTCAACGCGACCGGTCTGCCCAGCAAGGCGATCGGGGTCTCCGCGGCCAAGGGGACCGGACTCTTCACGCCGCCGTCGTTCAAGGGCACCCTCAACGCGACCGTCGGCGGGGTCACCGGGACCGTCGACGTCATCGCGGTCGAGCAGGACGTCTACATGAAGTTCTTCACCCCGGGCTACAACAAGATCGACCCGAAGACCTACGGCGCCCCCAACCCGGCCCAGCTCTTCGACACGCAGACCGGCATCACCAGCCTCATCGGCAAGACGCAGGCCCCGGCCAGGGCCGGCCAGGTGCGCGACGGGTCCGAGGTGCTGACGACCTTCACCGGCAAGGTCCCGGGCGACGCGGTGGCCGACCTCTTCGTGATCGGGGTGCGCTCCGGCACCTTCGACGTGACCTATGGCGTGACCACGGAGAAGCAGCTGCGCACCGTGGTCCTCAAGGGTCCGTTCTACGAGGGGTCGACCTCGACCTACAACCTGCGCCTCACGAGCCTGGCGACGCCCGTTGCGATCACCCGCCCCTAGGGCGCTGCTCGCCACGGCCTCGGTCGCCGTGGCGCTCGCCGCGGCGGACACCTATGTCGTCGTCCTGGCCCTGACCGACATGATGACCGGCGTCGGCCTCGGGATCGACGCCCTGCAGAAGGCCACCCCGATCATCTCCGGGTTCCTCCTCGGCTACATCGCGGTCCTCCCGCTCATCGGCCGCCTCGCCGATCTCGTTGCCCGCCAACGGATCCTGGTGGCCTGCTTGATGATCTTCGTGGTCGGGTCGGCGATCACGGCACTGGCCGTGGAGCTCCCGGTGCTCGTCACCGGTCGGGTGCTGCAGGGCATCGGCGGCGGTGGCCTGGTGCCGGCGACGCTGGCCATCGTCGCCGACCTCTGGCCGCCCGAGCGGCGCGGCACCGCGCTGGGGGTGGTGGGGGCGGTCCAAGAGGTCGGCAGCGTGCTCGGGCCGGTCCTGGGCGCGGCCGTCCTGGCGGTCTCGGACTGGCGGATGATCTTCTGGCTCAACGTCGTCGCCGGCCTGGCCCTGGCGGCGACCGTCGTGGTGGTGGGCGGTCAGCGGCTGCGGCGACCACGCGGCATACCCACCGCCCTGGGGGGACTCGCGGTCGTCGTGGGCGTCCTCGCCCTCGCCGCGCCCGCGCGGCTGGCGACGGACGTGACGTGGGGGGTGCCGTTCGTGCCGTTCGCGGGCCACACGGCGCGGCTCCTCACACCGATCGGGCTGGTGGCGCTCGGACTGGTCGTCGCGCTCGTGGCGGTGACCGCCCCCCGCTGGTGGGGACTGTTGCGACGCGCAGACCTGCCAGGGGCGGTCCTGCTCGGGCTGGCGCTCGGCAGCGTGGTGCTGACCTTCGCCGCCAGCGACCCGGAGCGCGAGGTGGTCGGCCCGCTCGGCTACGCGCTGCTCCCCGTGGGAGCTGTCGCGCTCGGCCTCTACCTGTGGCGGCACCGCACGGCCGCCGAGCCGCTGGTCGCCCGAGGCGTGGTGCGCGGGCGGGCCCGCACTGCCCTCGTCGTCAGCCTGATGGTGGGTGCCGCGCTCGTCGCGGTGGTCGTCGACGTGCCGGTGCTGGCGCGCCTCACCCTCACAGACTCCCAGACGGTCGCGGCGTTCGTGCTGGTGCGGTTCCTCCTCGCCGTGCCGGTGGGCGCGCTGATCGGCGGCTGGTCGCTGCGCCGGCTCGGCGACGGCCTGGTCAGCGGGGTCGGCCTCCTGCTCGCCACCGTCGGGCTCTTCGTCATGAGCGGGTGGGAGGACGGCTCGCTCGACGGCCCGATGGCCTCCGTGGTCCTCGTGCTGGTGGGGCTCGGCATCGGGCTGGCCCTCGCCCCGGTGAACAACGCGGCGCTCGCCGATGCGCCGGAGGATGCCCACGGGGTCGCGTCCGCGCTCGTCGTCGTGGCCCGCATGGTCGGGATGGTGGTCGGCCTCGCGCTCCTCACCGCGATCGGCCTGCACCGCTACTACGAGACCGTGGCCGCGTTGCCCGACCAGACCGACACCAAGGCCCTGCTGGCCGCCGGGCTCGTGCAGGTGCAGACGGTCTTCCTGGGCGCCGCCGTCGCCGCGCTCCTCGGAGCCGTGGCCTCCGTGGGGCTCGGGCTGCGGCGATCAGCCCCGACGCGTGGTGCTCGCCGCGAGGGCTGACTGCAGGGCGTCGACCACCTCGTCGGTGGCTTCGTACATCAGCATGTGACCGCGTCCGGGCAGCAGGCGCAGCTCGGCGTGCGGCACCAGCTCGGCCAACCGGTGCGAGTGCCGCGGGGGAGTGAGGCGGTCGCGGTCGCCCACCAGGACCAGGGTCGGTATGCCGTCGAGCGCCTCGAGCGCGTCACTCTCGTCATGCTCCCCGAGCGCGCCGAAGAAGCGCCCCATCGTCGGCAGCGAGGTGGCCGCGACCATGTCGCGGGTCAGCTGAACCTGCGCCGGGTCCGGGTCGATGCCGAAGAGCAGGCGGCGTTGGCCCCGGGTCGTGACGAAGCGGCCGGCGGGGATGCGGGGCATCCGCGCGGCCAGCCGCAGGAGGCGGCCCTCGACGACACCCAGCCTGTTCTGCAGGTCGTCGGCGCTGGTCGCCACCAGCACCACCCCCACGACCCGGGACCGGAAGTCGTCGCGGTGCAACCCGGCACACGCCATCACGGACATGCCGCCCATCGAGTGGCCGCCGAGGACGACCGGGCCGTGCGGCGCGACCACGTCGAGCACCGCCGCGAGGTCGTCGCCCAGCATCCGGACCGTGGTCTCGCCCCGCAGCGGACTCGACACCCCGTGCCCGCGCTGGTCGTACGTCACCACGCGGGTGCCCGTCGCCACCAGCCGGTCCACGACCGGCTGCCAGGAGGCATGCGTGAGGGTCCAGCCGTGGGCGAGCACGACGGTGGGGGAGTCGGCTGCCTCGGTGGGGAGGTGCTCCTGCACCCGCAGCAACGCACCGTCCGGGGCGGCGACCGTGAAGCTGCGTGACGTCATACCAGCATTATTACCGACGGTAAGTTCAGCGGCCCGGCGGAGCCCTCAGGCCGCAAGTCGGGTCGCAGCGGTTCAGGCGTCGAGCTGGACCACGACGGGGGCGTGGTCGGACGCGCCCTTGCCCTTGCGCTCCTCGCGGTCGATCGCCGCGCCACTGACGCGAGCGGCGAAGGCCGGGGTGCCGAGGATGAAGTCGATCCGCATGCCGCGCCGCTTCTGGAACGCCAACCGCGTGTAGTCCCAGTAGGTGAAGGTGCCGGGCTCGGAGGTGTGCGGCCGGACGACGTCGACGAACCCGGTGTCGAGGATCGCCTGGAACGCCGCGCGCTCGCCGGGGGACACATGGCTCTTGTCGAGGTAGTACTCCATCGACCACACGTCCTCGTCCTGCGGCGCGATGTTCCAGTCGCCCATGATCGCGGCCGTCTCGCCGGCGTCGACGGACTGCCGTGCGTGGTCGCGCAGCCGGGCCAGCCAGTCCAGCTTGTAGACCATGTGCGGGTCCTCGATCTGGCGACCGTTGGGCACGTAGACCGAGGTGACCTTGACGCCGCCGCAGGTCGCCGTCAACGCGCGGGCCTCGACGACCGGCGGGTCACCCCACGCCGGGGCGTCCGCGAAGGACGGCGTGACGTCCTCGATGCCCACGCGCGACACGATCGCGACACCGTTCCAGTGGTTGAGCCCATGGTGCGCCACCTCGTAGCCGAGCGCTGCCAGCCGGTCGAACGGGAACTGCGGGTCGGTGGCCTTGGTCTCCTGGATGGCCAGGACGTCGACGTCGGTGCGTTGCAGCCACGCCTCCACGCGGTCGATGCGGGAGCGGATCGAGTTGACGTTCCAGGTGGCAATACGCACGCAGGCAACCCTATGCGGACCGGCCTACAGTGGCGTCATGAGCACTGCCCTGGTCACCGGCGCCACTGCCGGCATCGGCTTGTCCTTCGCCCACGCCCTGGCCGAGCGCGGGCACGACGTGGTGCTGGTGGCGCGGGACCGGGCGCGGCTCGAGAACGTGTCCGACGAGCTGCAGGCCAAGTACGGCGTCGGCACCGAGATCCTCGTGGCCGACCTCACCGACCGGGCCGAGACCGGCAAGGTCGCCGAGCGGGTGGCCGACCGGGCCCGCCCCGTCGACCTGCTCGTCAACAACGCCGGCTACTCGCTCAAGGGCTCGTTCCTGCGCCACGACGTGACCGAGGAGGAGGCCAACTTCGACGTCCTCTGCCGGGCGGTCATGGTGCTCTCGCACGCCGCCGGCAACGCCATGCGCGACCGCGGCCACGGGGCGATCGTCAACGTCTCGTCGGTCGCGTCGTTCATCACCTCGGGCACCTACTCCGCCAACAAGTCCTACGTCACGGTGTTCACCGAGGGACTCGCGGCCGAGCTGAAGGGCAGCGGCGTCACGGCGACGGTGCTGTGCCCGGGGTTCACGCACACCGAGTTCCACCAGCGCGCCGACGTCGACATGTCGAGCATCCCCGAGTTCATGTGGCTCGACGCCGACCGGCTGGTGCGCGACTGCCTCGACGACGTCTCCAAGGGACGGGTGGTCTCGGTCCCGTCCCCGCAGTACAAGGCGATCGTCGCGGCGCTGCGCGTCGTGCCCCGCTCGCTGGTCCGCCGCCAGGGCGGCAGCGTCCACCGCCCCCGGAAGTAACCGCGTGCCCGACGGGTCCGGCCACGCGGCATACCGCACCGGGCGGCTCGGTAGGCTCACGAACCGTGACCGACACCACTGCCGCCCGTGCCCGCCTGCTGGACCTGATCAAGGCGAAGGCCATCGTCCACGGCCGGGTGACCCTGTCGTCCGGCAAGGAGGCCGACTACTACGTCGACCTGCGCCGGATCAGCCTCGACGGCGAGGCGGCCCCGCTGGTCGGCATCGTGATGCGTGACCTGGTCGCCGACCTCGACTACGACGCCGTGGGCGGGCTGACCCTGGGCGCCGACCCGGTGGCCACCTCGATCCTGCACGCCAGCGCGGCGGCCGGGGACCGCAAGGACGCCTTCGTGGTGCGCAAGGCCGGGAAGGCGCACGGCCTGCAGCAGCGGATCGAGGGCCCGTCGGTCGAGGGGCGACGCGTCGTCGTGGTGGAGGACACGACCACCACTGGGAACTCCCCGCTCGACGCGGTCGAGGCGGTGCGCGAGGCCGGGGGCGAGGTGGTCGCGATCGCGACGATCCTCGACCGGGCCACCGGTGCCGAGCAGCGGTTCGCCGACGCCGGGATCGAGTACCGCTCTGTCTACGGGCTCGAGGAGCTCGGTCTGGCCTAGGCTGCTCAGCAGTGGCGTGAGGCACCGCAACGACGAAGCCACCGCTCGACAGGGACACCGCAACGACAAGGGGTTTGCTCATGTGGGTCTGGATCATCATCGCCGTCGTGCTCGTCCTGATCGTGCTCTGGGCGGTCGGCGTCTACAACGGGCTGATCAAGCTGCGCAACCTGGTGCAGGAGGCCTGGCGCCAGATCGACGTCGAGCTCAAGCGGCGGCACGACCTGATCGGCAACCTCGTCGAGACGGTCAAGGGCTACGCCGCGCACGAGCGCGGGACCCTCGAGGACGTCATGAAGGCGCGCTCCGCCGCCATGGCCGGCGGTCAGTCGCCGGCCCAGCAGGCGCAGAGCGAGGGCATGCTGAGCCAGGCGCTCGGTCGCCTCATCGCGGTCGCCGAGGCCTACCCCGACCTCAAGGCCAACCAGAACTTCATGGCGCTCCAGCAGGAGCTCACCTCCACCGAGGACCGGATCGCGGCCGCGCGGCGCTACTACAACGCCAACGTCCGCGAGCTCAACACCAAGGTCGAGACGGTCCCCTCCAACATCGTCGCGGGGATGTTCAACATCGGCCGCGCCGAGTACTTCGAGGTCGAGGGCGAGGAGCGCGACCCGGTCAAGGTCGACTTCGGGCAGCGCGACGCGACGATCCCGCCCCCCAGCGGGTATGCCGGGGGCACGCCGGCTGGCGCCCCCGCCGCCCCGTCCGCTGCACCCGCCGCCCCGTCGGCAGCCGAGGCCACCGCTTCAGGTCCCGCGCCGACCGCCGCCGCCCCGGCCCCCCAGCAGGCTCCCCCGCCTGCCGAGCCGACCCCACCCGCGAACTGAGCCCGCCGGTATCTCATGCAAAAGGCGAGTTAGCGACACAGCACGGTGTCGGTAACTCGCCTTTTGCATGAGATACCGACGTTGGGGATGGGTCCACCAGTCGGTGGACGGCGGTTCAACCGCGCGGCTCTGACGCGACCGGCCACCGACCCGGCAGGCTGGAGCCATGTCAGACGCACCCATCCAGGTCACCGGCCTGCGCAAGACCTACGGCGAACGCGCCGCCGTCGACGGGATCGACCTGCGGATCGAGCGTGGCGAGGTGTTCGCACTGCTCGGCCCCAACGGCGCCGGCAAGACGACCACGGTCGAGATCCTCGAGGGCTTCCGCAAGCGCGACGGCGGCACCGTGTCGGTGCTGGGTGAGGATCCCCAGACGGCCGGCCTCGCCTGGCGCAACCGGCTCGGCATCGTGCTCCAGTCGTCGACCGGGCTGGAGCTGATCACCCCCCGGGAGGCGCTGGCCAGCACCGCGAAGGTCTACCGCGACGCCCGCCCCGTCGACGAGGTCCTGGCTGCCGTCGGGCTCACCGACAAGGCCGGCGACCGGATCGGCAAGCTGAGTGGGGGTCAGCGCCGACGCCTCGACGTCGGCCTCGGCATCATCGGCAGCCCGGACCTGCTGTTCCTCGACGAGCCGACCACCGGCTTCGACCCGCAGGCGCGGCGCGACTTCTGGGAGCTCATCGGGTCGCTGGCCGACGGGGGGACGACGATCCTGCTCACCACGCACTACCTCGACGAGGCCGAGCACCTCGCCGACCGGGTCGGCGTCATCGCCGCCGGGCGGATGCTCGCCCTCGACACCCCCGCCAACCTCGGCGGCCGGTCGTCCTCGCAGGCGACGGTGACGTGGGAGGACGCGGCGGGCACCCGGCACACCGAGCAGACCAGCACGCCGACCGACCTGGTCGCGCGGCTGGGTAGGGAGCTCGGGGGCGAGGTCCCCAAGCTCACCGTGACCCGGCCGTCGCTCGAGGACACCTATCTCTCCCTGATCGCACCACACCTCGCCGCCACCGGCGGCGAGCCCGAGCTGGAGGTCGTCGCGTGAACACCGCCGTCATCGGTTGGGACCGCACGGTCCTCGAGCTGAAGATGTACTTCCGCGAGAAGGAGGCGGTGTTCTTCTCCTTCATCTTCCCGATCCTGATGCTGAGCATGTTCTCGGTGATCTTCGGCGACGAGTTCGGCGCCGGGGAGCCCGGCGCCGCCGACGTGAGCGCCGCCCGCTTCTTCCTGCCCGGCATGGTGGCGGCCGGGGTCATGCTGACCAGCTTCCAGTCGATGGCGCTGAGCGTCGCGGTGGAGCGGGACGACGGCACCCTCAAGCGGCTGCGGTCCACCCCGATGCCGCCGGTGGCCTACTTCCTCGGCAAGATCGGCCTCGTCGCGATCACCAGCCTGGCCCAGTTCGCCCTGCTGATCGCGGTGGCGCGGCTCGGGTTCGGCGTGCAGCTGCCCACCGACCCGGCGCGCTGGGGCACCTTCGTCTGGGTCTTCCTGCTGGGCGTCGCCTCAGGCACGGTGCTCGGGATCGCCTACTCCTCGTTGGCCTCCTCGTCGCGCTCGGTCGGGGCCATCGTGATCGCACCGACCCTGATCCTGCAGTTCATCTCGGGGGTGTACTTCGCGTTCACCGACCTGCCCGAGTGGCTCAAGCAGGTGGCGTCGATCTTCCCGCTCAAGTGGATCGCGCAAGGCATGCGGTCGGTCTTCTTCCCCGACGACTGGCAGGGGGCCGAGATGGCCAGCACGTGGGAGCACGGTCGGACCGCGCTGGTGCTGGCGGCGTGGCTGGTCGCTGGCCTGCTCGTCTGTGCCCGCACCTTCCGCTGGACGAAGCGCGGCACGACATGATGGTTCCGTGAGCACCGACAGCACCGGGCCCGCCGACTGCGGGCCGGAGCCGGGGACGTCCGCGCACGCCCTCGACGAGATGTGGCGCGGCCAGCTCCGGTGGTGGCACTGGTTCTTCGCGGTGCTGCTCGCGACGACGGTCGTCGTGCTGGTGGCCGAGCACAAGGAACACCTGGGCTGGCAGCTCGCGTGCGTGGTCGCCATCGGCATCGCGTATGCCGTCTGGGGCCGCCGCGGCCTGGGCGAGCGCCAGGAGCGGGCCGGCGTGATCTACCTGGCCGCCGCGTGGGTGCTGATGCTCGCGCTGATGGCGCTGGACGGCACGGGCACCGCGTGGATCCTCACCTTCGGGCTGTTCCCGCAGACCTGGGCGACGCTGCCCCGCAACAAGGCAGCGACCACCGTGGTCCTCGCCGTGCTCGGCATCGCGCTGGTGCGCATCTGGCAGGGACCGCGCACCGGTGCCGAGCTGGTCGGCATCGCGATCAGCACCGCGATCATGCTGGCGCTGTCGCTCACCCTCGGGCTGTTCATCGACCGGATCGTCAGCGAGGCCGACTCACGGGCCCGCACCATCGACGAGCTGAAGCGCGCCCAGGAGGAGCTGGCCGCGGCCGAGCGCGCCCAGGGCGTGGCCGGTGAGCGCGAACGGATCTCGCGCGAGATCCACGACACGCTCGCCCAGGGCTTCACCTCCGTCGTCACGCTCGCACGCGCCACCGAGCTGGCCCTCGACCGGGGCGACCTCGCCGCGGTGCGGGAGCGGCTGCGGCTGATCGAGCAGACCGCCGCCGACAACCTGTCGGAGGCTCGGCTCATCGTCGCCGAGATGACGCCCGGCCACCTCCAGTCCCGCACCCTGTCGGAGGCGCTGCAGCGGCTGGTCGACGCCGTGTCGGCCGAGAGCGGGATGGCCGGCCGGCTGCGCGTGGACGGCGAACCGGTCGTCCTGCCGGCCAACTCCGAGGTGGTGCTGCTGCGCACCGCCCAGGAGGGGCTGTCCAACGTCCGCCGGCACTCGGGGGCCACGACGTTCGAGGTCGCCCTCTCCTACGCACCCGACGGCCCGGTGTCACTCGCGGTGTCGGACAACGGGGTCGGCTTCGCGCCCGGCGCCGAGGCGCGGGGCTACGGACTCGACGGCGCGACCGCCCGGGCGGCGGAGGTGGGTGGCCGCTTCGATGTCGACAGTGCTCCTGGCGAGGGCTCCCGACTGCGCGTGGAGGTGCCGCGATGACGTTGCGGTTGCTGGTCGTCGACGACCACCCGGTCGTGCGGATGGGCCTGGTGGCGATGCTGTCGGAGCACGCCGACTTCGAGGTGGTGGGCGAGGCCGCGGACGGCGCCGAGGCGGTGGCGATGTCGACCCGGCTCACCCCGGACGTCGTGCTGATGGACCTGCGGATGCCGGTGATGGACGGTGCCGAGGCGACCGCGCAGCTGCTGGCCAGCCCTCCTGCCCCGGCCGTGCTGGTGCTCACGACCTACGACACCGACGCCGACATCGTCCGCGCGGTCGAGGCCGGCGCGAACGGCTACCTCCTCAAGGACGCCCCGCGCGAGACCCTGGCCGACGCCATCCGCCGGGCAGCGCGGGGCGAGACGGTCCTCGCGCCACCCGTGGTCGCCCGGCTCGCCAGCCGCCTGCGCACGCCCGCGGGGCCGACGCTGACCGACCGCGAGGCGCAGGTGCTGCAGTGCGTGGCCCGTGGGCTCTCCAACGCCGCGGTCGGGCGCGAGCTGCACATCGGTGAGGCGACGGTGAAGACGCACCTGCTCCGGGCCTTCGAGAAGCTGGGGGTGACCGACCGGACGGCAGCCGTCACCGCGGCCTACAAGAGCGGACAGATCGAGCTCTGACCTGCGGTTTCGCTGCGCTGTGGGCCCGAGTTGGGTGGGTTCGGCCGGGTTCGTCCAGCGCACCTGGGCTAGTACCGAAAACCGGTGTCGCGGGCGCCGGTCGCACGCCACCATGGTCTGTTGACCGGGGCTCCGCACGCCCCGCAGACCGAGAGGGGTTCGCAATGCGCAAGGTCTACCGGGTACTCGCCTTCCTCGTCGCCATCGAGGTGGCCCTGCAGGCGATGTTCATCGTCTACGGCGACGCCGGCCTCGGCCTGTGGGTCGATGACGGAGGGGTCGTCGACAAGGCGACCTTCGAGAACGCGTTCGAGTCGGGTGAGGCGCCCTTCCCGGAGTTCCAGGCGTTCATCCTGCACGGCATGAACGGCATGATGGTGATCCCGCTGCTGGCCCTGCTCCTGGTGATCAGCTCGTTCTTCGCCAAGGTGCCGCGCGGCGTGGCGTTCGCGTTCGGCGTGCTGGTCCTCGTGCTGCTGCAGGTGACGCTCGGCCTGATGGGCCACAGCATCGCCGCCCTGGGCGCGCTGCACGGGCTCAACGCCCTCGCCCTCTTCTCCGTCGCGGCGTGGACCGGCATCCGGTCCCGCGCGGGCGCGGCGTCGAAGGGCGCTGACCGCGAGTCCGCGGAGCGCGTTGCCGTCTGACGACCCGGGGGGTCGGGGAAGGCGGCGGGCGCGCGTCCGTCTGGTCGTCGCGCTCGCCGCCACTCTGGCAGTGCTCCTGCCGCTGGCCTGGCTGTGGTCGGCCAGCCTGATCCCGTCGTCCTACTCGGTGCTCACGATGGGACCGGCGGACACCGGGGGAGTGCCGGGCTCCCACCCGCACCTGCCCGGTGCCGCCGGCGGCCGGGACGTCACCACCCTCGTCGAGCCGTCCCGCGCCGCTCCCGACGTCGAGGTCACCCTGACCGCGCGCCAGCAGAAGGTGACGGTGCCAGGGGGACCCACGCTCACGGCATACACGCTCAACGGCACGACGCCCGGGCCGACCATCCGGGCGCGCGAGGGCGACCTCGTGCAGGTGACCCTCGTCAACGAGTCGGTGCCGGGGGGCACCACCCTGCACTGGCACGGCATCGACGTCCCGAACGCCGAGGACGGCGTCGCCGGGGTGACCCAGGACGCGGTGCCGGTCGGGGGACGGCACGTCTACCGGTTCCGGGCCACCCAGGTCGGCACGTACTGGTACCACTCGCACCAGATCTCGCACGAGCAGGTCGTGAAGGGGCTGCTCGGAGCGGTGGTGGTGACCCCGCGGGCCGGCCTCGGCGGCGACGTCGACGTGGTCGGCCTGTCGCACCTGTATGCCGGGCGCCGGGCCGTGCAGGGCCGCGGCGGAGACGTGCCGGTCGAGGTCGTCGCGGGGAAGTGGGCGAGGGTGCGGATCATCAACACCGACAACGGGATCATGCCGGTCTGGGTCAGCGGCGCGTCCTACCAGGTGGTGGCTGTGGACGGGACGGACGTCAACGGTCCGACAGCCGTGGAGGGCAAGAAGGTCGCCCTCGCGGCCGGTGGCCGGGTCGACCTGAGGGTGCAGGTCCCTGCCACCGGTGCGGTGCGGGTCGAGATGGGCGGCGCCGCGCTCGTGCTCGGGCCGCCCGGCAGCTCGGCTCCGGCCACCCGCGCGCCGACGGACGTGGTCGACCTGCTGAGCTACGGCACGCCCCAACCCCTCGGCTTCGACCCCACGAAGCCCGACCGGAGGTTCACCTACAGCATCGGGCGGCGGCCGGGCTTCGTGAACGGCAAGCCGGGGGTGCACTGGACCGTCAACGGCAAGATGTTCCCGGGAGCGCCGATGTTCATGGTCGCGGAGGGTGACGTCGCAGTGGTGCGCATCGACAACCACTCCGGCGAGACGCACCCGATGCACCTGCACGGCCACCACGTGGTGGTGCTCGCCCGGGACGGCGTCAAGGCGACCGGGAGCCCGTGGTGGACCGACAGCCTCGAGGTCGGCAACAACCAGACCATGGACGTGGCGTTCGTCGCCGACAACCCCGGCATCTGGCTCGACCACTGCCACAACCTGCCGCACGCCAAGGAAGGCCTCCAGGCCCACCTGATGTACGAAGGCGTGACGACGACGTTCAAGCTCGGTCGGGACACCCCCAACAGCCCCGAGTGAGGTCACCCCCATGCCGGGTCGGTGTCACCGGGCGCCTTGGCGCCCGGCACTACCCCGAGCTACTTCTTGAGGTCGTCGATCGCCTCGCCGGTCTCCTCGAGGATGGTCTCGGTCGCCGTGCGGCCGCGACGGGCCCGGATGATCTCGATCCCCATCGGGATCACCGAGACCAGCACGATCAGCAGGATCGCCGCCTCGAGGTGCTCCTTGAGGACCGGGAAGGCGTTGCCGAGGAAGTAGCCGAGCAGGGTGACCCCGGTGGCCCACAGGGCCGCACCGACGCCGCTCCAGACGAAGAAGTGCCGCCGGTCCATCCGCCCCACTCCGGCGACCACGGTGATGAAGGTGCGCACGATCGGCACGAACCGGCCGAGCACCAGGGCCTTGGCGCCATACCGCTCGAAGAACTCGTGGGTCTGGTCGAAGTACTTCTTCTTGAGGAACCGGCCCTCGCGCTCGTAGAGCGGCGCCCCCACCGCGCGCCCGATCTCGTAGCCCACGACATTGCCGGCGAAGGCGACCACGGTGAGGATCAGGCAGGCCACCGCGATGTTCATCGAGATCGAGCCCTCGGCGATGAACAGCCCCACGGCGAAGAGCAGCGAGTCGCCGGGCAGGATCGGGAACAGCAAGCCGCACTCGATGAACACGATCGCGGCGCTGACCCAGAAGAACTGGTCGCCGAAGCGCTCGAGGAGCCACTGCGGGTCCATCCAGTTCGGGCCGAGGGAGGGGGTCATCACGCGACAAGGGTATGCCGGGGGCCTCCTCCCGCCCGAATCCTCACCTGAGCGTCCCCTGAGAGCGCCGGTTCGAGGTGATATCCGACCGGAATCCGGTCGGATATCACCTCGAACGGGGGGGCGGGCGAGGTCAGCCGGCGGGCCAGCTGCGCTGGATGCGGGTCCAGTCGCCGATCTGGGCGAACGGGTCGGGCCGGGCGCGTCCGCGGGTCGGGGCCGGCCCGGTCGTCGGGGCGTAGTGGTCGAGCCCGGAGGTGAACACGCCTTCGCCGCGGGTCAGGTGCGGGATCCGCTGCTGGACGCCGTGCACCGCGTCGGCCGGCACCTCACCGGCCAGCAGCGCCGACCGCCCGGACACGGTGGTCTCGAGCGGCACGGCCCGGTGGCGGGACAGCTCGCCGAGCACCGAGCTCAGGGTGTCCTCCGGCACCTCGAGCTCGAACCGGTGGATCGGTGCGCAGACCACGGTCCCGGCCTCGACGAGCGCCTCGGCCAGGACGAGCCTGGTGAGGCTGCGGAAGTCCTGGGCCGTGCTCGACATCGCCTTGTCGAAAGTGGCGTGCGAGTGGCTCTGGCGCGGGTAGTAGCCGGAGTGCGTCATGACGACCCGGGCATCGGGGACCGCCCACCCGTGCACGCCCTCCTCCAGCGTGGCGTCGATGCCCTCGCGGACGGCCGTGAAGAACGCCGGCGGCATCGACCCGAGCTCGATCTCGAGTGCGAACTCGTGACCCGCCCCGACGGGCAACGGTTCCACCCGCAGGCCCACCTGGGCGAGGAACGGGTTGGGCGACACCCCGATCAGCTGGGCCGCCGACCCGACGCCGGTGAGGCGCTCGACGCAGATGCTCGTCGTCGGCCGGAAGGTCACCTCGACGCCGTACTCATCGGCCAGGACCGCGGCGATCACCTCCTTCTGCACCTCGCCATAGAGGGACACGGCGACCTCGCGGCGGCCGTCGTCCCTGCGCAGGTCGATCAGCGGGTCCTGGTCGGCGAGCTCGGTCAGCGCGGCATACATCGCGACGACGTCCTCGGGGCGGACGGCGTCGACGACGGTCTCGAGAGTGGGCCGGGAGAACTCCACGGCACGGCCGGCGGACCGGTCGCCGGCTCCCAACCGGTCCCCGAACCGGTCCCCGATCCGCGCCGCGGACCACCCCGAGACCGCGGCGATGCGCCCGGCGCGCACCTCGTCGACCGGGACCAGCCGGCCGCGGTCGAAGAGCCGCAGGCCGGTGACCTTCTCGGCCGGCCGGCCGTCGAGCTCGACGCGGTCACGGACCCGCAGCGACCCGGTGCGCACCCGCGCCAGCACGGTGCGCCCGCCATCGGTGCGGTCGACCTTGAACACCGTGCCACGCGGCGCGGTGCCGGTCTCGGGTGCCGAGCCGGGCAGGAGCGTGGCGAGGGTGTCGAGCAGGTCGGTCACCCCCGCGCCGGTGATCGCCGACCCGAACAGCACCGGGTGGGCGGCGGCCGCGCGCACCGTCCGGCGCAGCTCACCGAGCTCGGCGGCTCCGACCTCGAACGGCAGGTATGCCGCGTCGCGCGTCCCGGCCCCGGTCACCTGACCGAGGGCGAACGCCTCCGGGCCCAGCCGGGTGGTGATCTCCTCGAGGACCCGGTCGGGGTCGGCGCCGGCCCGGTCGACCTTGTTGACGAAGAGGACGACGGGCAGGGCGAGGCGCTGCAGCGCGCGCATCAGGACGAGGGTCTGCGCCTGGACCCCCTCGACCGCGGACACGACGAGAACCGCCGCGTCGAGCACGGTCAGCGCGCGCTCGACCTCGGCGATGAAGTCGGAGTGGCCGGGGGTGTCGATCAGGTTGAGGGTGGTCGAGCGCCAGTCGAAGGACACGACGGCAGAGCGGATGGTGATGCCGCGTCGGCGCTCCAGCGCCATGCTGTCGGTCTGGGTGTCGCCGGCGTCGACGCTGCCGGGGTGGTCGAGGACACCGGCCTCGTAGAGGACTCGTTCGGTCAGGCTGGTCTTGCCGGCGTCAACATGCGCGACGATCCCCAGGCTGAGGGTCTTGCTTCCAGCTCGCACTGGCCTTCACATCCATTCGGTAGGTGGGTACCTGGCGGGACGTGAAAGCTGCTCGCATCGGTCGCGGTCCTCTCGTGGGTGTTGCTGGGTGGGTGGTTGGTGGGTGCTCCTCCATGGCAACAGGAGGCGGAACCGGGTGGCAACCGGTTTTCGGGGTCAGCAGGCCTTCGGCGGGCCGGAGTCGCCGGCGACGCACAGGTCGGTGCCGGGTCCTCCCTCGAGGACGTCGACCCCCGTTCCACCGATCAGCAGGTCGTTGCCCTTGCCGCCCTCGAGGTGGTCGGCGCCCGGGCCGCCGAGCAGCAGGTCGGCGCCGTCGCCGCCGATGAGGTGGTCGTTGCCGGGACCGCCGACGAGGATGTCGTTGCCACCCAGACCGCAGAGCACGTCGTCCTTGTGCCAGCCGATCAGGAGGTCGGGTCCGGTCGTGCCGGTCCTGGTGCAGACCAGCGCGACCGGCTCCGCGACCTCGACGGCGCCTGCCTCGCAGTTCGTGCCCTGCGGTCGGGTCACGCCGCGTTGGTCGACGGTGAGGATGGTGCACGCGGCGGCGGGGACCGCGCCCGCGGCGGGACTGGTGCCGGCGGGCAGCCTGGTCTGGGTCGAGCCGCCGTTCGCCGCCAGGGCGCCGAGCTGCGGGTCGCCGACATTGGTCTGGTCGCCGGGTCCGCCGACGAAGGCGCACGAAGTGTCGCCGCCGACGTTGTAGCCGCTCGAGATCGTGGTCC
The DNA here is from genome assembly GCF_900104525.1 of Pedococcus dokdonensis. GTDB lineage: Bacteria > Actinomycetota > Actinomycetes > Actinomycetales > Dermatophilaceae > Pedococcus > Pedococcus dokdonensis. The sequence goes on along the minus strand of NZ_LT629711.1, from coordinate 2,767,630 downwards.
CGGCGATCGCGCAGTCGGTGCCGCCGCCGGTCGGGCTCGCGACGATCGAGCCGAAGCTGTCGAGGTCCTCTCCCGTCCCGAGGTTGGCCCCGGTCGGCGCACTGTTGCCCGCCACCGTGGTGTGCCGCAGGAAGGTGTCACCGGTGCTGGTGTAGATCGCCCCGCCGGTGACCGCAGCCGTGTTGCCGGAGAACGTCGAGTTGTCGGACCGGACCTCGCCGGTGGTGGCGTAGATGCCGCCGCCGCGTCCGGTGGCCCCGGTTGCCGTGTTGCCGCTGAACGTCGATCCGTGGACCAGGACCTGCGCCGGCGGAGGGTCGTTGGTGAGCTCGGTGATCAGGACCACCATCCCGGCGCCGGGGCCGGTGCGGGTGTTGCCCGAGATCGTCGAGTTGGTGATCGTCGCGGTTCGCGCGTCGGTCGGGGCGTCCTGGTCGACACTCCACGAGATGCCGCCGCCCAGGGTCGCGCCGGCGGGGGCGTTGCCGGTGATCGTCGAGTCGGTGATCACGAGGTCGCCACAGGCCGAGCAGGACAGGCCGGGGCCGCCGTTGTCGACCGAGTGCGAGCCGGTGAAGGTGAGGAGGCCGTCGCCCTGGCCCGTGGTCGATGCGCCGCCCTGGCCGTTCTGGCTGATGGTGGAGTCGGCGATGCTCATCGCGCCGTCGGTCGCTCCCACGCCGCGCCCGGTGTTCTGGGTGATCGTCGAGCCGGTGAGCGAGATGCCGCCGAGGGAGACCCGGATCCCGGTGCCGGTGTTGGGCCCGACCGTGGAGTCGACCAGCCCGATGTGGGGGCCGCCGCCCATCACCTGTCCGCTGTTGAGCACGGAGCCGGTGCCCGCGTCGTTGCCCGAGACGGTGACGTCGGCGAGGTCGACGTCACCGTTGAACCGGATGGCAGCGCCGTCGGTCGTGTCGCCGCCGGTGACGGTCAGCCCGTCGACGGTCAGCAGCCCGTTGATGTCGAGCTCGTCGAGGGAGCGCTCACCGGCGCAGGTCTGGTCGATCGTCGAGCCGTGACCGTGGATGGTCAGCGGCTGGAGGGTCGTGTAGTCGAGGTCGCCGTCGGTGTTGTCGTCCTCGTCGCCACCGCACCGCGTCAGGGAGTAGGTGCTCGAGGCGGCGAGCTCGATGACGGTCGGCTCGGCTGCGGCGTTGGCCTGGTCCACCGCCTCCCGGAGCGAGAGGAAGCCGTCGGCGCCGTTCACCGTGTCCGCCGTGGTGGTGACGGTCGCCGTGGCCGCCGCGGCGGGCGACGACGTGACCACGATCCCCGCCGTGGCGAGGCCGAGGGTCAGGGCGCAGACGGAGGAGGTGCGCTTCAGGGAGGACGGAGGCAGCATCGCGGGATCCCCTTCAACGGGCCGGACCCCCCGCAGACCCGAGCACGACTGTTCCGCCCCACGATCCTCCGTGCCCGCCGCCCGCGCCATAGTCGCAGCTGACTATCTGGCCGCAGGGTCACTGTTCCGTACGCCGGTGCGGGAGGGGCACGACGCCGAGTCCGACGACGGCCGCGACGGGCAGCAGCGGCCAGATCCAGTGCACGCCCTCGCGCGAGACGATGCCCGACGCGGCCATCACCCCCAGGCCGCCGCAGACCGCGGCGGTCGCGACAGCCGGTCGCCACACCGCGGGTGCTGGGCGGCGGTCGCGGATCGGCGTCTCGAACCGGCCGAACACCAGCACCAATCCTCCGGTGACCGACGCCAGCACCGCGAACCACACCGGTCGGGTGGCCCACCAGGAGCCGGTGAGCGGGGCGGCGCGCAGGCCGAGTCCCCCTGCCAGCAACGACATCCCGATCACCAGCACCATCGCCGTGAGGTGCCAGAGATAGAGCGACATGATCCGCAGGTTGATGACGACGGCCACCGCCCAGATCCGGGGGCGCTCGAGGAGCGTGGCCAGCCGTCGCTCGGCGAGCAGCACCACGCCGGCCTGCGCCAGACCGAGGAACGCGAGGGTGACGCGGGTCGGGTAGGAGTTGTTGAGCACTGCGCCGTCGACCCCGATCATCGAGACCGGGTAGGGCCCGGCCGAGACGAGCGCCACCAGCCCGACCACACCGGCCGCGGCCAGAGCCACCCGCCGACCCCGGCTGGCGAGCGCGCCGTCGAGCCACGCGAACCCGAGCTGGTGCACGGTCGCCCAGACGACGAGGTAGTTCGCGAAGCCGACCCAGTGGTTGTCGCCGGCGATGCTCCACCAGTCGACCAGGCCGCCGACGGCCAGACCGGCGGCGACGCTCCACCAGCCGACACGCTCCCAGAGCGCGAGCAGGAGCGGCGCGACCGCCACGACGACGATGTAGGCCGCGAGGAACCAGGTGGGCACGAGCGCCACCTGCGAGGCGGTGCGCAGGGTCGCACCGGGCACGCCCGCGGCATACGCGATGGAGGCGATCGCCAACCACACGACCAGGAGGGGCAGGACGGGCGCGGCGAGGCGCTGGAGACGCGATCGCAGCCAGCCGGCGTAGCCGTCGCCGCGGCGGCGGGCCGAGCGCCACGACAGGCCGTTCGCGTAGCCGCCGACGATGAAGAACAGTGGCATGACCTGGAAGACCCAGGTGAGCGGGTGGCTCCACGGTGCGATGTTGAGGACGGCGTTGGGGACGAGCCGGCCGTCCTGCACCATCACGGCGGCCATCAGCCAGTGGCCGAGCACGACGGTGAGGATGGCGGCGGCGCGCAGGAAGTCGACGACGCGGTTGCGGTCGGCAGGGGTGGCGGCAGCGAGGGCGCGGGGGTCCATGCCTCGAGGGTGACGCACCGGACCGGTCACCCACCTGAGTAGCAGCGCCCACCCTCCCTGGTCATTCCCGGTCATGCCGAGCTGGGCGGTTCGCCCACCCCGCCGGGGTCGGGTGCGGGAGTCCGCGAGGGTCAGACGAGCAGCGGCCGGACCTCGCGCCCGACGAACGCCACCAGCTCGACCACGTCGGCGACGTCGGTCAGGTCGGCGGTCGGCTGGACCACCACGGTCGTCGCCCCGGCGTCGGCGGCCCGGCCGATCGCTGCCGCGATGTCCTGGGCGCTCCCCGCGGCCACGCGGGTCGGCTCGGGAGCCACGCCCCACTGCGCCAGGTCGGCGTCGGCCCGGGCCTGCGCGTCGGGACCGGCAGCCGTGACGAGGGAGTAGACCACGTCGACCCTGCCGCTGGGCGCCGCGGCGCGAGCCCGGGCGACCGCCGCCCTGAGCTCGGTCTCGCTCTGGCCGGCCGAGATCAGGACGGCGTCGGTGAGCCGGGCGGACAGCTCGATGGTGCGCGGCCCGAAGCCACCGGCGGTCAGCAGCTCACCCGCCTGGGGCGGCCAGTCGAGCTTCACCTGGTCGAGCTGCACGTAACGGCCGTCCACGGTCACCTCCTCGCCGGCGAGCAGCCTGCGCAGAGCGGTGAGGTGTTCCTCGAGGAGGGTCATCGGGGACTCCACCCGCCCACCGACCTGGGCCATCCAGGGCTGCACGCCGTGGCCCACGCCCGGCACGAACCGACCGGGGAAGATCCGCTGCAGGGTCGCCACCTCCATCGCGGTGAGCGCGACGTTGCGCAGCGGGGTCGGCATCAGCCCGAGACCCACCCGGACCCGCTCGGTCGACGCGAGCGCGACCGCTGCGCTGGCGATGCCGCTCTCCTTGAAGCAGTCCTCCCAGACCCAGAGGTCGTCGAGGTGCTCGTCGGCCGCGCGGGCCAGTGGCCGCAGCGCCTCGGGAGGCAGGGTGGGGATGAACGCGACTCCGATGCGGGGTGCCATGCCCCGATCGTGGCACCTGCCACCGTCGCTCGCCCGGGCGCCGGACGGACGTGGTTGGGTGGGGTCATGAACGAGCCCGTGGGCAAGGTGCGCCAGCTGCGGCTGGTGGTGCACGCCGAGGACTACGACGAGGCGCTGCGCTTCTACCGCGACGTGATCGGCATGCCGGTCCAGGAGGCGTATGCCGGTGACGACGGTGCGCTCGTCGCCATCCTCGACGCCGGACGGGCCACGCTCGAGCTCTCGAACACCGCCCAGGTCGAGATGATCGATGAGGTGGAGGTGGGGCGGCGGGTCGCGCCGCACTTCCGGGTGGCGCTGGAGGTCACCGATGCCGCCGGCGCGACCGCCGGGGCCGTCGAGGCCGGCGCCCGGCTCGTCGCACCACCCACCGAGACCCCCTGGCGCTCGCTCAACGCGAGGCTCGAGGCCCCGGCAGGGGTCCAGCTGACCCTCTTCCAAGAGCTCGATGCCTGAGCCCACCCCACCCGCGGGTCCCGACGGCACGTCCGGCCCGGCCGGTGAGGTCGGCGTCGGGCCGTGGCCGGGGGACTGGCCGGCCGGCGACCACTGGGACCCCGAGCTCCTGCGCGACGGCGACCGCCGCAACGTCGTCGACGGCTACCGCTACTGGCGGCACGACGCGATCGTCGCCGACCTCGACAGCCGTCGCCACGACTTCCACGTCGCCGTCGAGAACTGGGGCCACGACTTCAACATCGGCTCGGTCATCAGGACCGCGAACGCGTTCAACGCCAAGGCTTTCCACATCGTCGGCAAGCGCCGCTGGAACCGCCGCGGGGCGATGGTCACCGACCGCTACCAGCACGAGCACCACCACCCCACCGTCGACGACCTCGTGTCCTGGGCCGCGGGAGCGGGCACCCCGGGCCCGGGCGGCGACAGCCAGCCACTCGGCATACCGCTCATCGGCATCGACAACCTCCCCGGCTCGCTGCCGCTCGAGACCTGGGACCTGCCCCGGGAGTGCGTGCTGGTCTTCGGCCAGGAGGGCCCCGGACTCTCCGAGCCGATGCGCGCTGCCTGCGAGGTGGTGCTGCACATCGAGCAGTTCGGGTCGACCCGTTCGATCAACGCCGGCGCGGCGGCCGCGATCGCCATGCATTCCTGGGTGCGGCGCAACATCTTCGGGCAGGCTGTCGATTAGCACCCCGCTCGCTCGTCATCAGGGTGGAAGCACCGGCAGCCGCCGGGAGCGCCGACCGATGAGAGGACCCGTCATGACCCAGTACCTCATTCTCCTCCCGAGCTCCGAGCCGCGGTACGCCGCGCGCACCGAGCAGGAGGCGCAGGAGCTCAACCAGGCCCACGGCGAGTTCGCCGGGCTGCTCGCCGAGCGCGGCCACAAGCTGCTCGGAGGAGCCCAGCTCAGCCCGTCGGCCGAGACCCGCGTCGCCCGCGGCAGCGGCCTCGACCAGGTCACCCTCACCGAGGGCCCCTACGCCGAGAGCGCCGAGCAGGTGGGCGGCTACTACCTCGTCGAGACCGACGACGTCGACGACCTCGGCCAGGTCTGTGGGCGGCTGACGGCGACGCCGTTCCACCCGGCCATCGAGATCCGCCCGACGCTGGGGATGTGAGGCGGCCATGGCCGAGTACGTCGTGCTGATCATCGGTGACGCCGACCGGTGGTGGTCCACCATGAGCATGGACCAGCGCCAGGCCGGGTATGCCGAGTACAACCGGTTCGGGGAGGAGCTCGCCAAGCGGGGCCACAAGGTCACCGGTGGCGCCGAGCTGCACGCCACGAGCGAGGGCCGGCGCATCCCGCCCGGCGGTGGACCGGCCACCGACGGTCCGTTCGCCGAGTCGACCGAGCAGGTCGGCGGCTTCTACCAGGTCGAGACCGACGACCTCGAGGACCTGCTCGAGTGCTGCCAGATCATCGCCGCGCTGGGTGACGGCGTGCAGGTGCGCCGTGTGGTGAAGCCCGAGGACCGCGAGCCGTGAGGTATGTCGTCCTCATCGCCTACGAGCCGGGTCACTGGGAGGCCGCCGACGAGTCGGTGCGTCAGGAGTACTTCGACGCGCACCACGCCTTCGAGGCCTATGTCGAGCAGCACGGTTGGCGGCTCGCCAGCGCAGCGCTCAGCGATGCCGACCTGGCGACGACGATCCGGCGCGACGGCGCCACTGGCGACGTGGTCACCGACGGCCCGTTCGTCGAGCTGACCGAGCAGATCGGCGGCTACTACGACGTCGAGCTGCCGGACCTCGACGCGGCGATCGCGGCGGCGAAGCTGCTGCCGCGGGCCTACACCCTCGAGATCCGTCCCGTCGTGGGCGTGGAGGGCTACGAGGGCCGGTGACGGACGCACCGGCAGCGGACGCGCTCGCGACTGTCGTGCGCGAGGAGTGGGGGCGGCTGACGTCCCTGCTCCTCGCGCGGTTCCGGCGGCTCGACCTGGTCGAGGACGCCCTGGCCGACGCGGTCGAGACGGCCGCCCGCCGATGGGACCGCGACGGGATCCCCGACAACCCGGGGGGCTGGCTGCACACCGCGGCCCGGCGGCGGGTGCTCGACCGGCTCCGGGCCGAGTCGATGGCCCAGCGCAAGGTGCCGTTGCTCGTCGTGGAGGCCGAGGGAAGGGAGGGGTCGCCCGTGCTCGCCGACCCCGGTGACCTGGTGGAGGACGACCTCCTGCGCCTGGTGCTGATGTGCACCCACCCGGCCCTCGACCCCGCCGCCGCCAGCGCGCTCGCCCTGCGGCTGGTGCTCGGCGTGAGCACCGCCGACATCGCCCGGCTGTTCCTCGTGCCGGAGGCCACGATGGCGGCCCGGGTGACCCGGGCCAAGCGCAAGATCGTCACCGCCGGCATTCCGTTCGCCGTCCCGTCAGCCGACGTGCTGCCCGATCGCCTCGACTCCGTCGCCCAGACCGCCTACCTGGCCTTCACCGCCGGCTACGCCCCCGGCTCGGGCCCCGACGCCGTGCGCACCGGTCTGGCAGGGGAGGCGATCCGGCTCGTCCGTGTCGTGCTCCGGCTGCGCCCCGACGAACCCGTCCTGCTCGCGCTGCTCGCCCTGATGCTGCTCCAGCACTCCCGCCGCGACGCGCGCGTCGACGCCGAGGGCGCGATCGTCCTGCTGCCCGACCAGGACCGGTCGCGCTGGCACCGCGACGAGATCGACGAGGGAGTGGCGCTGGCTCACTCGCCCGCCCTCTCCGGACCGCTCACCGTCCAGGCTGCCGGGTATGCCGTGCAGGCCGCGATCGCGGTCGAGCACGCCACCGCGCCGACGGCCGACGCGACGCGGTGGGACGTGATCGTGGCGCGCTACGACGACCTGGTGGCGCTGGCCCCCACCCCCAGTGCGCGCCTCGCACGGGCGGTGGCCGTCGCCGAGGCCCAGGGGCCGCGCGCGGGCCTTGCCGCGCTCGCCGGCCTGGACGACGACCTCGCCCACAGCCACCGGCTGCCGTCGGTGCGGGCCGAGCTGCTGGCCCGTGCCGACGCCCTGGCCGAGGCGGACGCGGCCTACGCGGTGGCCATCGAGCGGTGCGGCAACGACGCCGAGCGCGCCCTGCTCAAGGAGCGTCGCGCGGCCCTCCACGAGCGCCACCCCTGACTCGCGGAGCGCTCTCGTGCAAAAGGCGAGTCAGCGCCGCCTGCACGGCGCACCCGGGCCGACGCGCAGACGGTACGGCCGGGCTGAGACGCGGGTGTCCGCCCGTGCGCGACTCGTGCAAGGATCGGCGGCGACGCAGACGTCGACGCCGCGCGCGCCGCCCCCCGCCAGTCGAAGGAGACCCCATGCCCATCGCCACCCCTGAGGTGTACGCCGACATGCTGGACCGCGCGAAGGCCGGGTCCTTCGCCTATCCCGCGATCAACATCTCGTCGTCGCAGACCCTCAACGCTGCGATCCGCGGCTTCGCCGAAGCAGGCAGCGACGGCATCGTGCAGGTCTCCACCGGTGGCGCCGAGTACCTCTCCGGCCCGACCGTGAAGGACATGGTGACCGGCTCGATCGCGCTCGCCGCCTACGCCCACGAGGTCGCCAAGAAGTACGACGTCAACATCGCGCTGCACACCGACCACTGCCCCAAGGACAAGCTCGACGGCTTCGTCCGCCCGCTGCTCGCGGCGAGCGCCGAGCGGGTCGCGGCCGGCGGGACCCCGTGGTTCCAGTCCCACATGTGGGACGGCTCCGCGGTGCCGCTCGACGAGAACCTCGAGATCGCCCGTGAGCTGCTCGCGCTGGCCAAGGACGCCCACGTCATCCTCGAGATCGAGGTCGGTGTCGTCGGCGGCGAGGAGGACGGCGTGGAGGGTGCGATCGACGACAAGCTCTACTCCACGCCGGAGGACGCCATCGCCACCATCAACGCGCTCGGGGCCGGCGAGAACGGCCGCTACCTGACCGCCCTCACCTTCGGCAACGTGCACGGCGTCTACAAGCCGGGCAACGTCAAGCTCCGCCCCGAGATCCTCAAGACCGCCCAGGAGGCGGCCGCCCAGGCCCTCGGCCTCGCCAGCGACGCGCGCCCGTTCGACCTGGTCTTCCACGGCGGGTCCGGCTCGACCGCCGAGGAGATCGCCGCCGCGGTCGACTTCGGCGTCGTGAAGATGAACGTCGACACCGACACCCAGTACGCCTTCACCCGTCCGGTCGCCGGCTACATGCTCAGCAACTACGAGGGTGTCCTCAAGGTGGACGGCGAGGTCGGCAACAAGAAGCAGTACGACCCGCGCGCCTGGGGCAAGGAGGCCGAGGCCGGCATGGCCGCCCGCGTCGTCGAGGCCTGCGAGAACCTCCGCTCGGCCGGCACCCACCAGTGACCGACAACCTGCTCGGCATCCCCGAGACCCGGCTGCCCGCCGACCCTGCCGCCACGAAGCTCGAGGAGGGCGTCGCCGCCGACCAGGTGGCCGCGGCATACCCGACCTCGTCGCTGGCCTGGGCCACGCTGGCCGAGGACGCACTCGCCGACGGACGCACGGTCGAGGGCTACGCCTACGCGCGCACGGGTTACCACCGTGCGTTGGACTCGTTGCGCCGCAACGGATGGCGCGGTCAGGGACCGGTGCCGTGGGAGCACGAGCCGAACCGCGGGTTCCTGCGGGCGCTCGCCGCGCTGTCGCGCGCCGCCGGCGCGATCGGCGAGACCGACGAGGAGCAGCGCTGCGCGCAGTTCCTGCGTGACTCCTCGATGACCGGGGCCCGCAAGCTCGGCCTCTGAGTCCACGTGGTGCGGCGCCGCCGGTGGGGAGGGTCGACGGCGCCGCGGGTATGCCGCGTGGTCGCCCTAGTGGGCGAACTTCACCTCGGCCACGGCGTGCATCTGGCGTTGTGAGGCGGCTTCGTTGAGGACGCGGACGGTCAACGTGTACTCGTCGCCCTCCCAGGTGCAGTAGCTCGACCCGGCAGCCCCCTCGCAGCGGATGAACTTCGGTGCGGTCCTGACGGTGGACCCGAAGGCCGTGTCGACGGCCGCCGTCGTGCCCAGCCGGCTGGCGTCGGCCCGGTCGCGCTCGACCCACGCGGTGACGAAGGCCTGCCCGTAGGCCTTCGGGTTGTCGGGGATCGTCACCGGGTCCTTGGCCGGTGGCGGGATCGACATCGTGGTGTTCGGCTTGCCCGGGCTGCTCGGAGAGGTCGACGGCAGGGAGGTCGAGGGCGTCGCGGTCGGCGTCTGCGTGACGGTGACGGTGACGGGCGGGACGGTGGTCGTGCTGATCGCCGCGCCGCCGGAGCCGCCGGTGCCGGTGCCACAGGCTGCGAGCAGCGCCGTGACGGCGGTCAGGACGGCGATGGTGGCGGTGGCGCCGGTGCTGGTAACGCCGGTGCTGGTGGCGCCGGTGCTGGTGGGCCGGGTCGACATGGGATCCCCCTCGGATCGGTGATGTGCACTCACCTTCATGGACGCCGTTCGGGGGCCCGGGGTTGCCTCGACCGACCGAGGGACGGGGCGTGTGGGGGACAGAACAGTGACGCCGGGGGACCGGATCCCTGCGGATCCGGTCGCCCGGCGTCGCCCCCTGCCGCGGACCGGAGCCCGCGTGTGCCTGCCCGTCACGTCGTCCCCTGCCGCCTTGACGAGCGGCGTCCCGCCATTCTGCACGACCTCGCAGAAATTGCGGTGGCACTATGCTGCCAATGGACAGATGATGCCGCCGCGGCAGGGGAGAAAGCCTGTGACCAGCAACGATGCGCCTCCGTACGAGGTCGAGCGACTCCTCACCGAGCCGTTCACCCGGCTGCTGCGGATCCTCGAGCGCGGTGAGGAGCAGATCGACGCGAGACGCGCCGAGCTGGCCGAGGTGCGCCACGCGCTCTACGAGCTGACCGGCGCCGGCGGGGTGGTCCGACAGCCGCAGACGGCCGGTCTGGTCGAGCCGTTGGCCCCCGAGACGGCGGCTCCGCTGCTGCGACACCTCATCGGACAGACCACCTCGTTGTCGCGGGTCTGCACGATGGTGATCGACGTCGGCGCGGGGGCCGAGCAGGAGAACTTCCGGCTCAACCAGGACCTGTTGGCGGAGGGACGGTTCCGGCAGCGGACCATCTACCCGATGGACATCATGGACACCGAGGCGGGCCGGGCCTGGGTGCGCTCGTTCGCGGAAGCGGGGGAGGAACAACGGCTCTCCCTCCTCCCGCCGAGCGAGTTCGCGATCTTCGACGAGCACTCGCTCGTCGCCGTCGGTGAGTGGGGCAACCCGGAGTCGCAGTACGTCCTGGTGCGCGAGCCGATGGTCATCGCAGCGTTCATCGAGCTCTTCGACCGCGCGTTCGAGCGGGCTCTCCCGGTCGTGCGCGACCACGAGGCCGACGAGGACGACCAGCGGCTGCTCAAGCTCCTGGGTCTCGGGCTCAAGGACGAGTCGATCGCGCGCTACCTCGGCTGCAGCCTGCGGACCGTGCGGCGCCGGGTGGCCGCGCTGATGGCCGCCCACGGGGTGCAGACCCGGTTCCAGCTCGGCCTCGCCGCGGCAACCGGTGGTCTCGGCTCCCGTGGTGCGGGTGGGGACCGGTAGCCTTTCCCGGTACGGGCCCCGTGCGAACACCGCGGGGCCTGCTGCATGACCAGCGTCTTCGACGCGCACACCGAACAGACATGGAGAGGTGCGGGTATGCCGGCAATCGTGCTCGTGGGCGCCCAGTGGGGCGACGAGGGCAAGGGCAAGGCCACCGACCTGATGGGCAGCGACGTCGACTACGTCGTGAAGTTCAACGGTGGCAACAACGCCGGCCACACCATCGTCATCGAGAAGGACGGCAAGCGCGAGAAGTACGCGCTCCACCTCCTGCCGTCGGGCATCCTCACCCCGACCTGCACCCCCGTCATCGGCAACGGCGTCGTCATCGACCTGGCCGTGCTCTTCGAGGAGCTCGACGGCCTCGCGGCCCGCGGGGTCGACACCTCGCGCCTGCTGGTCAGTGCGAACGCGCACATCATCGCGCCCTACAACCGGGTGCTCGACAAGGTGACCGAGCGCTTCCTCGGTTCCCGCAAGATCGGCACGACCGGCCGCGGGATCGGTCCGACCTACGCCGACAAGATGGCGCGCAACGGCATCCGCGTGCAGGACCTCTTCGACGAGAAGATCCTGCGCCAGAAGGTCGAGGCCGCGCTGGCCCTCAAGAACCAGGTCCTGGCCAAGATCTACAACCGTCGCGCCGTCGAGGTCGACGAGGTGATGGACGAGCTGCTCGGGTATGCCGAGCGGTTGCGTCCCATGGTCGCCGACACCTCCCTGGTGCTCGAGCAGGCCCTCAACGAGGGCAAGACCGTGCTGCTCGAAGCGGGTCAGGCGACCCTGCTCGACGTCGACCACGGCACCTACCCGTTCGTGACCTCGTCCAACGCCACGGCCGGCGGCGCCTGCACGGGGTCGGGCATCCCCCCGACGCGCGTCAGCTCGGTGATCGCGATCCTCAAGGCCTACTCGACCCGCGTCGGTGAGGGACCCTTCCCGACCGAGCTCGACGACGCGAACGGTGAGTTCCTCCGCAAGACCGGTGCCGAGTACGGCACCACCACCGGCCGCCCGCGCCGGTGCGGGTGGGTCGACACCGTCGTGGGTCGCTACGCCACGCGGATCAACGGCGTCACCGACTTCGTGGTCACCAAGCTCGACGTGCTGACCGGTCTCGAGACCATCCCGGTCTGCGTCGCCTACGACGTCGACGGCGTCCGGCACGACGAGATGCCGGTCAACCAGACGGACTTCCACCACGCCAAGCCGGTCTACGAGGACCTGCCCGGCTGGTGGGAGGACATCTCCGGCTGCCGCACCTTCGAGGAGCTGCCGGCCAACGCCCGGGCCTACGTGCTCCGGCTCGAGGAGCTGATCGGTGCCCGGGTCTCCGCGATCGGCGTGGGCCCGGGCCGCGACGAGATCATCAGCCGGCACTCCCTGCTCGGGTCCTGAGCCGGTGCCGGGGGAGCAGCCGCGGTTCGAACCGGGCACCCCGGTGCGCGGTCAGTACAGCAAGTGGGGTGGGGCCCGGCACCACGGCGCCGACCTCGTCTACCTCGGGGCGGACGAGCACGGCGACTGGTTGGGAGACCCGGTCGGCAACCAGTGGTCCGGTGGCCCGAAGTCGTTCGAGAGCGTCAGCGACAACGTGCTGCTCGTGCCCCCCGACCGGGGCAGCACGGCGATGTTCTACTCCGCCCACCCCGAGCAGGCCTTCGAGCTCTACTGCGACATCACCACGGTGCCGGTCTGGGACGGCACGCACGTGACGGCGGTCGACCTCGACCTCGATGTGATCCGCCGGTTCGACGGCAGCTGGTTCGTCGACGACGAGGACGAGTTCGCCGAGCACCGGGTCAGCTACGGCTACCCGGTCGAGGTGGTTGCCGCCGCGGAGGCGGAGTGCGCCCGGGTGGCTGACGAGATCCGGTCCGGCGCAACGCGACTGGCCATGGAGACGGCTGAGCCCTGGTTCGCCGCCTTCCGCCGCCTGCGCCGCGTCTAGCCGACACGGAGCTGGAGGAAGGCGCAACGGCCGCCGGGCCACGAGCACGGGGGGTTGTGGTCCCGGGTCGCGGCTCGACGGCCGTTGCTTCGTCGTCCCGTTGGTGAGACGGCTTGGGTCAGCCGCGGCGGCGGACCACTCTCGTGATGCCCGCACCGGCCAGGACCAGGGCGCCGCCGAGGGCGAGCAGCTCGCTCGTGCCGTCGGCGCCGGTGTGCGCCAGCGCCGGGAGGGCAGAGGCGGCCGGGCCGGCGGCGGGCGCCTTGGTGGGAGCCTTGCCGTGGCCACCGTCGCCGGCACCGCCGTCGCCGGCGCCACCGTCTCCGGTGCCCGGGTCGGCCGGGGCGCAGGGGGCGCCTGCCGGGACCGCCGGGGTCACCAGCTGCTGCACGGTGGACTCCGGGACGGCCGGCGTCAGCTCGTCGCCCTGACGCGTCTGCCCGGTCGTCAACCAGTCGTCACCGTCGGGGGGCGTGCCCTCGGGGAGCCAGGTGTCCTCGGTGTGCGTCACGGCCGGGTGGTCGAGGGACGGCCAGGTCATGAACCAGCCCTCGCCCTGCGGCTCCGTCCCGCCCGGGAGGATGGCGATGTCGGTCTCGAAGTTCAGCGGTCGCACCACCCCCGTGGCCCGGTAGGGAGCCTCGAGCGGGACGTACGAGTCCTGGGCGTGCAGGAAGCTCTGGCCGGTGAGCCAGCCCGAGTTGTCGCTCTCGACCCACGGGCTGTCGGTCGCCGACGTCGTGAACCCGAACTCGTCGTGCGCCTGCTCGACGACCTCCGTCACGGCCTCCTGGTCGACGATCGTCCAGGTCTGGCCAGACTTCGACCAGCCGGCACCCTCGGGGGTGTCCTCGCCGTCGACGTAGGCGAACTCCGTCGTCGCAGGCAGCTCGCGCGTCTGGCCGCGGTCCACCCACTCGTGCAGGCTCGTGGGCTCCGTCTCGGACCACTGCTCCTCCCAGTGGGACACCTCTTCGACCGGCACCTGCTCGTCGTGGGCCGCCTCGTCCACGACCGTGCGGGTGTCGCCGGTCTTGCTCCAGCCCGAGCCCGAGGGGGCTTCGGCGGAATAGTCGGACTTCTCGACGTGCGAGACCTCGGCGACCTCGGGCTCGGCCTCGCGGGTGACCACGTGGCGCGTCTCACCGGTGGGGCTCCAGTCGCCACCGGGGTCCGCCTGGGCCCACTGGTACTCGGTGTCGTAGACGGCAGGGACGGTCACCGTCTCGTAGACCGCGTCGTGGTGGACGGTCTTCCACGTGGTCGGCACGTCCTCGTCGTAGGCCGGCACGTCGACGACCGTCACGGTCTGGTATCCCCACAGCTCCTGCACGACGCGGGTGTTGCCCGTCCACGACCAGAAGATGCTCGGCCGGCTGACGGCCCACCGGTACGTCCAGCCATTGCGCCACTCCTTCTCGGTCACCGACTGGTACACCGGGTGCGTCTCCTGGTGGGTGACCGCGTCGTGGTGGACGGTGTGCGCGAAGACATCGACGACTGACTCGTCGTAGGCCTCCTTGACGAGCTGCTGCTTCGTGCCGGCTGGGGTGACCAGGACCTGGCGCGAGTAGCGGGCCTCGTCGTGGCCCTCCTCGGCGACGGCATCCCGGTGCGGGGTGTCGATGACGGTGCGCTCCCAGACCCACTCGTCGTGGGTCACCGCGTCGTGGTGCACGGTCTCGGACCCGGCCGGCCGGTCGACGACGAGGTAGCCCCAGAGCGTCTCGGTGTGGGCGACGTCGCGCATCCACTCGTGCCGGGTGTGCGACACCTCGGGGGAGGCCGCGACCCCGGGCACGTCCACGACGTGCCGCATCCACCCGTAGTCGGTGTAGGCGTACTCCGCCAGGAAGCGCACCCACAGGTAGTCGGTGTAGGCCGCGAGGTCGGTCACGACGCGGGTCCACTGCGCCTCGGTGAGGTACGTCGCGTCCACCGCCGGGGTGGTGACGGTCTGGTAGGTCGCCGGTTGGGCAGGGGTGCCGCAGCCGGCCGCCTGGGCGGTGCCGGGCACGACGAAGAACGAGGCCCCCACGACCGCGGCGACGGCGATCGTCCTGCTGGTCCTGCTGGTCCTGCCGGTCCTGCTACTGCTCGTGGTGTTGGTGCTGGACTTGGTCTGGTTCATCGACGGTGCTTCTCCCCCCGGCGTGGCCGCCGGCGCTCTTGATCTTCAACAGGTCAAGAGAACCTTTCCGAAAGGTCAGGAAAAGGTAAGCAGATGGTCAAGTGGATGGTCCGAAAGTCGGACCAAGTCGGAGGAAAGGCTCGATTCTGGAGCAGTTTGCCCAAAACGCCGATGCAGGGGACCGACGTGTGTCGGGGATCCGTCAGGCGGGTCGGAGCACCGTCATGCGGTGGGCCGCCCGGGTGAGTGCGACGTAGAGCACCCGCACCCCACCCGGTGACTCCGCGGAGACCTCGTCGGGGTCGACGATGACGGTCGCGTCGTACTCGAGGCCCTTGGTCGACATGGGGTCGATGACGCCCACTCGGTCACTGAGCGTGGCCAGCTCGGCCAGCTCCACGGCATACCGGCTCGGGGTGATCACGGCGATCGAGCCCTCGACCTCCTCGAGCAACGTCTCGACGGCGGCCGTGGCCGCGGCCAGCCACTCGCCACCGCGCACGGCCACCTCGACCGGGTCGACCCCGGTCTCGCGGACCGCCTGCGGGATGTCCGCGTCGGGCACCTGGGCGCGCACCACCCGCGCCGCGTAGTCGAAGATCTCGCGCGCGTTGCGGTAGTTGGTGTCCATGTGGAAGAGCCGGCGCTCCTGCGTGCCGAACGCCTCCTCGCGGGCCCGCCCGGCCTCGACGGCGTCGGGCCAGGACGCCTGCGCCGCGTCTCCGACGACGGTCCACGACGAGTAGCGGCCGCGTCGTCCGAGCATCCGCCACTGCATCGGCGAGAGGTCCTGGGCCTCGTCGACGAGGACGTGGGCGTACTCGCCGGGCGCCTCGACCCGGCCCTGGAGCAGCATCTCGCGCGGGTCGCTGGGGGCGGTGCGCGACCCGGTCGTGGCGGTCGCGCGCCGGTCGACCCCGCTCGGCACCTCGGCCACGCCGAACTGCGAGACGTCGTCGAGCTCCTCGATCTCGTAGAACCCGCGCTCCTCGGCAGGGGCGTCCTGCACTGGACCGAGCCGGGCCGCGAGGTCGTCGACCAGCGCGGCATCCGCGGCCGACCAGCTGCCGACCTCGAGGGCGTGCTGCATGGAGGCAGCGAAGAGGTCGCTCTCCTGCGGGCTGAGGACCCCGGCGCCGTGCTGACGCACCCGCTCGGGGTCGGCGAGCCAGAGCAGCACCTCGCGCGGGTCGACCTGCGGCCACCACGCCTCGAGGAACGCGTCGACCTCGAGGTGGTCCTCGAAGCGGTCCATGAACTCGGCGCGGTCACCCTCACGGACGCTGGACCAGGCGGCCTCGGCCAGCGCGCTCTGCACGGCCTTGGCCGACAGGTTGCGCTGGTGGTTGCGCAGCACCTGCGCGCGGATCCGGTCGAGGACCGGGGCGTCGACGCGCACGGCCTTGCCGTTGACGAAGGCCCGGAACGAGTCGGGTGCCTCGGGCGGGGTGTCCGCCGCCGCGCGGGCCAGCAGCCGGCGGATCCGCAGCGACCCCTTGAGGGCGGCGACCTCGGGGGTGTCGAGCCGGGTGGCGGTGACGCCGTCGACGACGTCACCGAGCGAGCGCAGCGTCACCGACTCCTCGCCGAGCGAGGGGAGCACTCGCTCGATGTATGCGGTGTAGGCGGCCGACGGGCCCACGACCAGGATCCCGCCGGACTCGAAGCGGCGCCGGTCGGAGTAGAGGAGATAGGCGGCACGGTGCAGTGCCACGACCGTCTTGCCGGTGCCCGGGCCGCCGGTGATCTCGGTGATGCCCCGGGCGGAGGCGCGGATGGCCTCGTCCTGGTGCCGCTGGATGGTGGCGACGATGTCGCGCATCTGGGCTCCGCGGCTGCGCGTCAGGGCGGCGAGGAGTGCGCCGTCACCGACGACGACCAGGTCGTCGGGCGCCTCGGGCACCATCAGGTCGTCCTCGACCCCGACCACGTCGGCGCCCTTGCAGCGCAGCACGCGACGGCGCAGCACGTCCATCGGCTCGACCGGGGTGGCCCGGTAGAAGGCCGCCGCGGCAGGCGCGCGCCAGTCGACCACGAGCGGCTCGTAGTCGTCGTCGCGCACCCCCAGGCGGCCGATGTAGCGGGTCTCGCGGTCGGCGTCGCGCGAGGCGTCGGAGAGGGAGTGGTCGAGGTCGAGCCGGCCGAAGACCAGGCCTTCGTACTGGGTGTCGAGGGTCGACCGTCGCCGCGCGGCGTTGAAGACCAGGGCGTCGCGCTCGAAGAGCCCGGTCAGCTCCTCGTCGCGCACGTCGCCGGTGCGGTCGGTGCGGCCGCGCGCCAGCCCGTCGGCCTCGATCAGGCCCGCGCGGGCCTGGGCCTTGGTGAGCTCGGCGTAGACCAGGTCGACGTGGGCCTGCTCGATGGCGATCTCGCGAGCGACCTCGGCGCTGGACGCCTTGTCCGTCGAGGGGGCGGGGCTCGAGGGCTCGGCGCTCGACGGCGGCGCGCTCGAGGACTCGGCGCCTGAGGTCTCGGCGCCCGAGTGTGCGGATCCCGTCACGGTGCGTTGCTTTCTGGTCGATCGGTCGGCCCCCCCACGGGGAGAACGCACGAGTCTAGCGAGCAGGGGTGACCGCGCTGCGCACTAGACCAGACCGCGGCGCGCGGCCTGCACCCCAGCCTGGAAGCGGGTGCCCGCACCGAGCTGGTCCATCAGGGCCCGGACCCGGCGCTCCACGGTGCGCTGGGACACCCCCGCCTGGCGCGCGATCGTCGCGTCGGGTGCCCCCGCCGCGAGCAGCGACAGGATGAGCTGGTCTCGACGTTCAGTCGTCACCCCACCGGTCGCCAGGGTCGAGCCGAGGTCCCAGAGGTGGTCGGAGAGGGCGATCAGGGCGAGCACCATCGAGCGGGCCCGGATCGCGGCCGACCCGAAGCCCGAGGGGTCGAACGCGCTGACGTCGACGATCGCCACCGCCTCGTCCACGATCACGGCCGAGAAGGGCACTCCTGAGGTGAACCGGAAGCGCTCGCCACCGCGCTCGCGGGCCTCGAGGGTCTCCAGCGCGCCGTCGATCTCCAGGACCTCGGTGTCGTAGACCGTCGTGTAGTCCAGCACGTTGCCGCCCACCCCGCGGGTCGGCTCCTCGTGGCTGTGCAGAGGGCTCGCGAACACCGCTCGGGTGCGCGGAGACAGGGAGCGGAACGACCGGATCCGTTCGGTGCCGGCGGCCACCGCCTCCGCGGTCACGGCCGCGATCTCGTCCATCGAGTTGAGGATCCGGACGGTGCCCACGTCGGGCACCCGCGTGGCCGACCGCGCCTGGAAGTAGACCTGAGCCAGCTCGTGGGCGGCCGAGCGCGTCTCGCGGGCGCGTCGTTCGTAGTCCAGGGCCAGCGCGGGAAGGGAGATGTCCGGGGGCACCACCTCCACGCGGCCACCGGGGTGCACCCGGATCAGTCCCCTGCTGCCGAGGACGTCGAGGGAGTGGTCGACCAGGGGCGCCTTCATGCCCTGCGCGATGAGCAGCGACCGGGTCGGCTCCTGGTGCTGGAGGACGGCGAGGTAGACCCGGGTGACGGTCCCCTCCACCTCGGCGGTGTCGGCCTCGATCGCCGGCCCGCGACCGTTGGTCAGCACCGCGTCCGCGACCCCCGCGACGGCGGCCTGCGCGGCCTCGTCCGTCCGACCCTCGTCCGGCATGTGCACATCGTGGCCCGCTGGCGAGATCCCGTCAATGGCGCAAGTCCGCCACGAATGGGCTTTACCTGCGGCCTGACCATGGTCCACTCTTGGTCCAGTCGACAGCGTCGACCCACGTGCATGGTTGCAGGTTCCCCCGCCAGGCGACCGCACGTCGGCTGCGCGGCGTCCCCGGGAGATGTCCCCCCTGCCTCCCCGGGACGCCGCGCACTCATGTCGGGCCCCGAGTCCCTACGCTGGGCCCGTGAAGGTTCTCGTGATCGGTTCCGGTGCCCGCGAGCACGCCATCGTCAGGGCCCTCGGGTCCGACTCCGAGGTGGACGCCGTCATCGTCGCCCCCGGCAACCCCGGGATGGACGCCATCGCGCTCTGCGAGGCCCTGCCCGGCGGTGTGCTCGACGGCGACGGCATCGTCGAGCTGGCCACGCGGCACGCGGTCGACCTCGTCGTGATCGGGCCCGAGGCGCCGCTGGTCGCCGGGGTGGCCGACGTCGTGCGCGCCGCGGGGCTCCCGGTCTTCGGGCCGTCCGCCGCCGCTGCGCAGCTCGAGGGGAGCAAGTCGTTCGCCAAGGACGTGATGGCCGCGGCCGACGTGCCGACCGCGATGGCGCGCGTCTGCCACACGCTCGACGAGGTGGGTGCGGCGCTCGATGCCCTCGGGGCCCCCCACGTGGTCAAGGACGACGGGCTCGCCGCAGGCAAGGGCGTGGTCGTCACCGATGACCGGGACGAGGCGCTTGCCCACGCCCGGGCCTGCCTGGCCAAGGAGGGCGGCGTCGTGGTGGTCGAGGAGTTCCTCGACGGCCCCGAGGTGTCGCTGTTCTGCCTCTGCGACGGAAGCACCGTGATCCCGCTTGCCCCCGCCCAGGACTTCAAGCGGGTCGGCGACGGTGACCAGGGCCCGAACACCGGCGGCATGGGCGCCTACAGCCCGCTCGACTGGGCGCCGGCGTCGCTGGTCGACGAGCTGGTGACCCGGGTCGCGGAGCCCACCGTCGAGGAGATGGCTCGGCGAGGCACGCCGTTCTCCGGGGTGCTCTACGTCGGCGCGGCCGTGACCTCGCGTGGCCCACGGGTCATCGAGTTCAACGCCCGCTTCGGCGACCCCGAGACCCAGGTCGTGCTGGCCCGGCTCCGGACCCCGCTGGGGGGTCTGCTGCGCGCGGCGGCCACCGGCGAGCTCGACGGGTTCGGCACCCTCGCCTGGTCCGACCAGCACGCCGTCACCGTCGTGGTGGCTTCGCACAACTACCCCGGCACACCACGCACCGGCGACCCCGTGACGGGGATCGAGGAGGCCACTGACGTGCCCACGGCATACGTGCTCCACGCGGGCACCGGACGGGCCGACGACGGCACGCTCGTGTCGGCGGGTGGACGGGTGCTCTCCGTCGTGGCGCTCGGCGACAGCCTGAGCCAGGCCCGCGAACGGGTCTATGACGCCGTCGGGCAGATCGAGCTCGAGGGGTCGCACCACCGCACCGACATCGCGCTCGCGGCCGAGCGCGAGGAGCTGCACGTCGGCTGACGGTCAACCGGCGCGGCGGGCGGCCGCGAGGCCCACGGCACCCACGAGGCCGCAGGCGGCGATGGTGGTCGCGAACAGCCAACCGGGCAGGTCGGGCGCCTGCCACGCGATCAGCGCCCCGGCCGCCGCGAGTCCCACGGCCTGGGCGACCGACGCGGTGAGACTCGACGCGGCGGTGATCCGGCCCTGGTCGCTCACCGGGGCGAAGAGCAGGAGCTGGGTCGAGAGGGTGGGCGACACGATCCCCATGCCGAGCCCGGCGACGCCCCAGAGCACCAGCCCTGCGACCACCGGTAGCAGGTCGAGGCTGGTGAGCGCCGGGCCGAGCACGCCGACCGTGATGAGCCCGAAGCCGACCGCGAGGCGGCGCACCGCCGACACCCGGCGCTGCACCACGTCGAGCCCGTGCAGCTGTGACCCGGCCGCCCAGGAGAGGCCGGTGACGGTCAGGCTGGCGCCGGCTGCCGCCGGCCCCAGGCCGTGCGTCGTGGTGAGCATCAGGGGCAGGAGGCTCCCCGCGGTGCCGAAGGCGGCGGCCACGAGCCCGCGCAGCGCCACGAGCGCCGGTATGCCGTGGGCGAGCCGCAGTGTCCCGGCCGGCAGGACGGTGCGCAGGGCCGGCACGGTGGCGGCTGCGCCGACCAGCACGAGGGCGAGGCCGAGCACTTCGACCGGGCCGGACCGGCCGAGCAGCGACCCGCCCGCGGTCAGCGCAGCCAGCCCGGCCGCGGCGAGCGCGGCGGCGCGCACGGCCCGGTGCTCCCGTGGCGTCCAGCGGGTGTCCTGCTCTGCGGGCGATCCGCTCGCGCCCTGGGAGCGCATGGCCGGCCGGAGCAGCAGCCACGCGCCGGGCAGCAGGACGACCCCGACCCCGAACACCGAACGCCACGACAGCGTCTCGGTGAGCAGCCCGGCGACCGGCGGCCCGACCAGCGACGGGAGGACCCAGGCGGCGGCGAACGCCGCAAACACCTTGGCCCGCAGCTCCTCCGGCATCGTGCGGGCGAGCAGCACCGTGAGCGAGACGTCCATCAGCGCCTCGGAGATCCCCGACCCGAACCGACCCAGCGCGAAGACCGCCATGCTCGGGGCCAGCGCCATCGCCACCTGCGACGCGAGGAAGACGAGCATCCCGGCCTGCAGGGGGCGCACCGGCCCGCGGTGGTCGGCCCAGGCACCTGCGACGACGGTGGCCACGACGAACGACACCAGCGGCGCCGCGCTCGCCGCCCCGAACAGCCACAACCCGTCGAGGTCGCGAGCCACGGTGGGAAGGACCGTCATGGTGGCGCGGTTCTCGAACGCGCCGAGGGTCACCAGGGCCACCGCTCCCACGGCGAACGGGAGGTGGGCGCGGTCGAAGAGCGAAGGTGCGCGGAAGGGGGTGTCGGGCGCCGCTGGGTCGGTGGCGGTGGTCATGGCCCCGAGTCTGGAAGTTGAAGTCGACTTCAAGTCAAGCCGCACCTGTTGCGTCACGGGAGTCACGCCAGCGTTGGTACCGGCTCCCGTGACCACCGGGACGCAACAGGTGGAGGCGGCTGCGAGGATGTCGGGCATGACGTCCCCCCAGCCCGGGCCCGCAGCCCTGCCGCTCGACCTGCCCGGCTACGCCCACGTCTACTCGGGCAAGGTCCGCGACCTCTACGCCCCCCTCGACCCCTCCGGCGCGCCGCGCGACGACCAGCTGCTCCTGGTCGCCAGCGACCGCCTCTCGGCCTTCGACTTCATCCTCGGGACGCCGATCCCCGACAAGGGCGCGGTGCTCACCCAGCTGTCGCTGTGGTGGTTCGAGCAGCTCGAGGACCTGGTGCCCAACCACGTCGTCTCGACCGAGGTCCCGGCCGAGGTCGCCGGGCGGGCGGTGCTCGTGCGGCGGCTCGAGATGCTGCCGGTCGAGTGCGTGGCCCGCGCCTACCTCACCGGTGGTGGGCTGCGTGAGTACGTCGCCGACGGCCACGTGAGCGGGGTGCGGCTCCCCGACGGTCTCGTCGACGGTTCACGCCTGCCCGAACCGGTCTTCACCCCGTCCACCAAGGCGCCCGTGGGCGAGCACGACCAGCCGATGTCGTATGCCGAGGTCGTGGCTGCCGTGGGCGAGCGCACCGCCCAGCGCGCCAGCGACCTCACCACCCGGATCCTCGCCCGGGGCAACGAGATCGCGGCAGAGCGGGGCATCCTCATCGCCGACACCAAGGTCGAGTTCGGGATCGACGGCGACGACCTGGTCCTCGCCGACGAGGTCCTGACGCCGGACTCGTCGAGGTTCTGGCCAGCCGACCAGTGGGAGCCCGGGCACACGCAGCCGTCCTTCGACAAGGAGTTCGTCCGCGAGTGGCTGACCTCGCCCGCGAGCGGCTGGGACAAGGCCTCCGGCGAGGCCCCGCCGCCCCTGCCGGACGACGTGCTCGAGCGCACCCGGGCCAAGTACGTCGAGGCCTACGAGCGACTGACCGGGCGGACCTTCTCGTCCTGACCCACCGGGGTCAGCAGCGCGACGGGGATCGGCCGGCCAGCCTTGCGGGCATACCTCGCGACGCCGGGGAGCGCGGCGAGCACCACCTCGTCCCAGACCCGGTCGCGCTCGGCGCCCACGAGCTCCCGGGCCAGGGCGCGACCACCGTGGCCGGGCACCCTGAGCTCCGTCTCGCCGGCGGCGCGCAGGTTGCGGAACCAGTCCGGGTCGTGCGGGCTGCCCGAGCCGGTGCCCCAGACCAGGAACCCGTCGGGCTGCCGCAGCGCCCGCACGCAGGTCGAGCGGGGCAGTCCGGTGCGCCGACCCGTCGTGGTGAGCATCACGACGGGTGCCTGCGCGGTCCCACCCATCGCACGCCCGTCCAGGCGCCGGTACATCCAGACGCCGATCCGGTTGCCCCATGAGGCCGTCGACATGCTCCGAGTGTCCCGCCGTCGGGGCGGGTGGGGAAGGGTCGAGGGCGCACCGAAGACACCAGTCGAGACCGTAGGTACGGACCCGGTCGGGAGGTGCGGTGCGGTGCCGGCGTCCGGGAGGTGACGGCGCGGCATACCCACGGCCCGGGCGCGGATAGACTGCGCGTGCTTCCTTCCGGCACCACCCCCGCTGCAACCCAGGAGACACCCGAATGGGCCACGTCGTCATCGACGTCATGTTGAAGCCAGAGATCCTCGACCCCCAGGGTCAGGCCGTGAACGGGGCGCTCCCCCGACTCGGCTTCGAGCAGTTCACCGACGTGCGGCAGGGCAAGCGGTTCGTGCTCACCGTCGACGGCGAGGTGACCGACGAGCACCTCGCCGCGGCAGCCGAGGCGGCCGAGAAGCTGCTCTCCAACCCCGTCATCGAGGACGTCGTGTCCGTCCGGGCGCAGGACCCCGACCAGTGAAGGTCGGGGTCGTCACGTTCCCGGGCTCGCTCGACGACCGTGATGCGGCCCGGGCGGTGCGCGCCGTCGGCGCCGAGGCCGTCACGCTGTGGCACGGAGACGCCGACCTCAAGGGGGTCGACGCGGTCATCCTGCCGGGCGGCTTCTCCTACGGCGACTACCTGCGGTGTGGCGCGATCGCCCGCTTCGCCCCGGTCATGGACGCGCTCGTCCCCGCCGCGAAGGGCGGCCTGCCGGTGATCGGGATCTGCAACGGCTTCCAGGTGCTGTGTGAGTCGCACCTGCTGCCCGGCGCGCTGATCCGCAACGACCACCGCAAGTTCAACTGCGTCGACCAGCGGCTCGTCGTCGAGAACGCCGGGACTGCTTGGACCTCGGACTTCGAGGCCGGCCAGGAGATCACCATCGTCCTCAAGAACGGCGAGGGTGGCTTCGTGGCCGACGAGCGCACCCTCGACGAACTCGAGGGTGAGGGCCGTGTGGTGTTCCGGTATGCCGGTGACAACCCCAACGGCTCGTACCGCGCCATCGCGGGCATCACCAACGACCGCGGCAACATCGTCGGGCTCATGCCGCACCCCGAGCACTGCATCGAGGACGGCTACGGCCCCTCGACCGACGGGCTCCCGTTCTTCACCTCCGTCCTGAAGGCAGCTGTCACCGCATGACCGTCCAGACCGAGCGCCCGTCCGTCGACACCGTCGAGCACGCGGCCACCACCCCTGACACCGAGCAGCCGTGGGCCGAGCTCGGGCTGAAGGCCGACGAGTACGCCAACATCCGCGAGATCGTCGGTCGCCGGCCGACCAGCGCCGAGCTGGCGATGTACTCGGTGATGTGGTCGGAGCACTGCTCCTACAAGTCGTCCAAGGTGCACTTCTCCCTCTGGGGCGAGAACACCACCGACGAGATGCGCGAGAAGCTGCTCGTCGGGATCGGCGAGAACGCCGGGGTCGTCGACATCGGCGACGGCTGGGCGGTGACCTTCAAGGTCGAGTCGCACAACCACCCGTCCTACGTCGAGCCCTACCAGGGCGCGGCGACCGGGGTCGGTGGCATCGTCCGCGACATCATGTCGATGGGTGCGCGCCCGATCGCGGTGATGGACCCGCTGCGGTTCGGCAACCTCAACCACCCCGACACCCAGCGCGTCCTGCCCGGCGTCGTGGCTGGCGTCGGTGGCTACGGCAACTGCCTCGGGCTGCCCAACATCGGCGGCGAGGTCGTGTTCGACGACTGCTACCAAGGCAATCCGCTCGTCAACGCGCTCTGCGTCGGCGCCATGCGGGTCGAGGACATCCACCTCGCCAAGGCGTCCGGTGTCGGCAACAAGGTCGTGCTGTTCGGGGCCAAGACCGGCGGCGACGGCATCGGCGGCGTGTCGGTGCTCGCGTCCGAGACGTTCGACGAGGGCGGGCCGACCAAGCGCCCCGCTGTCCAGGTCGGCGACCCGTTCGCCGAGAAGGTCCTCATCGAGTGCTGCCTCGACCTCTATGCCGCCCACGTGGTCGACGGCATCCAGGACCTCGGCGGGGCAGGCCTGTCGTGTGCCACCAGCGAGCTCGCGTCCAACGGTGACGGCGGGATGCAGATCGAGCTCGACCGCGTGCCGCTGCGCGACGCCTCGCTGCGACCCGAGGAGATCCTCATGTCGGAGAGCCAGGAGCGCATGATGGCCGTGGTGGCTCCTGAGCATCTCGACGAGTTCCTGGCGATCACCGACCGCTGGGACGTCGAGGCCACCGTGCTCGGCGAGGTGACCGACGGCGACCACCTCGTGATCACCTGGCACGGCGAGGTCATCGTCGACGTTCCGCCGCGGTCGGTCGCCCACGAGGGCCCGACCTACCACCGCCCGCTGGAGCGGCCGGCATACCTCGATGCGTTGCAGGGCAACGGCACCGACTCTCTGGGGCGTCCCGTGGACGGCGACGGGCTCAGGAGCGACCTGCTCACCCTGCTCGCGTCCCCGAACCTCTGCGACAAGTCCTGGGTCACCGACCAGTACGACCGCTACGTCCTGGGCAACACCGCGCTCGCGATGCCCGACGACGCCGGGGTCGTGCGCGTCGACGAGGAGACCGGGCGCGGGGTCGCGGTGTCGACCGACTGCAACGGCAGGTTCGCCAAGCTCGACCCGTATGCCGGCGCGCAGCTGGCTCTCGCGGAGTCCTACCGCAACGTCGCGACGGCGGGGGCGACCCCGCTCGCGGTCACCGACTGCCTCAACTTCGGGTCGCCCGAGGACCCGGGTGTCATGTGGCAGTTCCGCGAGGCCGTCAAGGGCATCGCCGAGGGCTGCAAGACGCTCGGGATCCCCGTCACCGGCGGCAACGTGAGCTTCTACAACCAGACCGGCGACGTGGCGATCCACCCCACGCCGGTCATCGGCGTCCTCGGCGTCATGGACGACGTGGCGCGGCGCACTCCGTCCGGCTGGAAGACGCCCGGCCAGGTCATCTACCTGCTGGGCGCCACCGGTGACGAGCTCGGTGGCGGCGAGTGGGCGCACGTCGTGCACGGCCACCTCGGCGGCTTCCCGCCGGCGGTCGACCTGGGTGCGGAGCAGCTGCTCGGCGAGATCCTCGTCAACGCCAGCCGCGACGGGCTCGTCGACGCTGCCCACGACCTGTCCGACGGTGGCCTCGCCGTCGCGCTGGCCGAGGCGACCTTGCGGTATGGCGTGGGCGCCCGGATCTGGCTCGAGGAGGTCTGCGAGCGCGACGGGATCGACGCGTTCACGGCGCTGTTCAGCGAGTCCACGGCGCGCGTCGTCGTGGCGGTGCCGCGCTCGGAAGAGGTGCGGTTCACCGACATGTGCACCGCCCGTGGCCAGGTGCACGCGCGGATCGGCGTCGTCGACGACGAGACCGATGGGCTCGACGTGCAGGGTCAGTTCACGGTGTCGCTGGCCGACCTGCGCACCGCGCACACGGCCACCATGCGGGACGTCTTCGGCGACTGACCTGCCGCGTCCCGGCCACTGGTGGCTCGGTCCGCACCGAACCGAGCGCCGACCGGAGCCGGACGCGCGAGCGGCCCGGTTGCGCATCCCCCTGCGCTCCCGGGCCGTTCGTTCCCCTGTGTGTCCCCGCCAGAAACAGTACGGCCAGGGTCTGACAGCGCCAATGGGTAGAAGTACCCATTCTCGTCCACCGAACGGCTGGGGGTGCGCCGCGGACGCAGGGGCCTCCGCGGCGCACCGGTCAGTGTGTCGTCACCTGCCGGGGCTCACCGGCCGGGGCTCACCGCGGTGCGGTGTAGGCCCACGCGGCGACGTTGAGGGTGTTCTCCTTCCCGGTGAACCCCTCGGCGGGGATGTAGTCGTCGAGCGCGAAGTCGACGTCCTCGTCGTCGGCCGTGCCACCGACGTTGTCGGGCCCGACGCCGAACAGGTTGCCGAAGCCGGTGCCACCCGCGTCCATCAGGCTGTGCTGCGGGTTGGCGTTGTCGGTGTGGTAGTTGCCGATCATGTGGCCGACCTCGTGCGCGATCACGTTGCCCACCGCCTGCGACACGAACCCGACCCGGTCGCTGCCGGCGTTCAGGTAGGTGTTGAGGGAGGCCGGCCCGCTGGGGTCGCTCAGGACGTCGAGCAGCACGACGGCGCTGTCCTCGTGCCCGTAGTTGCCCGGGTCGATGAACTGCGCGATGCCGATGGTGGAGATCCCCGACTGGGCGATGGTGCCGCCGACGATCACGCGCGACACGTTCTCCTTGCCGAAGGGGTCGGCGTGGTCCTTGCTGTTGAGCACCTTGACCCGCACGTCGGAGTTGACCGCCCGCAGGTCCTGCTTGATGTTCTCGGTGACCTCGGCCGTGATCGCATCGATCAGCGCGCCCTCCTGCGCACGGGTCAGACCCCACTTGGCGACGAACGACCCGAACGGCGAGAGGGTGCGCACGCCGGGACCGCCCCAGATCGCGGTGTTGACGGTGGCCCCGTCGAAGTCGAGGAACACCGTCTGGGTCCGCGTGGACGGGTCGATCTCGGACCCGGGCCGGAACCCGTTGACCGTCACGTCGTACGCGCCGACGCCGGAGCCCAGCTCCAGGACGTACTGACCGGCTGACTCCGCGACATACGCCAGCACCGCGTTGCCGCCACCGGGCAGCGGTGAGGTGGGCGGGTAGAGCGAGGAGGCGTCCTGGTCGGTGCCCATCATCTGCACGCCGTCGGGCCGGTAGAGGGTGAGCGCCCGGGAGGAGCCCGTCACCGTGCCGCCGACGACGTCGCCCGGCTTGAGCGCGAACGAGTAGAAGTCGTGGTCGACGGCGAAGGCCGCGATCCGCAGGCTGTAGGCGGGTTCGGTGGCGCCCCCGAAGCCGCTGCCGGAGTCCATCGGGTCGCGGGGGAAGGAGCCCGGGATGGCGTAGCCGGCGACCATTGCGTAGTAGGTCGCGGTGGCCGGCGCGGTCCAGCTGAGGACGCTGGTGAACCCCGGCCCGCTGTCGTCGTCGACCGCGAGCCGCTCACCGGTGCTCGAGTAGACCGCCACGATCGTGTCGGCGGTCGCCGCGGAGGCGGAGGTGTCGACGAGGATGGTGTTGCCGGCGTTGACGGTCAGCTTGTAGAAGTCGAAGTCGTTGGTGCCGTCGCCTGCGCTGCCGTGCGGTCCGTCGCCGAGCTGGCCCGTGGTGGTCCGCGCGCCCGACCCGGTGATCCCGGTGTTGCCGGCCAGCGGGATCGACCCGTTGTCCTCGGCGACCGGTGCCAGTGCGGTGGCGGTGGGGGCGAGGTCGGGCATCGAGCCGAGGATGCGCAGCTGCGACGCCTGCTTGGCCCCCGTGCCGAACCCTGCGATCGGTTCGGCGTTCTCGCGGGTGTCGTTGGCCCCGCTCGTGCCGGCCGGCTCCTCCTCGTCGTGCACGATCGTGCGGACCGCCCGTGCGGTGGTGGCCGCAGCTGCGGCCTTCTGCACGGACTTGAGCGTGCTGCCCTTTGCGCGGGCCCTGCCATCCCTCGCCATGGCCTCGCGCCAGGTCGTGTAGTCGATTGTGGTCGCATCGGGCAGCTGCGCCAGATACGGGTTCGGCTGGACCGCCGTCGACTTCGCGCCCGCCGTCGCGCCCTTGGGCGCCACCTGCACCCCGGCCGCCAACGCGTCGCGCTGGCCCGGTGTCAGGTCGCCCGCGGGTCCGGCGAGTGCCGGCCCCGAGGCGACGACGAGGCCCGCGACTGCGGTGGCCGCGGCTGCGGCGATGTGCCTCCTGTTGATCATGTCCCCGGCTCCTCCTGTTGGTTGGAGGCTGTTTGCCCCGTTGGACCGTATGTGACGTAGATCACTCCCGCATCCGCACGTCTCTGATCAGCGCAAATGCGGACCAGTCGGGCGGGTCGGGGCCTGGGGGTGCGTCGTGCGACGATGCCGGTATGCCGCCGCGCCGCCGAGTCCCCGTCGCCACCGGACGGGCCGCGGTGGACGCCTGGCGCTCGCTGGGCGAGGCCACCGAGCGGGCCGACGTCGGCACGGCGGTCCGCTACACGCTCGAGGAGCTGAGCGTCGTCGCGCCGGGGCGCAGCGTCGAGGTGCGGGTCCCGCCGTTCGGCGCGGTCCAGTGCATCGAGGGGACCACCCACACCCGCGGCACCCCGCCGGCCGTCATCGAGACCGACCCGCAGACCTGGCTGGCCGTGGCGACCGGCGCGCTCGGCTGGGACGACGCCTGGCAGTCCGGCACGCTCCGGGTGAGCGGGCACCGCGCCGACCTCACGGCCTACCTCCCACTCGCCTGACCGCACCCACCCGAGGAGACTCACGCGCATGAAGATGAAGCTGGAGCTCGTGCCGCTGCCCGTCGCCGACGTCGAGCGCTCGATCGCGTTCTACGAAGGAAAGCTCGGGTTCACCAAGGACGTCGACCACCGGCCCACCGAGGGCATCCGGATCGTCCAGCTGACCGCGGAGAGCTCCGGGTGCTCGATCGGCTTCGGGACCGGGCTCGGGGTCTACGAGGGCGAGCCGGGCAGCATCCGGGGCTTGCACCTCGTGGTCGACGACATCGACGCGGCTCGGGCCGAGCTCATCGAGCGCGGGGTCGAGGTCAGCGAGGTGCACGACTTCGGTGGTGGCGTGCGCGGGGCGGAGTTCGCCGACCCCGACGGCAACTCCTTCGAGCTCCAGGAGATGGCCTGGCGCAGAGGCGACGCCTTCTAGTCCCGACCTGGTGCGCGCAGATCGTCACCGCACCCCCGACACCCCGTCCCGTTGACACACCCCGTTCCGGTGGCACACCCTGTCCCGGTGACCGCCAGGTCGCAACACGTGGCTCGAGGGGGCTACTCGCCGGGGTAGCGGACGCCGACCTGGGCACGGGCGTCGTCGAGCGCGTCCATGATGGTCAGCGTCTCGGCCAGCGGCAGCAGCGGCGACTCGAGCGCGCCGGCGGTCACCTGGCGGGCCACCTCGGCGGCTTCGAAGTGCAAGCCGTGTGTCGTGTCCTCGTTGCTGAACTGGTCGAGCTCGGTGCCGTCGTTCGTGATGAGCCGGACCACCGCCTCCGGGGCGTAGAAGTCGCCGTCGATCTCCAGCCGCGCCTCGGTGCCACACACCACGGCCGTGGTGGGCGTCTTGGTCAGCATCGTCGTGCCGAGGACCCCCATGGCCCCGCTGCTGCTCGTGACGCCGATCGCGGCCTGCGCGTCGACACCCTTGTCGGTGCGGGTCCCGCTCGCCGTCACGTCGGCGAAGTCGCCCAGCACGAAGTGCGCGAACGACACCGGGTAGACGCCGAGGTCGAGCAGCGCACCGCCGGCCAGGGACGGCTCGGAGAGGCGCGCTGGTCCGTTCGGGTAGAGCCTCTGGCCGTGGTCGGCGTGCACCGTGTGGACCTCACCGAGCAGCCCGGTCTCGAGGCACTGCCGCACGACGTCGATGTGGGGGAGGAACCGCGTCCACATCGCCTCCATCGCGAAAACCCCTGCGGCAGCGGCGGATTCGATGATGTCGCGAGCCTCGTTGGCGCTGCGGGCGAAGGCCTTCTCGACCAGCACCGGCTTGCCCGCGCCGGTCGCGAGCAGGGCGTGGGCGCGGTGCTCCGAGTGGGGCGAGGCGACGTAGACCACGTCGACGTCCGGGTCTGCGACCAGCTCCTCATAGGACCCGTAGGCGGCGGTGACGGCGAACTCGTCCGCGAACGCCCGGGCCCGGTCCACGCTGCGCGAGGCGACGGCCTGGAGCTGCTGGCCGGTGCCTGCCCGCAGGGCGGTGGCGAAGGAGCGCGCGATGCCCCCGGGGGCGAGGATCCCCCAGCGCAGCGACGGTGCCTCGCGAGGGTCGGGCGTGCGGGGAGCCGGGAGCGTCAGGGAAGGCATCGCCCCATCATCGGGGGTCGCCGCACCTGACGCACAGGGCGTCCCACCTGCTGAAGTCCGCGCGGGTCAGCGGATCCGCCACTCCCCGGGGGCGGTCGGCGGTCGCGGCGAGGGGACGGCGTCGGCGTCGGTGAACGGACGGCCCGAGCCGAGCGCACGCCGCAGTGCGTCACCGTCGAGCACGGTGCTGGGGAAGGCGCCCCGGGCGACGGTGCG
This sequence comes from Pedococcus dokdonensis, assembly GCF_900104525.1. GTDB lineage: Bacteria > Actinomycetota > Actinomycetes > Actinomycetales > Dermatophilaceae > Pedococcus > Pedococcus dokdonensis. The sequence goes on along the minus strand of NZ_LT629711.1, from coordinate 2,736,722 downwards.
GATGATCGACCCCAGGAGCAGTGGCCGGCTCGACCCGACGAGGACGAGGTTGCCGAACCGGCGCCGTTTCCAGATGTCGACCTGCGCGATGGCGACGGTGTGCGGCAGGTGCTCCGACAGCCCCGCCAGCACCCGCGAAGCGTGCCGGTGGTCGGGCTCGTCGGCAGTGTTCATGGCCACCACGCCACCGGGCCGGAGCACCCGCGCGACCTCGGCGAACCACTCCGACGAGGTGAGGTCGGCCGGGACCTGGCTCTCGGCATACGCGTCGACGACGACGGCGTCCGCGCTCGCGTCCTTCAGTGCCGCCACGCCTTCACGGCCTCGCTGGGGTCGCACCCGGATCCGGTGACCGCGGGGAGCGGCAGCGACCGGCGCACCTGCTCGGTGAGCGGCGCATCGGGCTCGAGCACGATCTGCGGCGAGCCCGGCCGGGTGGCCTGGACGTAGCGCGGCAGCGTCAGGGCGGCGCCACCGACGTGGGTCACCGCCACCGGCCCGTCGGGCAGCGAGTCGAGCACCGCGCCGAGGTGCTGGACGTAGCCGAAGACGAGCAGCTCGGGGTCCTCGAGGCTGACGTAGGACTGCGGGTAGCCGTCGACGAGGACGGTGCTCCCGCCGTGCTCGTCGACCTCGATCCGGAAGTCCTGCATGCGCTGGGCCGCCAGAGCCGGTCAGGGACGGACGAGTGACTTGATCGCCCGCCGCTCGTCCATCGCCGCGTAGCCCTTCGCCACCTCGGAGAGCGGCACCTCGAGGTCGAAGACCAGGCCCGGGTTGATCGCTCCCGACAGCACGTCGTCCCGCAGCTGCGGCAGGTACTGACGAGCCGGCGCGATGCCGCCGGCGATCCCGACGTTGCGGACGAACAGGTCCCGCACCGGGTACTCGATCCCGTGCGGCACACCGACATAGCCCACCGTCGCGCCCGGACGGGCGGAGGCGATGGCCGTCGACATCGACTCGTTGGTGCCGACGCACTCCAGCACCGCGTCGGCGCCGACCCCGTCGGTGAGCTCCTTGACGGCGCTCACGGCATCATCGCCGCGCGCCTCGACCACGTCAGTCGCGCCGAACTCGCGGGCGATCCGCTGGCGGGGCTCGTGGCGCGACATCGCGACGATCCGCTCGGCCCCCATCCGCTGGGCGGCCAGGACGCCGCTCAGCCCGACCGCGCCGTCGCCGACGACCACCACGGTGTCGCCCTCCTGCACGCGGGCGGCGACTGCCGCGTGCCAGCCCGTGCCCATCACGTCCGACAGGCTGAGCAGGCTCGGCACCAGGCTGTCGTCCGGCACCTCACGGGTCGCGACGAGCGTGCCGTCGGCGAGCGGGACGCGCACGTACTCCCCCTGCCCACCGTCGACCATCGCGCCGTCACGGTCCTCGCCGCCCCAGAAGCCACCGGCCGAGCAGCGCGACTGGATGCCGACCCGGCAGTGCGGACAGGTGTTGTCGGAGTACATGAACGGCGCCACCACGAAGTCGCCCACGCGCAGGCTCCGCACCTCGGCGCCGACCTCCTCGACGATCCCGACGAACTCGTGGCCGATCCGGGTCGGCTCGGTCACGTCGTTGATCCCGCGATAGGGCCACAGGTCGCTCCCACACACGCACGCGGCAGTGACGCGCACGATGGCGTCGGTCGGCTTGACGATGGTCGGGTCCGGCACGTCTTCGACGCGGATGTCGCGGGGGGCGTTGAGGATGGTGGCCTTCATGCGTCCCAGCCTCCCACGACGCCAGGCACGGTATGCCGTGTGGTGCCGGTGCGCGGGGGAAGGAGCGCCGGGCGTAGGTGAAAACTCTGATGCGGCCCCGCGGTGACGAGAGGATCGTGGCCGGCATGGGCTCGTCACGACGCACGGGTGCCGTGATCTGCACGGCGTTGGCGTTGGTCGTCACTGGGTGCGCCGGGGGAGGGGGCGGCGCCACGGTGACGAGCTCGACGACGCCGGGCTCCGGAGCCACCCAGTCGACGACCCGTGCCGCTGCCGAGGAGCGACAGGTCGAGGGCAGGTACGACGTCGGGGGCCATCGGCTCTTCATGCGGTGCGTCGGGGCAGGCGAGCCCACGGTGGTCTATCTGCACGGCTGGATCAACAGCCCCCGGATGCTGCCCTTCTCCAACGGCGAGATCGTCGCGCAACGGCTCCCCGACCACCGGGTCTGCCTCTACGACCGCCGCAACGTGGGTCGCAGTGAGGCGGTCGACGCCGAGCAGACCCCTGCGGACATGCTGCACGACCTGGAGGGCGTGCTCGCGGCCGGCGGGGCGAGGCCTCCCTACCTCCTGATGGCATCGTCGTTCGGCGGGCTGCTCGCCTACTCCTTCCTCAACGAGCACCCGGAGGACGTCGTGGGCATGGTGCTCCTCGACGCGATGTTCCCCGACGAGCTCGGACTCGACCGCTACCTCAAGCCCAAGGACCGGTTCGCCGCCTACGCGAAGGACGATGCCTGCTGCTCGCTGGAGCGCATCTCCCAGTACGCGCTGGTCCGCGGCCTCCAGAGGTACATCGGCAAGGAGCCGGCCGTGCCGGTCATCTACCTGGCGGCGCAGCAGGAGCCGCGCACCGTCAACGACTACGACTCCCCGAGTACGACAAACGGATCACACCGGCGTTGCAGGCCTACGTCGACCGGTTCAGCCCCGGCCAGCTGGTCTGGGTCGACTCGCCGCACTTCATGGAACCGGCAGCGCCGGACGTGGTCGCGCGAGCCGTGCGCGACGTCGCGGCGTTGGCGAAGAAGAGCTGAGGTATGCCGCGTGGCGACCACGCGGCATACCCTCACCGCATGCGTTTCGGCATCACGATCCTCCCCGAGCACCACTGGACCGACGCGGCGCCCCGGTGGCGACGAGCCGAGGAGCTCGGCTTCGACCACGCGTGGACCTACGACCACCTGGTGTGGGCTGGACTGCCCGACTCGCCATGGTTCGGGGCGCTGCCCACGCTGACCGCCGCGGCAACGGTCACCTCGACCATCCGGCTCGGCACCTTCGTGAGCTCGCCCAACTATCGACACCCCTATGTCTTCCTGCGCGACCTCCTTGCGCTGGAAGACATCTCGGGGGGTCGCCTGCTCTGCGGTCTCGGCACCGGCGGTGACCTCGACTCGCGCATCCTGGGGGAGGAGCGCACGGTGAAGCAGCGGGTCGACCGGTTCCACGAGTTCGTCGAGCTCCTCGACCGGCTGTTCCGCGAGGACCACGTCGACCACGCCGGTCCGGACTACACCGCCGTCGACGCGCGCACCCTGCCGGGACCGGTGCAACGACCCCGGGTGCCGTTCGTCATCGCCGCCAACGCGCCGCGGTCACTGCGCCTGGCCGCGCGGCTCGGACAGGGGTGGGTCACCTACGGCAAGGGTGGCGACACCCTCGACGAGTGGTGGGCAGGGATCGCCGAGCTGAGCGCGCGACTCGACGAGAGCGAGGCGCAGGCGGGCCGCGAGCAGTCCCTGGACCGCTACCTGTCGCTCGACGGCGCGCCGCGGTTCTCCCTGGAGAGTGCCGGGCTGTTCACCGACCTGGTGGGCCGGGCGGCCGAGCTCGGGTTCACCGACGCGGTGACGCACTGGCCGCGGGCTGAGGGTGCCTACGCGGGCAGCGAGGCGGTGCTGGACGAGGTCGCTGGCCTCCTGCCGTCCCTGCGCTAGGTCAAGCCCACACTTCTGGCCACCCGTGCCGCACCGGCGCCCCGAGAAGGCGTCGTCATGCGGCACTGGTGGCCAGAAGTGTGGTGGATCAGGTGAAGGCGAAGAGCGCGATCGGCTCACCCGTGGGTGCGGTCGAGCCACCCGCAGGTTCTTCGGTGATGCCGGCGCCCGTGGCGGTCGCCGCATCGCCCTCGAGCAGGATGGTCACGGTGTCAGCCGCGCCGTGCGGCATCACCCCTGCGCTGACCATGCCGCGGTTGGGCTGGTCGAACCACAGCTGGAAGTCCTTGCCCGCGGGGGCGGCCGGCATGTGGTCGGCGATGATCACGGCCTTGCCCAGCGAGGCACTGCGCACGATGGTGGCCTTCGCACCACCGATCACCTTCTCGTAGCGCTTGGCGTCCTTCGCCTCGAGCACCTTCTCGATGGCGCTGACGTTGCGCGGAGGAGGGGTCCCGTCGTCCCACGGGCTCCAGGCCAGCCCGCCGACGAGCAGCACGGCCGCGGCAGCGGCACTGGCCAGCCAGGCGGTCACGCGACGGCGTGGGCGGAACGGGACGACCGTGCTGTCGGGCACGGCGTGGGAGGCGGACCCAGTCCGGGTCGGCGCATCAACCGTGGGCGAGGGTCCGCCAACGGGCCCGGAAGCGACTGGGCCACCGGACTGCGCCTCGAGAGGGGGGAGCGGCCGCACCGTCTTGATGCCGGCCAGCACGCTGTCGCGCATCGAGGCCGGCGCAGCGACCTCACTCATCAGGGAGAGCTGGGTCGCGGCCTCCTGGAGGGAAGCCACCTCCGCCTGGCACTCAGGGCACTCGGCGAGGTGCAGCTCGAAGGCGCTGCGCTCCTGCTCGTCGATGGCGTCGACTGCATAGGCGCCGACCAACCCGTGGATGTCGGCACTCATGACTGCACCCCCATGGTGTCTCGCAGACGGATGAGACCGTCACGTATTCGGGTCTTGGCCGTGCCGAGGGGCACGTCCAGGAGGGAAGCCACCTCGGTGTGCGTGTAGCCGCCGAGGTAGGCGAGCTCGACCGCGCTGCGTTGCGTGTCGGTGAGCGAGTCCAGGGCGTTGCGCACCCGCTGGGCGTCGAGCCGGCGTTCCACCGTCTCGGACGTCTCGTCGAAGCTGCGTTCCTGGTTGCGCGAGCCGTAGGTGTCCTCGCGGTCGGTGGACGCCTGCGCGGACCGCACCCGGTCGACCGCCTTGCGGTGCGCGATGGTGAGCATCCAGCTCACCGCGCTGCCCCGCGCGGGGTCGTACCGGGCGCTGGTGCGCCAGATGTCCAGCAGGGCCTCCTGGGCGACCTCCTGCGACTGCGCAGGATCCCGCACCACCCGCAGCACCAACCCGTAGATCCGGGCCGACACCGCGTCGTACAGCTGGGCGAATGCTCCTTCGTCCCCGAGGGCGCTGGCGCGCAGGAGACCGGCAAGGTCGGTGCCCACGGCAGCACCGCCCCAGGACGGTTGAGGACCTGAGGGGGTTGCTGCCATGGGCACCATCATCGCTGATCAGGCTCAGCTGGGGAGGAGAACGCCGTCGATGATGTAGACCGTGGCGTTCGCGGTCTGCACGTTGCCGCAGACGACCTTGGCCTTGCCGATCGTGAAGTCCTCACCGGACCCCTCGACCTTGATGGTGCCGCCGCCGAGCGTCTTGTGCTCGCCCGCCAGCATCTCGGGGGTCAGCTTGCCGGGCACCACGTGGTTCGTGAGCACCTTGGTGAGCAGGCCCTTCGGGTCCTTCATCGCCGCGTCCATCGTGGCCTTCGGCACAGCGGCGAAGGCGTCGTTGGTCGGGGCGAAGACGGTGATGTCCTTGGCCGAGTTGAGGGTCTCGCCGAGGCCGGCCTCGGTCACCGCGGTGACCAGGGTCGACAGGACGGGGTTGTTGCTGGCGGCAGTGGCGACCGGGTCGGTGGCCATGCCGGAGAACGAGCCCTTGCCGTCCGCGGGGACCGCGGAGCAGCCGGCACCGAACGGCTTGCCGGCCATGTCCTCGGTCGTGGTCGAGGAGGAGCTCGACGACGACGAGGACGGGGCGGTCGAGCTGGAGGCGGCTGCGTCGTCGGAACCGGAGTTCCCACAGGCGGCCAGGCTGAGCGGAAGGGCGAGGGCGAAAGCAGCAATGGTGCTGCGGCGTGCAAGTCGCATGGTGGTGGCTCCTTGTCGTGGACTGTCTGACATGGGGTATTCGGCCCCACCCGCGCAGTGGATTGCGATTCGCGAAACTTTTTCTGCCAGTTCGGAATTCGCCCCACCGAGCACGCAAGAACCCGGTGCCGCACGAGTGGACGTGGGGCACCGGGCGCCCGGCGGCGGGCCGGGGTCAGGAGATGATGACGACGATGGAGTGCCAGCCGGAGGCTCCGCCGGGGAAGGGGTCGGCCCGCTTCTCGGTCTGGAACTCGCCGGTGCCGTCCTTGGCGCGCACGGTGAGGTCGTGGCGACCGGGCTTCGCGTCCCAGATCCAGTACCACTGGCGCCAGTAGTCGGTGCCGCCGTCGGGACCGAGGGTGGCCTTCTGCCACTCGCCGTCGTCGACGCGGACCTCGACCTCCTCGATCCCGCGCTGCTGGGCCCAGGCCACCCCGCCGACGGCGATCTTCCCGGCGTCGTAGGTGGCCAGGCCCGCAGGCGTGTCGATCCGCGCCTGCGTCTTCACCGTGCCGTCCGTCAGCCAGTCGCGCTTGGTCCAGTAGGCCTGCTCCGCGGCATACGTCGTCGCGGTCAGCTTGGTCAGCCACTTGGTGGCCCCCACGAACCCGTAGAGGCCCGGGGTGACCAGCCGCGCCGGGAAGCCGTGCCGTGCGGGCAGGGGCTCGCCGTCCATGGCCACCGCGATGAGGGCGTCGCGGTCGTCCGTGAGGGCCTCGATCGGGGTCGAGATGGTCATGCCGTCCGTCGACTCGCTGAGGATCTGGTCGACGCCGTCCTGCACCCCCGCCCGCTCCAACAGGTCACGCACCCGCACGCCGAGCCAGCGGGTCGACGAGATGTAGGGGCCGCCGACCTCGTTGCTGACGCAGTTGAGGGTGATGTCCTTCTCGATCATCGGCATCGTGAGCAGCTCGTCGAACGTGATGGTCAGCTTGTTGTCGACCTTGCCGTCGATCTCGAGCTTCCAGTTGTCGACGTCGATGCGCGGGATCACCAGGGCGGTGTCGACCCGGTAGAACTCCTTGACCGGCGTACGGAACTGGCTGACACCCTTGACCTTTCCCTCGATCCCGGTGGGAAGGGCCTGCAGGGTGTTCTGGGGCTTGGGCAGGGCGACCGAGGACGGGAGGGTGGCCGGGACCGCGAGCTTCTGGCCGAGCGCGCCGAGGGCGGCGGCACCGACGGTGACCCCGGCGGCTCCCAGCAGGAAGTTGCGTCGAGCGGGTGCGCCCGCCGTGCCCTTCGCGTATGCCGTGTGGTCCAGCGGCGACTCCGGCTTCGCGTCCGGCTTGGTCGTGCCGCGGTCGGGGGTGGGCGCGGGCTGGGTGGTCTGCGCACCGGGAGTGGGGAGGTTCGGGATGAGGGCACGGAGCCCCGCGATCGTGACCAGGCCGATGATCGCCGTGACGAAGGCAGGGACGACGTCGAACGGCGCGGAGGCCGGCCGGAACCACGCGGCGAGACCTGCCAGCGTGGCCATCCCGACGAGCAGGATGTTGGCCAGGCTCGGCCTGGTGCGCGAGACGAGCCCGATCGCCGCGGCGGCCAGCACCACCACGAGGGTGACGCTGCTCAGCAGGATCGGCTTGTCGGCGGTGCCGAAGTTCTGGACCGCCCACTCCTTGACCGGCGTGGGGGTCGCGTCGATGACGGTCGAGCCCACGGCGAGCACGGGTGAGGCGGCGGGGTTCACGAAGGCGGCGACGAGGTGACCCACCGCCATGCCGGCCGCGGCCGCGAGCACGCCGCTGACGGCATACATCACTCGCTGGCTCTTGCTGCCCGGTGTCGGTGCGGTGCGTTCCATGTCTGTCATTCGTACTCGCAGCCGTCGCAGATGGGGTCCCCGACCCGGTTACGGGATGGTGACGCGGGTAGCGTGAGCACGTGCCCCCCACTCGTCGCTACCCCAACTTCGTCGCCTTCATCGCGACCGGAGCGATTCTCGGCTTCGTCGTCGGCTCGGCGTTCGCCTACTTCAGCGACAACACGACGGACTACGGGCACGACTACAGCATGACCAGCGCGGTGCTCTTCCTCGGCGTGGTCGGGGCGTTCGTCTTCGGGCTGCTCGCCGCCGTCGTCGCCGTGCTGCTCGACCGGCGCGCCTGAAGCCGGCCACGACGCGCTCGGGCGGCTGCCCGGCGGGGCCGTCGCCTGTGTGAGAATGGGGCACGTGGCACGCGGCGACGGACGGCTCTCGCACGATCTGCTTCCCGGCGAGAAGGGCCCGCAGGACGCCTGCGGGGTCTTTGGTGTCTGGGCTCCCGGTGAGGAGGTCGCCAAGCTCACCTATTACGGCATCTACGCGCTCCAGCACCGTGGCCAGGAGTCGGCCGGCATCGCCACCTCCGACGGGCACAGCATCCTCGTCTACAAGGACATGGGCCTCGTCTCGCAGGTGTTCGACGAGCGCTCGCTGGCCTCGCTGCGCGGACACCTCGCCGTCGGGCACGCCCGCTACTCCACGACCGGCGGCTCGACCTGGGAGAACGCCCAGCCCACTCTCGGCGGCCATGCCGAGTCCACTGTCGCCATGGCCCACAACGGCAACCTGACCAACTCGGCCGAGCTCCGCGAGCTGATGGCGGAGCGCGCAGCCGACGGCTACGCCAACAGCGGCAGCGAGGTGTTGCGCGGCAACACCACCGACACCGCCCTGGTCACCGCGCTGCTCGCCGACGACCCCGACCGGTCGCTCGAGGCCGCCGCCCTCGAGCTGCTGCCCAAGCTCAAGGGCGCCTTCTGCTTCGTGTTCATGGACGAGAACACCCTGTATGCCGCGCGCGACCCCCAGGGGTTCCGTCCCCTGGTGCTCGGGCGCCTCGAGCGCGGCTGGGTGGTCGCCTCCGAGACGGCCGCGCTCGACATCGTCGGCGCCTCCCTGGTGCGCGAGGTCGAGCCGGGTGAGCTGATCGCGATCGACGAGGACGGCCTGCGCTCGCAGCACTTTGCGACCGCCAAGCCGAGCGGCTGCGTCTTCGAGTACGTCTACCTGGCCCGCCCCGACACCACCATCAACGGCCGCGGGGTGCACGAGTCGCGGGTCGAGATGGGCCGGATCCTGGCGCGCGAGCACCCCGTCGAGGCCGACATGGTGATGCCGACACCCGAGTCGGGCACGCCGGCCGCGATCGGCTACGCCCAGGAGTCCGGCATCCCCTACGGCCAGGGGCTCGTGAAGAACTCCTACGTGGGACGCACCTTCATCGCGCCCTCCCAGACCATCCGCCAGCTCGGCATCCGGCTCAAGCTCAACCCGCTGCGCGAGGTGATCAAGGGCAAGCGCCTGGTGGTCGTCGACGACACCATCGTCCGCGGCAACACCCAGCGCGCCGTGGTCCGCATGCTGCGCGAAGCGGGGGCGGCCGAGGTGCACCTGCGGATCTCGGCGCCGCCGGTGAAGTGGCCGTGCTTCTTCGGCATCGACTTCCCGACCCGCGCCGAGCTGATCGCCAACGGCGCCGCCGTCGAGGAGATCGCCACCGCGATCGGGGCCGACTCGCTCGGATACATCTCGGAGGAAGGCATGGTCGCGGCGACGCACCAGCCGAAGGAGTCGCTCTGCACGGCGTGCTTCAGCGGTTCCTACCCGGTGGAGCTGCCGGACGAGAGCCGGCTCGGCAAGAACCTCTTCGAGACGCTCCCGATCGACGTCGACGGCGTGACGCTGGGTGTCGGTGGCGGCGCCCAGGACGCCCTCCTCCGCCCCTAGCCCGCCCGCCCCACGCCTCACGCCTCCCGAGTTCGGGGTATTACCGGGCGCCATAGCGCTCGATATCACCCCGAGCTGAGGGGAGCGGAGCGACCCGCAAGACGAGCGTGGGCCTCGCACACCTGATCGAGGAAGGCGTCCGGGTCGAGCCGCAGCCCGATGAGGTCGATGCGCAGGACGGTCCGACCTGCCAACGTCAGGGCGTTCTGCCGGAAATTGTCGTCGGTCACGGCCAGGCCGGCGCGGTGCCCGGCGCCGTCGATCTCCACCACCAGGCCGACGTCGTCCCAGCAGACGTCCAGGTACACCCGGCCGCGAGGGCCTTTCGCGACCCGCTGACGGGTGGGCTCCGGGAGCCCACGATGACGGCAGAGCAGGGCAAAGTCGAGCTCGCCGAGCGACTCCGCCCCTGCGGCCACGTCCTGGGCGATCCTGAGGATGAAGGCCACCCGACGTCGCCCAGGAGTGCGACGAGCAGCATCCACCAGCTGCGCGCCGGAAGCGAGCCGCTGTTGCGCGGTCATGGCCAGCACCAGCGCGGCCTGCCGGTCGCTCACGGCCCATTGGGCTGCCCGGATCGCAGCCACGGCGGGTGTGGTGCGCGGAGGCCCGGTGCGAAGCACGTCCTCGGGCGGCCGGCTCGTGACGCGGTGCACTTCCACCCCGGACACCCGACCGGGGTCGCTGCCGTGCGGCACCGACACCTGTGTCATCCGGGTGGTGAACCCCGTCAGGCCCGCAGCGACCAGGGCTGATGCCCCATCCACCACGGCGATCCGCGGGCCCACTTCCCAGAATGCCCGCCAGAGATCCGCCTGTGGGGACAGGGGTTCGTGGCTCAGCGCGACGGTCTGGTTGCCGTGCAGCACCCACCTGCCTGTGTCGATGGCATGGCGGATTGCTCGGCGGTCGACCCCCACGGCCCGCAACAGCTCGCGCGACACGACGCCGCCGTGCTCCGCCCCAAGTCGGAGGACCTCGTCGCGTCGATGTCGCCGTTGCTCAGCAGTGGTCACGGCCCGACGGTGCTGCCCGGGCGGCCGGCTCGCGAGATGGCGGCAGACTCCCTGTGGACGACAGTGCCCAAGGGCCGACCCTGTGGATCCCGTTCGGGGTATTAGCGGGCGTTATAGCGCCCGCTAATACCCCGAACGCGGGTCAGGCGCCGGAGACGGGGGCGTCCTCGCGCCTCGGCTCGCGCCACAGCTCGATGGTCTGGGTCAGCCAGAACGTCGCGAACTGCGTGATCAGCGCGGCCTCCAGCCAGAACACCCAGTGGTCGAGCCACCCCTGCCACGGCCCGGCGACCACGATCACGGCGATCGAGGCGACCATCAGCACGAAGCCCCAGAAGTACCGGTTCCACAAGTGGCTCCGGACCGACCCGCCGAGTTCCCTGGCCTGCTTGCGGGCCAGGCCCCGGCCACTGACGAACACGACGCCGACGATGCCGATGAACAGCAGGATCGCGGCGGTGTCGTGACCGTGGCACATGAACGCACCACGGTTGACGACGTAGAAGCCGGCCAGTCCGAGGAATGCCAGCACCGAGAAGGCCAGCGCCGCTCCAGCCCCCTTCGAGAGCGCCCTCTCGGAAGCCGGCGTCGCGAACACCTGGACCCCCATCACCACCGCGAACGCGATCACGGCGACGACCATGAGCGCGGTGACGTTGTTGCTGATCGCGTCGCGGACGTCGAGCGGGATCCTGCTCGCGACGCACTGCGCCTCGGGGCGGGTCGGGACGAACCCCACGATGAAGGCGAAGAACCCCGACCCGTTCAGCAGCACGTCCTCGACGTCGGTGTTGCCCTGGTAGACGATCAGGCAGGTCCCGATCGCGCACAGGGCGGAGACGAAGACCGCCCGCACCGGCGTGTAGTAGGAGGCGCTGATCGACTGGAGCATGTGCCCCCGGTCGGAACCGATGTACATCGCCACCGAGAGGAACAGCAGCAGGACCAGCAGCACCATCGCGAGCCGCAGGTATCGGTAGGTGCGCAACAGGTCGAACTGGTAGCTCGTGGACATCGCGGATCCCCTCGTGACGAACGGTCCCTGCACCACTGAGGAGGAGGGTCCCACGGCCGGGTCTGATACGTCAGGTCCCGCGCACTAGGCTGACCGGGTGAGCGAGCCGATCACCTATGCCTCCGCCGGTGTCGACGTCGAGGCCGGTGACAAGGCCGTCGAGCTCATGAAGGCGTCCGTGCGCCGGGCCACCCGCCCCGAGGTGCTCGGGGGCCTGGGCGGCTTCGCCGGGATGTTCGACGCAGCGGCGATCGCCCGGATGACGCACCCCGTGCTGGCCACGAGCACCGACGGCGTCGGCACGAAGGTCGCGATCGCGCAGGCCCTCGACAAGCACGACACGATCGGCTTCGACCTGGTCGGCATGGTGGTCGACGACATCGTGGTGTGCGGGGCCGAGCCGCTGTTCATGACCGACTACATCGCCACCGGCAAGGTGGTGCCCGAGCGGATCGCGGCCATCGTCACCGGGATCGCGGCGGCCTGCGAGCAGGCCCGGGTCGCCCTCGTGGGCGGCGAGACGGCGGAGCACCCGGGGCTGCTCGAGCCGGACGAGTACGACGTGGCGGGTGCCGCCACCGGCGTCGTGGAGTATGCCGACGTGCTGGGTCCCGATCGTGTGGTCCCGGGAGACGTGGTGCTGGCGCTCGGGTCCAGTGGGCTGCACTCGAACGGATATTCGTTGGTGCGCAAGGTGATCGGCGCCGCCGGCTGGGACCTCGACCGCGATGTCCAGGAGTTCGGACAGACCCTCGGTGAGGAGCTGCTGACCCCGACCCGGGTCTACTCGGCCGACCTGCTCGACCTGATCCGCACCGACGGCATCGACGTCCACGCGCTTTCGCACGTCACGGGTGGCGGCCTCGTCGCCAACCTCGCCCGGGTGCTCCCGCCCACCGTCTTCGCGCGCCTCGACCGCGCCAGCTGGACCCCGCCCGCGGTCTTCTCGACCATCGGCAGGCTGGGGCAGGTGCCCCGGGCCGACCTCGAGCGCACCCTCAACATGGGTGTCGGTTTCGTCGCCATGCTGCCGGCCGACCAGGTCGACGCGGCGACGCGTGAGCTGGCGGCCCGCGGCATACCGGCCTGGGCGCTCGGTGAGGTGTCGGCGGCCGAGGACGCCGTCGTCGACACCGCTCACGAGGTGGTCCGTGGGGCCAAGGGCGTGGAGGGCGGCGGTGTGCAGCTGGTCGGCGACCACCCGGCGAGCTGACCGCGCGACCAGAGGCTTCCGCACCCGTTCGGGCCGGGTTACCGTCGGGCTGTGTGGTCGCCCGACGCCGAGGACCAGACGGTGCGCCAGTACCGCTTCCTGCTGCGCACCGCACCGCTCGACGCCCTCGAGGCCGCCCACGCCGAGGCCCTCTCCCCGATGTGGCGCTCCCGCCGCTCGGTCGTCCTGCGGGCGGTGCAGGAGGGCCTGATGGCCGGGGCCCGGCTCGACCCCGACGACGTCGGACCGCTCGCGCACCTCATCACCCTCGGGGAGCGCCGTCGCCCGGGTGACTTCCTGGCTGCCTGCCCGCTGGCGGTGCTGACGCCGCTCGCCGCCGCGGTCATCCTCAGCGAGGCGATGTTCGGGCGGTTCGGCGGGTATGCCGCGTGGGACGGCCTCGAACCCGAGGTCGCCGACGCCGCGGAGTGGGCTGACGGCGGGTTCGGCGAGCACTGGCACGACGTCCTGGTGAGCCGGGTCAGCTACCGAAACTTCGTCGGCGGGCCGAGCTCGCCGGACACCGCCTTCGGGGGCCACTGAGACCGACGGCGCCCGACGGCGGGAGGACCGGCTTTCGTCCGGTTCGTCCGCCCCGGACGAGTCCACTGTGCGGCGGTTCGCCCGCATTGCCTCATCCTTCTGGGTGATCCCGGGAGCGCATTCTGGGTGAGCCGGTCCACGTCGTCGCTGCCTACCGTTCCAGGGGTGAGCATCTTCAAGCGCCGTGCGGCGGAGCCGGTCGGTCCGGTCGAGCGACCGCAGGTCCGCCAGTACCGCTACCTGCTGGGCACGGCCGACCTGCCGTCGCTGGAGCGCCTGCACGACGAGGCCCTCGGCACCCTCGACGTGCTGATTCGCGCCCACATCCTGCGCACCGCCCAGGACCGCACGCTGTCCGGGCGCGAGCTCACCGTCGACGACGTCCCCGAGATGGCCCGCCTGCTGGCCCGCGCCGAGGTGCAGGCCCCGGGCATCGTGCTCGGTGCGCTGACCGACGCCGCGCTCGAGCGGCTGGCGCACCGCGTGGTCACGCTCCCCGACGCCGAGCCCCACCTCGAGGGCTACAGCGGGTGGGACGGAGTCGCCCTGGCGCCGCGAGGCCTCCAGCCGACCGCACCGGACGCCGTCCGCGAGACCGTCGTCGAGACCAGCCCGGTCATCATGGTCGCTCCACAGACTGCGTCGATCGGCGCCCCACGGAGCCTCGCCAGCCCTTAACATCAAGCATGGGGACACCAGCGGAGGACCAGGCCGTTCGGCAGTACCGCTTCTTGCTGCGCACCGCGCCCCTCGACGCGCTCCAGGCCGCCCACCACGAGGCGCTCGACCGCCTCGACGAGGCCCAGCGGGCGCGAGTGCTCGACGCCGTGCGCGACGGTCTCGTGGCCGGACAGCGGCTGACCGCGGGCAACACCGCCGCGATCGCGCGGCTCGTCAGCATCGGTGAGCGCCGAGACCCGCGGGCGTTCCTCGACGCGTGTGACCCGATCGTCCTGCGAGCGCTCGCCGACGCCGTCAACTCCGCCGACGCGGCCTTCGGCCTCTTCGCCGGGTATGCCGCGTGGGACGGCTCCGACCCGGCGGGGCGCGACCCCGGGGTCGACCACGGCGGCAAGCCGGGACGCTCGCTCGACGACGACCCTGCTGCCGAGGTCAAGGCATTCGCGAACTCGCACGCACTGTCGGCCGGCCCCTGGGCCGGCGGCAGCGGCTTCTAGCCCAGCGAGCCCAGCAGCTCGTCAGTGGTCGACTGCGTGACCAGCGGGGCGTAGAGCGCCATCACGTCGAGCGCCTTCTGGTGGTTGTCGTCGGTGGAGCCGGCACAGGCGTCCGTGACCACCGTGATGGAGGCTCCCGCGTCGGCCGCGGCGAGCACCGTCGAGATGACGCAGCAGTCGGTGGCGACGCCCGCGACGACGAGCGACGGCTGGTCACCCACGACGTCGCGCAGGACGTCCCACTTCCCGAACGTGGGGGCAGCGACCGTCCGCGTGGCCAGGGGTGCGACCTCGTCGGTCAGCTCGTAGAGCCGGCTGTCGGGCGGCTCGAGCGCCCACGGGAACTCCTCGTAGTAGGGCACCCACGCCCCGGTCGGCTCGGCCGGTGCGACGAACCTCGTGAAGAGCGCGCGGTCACCGAACGACCCGGCGAGACGCACCGTGTTGGCCGCGGCCGCGGCATACCGGGGGGCGCACCAGGCGCTCGACGGGTCGCCGAAGACGCGCTGGAAGTCGACCGCCACCAGCCACCGGCGGTCGGTCACGCGCCGGTCTCCTGGCGACGGACGGTGGCACTCCGTGCGGCCAGGGTGACCACGAACGACAGCACCAGGGCGAGCAGGACCCCGAGGTTGGCGTAGGGCCAGTTGCCCTCCCAGTAGGGGCCGGCCGGGTCGTCGACGAACTTCCCGAGCCCCAGCGGTTCGAGCAGGAAGCCCTGCCAGTTGTTCCACCGGGCATCCCCCGCGAACGAGTTGACGACCAGCCCCCAGCCCAGCACGGTCGCGACCACCATGGTGCCGATCGACACCCAGTCCCAGGAGCCGTAGCGCCCGCGCGGGTCGAACAGTGCCTCCTCGTCGTAGTCGCGCTTGCGCAGCACGAGGTCGGCGATCATGATCCCCGCCCACGACGCGAGGGGGACGCCGAGGGTGATGAGGAACGACTGGAACGGGTTGATGAAGCTCTCCGCGAAGAACACCACCCAGATCGTGCCGACCGTGAGGATGACGCCGTCGACCAGCGCCGCCCGGGGCCGCGGGATGCGGACGCCGAGCGAGAGCAGGGTCAGGCCGGAGGAGTAGATGCCGAGGACGGCGCCGCTGACCAGGGCCAGGATCGCGGCGACGAGGAACGGCAGCAGGAACCAGGTCGGGAGGATGGTGGCCAGGGTGCCGATCGGGTCGTCCTGGATGCCCGAGCGGAGCTTCTCGTCGGAGCCGGCCAGCAGCAGGCCGTAGATGACCAGCACGACCGGGGCGAGCGCACCGCCGAAGGTGTTCCACGCGACGATCGAGGCGCCGGACGCATCACGGCGCTGGTATCGGGACCAGTCGGCGGCGATGTTGATCCAGCCGAGCCCGAAGCCGGTCATCACGAGCACGAAGGCACCGACGACCGCCCCGGTGGAGCCGCTCGGCAGGGCGTTGACCGCCGACATGTCGACGTGCTTGAAGGTCAGCGCGATGTAGAGCACGGTCGCGATGCCGGTGATCCAGGTCAGCCACGACTGCAGCCTCATGATGATGTGGTAGCCGGCGACCGACGCCGCGACGATGAGGGCGGCGACCACGAGGCAGGCCACCACCTTGGTGCCGGTGCCGCCGCCCCAGCCGAGCTGCTTGAAGATCGTCGCCGTCGCCAGCGTGGCCAGGATCGCCAGGAAGGTCTCCCACCCGATCGAGGTGAGCCAGGAGATGACGCCCGGCACCTTCTGCCCGGTCACGCCGAAGGCGGCCCGCGACAGCACCATGGTCGGCGCGGAGCCGCGCTTGCCCGCGATCGCGATCAGCCCGCACAGCAGGAACGACACGACGACACCGACCACGGTGACGAGGGTGGCCTGCCAGAACGAGATGTTGAAGCCGAGGACGAACCCCGCATAGCTGATCCCGAAGACCGACACGTTGGCCGCGAACCAGGGCCAGAACAGGTCCTTGGGTGACGCTGTCCGCGCGGCCTCGTCGATGATCTCGATGCCGGTGGTCTCGACCCCCAGGCGCTGGGTCTCAGCGCGCGTGTCTGTGCTCATGACGCGAGCGTAGCCCGCACCCGAGCACGACCGGCGGCGCCACGGCATACCCCGGGGCGCAACCGCGTGCGACCGGGGTGCGGCCCCGCTGCGGGGCACGCCACCATGGCCGCACGCCGCAGCGCGGCGGAGGTGACACACGGGTCCGAGGACCCGCGCATGAGGTGGTGGTCGGTCAGGTCATCAGGTCATCGCTGACCCGACGCCCACTTCCCGTACTCGTCGTACTCGTCCTCGCCCTCGGAGCTGTCGGAAGCTGGTTCCGGCTCCGTGTAGGAGGACCCGTGCAGTTCTCGCTCAAGAGCCGTCAGGTCGGTGTTGGGAGAGAAGTACTTCAGCTCCCGAGCAACCTTGGTCTGCTTGGCTTTAGCCCGGCCGCGCCCCATGGCGTGACCCCCTCATGCGTCTGCCGGGACGGCATCGCCTGGTCGAGCCACCTCGTCGGTGTCTCGGCTCCACGGAGCGGTCCCGGGAATCGTGTATGTGTCGTGGGGACAACGCTACATGAGCAGCGCAAGTTGTGTGGCGAGACCCACGCCTCAACCTGCTGGGTGAGACCGGATCCGCAGGTCAGCGGGCTGCGGTCAGCGCGCCGGCAGCCAGATCCCGGCGGACTGACGGGCCGCCATCCGCTCCTCGGCGATGTGGTCGGCCGCCGCCGCCGGGGTGATGTCGCGCTCGTCGGCGGTCCGGAGCACCTCGAGGGTGTGGTCGAAGATCGCCGTGGCGCCCTTCCTGGCGCGCTCGAAGTCGAACCCGTGCAGCTCGTCGCTGACCTGGATGACGCCACCGGCGTTGACCAGGAAGTCGGGGGCGTAGGTGATGCCCCGAGCCCGCAGCCGGTCGGCGGTGCCCCCCGGGCCCTCGGTGACCAGCTGGTTGTTGGCACCGCCGCAGACCACGGTCGCCCGCAGCGCCTCGACCGTGGTGTCGTCGAGCGCGCCGCCGAGCGCGCAGGGCGCGTAGACGTCGATGTCGGACGTGACCAGGGTGGCCGTGTCGGGGACCACCTCGACCTCGGGGTGCTGCGCCTTCAGGGCCGCCAGCGCCTCCTCGTTGACGTCGGTCACGACGACGTCCGCACCGTCCTCGAGGAGGTGTCCGGTGAGGATCCGCCCGACCTTGCCCACACCCGCGATGCCGACCGTGCGGCCCTTGAGGGTGGGCTCGCCCCAGAGGTGCTGGGCCGCGGCGCGCTGGCCCTGGAACACGCCGTAGGCGGTGAGCACCGAGGAGTCGCCGGCCCCACCGTTCGCCTCGGACCGGCCCGTCGCGAAGCGGGTGGTCTCGCTGACGACGTCCATGTCGGCCACGTAGGTGCCCACGTCGCAGGCAGTCACGTAGCGACCGCCGAGGGACTCGACGAACCGGCCGTAGGCACGCAGCAGGTCGGGGGTCTTGTCGGTGGCCGGGTCGCCGATGATGACCGCCTTGCCGCCGCCGAGGTCGAGGCCGGCCACGGCGTTCTTGTACGCCATCCCCTTCGAGAGGCGCAGCACGTCGGCGAGTGCCGCGTCCTCGCTCGCGTAGGGGTAGAACCGCGTGCCGCCCAGAGCCGGCCCGAGAGCCGTGCTGTAGATGCCGATGATGGCGCGCAGCCCGGTCTGCCGGTCGTGGCAGAAGACGACCTGCTCGTGCGCGGACGAGTCCGTGGACAGCGGCGGCGCAGCGGTCGCGTGGGTCGGCTGGGTCGGCTGGGTCGGGCTGGTGGCGGGCGACGAGGACGCGGTCACGGTGGTGACTCCTAGAGCTCGGTGTGGCGCTGGGCCGGGGCAGGTGGCGCGGGTCGCGCGCCGGTTCCAGCGTAGTGCTCCCCCCGTCCCGCTCCCCGGTCGCCGGATGGTCCTGTGACTAGTCCGATCGGGCCATAGCGGATGACCCGATCGGAATGTTCCCAAAGCGCCCTGCTTGTCCGATTATTGAGGGACGTCCCCTGCACTAGGAGTCAAGTCATGGTTACTCGCACCACCGAGGTCGAGAAGTTGCTCACCCCCGCCGAGGTGGCGTCGCTGTTCCGGGTCGATCCCAAGACGGTGACGCGTTGGGCCAAGGCAGGGAAGCTCAACTCCATCCGCACGCTGGGTGGCCACCGCCGTTACCGCGAGGTCGAGGTTCGCGCGCTGCTGTCTGACGTGCTCTGACCGAGGGGGCGCGTCGGGAGCAGGGCCCGGCGCGCGTTCTCGTTCGGTGCGGGCGCTGAGCCCGCTGCACGACGGTACGGTCGGTCCATGGTTGCCACGGACGCCGGGTCGCACCGTCCGGGGCCCCTCTCGGGGGTCAAGGTCCTGGAGGTCGGCGGCATCGGCCCGGGGCCGTTCGCCGCGATGATGCTGTCCGACCTGGGCGCCGACGTGGTCCGGGTCGACCGACCCGCCGAGGACCTGCGGCCCACCCATGCGGTGCTGCTCCGAGGGCGGCGGTCCGTCGTGGCCGACCTCAAGAGCGAGGACGGCCTGGCGGTGCTGTTCGGGCTGCTCGACGAGGCCGACATCCTGATCGAGGGCTTTCGCCCGGGTGTCGCCGAGCGGCTCGGGTTCGGGCCGCAGGTCGCGCTGTCCCGCAACCCCCGACTCGTCTACGGACGGATGACCGGGTGGGGCCAAGAGGGCCCGTATGCCGCACTCGCCGGTCACGACATCACCTACCTCGCCGTGGCGGGGGTCCTCGACGCGTTCGCGGGCGCCGACGGACGACCGGTCCCGCCGCTGAACCTGCTGGGCGACTTCGGTGGCGGCGGCATGATGCTGGCGCTCGGCGTGGTCGCCGCGCTCTGGCACGCGCGGGAGTCGGGTGCCGGCCAGGTCGTCGACGCGGCGATCGTCGACGGGCTGGCGGCGATGACGGCCATGCACCAGTCGATGCTCGGCTCGGGCCTGTGGTCGGCCCCGCGTGGCGCGAACCTCTTCGACGGCGGGGCGCCGTTCTACCGCTGCTACCGCACCGCCGACGACCGCTGGCTCGCGGTCGGGGCGATCGAGCCGGTCTTCTACGCGCGGTTCGTCGCCGGGCTCGGGCTCGGGTCGGCGGAGCTCGGCGACGTCGAGTCCGCCCAGCACGACCCCGCGCAGTGGCCGAGGCTGGCCGAGCTCTTCGCCGAGCGGGTCGCCGCCCGACCACTCGCCGACTGGGTGGCGACCTTCGCCGAGCTCGACGCCTGCGTGGCACCGGTCCTCACCCTGGCCGAGGCGCGGGTCGACCCGCACCTCGCCGCGAGGGGGGTGTATGCCGCCGTCCCCGGCGCCCGCGGGCTGGTCCAACCGGCCGCCGCGCCGCGGTTCTCGGCCACTCCCACCACTGCAGGCGCACCCGCCACAGACGCGGCACCTCATACCGATGCTGTAGGGCGTGAGCGGGGGCTGACACGTTAGGGGGAGGCACAGTCCGCCGAACGGACGAGACATTGGTCAAGGGATGGCAAAAAAACGGTTTCGGGGGTCGATTTCGCGCTTCTATCAGGGGGTAGCCCTCACAACCCCCTTGGAGCCATCGTGATCAACAGCCTCGGCGCATTCCTGCAGGAGCAGCTGCGCGTCCTCGGATGGAGCCGCGCCACCCTCGCCACGCGAAGTGGTCTGGACGAGTGGACGCTCGAGGGAATCCTCGAGTCGCCGGTCCTGCCCGAATGGCCGCAGCCCGACGACATCCTGGGGCTGTCCCGCGCGCTGTGCGTCTCGGCGCGCGAGATCACCCTCCGCGCGGCCGAGGGCTGTGGCCTCTCGGTCATCGGTGGCATCGAGCACAACGAGGCCCTGATGCTCGCCACGAACGACGAGCTGATGCGCGAGGTGCGTCGCCGGCTGGCGCTCGGCGCGCGGACCGGTGCCTACCTCACGAGCACCGGCCAGGTGGTCGCGGACTCCGCCCAGTCCGCCTGAGAACGCCGGGTCGCTAACCCCCACAGTGATCCGACGATGCAGGACCCAGACCCGCCCATGAACCAGACGGGAACCTGGCAGCACGAGTAAGTCCCTTTCAACGAAGCCGCCGGTCACGCCCCCTGTGACCGGCGGCTTCGTCTTGCGGGTTCGGGTCAGGACTGGCGCCGCAGCACCACGGCGAAGGCCTCGAGCGCCTTCACCGCCGCGTCGAGGGCGCGCTCGACCGCCACGAGGGTGGGCTGGTCGACGACGACACCGTCCTCGCCCTGGTCCTCGACCTCCTTGCAGAGGGTGGCCAGCCGGGTCGCCCCGAGGTTCGAGGCGCTGCCCTTCAGGGCGTGCGCGAAGCGGCCCAGCTCGTATGGCGTGTCGGCCTCGCGTGCCTCGCGCATGCCGGCGAGCGTGCCGCGGGCGTTCGGGCCGAACCGGTCGATGAAGCGCAGGAGCATCGACGGGTCGCCCGGGTCGAGGTCGAGCAGCTCCTCCAGCCGCGAGACGTCGAGGACCGAGCCGTCGGCCAGCGCGGCCAGCCGGCGGCTGTCCGGAGCGGTGTCGTCGAGGGGGGTGTCGCCCTTGACGGGGACCCAGCGGTCGAGGGTCTCGCGGAGCAGGGTGACGTCGACCGGCTTGGTCAGGAAGTCGTCCATCCCCGCCTCGAGGCAGCGTTCGCGCTCGCCGGCGATCGCCGCGGCGGTCATCGCGACGATGGGGGTGCGGTACTGGTCGTCCTCGAAGGACCGGATCATGCGCGTCGAGTCGTAGCCGTCCATCTGCGGCATCTGGCAGTCCATCAGGACTGCGTCGAAGCTGCCGTCGGCCGACTGGAAGGCGTAGTAGCCGGCCAGCCCGTTCTCGGCGACGGTCACGGCATACCCGAGGCTCTCGAGGATGCCCACGGCGACCATCTGGTTGACCTCGTTGTCCTCCACGACGAGGACGTGACCACGCGAGCCGGCCGGCGCGCGGCCGGTGCGACCCGGTGCGCCCTCGGCGCCGTTCTGGGCGGCCAGCGTCTCGGCGCGGTCGCCCGCGACGTTCGCCAGGGTGTCGAGCAGGCTGGAGGGCAGCACCGGCTTGGTGAGTGACACGTTGATCCCGGCTGCGGTCAGCACCTCGGGGTCGAGGTCCATGGCCGAGGTGAGCAGGATGATCCGGGTGTCGCCGAACCGGCCGTCGCCCCGCACCATCCGGGCGAACTGCTCGCCGTTGACGCCGGGCATGACGTAGTCGAGCAGGACGATGTCGAACGGCTGGTTTCGGCGGTGCGCCTCGTCGAGCAGGCCGAGCCCTTCGACGGCGGAGGCGGCGATCGCGGCCTCGATCGACCACCCGGCCAGCTGCTCCTCGAGGATGAACCGGTTGGTCTCGTTGTCGTCGACGACGAGGATCCGCAGGCCGGCCACGTCGGGGAGTGGGGAGCCCGACGACTCGACCTCGCGGGCCGGCTCGAACCGGGCGGTGAACCAGAACGTGCTGCCGTAGCCGGGCTCGCTGTTGACCCCGATCTCGCCGTTCATCTGCTCGACGATCTGGCGGCTGATGGCCAGTCCCAGGCCGGTGCCGCCGTACTCCCTCGTGGTGGAGCTGTCGCCCTGGGAGAACGCGGTGAAGAGCCGCTCCTTGACCTCGGGGGTCATGCCCGAACCGGTGTCACTGACCTCGACGCGGATCGTGGTGCCGCCGTCCTCGTGGGTCGACTCCACGCTGGCCCGGACGACCACCTCACCGCTGGTCGTGAACTTCACGGCGTTCGAGGCGAGGTTGGAGATCACCTGCCCGAAGCGCACCGGGTCGCCGCAGACGGCGGCGGGCACGTCGGGCAGGCAGGTCACCGCGAGCTCGAGGTCCTTCGCGCGGGCCCGCTCGGCCATCAGCGTGGTGCTCTGCTCGACGATGGCCCGCGGGTCGAAGTCGACCGCCTCGAGCTCGAGTCGCCCGGCCTCGATCTTGGACAGGTCGAGGATGTCGTTGACGAGCGCGAGGAGGCTGCGACCGGCACCGTCGATCCCGTCGGCGAGCCGGCGCTGGTGGGGGCTCAGCTCGGTGCGGCCGAGCAGCTCGGACAGCCCGATCACGCCGTTGAGCGGGGTCCGGATCTCGTGGCTCATCGTCGCGAGGAACTCAGACTTGGCCAGCGACGCGCTCTCGGCGTTGTCGCGGGCCTGGCGCAGCTCCTCGGCTGCGAGCTCGCGTTCGGCGACCCGCGCGAAGATCGACGTCGCCCGGCCGACGGTGAGCCCGTCGGTCTCCGTCGGCGGGGTGTTCGCGCGCGTGTCCATCACGATGACGCAGGCGGCTCGGTCACGGGCCACGACCGGCGCGGCGACCAGGCTGGTGCCCTCGGTGGTGAGTGAGGCCTGCGGCGTCAGGCTCTCGACGGCCGCGTGGGCGAGCCGCTCCGCCTCGTCGAGGTCCTCGTCCGGGACCGCGTGCTGCGGTCCGGCGATCGGGTCGAGCCCGCCGTCGGCGTCGACCAACCAACCGGCCACCGACAGCCACCCGGTGTGGGTCGTCACGAGCTCCATGATCTGGGGGATCACCTCGGCGAGCGAGGTCGCCTCGTTCGCCGCCGTGGCCATTCCGGTCAACAGGCCGAGAGCCTGCTCGGCGTCCTTGCTGTCGGTGATGTCCTGGGAGGTCCCACCCATCCGCACGGCCCTGCCGTCGGGGCCGGTGACGACCTGGCCGCGGCCACGGACCCACGCGATCGACCCGTCGGCCCGGAAGATGCGCGCGTCGAAGACGAACTCGCCGTCGCCGTCGAGCGCCTGCTGGACCGCCGTGGCCGCGACCTCGCGGTCGTCGGGGTGCATGCGGTCGAGGAAGCCCTGGTAGTTGGGGACGAAGCTGTCGTCGGGCGTGACGCCGTAGATCCGGTAGAGCTCGTCGGACCAGGTGACCACGTCGTTGACGACGTCCCACTCCCAGCTGCCGATCTTGGCAATCCGCTGGGCCTCTGCGAGCTGGGCCTCGCGGCGCTGGAGGGTGTCGATCAGGCGCCGCTGCTGGCTGTACTCGGTGACCCGGTGCAGCCAGCCGACGTGCTTGCCGTCGTCGTCGTTGATGGGCGTGTGGCTGACCAGGGCCCAGAACCGCTCGCCGTCCTTGCGCAACAGGCTGCACTCGAGGTTGCTGCCGCTCTCGGACGTCTCCTCCAGGTCGCGCAGGTGGTGCGCGAACTGCTCCTGCCCCTCTGCGTCGAGGGTCTCGAAGACCGACAGGCCCCGCATCTCCTCGGCCGTCCGCCCGAGCATCTGGGCCATCCGCGCGTTGGCCAGCACGGTGTGGCCCTGGTCGTCGAACACCCAGAGCCCATCGGGGGACGCCTCGACCAACCAGCGGCTGAGTTGGTCGCTGTCGCCCAGGGCGCCGGCACCACCGACTTCCCCGGGGCCGTCGGGGCCGTCGGCGCCGGAGCTCGCGAGCTCGCCAAGCTGTGGATCCTGCACACAGCGAGTTTGCTGCATCCGGCTGTGGAAGCCCACTCGAACACTCTGTTCCGCCCGGACCGGCTGAACGCCGAGGGGTCACCACCCCTCGGCCGCCCGTTCCCTGCGGGGGTGGTCACCTCCGCGGCATACGCACCGGCGGTGACCCAGACGACCCACGCCAGGGCGACGACGATGACGAGGTCGAGCACCAGCCCCCGGCCCGCGCGCTGTCCCTCCACGGCTCGAGGGTCGGCGTGGCAGGTGGGTGAGCGAAGAACGGCGCGGGGAACACGAAACCCGCGGGCCAGTGCTCTGACCTGCGGGCTTGTGGTGGCCAGGGGCGGGGTCGAACCGCCGACCTTCCGATTTTCAGTCGGACGCTCGTACCAACTGAGCTACCTGGCCTGGGTGGTGCTTCACATGCGTCCGCGACGGGTCTGGCCCGCCGCGACCGCACGATCATAGCCCATCTCGCCGCCCTTCCTGACGCCCTCTCGTCACCGAGGACATGACGCGCCGGGCTCCCCGGCCGAGACCGGCCGATCGCGCGGCGCGCCGTGTCCTCGCTCGCGATGAGGGGCTCGCGTGGCGGCTCAGGCGGCCCACTCGGGGTCGCGACCGAGGTAGCGCAGGAGGGCCGCCGCGGGACCCTCGCCGGCCTCGGGAGCCAGCGGCGCGGCATACGCGAAGCCACGCAGCGGCTCCACGACGGTCCGGGCGCCGGGCTCGAGGGCAGCGGCCAGCTCGTCGGTCAGCGGTGACGGCTGGCCGGTCGCGACGGCCACGTCCCACGCGTGGACCGCCGCGTCCAGTGCACACGCGGCCGCCGCGAGGTCGGCTCGCAGGGTGGGCACGGGAGGGAGCGGAGTCGGGACCGCCTCGGAGGCGGGGTCCACGGACTCCCACGCGGCGGTGGCGGCGGACACGGCGGCGGAGACGAGCTCGCTCGCGGTGCCTTCCGGGCGAGCCGGGGGGTCGAACGGGTTGTAGGTGGGCAGCGCCCCGCTGCCGACGTAGCTCGCCCAGGCGTGCTGGTCGCCGGCGGCGTGCAGCAGCACCTGGGCCACCGTCCACTCGGCGCAGGGGGTGGACGCGTCCAGCTGGTCGTCGGTCACGCCGTCGGCGACCTGCTGCAGTGCGGTGAGGGAGGTGGTGAGGACTTCGAAGCCCATGGTCTGGTCCTTTCGGGAGGTGCAGCGAGTGAAACGGAATGTTTGGTTCCGTTCCAAGGTAGCAGAGCGGAACGTTTCGTTCCACTGTTATTCTGGGTTTGTGCCCGAAGCAGCCCAGCAGCCCCCCATGAGCGGTCGCCGAGCCGAGGCGGCCCGCAACGACGGCCGGATCCTCGACGCCGCCCGCGCCGTCTTCCTGGCCGACCCGGACGCCCCCATCTCGTCGGTGGCGGCTGCGGCTGGGGTGGGCATCAGCGCCCTCTACCGGCGCTACCCGAGCAAGGAGCAGCTGTTGCGGGCGCTGGCCGAGGACGGCCTCACGAGGTATGCCGCGTCGCTCGAGGCCGCGCTCGCGTCCGACGACGACCCCTGGACGGCCTACGTCACCTGTCTCCAGGAGGTGCTCGACGGGCAGAGCCAGGCGCTGGCGCAACGGCTGGCCGGCACCTTCACCCCCACGCCCGAGCTCACCCTGACGGCCCAGCGCGCCGCGAGACTGTCCGGGCGGCTCTTCCGCCGGGTGCGCAAGGCCGGCGAGCTGCGCGACGACGTGACCGAGGCCGACATCGTGCTCCTGCTCGAGACGGTGTCCCTGGTCGAGCTGCCGGGTGCCGATGGGGGCGCATCGCTGCGTCGCCGCTACCTCGCCCTGCTGCTGCAAGCGCTGCGGGCACCGGCCGCCGGCCCGCTGCCCGGCCCGCCCGCTCGTGAGGCCGACCTCACGGCCCGGTGGCGGGCCCGGCTCAGCCAGGGCGACTGACGGCCCACCGATGCGGCTCTCGGGGCGTCGCTGCGTTCCGTGGCTCACAGTGCCTCCCGCGCAGGAATGCCCGCGAGTGGCTCGGTGGTTGCGCTGGGCATGAAGGCAATCACCTACGCCGAGTACGGCGACCCCGACATCCTCCAGCTCTCCGACCTGCCGACCCCCAAGGTGGGCCCGGGTGAGGTGCTGATCCGCGTCCGAAGCGCCGCGGTCAATCCCGTCGACTGGAAGGTGGCCAAGGGCTACCTCGACGGCCTGATGGTCGTCGAGTTCCCCGCCATCCCCGGCTGGGACGTCGCCGGGGTCGTCGAGGCCGTGGGCCTCGACACGCCCGAGTGGTCGGTCGGCGACGAGGTGATCGCCTACGCCCGCAAGGACTGGGTGCAGGGCGGGACGTTCGCCGAGCTCGTGACCGCGCCGGTGCGCACGGTCGCCCGCAAGCCGAAGTCGCTCGACTGGCACCAGGCCGCTGGTCTCCCGCTCGCGGGGCTCACGGCATACCAGCTGCTCGCACGGCTCGGCCTCAAGGACGGCGAGACGGTCCTCGTGCACGCCGCGGCCGGCGGCGTCGGCCTGTTGGCCGTCCAGATCGCCAAGGCGCTCGGCGCGCGCGTCATCGGCACGGCCTCGGAGGGCAACCACGAGTTCCTGCGCGGGCTGGGTGCCGAGCCCGTGACGTATGGCGACGGGCTGGCCGAGCGGGTGCGCGAGCTGGCGCCCGACGGCGTGGACGTCGTGGCCGACTTCGTCGGTGGCGTGCTCGACTCGACGCTGGCCGTGCTGGCGGATGCTGGGCGGCACGGGTCGATCGCCGACGGCACGGTGGCCGAGAAGGGCGGGATCTCCGCCTGGGTGCGTCCGAGCGCAGAGGACCTCACGGCGCTGGGTGACCTGGCCGACGAAGGCCGGCTGACCGTGCCGGTGGCCGAGGTGTTCGCGCTGGCCGACGTGGCCAAGGCGTTCGAGCTGAGCCAGTCCGGCCACGTGCGCGGCAAGATCGCCATCGAGGTCAGCACCAACTGACTCATCCCCGACTTCTGGCCACCGGTGATGGGTGGGAGCGCTTCCCGGCGCCCGACACGCGGCACGGCTGGCCAGAAGTGCGGAGGAATGCCGAAGGGCCCGCACTCTCGTGCGGGCCCTTCGTGTGGGGCGACCCCGACCGGGCTCGAACCGGCGACCTCCGCCGTGACAGGGCGGCGCGCTAACCAACTGCGCTACGGGGCCTTGGTGGTGCTGGTGGTGCGTATCCCCAACGGGATTCGAACCCGTGCTACCGCCGTGAAAGGGCGGGGTCCTGGGCCGCTAGACGATGGGGACCTTGTCAACGGCCCCCCGCCGTTTAGCGCCAGGCGCGGATCCGTCGAGGACTCGCGAAAGCATAAGGGCAGACCCCGCGAATGACCAAAACGGCGGCACGGGCGTTGGCGCCCGGTCTCGCGGGTGGGGCCACGCCGCGAAGTCCACGGTATGCCGCGGGGCTGGTCAGGCGCGTGCCTCGCGCAGCGCTGCGCGCACCAGGTCGACCGCGGCCGACTCGCTGAGACCGGCACGGGCGGCCCGGATCGCGTAGTCGGCGGCGCTGCGGTTGAGGGCGACGTCGAGCGGTTGGGAGCCGGCCGCGACGACCGTCCCGGCCCGCCGGCGCGTGGTCACCAGGCCCTCCGCCTCGAGCTCCTTGTAGGCGCGGGCCACGGTGTTGACCGCAAGCCCCAGGTCGGCCGCGAGGGCGCGCACCGTCGGCAGCCGGTCGCCCTCGGCCAGGCTCCCGCGGCCGATCAGGCCGGCCAGCTGGGCCCGGACCTGCTCGTAGGGCGGCTCGGCGGCGGCGAGGTCGATGGTGACCAGCAGGTCGCTCACGCACCCACCTCGGCTGGGTCCCTGACCGGTGCGGGGTCCTGGCGGGGCAGTCGCGGGCTGCCCGACAGGAGGGCGGCGAGGGTGAGGAGCAGCAGGGCGACCCCGGCGCCGACGGCCGCGAAGCCGAGGTTCTGCACCCAGTCGAACGGCGGCTGGGGGGCCGACGCGACGTTCATGCGCAGGTTCTGGGTGACGGTGCCGATGGTGGCACCCATCGAGAGCCACAGCGCTGCGGCGGTGGTGAGGGAGCCCACGGCGGCCGGGCGCAGCACCCGCACCATCGACGCGCCCCGGATGGCGGCGTCGAGCTCTGCGTGACCGGGGCCGAGGGACGGTCGAGCATCCACCCGCGACCAGCCGAACCACGTCGCGAGCGCGAGGACGACGGACGCGATGCCCACGGTCACGGCATACGGGGCGCCGGGGTAGGGGAAGCCCATGGCCGCGAACCCGGGGGCGGTCCGGTCGAACGAGCGCCCGTCGGGCGCAGCGGTGAGCGTGCCCACCAGGAGGGCCAGGGCGGTCGCGGACAGGCCCACGACGACCAGGCGGGAGAGCCGTGCGGGTCGCGGGGTGCGACGGCTGGTCAGGTCTGCCGTGCGCACCGCCCCCGCAGGCCGTGGCCAGGTCAGCTCCGCGACCGCCGCAGTGAGGACCGCGACCGTGCAGGCGACGGCGGGGAGTGCGGCCGGCACGACTCCCTCCGTGAGGTCACCCTCGAACGACAGCCAGACCGCGGTGGCGGCCAGTCCGGCCAGCCCGGTGGCAGCCGAGGCCACCAGCGACCGGGCCTGGGCAGCGCGCGCGGCGCCCCGGGAGCGCACCGTGTCGACGACGCGGAGGACCCCGCTGACCAGCAAGCCGACCACGAGTGGAAGGACCAGCAAACCCACGACCTGTCCCGCCATCAGAAACCCCTCTGGTCGACCTCAATGTCGCAATGACTTAACTCATTAAGACATTGCGGCGACCGGTCCGTCAAGCCCTCGCGGCGGTCCACTCCAGCAGCCGGTCGACGTCCCAGGTCGTCACGATCCGGTCGGGGTCGATGCCGAGCACCTCGGCGCGTTCGCAGCCGTAGGCCTTCATCTCGAGCTGCCCCGGCGCGTGGGCGTCGGAGTCGATCGCAAAGAGGCAGCCGACCTCCATGGCCAGCTCGATGAGGTCGTCGGGTGGGTCGCGACGCTCCGGCCGGCTGTTGATCTCGACCGCCGTGTCGTGCTCGGCGCAGGCCTCGAACACCGCCCGGGCGTCGAAGTCGGACTGCGGCCGGGTGCCACGGTTGCCTTCGACCAGCCGGCCGGTGCAGTGGCCGAGCACGTTGACCCGCGGGTTGGACACCGCGGCCACCATCCGCTTGGTCATCGGGGCGCGGTTCATCCTCAGCTTGGAGTGGACGCTGGCCGTGACGAGGTCGAGCTGACCGAGCATGGTGTCGGTCTGGTCGAGCGCGCCGTCGTCGAGGATGTCGACCTCGATGCCCTTGAGCAGCCGGAACTCCTCACCCAGCGACGAGTTGATCGCGTCGACGATGGCGAGCTGCTTGGTGAGCCGCTCGGCGGTCAGGCCGTTGGCGACCCGCAGCTGGGGGGAGTGGTCGGTCAGCACCAGCCACTCGTGCCCGAGCTCGACGGCGGTGAGGACCATCTCGTCGATCGGGCTGCCGCCGTCCGACCAGTTGGAGTGCGAATGGCAGTCGCCCTTCAGCCGGGAGAGCAGCTCGGTGCCGCCCTTCGCCAGTGGCTTGGCCTTGCCCTGCAGCGTCTCGAGGTATGCCGGCAGCTCGCCGTCCAGCGCCTCCGCCACCACCGCGGCCGTGGACTTGCCGATGCCCGGAAGGTCCTGGAGCGTGCCCGCCTCGTGCCGGGTGTGCAGCTCGTCCTCCGGCGTCTCCCGGACGGTCAGCACGGCCTTGCGGAACGCCTCGACGCGGTAGGTGCCCGCCCGCTCGCGCTCGAGCAGGAAGGCGATGCGCCGCAACGCCTCGTCGGGCTCGACGGGTGCGGTGAGGGGTGCGACGGTGGCGACCACGCCCCGAGTCTAGGTAGTGCCTGCGACGCCGGGTCGTGCCCGCCAACCCCACGCCCTGGGTGGAGCAGGTCCTTCGCCCCTTCGGGACGAAACCTGCTCGGCCCTTCGGGACGAAGCCTGCTCGGCGGCCGCGTCAGCTGCCGAACTGGGCGCGCATCATCAGGTCCCACAGCCGGTCGCCGCCGAAGCGGCGGGTCGCGATCAGGGCCCTGGCAGTGGGGGTCACGACGTAGCGCGGCCTGGGGTGGCTGGACTCGATCGCCCGGCGGACCACCTTTGCCACGGCTTCGGGGCCGGCGGAGACCAGGCGGTTCCCATAACCACCCGTGGTGTTGCCTGCGCTGGCAGCCAGTAACCCGGCATACGGCGAGCTGCCCTGTGCAGCGGCGGCACCGGACGAGAGCGCCGTGCCCGCGAAGCCGGTGCGGATCAGGCCCGGCTCGATCAGGCTGACGCCGATGCCGAAGCCACGCACCTCGTTGCGCAGGGCGTCGCTCAGCGCCTCCACCGCGTGCTTGGTCGCGTGGTAGTAGCCACCCACCGGGAAGGTGAACCGCCCACCCATCGACCCGACGTTGACGATCCGACCCTCGCCGGCCGCGCGCATGGCGGGCAGCACGAGCTGGGTCATGCGCGACAGCCCGAAGACGTTCGTCTCGAACATCGTCCGCACCTTCTCGAGGTCGGTCTCCTCGATGGTGCCGTACTCGCCGTAGCCGGCGTTGTTGACCAGTGCGCCGACCCGGCCGTGCTCGGCCTCGATCGTGCCCACGGCGGCCACCATCGACTCCTCGGACGTCACATCGAGGGCGAGGACGTGGAGGCCGGCAGCCTCGAGCTCGCCCAGCGTCTCCGGTCTGCGGGCGGTCGCGTAGACGCTGTGTCCAGCCCGTGCCAGGGCGCTCGCCGTGGCGCGGCCGATCCCCGACGAACAGCCGGTGACCAGGACCGGCCCTCCCGGCGCGTGGCTCACGACTGACCGGGCGGGCCGTTGGACCTGTCGTTGCGGCGGTTGGAGAGCCGCTCGACCCCGACGTAGGCGAGGTAGCCGACGACGAGGGCGATGACGAACGCGAGCCAGGTGTTGAGGTCGGTGAAAACGGTCTCGATCACCTTGCGGGAGATGACGATCGCACACACCGCGACGATGATCGGCGCGTACGCCGCCACTCCGGTGGGGCCGTTGCCGGGGGCGGGACTCATGCCGCCAGTCTGCCTCATCCGTCGCGCGAGTCAGTCGATCGTGTAGCGAACCACCTCGTCGCCGTCGCGCACCACCAGGGACGAGGCGTCGAGGTGGAGGAGCGTGAGCCGCTCGTCGGAGACGACCTGGGCGCGCACCGTGCTCGCCCTCTCGGGGACGATCTGGAGCACCGTCACTCGCGTGCCCCAGCGAAACGGATTGGTGTGCAACGACTTCCGAGTCTCGCGGGCGATGAGTCCGCTCGTCCGCAGGACGATCGTGGTGTCCTTGCCGGCCGTGACGTTCGTGGTGGCCTGGGCGCCGGTGCGGAGCTCGAGGCGCACCCGGTCGGATGGCCAGGCGACGGTGAGGAAGTCGGGGTCCACCGGAGGCACGGAGAGGCGCGGGGTGCCCGCAGGGCAGGCAGGCAGGACCTGGGTCCAGGCGGGGTCGGCGGTCTGGAAGGCAGCGACGACACAGCGGCCGTCCTGCACCACCTCGGTGACCACCGGCCCGTCCGGGACCGCGAGGAACGACCGGCCCGGCTGCAGGCTCGACCTGCCGCTCGGGTCGGTGACCCGCACGCCTCCTCCGGCGCTCACGGCGTCGACCTTCGGCAGTGGCCCCGAGGGGAGCGGGGCTCGTCGCTGCTCACCGTCGGCCGACCAGCTCTCGCGACCGGCCGCGTCCAGGCCGACGAGTCGGCACGGACCCGTTGCGGGACAGACCGACGCGATGGTGCCGCCGCCACTGGCCGCCAGCGGTGACACCGTGCTGCCCGCCGGTGCGCGCCAGGTCCACCGGGCGGTCGCGTCGAGCCGAGCCGAGTCGAGCCGCGCCGGGCTCGCGATGATGAGCCGGTCGTCGGCGACGTAGGGCGTGCCGCCGCGGACTGACCCGAGCGTCACCGTCTTGCCGGTGCGCAGGTCGAGCGAGGCGTTGTCGTCGAGGAGCACGGCCCGGCCGGCGACCGATGCGCCTCCCGGTGCCCTCGTCGTCCAGTCACCCTCGACGCCGGACGTCCTGGGGGAGGTGAGGTGGAGGGCGAGGACCACGAGGGCGAGCAGGGCCAACGCCGCCGCCGCGATGACGACGCGACGCCGCCCGAGCAGGTCTCTCACGAGCCCCGGGTGGGCCGAGAAGCGTTGGCCCGCGGCTTGATCCGCACCGCTGGGAGGGGAGGCGCCGGCAGGTGCTGGACCTCACCGGCATACCCCTCGACCTCGCCGAACCGCGCGCTGTGGGCCATCCACTCCTCACGCGCGGAGACGATGTCGTCGTGGCTGCGGCCCACGAAGTTCCACCACATGACGATCTCCTCCTCGAACGGCGGGCCGCCGAGCAGCAGCGCGCGCGAGGGTGCGCCGGACGCATTGGTGAGGGTGAGCGTCGGTGTCCCGGTGGGGAGGTAGGCCATGGCGCTGCGCGCCGTCGCGGTGCCGTTGACCGTGAGCCCGTCGCCGTCGGCCAGCACCCCGTGCTCGTATGCCGCCTCGAGGGCGAGCTCCACGCTCGCACCTGCGTCGACGGTGACCTCCGCGCCGAGGAGCGGGGTGAAGGTCTGCACGGGGGAGGACTGGCCTGCGAGGCTGCCGAGGAAGACCGAGACGGTGGCCCCGTCGACGCGGGTGGGCGTCGGCTCGTGGTGCTGGAAGTCCTTGGGGGCGTTGCGATGCGCGTCGGGGAGGGCCACCCAGAGCTGTGCCCCGTGCAGGACCGTGGTGCCCGGCGTGGAGACCTCGGAGTGGGCGATGCCGAGGCCGCCCGTCATCAGGTTCACGGCCCCCGGCCGGACGACGGCGTGGGAACCGAGGCTGTCGCGGTGCTCGATCTCGCCGGCAAAGAGCCAGCTGACCGTCTGGAGGCCGGTGTGCGGGTGGGGTGGGACGTCCATGCCGCCACTGGCCGCGACGTCGTCCGGGCCGTAGTGGTCGGCGAAGCACCACGCGCCGATCAGCGAGCGCTGGCGCTGGGGGAGGGTGCGGCGGACCGTCATCGCGCGCGGTCCGCCGAGCGGCACGTCGCGCGGCTCGAGGACCTCGACCCCCTCGGGTGCGGTGGAGGTGGCGCAGACGGTCTCCTGTGGTTGCTCCTCCACGTTGCTCACGGTGCCAGTGTCGCACCGGTCATGTGGTTGTCTGGACAGCCCGCGCGTCGTGGGACAGGAGGGGCGAGCCGGAGGAGGCACGGGGTGGACAGCAGCCAGGAGCCGGCCCTGACGACGCAGTGGCGCCGAGTCGGTGACACCTGGGTGCGGCTCCTGCGGTTCGACCCGGTGGTGGGGGAGGCGGGCGCTCGGGGCACCGTGCTCCTCGTGCCCGGCCTGGGCCTGCCGCGCTACCTGCTCCCGCTCGCCCGGCACCTCGCCACGCAGGGGGCAGTGGTCGTCGTGATGGACGCCCTCGCTTGGCGCGGGCGAGGACGTCGGACCGCGCCCACCATCGGAGGACTGGCTGCGGTGGCGGCCGGCGTGGTGTCGACGCTGGGCCCGGGTCCGGCGGTCGTCTTCGGGCACTCGACCGGTGCGCAGGCTGCGCTCGAGGCGGTCCTGGAGACGCAGGCGCAGTGGTCGGGGCCGTCCGGACGGCTCGCGCTAGTGATGGGTGGCCCGACCTTCCGGCCCGACCAGCGACGGTGGCGACGGCTCGGGCCCGCTGCGCTCACGGCATACCGGAAGGACACACCCAAGGAGCTGGTCGTCCTCAAGGACGTCGCCCGGGTGCGCACCGACCTGGTCCGAATCGTCCAGTCCGGCCGGCGGCACACGGTCGAGGACCGGGTGCCGCTGCTGACCGTGCCGCTGACCCTGACGGCCGGCGAGGCGGACTCGTTCGCGACCGGGGACTGGCTGGAGCTGCTGGCCGCACGGGCCGGCGTGCCGGGGCGTGCGGTGGTGCTGCCGGGGTCGCACAACAACCCGTTCACCCACCCCGAGCTGGTCGGTGCCCTCGTCCTCGACCACCTGGAGCGGCCGCGAGTTGGTTAGGTAAGGCATGCCTAATATGCTGCCTCGGTGTCGCTCGCGCCCCCCGCCCCCCGATCGGTCGGCAGCACCCTGCCGGGCCTGCTCCAGCCGCGACGCTCCACCTGCGGCTTCGTCGACGGCCTGGCGGGGTGGGGCGACCGGCCGGCCGTGCACACCCCCGACGGCGTCATCACCTACCGCGAGCTCGCCGGCGCCGTGCGCGCGGCCAGGACGCAGCTCTCGACCACCCGGCAGCTCGTGCTCCTGGCGGCCGAGAACACGGTCGACTGGCTCACCACCTACCTCGCGGCCCTGAGCCTTGGGCACGTGGTGCTCCTCGCGCCCGGTGACCGACCGGCCCACGTGGCGGGGCTCGTCGAGCGCTTCCGCCCGGGGACGGTCGCCCAGCGCTCGGGTTCGGCGTGGACGGTGGCGCCGCAGGTCGGGGTGCCCGAGCACGACCTGCACCCCGATCTCGCGCTCCTGCTCCCGACGTCGGGCTCGACGGGGTCACCGAAGCTGGTGCGCCTCTCCCACGACAACCTCGACAGCAACGCGGCCTCGATCGTGGAGGCCCTCCACCTGACCGAGCGCGACCGGGCGATGGCCGCGCTCCCGGTGCACTACAGCTACGGCTTGTCCGTGGTGCACAGCCACCTGGCCTGTGGTGGCAGCCTCGTCCTGAGCGACCTCTCCGTCGTCGACCCCTGCTTCTGGACGCTCTTTCGCGACTCGGGGGCGACGGGGCTGGCCGGGGTCCCGCACACCTACGACCTGCTCGAGCGCAGCGGCTTCGCCGAGCGGGACCTCCCCGGCCTGCGCACGCTCACCCAGGCCGGCGGGCCGCTGCCCGCCGCGACGGCCGACCGGTTCCGGGCCCTCGCCGCGGAGCGGGGCTGGCGCTTCTCGACGATGTACGGACAGACCGAGGCCACGGCCCGGATGGCGGTGCTGCCGCCGGAGCTGGCGGCCACACATCCCGATGCCGTCGGCGTGGCCGTGCCGGGTGGGTCGTTCCGCGTCGACGCGGTCCCGGCCCACGACGAGCCGCTCGCCGAGGGCGTCGGCGAGCTCGTCTACAGCGGCCCGAACGTGATGCTGGGTTACGCGACCGGCGTGGCCGACCTCGCCCGGGGCCGCGACGTGCACGAGCTGCGCACCGGTGACCTCGGCACCGTCGACGCGGCCGGCGTGGTGCGCGTGGTCGGCCGCCGGAGCCGGTTCGCGAAGGTGCTGGGGCTGAGGCTCGACCTCGACCACCTCGAGGGTGACCTCGGCGCTGCGGGTGCCCCCGTCCGCTGCCTCGACCTCGGTGGCCGGCTCGGCGTGGTGACGCCGCGCCCCGGCCACGCCGAGACCCTGCTCGAGACCTTGGGGGACCGGCACGGGCTTCCTCGCACGTCGGTGGTCGTCCTCGACGGCTGCGAGCTGCCGATCCTCGCCTCGGGCAAACCCGACTACGTGGAGATGCGGACCCAGCTGACCGCCGTCGCGGCGGAGGTGGACACCGCGGGCGCGGACCGGTGCGAGCTCGTCGTGCGGCTCTACCGCGACCTGCTCGGGTGCCCGGCTGCCAGCGCCCGCACCAGCTTCGTCGACCTCGGCGGCGACTCGCTGTCGTATGTCGAGGTGTCCGTCCGCCTCGAGGAGGTGCTCGGCACCCTGCCCGCCGACTGGCAACGGCGCACGCCCACGGACCTCGCCGAGGCCAGCACGATCCCGGTCACCGCCAGCGACGCGAGGCCCCGCTGGCGGCGCGTGGAGACCAACGTCGTCATCAGGGCACTGGCCGTCCTGCTGATCCTCTCCAACCACACCAAGCTGGCCGATCTCCCCGGCGGTGCGCACACCCTGCTCGTCATCGCGGGCTACAACCTCGCGCGCTTCCAGCTCACCGGGCGAGCGCCACGGGAGCGGGCGGCGCGGATCCTCCACGGGGTGTTGCGCATCTGGGCGCCGAGCGCGGTCTGGATCGCGGTCGTCGCCGTGGTCGTCGGCACCTATGACTGGCGCAACGTCCTCCTCCTCAACCAGGTGTTCGGCGACTGGGCCCGCTGGGGGCCGCACTGGCACTTCTGGTTCATCGAGGCGCTCGTGGCGCTGATGGTCGGGGCGGCGGCGCTCTGCCTCGTCCCCGGCTTCCACCGCCTGGAGCGGCGCCACGCCTTCGCGGTGCCGATGGCGCTGGTCGGGCTGGGGCTGCTGACCAGGTATGCCGTGGTGATCCCGGACGCGGGGCCGTACCGGGGAGCCAACGCGCTCGTGCTCCTCTGGCTGTTCGCGACCGGCTGGGCGGCCAGCCGGGCCACGAACCGCTGGCAGCGGCTGCTCGTCTCGGCGGTGCCGGTGCTGACGCTGCCCGGGTTCTGGCCGACCATGCCGGGACGTGAGGTGACCATCATCGCCGGAGTGCTGCTGCTGATCTGGGCGCCGACCCTGCCGGTGCCGGCGGTGACCGTCCGGGCGATGTCTGCCGTGGCGTCCGCCTCGCTCTTCGTCTACCTCACCCACTTCGCGGTCTACCCGCACGTGATGCCCGTGAGCTCCGGGCTGGCCGTGCTGGCCTCGCTCGCGGTCGGGCTGCTCTACTGGAAGGTCTGGGGCTGGGCCTCGGCGGCGGTGGGTCGCCGCGCCCGGGCGACGGCAGGCGCCCTGCGGCGGCGGTCAGCCGTCGGCCGTGGCATCGTCGGGGAAGGCCCGCACGGCGCCGACCACCTGCACCGCGACCGGCGTCCCCGCCGCCCAGGCCTCTGACCCGTTGACCCGGGCGACGACGCGACGTCCGGCGCTCCCGTCGGGCCCGACGAGGTCGAGCGAGACCAGGGCGTCGTGGCCGAAGTAGGTGGTCGAGACGACACGGGCCCGCAGGCCGCCGTCCTCCCGCGTGAGCCGGATCTGCTCCGGACGGACGAGGACGTCGACCCGCCCCTCGGGGGCGGTCTCGTCGAGCTCGAGCACACCCAGGTCGCTGTCCACCTGGTGGCCCTGGACCACCCCGCTGACGAACTGTGCCTCCCCGAGGAACCGCGCCGACCGACGGTCGGCCGGGGCGCCATACACCTGCAGGGGCGTGCCGACCTGGGCGAGGTGACCGTCGTGCATGATCGCCACCTGGTCGGCGAACGACAGCGCCTCGGCCTGGTCGTGCGTGACGAGGACGACCGTGACGCGCTCGTGGTGCAGTGCCTCGGCCACCGCTTCGCGGGTGGCGGCGCGGAGCCCGGTGTCGAGGGAGCTGAACGGCTCGTCGAGCACGACCAGCCGCGGTCGAGGGGCGAGGGCGCGGGCGATCGCGACGCGTTGCTGCTGGCCACCGGAGAGCTGGTCCGGGCGCCGCCCCATCAGGCCCGCGTCGAGACCGAGCAGCTCGAGCAGCTGCGAGATCCGAGCGGTGTCCTTGCGCTCGGAGCGAGGGAGCCCGAAGGCGACGTTGGCCGCGATCGACAGGTGGGGGAAGAGGTTGCCCTCCTGGGCGACGTAGCCGATCCGCCTGCGCTCCGGCGGAGTCCAGGAACCGTCGCCCGCGACGGTCTCGTCGTCGAGGGCCACCGAGCCCGCAGTCGGTGTCTGGAAACCGGTGACCACCCGCAGCAGGGTGGTCTTGCCACAGCCGGACGGCCCGAGGATCGCGGTCGTCGAGCCCGAGGGCACCACCAGGTCGATGCCGTGCAGCACCTCGGTCGGCCCGTAGCTGGCACGCACGCCGCGCACGTGAAGGCTGGTCACAGGTCAGGCTCCTGGTCGGAACGATGCAGCAGCAGATAGGTCACGGGAGTCGACACGAGGATGAGGGCCGCGGCGTAGGGGGCCGCGCCCGCGTAGTCGATGCTCTCACTGGCGCTCCAGAACGCGGTGGCGAGGGTCCGCACGCCCGTGGGAGCGAGGATCAGCGTGGCCGTCAGCTCTGTCGAGACGGCGATGAACACCATCGCGAAGCCCGCCAGTGCACCTGGGAGCGTCAGCGGCAGCAGCACGCGGGCGAAGGCCCGCGTCGGCCCGGCGCCGAGCGCCCGCGCCGCCTGCATCAGCTCCTCGGGTGCGTGCGCCATGGAGGCGCGGATGCTCACCATCGCCCTGGGGATGAACAGGATCGCGTATGCCGCGACCAACACGATGCTCGTCTGGTAGACCGGGCGCGCGTAACGGATCGTCAGGGTGACCAGTGCGAGGGCGACCACGACCCCGGGGAGCGACGACGCGACATACGTGGCTCGCTCGATGAGGATGCTCAGCCAGGACCTGCGACGGCTGATCAGCCAGGCGACCGGGAAGGCGGCCAGGACCGTGAGCAGGCCTGCCACGACAGCGAATCCGATCGTGCTGCCGACCGTCACCAGCCAGGTGTGCGCGTCGAAGGTGGGGTCACCGGCGGCGAGCCACCGGGCGAGGCTCGCGATCGGGACCCCCAGCGCGGCTGCGGTGAGGGAGGCCATCAGGAGCAGCGCCGGTGCGGTCCACCGGCCGAGGGCTGCGGGCACCACGCGTCGCGAGGTGCCGCGGCCGACCCGCGCCTGACGGCTGGTGCCCCGCAGCAGCTGGTCGGCGGTGAGCAGGCCGAGGCACAGGGCCATCAGGACCAGGGCGAGGAGGCTGCCCGCGCTGTCGCTGAAGGCGACCTGGAACTGCTCCAGGATCGCCGTCGTGAACGTCGGGAAGCGCAGCATCGCGAGCACCCCGAACTCGGCCAGCAGGTGCAACGACACGAGCAGCATCCCGCCGACCGTGGCGTGCCGCAGCTGGGGCAGCACCGCGCGCAGGAAGGCCCGCCACGGACCCAGCCCGAGGGAACGGGCCGTCTCCTCGACCGTCGGGTCGAGGCTGCGCAGCGCCGCGGACACCGGCAGGAAGACGAACGGGAAGTAGGAGAGCGTGGTCACCAGCACCGCGCCGCGCAGCCCTTCGAGGTCGGGGCGGACGGTGACCCACGCATAGCTGTTGACGAAGGCCGGCACTGCAAGCGGGCAGACCATGAGCACGCGCCACACCCGTGCACCCGGCAGCGCGGTCCGCTCGACCAGCCAGGCCGTGACGATGCCGAGCAAGGTCGTCGCGGCGACCGTGAGGACGACGAGTGCGGTGGTGTTGCGGAGCAGCTCGCCCACCCGAGGTCGCCACAGCAGCGTGCGTGCGGCGTCCCAGCCCACGTCGACGCCGGACGCCACCACCACGCCCAGCGGCAGCAAGCAGAGTGCCGCCACCGCGAGGCTCGTCACGACGACCGGGATGGGGGACGCCGCCCCCCTCGCGGACCTGGCCACCTAGAGGATGCCTGCCTTCGTCATGAGCTCGATCACCTTGGGGCCATTGAGCTTCGAGGGGTCGATGTCGGGTGCTTCCAGGGAGTCCAGCGGCTCCAGGGCCGGGTCGGACGCGACACTGGTGCCGACCGCATACTCCTTGGCGCCGCTCGTGGCCAGCATCTTCTGCCCCTCGGGGCTGGTGACGAAGGCGAGGAACTTCTGGGCGTTGGCCGCGTGCTTGCTCGACTTGAGGACCGCACCACCGGACAGGCTCACGAACGCACCGGGGTCCTGGTGGTGGAAGTAGAGGAGCTTGGTGTTGCCGCTGCCCGCCTTCGTGAGGGCCTGGTCGCGGTACCAGTAGTAGTGGTACATGATCCCGACCGGCACCTGGCCGGCATTCACGGCCTTCATCACGGCGATGTTGTTCTGGTAGATCTTGCCGCCGTCCTTGAGGCCCTTGAGCCAGGCCGCCGTCCTGGCCTCGCCCTGCGTGTCGAGGATCGCCGAGACGATGGCCTGGAAGTCGGCGCCGCCGGCGGCCGCACCCCATTTGCCGCTCCACTTCGGGTCCTGCAGGTCCATGATCGACGTCGGCAGCTCGGCCTCGCTGATCTTGCTGGGGTTGTAGACCAGCACGGTGGAGCGGGCGGCGATCCCGATCCACTCCTTGCTGGAGGGCACGTGGTCGCTGCCGACCTGAGCGATGGTCTTGTCGTCGACCGTCGCCAGCAGGCCCGCGTCCTGGACCGTCGTCATGGCCGGGGAGTTCTCGGTGAGGAACACGTCGGCCGGGGACTTGGCACCCTCCTGGACGATCTGGTTGCCCATCGACGAGTCGCTGCCATAACGGATCTGCACGTCGATCCCGGTGTCCTGCTTGAACTTCTCGGCCCAGGCCTGCGTGAGGTTCTCGTGCTGCGCGCTGTAGATGGTCAGCTTGTCGGGGTCGAGGTCCTTGCCCGCTTCGAGGCTGCCGTCGCCGCTGCAGGCGGCGACCCCGAGCAGGCTCGCGACGCCGAGTGCAGCGAGGATGAACGGTCGAAGAGCCACGTGAGTCTCCTGGGTCAGCGCGACCCGACCGGCCGCATAGGAAAGGCTTACCTAACCAAAGCGTACAGGCCCGTGGGAGCAGCCCGAAGTCCCGTCTAGACGTGCCGCCGCAGCCAGGCGTCCGGGCGCTCGGGGAAGCCGGCCCACGCCCCCACCCCACCCGACTTCACAACCAGCAGCAGGTCATCGGGATGCAGGTGCTCGCCGAGCTCGGCCCGCAGCAGGGTCGCGTACTTCGAGGTCACCACGACCCAGGTGCGGGCGAGGTAGTGCCACCAGTCCTCCAGCGTCGTGAGGTAGTCGAGCAGCGGGTCGTCGTCCTGCCCGCCGCCCGCAGCTCGTAGCTGACGATGGATGTGGCCAACGCTCGCCGCCTGTCCTCGATGTGGTCTGCCCACCTCAGTGACCGCTTCGGGAGCCGATCGTGACGTGACCGGGCGGGGCCTCAGCTGTCCCGTCGGGCGATGCCGTCGAGGCGCAGCAGGTTGGACTCGTCGCGGTGAACCCCAGTGGTGCCGACGTGCTTGTCGCTGATCTGTGGACCCTTGGTCAGGACGTGCACGAACGCCATCGCGTGCCCGCGCCCCACGCCGTAGTCGTCCTTGAGCCACTCGCACACGACCCCCGCCTTGGTGTCGGTGCCGAATCCCTTGGCGTGCGCCTCGTCGAGGAGCTCCTGCGGGGTCCTGCCGGTCTTCGTCTCGAGCGCGTCGAGGTAGGCCTGGAACGACATGTGTCCTCCTGCTGTCCTGCGTGGTGGTCCGGTCGCCATTCTGACCGCCGCGCGCAGCAGGACTCATCGCCCGCTCAGTGGGCCAGCTTGAGGCCGACCACGCACCCGACGAGACCTGCGATGAGCAGCAGCTTCACCGGGGTGACGGACTCGGCCCCCGTCACCATCCCGTACGCCACGGTCAGCGCCGCGCCGATGCCCACCCACACGGCATACCCGGTCCCGACGGGGACGGACCGCAACGCGTAGGCCAGTCCGCCCATGCTCAGCAGCAGACCGACGACGAACACGAGCGAAGGGGTCGGGCGGGAGAAGCCTTCGGACCTGCCGAGGGCGACGGCCCACACCGCTTCGAGGACACCCGAGACGACGAGCACGAGCCAAGCCATGATGAGCTCCCTGAGCGCCGTCTTGTCGCACACCGGGTACGGCACCGCTCGTCCGGGAGCCGTGGTCGGCTCTGCTCCCAGTCTCTCAACGGGCTCTGCGCCAGCCAAACCGGTCCGTGGTGACCTTGGTCTCCAGCTCCAGCTCCAGCTCCAGCTCCAGCCCCGGTGCCGTCGCGGCACGGGCGGTGCGTGGTGGGCCCCGTGGGACTCGAACCCACAACCTACGGATTAAAAGTCCGTATTGACATCGTGGGCGCCCGGCGGGACACTCTCAATCAGCAAGCAGGACAACAGAATCATGGTTCAATCCACTTCGCTCTAGTTCTGCCCACTGACCCCTGTTCTGCCCACCATCTGCCCACCAGCTGCCCACGGAGGAAGCATGAACGTCACCCATCACGCGGCCACCTTCATCGCTCCGGGCGACGAGGACGAGTACGACACGGCGTGGGACGCCTGGACCGGTGAGCTGTTTGCCGTGGGCCTCGAGCCCACGTCCAACCTCCCGGTGAGCGAGGACGGCGCCCGCCGGTCCTTCCTGCTGGGGGAGGTGGACGGCGACCGCACATGGAGCGGGCCCGGCTTGGACGGGGCCGGCTTCGACGCGCCCCGCGGCGCGACGGTGGAGGTCGAAATCTACATCGCCCCGGCTGACGCCGAGGCGTACGGGATGCTGCGCTACACCAAGGACAGTGGCGGGGAGATTGCAGCCATGCTGGCGGACGCCAATCCCGGCGAGTACGCAGAGGCGTGGACGGCTGACCTCGAGTACACGATGAGCCGTGCGGCGATGTGGGCCCGGGGTCGAGGGTTCAGGATCGTCGAGCAGGACCTCGACGACGCCGATGCCGATACCCCGTGGGCGGTCCGGGTGCTCGTGCCCCGGACGACGACATAGGGGAACAACGGTGGCGTGGACGACCACGTAAGAACCGGGCTCAGGGCGGCAGGTCGGCTGGCCGCCAGTAAGGGTGAACTGCTCCCGGTCGCCAACGCAGAGAACCGGCCCCCGCTCATCTAGGGCGGGGGCCGGAGGCGTGCTGCAAGGGGTCTAGAACGACCGCAGAGCCACGGGGTTGGCACGGCCGGGTGCGGACGATCGGTAAGACCGGCCCGCGCTGTCTAGAGAGCTGTGGTGTGGGGGCTGCCCATGCCTTGGGGCAGGCGGTGAAACACCCTCGCGACCACCGCCAGCGCCTGTGCTGCTAGCGCAGGCGAGGAGCAAGTCTGATCGCGATGCTCCCAGGACTTGACCCCCCGTTGTTTAACCGAGGCCCCCCATCCCCTGTCTACTATCCCCCCGAAAATTTCCTCCCAAACCTACTGGTTGAGGGAATCATAAACACGCTCAACGGCCCTGGACACATTCTTCGGTTCGCCAACGGGAATCGAGACTTCGCCCTGCATGACCACATCGTGGCCCCGCGCAGTCGCGTGCCAAGAGACTTGAAGCTGCCGCAGAGAGGGGTCTTGGACGATGACGCACATCCTGTCGTTGATCGAGTGTGACGCGGCAGGACGCAGGGTAGGGATTGTTACGGTCACTGATATCGACCCGCCGTTGTCGAAGCGGAATGTAGGGCCGTTCACGGGTCGGACCGGAGCCAGATTCATGGGCACGAGGTGCCCGTAGTCGGGCATGGTCGGTATGAGGCTCCGGGTGTAGGGACCATACTTGCGGGGTGGTTTTGGCAGCCACGTGCCGTAGTCATAGTCGTCGCCGTAGCGGCTCTTGAGGCCGACGATGTCGCCGGCAATGTAGAGCTGGACCTCGACGTCCTCGAGGAAGTGTTGCCCGGCGTTCCTGATGTCAATGCGAATGGGCTTCACGTGGTGCTTAACGAACTTGCGGACGATGTCGGGCCGGGCGTCTAGGCAAGCAACCCCCCAGCGGTCTACCTCGGCCTGAAATTCTGACTCTGATCGAGACTCCTCCACGGTCCGATAAAGGCCGCCCATGATTGCGCTCGCCTGAAGGCCTTGTAGTCCCAACGCGTTCACCACCGAGGCCGCCGGCCCTTTGCCGGGCAAGCTGCTCAGCAAGGAAGCGCGGGCCTTCGCTATGGCTTGGTTGCCGGCGCTGGTATCGACTTCATATGCGTGGACGGGACCTACGAGGTCGACAGTTACCTCCGGTCGAGGCTTCGCTGGGCTCGATCGCTGGACGAGTTGGCCAATCTCGGCGCCGTTAGCCTTCCTCGTTTCGCCATCGGCTCTGATGTAGATGTCACCGTCTTGCAGGGACCCGCTGGTCTGGAGGCAGGGATAGGGGGCTTCTCCCCAAGTGGGAGGGGACACGACGATGATGAGGACTTGGTTGTCGCCGTCGCCGCTGACGCGTTCGACGTCCCACCGTGGACCGACTCCGACGAATGGATCGATGAGCCGACGAAGCTCGTGATTTTCGATCCGAGGTATCCCCGCAGCGGCACCAGGCGCTACGCCGGCCACGAGCACAGCGAACCCATCGAGGCGTTGCGCCGCGTCGTCAGGCATGCGGTTGGCTGCGCCGAGGATGAACTTGGCGATCTTGACCTGGTCGGCCTTCGAGCTCAGGTCCAACTGGCTCTTCATCTCCAGACATCTCGACTCGGCCTGATCATCCAAATAGGTGAGTCCGTCTACAAACGACTCCCATCCCATGCTTCCCCGCGGCAGGTGGTCAAACACTGTTTCCCTTTCGCAGTGCCAGGTCCGGTGTATTCGATTTCAACACGTCCAACCTTGGACTTCTAGCGCTTTGAGTTTCTGGCAATGAGCCAACCCACTGCCACGAAGAGGACGGCGGGAAGAATGGACGCGCGGGCGACTGGACGGGGAGCTTCAACTGGCCGACTAGCGAGCTCTCGCAGCAGCGTCGCAACCTCTTGCTCTGAGCGCCGATCTTCCGTCCTGATCAGGCGATCAATCCAGTAGCGACCAAGCCCGGCGTACGCCGCCCCCACCAACCATGAGGACGTTGCGTCCGGCGCCTGCAGGCCGACGATCCCAGCGAAGGCCACGTAGGCGGCGATGACCCAACTCGAGAAGGATCGTGCGTCGTGCCATAACCGCCGCGGCGACCATGCCGCCATCAGCAGGACGATGGACCCACCAGCGATCGCTAGTACATCTTCCTTTGTGAAGGAGCCGGGAAGCACGAGGCCAAGCAGCAGCATCCCGGCGGCGGCGGTTGCAACCCAACGCGCCCGCCTCCCCTGAGTCACGGGTGGGGCAGGGATTGAAGGGGGCGGGAAGTCCATGAGCGATTCCTACCGCGCGGGTACGACAGCAGTCGTGAGGTTGCCGTCGACAGCGGAGCTTGCCGAGCGAAACGTGGCCCCTATGGCCCGTCGGCCGTACCCGCGTTGTCGCGCACGTTGGCCGCAGCTCGCTCTGCGTTGTATTTGCTGGCGAAGCTCTCGCCCGAAGCGGCGACTTTGTCGCTCGACCGCCAGGCCCGCCAGCGCCACTGACCTCCAGAGTCCGCATA
Organism: Pedococcus dokdonensis; assembly: GCF_900104525.1. Taxonomy (GTDB): domain Bacteria; phylum Actinomycetota; class Actinomycetes; order Actinomycetales; family Dermatophilaceae; genus Pedococcus; species Pedococcus dokdonensis. The sequence goes on along the minus strand of NZ_LT629711.1, from coordinate 2,692,011 downwards.
AATCTCGTAGCGGGCTGTCGACGCCCCGGCCTTGAAATCCTCCGCCGCTCGGTCGGCGTTCGACTGGCTCGGAAAGGTCTCGCCGGCCCAAGCGACCGTGTCGCTACTGCTATACAGCCACCAGCTGTATTTGTCCTCGCCCTTGGTTTTCCCCGCATCGAACCGCACCACTCACCCCAATCAGTCGTCATCTCGACGCTTTCAGGCAAGTGTCTGGCTCGATCGCTGCCAACGCAAGCGAGAGTCCTGGCAGGGGCTATTCGACCCGTCGCGCGCAAGAGCGACTCCAGGTTCTCTCTCTTGGGGGTGTTACGACCCCGTCATGTTGACCACAGCCAAGAAGCGATCGTGGCAGAAGTTGTAGTTGGCCGGGTGGTGGCCCCGCTAGGAGCGCAGTTAATCGCCCCGACGGTGGACCATGGCATGCATGCAGTGGTCATGACTCAATTGCATAGGGCGCATGGGCCGCCGCCGAAGGACCGCGTTTGCACCTGCTCTCGCGACGCTGTCATCTATATCGGGAGAATCCACTTCGAAAGCCACGCGTGACGGTACGGTCGCCCGTGGCATCATCACACGCACTCGCAGGGGGACACATGGCCGAGGAGAGTTGGCACGAGGCTCGACTCATCCCGACGTCCGGTATCAATGGGGCCGAGGAGCAGGAGCGTCGCGCCACGTCCGCCCTGCTCGCGGTGATGATGGCCGTGCGCGAATTCGGTCGGGGCATCGTTAAGCCGCTGGGAGCCCCCGCCGGGAATCTCGAGTGCTTTATTGAGGTCCCGTTCACGCTGGGGGACAAGCGTCTTTACCCCGATGGACTTATCCGCGTGTCCCGCGGATCGCGTTCGTGGACGGCCCTGGTGGAGGTGAAGACAAGCGGAAATGAGCTGGCGACAGAGCAGCTCGAGAACTACCTGGACATCGCCCGCGAACAGGGTTTCGATGCCGTCATCACCATCAGTAACGAGATACCGGCTGTGGCCGGGCAGCATCCGACGAAGGTCGACAAGCGCAAGCTGCGCAAGGTTGCCCTGCACCATTTGGCGTGGTCACAGGTCCTCGCGGAAGCCGTGATGCAGAAGGAATTTCGCGGTGTTGCGGACCCGGATCAGGCGTGGATCTTGGGCGAGCTCATCCGCTACCTCGAGCACTCGCGGTCCGGGGCGCTTGAGTTCGACGACATGGGCGAGTCCTGGACAGCGGTGCGGGACGCTGTCGCCGCCGGCACGCTACGGCCGACGGACAAGGGCATTGCAACGGTTGTGGCTCGGTTCGACGCACTGCTGCGCTTCACCAGCCTGGGCCTTGGCCGGCGCCTTGGCACCGAGGTTGTGCCGGTCCTTTCGAGGAAGGAGCTGGGCGACCCATCCCTGCGAGCTCAGGCGCTCACCCAGCAGCTCTGTAGCGCTGGACAGCTATCGGGCGCCATCCGCATCCCCGACACGGTCGGACCTCTCGTCGTTACGGCGGACCTGCGATCTGGGCGGGTCACTTGTCACGTGGACTTGGATGCACCCCGAGATGGACGGCCTACGACCCGGGTGAACTGGCTCGTGCGGCAATTGAAGAATGCTCCCGCCACCACTCGCATCGAGTGCTTCACCGCCCACTCGCGTGGCTCGAGCGCTGCGGAACTGCTCGGGGCAGTGAGGGAAAACCCGACGAGCTTGGTCTCTGACCCGAACAGGGAGCTTCGAATCTTTCGGGTCGCGACGTCCTCGGCCTTGGGTACGAAACGTGGTCGCGGTCGCGGGGCGTTCATCGACTCGGTGCTCGGCTCGGTGGACTCTTTCTACGCGGACGTTCTCGGTGACCTGAAGGGGTGGTCTGCGGCGCCGCCCAAACTGCGTGAGGCCAGTCCGTTAGAGACGGAAGGGGCCGAGCCGGTACGACCCGCCAGCCTGTCCTCGACGGACTACTCGTCCCAAGACGGACCCACCTGGGACATCAAACAGCTTGAGACGGAATCAAAGGAGTCCGTGCAGGAATCACCAGCCACGCAGGGGCCGAGCAGTGTGGGCGTTGAGGACATGGGTGCCGATGGCACCTTGGTCGCCAAGGACGAGGCGCTAAGTGCCGGCGAGTGACCCGGGCCTTCTACTTCGGCCTCGGGGCAGCGGAAGCTGACCACCCAAGTAGGGGATAGGCCAGACTTGCCATGCCGAACACGGACAGGTGAAATAGGGGTGGGCCGCACCGTCAAGACACAGATGGGGCCCACCCCCAGATTCAAAACGGTTCGAGCGTGATTGAGACTGAGCCTCGCTGCCACGAGACGGTCAGTCGGTATCCACGCCGCATCCGCACCACCTCCTTCGGCCGGTTGCCTACGCCGCCCGGCTTGGGCAGCAATAAAGAGTGTTAGCGAGGACAGGCAGCAGGACAAGCTTCTGAACCCCGTCACCAGCGTGGCTTCTCGTTGACGTATGCGGCCCGTGACGTCGACGCCATGGCGGTCGGACCGCGACACAGTAGCGGTGTAAAATCGACGAATGCGGGGAACCCATTGGGCCTCTGGCCTGCGCAATCGCCACAGCCCCTCACCCCGCTACCCCTTCACTCCGCTATCTCGCGTCGCACCGCTGCTATGACGACGACCTTCAGAAAGTGAGCCCTCCCATGGAGAGCGATGGGCCAAAACGCGCTCCCAAGAAGGTCCCCCTGGCTCAAAGAACACTGCTCAGGACGGCCGTGAGGGAGTCTGGGAGGCACCTGTCTGTTCAACTAGACGGGGCTTTTGCCTTCGATGACGACGGCCCGCCGCCTCTCAGCCGGCTCTGCCGCCTGGGTGAGCCGGCCTTGAAGGTCTACCTCACTCTGGTGCTAGCTACGCGCAAGGCTCCCCATCAGCTCTTCCGAGGTACGTCCGCCGCACGGTTCGCCAGAATGCTGGGGTATGACAACGCCGAGGACGACAATCCGAAGAGCGCCGGGACGCGCAAGGTGCAGAGGGCGCTCGCCTCGCTGCATCGCGAGGGCTTCATCGTGCGAACGCCTAGGCCGGGTCGGGTAGACCTAATTGAGGTACACCATGTGGCGGGGAAGTTCCGACCGCCCTACGTGACCATTCCGCTCGACCTCTGGGTGTATGGCTGGATCAACGTATTGCCGGGACACGCCCTGTTCGCCTACTTGGTTCTCCGACACGCGTGCGCCGGTGACGAGACACGCGAGGTGCACGTAGCGCCGTACATCCGGTCTGCATACGGACTGAGTGACGAGACGTGGGCGAAGGGCACCAAGTCTCTCGTGCGGTTCGGGCTGCTGACAGAGCGGCTTCACAATCCGGATGACCGCGACCTTCCCCGTCGCCAGCGCAAGGTCTACAAGTTGCGATCCTCCGCAATGGGCTCGGTCGCGACCGTTATCGAGCCAGATCGCCCTCGCTCCGAAGAGGCCTGAGCGAACTAGCATGCTCACGGAGCGTCCGGCTGCCTCACGAGCCCCTCGTCGATTCCTTCTCGCCGCGGCACGCGGACGAAGCCCCGCTCGGGGTCGAGGTCCGGCCGGTAGTCGATGACGAAGCCGTCGCGGTGTACGGCTTCGAGAAACTTATCGAGTTGGGCTTCCATCACGGGAGCATTGGGCTGAAGATTCTGTCGTCGATGCGCAGCCCGGAGCATCCGCACCAGGTATTGGTCGCGGTGCTCGGCTTGGATCGGAGACCACGGGATGGCGCGAGCATCGGCTCTGTTTGTGTCGATCTTGATGACGCCTCGCCGAATGGCGTTGCTCACAGCCGCCTGCGACACGCCGAACTTGTCGGCGACCTTCTGCTGGGTCGCTCCGGCGCGGAGCATCTGCTCCGCCTCTGAGTAGTCGATCTTCTGCGCCCACTTCCCTCGTTTCGTTAGCGGTAGGACCATGCCTTCATGATGCGGTGGCGCAAGGACGGCCGTCAACGAACCCATTGGGATGCAAGGCGAATCGGGCGGTTTGCTAGGACGCTGACTACTGGTCGGCAAACACGGAGCTAGAGGATCTCGTACTTGTGGCGGATCACCGTGGCGTCCGAGTTGGGTGACGATGTGGCAGGGAGGGTGCAATGAGGACGACACTAGGGCGCGCGGGCAGTCTCCGAAGCAGCGTTGCAGGCGATCTTGCGGAGAGCCTAATGACGGCTATCTCGTCCCTGGTTCGCGCAGCGGGTCTCCTGGTGACCATGCTCGCCGCCGGGCTGCTCTGGACGGTTGGGCCCGCTTTGGTGCTGGCCCTTATGGGATACGTCGACGCCGTCGTGAGCAGGCCGTGGATCTACCTTTGGGCCGCCGCCACTCTCGTGGCCGGCGCCCTGACCCTCGACCACATAGAAGCCCGCAATGCCGGGTGACGAGAGAAGGGCCCCCGCCCTGTCCAGGCGGGGGCCTTCTTCTCAGTCGTCCACTTCCCGGGACAAGATCCGGTCCCACGTCTGGCCGAAGCCGAGGTCTTCTCGGGCAAGGTTGGTCCCAAACTCAGCCAGAACCGCACGGAGCGGGGCCGCCTTGTCGGAGCCGAGCGAGTACCCGTTGTCGTTGGCCATCTTCATGGCTTCTTGGCGGACCTCGAGGTAATCCGCCAGTCGCTTCACGTCGGACCGCCCTTTCAAACGACCGTCCTTGGTCGCCGGGACGGCGACCTGCGACAGGAAGCGCTGGAGCCGATTAGGGTCGAAGCTGGAGTAGTCCTTGAACCAGTCGGGATTCTCGGCCGCGAGGCCATCGCGGAACTCCGCCTTGATCTGCTTGAGGTCCTCGGCGCCCTTCTGGTTGACCGAGTGCAGACCACGCTGCTCGAGGATGGAGTCGACCTTCAGCGAGACCGCCGTCCACGAGTCCCACCCGAGTTGGGCGTTGGTGGCGCTGCGGATCTGGGCGGGGTTCTGCCGGGACCGCCAGGCCTCGCCCGAGCCGGGCACGCCCTCGCGGTTGAACTGCGCGGAGTAGACCGCGGACGAGAACTCGCCCCCGACGTTGTCGGAGCCGACGTAGAACCACCCGAACTCGGGCGCCTTGGAGATGTCCTTGGCGTACTTCCGCGAGCGGTCCTCGACCTTCAGGGTCGCGTTGATCCCCGTCTCGTTCTGGGAGAACGACCAGTTCAGGCCGGCCGCCTCCGGGTGCTGCCGGAGGAACTCCTCGTTGACGGTGGTGCCGCGGGCCTTCAGTGCGTCGGCGTTGGACGAGATCTCGCGGTACCGCTGGCGGTAGAAGTCCGCCTTGGTCGCGCCCTCGCCCGACAGGCCGAGGCCCCAGTTCGCGGCGAACTCCAGGATCATGATTGATCGAGCGGTCTTCCGCGCTTTGGCGTCAGCCCACTCCTGGACGTCCTTGGTATTGACGTCCTTGCCGTCCTGCCTCGCCTCGATGATGGCCGAGTTGAGCGCCATCGCGTAGGCGTCGGAGAACTGCTGGCTGTTGCCGCTCTTGAGATCGATTGCCCGCTTCACCCACCCGGGCTCGAATTGGCGGAGCACGGAAGCAGCCGTGTCGTCGGCGGTGACACCGGTCTTCGGGACGCCGAAGCCGAACATCTGCCGGAACAGCGGGCTCTCGCCCACCTTCACGCCGCCGATCTCGAAGTTGGGGTCGGCCACCTCGGGGAACGTCTTGGCCGCGATCGTCGCGACGGGGACCTGGACCATCGGCGAGAAGCCGGGGGCCCACGGGACCTCGCCCTGGAACATCGAGTTGAACGAGTCCTTGCGGAGCTTGAACTCCTCACCCTGCGTGCCGGGGATGCTGATCGGCAGGACGATCCACTTCTCGCGGGAGTCGTCGCCGGGCTTCACCCGGTCGCCGTTCTCATCCACGATGAAGCCGGCGCGGTCGGGGGCGTACCACGTCTTCGTGAGCTTCCCGATCCGCGAGGGGTCGTCGTAGAACAGCCGGCCCCACGCCCGCATCGAGTCCTCCCAGGCGCCGAGGAACGCGAAGCCCATGCGGGCCACGCGGTCGTGCGCCCCGGTGAACCGGGCGGTGTCGTACATCGTCTTCTGCGTGTCCATGATCGCCCGGTGGCGGGCGACCTTCTCGATCGAGGCGCGGGACTGGGCGGAGAGCTCGCCGCTGCGGGCGAGTTCCCGGGCACCCAGTTCCTCGTAGTGCTTGAAGTACCGCTCGGTGTAGAACGGCACCCGGCCCAGCACGGTGTCCGGCTGGTCCGACATCCACCGCACGAAGTTGCGGGTCATCGTCAGCAGGTTGCGTCGCTCGGCGTGCGGGTTGAACACGTCCATCTCGGGGGCGTGGACCGGCATGGCGCCGAACGACTCGGCGTCGGGTAGGCCGGGCAGGCCCGCAAGGGACATGACCGCCCACAGCTCCAGCGGGTCGTTCTCGTACGGCGTGGCGGTCATCACCACGACCCGCTCGGCGGCGTCGCAGAGGCCCTTGACGGCCTCGTAGCGGGCGCCGGCGCCCTTGAGCGCGGACGCCTCGTCCACGACCACCACACGCGGCCGTAGCGTGGTCAGGTGGTCGACGCGGCGGGTAGCCAGGTCGTTGTTGATGATGAGCACGTCTGGGCCGTCCGGGTGGGCGGCGAGGAACGCAGCCATGCGCTCGCGGTCGGCCCTGTTGCCGACCGTCCCGGCCTCGCTTGTGGCGATGCCCAGGTACGGCAGGAATCGCTCCAGCTCGGCCTTCGTCTGGGCGACGAGGCCGGCGGTGGTGATCCACAGGACCGGCAGCCGCGGCAGGTGCTTGCCGCGCTGCGGGGGGAGGGTGGCGGAGTCCGGCGCGGGCTCGCGCAGGTCCCCGCTGTCAGCGAGCCAGCCGATCAGGCTGGCGACCTGGACGGTCTTCCCGAGCCCGACCTCGTCGGCGAGGATCGCTCGCCGCTCGGCCTGGAGGAAGGCCAGACCGACGGTCTGGTGGGGGTGAAGTTCTCCAGCGAAGGTCGACAACCGTGTTCTCCGTTCGTCGGTGCGGACTCGCCTCCAGCGATGTCCGCGTGGGTAGTGGGCCGCCCGCAGGCGGTTGGTCAGCGGTGGCTCCGGCATCGAGCCGGAGCTGGTGTGGGTCGCTTCGCTCCTTCAGCGAAGGAGGACAGGGCACCCAGTGCCCAGTCCGACCTCGGCTCCTGTCGTCGCCGTCAATGACGACCGACGAGCCCAGCGAGTCGGGAGGTCGGGCTTTGGAGCCCTCCCTCTTCCCCTCACCGACCCCGGAGGCCTCTGGGCCCCCGGGGAGGCTTGGTCCTTCGTCGCGAGCTGAGCTTGCGAAGCTCGTTCTAGGTGGGAGGGGGGTTTAAGGGGGGAGGGGAACACCGGAACACCAGGAACACCTCACGGCACGAGCGGCACCGTGCGGCGCCACTCGCCGCCGGGCCCCTGCTCGAGGTACTCGCCGAGGTTCCGCCGCTCTGAGAGCCACTTGGCGATCTGCCGAGCAGGGTTCTGCGCCCCGCTCAGGTCGGGAAACTGCTCAGCCACCCCTCGTGCCACCTCGGCCGGCGTCGAGGCTGCGTGGTTTGCCGCAACCCAGTCGGCCACGGGCACCCAACGGCTGCTGTGTGCTTGCGCCCTGCGCGATCGAGCCCTCTCGGAGGCGACCCCCGCCGACTCAGACGCGACCAGGCGGAAGCCGTCCGGGTGGAAGTCCAGGGTGAGCTCTTCGGCGGCCCCCGAGTTGGGGCTCGTCGTCAGAACCGGGACGCCTCGCTTCTTCTCGAGTCGCAAATTGATGCGCGCGACTCCGGTGAAGAGGCTGTTGCCCATCGGCGTGCCGTTGCCGCCGAACTTGTTGCCGAGGTGATGGACAGCCACCACCGCAGCCCCCGCCTCGGCCCATCGGCCAAGCGGCCCCCAGATGGCCCGGACGCCTTCGTCGGAGTTGATGGACGGCCCGTCGTCCGGGATCAGGAACGAGATCGGGTCGACGATCACGAGGTCGCCCTGCCGCGGCGCCAGCTCCCCCGTGAGCTCGTTCCAATGATGAGGCAGGGGATGCCGGAAATGCACCAAGGCGCAGCGGTGACCAGGCGTGGACGGTTCGATCCCTCGGGCCGCGAGTCGGCGCTGGTATTCGCCGGGGCCGCCAAGGTCGGCAGACACGATGACCACCCTCTGCACCTCTTGGGTGAAGTGCCGTCCCAGGAACTCACCACCAGCCAGGGCCGCTGCCGCCAAGTCGCTGAGCAGCGTGCTCTTGCCGCCCTCGCTCCGGCCGGCGAGCATCGTCGCGCTGGCGTCGATGAGCCCCGGCACGAGGTGAAAAGGGCGGCTCGCCTCCTGCTCGGCCACTTCACCCAGGGTCATCGCCCAGCGGCGATCACCCCCGGCTGGCCTCACGCTGCGGCTCCGCGCTGCGTCGACTCGACCCACGCCGACACCTCGGAGAGGCGGTAGCGGTAGTGGAGTCCGACCTTGTAGCGGGGGATGTTGAGCCGCTCGGCGCGGTTGTAGATCCACGACGGGGGCTTGCCGAGGAAGTCGGCGACCTGCTCGGTGCTGACGAACGGCTCGATGGACTCGGTCACGGTGTTGTCCTTTCGCCGGCGGGTGCCGGCTGGCTGAAGAGCCAAGGACGCGAGGACGAGCAGGGCTGCCAAGACGTGGCGCGGCAGACCGGCCGACGCCTCGCACCCGGGCATGACGGATGCACTGTCGACTGATCTACTCCGCGCTCTGCGGCGGCTTGCGGGCCGCTCGTGGCGCTCCGTACCCTTGCCTCAGGCGACGGGTAGGACGCGGTGGGAGCTGTGCGAGTTCACCTAGGCTGCTAGCCCGTCAACACGCTCTCGCAGCGCGTGCCGACCTTCTCGTACTGCTATTATCACACGAATGCCCAGACCTGTCTAGTGCGGCCCCCGCGCGCCCACGTCAATCGAGTAATGTCTCTTGTGGTCCATGGCAGTGTGCAGATAATCTGTAGGTATGGCGTGGGTGGAGAAGAGGCCGGGCGGGTACATCGGTCGATACCGGCTCGATGGGCGGGCCAAGAGCACGACCGTCTTCAAGCGGAAGCGGGACGCCACGGAGGCCGCGGAAGAGGCGGAGCGGCAGGGGAAGCTCGGTGAGCACATCGACCGCAGGAAGGGCCGGATCACCGTAGAGGAGTGGTCGCAGCGATGGCTCGACTCGCTCCATGTCTCGCCCAAGACGCGTAGCACCTACGAAGAGCTGCTCTCGTCCCTCATTCTCCCGACCTGGGGACGTGTCCCGCTGAACCAGGTCAGCCTGTCCGAGGTCAAGAAGTGGGTGGCCAACATGGAGGGCCCACGTGGGCCTGTCAGCGCCTCCCGGAAGCATGCAGCGTCCTCTCAACTTGTGAGGATGCTCGACGCCGCGGTGGACGAGTGGATCATCCTGAACAACCCGGCTCGCACCGCCTCCGGGAAGGCCAACTACCGGCCGAGCCCGAAGCGCCACAAGGCGCACCGGTACCTCTCGCACGCGGAGCTCGAGGCATTGGCGCTGGCGGCAGGCGACCACGGCGCCATGATCCGCCTGGCGGGACTCACGGGTCTTCGCTGGGGCGAGATCACGGCCCTTCGCGTGCGCGACGTCGACAGCCTGCACGGGCGAATCACCGTGGAACGGGCATTCTCCATCGTGGGCGGCAAGAAGGTCCTCGGTCCGCCCAAGACGCACGAACGTCGCACAGTCACCTTCCCACGGTCGCTCGGTGAGCAGCTCACCGCTCAGGCTGCTGGTCGCGGCAAGAACGATCTCCTCTTCTCGACCCGCACTGGCGAGCCTCTCGACAACGCCAACTTCTCCAAGCAGATCCTCACGCAGGCATGGAAGATGGCTGGCATCGACCGGCTGACCTTCCACGATCTGCGACACACTGCGGCATCGCTAGCCGTACAGGCGGGCGGGAACGTCAAGACGGTGCAGAACATGCTCGGGCACGCGTCAGCCACGATGACGCTCGACACCTATGCAGGTCTGTTCGAGACTGACGCTCAGGCGTTGGCGGACAAGATGGATGCTGCTCGGTCCGCTGCGATGGTGACCGTTTAGCCCGCGGTGGCTTCGCGGATGGCCCGCCGAAGTCGGCGGGTGGCCTGCGACGAAATCGACAGGGTGAGGCGTAGTGTCATCTCGATCCGCCGACCTTTTCTCAGCCGTCCGGGAAGAGCGCGGGTCCGCTTCTCCCCAGTTCGGGCGAAGGCCTCGATCTGAGCCGCCGGCTCGTCGCTCAATGCTCTAAGGGCGTCGCGAACACCGGCAAGGTCCTTGTCCATCGTGACCGCCCGCGAGTCGAGGCTCAGGTCTACTAACTTCGCATGCAGCAGGGCGGTGTCTCGAGCGAGCTGGATGATCCGCACAGGGTCACCGGGTTGACCCGGTGGACCAAATGCCTCGGTTTGCTGGGCCTCACTGAAGACGCCGTCGACTCCCTCCACGATGGCCAGAGCGCGCTGTGGGTAGGAGTCAATAAGGCCTAGCGCCGCCTTGCGTGAGTGGGTCCGGCCCACCAGCGCCTCTGGCGAGCGCTCATGTAGCGCCACCCAACGCCGGGTCATCTCGACGAAGTGGCTCAGGGCAAGCGCGAAGAGGAGGTACTCCCAGCACGTTGGGCGCGAGCGAACGAGTAGAAGCATCTCTGCAAACCTCGGATCACTGCGGCCGGTGGCGTCGTAGTAGCCCGCTCCAGCGTGAACAATCTTGGCCAGAGTCTCGGATCGCTCGACGGTTAAGGACTCTAGTGACCGGGTCTGTGAGGTGCGATATTCGCCCACCACGCGCCGTGCAGATGCCCAGGTCTCCGCCTGACGGATCTCCCAACGCCACGGGTGGGAGAACCCGGCAATCAACTGGGGCCGGGCTCCCAGGCCACGGATCAAGGCGGCACGCGACAGCCATAGGTTGCTGACTCCGTGCATGAAGGACAGCCGGATGAAGACCTGTTCGTACTCGGACACTGCGGCCATGAGGATCAACGCCGGCAGCGTCGACACAGGAAGCCAGATGGCCATGGCCAGGGATCGAAAGATCTGTGCCAGGTCTAAGTGACTGAACTGGGAGACGAGCTGCCAGACAACTGCAACCCCAACGCCGGCGGCGAACACTCCCAGGAGGGTCGCTAGGGGCCGCCTAACTGGCCTCAGGTCGTCGCTCATTTCGGCAACTGTTTGGAGAAGCACAAGAACCGTGACGACTAGGCCGAGTGCAATCTCAACAACCAGACTGAAGTCGACCGCCGTCATCAGGACTGTGACGACGGCACCAAGCTCGAACAGTCGGCGGAGGAAGTTGCGGAGGAACCAGCGGTCGCGTCCCACCTTGGTGAACTGGCCGAACGCAGCCACGCCGGACAAGACGAACCACGCGATCGTCTCTCCTGTCATGCGGTCGTTCCAGGCTCCGATTCTGTCTGCGATCGCCACGACTCCCACGAGGTAGGCGGCGAAGGCGACGAATGAGAGGCCAAGGCGGCTCCACGCCAGGCGCAGGATGCTGATCGCGGCCCCCCGGCCGGACCGAGTGGACAGGACTGCGCCGACGAAGACCAAGAGAAGGATGATGCTGGCCATATCGCGGTTCGACGGAAGCACACGACTCCTTCAGGAAGGGCTCGACGTTGCGGTGAGGATGTCAGCCTGTGCCGACAGTCCTCCCCGATTCCGGCCCGCACCGGGAAGCCCGTCCGAAGGCGGTTTCTCCCAGCGAAGCCCACTATTTGCCCACTAACGTCGCGGAACCGTTGGACCTCACTTCGAGCACGATGTTTCATAAGCGCCGCTGACCTGCACATATGCCTCAGTGGGCCCCGTCGGACTCGAACCGACAACCTACGGATTAAAAGTCCGCAGCTCTAACCATTGAGCTAGAGGCCCCGGCCGGCCACGCGGCATACGCACCGCTGAGCCGGACCGGCCACAGACTAACGGCTCGCCCGGGACGCAACCCACGGCCCGGAACCCGTCGCCGGCCCGGTCCGTTGGCCCGACATGAGCACCCTCACCTGTCCCAAGTGTGGTTCCGACATGCGCAGCTACGAGCGCAACCAGGTCCACGTCGACCAGTGCACGGGTTGTGGCGGCCTGTTCCTCGACCGCGGGGAGCTCGAGTCCCTGGTCGCGGCGGAGACGGCCTGGCACCAGCCCCAGCCTCCGCAGCAACAAGGCGGCTACCAGCAGCAGGGCCAGCAGGCGCCCTACCGCGGCAACGACGGTGGGTATGGCGGCGGCTACGGCTACGGGGGGAAGCGCAAGAAGTCGTCCTTCCTCAGTGAGCTGTTCGACTGAGCCGTCAGCCCTGCCCGTCCTCAGCCCTGCAACCGTCAGCCTGCACGTCCTCAGCCCTGCACGTCGTCAGTCCCGTCGGGGCGTCGAACCTCGTGGGAGTCGGCCCCTCCTGAGACACTGGGCGTAATGAAAAACCAGCCCAGTGGTCGCCCCGGTCCGCGCCGTCCTGCCTTCTTCAGCCCCACCGCCATGGAGTCGCAGGGAGGCACCGTCCCCGACCCGGCCGAGGTGACCGAGATCGCCCACGAGACCGCAGCGGTCCTGGTCGGCACCGGGCGGGCCACCGACGACCCCGAGCTGACCGCGCGACTGGTGGCGCTCGTCGACGAGCTCGGGCTGTCGACCGTCGCCGAGCTGTGGGCCGACCGACCCGCCCGCAGCCTCCCGGGCGCACTGTGGCGTCTCTACGCGCTGCGCGAGTGGGTGCAGCGCAGCCCCGAGGAGGCGAGCGCCGACTATGCCGCCGGCATCCGGTTCACCGACGTCAACCACGCGGTGGCCGGCGTCGCCGAGCCGCCGGGTCCGGCCGAGCTGCGCGAGCTGACCGACTCGATCCTGCGAGGGGTGTTCTCGGGTGACTTCGCGGTGGCCCTGCAGCGGGCTGCGGCGTTCTGCCGGGTCGTCGCCGCGGGTCGCGCCGATCGCGCGCACACGACCGACGTGCAGGACCGCGAGGCGGCCAGTGCGCAGACCAAGCGCGCCGCGTCGATGCTGTCCACGGCCGAGGACCTCGAGGCCAACGCTAGGCTCTGGCACGCCGGCGAACTCATCTGAACGGCCTCTTGCCGACACCCGATCAGGCGTCATGGGGAACAACATCCAGCCCGCCCGGGTTACAGTCGGACGTGCGTCGGGCCGCGGTAGCCCCGGGTCCCAAATTAAGCCGCTACGAGCGGCCACGTGCCGTGAGGCGCTCCCGGCCCGACGCGCACACTCGGCCGCGCGGCATACCTGATCACTGGCGTTTCCGGCTGCGTCCGACCCTTCCGATCCGGGGCACTTCCGCAACCCACAGAAGTAATAGCCGGTTGGAACTAGTCATGATGAGTGGTCCCATGACCCAACTGGGTGGTTCCCGAGCGAGATGGGTCAAGAGATGGCAAACCGGATGCCACGTTGTCGCCGCGCTCCGTTAGCGTTTCTCCATGACCACCGACCCGCGCGCCGGTGCCGACCTCACCGATGACGCCCTCCAGGACGAGATCGAGCTGGTCGGCGACCTCGTGGTGGCCGCGTCCGCCAGCGAGGACCCGCTGACCGAGGACGAGATCGACCGGGCGCTCGGGATCGAGCGCGGGCGTGACGGTTCGACCGAGGCGCCCCAGGGCACCTCCCACCCGCACCGCGCGGGCAAGCGGCTCAACGCCTGAGACCCTTCGTCCCGAGAGGGTCGGCGACCGGCCGAGTTGCGCTCTGACGCGTCCTTGCCCGTAGCATCGTCCACGGCCATCCCCCCTGATGCGTGACCGGAGAGAACCGTGGGCTTTCGCCTCACCCCCCAGGAGAACAGTTTTTACGACCTGTTCGCCAAGTCCGCCTCCTATCTCGTGAGCGGCTCCCGCGAGCTGACCACGCTGCTGGGAGTCGACCCCTCGGAGCGCGAGGCCGTCGCCTCGCGGATGCGCGAGATCGAGCACGACGCCGACGAGGCCACCCACGAGATCATCCGCAAGGTCAACAGCTCGTTCATCACCCCGTTCGACCGTGAGGACATCCACGGGCTGGCGTCCACGCTCGACGACTGCATGGACATGATGGATGCGGCGGTCGACCTGATCGTGCTCTACCGCATCGGTGACCTCCCGGCCGGCGTGTCCGACCAGGTCGAGGTCCTGTCCCGGATGTCCGAGCTCACCGCCGACGCGATGCCGCGGCTGCGGTCGATGAAGGACCTGTCCGGCTACTGGATCGAGATCAACCGGCTCGAGAACCAGGCCGACCAGATCTACCGCCGCCTGCTGGCCGGGCTGTTCAACGGTGACTTCGGCGCCGACACCCTCACGATCATGAAGCTCAAGGAGGTCGTCGAGGAGCTCGAGGCCGCCGCTGACGCGTTCGAGAAGGTGGCCCACAAGGTCGAGAGCATCGCGGTCAAGGAGTCCTGAGCCACCCCATGGACTGGCTTCCGGTAGGAATCGTCATCGCCCTGGCGATGGGCTTCAACTACACCAACGGTTTTCACGACGCGGCCAACGCGATCGCGACCTCGGTCTCCACGCGGGCGCTGACCCCGCGGGTCGCACTGCTCATGGCAGCCGTCGCCAACCTGTTCGGCGCGTTCTTCGGCAAGAAGATCGCCGACACGGTGGGCAAGGGCATCATCGAGGCGCCTTCCGGCAACCCCGGCCTGGTGATCTGCGCCGCCGCCCTGATCGGCGCCATCGGGTGGAACCTGCTGACCTGGTGGTACGGCCTGCCCTCGTCGTCCTCGCACGCCCTGATCGGTGGGCTGGGTGGCGCGGCGCTCGCGGCCGGGGCCGACGTGAAGTGGCACGGCATCTTCGAGAAGGTCGTCATCCCGATGATCGCCTCGCCGGTGGTCGGGGTGATCCTCGGCTACCTCGTCATGACCACGATCATGTGGCTCTTCCGGCGCGCCCAGCCCGGCAAGGTCTCGCGTGGTTTCCGCTACGCGCAGACCGCGTCCGCCGCCGCGATGGCCTTCGGCCACGGTCTCCAGGACGCGTCCAAGACCGCCGGTGTCGTGGTGCTCGCGCTGACCGTGGGTGGTCACTACAGCGGCAAGGGCATCCCCTTGTGGGTGCTGCTGATGAGCGCCGTGGTCATCTCCCTCGGCACGTATGCCGGTGGGTGGCGGATCATGCGCACCCTCGGCCGCCGCATCATCCACCTCGACCCCCCGCAGGGTTTCGCGGCGGAGACCACTGCGGCCTCGATCCTCTACGTCGCGGGCATGGCGTTCGGTGCCCCGATCTCGACGACGCACACGATCACCTCGGCGATCATGGGTGTCGGCGCGACCAAGCGGCTCTCCGCGGTGCGGTGGGGTGTGGCCGGCAACATCGTCGGCGCCTGGGTGCTGACCTTCCCCGGCGCAGGCCTCGTCGCCGCCGTCAGCTGCCTCATCATCAACCTCTTCGTCTGACCCACCCCTCCCGCACTTCTGGCCACTGACGCCTGATGTCGTGGCCGCTTCGGCGCTTTTCGGGGCATGAGTGGCCAGAAGCTGAGCGCTGGACTAGCTCGGTCCGCTCCAGATTCGGTGAAACCGTCCACAGGCCCAGCACCGCGGCATACCTCGTCCACAGGCGGCGACGAGACGGTCGCCGGCCGTGGCGGCCAGCGACACCATCGCGTCATGCACGCCACGGACGCCCAACGTTGGGTCGAGCTGCCGCAACCCTTCCTGTGGCAGGAAGCGCAGGCGGCTGGGCTCAGCCACTCAGCCCTGTCGGGCGCGGTGCGCCGACGTGAGGTCATCAAGATCGCCGGATCGCTGTATGCCGTCCGGGCACCCTGGTTGCTCCTGGACCCGACCGCCGTGCACGTGGCCATGGCCCGAGCGGCCCAGGCGTCGATCGCTGACTCTGTCGTCAGCCATGTGACCGCGGCTCTGGTGCACGGCTTGCCCACGCCACAGGGGCCGATCGGCAAGGTGACGCTGACGGCTCGCGCGACGTCGAGGACCAGCTACCCGGACGACTGGCGGAGGGTCCTGCAGGCCGCTCTTCCGGACGAGCAAGTGGTGTCGGTCGCAGGGGTCGCCGTCACCGAGCTGGCCAGGACGGTGGTCGACTCGTTCCGCCAGAGTCGCCTGCGGGACGCACTCGCCGTCGCCGACGCGGCGGTGCGACTGGGCCTCGTGCAGGTCGACGAGTTGCGGGCGATGCGCGCCTACCAGAGGCGTTGGCCGGGCATCCGGCTGGCGGACGAGGGGATCGGACTCGTCGACGGTCGTCGCGAAAGCTGGCTCGAGTCGGCCTCCGTGGCTGTCGCCCACCGTCGTGGCTACTCCGTGCCGGACAGCCAGATCCGGATCCACGACCTGGATGGCGCCTTCGTCGGAAGGGTCGACCACCTGTGGCGCAACGCCGGAGTCATCGGCGAGGCCGACGGTCGCGGCAAGTACCAGCAGGGTGTCGACGACAGTGCGACGGCCGAGCGCATCGCCGAGGTCGTCCTGGCCGAGCGCGACCGGGAGCGTGGACTTGAGGCCCTGGGCTTTGCCGTCGCACGCTGGGGGACGGCTGACCTGCGCAACTACGGCGAGGGTATGTGCCAGGCCCTCGCGGCCGCTCGGCGACGGGCACGCCCCCAGTCGATCAGGTGTCTGTGGCGGCGGAACGACGACGATCCACTCCAGCCGTGGGTCTGGCCGCCGGTGGACTCATCGGCCGTCTTCCCTGCCGCGTGACGCGAGAGCCCCGACTTCTGGCCACCCATGCGGCGCCAGAGCCCCGAATCAGCCCTGTCGCCCAGCACCAGTGGCCAGAAGTGCGGGAGGGGCGTGACTTCTGGCCACCCATGCGGCACCAGAGCCCCGAATCAGCCCTGTCGCCCAGCACCAGTGGCCAGAAGTGCGGGAGGGGCGGGCGGGGCGGGCGGGGCGAGAGGGGTGGATCAGCCGAAGCGGCCGCTGATGTAGTCCTCGGTGGCCTTCACGCCCGGGTTGTTGAAGATCTTCTGGGTGTTGTCGACCTCGATCAGCTTGCCCGGCTTGCCGGTCGCCGCGAGGTTGAAGAAGGCGGTCTGGTCGGAGACGCGGGCCGCCTGCTGCATGTTGTGGGTGACGATCACGATCGTGTACTGGCTCTTCAGCTCCGAGATCAGGTCCTCGATGGCCAGCGTCGAGATCGGGTCGAGCGCCGAGCACGGCTCGTCCATCAGCAGCACCTGGGGCTCCACCGCGATGGCGCGGGCGATGCAGAGCCGCTGCTGCTGTCCTCCGGAGAGGCCGGCGCCGGGCTTGTTGAGCCGGTCCTTCACCTCGTTCCAGAGGTTGGCGCCGTTGAGCGACTTCTCCACGACCTCGTCGAGCTTCTTCCTGCCCTTGACACCGTTGAGCCGCAGCCCGGCCGCGACGTTGTCGTAGATGGACATGGTCGGGAACGGGTTGGGCCGCTGGAACACCATGCCGACGGTGCGGCGCACTGCCACCGGGTCGACGTTCGAGGCGTAGAGGTCCTGGTCGTCGAGCATGACCTTGCCCTCGACGCGCCCACCCGGGATCACCTCGTGCATCCGGTTGAGGGTGCGCAGGAAGGTGGACTTGCCGCAGCCGGAAGGGCCGATGAAGGCCGTCACGGAGCGCGGCTCCACCGTCATCGTGACGCCCTCGACAGCCTTGAACGCGCCGTAGTAGACGTTCAGGTCGCTGACGTCGATTCGCTTGGCCATGGTGTGCTTTCGTCCTTCGTTACTTCTTGACGGAGCCGAAGCGGGCGATGACCCGACCGGCGAGGTTGAGGAGGAGGACCAGGAAGATGAGGGTCAGCGCCGCCGCCCAGACCCGGTCGATCGCGGGCTGGAGGCTCTCGGTGCGGTCCTGGTTGATCATGGTGGGCAGCGTGGCCATGTAGCCGCCGAAGAGGTCGGTGGCGATGGACTTCGTGTAGGGCCCGAGGATCAGCAGCGGTGCGGTCTCGCCCATCACGCGGGCCAGGCCGAGCAGGACGCCGGTGATGATGCCGGAGAACGCGGTCGGCAGCACGACGCGGGCGATGGTCTTCCACTTGGGCACCCCGAGCGCATAGGACGCCTCGCGCAGCTCGTTCGGCACGAGCTTGAGCATCTCCTCGGTGGACCGCACGATGACCGGGATCATCAACAGCACCAACGCCAGGCAGACGGCGAAGCCGACCCGCTGGAAGCCGAACGTGGTGACCCACACGGCATACACGAAGAGCCCGGCGACGATCGACGGCACACCGGTGAGGATGTCGACCATGAAGGAGACCGCTTTCGCGAAGCGACCGCGGCCGTACTCCACCAAGTAGATCGCGGTCATGATGCCGATCGGCACCGAGATCACCGCCGTCGTCACACCCTGGATCAGCGTGCCCTGGATGGCGTGGACGGCGCCGCCGCCCTCGCGTCGCGAGGTGATGCCCTTCTGGGAGTTGGTCCACCACTCGGCTTCGACGACGAGGTGGATGCCCTTGGAGACCACGGTCCAGAGGATCCAGATGAGCGGCACGAGGGCGAGGAGGAACGCCAGCCACATCACGATGCGGGCGAGCTGGTCCTTCAGCTCGCGGCCGCGGGCAGGGTGCCCGAGGGCCGGCAGCATGGCTCCGGAGGGGGGACCCGCGGGCCCGGACGCGGAGCCACGCTCGACCCGGTCGGGGGTCGTCTCCGTGCGCGTGTCGGTGCTCATTCGGTGAAGGCCTTCCTGCGCTCGATCACGATGCGGGCGATGGCGTTGACGATGAAGGTCAGGACGAAGAGCACCAGGCCGGCGGCGATGAACGCGCCGGTCTTGGCCGGGGAGTCGAACTCCCCGGCGTTGTTGGCGATCCGCGACGCGAAGGTCTCGCCACCGTTGAGCAGCGACCAGGTCCACTTCGAGCCCTGCGGCAGGGTCGACACGATGATGGTGACGGCGATGGTCTCGCCGAGCGCGCGGCCGAGCGCCAGCATCGCCGCCGAGATGACGCCGGGGCGGCCGAACGGCAGCACCGCGGTGCGGATCATCTCCCACTTGGTGGCGCCCAGCGCGAGTGCGCCCTCCTTGTGGGTCACCGGGGTCTGCGCGAAGACCTCACGGGAGAGCGCGGTGACGATCGGCAGGATCATGATGGCGAGGATGACGCCGATCAACAGGATCGTGCCCTGGGTGTCGGTCTTCGTGAAGAGCGGGATCCAGCCGAGGTGGTCCGACAACCAGGTCTGGAAGGGGTTGAAGAACGGCGTGAAGGTCTTGAGACCCCAGAGGCCGTAGACGATCGACGGCACGGCGGCCAGCAGGTCGATGACGTTGGCGGCCGGGCGCGAGAGCCACTGCGGCGAGTACTGCGTGATGAACAGCGCGACGGCCACGCCCACGGGCACCGCGATCAGCATCGCGATGGTCGACGCGGCCACGGTCGTCCAGAGCAGCTCGACGATCCCGAACCGCAGGTTGTCGCTGTCGTTGACCGACCACTGCCGTGAGGTGAGGAAGTTGACCTTGTCGTCCGCGATGGCGGGAATCGCCTGCCACAGCAGGAAGACACCGACCAGGGTGACGAGGCCGATGACCAGGACGCCGGACCCCTTGGCGAGGCCGGCGAAGACCCGGTCACCCATGCGGCCGGTGCCGGCCCGGTCGCCGCTGAGAGGGCCGCGCCCGTCGGGGCCGGGGAGCTCGTCGGCGACGGAGACTCCGGTCACTGATGCCACGGGATGTGCCTCACGGTAGGGGAGAGGGGGGCGGTGGGGGCGCACATGGTGCTGGAGGAACAGGGGGAGCAGCTGGGGAAGCAGCTGGGGGAGCAGGTATGCCGCGGGGCTGGGTCCCAGCCCCGCGGCACGCCGTCATGCTGTGGTCAGGACAGGGCCGCGATGGCGGCCTCGACCTTGGTCTGGATCTCGGAGGGCAGCGGCGCGTAGCCGATGTCCTCGAGGCTCTTCTGCGTGTCGGCAGCGGCGAAGTGCTTGAGGAACGCCTTGGTCAGGGCCGCCTTCTTGGCGTCCTTGCCCTTGGAGCAGACGATCTCGTAGGTGACGAGGAGGATCGGGTAGGCGCCGGCCTCCTTGGTGCTGTAGTCGAGCTTGAGGCGCAGGTCGTTGCCCTCGCCGTCGGCCTTGGCGGCCAGGACGGCCTTGCCGACCGTCTCCGCGGTGAGCTCGACCGCGCCACCGCCGTTGTCGATCTGGGCGATGCCCAGGCTGTTGTCCTTGGCGTAGGACCACTCGGCGTAGGTGATGCCACCCTCGGTCGACTTCACCGCGCCGGCGACACCGTCGGACTTCTGCTTGCCCTCGCCCTTGCCGGTCCAGGCCTTGCCCGGGTCGGCGGTCCAGTTGGTCGGGGCCGCTGCGTGCAGGTACTTGGTGAAGTTCTCGGTGGTGCCCGACTCGTCGGAGCGGAAGAAGACCTTGATCGGCTCGGACGGCAGGGTCACGCCGGAGTTGAGGTCGGCGATCGCCTTGTCGTTCCAGGTGGTGACCTTGCCGTTGAAGATGTCTGCGGCGACGGCCGGGGTCAGGACGAGCTTGTCGACGCCCTTGACGTTGTAGGCGACGGCGATCGGGCCGGTGACCATGGGGAGGTTCCACGCGGGAGACCCGCAGTAGGTGGCGGCGTCGTCGGCCTCGACCTTGCCGTCCTTCTCCTCGGTCTTCAGCGCCGAGTCGGATCCGGCGAAGTCGACCTGGCCGGCGATGAACTGCTTGATGCCGGCGCCGGAACCCGTCGGGTTGTAGTTGACGGTGGTGCCCTCGCAGGCCTCCTGGAAGGACGCGATGGCCTCTTCGATGGCGTTCTTCTGCGCGGAGGAGCCCTCGGCGTTCAGCGTGCCGCCACCCTCGGGGCAGTCGGAGGCGCCGGCGGCGCTGGAGCTGGACGAGCTGTCGCCCGACCCGGCGGTGTTGTCGTCGGAGCCACACGCGGTGAGCGCGAGGGAGCCGACCAGGGCCACGCTGGCCAGGAGGCCGATGCGCTGGATCTTCACGGTGTTCAAACCTCTCAGAGGGGAATCAGGGGGTGAAATCAGGGGCGGGCGACGACGCCCGACGACCCGAAGGTAGGCAGGGAGAGTGACGCCGTGGCCCGCGCAGGGTGAACGGGCGGTGAACACCAGTCAGACATTCGACGTCGGGGCATGGACCCCCGGGGATGCAGCGGGTGAACGGCTGGTCAGCGCCCGGTCAGGACGGCGGCAGGTGGCGCTCCACGGCCACCAGCCGGGCCTGCTCGCCGGTGCCGACGAGGTGGGCGACGAGGACCTCGCCCTTGCCCATCTTGTCGCGGGCGGCGGCCCGCAGGGAGTTGCACACCAGCTCGGCGTCGGGCTCGTCGGGGTCGACGAGCGCGAGCAGGGCGGTCAGCAGCTCGGGCAGCACCGGCCCGTGGCTGCAGAGCGCCGCGGGGGTGCCGCGCTCGACCAACCGCTCGAGGTGGCGGGCGGCGCGGGCCGGCTCGGCGGCATACCCCTCCTCGCTCAGGCCGTCCTTGGTGCGCAGGGCCGCGCCGAGCTGTGCCGCGTAGGGGCGCAGGGTGTCGGTGCAGCGCAACGACGGCGAGCTCACCAGCCGCCTGATCCCGTAGGCCGCGAGCAGTCCCGACAGTGCCTCGGCCCGCGCGCGTCCGACTGCGTCGAGCGGACGCAGCTGGTCGTCGTCGTGCCAGGAGCCGCGCCCGACGGCCCGCGCGTGGCGCACCAGCGCGAGCGGCCAGGTGGTGAGGGTGCCGGCGTTGTCGGCCCGGACGATGGCCCGCAGCTGGTCGCGGTCGCGCGCGTAGTCGAGCCGGTCCGACGCCGCGACGACGTCGAGCCACCGGACCTCGTCGACCTCGTTCTCCAGCGGCCCGGCCGGACCGGTGGCCTCGGCGGCCCAGTAGCGGACCTCCTTGGTGGCTGGCTGGCCCGCACCGTCGAGCACGGTGTATTCAGCGCCGGGCAGGGGACGGCCCAGCCCGACCGCCAGCGCGGTCTCCTCGTGGGTCTCGCGGACGGCGGCAACCGGCCACTCCTCACCCGGGTCGAGCTTGCCCTTCGCCCACGACCAGTCGTCGTACTTGGGACGGTGGACCAGCGCGACCTCGAGCTGACCGCGCCGTCGTCGCCACGGGATGGTGCCCGCGGCCGGGATCGGGGCCGTCAACGGCGACGGGCCTTGCGCCGGCGCTTGGAGTGGATGTCGATCATGGTGGCCTGCAGGTCGGCGAGCGGCTCGCCGTCGCCGCCGACGCTGACCCGGGTCCAGCGTCCGTCGCCGGTCAGCCGCCAGTGCGCGAAGTCGTCGCTCATGCCGCGGGCGAGCAGCGCCTGGAGGTCGGAGATGTGCTTCGGGTCGGCGATCCGGACCAGCGCCTCGACCCGTCGGTCGAGGTTGCGGTGCATCATGTCGGCGCTGCCGATGAAGACCTCGGGCTCCCCGCCGCCGCCGAACAGGAAGACGCGGGAGTGCTCGAGGAACCGGCCCAGCACCGAGTGCACCTCGATGTTCTCCGACAGCCCTTCGACGCCCGGGCGCAGCGCGCAGATGCCGCGCACCCAGATGTCGACGTGGACCCCGGCCTGCGAGGCCCGGTAGAGCGCGTCGATCAGCTGCTCGTCGACGATCGAGTTCACCTTGAGCTGGACCAGGCCGCCCCGCCCGGACTCGGCGTGCGCGATCTCGTTGTCGATGCGCTCGAGCAGGCCGGAGCGGACCGATCGGGGGCCACGAGCAGCCGCTTGAACTTGCTGCGCGGCGCGAAGCCGGACAGCTGGTTGAACAGGCGCGCCAGGTCGTCACCGACCTGCGGGTCGGAGGTGAGCAGCCCGAAGTCCTCGTAGAGGCGGGCGGTCTTGCCGTTGTAGTTGCCGGTGCCGATGTGGCAGTAGCGGCGCAGCGAACCGTCCTGCTCCTGCCGGACCACCATGCAGAGCTTGGCGTGCGTCTTGAGGCCGACGATGCCGTAGACCACGTGCACCCCGGCGTGCTCGAGCTTGCGGGCCCACGAGATGTTGTTCTTCTCGTCGAAACGGGCCTTGATCTCGACGATCGCGAGCACCTGCTTGCCCGACTCGGCGGCGTCGATGAGGGCGTCGATGATGGGGGAGTCGCCGCTGGTGCGGTAGAGGGTCTGCTTGATCGCGAGGACGTTGGGGTCGGCTGCGGCCTGCTCGATGAACGCCTGCACCGACGTCGAGAACGAGTCGTAGGGGTGCTGCAGCAGGACGTCCTTGTCGCGGACGATCGGCAGGATCTCGGACGCCTTGGCGCTCTCGGCCGGTGCGAGGTCGGGGTGCATCTGCCCGCGGAACGGCGGGTAGCGCAGGTCGGAGCGCTCGAGGTCGGCCACCAGGTTGAGGCCGCGCAGGTCGAGGGGAGCCGGCAGGCGGTAGACCTCGCTGTCGCTCACCCCGAGCTCGCGCACCAGCATGTCGAGGACGTGGTCGTCGATGGTCTCGTCGACCTCGAGCCGCACGGGCGGCCCGAACCGGCGCCGGGTCAGCTCCTTCTCGAGGGCGGTCAGGAGGTTCTCGGCGTCGTCCTCCTCGACCTCGAGGTCCTCGTTGCGGGTGACCCGGAAGGTGAAGTGCTCCTGCACCTCCATGCCGGGGAAGAGCATGTCGAGGTGCGCGGCGATGACGTCCTCGAGCGGCACGAAGCGGGTGTTGAACAGGTCCGAGGTGGCCGGCTCGCCGATCTCGGGCTCGATGTGGAGCAGGCGCGGCAGCAGCGGCGGCACCTTGACCCGGGCGAAGTGCTCCTTGCCCGTCTTGGGGTTGACCAGCACGACGGCGAGGTTGAGCGACAGGCCGGAGATGTAGGGGAACGGGTGCGCCGGGTCGACCGCGAGCGGCGTCAGCACCGGGAAGACCCGCTCGGCGAACAGCTCGGAGTGCAGGGCGCGCTCGGCGTCGCTCAGCTCGTCCCAGCGGACGATCGAGATCCCCTCGTCCTCCAGCGCGGGCTGGACCTTGTCCTTGTAGACCGTGGTCTGCATCGCCTGCAGCTCGTGCGCGACCAGCGAGATCTGCTCCAGCACCTCGCGCGGCTCGAGACCGGACGCCGAGCGGACGGCGAGGCCGGTGGCGATGCGGCGCTTCAGGCCGGCGACGCGCACCATGAAGAACTCGTCGAGGTTGGACGTGAAGATGGCCAGGAACCGGGCCCGCTCCAGCAGCGGGACCGTCTCGTCGGCGGCGAGCTGGAGCACACGCTCGTTGAACTGCAGCCAGGAGATCTCGCGGTCGAGGAACCGGTCGGCCGGGAGCCCACTGTCGTCCTGCCCGCCCGCCGCGTGGACGATCCGCATGAAGCGGCCGTTGGAGGCCCGCGGCTGCGCGCTGGCGATGGAGACCTCGTGACCGGCGTCGTCGCCGTCGAAGATCTCGGTGTCGTCCGTGGGACGGGTCGTCACGCTCATGCCGTCATCCTGACAGTGCTTGGTGAACGGAAGGTGCTGGTTCTGCGGAAGGTCTGGCCGGACGCGGGACCGGGGCTCAGGCCCGCGCGTACATCACGTCCACCATGATGCTGCGGAAACCCAGTCCCGTGTAGGTGCGTATCGCCGCCTGGTTGTCGCCGTCCACGTAGAGCACCACCTCGGGCAGCCCCAGGCCGGCCAGGTGGGCCAGCCCGAGGGCCGTGACCGGCCGCCCCAGCCCGCGTCCCTGGTATGCCGGGTGCACGCCGACCACGTACACCTCCCCTGCCGCTCGGGTCGGGTCTGCGGACGAGCGTTGGTCGGGGTCGACCTTGGTCCAGTGGAACGCGGCGACGTCACCAGCAGTGGCATCGGCCACCGACTCGTCGGCCGACACCAGGATGAAGCCGGCCGGGTCGAACCAGGGCTGCGACATCCGCTCCTCGAGGTCGGCCAGCTGCAGCCGGCCCTGCTCGGGGTGGTGCGCGAACGCCGCGGCGTTGGTCGCGAGCCAGGCCTCCTCGTCGCGACCGGGCTCGAAGGCCCGTGCGGTGAACCCCGCGGGGAGGGCCGACGCAGCCGGGTCGAGGTCCGCCTCTCCCAGGGGCCGAGCCATCTTGTGCAGCTCGCGCACCGCCTCGAGCCCCACCGCCGTCGCGAGGCCCTCGGCCCCCGGCAGCTGACCGTGCGCCCAGAGCCGCGCGCCAGGCGCCGCGTCCAGCAGCGCGTCCACGAGCGCACGTCCCGTTCCCTGACGGCGGCTCTCGGGGTGGACCACCAGCTCACCCGACGCATCGGTCGCGGAAGGGTGGTCGAGCTGGGCGTACCCCGTGAGCTGCTCGGCGGCATACCCGAGCAGGTGGCGGACGCGACCGGCCGGCGCGGTGAGGGAGAGGACGGACTGCTCCGAGAGCGGGCTGACGCCGTCGGCCGCGGTCGCCGCGTCCCGGATCGCGCGCACCTCGGCCACCTCGTGAGGCGTCAGGTGGTCACTGAGGCGAACGGTTGATAACGGCACGAAAAGCATTGGACCATGCATCTTCCCTCGACGTGGCTCGACGGTTACCGTGCACGGGTCCGGCTACCGCCGACAACCCTCCCGCACAAGGACGCACCTATGCCCTCTCCCCGTGTCAGACAGGTCGCCAGTGTTGCAGCGGCCACCACCCTCGCCATCTCCGGCATCGCGACCACCAGCAACAGCTCCTGGGGTCACGGGTCGAACAAGACCATCGACGTGCAGCTGCTGTCGTTCAACGACTTCCACGGCAACCTCGAGCCCCCGAGCGGGTCCGGCGGTCGGATCACCACGGGTCACACGCTGACCAACGGCGTGGTCGGCGACCAGACCGTCGACGCCGGCGGGGTCGCCTACCTCGCGACCCACCTCGACCGGGCCCGCCGCGGGCACCGGGACAGCTTGACCGTGGCGGCGGGTGACATCGTGGGCGCGAGCCCGCTGCTGTCGGCCGCCTTCCACGACGAGCCCACCGTCGAGTCGATGAACACCCTCGGCCTCGACGTGACCTCGGTCGGCAACCACGAGTTCGACGAGGGCTACAAGGAGCTGCAGCGGCTCGACAAGGGTGGCTGCATCGACGACGGCGACGGTGCGAACAACCAGAACTCCTGCGCCGCGCACACCTTCCAGGGTGCGAAGTACGACATCCTCGCCGCCAACGTGTTCTACACCGGCACCAAGAAGACGATCCTGCCGTCCTACACGATCAAGCGGACGCCGGACGGCGCCAAGATCGCGTTCATCGGCATGACCCTCAAGGACACCCCGGACATCGTCACGAAGTCCGGCATCGAGGGCCTGACCTTCAAGGACGAGGTCGCCACGGCCAACGCGCTGGTCCCCGAGATCAAGCGCAAGGGCGTCAACGCGATCGTCGTGCTCATCCACCAGGGCGGCAACCCGGCGCGGGAGTCGTGGACCGGTCCCGACGGCAAGGTCTACTCGGCCAACCCGGCCTACAACTGGGCCTGCGACAAGGGCGGCACGCTCGACATGGCGTCCTCCCCGATCCTCGGCATCGCGTCCAACCTCGACCCGCAGATCGACATGGTCATCTCCGGTCACACCCACCAGCCATACATCTGCAACGTGCCCGACCCGAAGGGCCAGCCGCGCCTGGTCACGTCGGCGAGCTCGTTCGGCCGGCTGTTCACCGAGACGCACCTCGAGTACGACCTCAAGAAGAACGACATCGTCCGCAGCTCCGTCGAGGGCAGCAACATGATCGTCACCCGCGACCTCGTGCCCGACCCGGCCCAGACCAGCCTGATCAAGCAGTACCAGACCCTGGTCGCGCCGATCGCGAACCGCGTCCTCGGACGGATCACCCAGGACATCGGCCGCAGCGGCTCGAGCGTGAATGCCGGTGGCGAGCAGGCCCTCGGTGACCTCATCGCCGACGCCCAGTTGGCCGACCCGTCGGTCGTGACCAACGGTGACGTGCCGAAGATCGCGTTCATGAACCCGGGCGGCATCCGCGCCGACCTCACCTACGCCAGCTCCCCCAAGGGTGAGGGCGACGGGGTGGTCACCTACGAGGAGGCGTTCACGGTCCAGCCGTTCAACAACTACCTCGTGTCGATGACCCTCACGGGTGCGCAGATCAAGACCCTGCTCACCCAGCAGTGGAGCGGCCCCAACGCGGGGAGCCCCAAGATCCTGCAGGTCTCGAAGGGCTTCGCCTACACCTACTCGGGCACCACGCTCGGGACGGTGACGCTCGACGGCGCCCCGCTGGTCGACACCCAGAACTACCGGATCGTCACGAACAACTTCCTCTCCGACGGCGGTGACGGCTTCCCCGCCTTCACCGGCGGCACGGGCAAGTACTTCGGCGGCCTGGACATCGACGGGTTCGCCAACTACCTCGAGGCCAATTCTCCCTACACCCCCGGCCCGTTGGACCGGATCACGAAGAACTGAGGCCGCGGCCCACCGGGCCACCCGGCATACCGCAGCACCACTGAGGCGCCCCTCCCGGAAACGGGAGGGGCGCCCTCAGTTGTCGTGCCGCAACGGGAGACACAGCCGGGGGAGTCCGCTGCCCTCAGGCGTCGGCGTGCGCGTCCTCGGCCGGCACGAAGCGGTAGCCGACGTTGCGGACCGTGCCGATCAGGACCTCGTGCTCGGAGCCGAGCTTGGCGCGCAGCCGCCGCACGTGGACGTCGACCGTGCGGGTGCCGCCGTAGTAGTCGTAGCCCCAGACCTCCTGGAGCAGCTGGGCGCGGCTGAACACTCGACCCGGGTGCTGCGCGAGGTACTTGAGGAGCTCGAACTCCTTGTAGGTCAGGTCGAGCAGCCGACCGCGTACCCGCGCCGAATAGGTCGCCTCGTCGATCGTGACGTCGCCCGAGGTGATCTGCACGTCCTCGGGCTCCTGGGTGTCCTGCAGCCGGCCGGCGGCCAGCCGCAGGCGGGCCTCGACCTCGGCCGGACCCGCCGACTCGAGCAGCACGTCGTCGACGCCCCACTCGGCGGTGATGCCGGCGAGGCCACCCTCGGTGACGATGGCCAGCAGGGGGACCGACATGCCCGTGGCGCGCAGCACGCGGCAGAGCGACCGGGCCACGGCCAGGTCGCGGCGGGCGTCCAGCAGGACGGCATCGCACGGCGGGGCGTCGACCAGCGCGGTCGGCTCGGCCGGGATGATCCGCACCTGGTGCGAGAGCAGACCCAGTGCCGGCAGCACCTCGGCGCTGGGCGCCAGGGCGTTGGTCAGCAGCAGCAGACGGGCCATGCCTTGAAAGGATACGGGTGGTCGGCCGCCGCGGGGCGGACGAACGCATGGTGAGACCCTTGTCTCAGCACGCAAGCGAGGAGAGGTCGCCGTCCGTCGGCGCCGGAGAGGACCACGGGTATGCCGGGAGGCAGCGAGGAAGCCTCGGTCACCGTCCGCTACTGGGCCGGTGCACGGGCTGCGGCAGGGGTGGAGTCCGACGTCGTGGACGGCTGCAGCACGGTCGCGGAGGCGGTGGCCGCGGTCGACGCGCTGCACCCCGGGCTGGCCGCCGTCACGGCCGTAAGCACCTTGCTGCTCGACGGGCGCACGACGCACCGCGACCACGACCTGCCGCCCGGCTCGGTGCTGGAGGTCCTGCCTCCCTTCGCCGGGGGGTGATGCGAGGATGCCCCTTGTGTCCGACGTCCCCGAGCAGGCGCCCAACCCTGCCGTCCCGCTGACCCGGCGGGAGCGGCGAGCCACGGCGCAGCACGCCAGGCCGGCGCTGCCGCGACGCGCCCTCGTCGCACGCCCGCTGGCGATCGCGGCCACCATCGCGTTCGCGGCACTGGTCGCCCTGACCGGCTACGCGAGCCCCGGTTTCGTGGCGCTCGCCGTGGCGCTCGCCGGGTTCGTGCTGGCGTGGGGGTGGCCGCTGCTGCTCAGCCTGCCGAGCCCTCGCGGCACCAGCGGAGTCCTGGCGATCGGGACCGTGCTGATGACCGGCACCGCGCTGGCGACGCGCGACGACCCCTACCTCGAGTGGATGCCGGCGGCCCTCGCGGTCAGTGTGATCGTGGCCTTCCTGCACCAGCTGATGCGCCGCGACGGGCGCCCTCGCCTCACCGAGTCGGTGGCCGCCACGGTCTCCGGCCTGGCGATCATCTCGGCCGGCACCGCCCTCGCCCCGATCCCGCACGTCCTGGTCGGGGAGCACGCGCTCGCGGCGACGATGGCCGGACTCGGCGTCGGGGCGCTGGCCGACCCGCTGATCTCGGTGAAGCGGCTGCGCCAGTGGGCGCTGTTCATCGCCATGCTGCTCGGCGGCGGGGCCGCGGTCCTGGTGTCGGCGCTGGCCGGCGGACCGATGACCGGCCCGGCGGCGCTGCTGGGGCTGATGGCCGCGGCGATCTCCCACGCTGCGCGGCGGGTGCTGGCCCCCCTGCCTGCGACCGCCATGCCGCGAGCCCAGCTCGCCGTGGCCGCCGCGTCCTCCCTGCTGGTCGGGGTCGTCGCCTACGTCGTGGTCCGCTACTTCGTCGCCTGACGGACCCCTCACCCTTTCCCGCACTTCTGGCCAGCGGTGGTGGGTGCAGGGGCTGAATCGGGCGCTTGGTGCGGCACCAGCGGCCAGAAGTCAGGGTCAGTAGACGAGGGCCTGGGCTCCGTCGGCGGTGACCTCCTCGACGAACGCGGCAGCGCCCCGGATGACCACACCCGCGACGAGATCCGCCTCGGACAGGTCCCGCCGGGCCGCGCACTGGCCGCACACCGTGACCCGTCCGGCGGCCAGCACCGCGTCGCGCAGGTCGGCCAACGCAGCGGCGTGCGCGAGCTCGACCGCCTCGGCCCGCCCCGGCACGGCCATCCACGAGGCGTCCCCGGTGAGCCACAGGCTGACCGGCACACCGCTGGCCACGGCCGTCGCGGCGACCGTGAAGGCCTGGTTGAGGCGTTCGAGCGACTCGGTGCCGCAGGTGACCTTGACGACGAGCGCGCGGGAGGCAGTCATGGCGCACAGGCTACGATCTGGCACGTGCACACGTTCTACATCGCCCTGCTCGTCCTGACGGCCGTGGTCGTCACCTGGTTCGCGGCCTTCGTCGTCTACCGCCTGGTCAAGACGCCCCGCTGATGGTGTTCACCCTCGACCCCGACCTCCCCCGCGAGCTCGCCCCACTGGCCTGGCTGATCGGCCGCTGGGAAGGTGCCGGCGTGGTCGGCTACCCCACGATCGAGTCCGCGAACTTCGGCCAGGAGCTCGAGGTCACCCACGACGGGCGCCCGTTCCTGGAGTGGCACAGCCGCACCTGGCTGCTCGACGACGCCGGTGAGAAGGTCCGTCCCCTCGCCACCGAGCTGGGCTTCTGGCGCCCGTTCGAGGACGGCGAGGTCGAGCTGCTCCTGACCCACCCGACGGGCATCGTGGAGCTCTACTACGGCAAGGCCGAGCCGGCCAAGATCGAGCTGCGCACCGATGGGGTGCTGCGCAGCCCGCACGCCAAGGAGTACAACGCGGCCAGCCGCCTCTACGGCCTGGTCAACTCCAACCTGATGTGGGCCATGGACATGGCCGCCGTCGGCCAGCCGCTGCAGAGCCACCTCTCCGCCGAGCTCAAGCGCGTCGGCTAGGGGCGGGGTCCGCGCGATGACGGCGGCCCCGGGGCGCGTCCTGACGGTCTGCACGGGCAACATCTGCCGCTCGCCGTTTCTCGAGCGGGCGCTCCAGGCCGAGCTCGACCGCTCGTGGGGCCCGGGCGCGGTCGAGGTGGCGAGCGCTGGCACCGGTGCCCTGGTGGGTCACCCGATGGAGGACCAGGCGCGTGCGCTGCTCGAGGCCAACGGGTATGCCGCGGACGGCTTCCGCGCCCGCGCCCTCGGCGCCGCGCTGGTCGCCGACGCAGACCTGGTGCTCACCGCCACCCGCGCCCACCGCGGCAAGGTGCTGGCACTGCACCCCAGAGCGGTCCGCTACACCTTCACCTTCCGCGAGCTGGCCCACCTCGTGGCGAGCCTGACCGACACCGACCTGGCCGGCGCGGCCTCGGCCGCCGACCACCTCGCCCGGGTGGCCTCGCTGGCGGCCGGCGAACGCGGCGTCGGTGTGCCACTGAGCGACGCGGACGCCGACATCGTCGACCCCTACCGTCGCCCGCCCGAGGTCTTCGAGCAGATGACGACGCAGATCATGGCCGCGTTGCCGGCCGTCGTCCGCGCCCTCGGCAAGCCCTGAGGGAGATCAGGGCGTGCGGGTCTTGTCCTTGTAGGTGTCCATCGCGTCACTCTGCAGGGCCTCGCCGAGGGCCTTCATCCCGGCCTCGTCCACGACGTCGATCGAGGCGCCGCCGGGCGAGGTGCCGAAACCGCTGAACGGCGCCGTCACGAAGGTGATGTCGCGGCCCCGCAGACTGCGCATCGAGAACGCCTCGCTGCGCATGTCCGCGACGCTGAACCCGTTGTCCACCGTGAGGTTCGAGGTGCCCGCGTCGACGAACTGGGCCAGCTTCACCGGGTTGGTCAGCACGTCCTTGCTCAGGGACTTCAGCATCAGCGCCTTGATGAAGGCCTGCTGGCGCCGACCGCGGGAGATGTCGCCCTCGCTGAGCTGCTTGCGCTCGCGGACGAAGGCCAGGGCGGCCGCGCCGTCCATCTGGTTGAACCCCTTGTGGAAGGAGTAGCCACGGCTGTTGCTGGCCTCCTCCGCGTAGACGTTCACCCCGCCGACGGCGTCGGTCATCTTCTTGAAGCCTTCGAAGTCGACCAGTGCCACGTGGTCGATCGGCACGCCGACAAGGTCCTGGAGCGTGCGCACGAGCAGCGGCGACCCGCCATACGCGAAGGCCGCGTTGATCTTGTCCTTGCCGTGGCCCGGCACCGACACCCAGAGGTCGCGGGGGAAGTGCACGAGGGTGACGGTCTTGCGGTCGTCGGCGACGTGCATGAGCACGATGACGTCGGACCGCGCCCCGGCCAGCCCGGACCGGGCGTCCGACCCGATCACGAGGATGTTCTGGGCGTCCTTCGCCGCGGGGGCCTTGGTCGGCGCGTCCACACCCGGCTCGGGCAGCAGCGCCTCGTGCTTCACGTTCTTGCTGACCGTGTGGTTGAGGAAGAGCAGGTATGCCGCGCCGCCCCCGACCACCACGAGCAGCACCAGCGCGAGCGTGATCACCAGCACGCGCCGCAGGCGGGATCGCTTCTTGGGCTCGGTCTGGGGCGTGTCGTCGGTGTCGTCGAATTGGTCTAGCACCCGGACAGTGTAGGTATCGCCGATGTGTGGTCCGTGCAGAACCGGCCGTGCCGCGGAACCGTACAGTGGGACGGTGCACGACGTCGGCGAGCGGTTGCGGGCTGAAGGGCGGCGGATGACGCCGCAGCGGCAGCGGGTGCTCGACGCGGTCGCACGGCTGGGCCATGCGACTCCCGAGGACGTCGTCACGGGAGTCGCCGAGGACGGCGGGCAGGCGCTCGCACCGTCCACCGTCTACCGCGCGCTGGAGGCTCTCGAGTCGCTGGGGGTGGTCGGGCACACCCACCTCGACCACCGGGCTCCGAGCTACCACCTCGCCGACCACGCCACCCACATCCACCTCGTCTGCCGCACCTGCGGCAAGGTCGACGAGTGCCCCAAGGAGCTCGCGGACGGGTTCGCGGGGAATGTTCTGGCCGGTTCGGGCTTTGTTGCTGACGTGACACACATGGCGATCCACGGGGAGTGCAGCACATGCGCGACACGCTAGGCACGACCACCGAGGGGCCGGCGGTGCTGCGTTCGGTCCTGCTCGACCGGCACGGGGCCGTCGAGGGCGAGGGCCCGGACGCCGGCGTCGCCGCCCACTACGGAGACCCGCTGCGGGAGCAGCGGCTGCTCACCGAGGGGCTGGCCGTCGTCGACCTGTCGCACCGGGGTGTCGTGACCGTCACCGGGCCCGACCGGCTCTCTTGGCTCCACTCGATCACCAGCCAGCACCTCACCGGTCTGCCCGCCCGCGAGTCCCGCGAGGCGCTGGTGCTCTCGCCCAAGGGGCACGTCGAGCACGACCTCCACCTCGTCGACGACGGCGAGACCACCTGGATCACGACCGAGCCCGGCCAGTCCGCGGCTCTGGCTGCCTGGCTCGACTCGATGCGGTTCATGCTCCGCGTCGAGGTCGCCGACGTGACGTCGGAGTGGGCCGTGCTCGGTGAGCCGTCGGCGGCCGAGTCCCAGCCGGGTGAGCCGCTGGCGTGGCGCGACCCGTGGCCCGACCTCGTCGGTGACACGGCGGCATACGGGCCGGTCGACGGACACCCCGCGCACGGGCGGGCCTGGCGTGAGGTGCTGGTCCCGCGCACCGCCCTGGCCGACGCGGTCGGCGACCGCGACCTGGCCGGCACCTGGGCCAGCGAGGCGCTGCGCGTCGAGGCCTGGCGCCCCCGGCTCGGGTTCGACACCGACCACCGCACCATCGCCCACGAGGTCGACTGGCTGCGCACCGCCGTCCACCTGCACAAGGGCTGCTACCGGGGCCAGGAGACGGTGGCGCGGGTCCACAACCTCGGGCGTCCACCGCGTCGCCTGGTCTTCCTCCACCTCGACGGCTCGGGCCACACGCTGCCAGAGCGCGGGGCCGCCGTGCTGTCCGGCGACCGGCAGGTCGGCCACCTCACCTCGGTCGCACGGCACTTCGAGGACGGCCCGATCGGCCTCGCGCTGGTCAAGCGCAACACCCCTGTCGACGACGACCTCGTCGTCGACGGCGTGAGTGCCAGCCAGACGGTGGTCGTGGCCCCCTAGCGACGTCCTCGCCGACCCCGCTCCGGCGGGCGCGGCACGGCTGCCATGATGTCGGCCATGGTTCTGACCCCAGGCTCAGGCGTGACCGGCACCCTCATCACCGTCGCCCCCACCGGGGCCGAGCTGGCCAAGGCCGACTTCCCGCAGCTGCCGACGACCCTCGAGGAGCTCGTCGAGACGGCGGTGGCGTGCGAGGCCGCAGGCGCGGCGATGATCCACCTGCACATCCGCGACGGTGAGCACCGTCCGACCCTCGACCACGGGCACCTCAAGGCCGCGGTCGACGCGCTGCGCGAGCAGACCTCCCTGGTGATCCAGCTCTCGACCGGCGGCAGCGTGCACGACCCGCTCGACCAGCGGCTGACCGTGCTCGACGCCGAGCCCGACTCGTGCAGCCTCACCTGCGGCACCACGAACTTCGGCGACGACGTCTTCCTCAACCCCTACGGCTTCATGTCTGACCTCTACGTCCAGGCCCAGGAGCGCGAGGTGGTGCCCGAGTTCGAGCTGTTCGACCTCGGCCACGTCGCGTCGCTCGCCCGGCTCATCGACACCCACGGCCTGCCGTTCGGCGGCAAGGTGCACGTCGATTTCGTGACCGGTGTGCCGGGAGGTATGCCGGGCACGCCCGCTGCGCTGCTCGCCGGCGTCGCGATGCTGCCGGCCGAGGTCACCTCGTGGTCGGCGACCGGCATCGGTCGCAGCCACCTGCCCGTGGCGGCCGCATCGCTCGCGGCCGGGGGACACCTGCGGGTCGGGATGGAGGACAACGTGGTCTACGCGCGCGGCGTCCCGGTCGAGCACAACTCGCAGCTCGTCGAGCGGGCCGCCCACCTCGCCGAGGTGATGCAGCGCCCGGCACTCTCCACCGCGCAGGCCCGCACCATGCTGGGGGTCAAGGACCGCGGCTGACGTCGTGTGACCACCCTCACGCTGCCTCCAGTTTGCATTCTGCTAACTAGAGCAAGCAAGATGGGGGCATGAGCCGGATCCCGTTGCCGCCGTTGGGCGCCAACCACCTGGGTGACTACCTGCGCGAGCAGCGTCAGTCCGCCCGGCTCTCGCTGCGCCAGCTCTCGGAGCTCGCCGGTGTGTCCAACCCCTACCTGTCCCAGATCGAGCGCGGGTTGAAGAAGCCCAGCGCCGAGATCCTCCAGCAGCTCGCCAAGGGCCTGCAGGTCTCGGCCGAGTCGCTCTACGTCCGGGCCGGGATCCTCGACGAGCGGCACGGTGACGCCTCGGCGACGCCCGAGCCGCTCGACACCAGGGCCGTCATCGGCGCCGACCCGCAGCTCACCGACCGTCAGAAGGCGGCGCTCCTCGACATCTACGACTCGTTCGTGGGTGCTGAGAACGCACCGACCCGCACCCGGTCGACCACCAGGCAGTCACCCCGGAAGCCGGCTTCCCGCACGGCCCCCAAGACCACCAAAGCCCCTCGCAACAAAGGAGAATGACATGGCACTCGTTGCCGACATCCGCAAGAACGTCATCGACACCACCCCCGTCTTCGCCGCCGTCGGCCTGACCGACCTCGCGGTCGAGAAGGTCCGCGACGCCCGCGTCAAGGCCACCGCGGTCCGCATCGACCTCGACGCCACGAAGCTCCAGGCCAAGGCCCAGGCGCGCGTGACCGAGGCCGCCGAGCAGGCCCAGGAGCTCCCGGCGCTGGCCCTCAACCGTGGCCTCGAGATCGCCGGCAAGGCCGCCGAGACCTACGAGACCGTCGCTGCCCGTGGCGAGAAGCTGGTCAAGCGCGTCCGCACCCAGAAGTCGACCAAGGACCTGCTCGCGCAGGCCGAGGCGACCTTCGTCCTGGGCAAGGGTGCCGTCACCACGGTCCGCAAGTCCGCGACCGACATCCAGCGCTCGGCCAAGGCCACGCTGACCACCGGCCGCAAGCAGGCCGTCGTCGCCGCTGACGCGATCGCCGGCTCCGTCGTCGAGGAGGCCGCCGAGGCCACCGCGACCGTCACCAAGGCCGCGACCACCACCCGCACCGCAGCCAAGCGCACCGCGACGACCACCAAGAAGTCGGCCGCCGCGAGCAAGTCCGCCACCAAGGGCGCGACGACCAGCGCGAAGAAGACCGCCACCGCCACCAAGAAGGCCAGCACCGCTGCCGCCAAGAAGGTCGGCGCCTGACGCGTCACCCCTCAGCCAGCCGGCCCTCTCCCGTCAGCCCGGGAGGGGCCGGCTGCATCATGCGTCGGGGCGGTCGAGGTGGGCCCGCACCTCCACGTAGGTGTCGGCGGCGCCGTCCACCAGACCCTCCACGAACGAGTCGCGAGCGAGGTCGAGGGCGCCGTCGTGCCCGCCCGGTACGACCTCGGCGTCCTGGAGGACCTCGAGCAACGAGTGTCCTTCGGGCAGGGCGATGGCCGTCCAGTCGCCCCTGGCCGCCGCCGCGAGGCGGGTCAGCTCGTCCAGGGAGGCCACGCGCTGCGCCCAGACCGCACCCAGCTGGGCGCCGCGCTGGCGTTGGGCATCCGCGTCGGACGGTGCAGTCGCGGACTCGCCGGTGGCGACCAGCCGCCGTGCCACGTCGAGCGGCTCGAGACGACGCTCCCCCAGGGCGGCCAGGATCGATCGACCGGGAGCGGAGCGATCGGTGGCCTCCGTGCGGGGCGGGGTGCTGCTCGGCGTCGAGGTCGGCGGGGCCGCCTCGCTCTTGGGCAGGTCGAGCTCGATCTGCTCGCAGTACAGCTCGGCGGTGAAGCGCGAGATCGCCTCGACGTCCTGGACCTTCTTGGTCGGGTCGAGGCGGTGGATGCCGACCCCCTTGAGCGTGAAGGAGAAGACGGTGTCCTTGAGGTTCTGCGTCAGCAGCGACACCGTCGCCGTCTTCTCGTCGCGGGCGCTGTTGTTGCCCTTGACGATGAAGTCGTCGGCCCACCGGGTGAAGTCGGCCGCACCCAGCTGCGAGACCGTGAGCACGAGGTCGCCGACCTCGAGGGGGCCCGCGGCCCGGGTGGGGGTGCGCACCGTGCCGACGGCGTCCTCGACGACCGTCTGCGACACGGTGAGGGCGCCGACCGAGCTCACCCGGGTGCAGTCGACCCCGGGGATCTCGACCCTGAAGCGTGAGGTCGCCCAGGGTTGCGACTTCGTGCTCGTCGCCTTGACCGAGCCGGTCGCCGGGGACTCGACGACCTCCTCGGGACGCAGCGTCACGGTCAGGTAGCCGGCTGTCTTGCCCGCCGCGTCGAGCTCGGGGAAGGTCAGGGACACGATGGTGGCGTGCCGGAACTCCAGTCGCCGGACCGGTTGGTAGCTGTAGTTGAGGAAGATGACGGCGCCGTCGTGCTGGGGGGCCTTGCCCTCGAGGAAGGCGGTCAGCCAGGCAGCCCAGTCGCCCTCCGGGAGCGCACTGGTGACGACGATGTCGTCGTACCGCACCCCACCCAGGTGCTTGTGCACGACCCCGTCGGGGCCCGGTGGCTCGTGGACGACGTCGCCCCGAACGCCTCCACCTTCGACGCTGCGCACGAACCCCACGAGCTTTCCCTCGAGCTCGAGCGCGAAGGCGCCGGCCGAGTAGCCCTTCCCCGAGTTGATGGCCATGAGCCAGCGTGGCACGCCCAGCAGCCGTGCGGCAGGCCGCAAACCGGACGTCTTCGTCCCCGGCGCCACCCCTGCGGGGTCGGTGGCTAGGCTCGGACGGTGAGCACGCCGCATACCCCGCCGTCCAGCCAGACCCCTCCCGCCCTCGACCAGGCACCGGTCCTCGCGCACTACGTGCGGGGTGGCTTCGTGGAGTCGGCCCACCGGGCGTCGGTGGTTGCGACCGCTGCTGACGGCAGCCACCTGCTCGCCCTGGGCGCGGTCGACGACCCGGTCTTCCCGAGGTCGTCCAACAAGCCGGTCCAGACGCTCGCCATGGTGCGGGCCGGCCTGCGCATGCCGTCGGCGCACCTCGCGCTCGCCTCCGCCAGCCACTCGGGCGAGGACTTCCACGTCGCGGCGGTGCGCGAGATGCTCGCGTCCGTCGGGCTGACCGAGGGGGCGCTCCAGAACACCCCCGACTACCCGGTGAACGAGGAGGCCCGTGAAGCGGTGCTGCGCTCCGGCGGGGGCCAGCTTCCGATCACCCAGAACTGCTCGGGCAAGCACGCCGCGATGCTCGCCACCTGCGTCGTGAACGGCTGGGACACCGCGACCTACCGCGACGCCGACCACCCGCTCCAGCAGGCCATCGCGCAGACCCTCGCCGAGCTCACCGGCGACGAGATCACCGCGGTCGCCGTCGACGGCTGTGGCGCCCCCGTCATGGCGGTGACCCTGGCCGGGCTGGCCCGCGCGTTCGGCCGGATGGCGTCCGCCGAGCCGGGCACCCACGAGGCCGAGGTCGCCGACGCGATCCGCGACAACCCGGCCTACCTCGGCGGCACCGGCCGCGACGTCACCGCGCTCATCGAGGCGACGCCCGGGCTGATCGCCAAGGACGGTGCCGAGTCCGTGTATGCCGTGGGGCTGGCTGACGGGCGCGGCGTCGCCGTCAAGGTCGCCGACGGCTACCCGCGGGCGAAGCCGGTGATCCTCGCGGCTGCCCTGCGGCGGATCGGCGTGGAGTCGGCGGCCCTGGCCCAGCTCGAGCACTCTCCGGTGCTCGGGCACGGCGAGCCGGTCGGTGCCATCGTCGCCGTCAACCTCTGACGCGAGCGCCCCGACGTGCGTGCCGTCCTGCAACGCGTGACCAGTGCCTCGGTCAGCGTCGACGGCGAGGTGATCGGGTCGATCGAGCGCCCGGGCCTGCTCGCGCTGGTCGGCGTGACCCACGACGACGGGCCCGACCAGGTGAGCGCGCTGGCGCGCAAGATCGGCGACCTGCGGATCCTGCGGGACGAGCGGTCCGTCGTCGACGAGGGCGCGCCGGTGCTGGTGGTCAGCCAGTTCACGCTCTACGCCGACACCCGCAAGGGGCGTCGGCCGTCGTGGGGTGCGGCCGCTCCCGGGCCGGTCGCCGAGCCCCTCGTGGATGCCCTCGTGGCGGCGCTGCGGGAGCGGGGGATCGAGGTCGCGACGGGGAGGTTCGGCGCGATGATGGAAGTCAGCCTCGTCAACGACGGTCCGGTCACGCTGGTGGTCGAGGTCTGACCGTGCGGGGCTCCTCGGACCCGTAGGCTGTCCCCATGTTCTCCGGATTGTTCACCGCTCAAGGCATCGTCACGCTGCTGCTGGGCGTGGCCGCTTTCGCCCTCGAGGTGTTCGCACTCGTCGACGCGGTGCGGCACCGTCCGGACGCGTTCGTGGCGGCGGGCAAGCGCACGAAGCAGTTCTGGTCGATCATCCTCGGTGTCGCGACGCTGCTCGGCTTCGTGTCGATCGGATCCAACCTGACCTTCTCGATCGGGCTGATCGCCGTCGTCGCGGCGGCGATCTACATGGCCGACGTGCGACCCGCCCTCCGTCAGGTCAGTGGCGGTGGTCGCGGTGGCCAGCACATGGGACCCTACGGGCCGTGGTGAACCCCGGACGGCAGTCCGACTGCGACGGGACGACACCTTCGGCGGCCGAGCGCGTCTGATGGGGAACCAGCACGACGGAGGGAAGAGCATGACCGAGCAGGCCGACGTGGCCGCAATGGCCGACCCGCGGGACGGCATCTTCACGCAGGAGCGCCCGTGGGGGCGGTTCCAGCAGTTCGTCTCGAACGAGCGCGTCACCGTCAAGATCATCACCGTCGAGCCCGGTCACCGGCTCTCGCTGCAGACGCACGACCACCGCGGCGAGTTCTGGCAGGTGCTCGACGTCCCGATCGAGGTGACCGTCGGCGAGCGCACGTGGAGCGCCGCGCCGGGGGAGTCGGTCTGGGTGCCGTGCAACGCGGTGCACCGGATGGCGAACCGTGGTGAGCGCACCGGGCGGTTGCTCGAGATCGCCTACGGAGAGTTCGACGAGGCCGACATCGTGCGGCTCGAGGACGACTACGCCCGCGACGACTGACGACGGCTGACCGGCTCAGCCCGGGGCGACGGCCGACCAATCGACGGTGACCTCGCCGAGCCGCCAGCGGCTGGGTCCGTCGAGCACCGGCCAACCCTGGTCACGCACCGAATCGACAGTCGCCAGGAAGCGCTGCCGAACCCCGAAGCTGGCCTGGTGGGCGGCCCGCAGCCAGGCCTGGTCGAGGGCCTGCAGCCAGTCGCGCACGGGTTCGCCGTCGACGTTGCGGTGGATGAGGGACTTGGGCAGCCGCTCGGCGATGTCGGAGGGGCGGTCCAGCCCACGCAGCCGCCACGAGAGGCTGAGCGACACCGGGCCCGAGCGGTCGACCGCGATCCAGGCGCTGCGGCGGCCGAGCTCGTCGCAGGTGCCGTCGACGAGCAGGCCGTCCGGTGTGAGCCGCGACTGCACGGTCGCCCAGGCCGCGGCCACCTCGGACTCGTCGTACTGCCGCAGCACGTTGAAGGCCCGCACCACCGTGGCGTCGCGCCCGTCCAGCGGCACCTCGAATCCGCCGAGCCGGAACGACAGCCCGTCGCGCTCGAGCGGTGCGCCGAGCGCCACCCGGTCCGGTTCGATCTCGATGCCGACCACCTCGACGTCCGGGCGGACCCGCCGCAGCCGGTCGTGCAGCTCGACCGCGGTGACCGGCGACGCGCCATACCCGAGGTCGACCACGACCGGCGCCGTCGGTGACCGGCGCAGCCGCCAGGCCTCGGGGCCGGCCAGCCACCGGTCGACGCGACGCAGCCGGTTGGGGTTGGTGGTGCCGCGGGTGATCGTGCCCACCGGGCGTTGCTGAGCCACCACCCCAGCGTAGGTGGCGCAGCGACACCCGGGCCGGTCTGCCATCCTCTGTGGGTGACCCCGGGTGCGACTCAGCTGCTGAGGAACCGCCTGGTCAGGTGGCGCAGGCGCGACGTCAGCCGCAGCATGGTCGCCCTCGTGGCCTCGCTGCTCGCGCTGGGCCTGCTCGGGCTGGCCACCAGCGTGCCCGGGTGGGTCGGGCGCGGCGAGGGCTTCGTCGACGTGCCCCCGGGCCTGCTGACCGTCGGGGCCGACGCGAAGGGTGTCGCGACCCTCGGCGGTGGGGTGACCGTCTCGCTCTACTCGGACGGCCTCCGCGTCAACCGGGACAGCTCGTTGCTCCTGCAGACCGTGATCGGTGGGTCGATGTTGTCTGCGGTGGAGGGCGACGCGACCACCGGCTCCGACGGTCACACCCGCGAGCGGGTCACCCGGCGGTTCGACAACGTCACCATCACCGAGCTGGTCTTCCTGCCCGGGCGGGCCACCTACCTGGGCACGGTCGGGGACGGGTCGCGCACGTTGCCGCTGACCCTGCGGATCGAGGCGGGTGGTGGGGTCGTCCGGGTCGGCGCCTCCGTCATCGGCGCCGACGGCATCGTCTGGCACCTGAACCGCGAGCCGCAGACGATCGGCATCCGGCCAGGACTGCCGGCCGTGAACCTGCGCAACTCCGCCGCGTGGGTCGACCCCGGGGCGGTCGAGGGGCGGGCGGTGTTCTCCACCCTTCTGGGCACCGACGTGGGGATCGGCCCCCAGCGGGTCGCCCGCGGCGTCGACATCCGTGCCGAGGGACGCACCGACATCCACGTCTGGACCGACGGGTGCTTCCTCACCGTCTCGTCCCAGGCACGCCCCGTCCCGACCTCCACCTCGTAGCCCCTCGGGACCGCGTGGCAGACTCGCGACATGGGCTGCTGCGACCGCATCGACCGTGTCGCGATGCTCAGTGTCCACACCTCCCCGTTGGAGCAGCCCGGCACCGGTGACGCGGGCGGCATGAACGTCTACGTCGTCGAGGTGGCCCACCAGCTCGCCAAGCGGGGCGTGGAGGTC
The DNA here is from genome assembly GCF_900104525.1 of Pedococcus dokdonensis. GTDB lineage: Bacteria > Actinomycetota > Actinomycetes > Actinomycetales > Dermatophilaceae > Pedococcus > Pedococcus dokdonensis. Next base: position 2,650,757 of record NZ_LT629711.1, on the reverse strand, counting down.
GAGATCTTCACCCGGACGACGACGGCCGACCTGCCGCCGACGGTCCAGGTGGAACCCGGCGTCACCGTGCGCCACGTGACGGCCGGCCCCTACGAGGGCCTCGGCAAGGACGACCTGCCCGGCCAGCTGTGCGCCTTCGCTGCCGGCGTGATGCGCACCGGGGCGCACGAGCCGGAGGGCCACTACAGCCTGGTGCACTCGCACTACTGGCTCTCGGGGCAGGTCGGCTGGCTCGCCGCAGACCGCTGGCAGGTGCCGCTCGTGCACACCATGCACACGATGGCCCGCGTGAAGAACCAGCACCTCGCCGAGGGCGACACCCCTGAACCGCCCGGCCGCGAGATCGGCGAGGTCCAGGTGGTGGAGGCCGCCGACCGCCTGATCGCCAACACCCTGGGCGAGCGCAACGAGCTGATCGACCTGTATGCCGCGGACCCCGACAAGGTGGTCGTCGTGCCTCCCGGGGTGGACCTGTCGTTGTTCTCGCCGGGTGACCCACGGGCGGCGCGTGCCGCCGTGGGGCTGCCCCAGGACGCCAAGGTGCTGCTCTTCGTCGGGCGCCTCCAGCCCCTGAAGGCGCCCGAGGTGCTGGTCAAGGCGGCCGCCGAGCTGTTGGGCCGGCACCCCGACTGGGCCGGTGAGCTCGTCGTCGCGGTGCTGGGTGGCCCGTCCGGCTCTGGCCTGGCCCATCCCCGCGGCCTCCAGGAGCTCGCCGAGGGGCTCGGCATCAGCGCCCAGGTCCGGTTCGTGCCACCGGTGCCGCGCGACGAGCTCGCCGACTGGTACCGCGCCGCCGACCTCGTAGCCGTGCCCTCGCACTCCGAGTCGTTCGGGCTCGTCGCGGTGGAGGCACAGGCGTGCGGCACGCCCGTGGTGGCCGCTGACGTGGGTGGACTGCCCACCGCCGTCGGCGACGCCGGAGTGCTCGTGCAGGGCCACGACCCCCACGTCTGGTCGCTCGCCCTCGAACAGCTCCTGATCGACCCGCAGCAACGAGAAGCGTTGAGCCGCAAGGCCATCGAGCACGCTGCGTTGTTCGGCTGGGACCGCACCACCGAGCGCCTCTATGAGGTCTACGTCGAGGCCTGTCGCGCGCGGGCCCAGTCCAAGGACGCCCCATCGCCCAACGGCGTGCTGGCCGGCATCCCCGCGGCGGTCGTCCCGTGACCTCTGCTGCCGGCACCTCCGCGCTGCTGTCGGTGGTCCAGGACTACCTCGCCGACGCCGGGATCGAGTGGGAGGGCGGTGCCCGCGACGGCGAGCTCGTGCTCACCCTGCCGGGCGAGAAGAAGCTCAAGACGGTGGTCTCGCTGGTGGTCGCGGGCGACACCCTCTCGGTCTCCGCGTTCGTCATGCGCAACCCCGACGAGGACCATGAGACGTTCTACCGCTACCTCCTGCGCAAGAACCTCCGCCTGCCCGGGCTGGCCTACTCGATCGACCAGGCCGGTGACGTCTACGTCACCGGGCGGGTGCCCGCAAGCGGTGTCGACGCGGCCTACCTCGACCAGCTGTTGGGGGTCGTGCTGGAGGCCGCGGACTCGCACTTCAACGAGCTGCTGGCGATTGGCTTCATCACGAGCATGCGCAAGGAGTGGGACTGGCGCGTGTCGCGGGGTGAGTCGCTGCGCAACCTCGAGGCGTTCCGCCCGATCCTGCAGCGCGACGGCGACCCCGGGCCGGCCGAGTCCTGAGGCGTGGCCACCGGCTCGGACGGTGCTGGCGCGCTCGCTAGGCTGGCGGCATGGCATACACGCTGATCCTGCTGCGCCACGGGCACTCCGACTGGAACGCCAAGAACCTCTTCACCGGCTGGGTCGACGTCGACCTCAACGACCAGGGTCGGGCCGAGGCGGTCAACGGCGGACGGCTGTTGAAGGACAAGGGAGTCCTGCCGACGGTCGTGCACACCTCGGTGCTGCGGCGCGCGATCACGACCGCCAACCTGGCGCTGGATGCCGCCGACCGGCACTGGATCCCGGTGCGGCGCGACTGGCGGCTCAACGAGCGGCACTACGGCGCCCTCCAGGGCCTCGACAAGGCCGCGACCCGAGACAAGTACGGCGACGAGCAGTTCATGCTGTGGCGACGCTCGTTCGACACCCCGCCGCCGCCGATCGAGGTCGGCTCGGAGTTCGACCAGAGCGACGACCCGCGCTACGCCGGCATCGAGGTGCCGCGCACCGAGTGCCTCAAGGACGTCATCGCCCGGATGATGCCCTACTGGGAGGGCGCCATCCAGGACGACCTGCGGGCCGGTGAGACGGTGCTCGTCACCGCCCACGGCAACAGCCTGCGCGCGCTGGTCAAGCACCTCGACGGCATCAGCGACGAGGACATCGCCGCGCTCAACATCCCGACCGGCCAGCCGCTGGTCTACACCCTCGGCGACGACTTCTTGCCGACCGAGCCCGCTCAGTACCTCGACCCGGTGGCCGCCGCCGAGGCCGCTGCAGCGGTCGCCAGCCAGGGCCGCTGACCCGCGTCACCGGCTGTCACGGCTGGGTGTCGAAGGGGTCGTTGCGACTCGGCGGCTCCAGCGGCCAGGTGCCGGTCAGCGCTCCCGAGGCGTCGTAGGTCGCCACCCGGTAGGGCGACTCGACGTCGCTCGGCCCCTGCGTGGTCAGGATCGCGCTGTCGCGGGTGACGGTGACCTTGGCCGAGTCCGGGTAGATGCTCGGCACGTCCGAGACGAGCTGCACCTGGGCAGCCCCCGGAGCGAAGACCTGGTAGCGAAGCTGCTTTGCGTCGGGCAGGAGCCCCTTCAGCACAAAGGGAGCGGGCTGGCCCTCCCGGGTGTCCAGCGGCACCGAGGTGAGCAGCTCCTGGGTCTCGGCGCCGTCCTTCGCGGAGTGCACGAGCAGTGCGCTGCGCAGCAGGGCATCACCCACCCGGCTGTCGGCGACGACGAGCCGCAGCGTTCCGTCCGTCGCATCGGTGACGCCAGCGGCACCGGCGACCACGGCGTCCGCCGGACCCGAGTAGACGAGCGTGGTCGAGACCTGGTCGGCGGAGACGCCGAGCTGCTGCGCGACCCCGGAGGTCGTGGCCGCGACGAAGCGCTCGTCGAAGTCCTTGCACAGGTCGAGGCAGATGGCCGGCTGGGTCGTCGCGCCCACCCCGTCGACGAGGCCGGTCGCCTGCCCGTCGTACTCGCCGACCTTCACCCGGGTGAGGAAGGTCGGAGAGTTCCGCAGGTCGATGACGCCGGTGCCGTCGGTGAGGTCGAACCGCTGCCAGGGGGTGCGGGTCGCCGAGCCGTCGGCATTCACCCTGGCCGATGCCGAGACCTCGCCGGACCTGGTCGCCGGGGTCGTCAGGACGAGCAGTGGGGAGTCGGGGCGCATCCCCAGCCGGGCCAGCACGACGTCCTGGGAAGCCGCGGCCCCCTCGGCCACGCTGGTGACCAGCTCCTCGGCGGGGGCTCCGCTGGGCGCGATGCCGAGGTGGAGCTGCTCGGTGCGCGAGTCGGTCCCCACGGACAGCGACCAGGACACGACGACACGGCGCCCGCCCACTTCGCCGGCATACAGCACGTTGTTCTGGTCACCCGTCGCGAGACGGTCGCCTGCCTCGGTGACGAACGCGGTGTCGGAGGCCAGCGAACCCCTCGTCGGCCAGGTCGCCATCGACCCCCAGCGCGGGTCGCTCGGTCCGGGAACGAGCTGGGTCGTCGTCCTCGCGGGCGTCGTCGTGTGCCGACCGGCCGTGCCGGACAGGCTGGGGATCGCGACGGCCAGGGCAGCCACCGCCGCGACACCGGCCAGCGCGGCGGTGCGCCGGCGCCGACGGTCCGTGACGATGGCGCCGGACACCCGCGCGTAGGGGTCGCCGACGGACCCGCCCACCTCGTCGGCACGGGCCGACAGGGCCTCGCGCAGCTGGGTCTCGATGCTCATGCCAGGCTCCTCTCGCCGGTGCCGTCGCTGTCGGTCTGGTCGGTCGTCGTGGTGGGGGCGAGGACCGAGCGGAGCCGCTCCAGCCCGCGGGAGGCCTGGCTCTTCACCGAGCCGACCGACATCCCCAGCGCCGCCGCCGTGTCGGCCTCGGACAGGTCGTCGAAGTAGCGCAGCACCACGACCGCCCGCATCCGCGGGGGGAGCGCGAGCACGGCGCGGGCGATCTCGTCGCGGGTGTCGTAGGCGGCATACGCGTCGCCGGGCGCGCGGTCGGCGTGCAGCGGCAGCTCACCCAGCGTCTCGGCCACCCGCCGCCGGCGCCACCACGAGGCGGACTCGTTGGCCAGCGCTGCGCGGGTGTAGGCGTAGGGCGACTCCACCGTCGCGACGTGCCCCCAGCGGCGGTGCACCTTGACCAGCACCTGCTGCACGAGGTCCTCCGCGCGCCCCCGGTCACCGGTGAGCAGGTAGGCGGTGCGGACCAGCTGGTCCCACCGCGCCTGCACGAAGCGCGCGAACTCCTCCTCCGTGGCCTGCACGGCGACCCTCCCCTCCACGTCAGCGATGGTGCTCATGACCCCCTAGACGCGCGTCAGTGTGCCCGAGGTTGAGAGCCGTCGAGGACTTTCGGCGGGCGACGCGCAGGCGCCGCGGACGCAACAGGGCCCGGTGTGCCGCCCCCACGGCATACCGGGCCCTTCTGTCCCGAAAGGACAGGCGTCGAGCAGGGGTCACCGCAGCTCGCTGGCGCGGTCCTCCTGCTCCTCGTGGTCCTCGGCGACATCCCATTCGCCGGTGACCAGGTAGACGACGCGGTGGGCGACCGACACGGCGTGGTCGGCGAACCGCTCGTAGTAGCGACCCACCAGGGTCATGTCGACGGCCGCCTCGGTGCCGTGCTTCCACGACCCGTCGATCAGGTGGCCGAAGAGCGTGCGGTGCAGCTCGTCCATCGCGTCGTCGTCGCGCTCGAGCGTCTTGGCGTCCTCGACGTCCTTGGCCGCGATGACCTGACCGCACTTGGCCACGATCCGCTCGGCCACCTGGCCCATCTGCAGGATCGTGGCGCGGACGTCGGCGGGCACGGCCGAGTCCGGGTAGCGCAGCCGCGCGACCTTGGCGACGTGGCGCGCGAGGTCGCCCATCCGCTCGAGGTCGGCGCTCATCCGCATGCCGGTGACGACCATCCGCAGGTCGGTGGCGACCGGCTGCTGGCGGGCGAGGAGGTCGATGGAGAGGGCGTCGAGGTCCTCGCGGAGCCGGTCGAGCTCCTTGTCGGCCTCGATGACCGACTCGGCGAGCTTGAGGTCGGCGTCGAGCAGGGCCGTGGTGGCCCGGGACATGGCGGACCCGGCCAGACGGGTCATCTCGACCAGCTGGTCGGAGATGGTGTCCAGGTCCTCGTGAAAGGCGTCGCGCATTGCTTCCCTATGGGTGAGGGCACGGGTGGTGCCTTGGTGCGTGCGAGCCGAGGCTCCCACGGGGCAGTGAACGGTCGGGTGACCTCAGGTGAACATCTGGGGACGTCGTGCCCGGGAGGCCCGTTCCGTGCTCCGACCGACCCTCGGCGCACCGTACATTGATGGTGTGGATGCGACCAGTGCCGCCGTGCTGGCCGGGTTCGCCGGGCTCCTGACCGGCGCCCTGGCCGTCGTCGCCGTGCGCTACTCCGAGCGGCAGCAGACGAGTATGCCGCCGACCGCACCGGTCGTGCCGCTGCCCGCCGGGGTCGCGGACGTCCTCGCCGTGCTCCGGTCGAGTGCGATCGTGGTCGACTCGGCCGACGAGGTGATCAACAACTCTCCCTCGGCGACCGCCTACGGGTTGGTGAAGGGTCGCGAGCTGGTGCACGGGGAGCTTCGCCACCTGGCGAGACAGGTGCGCCGTGACGGCGTCATCCGGGAGGCCAAGCTCGAGCTGGCCCGAGGACCGCTGGGCCAGGGGCGCTCGATCATGCAGGCCCGGGTCGCCCCGCTGGGCAGCAGCCACGTGCTGCTGCTGGTCGAGGACCACACCCAGGCCCACCGGGTCGAGGAGGTCCGCCGCGACTTCGTCGCCAACGTCAGCCACGAGCTGAAGACGCCCGTGGGTGGCCTCGGCCTGCTCGCCGAGGCGATCCAGGACGCCAAGGACGACCCCGAGGCGGTCGAGCGGTTCGCCTCGCGGATGCAGGTCGAGAGCCACCGACTGGCCCAGCTGGTGAAGGAGATCGTCGACCTGTCGCGGCTCCAGGTGGCAGACACGCTGCACGAGCCGCGCCTGGTCGACGTGACCGCCGCGGTGCGCGAGGCGATCGACTACTCCAGGGTGGGCGCCGACGCCAAGCAGATCGAGATCGCGGAGGCGTGCGCCCCCGACCTCAAGGTGTTCGGTGACGAGGACCTGCTCGTCACGGCCGTGCGCAACCTGATCGGCAACGCCGTCGCCTACTCCGAGCCCGGCACGCGGGTCGCCGTCGGCGGCCGGCTGAACGACGAGATGGTCGAGATCACCGTGACCGACCAGGGCCAGGGCATCCCCGCCGAGGAGCAGGGCCGGATCTTCGAGCGCTTCTACCGGGTCGACGACGCGCGGTCGCGCGCCACCGGTGGCACCGGCCTCGGGCTCGCCATCGTCAAGCACATCTGCGCCAACCACGGCGGCGACGTCACCGTGTGGAGCGAGGAGGGGCGCGGGTCGACCTTCACGATCCGGCTGCCCGCCGCCGCCGACCGCACCGGTGGATCCGCCGGGGCCGACGCCCGCCAGAGCGCGCCCCCACCGCATACCGATCACTCCCAACCCTCATCTGCACAGAAGGTGGAGCCCCGCGTATGACCCGCATCCTCGTCGTCGAGGACGAGATCTCGTTCTCCGACCCGCTGTCCTACCTCCTGCGCAAGGAGGGCTACGAGGTCGCCGTGGCCGAGACCGGCCCCGAGGCGCTGGAGGACTTCGACCGCGCCGGCGCCGACCTCGTGCTGCTCGACCTGATGCTCCCCGGCCTCTCGGGCACCGAGGTGTGCCGCCAGATCCGGTCGCGCTCCAACGTGCCGGTCATCATGCTGACCGCCAAGGACAGCGAGATCGACAAGGTCGTCGGGCTCGAGATCGGCGCCGACGACTACGTCACCAAGCCCTACTCGTCGCGCGAGCTGCTGGCTCGCATCAAGGCGGTGCTGCGTCGCCTGGCCGAGCCCGAGGACCTGCTGCCCGCGACGATCGAGGCAGGTCCGGTGCGGATGGACGTCGAGCGGCACATCGTGACGGTGTCCGGGCAGCCCACGCCGCTGCCGCTCAAGGAGTTCGAGCTGCTCGAGATGTTGCTGCGCAACACCGGGCGGGTGCTGACCCGCATGCAGCTGATCGACCGGGTCTGGGGCAGTGACTACGTCGGCGACACCAAGACCCTCGACGTGCACGTGAAGCGGCTGCGGGCCAAGATCGAGCCCGACCCCGCCGACCCGCGGCACATCGTCACCGTGCGCGGTCTGGGCTACAAGTTCGAGTCCGACTGACTCCGGTCGAGAGGCCACGAACCCACCCTTCAGGCCTGCCCCATGCTCCCGAACGCCTGACCCGCGAGGCTGCCATGGCGTCGGCGTCGGCCAGTCCGCCCTTGCACGTGGAGCTGGGGAGCGCCACAATTGTGGTCATGAGCATCGAGTCGCTGCGCGATGTGCGCAACCACTTCAGTGAGGTGATCGACCGCGTCGAGCGCGAGCACGACCGGGTCACGGTCACTCGCAACGGCTACCCCGCGGCCATCATCCTCAGCCCGTCCGACCTGGCCGAGCTCGAGGAAACCCTCGCGGTGCTCAGTGATCCGCAGGCGCTGGCCGACATCCGCGAGGCGGATGCGGCCTATGCGTCCGGCGACGTGGTCCGCGGCGTCGAAGCAGTTCGCGCACTGCGTTCGTGAGTGGCGACCACCCACCCTACGAGCTCGTCCTGACGCCGCCCGCCGTTCGTGCCATCCAGTCTGGACGGCCCGAGGCGGTCGCCGCCGCGGTCGTCGGGTTCCTCACGGGCGCGCTCGTCGACAACCCGCAGCGCGTGGGCAAGCCGCTGCGTGGCGACCTGTCCGGCATTCGCTCCGCCAGGCGAGGCACCTATCGCGTCCTGTACCGCCTCAACGACGGCGCCGGCGAGGTGGTGGTCCTGAGGGTCGAGCACCGACGCGAGGTGTACCGGCCCTGAAGCTCTCGGGCGGGCGACGCGTCAGCCGGCACCGATGCTTGCGCCCGGCGACCGTAGGTTCAGCGACATCCGACGGGAAGCGTGCGGCGTCGCCGGGGTGTCAGGCGGTGTCAGGGGGTGGCGGTCGTGGAGGGGGTGGGTGCGTCAGTGGGGGCCAGTGAGGCGTAGTAACCGGAGGCCTTGAGGACCGGCACCACGACGACCACGGCCGGCGCGGTGGGCGTCTGCACGTTGAGGGTGACCACGTCACCGGGACCCACCGGCAGGTTGGGCAGCTGCACCTGGGACTCGTCGGAGAGGCGACGCTCGCTGTGCGCCGGCGACTCGGCATACACCGGCGCACCCTGGCCGACCGAGAAGGCGATGCGCTGCGCCTCGCCACCGTTGTTGCTGACCGCGGCGGACAGGACGCCGGCCTTGTCCTTGCCGCTGCTGATGACGACGAGGTCGCGCAGCTGCACCGCGCCGAGGTCGACGGGCACCCCGTCGGCGGCCACGTAGGGCACGTCGGTCTGGATCGGCGACTGCGTCTGGCAGGCCGACAGCGCCAGCGCGGCGGCAGCCACGGCCACCGGGACGACGCGACGGAAGGACGGGCGCGGGCTGGCGGGACGGCCTCCGGAGAACGGGGCCGGCGAGGTTCGGCGGGTCACGGGGGACAGACTACCGGCCACCTGCTCCGTTGCGCGCACCCGCACGCGTTGCATGGAAAAGGCCATTCTGTCAAGACCGAAATCGTTGCGCTGCAATGCGTTTGCGGGTCGCTGACCTGCGCAAACGCTGTCGGCTCGGCTTTCCTGACCTCGGCGTGTCGTGATATTCTGAGAGTCGCGAAAGGGGAAAACAACACATGGTTTTCAAGGTCGGCGAGACGGTCGTGTACCCCCACCACGGGGCGGCACTGATCGAAGAAATCAACACCCGCACGATCAAGGGCGAGGAGAAGATCTACCTCAAGCTCAAGGTGGCCCAGGGCGATCTGACGATCGAGGTTCCTGCCGACAACTGCGAGGACATCGGCGTCCGCGACGTCGTCGGCCAGGACGGTCTCGACAAGGTCTTCGCGGTCCTTCGCGCCCCCCACACCGAGGAGCCGACCAACTGGTCGCGCCGCTACAAGGCCAACCTCGAGAAGCTCGCCTCCGGTGACGTGATCAAGGTGGCCGAAGTCGTCCGCGACCTGTGGCGTCGTGACAAGGACCGTGGCCTGTCGGCCGGCGAGAAGCGCATGCTCGCCAAGGCCCGCCAGATCCTCGTCTCCGAGCTCGCGCTCGCCGAGAAGACCAACGAGGACAAGGCCGAGGCCATCCTCGACGAGGTGCTCGCCTCCTGAGCGTTGCCGTCGTCCTCGTTGCTGGAGGACAGGGCACGCGGCTCGGCGCCACCCAGCCCAAGGCCTTCGTGGTCCTGGCCGGTATGCCGTTGCTCGAGCACGCGGTCCGGCGCGCCTTCGATGCGCCTGAGGTCTCCCACGTCGTCGTGGTCGCGCCCGCTTCCCACCTGAGGGAGGCGGGCGCGATCGCGTCCCGGTGCGCTCGCGCCGAGGACGTCGACGTGGTCGCGGGTGGTGCCGAGCGCACCGACTCCGTCGCTGCGGGTCTCGCGGCGCTGCGCCCCGACGACGGCATCGTGCTGGTGCACGACGCGGCCCGGGCCCTGGCGCCCGCGAGCCTCTTCTCGCGGTTGGTCCACGAGGTGCGGTCGGGTCACCCGGCAGTCGTGCCGGGCCTGCCCGTCACCGACACCGTCAAGGTCGTCGACGCCGTCGGCCGGGTCACCGGCACCCCCGACCGTGCGACCCTGCGCGCGATCCAGACGCCGCAGGCCTTCCTGCGGGAGGTGCTGGCGCATGCCCACGCCTCCGGCGAGCAGGCCACCGACGACGCCGCACTGGTCGAGCGGGTCGGTGGGCACGTCCGCGTCGTCGAGGGCGATCCGCTGGCCTTCAAGGTCACGACGCCCGACGACCTCGCCCTGGCCGAGCGCCACCTCGCCGACTAGCGCCCTGGCAACCATCGCCGGTTCGGGGTGATACCGCGCGCGATAGCGCCCGTTGATACCCCGAGCGCCACCTCACTGACTAACGGGTGAGGGCGGCGACCACGTCGTCCCAGGGAGCGACCGGCTGGCGGTCGCTGTCGGCGTGGAGGGTGCTGTTCCAACCGTCGACGAGCTTGCCGCGCTCCAGCAGCAGGTCGGGCACGAAGACCGGCACCGGGAAGCCGGCGCGCCAGACCGCCTTGGCGCTGCCCCAGTTGCCGGCGTGGGCCTGCCACCGGACGGTCTGCCAACCCAGGGTGTCGAACGCGTGGCCGACGACCAGCGACACCGCCTCCGACATCACCCCGCGCCCGCGGAATGCCGGGTGCGTGACGAACCCCAGGTCGCCGGCCCCGACGTCGACCGGCAGGGAGCGCAGGTCGATCGTGCCGGCATACCGGGCCTCCACCTCGATCGCCCACGAGGCGAACGCAGGCGACGGCTCGAGCAGCCCGGTGAGGTACTCCCGAGCCATCTCCCGCGTGTACTGCAACGGGATCGTCGTGTAGCGCTGCGTCATCGGGTCGACGCACCGCTCGAGGACTGCGTCGAGGTCGCCCACACTGTGCGGCCGCAGCGTGACCAGCGTGCCGCTGAGGACGGGCACGGCCAGGGGAGTCGGGGTGGGCTCGACGGGCTCGCTCATGGCGGCGACCCTACCGACGGTCGGCGGGGTGGCTCCTCGGGTTTTCCGCCCGGCCGGCGCTCGGGTGTGGATGGTTGGATGGGGTCATGGACCCCTCCGGTATGCCGCGCACAGGAGTCGGCGTCGACGTGCACGGCTTCGCCGCCGACGGCTCCCGCGAGCTGTGGCTCGCCGGGCTGCTCTGGCCGGGCGAGGTCGGGCTCGAGGGGCATTCCGACGCCGACGTCGCCTGCCACGCGGCCTGCGACGCGTTGTTCTCGGCCGCCGGGGTCGGCGACCTGGGCACGCACTTCGGCACCAGCCGGCCCGAGCTGGCCGGGGCATCCGGGCGCACCCTGCTCGCCGAGGCCGCGCGCATCGTCCGCGAGGCCGGGTTCGAGATCGGCAACGTCGCGGTCCAGGTGATCGGCAACCGGCCCAGGATCGGCACCCAGCGCCACCTCGCCGAGCAGGCCATGACCGCAGCCGTCGGCGCGCCGGTCTCCCTGAGCGGCACGACGTCCGACGGTCTCGGCCTGACCGGGCGCGGTGAGGGGATCGCCGCCATCGCCACCGCCCTCGTCATCGCCCGGACCTGAAGCCGTCTGAACGCTCGAGCACCGAAACCCGCGAACCGACCAAGGAGAGCCACGCATGCCGCAGACCGTCAAGGGAGTCATCGCCCGCAGCAAGGGAGCCGATGTCGAGCTCGTCGACGTCGTCGTGCCCGACCCCGGCCCGGGCGAGGCTGTCGTCCGGGTGCAGTCGTGCGGTGTCTGCCACACCGACCTGCACTACCGCGAGGGCGGGATCAACGACGAGTTCCCGTTCCTGCTCGGCCACGAGGCGGCCGGGCTGGTCGAGGCGGTGGGCGAGGGTGTCACCGAGGTGGCGCCGGGCGACTTCGTGATCCTCAACTGGCGCGCGGTCTGCGGTCAGTGCCGCGCCTGCCTCAAGGGCAAGCCGTGGTACTGCTTCAACACCCACAACGCCAAGCAGAAGATGACGCTGACCGACGGCACCGAGCTGAGCCCGGCCCTCGGCATCGGCGCCTTCATCGAGAAGACCCTCGTGGCAGCGGGCCAGTGCACGAAGGTCGACGCGGAGGCCGACGCCGCCGCCGTGGGACTGCTCGGCTGTGGCGTGATGGCGGGCTTCGGGGCTGCGGTCAACACCGGCGGGGTGGGCCGTGGTGACTCGATCGCCGTGATCGGCTGCGGTGGGGTCGGCAATGCCGCCATCGCCGGCGCCACCGTCGCGGGCGCGACGACGATCATCGCGGTCGACGTCGACGACCGGAAGCTCGAAGGCGCGAGGTCGTTCGGTGCCACGCACACCGTGAACGGCCGGACCGAGGACGTCGTCGAGCGGATCAAGGAGCTCACCGGCGGCTTCGGTGCCGACGTCGTGGTCGAGGCGGTGGGCCGTCCCGAGACCTACGAGCAGGCGTTCTACGCGCGCGACCTGGCCGGCACCGTGGTCCTCGTCGGCGTCCCCACTCCCGACAAGCAGGTCACCCTGCCGATGATCGAGATCTTCGGGCGGGGTGGTGCGCTGAAGTCCAGCTGGTACGGCGACTGCCTGCCGAGCCGTGACTTCCCGATGCTGGTCGACCTCTACCGGCAGGGCCGCTTCGACCTCGACGCGTTCGTGTCCGAGCGGATCGGGCTCGGTGACGTGGAGGCGGCGTTCGCCAAGATGGAGCGCGGCGAGGTCCTCCGCTCGGTGGTGGTCCTCTGATGGTGCCGGAGCACGACGACAGCAGCGGTATGCCGGTCATCGCACCCTCGTCGGGTGGCGTACGGGTGGACCGCGTGGTCACCTCGGGAACGTTCGAGCTCGACGGCGGCAGCTGGGAGGTCGACAACAACGTGTGGGTCGTGGGTGACGACAAGGAGTGCGTCATCATCGACGCCGCCCACGACGGCCGCACCATCGTGAAGTCGATCGACCTCGAGCGCCGGGTGGTGGCCGTCATCTCTACGCACGCCCACAACGACCACATCAACGCGGTCGGTGAGGTGTGCGACGGCACCCGCGCCCCGGCATACCTGCACCCGGCTGACCGGATGCTCTGGGACGAGCTCTATCCGGTGACCCCCGACCACGAGCTGGCCGACGGCCAGGTCATCACGGTCGGTGACGTGGACCTGCACGTGATCCACACGCCGGGCCACACCCCGGGCTCGTGCTGCCTCTACGCCCCGGCGCTCGACGTGGTGTTCACGGGGGACACCCTCTTCAACGGCGGTCCCGGGGCGACCGGGCGGTCCTACAGCGACTTCCCGACCATCGTCGAGTCGATCCGCGACCGGCTGCTGACGCTGCCGGACGAGACCGTCGTCCTGACCGGGCACGGCGACTCGACCGTGATCGGGGCGGAGGCGCCACACCTGCAGGAGTGGATCGACCGGGGTCACTGACTCGGGGCATGCCGGGAGTGCGGCCCGGCCCACGGTCGGCATCCCGCTGGCCCGCACCGCGACGGTTCGGGCGATCGCTCGCGCGCAGGTAGCCTTGCGCGCGTGAGTCTTCGCCTGTACGACACCGCCGCGCGCGAGCTGCGCGACTTCCAACCCCTGGTCCCGGGGAAGGTCGGCATCTACATCTGCGGGCTCACGACGCAGGCTGCACCCCACATCGGGCACGTGCGGTTCGCGGTGGCGTTCGACGTGCTGCGCCGCTGGCTCGAGGGCCGGCACGGCTACGCCGTGACCCTGGTGCGCAACGTCACCGACATCGACGACAAGATCCTCGCCAAGTCGCAGGAGGCGGGCGAGGAGTGGTTCGCGCTGTCCTACCGCAACGAGGTCGCGACCGCCGCCGCACTCGACTCCCTCGGCGTGCTGCCCCCGACCTACGAGCCGCGCGCCACCGGGCACATCCCCGAGATGGTGGCCCTGATGGAGACCCTCGTCGACAAGGGCCACGCCTACGCCGCGACGGACGGCAGCGGTGACGTCTACTTCGACGTCGAGAGCTTCCCGGAGTACGGCTCGCTCACCCACCAGAAGATCGAGGACATGGAGGCGGCGCAGGACGCCGACCCGCGCGGCAAGCGCGACCCCCGCGACTTCGCGCTCTGGAAGGGTCGCAAGGAGTCGGAGCCGGCCACCGCCTCCTGGGCCACCCCGTTCGGAGTGGGGCGCCCCGGCTGGCACCTCGAGTGCTCGGCGATGGCCCGCAAGTACCTCGGGGACGCCTTCGACATCCACGGTGGCGGCGTCGACCTGCGCTTCCCGCACCACGAGAACGAGCAGGCCCAGTCGCACGCGGCGGGGCTCGGCTTCACCACCTACTGGCTGCACAACGCCTGGGTCACCGTCGGTGGCGAGAAGATGAGCAAGTCGCTCGGCAACAGCCTGGTGGTCTCCGAGGTGACCAAGGTGGCCCGTCCGCTGGCCGTGCGCTACTACCTCACCTCCGCGCACTACCGCTCCACCATCGAGTACCACGAGGGCTCGTTGCGCGAGGCGGAGGCGACCGTCGAGCGGATCGAGGGCTTCCTCACCCGTGCGCTCCGGGCCCTGCCCGAGGGCACGTCCACCACCCCGGACCACTCCACCGTGCCGGAGGCGTATGCCGCCGCCATGGACGACGACCTCAACGTCTCGGGCGCGCTCGCCGTGCTTCACGACACCGTGCGGGCCGGCAACACGGCCATCGACGACGGCGACGACGCGGCGCTCGCAGCGGCCTTCGCGGCGGTGCTGGCGATGACCGACCTGCTCGGCGTGAACCCGCTCGACCCGCACTGGGGCGGCGTCAGCGACACCGGCGCGGGTGACGCGCAGGCGGCGCTCGACTCGTTGGTGCAGGTGCAGCTGGAGGCGCGGGCAGCCGCCCGGTCCGCCCGCGACTTCGCGACGGCCGACGCGATCCGCGACCAGCTCGGCGCGGCCGGGATCGTCATCGAGGACACGGCGTCGGGAGCGAACTGGTCGCTCGCTCGCCGCGAGAGCTGAGAGGAACACCCATGGCTGGCAACTCCCAGCGTCGTGGCGCCGTCCGCAAGGGGGCGTCCAAGAAGGGACCGCAGGTCGGGTCCGGCGGCCAGCGGCGACGCTCGCTCGAGGGCAAGGGACCGACGCCGAAGGCCGAGGACCGGCCCAAGCACAAGGCCAACCGGATCGCGAAGGCGGCCGACAAGCGCGGCGGGTCCAAGCCCGGCGCCCGGCCCAGTGCCAGCCGCGGCGGGTCGCGTCGGGGGAAGGCGTCCAGCGAGATCGTCGCCGGCCGCAACTCCGTCGTCGAGGCGCTGCGCGCCGACGTGCCCGTGAGCACGATGTACGTGGCGGGACGGATCGACTCGGACGACCGGGTGCGCGAGGCGCTGAAGACCGCGACCGCCAAGGGCATCGCCATCCTCGAGACCCCGCGCGGGGAGCTCGACCGGCTGACCGACGGTGCGGTGCACCAGGGCCTGGCCCTGCAGGTACCGCCCTACGAGTACGCGCACCCCCAGGACTTCATCGACCCCGAGGCACCGGGCACCCCGCTGGTGGTGGCGCTGGACGGCATCACCGACCCGCGCAACCTCGGCGCGATCATCCGCTCGGTGGCCGCCTTCGGTGGGCACGGCGTCGTGGTGCCCGAGCGGCGCTCGGTCGGGATGACGGCCAGCGCCTGGAAGACGTCGGCTGGTGCCGCCGCACGGGTGCCGGTCGCGCTGGCCCCGAACCTCACCCGCGCGCTGGAGGAGTACCGCAAGGCCGGGTTCTTCGTGCTGGGGCTCGACATGGACGGAGACGTCGAGCTCCCGGCCCTCGAGCTGGCCACCGAGCCGATCGTGGTCGTGACCGGCTCGGAGGGCAAGGGGCTGTCGCGGCTGGTGCGGGAGACCTGCGACCAGATCGTCTCCATCCCCATGGCGTCGTCCGTCGAGTCGCTCAACGCCGGTATCGCCACCGGGGTGGCGTTGTACGAGATCGCGAGACGCCGCGGCATCTGATGCCCGATATGCCCCACCGGCCTGCGGTGATCCGCTACCGTTTCGCGCAGTCGCGCCCACGGGGGAGCGGCGCCCGTTACCCCGAAGGGAACTTCCATGTCTGACTACGGCACCCCGCCGCCGCCGCCGCCGCCCGCGCCCGGCTACAACCAGCCGACCGCCGGGGGCACGCCCCCGCCCAACTACCTCGTCTGGGCGATCCTGTCGACGATCTTCTGCTGCCTCCCGCTCGGCATCGCGTCGATCGTCTTCGCGGCGCAGGTCAACGGCAAGTACGCCTCGGGTGACGTCGCCGGCGCCCAGGACTCCTCGGCGAAGGCGAAGCGGTTCGCCATCATCGCGGCCGTCGTGGGTGTCGTCGTCAACGCCATCTACTTCGCAGTGGTCCTGCCGAACCTCAACAACTAGGCCTCGGCAGCAAGTCATGTCCACCGTGGCACCGCAGCGCCCCGCACCCCTCGCCACAGGGGGGTTCGGGGCGCTGCGGGCGCCCGGCCTGGCCGCCACCGCCACGGTGGCCGTGATGACCACCGTCGCGCTGGTCGACCCGAACCAGCCGGGCCACTACCCGACCTGCCCCTTCCTGGCCCTCAGCGGCTACTACTGCCCCGGCTGCGGCACCCTGCGTGGCCTGCACGATCTCGCGCACGGCGACCTCGCCGGCGCCCTGGCCCGAAATCCGTTGATGGTGCTGGCCGCTGGGGGCCTCCTCGTCGCCTTCGTCCTGTGGTCCCGCCGACTCTGGCTCGGCCGGCCACGGACCCGGGTCGCGCCTGCGGCTCTCCTCTACGGGCTGCTCGCCCTGGTGCTGGCCTTCTGGGTGCTGCGCAACGTGCCCGGCTGGAACTGGCTGTCGCCGGCCTGACTCGCTCGCGGGAGGTGGCGGGGCCGCCTGGCCTCCTTCGTCCGTTCGGCCCGTCCACGCGGGACTGCCGACGCGTACGCCACCGGGTCCGCTAGCGTTTCGGCCTGCCGCGCCCATCGGGGAGGGCGGCGCACCATACCTCCGAAGGGAACCACTGCATGTCTGACTACGGCACTCCGCCTCCGCCCCCGCCGCCCGGCGGCGGCTACCAGCCGGCTGGGGGCTACGGCACGCCGCCGCCGAACTACCTCGTCTGGGCGATCCTGTCGACGCTGTTCTGCTGCCTCCCGCTCGGGGTGGTGTCGATCGTCTTCGCGGCCCAGGTCAACAGCAAGTGGGCCTCCGGCGACGCGGCCGGCGCCCTGGACTCCTCCAAGAAGGCCAAGAACTTCGCGATGTGGTCGGCGATCGCCGGCGTCGTCGTGGGCATCCTCTACGTGGTCTTCGTCATCGGGATCGCCGCGCTCAGCAACGGCAGCACCAGTCCCTGACCCCCGCGCGGTGAGACTTTGAGGGATCCGACGGACCAGGGTCCGTCGGATCCCTCAAAGACCGGCGTCAAGGGGTCTTGGGGACCTCGACCACGACGGTGTTGAGGATCTTGTCGGCGAAGGTCTGCCGCTTGTCGTCCCAGAGCGGCCAGAGGTAGCCGATGTAGGCCGCCCCGTCGAGGTAGTGGGCGAGGTCGCGGACGAACGCCATGCCGGCGCCGATCGGGCGGCCGGAGTGCTCGTCGACCAGGCGGATGCCCATCGCCTTCTTGCCGATGCTCTGGCCGGTGCGGCCCATCTTGAAGCAGCGGTTCCAGAGCTGGATCGCCAGCATCGCGAGCAGTCCGAGGACCACGAGCACGACTCCGGCCACCATCAGGCCGGGGCTGCCGGGGTCCGGGGCAGGCGCGTACTCGAACGCCGAGTAGTCGTCGTCGTAGCGCGAGTCCGGGGCGCCCACGACGAACAGGATGATCCCCCCGATGTAGGGGACCAGCCCGATCAGCGAGACCAGGCTGTCGATGAGCATCGCGAGGACCCGGGTGCCCCAAGGCGCGAGCGGACCCCACGGTCCGTCGAAGCGGGACTGCGCAGGCGGCCCGGCATACCCTCCCGGCGCGGCCCAGCCCGCTGCGGGGTCGGCGCCGGATGGGACGGGCGGTGGTGCTTGGGTCATGGTTTCCCCTCGTGTCGCCCGCAACCTAGCAGCGGGCGCCCGCCGGTCAGGCGAGGGCGCGCTGGGCCCAGGTCGGCTCGTCCGACTGCGCCTGGCGCACGTCCTTGGCGACGACGGTGCCGACCAGCTTGTCGGCGAAGGTCTGCTTCCGACCGTCCCACAGCGGCCAGAGGTAGCCGATGTAGAAGAAGCCGTCGAGGACGTGCGCGATCTCGCGGACGAAGGCCATCCCACCGCCGATCGGCCGCCCGGTGGTGCTCGAGACCAGGACGATCTTCATGGCCGCCTTGCCGATGCTCTGTCCGGTGCGGCCGGTCTGGACCACCCGGTTCCAGATCCAGATGACCAGGCTGAGGATGCCGCCGAGCCCCATCAGGCCCACGCTGATCAGCAGGGTGGCCTGGTCGACGGGGCGGACCGGCTGGACCGTGCCGTACGGGCTGACGGCGTCGCCGGCGGTCAGGCCCTGGGCATCCATCAGCATGACCAGCCCGATGATGTAGGGGAGCATGCCGACGAGCTGGACCAGCTCGTCGATGATGCGGGCGGCGACGCGTGTCCACCAGCCCGCGACAGGGGTCCACGTCCCCCGTCCGAGCTGGTCGTGGGTGGTGAAGGAGGCCTGGGCCTGGGTCATGAGCTCCCCTTGGAGGCGGTGCAGAAGTTGTCGCCGTCACCGTATTGGCGAGGTGGAGTCCCGAGGGTGTCGTTTGGCCCCGATATCGTCCGAGTGGCTGATGTGGGCTTGAACTCAGGTGTCGTCGAACATGGCGACGACCGGCATCTCCACCGTGTCGACGCCGACGACGGTCGCCTCGTCGGGCTTGTTCGGGAGGACGTTGTCGACGTAGTCGCGGATCGCGTCCTCGATCGCCGTGTCGTGCCCCGCGCGCTCGGACAGGTACCACCGGTGCTCGAGCACCTCGTGGAACAGCTCGGCCGGCTCGAGCTTGCCGGCCAGCCTGCGCGGGACCGTGCGGGTGATCGGCTCGTAGATCCTGGCCAGCCAGTCGTGCGCCACGATCTCCTCGTCGTCGTTCTGGCGGTCGGTACCGGCGCGGAACGAGTCGAGGTCGTTGAGCAACCGGCGGGCCTGGTTCTCCTCCACGTCGAGACCGGTGAGCCGCAGCAGCCGACGCGAGTGGTGGCCGGCGTCGACGACCTTGGGCTGGATCTGGATCGTGGTGCCGCCGATGTCGGTGCTGATGGCCAGCTCGTCCACGTCGAAGCCGAGCTCGTTGAGCCGCCGGATCCGTTCGTCGACCCGCCACCGGTCGCCGCGCTCGAACCGCTCCAGGCCGGTCAGCTCGTCCCACAGCTCGGTGTAGCGCTCGACGATCCGGTTGGACGTGTCGACCGGGTCGACCCCCGCTTCCAGGAAGCCGCCCGCCTCCAGGTCCATCAGCTCACCGGCGATGTTGACGCGGGCGATGTCGAGGTCGTGCTCGCGCTGGCCCGCGGTCAGGCCCTGGTGCAGCTCACCGGTCTCCGCGTCGACGAGGTATGCCGCGAAGGCACCGGCGTCGCGCCGGAACAGCGTGTTGGACAGGGACACGTCACCCCACCAGAAGCCGATGAGGTGGACGCGGACGAGGAGCACGGCGAGGGCGTCGATGAGCCGGGTGCTGGTGTCCGGGCGCAGCGACTGGCTGAACAGCGCACGGTAGGGCAGCGAGAACTGCAGGTGCCGCGTGACCAGGCAGGCGTCCAGGGGGGTGCCGTCGGCCGCGGTGCGACCGCTGATCACGGCGAACGGCTCGACGCACGGCAGGTCGAGCCGGTTCAGCATCCGCAGCAGCTGGTACTCCTTGGCCGCGATGTCGGCCTTGATCTCCTTGACCGCCAGGACCCGGCCGGAGAGCTTGACGAACCGCACCACGTGCCGCGAGATGCCGCGCGGCAGAGCCGCGAGGTAGTCCTCCGGCCAGGTCTCCAGCGGGAGCTCCCACGGCAGGTCGAGCAGGGCCGGGTCGGGTCGGGCAGCGGTGATCTCGAGGGCCACGTCGTCATCCTCCCAGCGTCGCGGCGGGCTGGAAACCGGTGTGGCCGGCTCCCGCGAACGGGAGCCGGCCACCCGGCATACGGTGCTGTCCCGGTCAGTCGCCGAGGCGCTGGCCGGAGCTGGCGTCGAAGGCGTGCACGTGGCCGGCCTTCGGGGCGAGGTAGACCGTCTCGCCCTTCTGCGGGGGCTTGCGACCGTCGACGCGGGCGATGAACGGCTTCTCGACGCCCTCGTCCTCGTCGTCCTCGATGTGCTGGCTGGCCTTGGTGGAGCCGTAGATGTAGGCGTCGGCGCCCAGCTCCTCGACCACGTCCACGGTGACCGGGATGCCCTGGCCCTCGGTCGTCAGCTCGAGGTCCTCGGGACGGACACCCAGCGTGATGCTCTTGCCGGACGAGGCGTCGAGGATCGCGCGCTCGACGGGGACCGTCGAGCCGCCGACCTTGACGCCGCCGTCGGCCACGTCGACGTCGAGCAGGTTCATGGCGGGGGAGCCGATGAAGCCGGCGACGAAGACGTTGTCCGGGTGGTCGTACATGCGGCGCGGGCTGTCGCACTGCATGAGGATGCCGTCCTTGAGGACCGCGACGCGGTCACCCATCGTCATGGCCTCGACCTGGTCGTGGGTGACGTAGACGGTGGTGACGCCGAGTCGGCGCTGGAGCGAGGCGATCTGGGTGCGGGTCTGGACGCGGAGCTTGGCGTCGAGGTTCGACAGCGGCTCGTCCATGAGGAACACCTGCGGGGAGCGCACGATCGCGCGACCCATCGCGACGCGCTGGCGCTGACCACCGGAGAGGGCCTTCGGCTTGCGCTCGAGGTACTGCTCGAGGTCGAGGATCTTGGCGGCCTCCTCGACGCGCTTGCGGATCTCGCCCTTGTCGACGCCGGCGATCTTGAGCGCGAAGCCCATGTTGTCGGCCACCGTCATGTGCGGGTAGAGCGCGTAGTTCTGGAAGACCATGGCGACGTCGCGGTCCTTGGGGGACAGGTTGGTGACGTCGCGGTCACCGATCCAGATCTTGCCGGCGTTGACCTCTTCGAGGCCGGCGAGCATGCGCAGGGACGTGGACTTGCCACATCCGGAGGGACCGACGAGGACGAGGAACTCGCCGTCCTCGATGTCGATGTTGAGCCGGTCGACCGACGGCTTGTCGTTGCCCGGGTAGAGCCGGGTCGCTTCGTCGAACTTGACTGTTGCCATGGCGTCGTTGCCTCTCCTTCACCGGCAGGAACGTGCCGGACGATCCGTTGTAAAGGGTGCTGCTCCCGCCGACATCGGTGTCCGCGGTGGGCTCAGTCTGTCCCAGGCCGGGGCGTTGCGCCAGTGCTGGCGCCCTCCGTTGAGACGCCGGTGAGAGGCACCGGTCGAGTCGTGGCCACGGCGGATGTAAAGGTTTTCGCAGGGTGGGGCACCCGAGGTGCCCACGCGGCATACCTGAAATATCTTGCAGCGTGTGGGCGGCCAGGCCTGCAAGTTCTTGCTACCGTCACCGCCATGAAGGCGAGACTGGCTGACATCGCGGCGCACGCCGACGTCAGCGAGGCCACCGTCAGCCGGGTGCTCAACGGCAAGCCCGGGGTGGCCGAGTCGACCCGCGAAGCGGTGCTCACCTCGCTCGACATCCTCGGCTACGACCGCCCGTCACGGCTGCGGCGCAAGACCGCCGACCTGGTCGGGCTGATCGTCCCCGAGCTGACCAACCCGATCTTCCCGGCCTTCGCACAGATCATCGAGACCGCCCTGGCGCGGCACCAGTTCACGCCCGTGCTGTGCACCCAGGTGCCGGGTGGGGTGAACGAGGACGAGTACGTGCAGATGCTGCTCGACCACGGGGTGGCCGGGATCATCTACATCTCCGGCCAGCACGCCGACGTCACCACCGACATCGAGCGCTACACCAGCCTGCGGGAGCGGGAGCTGCCGATCGTGCTGGTCAACGGCTACCAGGAAGGCATCGACGCGCCGTTCATCTCCAACGACGACGTCGCGTCGATGGAGCTGGCGCTCACCCACCTGGTGCAGCTCGGCCACACCCAGATCGGGCTCGCCGTGGGGCCGGAGCGGTTCGTGCCCGTGATCCGCAAGGTGGACGGGTTCCGGGCGTCGATGCGCAACCTGCTCGGGCGCGACGACGTGGAGGAGCTGATCGAGCGCACGATGTTCTCGGTCGAGGGCGGCGACACCGCCGGAGCCCGGCTGATCGAGAAGGGCTGCACCGCCGTCGTCTGCGGCTCCGACCTGATGGCGCTCGGGGCGATCCGCGCCGGCCGCCGGGCGGGCAAGCAGGTGCCGGGCGACTTCTCGGTGGTGGGCTACGACGACTCGCCGCTGATCGCGTTCACCGACCCGCCGCTGACGACGGTGCGGCAGAGCGTGCAGGCGATGGCCGAGGCCGCGGTGCGCGCGCTGCTCGACGAGATCGCCGGTGAGCCGTCGCCCCGGGCCGAGTACGTCTTCCGCCCCGAGCTCGTGGTGCGTGCCTCGACCGGAGCCGCCCCCACCCGCTAGCCACTGCAGTTTCCTTTGCTAGCAAAGGAAACTGTGTGACGGACAGGTTGCAACCTGTCCATCTCCCCGGAACCTTTGCTAGCAAAGGTTCCTGCAGGGGTCAGCGGGAGGCGCGGAGCCGGGCCAGCCGGATCAGCGCGGCGGCCGCCTGCTCGGGGCCGTCGACCCGGAACCGCGCGGCCGTCTCCCCCTCGCCGACCTTCACGGTGACGTCGTCGTCGCCGAGCGCCCGGAACGCGTCCTCGTCGGTCACGTCGTCACCGAAGTAGGCGACGGACTGCGCACCCACCTCGTCGCGCAGCGCCACCAGGGCCGTGCCCTTGTCGGCCCGGACCACGCCCACCTCGACCACCTGCTTGCCGTGCAGGACGTGCAGGCCGGTATGCCGCGTGGTCACCTCGAGCGCGGCCGCCTCCAGCTCGTCGGCCGCGGCCCGGTCGGTCATCCGCCGGGTGTGCAGCACCACCGCGCTGGG